>NZ_JBITGX010000001.1:0-1081806 GCF_044457425.1 Streptomyces sp. NPDC050546
TCGGAGAAGTACCAGCTCACCCGCCGCGACTGGGACACCGCCGAACGCGAGGGACGCACCATCACCCGGCTGCTGACCAGGCTCAACACCATCCGCCGGGAACACCCGGCACTGCGCCGGCTCAGGAATCTCCGCTTCCACCACACCGACAACGACTCCCTCATCGCGTACAGCAAGCGCACGGGAGACGACGTCGTCCTGGTGGTCGCCAACCTCGACCCCCACCACACCCAGGAAGCCACGGTCTCGTTGGACATGCCGCAACTCGGCCTGGACTGGCACGAGTCGGTGCCCGTACGGGACGAGCTCACCGGCGAGACCTACCACTGGAGCAGGAACAACTACGTGCGTCTCGAGCCGGGGCGGGCTCCCGCGCACGTCTTCCACGTCCTGTCACCGCCCGCCGCGCAAGCGATCGGAGGGGCAGGAACGTCATGACAGTGAACGAGCCCGTGCTGGACACCTTCGAGGACACCCCCGTCAGGGACCGGGACCCGGAGTGGTTCAAGCGCGCCGTCTTCTACGAGGTGCTCGTCCGCTCGTTCCAGGACAGCAACGGCGACGGTGTCGGAGACCTGAAGGGCCTGACCGCCAAGCTGGACTACCTCCAGTGGCTCGGCGTCGACTGCCTGTGGCTGCCGCCGTTCTTCAAGTCGCCCCTGCGTGACGGCGGCTACGACGTCTCCGACTACACGGCCGTCCTGCCGGAGTTCGGTGACCTCGCCGACTTCGTGGAGTTCGTCGACGCCGCCCACCAGCGCGGCATGCGCGTGATCATCGACTTCGTCATGAACCACACCAGCGACGAGCACGCGTGGTTCCAGGAGTCGAGGAAGGACCCCGAGGGGCCCTACGGCGACTACTACGTGTGGGCCGACGACGACAAGGGCTATCCGGACGCCCGGATCATCTTCGTCGACACAGAGACCTCGAACTGGACGTTCGACCCGGTGCGCGGCCAGTACTTCTTCCACCGCTTCTTCTCGCACCAGCCCGACCTCAACTACGAGAACCCGCGCGTCCAGGAGGAGATCCTGGCCGCGCTGAAGTTCTGGCTGGACCTGGGCATCGACGGCTTCCGGCTGGACGCGGTGCCGTATCTCTACGCGGCCGAGGGCACCAACTGCGAGAACCTGCCCGCCTCCCACGCTTTCCTGAAGCGGGTGCGCAAGGAGATCGACACGCAGTACCCGGACACGGTGCTGCTCGCCGAGGCCAACCAGTGGCCCGAGGACGTCGTCGACTACTTCGGCGACTTCGCGAGCGGCGGCGACGAGTGCCACATGGCCTTCCACTTCCCGGTCATGCCCCGCATCTTCATGGCCGTTCGCCGCGAGTCCCGCTACCCGGTCTCCGAGATCCTGGCCAAGACACCGGCCATCCCCTCGAACTGCCAGTGGGGCATGTTCCTGCGCAACCACGACGAGCTCACGCTCGAGATGGTCACCGACGAAGAGCGCGACTACATGTGGGCCGAGTACGCCAAGGACCCCCGCATGCGCGCCAACATCGGCATCCGCAGGCGCCTTGCTCCCCTGCTCGACAACGACCGGCACACCATCGAGCTGTTCACCGCTCTACTGCTGGCCCTTCCCGGCTCGCCGATCCTCTACTACGGCGACGAGATCGGCATGGGCGACAACATCTGGCTCGGCGACCGGGACGCCGTCCGGACCCCCATGCAGTGGACCCCGGACCGCAACGCCGGGTTCTCCACCTGCGACCCGGGGCGCCTCTTCCTCCCCGCGATCATGGACCCGGTCTACGGCCACCAGGTGACCAACGTCGAGGCCTCGATGTCCTCGCCTTCGTCGCTGCTGCACTGGACCCACCGCATGATCGAGATCCGCAAGCAGAACCCCGCCTTCGGACTCGGCACCTACACCGAGCTGCCCTCCTCCAACCCCGCGGTGCTGGCCTTCCTCAGGGAGTACGAGGACGACCTGGTGCTGTGCGTCAACAACTTCGCGCGGTTCGCGCAGCCCACCGAACTCGATCTGCGCGAGTTCGCCGGACGTCACCCGGTGGAGCTGTTCGGCGGGGTGCGCTTCCCTGCCATCGGCGAGCTGCCGTATCTGCTGACCCTCGGGGGTCACGGCTTCTACTGGTTCCGGCTCACCCGAGTCGCATCCCGCATCGGCCGGCGACTGTGAGCACGCGCCGGGACAAGGAGGCGTGACCATGCCGAAGACCGCATCCCTGCGCCCGAGCCTCACGCGCCTGGCCGAGCCCATGGAGTCGCTCGGCGCTCTGCTGCGGGACTGGCTGCCCCGCCAGCGCTGGTTCGCGGGCAAGGACCGGCCCGTCACGGAGCTCGGCCTGCTGTCGATGACCGAGCTGTTCCCGGGCTGTCTGCACCTGCTGGTCCACGCCGGGCACGCCGGGCACACGGGTGTGCCGTCGCCGGGCGGTGCTCCCCCGGCCGGTGACTGCTACCAGCTCCTGCTGGGCGTACGGGAACACCCGTCACCGCGCCTCGGCCGGGCGCTCATCGGGCAGGTGCAGGACGGGCCGCTGGCCGGTCTGACGGTCTACGACGCGCTGCACGACCCCCGCTCGGCCCAGCTGCTCCTGGACCGGCTACGACAGCCCGGCACCGCGGGCCCGCTGCGCTTCGACTGCGACCCGGACCAGCAGGTGCCCGCCGGGCTGGTGCCCCGGCTGCTCGACGCCGAGCAGTCCAACTCCTCGCTGGTGTACGGCGACGAGTACATCCTGAAGATCTTCCGGCGCATCCAGCCGGGTGTGAACCCGGACCTGGAGGTGCCCGGGGCGCTGGCCCGCCAGGGCTGCCACCGCGTTCCCGCGCCCGTGGCCTGGTTCCAGATGAACCATCCCTTCAAGGCCACCCTCGGTGTGCTCCAGCCGTATCTGCGGGACGCCTCCGACGGCTGGACGCTGGCGCTGCACGCCCTGGCCGCCGGGGACGACTTCACAGTCCAGGCGCGGGCGCTCGGCGCGGCCACGGCGGATGTGCACCTCGCGCTGGCCTCGGCCTTCCCGGTCGGCGCGCCCGGGGAGAACGGGCGTACGGCGACGGCGATGACCGAGCGGCTGGACGCCGCCGCGCACTGCGTGCCCGCGCTCCAGCCGTTCGTGCCGGGCCTGCGAACCGCGTTCGCCGCCCTCACCACCTGCGATGCCGGGCCGCCCGCCCAGCGCATCCACGGCGACCTGCACCTGGGTCAGGTGCTGCGGGCCGGGCGGGAGTGGTTCGTCATCGACTTCGAGGGCGAGCCGTCCCGGCCGCTCTCCGAACGGCGCAGCGCCCACTCCCCCGTGCGGGACATCGCCGGGATGCTGCGCTCCTTCGACTACGCCGCCCGGCAGCGCCGCCCCTGGCGCCCGGAGTGGGCGCGGCGCTGCCGCGAGGCCTACTGCGCGGGCTATGCCGCCCGCGCCGGCTGGGATCCGCGCAAGAAACACGGACTGCTCCGGGCCTATGAGACGGACCGGGCCGTGTACGAGGTGCTGTACGAGGCACGGCACCGCCCCGACTGGCTGCCTGTACCGATGGCGGCGATCGAGCGCCTCGCTGTGAGAGGAGACTGAGCCGTGGCCCTGCGAGACACCTCAATCCCGGAGCCGTCCGGCCCGGTCCCGAGCGCGACCGCGCCCGCCCTGAGCCCGGAGGACCGCGGGCGTCTGCTGGCGGGCGCCCACCACGATCCGCACGCACTGCTCGGCGCCCACCCGGTCCCCGGCGGGATCGTGTTCCGGGCGTTGCGCCCCTTCGCCCGCTCCGTGAGCGTCGTGATCGACGGACGGCGTACGGCCCTCGTCTCGGAGGGCGGCGGCCTCTTCTCCGGCGTGCTGCCGCTGGAGGCGATCCCCTCGTACACCCTGCACGTGGTGTACGAGGGCGGCGAGCAGGAGACGCACGACCCGTACCGCTTCCTGCCCGCGCTCGGCGAGCTCGACCTGCACCTGATCCGCGAGGGCCGGCACGAGCAGCTGTGGCAGGCGCTCGGCGCCGAGCCCATGACCCACGAGGGCGTGACCGGCACCCGGTTCACGGTGTGGGCGCCGAACGCCCAGGGCGTGCGGGTCGCCACGGACTTCACCCACTGGGACGGGACGCAGTTCCCGATGCGCTCGCTGGGCGCGTCCGGGGTGTGGGAGCTGTTCCTGCCGGGCGTCGGCGAGGGCACCGCGTACAAGTTCGAGATCCACTCCCGGTACGGGCACCGCTTCCTCAAGGCCGACCCGATGGCCCGCCGTACAGAGGAGCCGCCGAACACGGCGTCGATCGTGACGGCCTCGCACTATGAGTGGGCCGACGCCGAGTGGATGACACACCGCGCCGACACGCCGGTGCACGAGGCGCCCATGTCGGTGTACGAGGTGCATCTGCCGTCCTGGCGTCCGGGGCTGACCTACCGGCAGCTCGCCGAGGAACTCCCGGCGTACGTCAAGGACCTCGGCTTCACGCACGTCGAGCTGATGCCGGTCGCCGAGCACCCCTTCCACGGCTCGTGGGGCTACCAGGTCACCGGCTTCTACGCGCCGACCGCGCGGCTGGGTTCCCCGGACGACTTCCGGTTCTTCGTCGACGCCTGCCACCGGGCCGGCATCGGCGTGATCATGGACTGGGTGCCGGCGCACTTCCCGAAGGACGACTGGGCGCTGGCCCGGTTCGACGGGGACCCGCTGTACGAGCCCGGGGACGGGCGGCGTGCCGAGCATCCGGACTGGGGGACGTACGAGTTCGACTTCGCCCGCACCGAGGTGCGCAACTTCCTCGTGGCGAACGCGGTGTACTGGTGCGAGGAGTTCCACATCGACGGGCTGCGGGTGGACGCGGTGGCCTCGATGCTCTACCTGGACTACTCGCGCGAGGACGGCCAGTGGGAGCCCAACGCCTACGGCGGCCGGGAGGACCTGGCGGCCATGGCGTTCCTGCAGGAGATGAACGCGACCGTGTACCGGCGTGCTCCCGGCGTGGTCACCATCGCGGAGGAGTCCACCGCCTGGGGCGGCGTGACCCGGCCGACCGACTCCGGCGGGCTCGGTTTCGGGCTGAAGTGGAACATGGGCTGGATGCACGACTCGCTGGAGTACCTGAGCCATGAGCCGGTGCACCGCAAGTACCACCACCACGAGCTGACCTTCTCGATGGTGTACGCCTACAGCGAGAACTACGTCCTGCCGATCTCCCACGACGAGGTCGTGCACGGCAAGCAGGCGCTGGTGTCGAAGGCGCCGGGCGACTGGTGGCAGCGTCGTGCCACCACCCGCGCCTACCTCGGCTTCATGTGGGGCCACCCCGGCAAGCAGCTGCTGTTCATGGGGCAGGAGTTCGCGCAGGGGGCCGAGTGGTCGGTGGAGCACGGGCCGGAGTGGTGGCTGCTCGACGACGGCTACCACTCGGCGGGTGACCACCGGGGCGTGCGCGATCTGGTCCGCGACCTCAACACCGTCTACCGGGCCACCCCGGCGCTGTGGCAGTGCGACACCCGTCCCGAGGGCTTCCGGTGGGTGGCGGTGGACTCGGCCGACGACAACGTCTTCGCGTTCCTCCGGTACGACGCCGAGGGCGGTCCGCTGCTGGCGGTGTCGAACTTCTCCCCCGTCGTCCGGCACGACTACGGCCTCTGGGTCCCGGACGACGTCGTCGCCTGGCAGGAGACCCTCAACACCGACGACACGCGCTACGGCGGCAGCGGCGTCACCAGCCCGGATCCGGTCAAGCCGGAGGACGGCCTGGTCCGGATCACGCTGCCGCCTCTGGCCACCGTGTGGCTGAGGCCGTTCGCTCCGTGAAGTCCTGTCGCCGCACCAGGTGTCCTACCCGCCTGTGAGGGGCACTGGGGGTCGTACCACCGGGAGAGCCCGGTGGTACGACGCGGCAGGGTCGCAGAAGGGCGGGCATCAGGTGCGCACCGTCGGAGTGGAGGAGGAGCTCCTCCTCGTCGATCCGGAGACCGGCGAGCCGCGGGCGCTGTCCGCGGCGGTGCTCGCCCGGGCCGCGCAGGACGACGCGGATCAGGACGTTTTCGAGAAGGAACTCCACGAGCAGATGCTGGAGTTCGCCACCCATCCGCAGTCGTCCATGGAGAGTCTGCGCGCGGAGATCGTCCGCTGCCGCAAGGAGGCCGCACGGCACGCCGGGGAGATCGGCTGCACCGTGGCGGCGCTCGCCACGTCCCCGCTGCCGGTCAGCCCCGCCGTCAGCATCAACCATCGCTACCAGTGGATGGCGGAGCAATACGGCATCGCCACCCGGGAGCAACTCGTCCTGGGCTGCCATGTGCACGTGGCCGTGGAGTCCGACGAGGAGGGCGTCGCGGTCGTCGACCGGGTGCGGCCCTGGCTGCAGGTGCTGCTGGCGCTCAGCGCGAACTCGCCCTTCTGGCAGGGACACGACTCGGGGTACAGCAGTTACCGCAGCCGGGTGTGGCAGCGCTGGCCGTCGGCCGGCCCGACCGAGATCTTCGGCTCGGCCGAGCGGTACCACCGGCTGGTCGCGGAGATGGTCGCCACCGGGACCGTCCTCGACGACGGGATGATCTACTTCGACGCGCGGCTGTCCCGGCAGTATCCGACGGTGGAGGTCCGGGTCTCGGACGTCTGCCTGCACTCGGGCACGGCCGCGCTGGTCGCCACCCTGGTCCGCGGACTGGTCGAGACCGCCGCACGCGCGTGGCGGGCGGGCGAGGAGCCCCTCGGCCACAGCGTCAGCCTGTTGCGGCTGGCCCACTGGCAGGCCGCCCGGTCCGGCCTGACGGGCGAGTTGCTGCACCCCGCGACCATGCGGCGCATGCCCGCCGAGGCAGTCGTCCGTGCCCTGCTGGACCATGTCGGGCAGGCCCTGGCGGACACCCGTGACTTCGAGCGGGCCCGGACCGCCTGCGAGGAACTGCTGCGGTCGGGCAACGGCGCACAGGTGCAGCGCGAGCTGATGGAGCGCACGGGCAGCCTGCGGGACGTCGTCACCGAGTGCGTGCGCCACACACAGGCGTGAGGCCTCCCGCCCGCCCCTTCTCCACGGGTGTGCGGCTCGGAGTGCCAGGTGTTCAGACCATCAGGACCACGGCGTAGGCCAGGAAGAACGCCGCGATCAGCACCACGAGGACGATGATCAGGGTCAGAGGTGTCCTGGCCCAGCCCTTGGGAGGGTTGTGCGTCTCCCGGGGGCCCGCCTCGGGCAGGCTGCTCTCCGCGGGCGGGGTCTCGCCCGGCGGTACGCCGCCGCCGGGTTCCAGGCCGGGGGTGCGTTCGGGTTCGGGATCGGGACTGATGTGACTCATGCCTCCCGGATCCCCCGATCACGCCGAGATCATCTGCGGTGCCACTTCCGTATTTCCCGACCCCGAAGGGTCCCGACTCGACTACATTCGAGCACCGCCGATGACGGTACCCGTCGGCAATGTCACACCCCGTACACGTCAGGAGCATGCATGCGCGACACGGCCCTAGCTCCACCGGCCCTTTCGCCCCTGACCGGCGGGCTCGCCGACAGCGTCTTCGAGACGGCGGACCGCGAACCCACCCGGTCGATGCTCGCCCGCCGCACCGACCCGGCCTCCGCCGTCTGGGAGGAGGTGACGGCGATCGAGCTGCGCGACGAAGTGGTGGACGTGGCCAAGGGTTTGATCGCGTCCGGGATCGCGCCGGGCCACCGTGTGGCGATCATGGCGCGGACCCGGTACGAGTGGACGGTCCTGTGCTACGCGCTGTGGGCCGTGGGCGCCGAGGTCGTCCCGGTCTACCCGTCGTCGTCGCGTGAGCAGGTGGAGTGGATCCTGCGGGACTCCGGCTGTGTGGCCGTGGTGGTCGAGGACGAGCTGGGCGTCATGACCGTCGGCTCGGTGTGCGCGGCCCTGCCGCTGCTGAGCCATGTCTGGCAGCTGGACGCGGGGGCGCTGGAGGAGCTGGCGGTGCGCGGGGAGTCCGTGCCGCTCGCCACGGTCGACTCGATGCGCCGCATCGTGCTGCCGGACTCCACGGCCGTCATCGCCTACACCTCCGGCACGACCGGCCACGCCCTGGGCTGCGCCCTGAGCCATCGCAATCTGGCCGGGACCTGCGACACGCTGCTGGCCGGCTGGGGTCAGACGGCGGCAGCGCGCGGGGAGCAGGGCTCCGTGCTGGCGTTCCTGCCCTTCTCCCATGTGTACGGGCTCATGATCCAGGGCCTGTGCGTGCGCGGCGGCCTGCTGATGGGGCACCAGGCCGACCTCGGCGGGGAGGCGCTGTTCTCGGCGCTGCGCTCCTTCCGGCCCACGTACTTCTACGCGGTCCCGTCGGTCTTCGAGAAGATCTACAAGAACTACCTGCGCACGGCACAGCAGCAGGGTCACGGCGGGCTGTTCGAGCGGGCCGCCGAGACGGCGCGGGACTTCGCCGCGGCCCTCGAACGCCAGCGGCTGGGCCGGGGCCGCGGACCCGGTTTCGATCTGCGGCTCCAGCACGCCCTCTACGACCGCACGGTGTACCGCAGGCTGCGGGCCGCGCTGGGCGGCCGGGTGCGGCGGGCGACCTCCGGCGGTTCCCCTCTCAGTCGCGACCTGTCCCTCTTCTACGAGGGCATCGGCATCTATGTGAACGACGGCTACGGCCTGACGGAGACCAGCGGCGGGGTGACGATGCAGCCGCTGGGCCGGGAGAAGTCGGGGACCGTCGGGCAGGCGCTGCCCGGCACGGAGATCCAGGTCGCCGACGACGGGGAGATCCTGGTGCGCGGCCCGTCGGTGTTCCAGGGGTACGTGGGTGACGACGCCGGCACCCGGGCCGCGCTGCGCGGCGGCTGGCTGGCCACCGGTGACCTCGGGCGACTGGACTCGGAGGGCTATCTGACGATCACCGGCCGCAAGAAGGACATCATCATCACGAGCAGCGGCAAGAGCGTCGCCCCGGCCTCCCTGGAACAGCGGCTGCGGATGCACCCGCTCATCCACCAGGCGGTGGTGGTGGGCGACAACCGGCCCTGCGTCGGCGCCCTGATCACGCTGGATCCGGAGTTCCTGGCGCACTGGCGGGCGGCGCTGGCGCTGCAGGGCGAGATGCGGGAGGCGCGGGAGGAGAACGCGCTTCGGGAGGAGGTCGCACGGGCCGTGGCAGCGGCCAACAGTGCCGTGTCGCGGTCGGAGTCGATCCGGGTGTTCCGGGTCCTGCCGGAGCCGTTCGACGTGACCAACGGGCTGCTGACGCCGTCGATGAAGCTGCGCCGGGACGAGATCGTGCGGCACTACGCGGCCGAGATCGACGCGATGTACGAGTCGCGCAGGCGTCCCGGGCGGACGGGCACCCCGGAGGAGCCGTCGCACTGGGACGACTCGGACAACGTGTTCCGCTGAACGTGGACCGGACGCGTAGTCCGCGCTCGCACGGGAACACGACAGTGGCGACGCAAGAGAGAGGACGACAGCCCTGACGACAGCCCTTGCTGACGACCGGGCCGGAAAGGCGATATGTCAACCGAGCCGCGTGGGGACGACGCACTGACCTCCGAGGACATCCCGAGCCGCACGAACAGCTTCGTGGGCGAGCCGCACGACGTGACCGGTGCGCGGCTGGCCGCGGAGGGGTTCTTGCGTGATCTGGCACGAACCGCGCCGCCCTCTGCCCCCGAGTACTGGGACGACATCCTGCTGGTGGTGACGGAACTGGCCGCCAACGCGGTCCAGTACGCCCCGGGTCCGTTCGCGCTGCGGATGCGCCGGACCTTCGACGGGGTGCACGTGGTGCTGCACGACACCAGCAGCAGCGAGCCCGCCCCGCGGCCCTTCGATCCGCGCAGCGGTGGCGGCGGCATCGGCTGGCATCTGATCCACACCCTGTGCGACCAGGTCAGCGTGGTGGCCGACGAGCGCGGCAAGGACGTGCACGTCTTCCTGCCCTGGTGAGCCGCCCCGAGGAGCCGGGAGCGTCACGGGCGCGGTACGCCCGTGACCGGCTCGGACCGGCTCAGACCGAGGTCGTCTCGCGTGGCGGCAGCCGGTCGTAGTACTCGCCCACTGCCTTCAGGTACTCCCGGTCCCTGGTCTCGCTGTCCGTCTGGAAGCGGGGGGCCTCCTTCGCGTCTCCCCTGGTGCAGGCCAGTGTGATCTTCCGGGCCCCTGTGTCGATGCCGATGACGACTCCGGCCGGCACCAGCACGCTGCGGCCGAACACCCAGACTCCGGTGTCGACGACCAGGTGCCGCATGCCGTGCGGGGCGGCCTCACGGTCCAGGTGCCCGATCGTGCCGTCGGTCGCGGCGACGGTGAACCCGGTCAGGTCCTGCCCTTCGACGTGACCGCTGCCCGGCGCGTACGACCAGATTCTGTCGATGGCCACGCTGCCCCATCCTCCCTCGCGGTGTGCGGATAGCGGATTCCCGGCGGACGGTCCGCCCACTCGGCTCCACAGCAGCAATTACCCTCCTGCCGCAAGCGCATTCGGCGCACACCCCTGCCACCGTACGACGCGGAGCGGCAGGTCTCGCAGAGGTTCGGGGCAGAGTGAATGGAGGGCGGTTTCCGGGGTAATCGCGGGGGCGCGGTGAAAACGGAGCCCGGTGGCGAAGGGAGGCACATGAGACATGGCGTTCGCGCCCGTCCCACGACCGGCGTCACCCCGTACCGCGGTCACCCCTGAGAGGTGACCAGACCAGGCCGTAGCACTTGTTGGAGGTATCCGTGCCCCTCGCCCAGAACCCGCTGTCCGTGGAAGTCGAGCTGCCCCGGGAGGACGTGGCCCTGATCACGGTCGACGGCTACCTGGACGTCGACACCGCGACCGAGTTCCAGGCACACCTGGCCAACCAACTCCACCACGGCCGACGGCACTTCCTGCTCGACCTGTCGTCCGTCCCCTTCATGGACTCGTCGGGGATGAACATCATCCTCCGCGTGTACCAGGAGACCCGTAAGACCGCCGGCAGTGTGCACGTCATCAGCCCGACGTCCGCCGTGCGACGCATCCTCGACCTGACGGGCGTCAGCATCACGGTGCCGATATCGGAGAGCGTGGACGAGGCCCTGGCCCGTGCCGACGACGTACCGGACACGCCCGAGGAGCCGGGGGAAGCGGGCGCCTGACGACCGGGGGCCCTCGGGTGCGCCGCCCGGCCGGACCGGCGGCCCGGTGGCCTCGCTCCGCGCTGCCCGTGCGGCGGATCGCCCTGCGCGCGCCGGCCGCCGGCGGTGGCGAACCGCCGTCTCCCTGAACCGGATCGCTTGCGCCGGATCAGGTGTCGTACGAGGTCGGGGCATGGTTAGAGTTGTCGCCCGGCAAGTGTCACCACGCCGTTCTCGTTTCCGAAGCGGGCTCGGTCGACGCAACGCGGATGAGGAGAGAACCAGGTGCCGGAGCACGAAGCGGACGGACAGCTCGCCACGCCCAGCCGGGAGGTCAGGGACTTCCTGGACCGCCGGCGGGAGCAGATCGCACAGCGGTGGGCGGACGAGCCCCTGTTCCGCACCGTGTTCACCGTCTCGCGCGACGAGGCGGTGGAGGCGGGCAAGGCCGTCGTGGACGCGCTGGCCCAGGTGGCCGACTCGGACCAGGTGGAGGACCCGGACGCCGCGGGGTTCAGCGGAGTGCGCGAGCAGCTGGCCCGGATGGGGGCGGCCCGCTCCCGAGCCGGGCTGTCCAACACCCAGGTCTCCAGCGAGCTGGCGGCCCTGCGGCCGCCCGTGGAGAATCTGCTGGCCGCCGACCTGGAGCAGGCGCCGCCCGAGCATCTGCGGGCGTGCTCGACGACGTTCACCGTGCTGATGGGCACCCTGCGGCTGGTGGCCATGCAGACGGCGCTGAGCGAGTGGGAGGCGCTCAGCGACCGCCAGCGGCTGCAGCTGATGGAGGTGGCCACGCCCGTCATCCGGCTGTGGGACGGCATCGTGGCCGTGCCGCTGATCGGGACGCTCGACAGCGCTCGCAGCCAGGTGGTCATGGAGACGCTGCTGGACGCCGTCGTCGATCAGCACGCCCGGTTCGCGATCCTGGACATCACCGGCGTGCCCACGGTCGACTCGCTGGTGGCGCAGCACCTGATGAAGACGGTCGCCGCCGCGCGGCTGATGGGCGCCGAGTGCATCGTCTCCGGCATCCGTCCCGCCATCGCGCAGACCATCGTCCACCTCGGTCTGGATCTGGACGTGATCACCCGCGCGAACCTCGCCGACGCGCTGGGATACGCGCTGCACCAGCTCGGCGCGGACATCGTGAACGCGGGTGCGGGACAGCGGTGAGCGACGCCTACCTCCGTCCCGTCCCGGGCCATGTGCCGGTCCTGCGGCTCGGCGACGTCCTCCTGGTCACGCTCCAGGGAGACCTGCACGACAGCACGGCGCAGCAGCTCCAGCAGGACCTCGCGGAGACGATCTCCCGTACCGGGGTGCGCGGTGTGCTCATCGACATCTCCGGCGTGGAGATCGTCGACTCCTTCCTCGGCCGGGTGCTGGCCGAGATCGCCGCGCAGGCCAAGCTGCTGGCCGCGCGGACCGTGGTGGCCGGCATGCGCCCGGCGGTCGCCATCACCCTGGTGGAACTGGGGCTGACGCTGCCGGGGCTGCGCACCGCGCTCAGCACCGAGGCGGGCATGGAGCTCCTCGCGCAGCAGACCCCGGTGACCCGTCCCGGCGGCCCGCGTCAGGAGAGTCCGTGATGCACACCGCCGCGGGCGTGGAGGCCTGCCTGCCCATCCGGTCGGACCTGGACCTGGTGTGGGTGCGACAGCACGTACGGCAGGCCGCGGCCCTGCTCGGCTTCGGCCTGGTGGCGCAGACCAAGCTGGTCACCGCGGCCAGTGAGCTGGCCCGCAACACCCTCGTGCACGGCGGTGGCGGGCAGATGGAGGTGACGCGGGTCAGCAGCGCGGGTGTGCAGGGCCTGCGGCTGGCCTTCACCGACGAGGGGCCGGGCATCGCCGACCTGGACCGGGCGCTCAGCGACGGCTACACCTCCGGCGGCGGGCTGGGGATGGGCTTGAGCGGCGCGCGGCGCCTGGTGCACGACTTCCACATCGACAGTACGCCGGGCGACGGCACCACCGTGCGGGTGACCTGCTGGGTCGCCAGGCCGCCGCGTCCGCGCGAGGAGGCCTGATGCCGCGCGTGTGGGACGTCCCGGTGCGCGACTCGACGCGGGTGCGCGACGCGCGGGTCGCCGCGGAGGACGCGGCCGCGACGGCCGGTCTCGACGAGCGGCGTACCGCGGCCGCCGCGCTGGTGGCGACCGAGCTCGCCACGAATCTGCTCAAGCACGCCGAAGGCGGTCAGGTGCTCATCGACGTCGTGGCGCCGCCCGTGCTGCGGGAGGGGCGTGAGGAGTCCCGGGTCGTGCAGATCGCCGCGATCGACCACGGCCCGGGCATTCCCGACGTGCCCGCGGCGCTGCGCGACGGTTTCTCCACGACGCGCTCGCTCGGCGCGGGCCTGGGCACATGTCTGCGTCTCGCCGACGACTTCGGCCTGCACAGCGCGCCGGGCCGCGGCACGGTCGCGGTGGCCCGGGTGGGAGTCACGCCCCGCGGCGACGGCACACCCGCGGGGCCGGCCGTCCGGGTGTGGGCCGACGGGGCCTCGGGGAGCCGGGGCGATCTGCCCGGGCCCGGCGCACCGGGCGGTGCCGTCCCGGAGTGGTCCGGTGGCGGGGCTTCCGGCGGGGGGCTGTGGCCGTCGGGCATACCGGGAGGCGACCGGCCGACGGTCGGAGCCATGGCGTGCGGCGGCCTGACGGGGCACGCGGCGGTGGCCGACGGCGTCCTCGAGGGCGAAGCCGGGAACGGCCCCGGGAAGGGGCCCGGACCCCAGCCGGTCTCCGGTGGACCGCGGCGTGACGTGCGTAGCGACCCGTCGGACGGCGGCCCGGCGCCGGTCGCCGGGGTGCGGGCCGGCGGTGTGAACATCCCCTACGCCGGTGCCGAGTGCTCGGGCGACGCCTGGGCGTGGGTGCGGGCCGGGGAGCGGGTGACGCTGATGCTGGCGGACGGTCTGGGACACGGTCCGGAGGCCGCTCGCGCCTCGTCCGCCGCGGTCGGGGCGCTGCACCGGTGGTCCCACCTCTCCCCCGCCGACGCGCTGCGGCGGCTGCACGACGCGCTGAAGGGCACCCGGGGCGCGGCCGTCGCCGTGGCCCAGCTCGACCTGCGGGCCAGGCGGCTGCGGTTCGCCGGCATCGGGAATGTCGGGGCGCGGCTGCGCACGGACGGCACCTGGCGCCACCTGCTGTCGCGGCCCGGCATCGTCGGGGTCCACCGGCCCGGCACCCTCCGCGAGGAGGAGGCCGACTGGGCGGACGACCGGCTGCTGATCCTCCACACCGACGGTCTGCCCAGCCGCTGGACGCCGCCGGCCGACGCCGGCCCGCCCGCGGCCGACCCGGCCGTGACGGCCGCCGTGACGATACGTGACGCGAGCAGTCCTGCCCGGCCGGTGCGGGACGACACCGCCGTGGCCGTGCTGACTCCGACCCCGCCGGAACTCCCATGATGCGCACTTGGCAGATCACCACCGTCACCGACGCGGCACGCGCCCGCATCGCTCTCGCGCGCCTGGCCGCCGCGTACGGGGTGTCCACCGTCGAACGGACGAGGCTGGCCGCCGCCCTCAGCGCCCAGCTGCGCCAGTGCCTCACCAAGGGCGGCACCTGGCTGCTCACCATGGACCTCGCCGGTTCCCCCGCCGAGGAGGGGCTGTTGCACGCCGTGGTGACACCGTCGCCGGACGCGTCCGCCGCGGCCGGGGAGCCACCGTGGGAGGTCACGGTCCCCTGCCCCGAGGCGGCCCGGGCCGGGGACAGCGGCGCCGTCACGGACGACCCCGCGGCCCTCGCGGAAGCGCTGCTCGGCGCCGACGAGGACACGGCTGTGGTGCTGGACAAGCTCACCGAGCAGGAGGACCTGGTCTCCTTCCACCGTGAGGAGCTGCACCAGACGAACCAGGGCGTCCTGGCGTTGCACGCGGAGCTGGACGCGGCCGGGCGGGCCCAGCGCGAGGCGTTCGCCGCCGAGCGCAGCGCACGCAACGAGGCGGAGAGCGCCCGCCGCAGGCTGACCTTCCTCGCGGACGCGAGCGCCGTGCTGACGGCCTCGCTCAATCACGAGGAGATCGTGCGCCGGCTGCCTGACCTGCTGGTGCCGGAGTACGCGCGCAGCGTCGACATCTGGCTGTTCGACCACGAGGACGACCGGCACGGGTCGGCGCCGCATCCGGCCGCCGCCGTGGTGGCGGCCCGGACCGGGCGGCCCCAGTACGCCGCCGACCATCCGGGAGGCCTGCCCGGCGTCGAGGACCAGCCGCCGTCGGCGCTGGATCCCGGACGGCCGCTGTTGTGTGTCCCCCTGCCGACGCGGCGGGCGCCGCTGGGCGTCCTGACCCTGTCGCCGCCCGGTGCGCGCTGGGATCCGGACGACGCCGTGATGCTGATCGAGCTGACCCGGCGGGCCAGCATCGCGATCGACAACGCCCGGCGCTTCGAGCACAACCGCGACATCGCCGAGACGCTGCAGCGCGCCCTGCTCACGGATCTGCCGACGACGCCCGGCCTGAGCCTGGCCGCGCGGTATCTGCCCGCGACGCACGGGATGAACATCGGCGGTGACTGGTACGACGCGTTCCGTCAGCGGGACGGCGGTCTCATCACCGTCATCGGCGATGTGACCGGGCACGGGCTGCACGCGGCCGTCATGATGAGCCAGCTGCGCACCGCGCTGCGGGCGTACGCCGTCGACGGAGACAGCCCGGGTCGGCTGCTGACCCGGCTGCACCGGTTCCTGCACCATCTGCAGCCCGATCTGTACGCCACCGCCGTCATCGCGCGCTTCCACCCGGACGAGCCCACGCTGACCTGGGCCGCCGCGGGGCATCCGCCGCCGGTGCTGCGGCTGCCCGACGGGTCCGTGCGCACGCTCGACGCCAAACCCGGCGCCATGCTCGGCATCCCGCTCACCCAGGAGATCGCCGACCACACGGAGCACGTGGAGCCCGGCTCGACGCTCGCGCTGTACACGGACGGGCTGGTCGAGCGGCGCGCGCAGGGCATAGATCCGGGTATCGGGCGGCTGGCCGCGGCGCTCGGCGGGTTCCGTTCCGCGGAGCTGGACGCGGATCTGGAGGGCTCGGCGGACCGGCTTCTGCCTCCGCTGCTGAGCGATTCCGAGCGCGACGACGACGTGTGTCTGCTGCTGTGTCATCTCCAAGGGGACGCCACGTCCTGACGGCGGGTCCGGCCGGCCGTGCCTTGCACGCGTTCTTCACTCCCGCCCGGTGCTTTTCGGCCACGGGGCGGGCATGGTGGTGATCGACGCGTTCGTCTGCCTGCCGCGTCCGGCTGGCGTGCCGGCCGGACACAGGGTGGGATCGAAGGGGTGCGAACCAGCGATCCATGGGCAGTCGAAAGGCGTTCGAGGCAGACCGCCTGGAGCCGCAGAAAGGGATGAACACCGTGACACGACCCAGGATCCTGGTGGTTGGCGCAGGCTTCGCCGGCGTGGAGTGCGTCCGCCGCCTGGAACGGAAACTCTCCCCGGACGAGGCCGACGTCACGCTCGTGACGCCGTTCGCCTACCAGCTCTACCTGCCGTTGCTCCCCCAGGTTGCCTCCGGCGTGCTGACGCCGCAGTCGATCGCCGTCTCCCTGCGCCGCAGCAAGAAGTACCGCACGCGGATCATTCCGGGCGGGGCCGTCGGCGTCGACCTGAAGTCCAAGGTCTGCGTCATCCGCACCATCACCGACCAGATCGTCAACGAGCCGTACGACTACATCGTGCTGGCCCCCGGGAGCATCACGCGTACCTTCGACATCCCAGGTCTGACGGACCACGCGTTCGGGATGAAGACCCTCGCCGAGGCGGCGTACGTCCGTGACCACGTCATCTCGCAGCTGGATCTGGCCGACGCGAGCCAGGACCCGGACGAGCGGGCCTCGCGGCTGCAGTTCGTGGTGGTCGGCGGCGGCTACGCGGGCACCGAGACCGCGGCGTGCCTGCAGCGCCTGACGCACGCCGCCGTGAAGCGCTACCCGCGGCTGGACCCGGGGCTGATCAAGTGGCATCTGATCGACATCGCGCCGAAGCTGATGCCGGAGCTCGGCGAGAAGCTCGGCAGCAGCGCGCAGGAGATCCTGCGGCGGCGGGGCATCGAGATCTCGCTGGGCGTCTCCATCGCGAAGGCGGGCCCCGAGGAGGTCACCTTCACCGACGGCCGGGTGATCCCCACGCGCACACTGATCTGGACCGCCGGGGTGGTCGCCAGCCCGCTGATCGCCACGCTCGGCGCCGAGACGGTCAAGGGGCGGCTCGCGGTCGCCCCCGAGATGAACCTGCCGGGCGACGACGGGGTGTTCGCCCTCGGCGACTCGGCCGCCGTGCCCGATCTGGCCAAGGGCGACGACGGCGCCATGTGCCCGCCCACCGCGCAGCACGCCCTGCGGCAGGGCAAGCACGTCGCCGACAACGTCATCGCGACGCTGCGGGGACAGACGCTGCAGCCGTACGTCCACAAGGACCTCGGGCTGGTCGTCGACCTCGGCGGCACCGACGCGGTCTCCAAGCCGCTGGGCATCGAACTGCGCGGCCTGCCCGCCCAGGCCGTGGCCCGCGGCTACCACTGGTCCGCGCTGCGCACCAATGTGGCCAAGACGCGGGTGATTACGAACTGGCTGCTCAACGCGGTCGCCGGCGACGACTTCGTACGGACCGGGTTCCAGACCCGCAAGGCCGCCAGGCTGAAGGACTTCGAGTACACGGACGCCTATCTGACGCCGGAACAGGTGCGGGAGCACATCGCGGGGACCGCTCGGCGGGACTAGGCCAGGACTGAAACAGGGTCGAAGGGGAGCTTCCGATTCCGGCATGACATGCTGAGACACGGATCTTGGTGTGGGTCGGGAGAGAGTGCGGCGGCGTGAGGGCAGCAGGACGGTCGGTGTGGACAGGACTGCGGGACCGGATCGCGGCGAACGACCCCGGACTGCTGCGCCTGACGGCCGGGTTGCGCACGGTCGGTGCCATCGCTCTCACGCTGGCCGTGCTCAGCCTGTTCGGGGCCGATGTGCACCAGCTGGTGGCGGGGGCCATGGCGGCGATGGTCGCCACCTTCGCCATCCGGGAGAAGCAGCTCGGACCCCAGGCCGTGACGCTGGCGCTGGGCCTGCCGGTGGCGCTGGCCTCCGTGTCCCTGAGCGCGGCGCTCAACGCGCGTGTCTACGTCGGTGACATCTTCTTCGTCGTCCTGATCTTCTGCGCGGTCTACGGCCGCCGGTTCGGCGACCGCGGCACCGCGCTGGGGCTGATCGGCTTCCAGGTCTACTTCCTGTCCCTGTTCGTCGGCGTCACCGTCTCCTCGCTGCCCGCGCTGTGCGGCGTCATGGCCGTGGCGTTCTGCTGCAGCGCCGTACTGCGCTTCGCGGTGGTGCCCGCGACGCCCGCGGGCGTCCTGATGCGGCTGCGACTGGCCTTCCGCGCCCGGCTGGCCCAGCTGGTGGCCGCGCAGCTCGACCTCCTCGACGCCGACGGGGACGAGGTGGACAAGGCGCTGGAAGCCGTGCGCGAGGGCACCGCGCGGCTGCACGAGACGGCGATGATGATCCAGGCGCAGCTGGACGAGGGCACCTCGGACGAGTCGGTGGCGCGGCTCGTGCAGCGCCGGGTCGCGGACGCGGAGATCGCCGCCGAGCGGCTCGGTCTGCTGTTGCTGACCGCCCGCAGCGCCGAGCGTGCCGACACGCTCACCCTGCATCTGCCGGGCGCGCCCGCGCCGTCGCTGAGCGCGCCGGCGGTGCCGGACGAGGCCACCGCCACGCTCCGCCGGGATCTCCAGGCGCTGCACACCCTCGTGCTGCGGGCCGGGAGCGGCGACACCGGCACCGCGCTGGCCCATCTACGCAACCGGCTGCTCGGCTACCGGGACGAGGAGAACCTGCCGGCCGCGCCCGCCGCCGTGCAGGACGTCTTCCGGGGCATCGGCGAGTCGGCCCGCGCGGTCATGGGTCTGCGGATCGCGCTGGACGGCCCGCAGGACGAGTCGGACGACACCCCGGCCACGGCCCGCTCCCGCGAGGAGCTGGACGCCGAGGACGCGGCGATCGACGGCGGCGGCGAAGAACCGGCCGCCGAGGAGGAGACGGGGCTGCGGCGGCCCACCACGCGTGCCGCGGTACAGGTCGCCGTCGGCTCGACGCTGGCCATCGTGGGCGGCGAGCTGCTGTCCACACAGCGCTGGTACTGGGCGGTACTGACCTGCTGGATCGTTTTTCTGAACACCGCCTCGACGGGCGAGATCCTCGTCAAGGGCTACCGGCGGCTGCTCGGCACGGTGTTCGGCGTCGTGGCCGGAATCGTGCTGGCGGGCCTGGTCGGGCAGCACACCTGGACGGCGTTCGCGCTGGTGCTGGTGCTGATCTTCGCGATGTTCTACTCGGCGCCGTTGTCGTACACGCTGATGTCGTTCTTCGTCACGGCGATGCTGGGGCTGCTGTACACGCTGCTGCACACCTACAGCCTTGAGGTGCTCTTGCTGCGGGTGGAGGAGACGGCCCTGGGTGCGGCCTGCGGCGTGGTCGCGGCGGCGCTGGTCCTGCCGGTACGGACCGACCGCCGTACGAACGAGCTGCTCGGCACCGTGCTGGAGCGGCTGGCCGATGTCACCGAGGCCGCGGTCGGGCAGCTCAGCGGCGGGCCAGCGGACGAGCTGCTGGACAAGGCACGGGACCTGGACCAGGCGCTGGCCGATCTGCGGGCGGCCACGCAGCCGCTGACCCACCCGGTCACGCCGCTGCGGGCCCGGCGCCACACGGCCCGTTACGTGGTGGCGCTGCTGGAGACGTGCGCGTACCACGCGCGGACGCTGGCGGCGACCGCCGAGCTGCTGCCCACGCATCCCTCGATCGCGGCGGACCCGCGGTTGCGCGGGGCCGCCGCGCGAACCGTGCGCAACATCGGGACCATCGCGGCCCGGGTCGAGGACGAGCACACCGGGGCCCGGGTGGAGACGGGCCCGAGCATCGCCTCGCTGCTGGGGTCCGACGCCGGCACACCGCGCTACGGCCGGATCACCGACCGCGTGCTGCGGCACCTGGAGCGGCTGGACGAGGCCGTGGTGGGCCTCGCCCGGCCGCTGGGCGTGCCGGTCGCGGAACCCCGGGGCTGAGGCGGCTACCGCTCAGAAGTCCGTGGGCAGTCCGCTCACCTCGGCGATGCCCCGGAGCTCCTCGGTCTGCTTGTGCCGTTCCTTGATGTAGTCGGCTATCTCGCCGAGGCGGTCCGGGTCGGACGCGGTGGTCGCGTCGGTGACGATCCTGACCGGGCCGGTCTCGTCGACGTCGAGTTCGACCACTTCGTTGTCCAGGCGGCCGGTGACGGCGGTGGCGATGACGAGGGCCACCTCGTCACGCACCTCTTGGGGCAGTTCGTCGCCGGCCCCTGAGTCGAGCGCGAAGTCGAGGCTGGACAGGCGCTCCTCGTCGATCGCCTCGAGGACGGGTTCCACCACGCGCATCAGGAGGCGGTAGTCCTCGGTGTCCATCCGGATGCGCAGGAGGTCCAGGTACATGTCCACGGGCCGGTCGTCGCCATGCGGAATCTCGGAATCGCTCATTGGCTTCGTGTTCCCCGCACGACGCGGCTCAGACGCGTCGCCAGCGTGCCATGGCGAACGAGAACACCCCGAAGAGCACGAGCCCGGCCGCGACGCAGACCAGCAGCCAGGGCCCGAGGGGGGTGCCGGCGAAGGTGCGCAGGGTGTCGTCCAGGCCCTTGGCCTTGTCCGGTTCGTAGTCGATCGCGGCGCGGACGGCGAAGACACCGGCCACGGCGAAGACCAGCCCGCGGGCGGCGCCGCCGGCCACGCCCGTGACGTCCACCAGCCGCCGGATGCGGGGGCCCATCTGCCCGAGCCGGAGCTTGTCGTGGTACTTGCGCAGGACCGCCCGTACGCCGATCCACCCGCCGGCGGCGACGATCGCGATCCCCGCCGCGCCGACCAGCCACTGCCCTGCGGGTATCTCCAGTGCCCTGGCGGTGGCGTCCCGGGACTGCTGGTCGCTGGAGCCGCCGCTCTGATTGCGGCTAGAGGCGAAGGAGAGCACGGAGTAGGCGACGAAGACGTAGAACGCGAAGCGGACGCCCGCCATCAGCCGCTTGCGGGCGCTGCGGCCGTCCTGTCCGACGGAGCCGAAGAACACCTCGGACAGCCGCCACAGGGCCATGCCGACGAGCCCGATGCCCAGGGCCCAGAGCAGCACCGCTCCGAACGGCTTCTGCGAGATCGCCGCCAGGGCTCCCCCGCGGTCGGCCTGCTCCTTGGTGTCGCCGAAGGCGATCTGCAGCGCCAGCGCGCCCACCAGCAGATAGATCACGCCCCGGGCGGCGAGTCCCGCCCGTGCCGCCCCCTCCGTCACCGAACCCCGTGCCACCCGTCGGGCCCGGAACCGTCCGGTCTGTGCCAGCGCACTCGTGTTCATGTCGACCTCCCGGCGTTCCGGATGCCCCGGCTCGGCGGCCACACACCCGGGCGGCCGCCGGACCAGCGCGTTCCGGCCTGGCCGCCCCGGGGAGGCGTGGGCGTCGCGGGACGCGAAAGGGCCCGGCCGCGGCTGATGCCGTCGGCCGGGCCCCTGCTCCGCCGGTCGTCAGGTGGCCAGGGCAGCGGTCTCCCGGGCCGGTGCGGGTGCGGTGGCGAGCCACTGGTGAGCGACTTCCAGGGCTCGCCCGACGTCCCGGGTGCCGGTGGACACGCACAGCGTGTACGCCAGGTCGCGTGCCCTCGGACCGGCCTCCGCCGGTGCGTTTCCGGCCCCGGCGGCCGACAGGGCCTCGTACTCGTCGACGAGGCGGCGCAGCACCGCGGGATGGGGTCTCAGCATGTGGTTCTCGCTCCTCGTGGGTCGGTCGGTCAGGCCGTCGTGGAGGTGCCGCCGCTGTCCCGGGCGCCCGTCCGCTGCCCCATGGCCTCGTCGCGCACGCGGGCGCAGCTGCGGCTGATGAGACGGGAGACGTGCATCTGGGAGATGCCGAGGTGGTCGGCGATGCGGCTTTGCGTCATGTCCTCGAAGAAGCGCATGTAGAGAATGGCCCGTTCGCGTTCCGGCAGGCGGCGCAGGCCTTCCTTGGCGGACTCCCGGTCGACCACGACGTCGTAGGAGGCGTCCGCCGCGCCGAGGGTGTCCGCGAGGCTGTAGCCGTCGTCGTCGGCCGAGAGCTCGGCGTCCAGCGACAGGGTGCTGAAGCTCTCCAGCGCTTCGAGCCCGGCGCCGACCTCTTCCTCGGTCAGGCCGGTGCGGGCGGCAAGGTCCGCCACGGAGGGTTCGGGGCTGCCCGGGTTCTGGGTGAGTTCACGGCGTGCCACCCGCACCTTGTTGCGCAGTTCCTGCACCCGGCGGGGGACCCGCAGGGCCCACATCCGGTCCCGGAAATGCCGCTTGACCTCGCCGGTGATGGTGGGGACGGCGTAGCTCTCGAAGGCTCCCCGGCTCGGGTCGAACCGGTCGACGGCCTTGACCAGCCCCAGGGCCGCCACCTGCTTGAGGTCCTCGAGCGACTCGCCACGCTCGCGGAAGCGGCCGGCGATGCGGTGGGCCATGGGCAGCCACAGCGTGACGAGCTCGTCCCGGACGGCTTCCCGCTCAGGGCCCTCCTCCAGTTCCGCCAGCCGGGTGAAGAGAGCCGCGGTGTCCGGGGCGTCGTCGTGCCGCCGCCGGGCGGCGGTGGTCGTGGTTCCGGGCGTGTCGGGGCGGTTCGTGGGCGTGTCGATGAGCATGCGGATTCGCTCCTGACAACGGTGATTTCAGGGTCTACCGCAGGAAGGTCGCTGCCCGGATCGCCTGGAGGGCCTCCGGGGCAGTCATACCGCTCCCGCTGGCGCGCCTCCGGTCCGAAGCACGAGATTGCGACTGCCCTGCCCCCGGTGGAACAAACTCCACTTTGCTGTGCAATCTGCCCGGGAGCCGGCAACCGGGTTTCAGGCGAGGGGTACGACGGCGGTGATGCACTTGCCGCCGGCCGGCAGGTCCGCGACGCGGACGTCGCGGGAGAGCCGGCACACGATGGGCCAGCCGTGACCGCCGTGCCGCAGCCGTCCGTGCGGATCCACGGGCGGCGCGGTCACGGGCAGTTCGTCACTGCGGTCGCTCACCGACACTCGCACGCCGGGGCCGTCCACGTCGACCCGGAAGTCGGTGACGCCGCCGCCGTGCAGAATCGCGTTGGTCGTCAGTTCCGAGACGACGAGCAGCGCGTCGGACAGGGCGTCCGCGTCGCACGGAGTGCGAGTGGTGCGGCAGCGTTCGGCCACGGCGCGCTCCACGGCCCGGCGCGCCTCAGCGGGTTTGCACGGCCGGTCCCGGTCCGCGCCGAGCGACCCGAGTACGGATTCGATCATGTGCTCGTCGCACATCCTTCAGCTCCCTGGTCGGTGAAGACGGAAGCCGGGTCCGGCCCGCGTTCCACGGCCGCCCGCACGGGCACGCCTGGGGCTCACGGTGCCCGCTGCTTCCTTCAACCTCCCGCGGCGTTCGGGGCGCGCACCTCGCGAGCGCCGCGGGTCTCTTCTCTTCGGCTGACCTCTCCCCGCACCTGCAAACCTCCGGTCCGTCTCCTCCTGCCGAAAAGCGCCCGAACGGCCGCCGGTCGGTGCCATCTCGGCGCGTTGTGTGGGTAGGCGGGGTGCATGACCGATGTGGTGGACTCGGACGAACTGCTGCGGCGCATCCGGCGTGCGAGGGCCTGCGCCATGCGCGAGGAGCGGACGTGGCGGGCCAGGAGCGAGGAACTGAGTGCGACCGACCCGAAGGGGGCCAGGGACGCGACCGTACGAGGGATGTCCTACGAGGCGGTGGTCACGGTGCTGGACGAGATCCTGACGCCGGGCAAGCACGGTACGGAGGGCTGACCGGGAGGGTCCTTGCCCCGTACCGGACAGAGGCCGATTGCGAGAGAGCGCGCCGGGAACCCGGTGCGGATGACAGTCGACCACACCCGGGCACCGGTTCTGGAAGCCCTGGACGAGTACCGCCGCAAGGGGCATCTGTCGTTCACGCCGCCCGGGCACAAACAGGCGCGCGGCGCCGACCCGATGGTCCGGGAGGTCCTCGGTGACGCGGTGTTCCACGGCGACGTACTGGCCTCGGGCGGCCTGGACGACCGGCTCACCCGGGGACAGGTGCTGCGGCGGGCCCAGGAGCTGATGGCCGACGCGGTGCACGCCGAGCACACGTACTTCAGTACCTGTGGCAGCTCCCTGTCGGTGAAGGCGGCCATGCTGTCGGTCGCGGGGCCGCACGAGAAGCTGCTGATCGGGCGTGACGCGCACAAGTCGGTGGTGGCGGGGCTGATCCTTTCCGGTATCGAACCCGTCTGGGTCGACCCCCGCTGGGACGCCGAGCGGAAACTGGCCCATCCGCCGTCCGCCGAGGACTTCGAGCGGGCCTTCCGGGCCCAGCCGGACGCACGGGGCGCGCTGGTCACGAGCCCCACGCCGTACGGGGGTTGCGCGGACCTCCGGACGGTCGCCGAGGTGTGCCACCGGCGTGCGCGGCCGCTGATCGTGGACGAGGCGTGGGGCGCGCATCTGCCGTTCCACCCCGATCTGCCGTCCTGGGCGATGGACGCGGGCGCGGACATCTGTGTGACCAGCATCCACAAGATGGGCAGTGGCCTGGAACAGGGCTCCGTCTTCCATCTGCGGGGCGACCTGGTCCCGCCGCAGTTGCTGGGGATGCGCGCGGACCTGCTGGGCACCACCAGTCCGTCGGTGCTGATCTTCGCGGGTCTGGACGGCTGGCGCCGGCAGATGGCGCTGCACGGCGAGGAGCTGATGGGCGGCGCGCTGGCTCTCGCGGCCGAGGTCCGGTCCGCCGTCGAGGAGATCGACGGGCTGCACGTCAACGACCGGCGGGACTTCTGCGGCCCGGGGCTCTCCGACGACTTCGACCCCCTGCCCGGCGTCATCGATCTCACCGGGCTCGGGATCACGGGCTTCCAAGCGGCGGACTGGCTGCGCGAGCACCGGCACATCGACGCGCATCTGGTGGACCACCGCCGTATCGGCATGCAGATCACCCACGGCGACGACCGGGAGACGACCGGGCAGTTGCTGGAGGCGCTGGGCGACCTCGCCCGGGCCGCGCGGGAGCTGCCCCGGGCGCCGCGGGTGGAGGTGCCGTCGCCGGACGAGTTGCGGATGGAGCAGGTGGTGCTGCCCCGCGACGCGTTCTTCGGCCCGGCCGAGGACGCGCCGGTGGGCGAGGCGGCCGGACGGGTCGCGGCGGAGATGATCACTCCGTATCCGCCCGGTATCCCGGCCGTCCTCCCGGGTGAGCGCCTCACCGAGCCGGTGCTGGCGTATCTGCGGACCGGCCTGGCGGCGGGCATGCACCTCCCCGATCCCACGGACCCGGAGCTGGATACGGTCCGGGTCGTCGCCGGAGACGGGCGGTGACTCCGGCGTGAAACGGGTCACCCGACCCGGTCCGGGGTGCACACGCGGCCCCCGGATGGTTTATCGTTCATTCATACGTGATGACGGGGTCGAACCCGCGTTCCTCCGTCCATCACCGCTAACGGCCCTGGCTGGTCTCCCCCGTCCAGCCAGGGCTTCTTCATGCCCGGAGAAAGTTGCCCACGCCGAGGTGCCCGAGGCCCCGCCAGCGGCTGAAATGGGCGTAGGGAGAAAGCACCGGAAGTCGACCGCCCGGCGAGGAGCTCCGCGTCATGACCAAAGCGATCAAACTCCTGACCGCCCTGCCCCCGCCCCAGCGGCACCGTCTGATGGCGCTCGCTCGGGAGGTGTCCTTCTCCGAGGACACACGCATCTTCGAGGCGGGCGGCGCGGCCGACCGCTTCTGGGTCATCCGCTCCGGCGCGGTCTCCCTGGATCAGGAGGTCAACTCCCTGCAGCGGGTGACCGTGGCCAGCCTCGGCGCGGGCGACCTGCTCGGCTGGTCCTGGCTGTTCCCGCCGCACACCTGGGACTTCGGCGCGGTGGCGTTCAGTCCCGTACGGGCCTACGAGTTCGACGCGGCGGCAGTGCTGGAGCTGTGCGAGGAGGATTCCCAGCTGGGTCTGCTGCTGGTGCGATCGGTGGCCGAGGTGCTCGCGCACCGGCTGGAGATGACCCGCGGCAAGCTGATGGAGCAGTACACACTGCACCGGCGAGGGGTCCTGTGAGACTCAGACTCGGTAGCGGCGCAGGGCCGGTACCGCGGCGGCCAGGGTCAGCATCAAGGCGACGACCAGCAGGCCGCCGCCCGTGACGGCGGTACGCGGGCCGAAGGCGGAGCCCGCCGTGCCGTGCAGCACGTCGGCGAGGCGCGGGCCGCCCGCCACGACGACGATGAAGACGCCCTGCATGCGCCCGCGCATCTCGTCGGTGGCGGCGGACAGCAGGATCGCGCCCCGGAAGACCATCGAGACCATGTCGGCCACACCGGCCACTGCGAGGAACGCCACCCCGACCCACAGACTGCCGCTCAGCCCGAAGCCCGCGATGGCCGCGCCCCAGGCGACCACCGCCCCGATGACCATCCAGCCGTGCCGCCGCGCCCGGGAGAAGGTGCCGGAGAACAGTCCGCCGAGCACGGCCCCGATGGGGATCGCCGCGAACAGCAGGCCCAGCGCGAGCCCTTCCCCGTACGGCGCGTAGGTCTGGGCGGCGAGCTGTGGGAACAGAGCGCGCGGCATCCCGAGGACCATGGCGATGATGTCGGCGAGGAACGACAGCAGCAGCACGGTGTGCCCGGAGATGTAGCGGAATCCGGCGACGATCTCCCGCACGCCCGCGCGGCGTTCGCCCGTGCCGTCCAGAGGCGGCAGCGACGGCAGCCGGTACACCGCCCACACCGTGACGCACAGGGCCAGGGCGTCGATCAGATAGAGCTCGGGCAGGCCGATGACGGGGATGAGGGCGCCCGCGAGCAGCGGACCGGCCACCTGGCCGGTCTGCATCACGGTCGAGCCGAGGGCACCCGCCGCGGGCAGTTCGTGCTCGGGGACCAGCCGGGCGATGGAGGCGGTGCGGGCCGGTGCGTTCAGTCCCCAGAAGGCCTGCTGCATCGCGAGCAGCACCATGAGCGCGGCCACCGACTCCAGACCGGCGAAGGCCTGGAGCCAGAACAGCAGCGAGGTGACGGCGATGCCGCTGTTGGTGATCAGCAGCAGCTTGCGCCGGTCCATGCTGTCGGCGATCGCCCCGCCCCACAGCGCGAACACGATCAGCGGCACGAGGCCGGCCAGGCTCGCCGCGCCCACCCAGGCCGAGGAGCCGGTGATGTCGTAGATCTGCTTGGGTACGGCGACGGCGGTGAGCTGGCTGCCGACGGCGGTGACGATGGTCGACACCCACAGTCGCCGGTACGCGGGGCGGCGCAGGGGGCGGGTGTCCATGGCCCAGCGCCGCCAGCCGCGGCGCGGGGGTGCCTCCGGCACCGGATCCTGCTCTTCCGTTCTGCTCTCGCTCGTGTCCACTCGCCGCTTCCTGGATGCTCGCTACAGCTACCCGGCCGGGGATCACTATCCCACCGGCCGCCGAGCGCCCCGGAGCCGCGGTCTCAGCTTCCGGCGATGAGCGCGGCACCGAGCACGATCATGGTGGCGGCGAGCACGCCGTCCATGACGCGCCAGGCGGCGGGCCTGGCGAGGTGACGGCCGAGCAGCCGGGCACCGAAGCCGAGTGCGGTGAACCAGCACAGGCTGGCCAGCACGGCGCCGAGACCGAAGGTCCAGCGCAGCGGTCCGTGGTCGGCGGCGACGGAGCCCAGCAGGAACACGGTGTCGAGGTAGACGTGCGGGTTGAGCCAGGTCATCGCCAGGCAGGTGAGCACGGCGCGGCGGCGTGATCCGGCGGCCTCGCCCTCCGCCCGGAGGCCGCCGCCGCCCGGCCGGAACACCCGGTGGGCGGCCAGGGCGCCGTAGCAGAGCAGGAACGCGCCGCCGATCCAGCCGACCGCCGTCAGCGCGCCCGGCCACGTCACCACCACCGCGCCGACCCCTCCGACCCCGAGCGCGATGAGGGCGGCGTCGGACAGGGCGCAGATGCCGACGACGGCGAGGACCGCCTCGCGGCGGACCCCTTGGCGCAGGACGAAGGCGTTCTGGGCACCGATGGCGACGATGAGGGACAGTCCGGTGCCGAAGCCTGCGGCCGCGGCGGTGAAGGTGCTGGTCATGACCTTGACGCTACGGATGGACCCGCCCCGGGTACAGCTAAAGATTCTTACGTATCATTAGCTCACGTGATGGACTCGGTGATGGCGGACCTGCCTCTGGACCAGGTGCGGACCCTGCTCGCGGTCGTGGACGAGGGCACCTTCGACGCGGCGGCGGCCGCGCTGCATGTGACGCCGTCGGCGATCAGCCAGCGTGTGAAGGCGCTGGAGCAGCGCACGGGGCGGGTCCTGCTGCTGCGGACCAAGCCGGTGCGGCCCACCGAGTCGGGCGAGGTGCTGGTGCGGCTGGCCCGCCAGGTGGCGCGGCTGGAACGCGACGCGTACGCGGAGCTGGGCCTGAGCGGTACGGGCGAGCCGACCCGGGTCTCGGTCGCGGTGAACGCGGACTCGCTGGCCACCTGGTTCCTCGGGGTGCTCACCCGCGTCCCGGAGGAGCTGCGGCTCTACTTCGAGCTGCGCCGTGAGGACGAGGACCACACGGCGGCGCTGCTGCGGGAGGGGGTGGTGATGGCCGCTGTGACCTCGTCGCCGGACGCCGTGCCGGGCTGCTCGGTGCGGTCCCTCGGGCGGATGCGCTACGTCCCGGTGGCCGCGCCGGACTTCGCGGCACGCCACCTCGGCGGCCCCCTGGAGCAGGTGCTTGTCGAGGTGCCCGTCGTGACCTTCGACCGCAGGGACGACTTCCAGGACGGCTTCGTCCGCCGGCTCACCCGGGGGCGGAGCGGTGCGAGCGCGCTGCGGAACTATGTGCCGACGTCGGAGGGGTTCGTCGATGCCGTGGCCGCCGGGCTGGGCTGGGGCCTGGTGCCCGAGGCCCAGGCGGACCCGCTGCTGCGCACCGGGGAGCTCGTCGCGATCGCCCCGGGCCGTACGGTCGACGTCCCCCTGTACTGGCAGCAGTGGAAGCTCGACTCCCCGGCGCTGGCGCAGGTCGCGGAGACGGTGACGGCGACCGCCGCGCAGGCGCTGCGCGGCTGAGGCGTGCCGCCCTACTCCCCGGCGCCGTGCAACTGCGCCGCCGCGCTGTGCAGCAGCATGTCGAGGGCCGTCGGATAGGCGCTGGTCAGCATGCGGGTGGCGAGCAGGGGTGCCGCTTCCGCGATGCGGGGATGGGTGGTGGCGGGCAGACGGGCGTACGTCGAGCGCCACATCTCCTCGTCGGCGTGCAGTGAGGCACGGGGCAGCGCCAGCGAGGCGGCGTCGAGCGCGGCGAAGGCCAGTGTGGTGTCGACGAAGGCGTGGTAGATCCGCACCGCGTCCGGCATCGGGAAGCCCGCCGTGCGCAGGAGGTCCAGGACCGCCTCGTCGGCCGCGAGTTCGTGGGCCCGGCCCGAGACACGGCTGGCGGTGAGCACGGCCGCCTGCGGATGCGCCACGTACGCGGCGTGGATGCGCAGTCCGACGGCCCGCAGGTCCGCCCGCCACTCCCCCGTCGGCGCCCAGCCGGCGAGCGCCTGCCCGATCAGCGCGTCGCCGATGGCGAGCGTCAGGTCGTCCATGCCCCGGAAGTACCGGTAGAGCGTGCTCGGGTCGGCGTCCAGGGCCAGGCCGAGCCTGCGGGCGGTCAGTCCCGCGCTGCCGTGTTCGTGCAGCATGCGCAACGCCGTCTCGACGATCAGCTCCTCGGACAGCACGGTGCCGCTCTTGGTGGGCCTGCGCCGGCGGCGTTTCTCCTCCGGCACCACGGGCTTCGGCACGACGGCTCCCTCCCTCGAGGCCTTATGCCAACGCCATTGACCTTAGGACAGAGGGCGGCGTTTCATCTCCTCAAGGGCCCGTCACGTTCTTCGCGAATAGGGAGTTTCTGTCATGCGTGTTCTGCTCGTGGGTGCCGGTGGTGTGGGCGGCGCGATCACCCGGATCGCGGCCCGGCGACCGTTCTTCGAGGCGATGGTGGTGGCCGACTACGACCCGGCCCGGGCGGAGGCGGCGGTCGCGGCGCTCGGCGGCGACGCGCGGTTCACCGCCGAGTGGGTGGACGCCGGTGACGAGGCGGCGGTGGCCCGCCTGCTGGCACGGCACCGCTGCGACGTCCTGCTGAACGCCACGGACCCCCGCTTCGTGATGCCCCTGTTCCGCGCGGCCCGCGCCGCCGGCGCCACCTATCTCGACATGGCGATGTCGCTGTCCCACCCGCACCAGGAACGGCCGTACGCGGAGTGCGGGGTGAAGCTCGGCGACGAGCAGTTCGCCGAGGCGGCCGACTGGGAGAAGGAGGGGGTCCTCGCCCTCGTCGGCATGGGGGTGGAGCCGGGCCTGTCGGACGTCTTCGCCCGCCATGCCGCCGACGAACTGTTCGACGAGATCGAGGAGATCGGCATCCGCGACGGCGCGAACCTGACCGTCGACGGCTACGACTTCGCCCCCTCGTTCAGCATCTGGACGACCATCGAGGAATGCCTCAATCCGCCGGTCGTCTACGAGACCGGCCGCGGCTGGTTCACCACCGAGCCCTTCAGCGAGCCCGAGGTCTTCGACTTCCCCGAGGGCATCGGCCCGGTCGAGTGCGTCAACGTGGAGCACGAGGAGGTGCTGCTCGTCCCGCGCTGGGTCGACGCACGCCGGGTCACCTTCAAGTACGGCCTGGGCCGGGAGTTCGTCGAGACGCTGAAGACGCTGCACCTGCTGGGTCTGGACCGCACCGGCCCGGTGACCGTGCCGGGGCCGGACGGCCCGGTGGCGGTCTCGCCCCGGGACGTGGTCGCCGCGTGCCTGCCCGACCCGGCGACCCTGGGCGAGCGGATGCACGGCAAGACGTGCGCGGGCACCTGGGTGCGGGGCGTCAAGGACGGGAAGCCGCGCGAGGTGTACCTGTACCACGTGGTCGACAACCAGTGGTCGATGAAGGAGTACGGCAGCCAGGCCGTGGTGTGGCAGACCGCCGTCAACCCGGTCGTCGCGCTCGAACTCCTCGCCACCGGCGCCTGGTCGGGCACGGGCGTGCTCGGCCCGGAGGCCTTCCCGGCCCGCCCGTTCCTGGACCTGCTGACGGCCTACGGCTCACCCTGGGGCATGCGCGAGCAGTGACCTGCTCGTCGGTGCGGTTTTGTTTCACGAGGCATCGACAGGTGACCCGAAAAGGAGTAAGCATCCGAACGGGCACGTTTCTACTGTGATGCAGGTGACTTCGATGGACAACTGGCGAGACCACGCTGCCTGCCGGCACGAGGACCCCGAGCTCTTCTTCCCGATCGGCACCACGGGCCCTGCCCTGCTGCAGACGGAGCAGGCCAAGTCGGTGTGCCGGCGCTGCCCCGTCCAGGACGAGTGCCTGCAATGGGCCATGGACACGGGCCAGTCCATCGGTGTGTGGGGCGGTACGAGCGAGACGGAACGGCGTGCGCTGAAGCGGCGCGCGGCAGCGCGGCGCCGCTCCGGCTGACCTCCCTCCACCGGCCGTTCGGCGCGGCCGGGGTTACGCTCGCGCCGTACCCGTCCGTCACAGAAGGGGCCGGCCATGAGCGTGCGCGTCCGCCGTGTCTACGATCCGCCCGGGCCGGACGACGGGACACGTGTCCTGGTCGACCGGCTGTGGCCGCGCGGACTGTCGAAGGACGCGGCCCAGGTGGACGAGTGGCCGAAGGCGATCACCCCCTCGACGGAGCTGCGCCGCTGGTACCACGCGGGCGAGGCGTCCTACGAGGAGTTCGCCGAGCGGTACGAGGCGGAGCTCACCGGCGACGAGGCCGCCGAACTCCTCGGCCGGGTGCGGGACCTGGTCCGCCAGGGTGACGTGACACTGCTGACCGCGTCCAAGACGCCGGAACAGAGCCACGCGACGGTGCTGGCCCGCCTCCTCGAAGGCTGAGGAGACGGGCCCGGGCCGGTCAGGCGGTCTGCTTCGCCGCCGCCCGGCCCGCCGCCCGGCCCGAGAAGAGGCAGCCGCCGAGGAAGGTGCCCTCCAGGGCGTTGTAGCCATGGACACCGCCGCCGCCGAAGCCGGCGACCTCGCCGGCCGCGTACAGCCCCTCCACCGGCTTGCCGTCCGCCCCGAGGGCGCGGGAGTCCAGGTCGGTCTGGATGCCGCCGAGGGTCTTGCGGGTGAGGATGTGCAGCTTGACGCCGATCAGAGGGCCGGCCGCGGGGTCGAGGATGCGATGCGGGGTGGCGACCCGGCCTAGGCGGTCGCCGATGTAGCGGCGGGCGTTGCGGATGCCCTGCACCTGGGCGTCCTTGGCGTAGGGGTTGGCGATCTGCAGGTCGCGCGCCTCGATCTGGCGCTTGATCCCTGCCGCGTCGAGGAGCGGCTTGTCGGTGAGGTCGTTCATCTTCGCGACCAGTTGTTCGAGGCTGGGCGCGGTCACGAAGTCGGCGCCCTTGCGCAGGAACGCGTCGACCGGTCCGGGCGCGCCCTTGCCGAGGATGCGTTCCTTGAGGAACCCGGCGCGGTCCTTGGCGGTGATGTCGGGGTTCTGCTCGGAGCCCGACAGCGCGAACTCCTTCTCGATGATCTTCTGGGTGAGGATGAACCAGGAGTGGTCGTACCCGGCGATGTCCTCGGTGGTGCGCAGGTGTTTCAGGGTGCCGAGGGTGTCGTAGCCGGGCAGGTACGGCCCGGGCAGGCGCCGGCCGAGGGCGTCGAACCACATCGAGGACGGCCCGGGCAGGATGCGGATGCCGTGGCCGGGCCAGATCGAGTCCCAGTTCTGCAACCCCTCGGTGTAGTGCCACATGCGGTCGCGGTTGACCAGCCGGACGCCCGCCCGGGCGCTGATGTCCAGCATCCGCCCGTCGACGTAGGCGGGCACGCCGGTGACCATCTCCCGCGGCGGGGTGCCCAGGCGTTCGGGCCAGTGGCGGCGGACGATGTCGTGGTTCGCGCCGATGCCGCCGCTGGTGACGACGACGGCCTGGGCGGTGAGTTCGAACTCGCCGGCCGGGTCACGGTTGGAGGCGACGCCGCGGGGTGCGGAGTCGTCGGCCAGGACCGTGCCGCGTACGCCCCGGACGGCGCCGTTCTCGACGACCAGTTCGTCGACACGGTGGCGGTGGTGGAAGGTGAGCAGGCCGTCGCGGGCGGCCTGCCTGGCGTAGCGCACGAACGGTTCGACCACGCCGGTGCCGGTGCCCCAGGCGATGTGGAAGCGGGGCACGGTGTTGCCGTGCCCGTGCGCCGTGAGGTCGCCGCGCTCGGCCCAGCCGACGGTGGGCAGGAACGTGATGCCGTGCCCGTCCAGCCAGGACCGCTTCTCCCCTGCGGCGAACTCGACGTAGGCCCGCGCCCAGCGCACGGCCCAGGAGTCCTCGTCCTCCAGCCGGTCGAAGCCGGCGCTGCCGCGCCAGTCGCTCCAGGCGAGGTCGAAGGAGTCCTTGATGCCCAGGCGCCGCTGCTGCGGCGAGTCGACGAGGAACAGTCCGCCGAAGGACCAGAAGGCCTGTCCCCCGAGGTTGGCGGCGTTCTCCTGGTCGACGAGGGCGACCCTGCGGCCCTTGCTGGTCAGCTCGTGAGCCGCGACCAGGCCGGCGAGGCCCGCTCCTACGACGATGACGTCGGCATCCATGGCGACCGTTCCCTTCCTCAGTTCTGATCGGGGGTGCCGCTGCCGTCGGTCAGCAGGGCCGTGAGCAGTTGCTTCAGCCAGCCGCGGGCGTGCTCGACGTCCCGGTCCAGCAGCAGTTGCGTGGTGACGCCGTCGTACGCCGCGACCACGGCGCCGGCCGCGCCGTCCGTGTCGCCCAGCACGGCGGGCAGTGCGGTGTGCCCGCGGGCCCGGCCGAGCCGGTCGGCGATCGCCTGCCGCAGCCGTGCGCGGTGTTCCAGCAGACTGCGCGCCACGTCCGGGTCCCGGGCCGCGTGCACGAGGAAGTCCGTCTTCACCAGGAGCCAGTCCCGGTCGAGGAGCAGCACGTCGGTGACGCGGTCCACGGCGGCCGGTACGTCGAGGCCGGGGCCGTCGAGGGCGAGGGCCCCCGACACCTGCTCGGCGATCAGGTCGGCCCGCTCGCGGTAGAGGGCGAAGAACAGCTCGTCGAGGCTGGAGAAGTTGGAGTAGAAGGCGCCTCGGCTGTAGCCGGCGGCCTCGCAGACCTCCTCGATGGAGACGTGCCCGAAGCCCTTGGCCGCGAACACGGAGAACGCCGCGTCCAGGAGGTTGGCCCGCGTGCGCACCCGGCGCCTGGTCACCCGCCCCGTCGCTCCCTCCATGGCCATCTCCGGCCCCCTTTCGATACATCACTGTATTCGATACACCGATGTATCGAAAGCCTCACGGCGTGGAGCCCTCCGACCCTCCGATCCGACGGAATCCGATGGAACATATTTTCGATTACGGAGTACGCTGGGCGCATGCACCTCCAGGGCTCCCTCTTCGACCAGACCGACGAGCTGCGTATCGGTCCTCTCGACGGGATCAGCCGCACCGACCTCGGGTTCGGCGCCTGGCTCGACGTCCTGCCGGCGTGGCTCAGCGGTTCCGACGACCTGTTCGAACAGCTGGCCGCCGAGGTGCCGTGGCGTGCGGAACGGCGCACGATGTACGACCACGTCGTCGACGTCCCCCGGCTGCTCTCCTTCTACGGCGCGGACGACCCGCTGCCGCACCCGGTGCTGGACGAGGCGCGGGACGCCCTGTCCGCCCACTACGCCGGCGAACTGGGCGAGCCGTTCACCACGGCCGGGCTCTGCTACTACCGCGACGGCCGGGACAGCGTGGCCTGGCACGGCGACCGGATCGGACGCGGCGCCCGCGAGGACACGATGGTCGCCATCCTGTCGGTGGGAGCACCCCGGGATCTGCTGCTGCGCCCGATGCGGGGCGGCCGGGACACCGTGCGCCGGCCACTGGGCCACGGGGACCTGGTCGTGATGGGCGGCTCCTGCCAGCGCACCTGGGAACACTCCGTCCCCAAGAGCACGCGGGCGACGGGGCCGCGCATCAGCGTCCAGTTCCGCCCGCACGGCGTGCACTGAGGCCGCCCGAACCGCACTGTCGCCCGGGTCCGTTGATTGCGGACCCGGTGATTCCACCTGTTGCGGGTTCTGCTTTCCTTCTCTCGTCGGGCTGGGACCACACAACGCGGGGCGATCATGCGGGCAGACGTACGGCAAGTCGCGGACGGCACCTATCTGGTGCACGGCTCCAACACCAACTGGGTGATCCTCACGGAGGGGGACGCCGTCACGCTGGTCGATACCGGCTACCCCGGTGACCGGGAGCAGGTCCTCGCCTCGCTCGCGGAGGTGGGCAGCACCCCCGAGGCGGTCGCCGCCGTGCTGATCACGCACGCGCACAACGACCACCTGGGTTCCGCCGAGTATCTGCGCGCCACGTACGGCACGCCCGTCTACCTGCACGAGGCCGAAGTGCCACACGCGCGCCGGGAGTTCCTGCACCAGGTGTCCGTCGGGACGGTGCTGGGGAACGCCTGGCGGCCGGGCGTGCTGCCCTGGGTGGTGCACGCGCTGCGCTCCGGCGGCACGACGCACAACCCGGTCACGGCCCCCGAGCCGTTCCCGACGGCGGGTGCCCTGGACCTGCCGGGCCGGCCCGTACCGGTGCACACGCCGGGCCACACCGACGGGCACTGCGCCTACCACGTGCCGGGCACCGGCGTGCTGATCTCCGGCGACGCCCTGGTCAGCGGGCACCCCACCTCGCGGATCGAGGGGCCGCAGCTGCTGCCGGACATGTTCCACCACGAGCGCCCGCGTGCCGTGGCCTCCCTGGACCTGCTCGCGGAACTGGAGGGCGAGCTGCTGCTGCCCGGGCACGGGCCGGTCCACCACGGACCGGTGCGGGACGCCGCGCACCGGGCCCGCGAGCGCGCCCTCTAATCTGATGTGACGACCGGCGGCGAGACAAGGACACCCGGCCCATGGCACTGCAGATCAGCGCGACCAACCCGGAGCATCCCGCGCTCTTGCTGGAACTGCCGTGGGACGTGCCCCTCGAGGAGTGGCCGGAGGAGTACCTGGTGCCGCTGCCGCGCGGTATCTCCCGGCACGTGGTGCGCTACTCCCGGGCCGGCGACGAGGTGATCGCCGTCAAGGAACTGGCCGAGCGGCCCGCGCAGCGCGAGTACGACATGCTGCGCGACCTGGACCGGCTCGGCATCCCGTCGGTGGACCCCCTCGCCGTGGTGACCGGGCGCACCGCCGCGGACGGCGCCCCGCTGGAGAGCGTCCTGATCACCCGGCATCTGGGCGGTTCGATGCCGTATCGCTCGATGTTCGAGACGACCATGCGCCCGGCCACCATGCACCGGCTGATGGACGCGCTCGCCGTGCTGCTGGTGCGGCTGCACCTGGCCGGGTTCGCCTGGGGCGACTGCTCGCTGTCCAACACCCTCTTCCGGCGGGACGCGGGTGCCTACGCCGCGTACCTGGTGGACGCCGAGACCGGTGATCTGCATCCGCAGCTCAGCCTCGGACAGCGCGAGTACGACCTGGATCTCGCCCGGGTGAACATCAGCGGGGAGCTGCTGGACCTGGAGGCGTCCGGGGCGCTGCACCCGTCCGTGGACCCCATCGAGTTCGGCATGGAGATCTGTGCCCGCTACCGGAGCCTGTGGGACGAGCTGACCCGCACCTCCGTCTACCCGGCCGGCAAGTACCAGCACATCGAGCGGCGGATCCGCCGCCTGAACGAACTCGGCTTCGACGTCGCGGAGATGCAGATCGAGCACGCCTCGAACGGTGACACGGTCAGCTTCGTGCCCAAGGTCGTCGACGCGGGCCACCACCAGCGGCAGTTGCTGCGGCTGACCGGCCTCGACACGGAGGAGAACCAGGCCCGGCGGCTGCTGAACGACCTGGAGAGCTGGATGGCGACCCAGGAGGACTACGCGCCGGGCGACCCCCTGGGCGCGCGCCCGGAGGTGCTCGCCCACCGCTGGGTGCGGGAGGTGTTCCGGCCGACCGTGCGGGCCGTGCCGCCCGAGCTGCGCGGTGCCGTGGACCCGGCGGAGATCTACCACCAGCTCCTCGAGCACCGCTGGTACATGTCCGAGCGGGCCCAGCACGACATCGGCATCGAGACCGCGGTCGAGGACTACATCCGGAACATCCTGCCCAAGGCCCGCAAGACCCTGCAGCCGACCGCGGACTGAGCCGCCGCGGCCGTCAGGCGTGAGTCGGGCTTCTCACGGCACCACGGCGACCGGGCAGTCCGCGTGGTGCAGCACCCCGTGCGCCACCGAGCCGATCCGGGCGCCGACGGCCGTACGGTGCGCCCGGCGGCCCACGACCATCAGCTGGGCCGTGCCGGCCACCGACAGCAGGACCTGGCCGGCGCTGCCCATCTCCACATGTTCCGTCACCGGCACATCGGGGAAGCGCTCCCGCCACGGCCGGACCGCCGCGTCCAGGCTCTTCTTCTCGTACGGCTCCAGTCCCCCGGCCTCGTCCAGGAGCTTCAGCGAGCCCGGGCTGTAGGCGAACAAGGGCGGCAGGGTCCAGGCCCGCACGACCCGCACGGTCGCCCCGCGCGCGGCCGCCGTCTCGAACGCGAACCGCAGCGCGTCGGCGCTGTCCTCCGGGCCGCCCTGCTGGCCCACGACGATCTCGCGCCCGGCGGCCTCGGCCGACGGCTCGTCGTCGGCTCGGACGAGCACCACGGGCCGGGCCGCCCCGGCGATCACCTGCTGCCCGACGGAGCCGAGCAGGAAGCCGAGGATCCGCCCGTGCCCACGCGAGCCGAGCACCAGCAGCTCGGCGTCGGCAGCGGCGGCGACCAGCGTGTCGGCGTCCGGCCCCTCCACGACGTCGGTGGTCACGTCGAGGTCCGGGTGCCGTTCGGTGACGGTCCGGGCGGCCTCGGTCACCGCGCCGCGCACCCACTCCGCCTGGCCGTCGGCGTCCCCGGCGATGCGCGCTTCGGGCGCCTCCTGCGGCTGGGGCCGCCAGGCGTGCACCACCCTGAGCCCGGTCCCGCGCCGCACCGCCTCGCGCGCCGCCCAGGCCAGGGCGGCGATGCTCTCCTGCGATCCGTCGACCCCTGCGGTGATCGGGCGTGTCATCCGGCTGCCTCCTGTGGAAGGTCACTGCGTGCTGCCCAGTCTTCACTACCCCCCGTCGGTGAGCCGAGGCAGCCGGAGCTGATCTCCGTATCGGAGCGCGGCGCGACGATCGAACATACGATGGGCGGAGGTCGGTGCGGTGCCCCGGGGCGCCGTGCCGGTAGTCGACCGCCCGGTGTGGGGGACGTATGGCACAGGCCGCCGACGCGGCGCGGACCGTCATCATGACCGTGGACGACGACCCGGGGGTCTCCCGGGCCGTGGCCCGGGATCTGCGGCGGCGGTACGGCGCGTCGTACCGGATCGTGCGCGCGGAGTCCGGCGAGTCGGCGCTCGACGCGCTGCGGGAGCTGAAGCTGCGCGGCGATCTCGTTGCGGTGATCCTGGCCGACTACCGGATGCCGCAGATGAACGGCATCGAGTTCCTCGAACAGGCCCTGGACGTGTACCCGGGCGCGCGGCGGGTGCTGCTGACGGCGTACGCGGACACCAACGCGGCGATCGACGCGATCAACGTCGTCGACCTCGACCACTACCTCCTCAAGCCGTGGGACCCGCCCGAGGAGAAGCTCTACCCGGTCGTGGACGATCTGCTCCAGGCGTGGCGGAACAGCGACTTCAGGCCGGTGCCCAGCACCAAGGTCGTGGGGCACCGCTGGTCCTCGCGGTCCTCGGACGTACGGGAGTTCCTGGCCCGCAACCAGGTGCCGTACCGCTGGTACTCCGCCGAGGAGCCGGAGGGCCGACGGCTGCTGGCCGCGGCCGGCACGGACGGGATGCGGCTGCCGGTGGTGATCACGCCGGACGGGACGCCCCTGGTCGAACCGGAGGCCGTCGACCTCGCCGCCCGGGTCGGACTCGCGACGACGCCGACGGCCGACTTCTACGACCTGGTCGTGATCGGCGGCGGACCGGCCGGGCTCGGCGCCGCCGTCTACGGTGCCTCCGAGGGGCTGCGCACCGTGCTGGTGGAGCGGTCGGCGACCGGCGGCCAGGCGGGACAGAGCTCACGCATCGAGAACTACCTGGGCTTCCCCGACGGTGTGTCGGGGGCGCAGCTCACCGACAGGGCCCGGCGGCAGGCGGCGAAGTTCGGCGCCGAGATCCTCACCGCCCGTGAGGTGACGGCGCTGGAGGTCAACGGCGCCGCCCGGATCGTGCGGTTCTCCGACGGCTCGGCGGTCGCCGCGCACAGCGTGATCCTGGCGACCGGCGTGTCCTACCGGCAGCTGGCCGCCCCCGGCTGCGACGACCTGACCGGATGCGGGGTGTTCTACGGGTCGGCCCTGACGGAGGCCCCCTCCTGCCAGGGGCAGGACGTGTACATCGTGGGCGGCGCCAACTCGGCCGGCCAGGCGGCGATGTACCTCTCCAGGGGCGCCAAGTCGGTGACGCTGCTGGTGCGCGGCGCGTCGCTGTCGGCCTCGATGTCGCACTACCTCATCCAGCAGATAGACGAGGCGCCCAACATCCAGGTGCGCTCCCGCACGGTCGTCGAGGCCGCGCACGGCGACGGCCACCTGGAACGGCTGACCCTGCGGGACGTGGACAGCGGGCACACCGAACAGGTCGACGCCCAGTGGGTGTTCGTGTTCATCGGCGCCGCCCCGCTGACCGACTGGCTGGACGGCACGGTGCTGCGGGACGAGCGCGGGTTCATCCTCGCCGGGCCCGACCTCACCCCCGACGGCCGCCCGCCGCAGGACTGGGAACTGGACCGGCCGCCGTACCACCTGGAGACGAACGTGCCCGGGGTGTTCGTGGCGGGCGACGCCCGTGCCGAGTCCGCCAAGCGCGTGGCGTCCGCCGTCGGAGAGGGAGCCATGGCCGTGATGCTCGTCCACCGGTATCTGGAGCAGTCATGAGCGGGCAGTCGATGCCCTGCGACCCGCAGGAGATCGGGGCGCTGTTCCTGTTCGAGAAGCTCACGCCCGAGCAGCTCGGCAGGCTGTGCGGCGAGGGGCGGGTGGAGCGGTTCGAACCCGGCCCCGTGTACACCGAGGGCGAGCCCGCCACCTGCTTCTACGTGATGCTCGAGGGCACGGTCGTGCTGTACCGCCGGGTCGGCGGGGACGACGTGGAGGTGACCCGGACCTCCCAGCGCGGGGTGTACGCCGGATCCATGCAGGCGTATCTGGGCGACCGGGTGCGGCAGGTCTACAACAACTCCATGCGCGTCACCGAGCCGACGCGGTTCTTCGTGCTGCCCGCCGACACGTTCGCGGACATCATGCAGGAGTGGTTCCCGATGGCGGTGCATCTGCTGGAGGGGCTGTTCTTCGGTTCGAAGAGCACCCAGCGGGCCATCGGGCAGCGCGAACGGCTGCTGGCACTGGGCTCGTTGTCCGCGGGGCTCACGCACGAGCTCAACAACCCCGCCGCGGCGGCCGTACGGGCGACCGCGACCCTGCGGGAGCGGGTCGGCAAGATGCGCCACAAGCTGGCGATCATCGCGCAGGGGTCCTACTCCCCCGAGGTCATGGCGAACCTCATCGACATCCAGGAGCGCACCGCGGAGCGGGTCGCGAAGGCTCCCGCGCTGAGTCCGCTGGAGGCCTCCGACCGGGAGGACGTACTCAGCGACTGGCTCGACGACCAGGGCATCCCGGACGGCTGGCGGATCGCGCCCACCTTCGTCCAGGCCGGTCTCGACGTGGACTGGCTGGACCAGGTCGCGGCGGCCGTCGACGAGGACATGCTCCCGAGCGCGATCGGGTGGCTCAACTACACCGTCGAGACCGAGCTGCTGATGGACGAGATCAACGACTCGACCACGCGCATCTCGCATCTCGTCGACGCGGCGAAGCAGTACTCGCAGCTCGACCGCGCGCCCTTCCAGAACTCCGATGTGCACGAACTCCTCGACTCCACCCTGCTGATGCTGTCGGCCAAGATCGGCAAGGAGATCAAGGTCGTCAAGGAGTACGACCGGACGCTGCCGAGGATCCCGGCGTACCCGGCGGAGCTCAACCAGGTGTGGACGAACCTGATCGACAACGCGGTGTCGGCCATCAACAGCGCGGGCGGCCAGGGGACGCTGACCGTGCGGACGGCTCCGGACCACGACCGGCTGCTGGTGGAGTTCCGGGACACGGGCGTCGGTATCCCCGCGGCGGACCGGGGGCGGATCTTCGATCCGTTCTTCACGACGAAGCCGGTGGGTGAGGGGACCGGGCTCGGCCTCGACATCTCCTGGCGGATCGTGGTCAACAAGCACCACGGGAGCATCCAGGTGGAGTCGGAGCCGGGGGACACACGGTTCCAGGTGCTGCTTCCGCTCACAACGGTCGAGGAGGAACCTTCATGAGTGGCGACAGTGGTGTCAGCGGGATCGACCCGGGCGTGCCGCCGAGCGGCAACGGGTGCGTCGACTGCGACGCGGCCGGCGGGTGGTGGTTCCATCTGCGGCGGTGTGCCCAGTGCGGGCATGTGGGGTGTTGCGACAGTTCGCCCGCGAAGCACGCGACGGGGCATTTCCGGGCCACCGGGCATCCTCTGGTGCAGAGCTTCGAGCCCGGGGAGAACTGGTACTGGGACTACTCGGCGAACGAGTTGTACGAGGCCGGGCCTGAACTGGCTCCGCCGGTGAGTCATCCCGCGGATCAGCCGACGCCGGGGCCCGCGGGGCGGGTGCCGGTGGATTGGGCGAAGGTGTTGCGGGCTTAGGAGCCCCCTGACAGAAGAAGGTTGGTTCAGTGCCCCAGGGTTCATTCGTCACGCCGGTTGTGGGGCGCGAGTCCGAACTTGCCCGGCTGAGTGGCGTGCTGGAGCGTGCCCGGGGTGGGGAAGCGCGTGCGGTACTGGTCGCCGGAGACGCAGGGGTCGGTAAGACGCGGGTCCTGGAGGAGGTTTCCGGACAGGCCGCCGAAACCGGGATGACCGTCGTCACCGGTCACTGCGTGGACCTCGGAGACGTCGGGCTGCCGTACCTGCCGTTCACCGAGGTGCTGGGGGTGCTCGCGGGGGATGAGCGGTTCGCCGCCGCTCTGTCCGCGCACCCGGTCGTCGAGCGGTTGCTGGGGGCCGGGACCGGTGGCGTGCGGGACGTGGACGGGCGGTTGCGGCTGTTCGAGGGGATGGCGGGGCTGCTGGCCGATGCGGCGGACGTCGCCCCGTTGCTGCTCGTGCTGGAGGATCTGCACTGGGCCGACCAGTCGTCGCGGGATCTGCTGCGGTTCCTGCTCGGCCGGGGTGTGCTGCGGCACCGGCTGGCGGTCCTCGCCTCGTACCGGGCCGACGACCTGCACCGACGGCATCCGCTGCGGCCGCTGCTGGCGGAGTTGATCCGGCTGCCCGCCGTGGAGCGGCTGGAGCTGCGGCCGCTGGCCGATCCCGATGTGGCCCGGCTGGTGCGTGCCCTGGAGCACCGGCCGCTGCCGGACACCACCGTGCGGCGGATCGTGGAGCGCGCCGAGGGGAACGCCTTCTACGCGGAGGAACTGCTGGCGGCCTCCGACTCGGAGCCCGGTGGAGTGCCCGGCGGACTCGCCGATGTGCTGCTGATCCGCTTCGAGCAGCTCTCCGACACCGCGCAGCAGGCGCTGCGGACCGCGGCCGTCGCCGGACGCCGGGTGGAGCACGATGTGCTGCGGGAGGCGGTCGGGCTGCCCGAGGAGGAGCTGGAGTCGGCTCTGCGCGAGGCGGTGGGGCGGCAGTTGCTCGTGGCCGGGGACGACGACACGTACTCCTTCCGGCACGCCCTGGCCCGTGAGGCCGTGTACGCGGATCTGCTGCCCGGTGAGCGGGCGAGACTGCACGGCGCGTTCGCACGGCTGCTCGCCGGGCGCGGCCGGACCGCGGAGAGCGCAGCCGAGCGCGCGCACCACTACCGGGAGAGCCACGACCTCGCCGAGGCGCTGGCCGCCTCCCTGGAGGCCGCCGACCACGCGCAGCGCGTCGGTGCGCCCGCCGAGGAGCAGCGGCATCTGGAAGCGGCCCTCGATCTGTGGCCGGCGGTGGCTCCCGAAGCCCGGCCCACGGTCGGGGGCGTCGACCGGGTGACGCTGACGCTGCGTGCCTCGGCGGCGGCCGCGCACGCCGGGGAGCTGCACCGGGCGGTCTCCCTCAGCCGGTCCGCGCTGGCCGAGCTCGGCCAGGACGCCGACTCCGAGCTGGCCGCCCGGGTCCGCTACACCCTCGCCGGGAATCTGCTGAGCGTGGACAGCCTGACGGCGGCGTTCGCCTACAGCAGCGAGGCCCTGGGGATGATCCCCGAGGATCCTCCGTCGCGGACGTGGGTGTGGGCGGCGGCCACCCATGTCCTGGCCGCACGCCATGTCGGGGAGAACGAGACCGCCCTGCGGGTCGCCCGCCGGGCCCTGGGGGTGGCGGAGCGGCTGCGGGTGACCGACGCCCGGGCGGACCTGCTGATCTCCCTGGCGGTTTTCGACGGCGAGGGGCGGCGTGGCCCGGAGGGCCGTGAACGGCTGCTCAAGGCACGGGATCTGGCGCGGAGTTCGGGCAACGCCTCGGTGGAGCTGCGGGCCCTGTTCAACCTGGCGATGGGTTGTTACGAGTCCGGCGCCCTGGCGGAGTGTGTGCCCTGGCTGACCGAGGGCCTGGACCGGGCCCGGCGTGCCGGACTGCTGTCCTCGCCGTACCCGCTGGAGATGCGGTATCTGCGGCTGATGGTGCTGCATGTGCTGGGCCGCTGGGACGAGTGCGTGCGTGCGGCGGCGACCGATGCCGAGGTACTGCCGGCGGCCGGCGGCTACACCGTGGGGCCTGCGCTGTACGTGATGCTGGCGCGCGGCGATCTCACGGCGGCCGACCGGGCGCGTGCCCTGCTGGAGGGGCCCTTCGACTGGATGGCCACCCTGGTCGCGGGCATCGTGCTCACCGACGCCGCTGGGCTGCGACGTGATCCCGAGGACGCGGTGCGGTGGATGCGGTCCACGGTCACGGCCCTGACCGACGAGACGGTCACCCGCCCGAACGCCACGGTCCGGCTCGCCGCCCTGGCACTGGCCGCGGTGTCCGACTCGGCCGTCGGGTTGCGGCTGACCGGCGACGAGGCCGGGGCCCGTCGCTGGACGGACACCGCGAACGAACTGGTGGAGATGGCGCGGGCCACCGCCACCCACGGTGAGAACGGCACGCCCCAGGGTCCCGAGGGACAGGCATGGCTGGTCCGGGCGGAGGCGGAGTGGCTCCGCGCCGTGTCGGGGCCGGACGCGGCAGCCTGGTCGGAGGCGGTGAAGGCCTTCGGCTACGGCGATGTCTACGAGCGGGCGCGCTGCCGGTTGCGGTACGCCGAGGCCCTGGTGGCGGCCGGGCGCCGCGAAGAGGCGGTGGCGGAGGCCCGGGCGGTCCGCGAGACCGCCGACGCCCTCGGCACCACGCCGCTGCGGGAGCGGGTCGACGCACTGGTCCGTCGCGGCCGGCTCTCGGACACACCGGACACCGGCGACCGGGCCGGGGCGCTCACCGCACGCGAGCAGGAGGTGCTGCGGCTGCTCGCCCTCGGCCGCAGCAACCGGCAGATCGGCGACGAGCTGTTCATCAGCGGCAAGACGGCGAGCGTCCATGTCTCCAACATCCTCGCCAAGCTGGGCGCGTCGAGCCGCGGCGAGGCGGTGGCGATCGCCTACCGGGAGGGTCTGATCACCCCGGAGCCGTCGGCGTCCGGCTGACCGGCACGACCGGCCGGCCTACTGCCGGACGGGCCTGGGCGGCGGGCCCCCGCGCCTGCGTGCCTTCGCCACTGTCTCCCCGGGGCGGCAACGGGACCATCACGTCCGTCAACGGACCGGGGCGGGCCGTCCGACCCGGCGGCGAACGTGGCGAGTCCGGTCGCCTATCCCTGACCGGGCCGGCTGCTCCCGCAGTCGAGGCTCTCGAGATCGACGGCGTCGGCCATCGCCCGCATCCCCTTGTCGTTGGGGTGCAGATGGTCGCCGCCGTCGAAGCCGGGCAGGATCCGTTCCTGGTCGTAGGGGCTGCGCAGGACGCGGTCGAAGTCGGCGACCGCGTCGAACTCGCCGCTGGTGCGGATGAAGGCGTTGACCTCCTGGCGCACGGCCTCCCCGGCGGGGTCCCACTCCCGCCAGCCCTTGAAGGGGGCGATCGTGGCGCCGACGACGCACTTGCCGGCCGCGTGCGCCCGGTTGACCAGGGCGCGGTATCCGGCGATCAGCCTGGCGGCCGTGGCGCCCGGCTCGGCCTTGATGTCGTTGACGCCCTGGAAGAGGAACACCGTGCGCACGCCCGGCAGCGAGAGCGCGTCCCGCGAGAGGCGGTTCAGGGCGCTCTGCCCGGGGACGTCGGTCAGGACCCTGTTGCCGGCGATCCCCGCGTTGGCCACCCCTTCGACGGTCGTGGTGGGGGACTCGGCCAGCCGGCGGGCGAGGTAGTCGGGCCAGCGCCGGTTGAGGCCGGTGGTGGACTGCCAGCCGTCGGTGACGGAGTCACCGACGGCCACCACGGCACCCGACGCGGACCGTGGCCGCACCGTGACGGCGTCGAGGTAGAACCAGGAGCCGGTCCGCTGCTTCCAGTGGACCGCGCTCTCCTCGGCGGTGTGATCGCCCTCGGCGGTGTACGACGTCTGCATCGCCATCCAGTGCCCGGTGAGCGCGCCTCCCGCCCGGGGGACGTACAGGCTGACGGCGAGCGAGCTCGCGGCGGGGACATGGCCGGGCAGCGGGTCGCTGTACACGATGCCGCCGGCCGGGACGGTGACGGAGCGCGCTCCGTCGAAGGTGAGGCGTCTGTTGCTGCCCGGGACGAGCGCGGCCCCGTCCCGCCGCAGGCCCGCGTGGACGTTGCGGAAGGTCACCGGCTGGTCGCCGAAGGCGTTGGACAGCCGCACCCGCAGGCCGCTGCCGCCCACGCTGGTGTGCACCACCAGCCGGTAGCCGCGACCGTCGACCGCTTCGCCGACGCGGTCGGCCGAGGAGGCCCAGGTGACCACCCCGTCCCCCGGCTCCGCCGGGGCGCTGGGCGGCCGGGTCTGCTCGGCCCCCTGGGGTGCCGCGCCGGCTCCGCAGCCCAGCATGAGGCAGGTGGAGAGGGCGGCCAGGGCGGTGCGGCGGCGGGGGCGTGCGGCGCGGGGCATCGTCGGCGCTCCTTCGGCCGGTCGGTGGGCGTTCTCACGGCGCGAGGCCGTTCGTCCGGGTCGGCCCGGCGTACGACACGGTAGCGGTGCGGCCTCCGACGCCGTGCGGGTGGAGGGGGCGGAGAGGGGGTTCGTGTCCGCCCAGGTGCCTTCTGGGCCGGTCGGGACGGCTTGGCCGTCGCGTAGGGGTAACCACCTCCGGTCGCCGGAGCAAGGAACTTGCAGTTGGTGGACTCAATCCTCCAGGTGCCGGACCACCCCGGTTCGTGGCGGTGCCGCGGTCGTCCGAAGGCGGGAACCCTCGCTCCCCCAGGGCCGTTGTCCGGGCGTGATGAGCGAGTTGGTCCCCGGCGGCAATCTGGCGTTGCCGGGCGGTGCGGTGACCGTCCGGGTGCCCGGACCGTTCGACGTGTCCGCGCTGATCACCGGCGACAGCGGAAAGGTCGGGGGCGACGGCGACTTCGTCTTCTACAACCAGCCGGCCGCGCCGGGAGCCGTGCTGCGGGGCGACACGCTCACCGTGGACCCGGCGGGGTTGCGTACCGGCGCCACCCGGGTCACCGTCGCCGTCAGCGCCTCCGATCCCGGAACCGCACTCGGCCGCCTGCCCTCCCCCACGCTGCACGTCGCCGACGCCACCGGCCGCCCGCTCACCCGGTTCACCCCGCCACGCCCCCGCCAGGAGACGGTGCTGCTCCTCGCCGAGCTCTACCGACGCGGCGACCGCTGGAAGCTGCGGGCCCTCGGCCAGGGGTACGCCGACGGACTGGCGGGAGTCGCCCGGGACTTCGGCGTCGACGTCGTGGACGACACGACCGCGTCCGGGCCGGGCTCGGCAGCCGGGGCGCCGGGCGCGCGGCCCGGACCGCTCGACGGCGGGGCGCGGCAAGCGGCCTTCGCGCCCCCTGCACCCGATCCCGACGGGTTCGTCGCCCTGGTCAACTCGGCGCGGGCCGAGGCCGGTTCACCGCCGGCAGCGCTCGACTCCCGTCTGGCGTCCGCGGCCCGGGAGCACGCGGCCGCCATGGCGATGACGGGACGCCTCGGCATTGAGAGCCGGGACGGTGTCTCCGTCTACCAGCGCGTCACCGGCGCCGGGTACGCGTACCTCACCATCGGCGAGCACCTCGTGTCCGGCCCCCGCTCCCCCGCCGAGTTCGTCGCGTACTGCCTGCGCACCGACACCGCGCGCCGCACCCTGCTCGACCCGGCGTTCACCCACACCGGGCCGGCCCACGTCCACGACGGTCCCTCCGGTGACACCTACTGGACGGCTCTGTGGGCCGGGCCGTTCACACCGGACGGGCTGCGGGCCACGGCATCGGCGGTCACCGACCTCACCAACCGGGAGCGGGCACGGGCCGGACTCCCGCCTCTGGCCGTCGACCCTCTGCTCACCACCGCCGCGCAGGCGCACAGCGCCGACATGGTGGCCCGCGCCTTCTATTCACACACCGCGCCCGACGGCGGCCAACCCTGGGACCGGGCCGCCCAAGCGGGCTCCACCCGGCGTTCCATCGGCGAGAACATAGCCTGCGGCCAGCGCTCCCCCGCCGATGTCGTGGCGGGCTGGATGAACAGCCCGGGTCACCGGGCCAACATCCTCAAGCCCGGCTTCACCCACATCGGCGTCGGCTTCGCGGGTGGCGGCCGGGCCGGCACGTACTGGACGCAGCTCTTCGGCGCCTGACACCGCACCACCGCGCTCCGCAACCGCCGGCCCTGCCCGCGATCTTGGCGGAGGGAGACGCTCCGGGCGAGGATGCCCGTATGAAGGGTGACCTCTTTTCCAGCGAGCACATGGCACAGCCGGCCGTCGCGGCGGGCATGACGATCGAGAACGCCAAGTGCGTCCGGTACACGGTGAACGGCGAGATGCTCTCCCGGCAGGGCGCGATGATCGCCTACCGCGGCAACCTCCAGTTCGAGCGCAAGGGCCAGGGTGTGGGCGGCATGCTCAAGCGCGCGGTCACCGGGGAGGGACTGCCGTTGATGGCGGTGCGCGGGCAGGGCGAGGCCTGGTTCGCCCACGAGGCGCAGAACTGCTTCATCGTCGACGTCGAACCCGGCGACGAGTTCACCGTCAACGGCCGCAACGTGCTGTGCTTCGACGCCACGTTGTCGTATCGCATCGCGACCGTGAAGGGCGCCGGCATCACCGGCGGCGGCCTGTTCAACAGCGTCTTCACCGGGCACGGCAAACTGGGCCTGGTCTGCGAGGGCACCCCGCTCGTCATCCCGGTCTCCGCGCAGTACCCGGTGTACGTCGACACCGACGCGATCGTCGGCTGGACGGCGGGCCTGCAGACCTCCCTGCACCGCTCCCAGTCCATCGGGTCGATGCTGCGCGGCGGCTCAGGCGAGGCCGTGCAACTGCTCCTCCAGGGCGAGGGGCACGTCGTCGTACGGCCGAGCGAGGCGACGCCGCAGAAGCCCGGGCAGCACTGATTCCGGCACCGAGGCCCCCTCGGGTGATCTACGCCTCACAGGCAACCCGGTCCGTTCCCCCGACGTCTTGATCGGCAACAGGTGATGCCCTGGCCCTTGTGGCCAGGGCCGGTTTCCCCCCTTCTATACGCACCATGTATACACAGCGCGTATACATGGTGCGTATACGGACCGAAAGGCATCGATGTACGGCAAGGCATTCGCCCCGGAGTACCAGGGGGCGCTCACCACTCTGTCCGTCAACTCCTCACTGACCGACGTACTGGCCGCCGGCACCGAGCAGTTGAGAGCGGCCGAGCGCGCCGGCGAGCCCGGTGAGGTGGCGCGTTCCGGACTCGCCGTGGCCGAGGCGCAGCGCCGGCTGGGCAGGGTCGCGGACGCGGACCGGGCCTGGAAGGCGAGTTACCGCGCCGCCCGCGAGGCCGAGGACACCGGGGCGATGGCCTGGGCCCTGTGGAGCGGCGGCACGCTGGCCCGGCAGCGCGGCGCGCTCCCGCTGGCCCGCCGTCTCCTCCAGCTCGCGGCCGACCTGGGCGAACGCGGCGGGGACATCGTCGTACGCGGCTACTCACTGGCGGGCCTGGCCGAGACCGGCCGCATCCAGGGCGACTACGAGGCCGTCGGCCGGCTGCACGAGCAGTTGCTCGCCGAGGCCCGGCGGCGCGGGGAGGCCCGGCACACGGTGTGGGCGCTGGAGGGCATCGCGCAGATGCACCGCAACACCGGGGACTTCGACAAGGCGTATGCCCTGTTCGAGGAGTCCGCCGAGATCGCCGCGCGCGCCGAGGACCGGCGCGGACACGCCTGGGCGCTGCGCGGTCTGGCCGACGTGGTGTCGGTGCGCGACGGGGACACCGAGCGGGCCCTGGAGCTGCTGAGCGAGGCGGAGACGGCATGCCGCGTGATGCGGCTGTCCAGCGCGCTGGCGTACAACCACAAGATGCGCGGCAACGTGCTGTACCGGGCCGGGCGTTACGCCGAGGCGCGCGCCCTGTACGAGCAGGCGCTCGCGGAGTTCCGCGAGATGAGCGAGCCGCGTGGGGAGGCGCTCTCGCGCCTCGGACTGGCCAAGTCGCTGGCCCGGCTGGGCCGCGACCGCGGCGAGACGGCGGCCGAACTGGCCGACCTCGCCGGCACGCTGGAGCGGATCGGCCTCCAGCACGCCCGCAGGATGGTGGCCCGCGCCCACGAGGAGCTCGGCATACCGGACACGGGGCTCGCTCTCGCGGGGGCGACGGAGGCGGCACGATGACGGCGCTCCCCACGGCGGTACAGGCGGCACGACCGGACATGGCGACGCCGTCCCTCACCACCGCGGACGCGACACGGCAGGACGCGGCGACACGCGGCGAGCGACAGGGGCCCGGGCGCGACTCCGGTCGCCCCGGCGACGCCCACGCGGTCCTCGATCGCTGCCGTACCCTCGTGCGCCCCGCCCTGGCCGAGGCCGTCGGGCGGCTGCATCCCTGGGTCGGCGAGATGGCCGCGTACTCCTTCGGCTGGTGCGAGGTGGGCGGTGCCCCGGCCGTCGCCTCCGGCGGCAAGGGCGTACGGCAGGCACTCGCGGTGCTCGGCGCCGAGGCGGCCGGTGCGCCCGGCCGGGCCGGGGTGGCCGCGGCCGTGGCGGTGGAGCTGGTGCACACCTTCTCCCTGCTGCACGACGACATCATGGACGGCGACGCGGACCGGCGACGCCGCCCGGCCGTGTGGAAGGCCTACGGCACGGGACCCGCGGTGCTCGCGGGTGACGCCCTGTTCGCGCTGGCCGTCGAGACGCTCGCCGCGCAGCCGGGCGGCGCCGGTGCCGTACGGACGCTGTCCGGGGCGCTGGGCGACCTGGTGCGCGGGCAGGCGGACGATCTGCTGTTCGCCGAGCGGCCCTGGACGGGACCGCGGCGGGTGCGTCCCGACGAGTACCGGACGATGGCGGAGCACAAGACGGGCGCCCTGCTGGGCTGCGCCGCCGCGCTGGGTGCCGTGCTCGGGGGTGCCGCCCCGGAGACGGCCACCGCGCTCGACCGGGCGGGCCGGCACCTCGGGATCGCCTTCCAGATCGTCGACGACGTGCTGGGCATCTGGGGTGACCCCCGGGTCACCGGCAAGCCGGTCCACGGCGATCTGCGGGAGCGCAAGAAGACCTTCCCGGTGCTGGTCGCGCTCGGCTCCCCGACCGGCGGCAGGCTCGCCGCGCTCCTGGAGAGCGGCGACGAGCCCGGTGCGGCGGCGGCGCTGATCGAGGAGGCGGGCGGCCGTTCGGCGGCCCTGGCCGAGGCCCGGCGTCACCTCGCCGCCGTCGAGACGGCGCTCGCCGGGGTGCCGTTGGCGGCGGGGGCGGTCGGCGAACTGCGGTCGCTGCTCGACTTCCTGGTACGGCGCGACGTCTGATCCGGTGCCGTCCACCCGGCCGTGATAGACCTCGGCCGGTCGGCGGGCGAGGATGGTGACCAGGTGTGTTCCACGACCCCGCGCCGGAAGGACGACAGCCGTGATCGGCATCTCGGAGATCGAAGCAGCGGCCGGGCGGATCGCCGGACACGTGGTGCGCACCCCGACCGTGCCGAGCCCGGGGCTGTCGGAACTGCTCGGCGCCCCGGTCACGGCGAAGCTGGAACTGCTGCAGCGCACCGGCTCGTTCAAGGCGCGCGGGGCGACGGCGAAGCTGCTGTCGCTGGGCGAGGCGGAACGGGCGGCCGGGGTGGTGGCGGTCAGCGGCGGCAACCACGGGATCGCCCTCGCGGTCATGGCAGCGGCCCTCGATGTGAAGGCCACGGTGGTGATGCCCCGCTCGGCGCCCTCCCGCGCCGTGGAGATCGCGGAGTCGTCGGGCGCGTCGGTGCGGCTGACCGACGACATGGACGGCGCGTTCGCGCTCATGACGCGGCTTCAGCAGGAGGGTCTGACCCTGGTCCACCCCTTCGACGACCCGGTGGTGGTCGCCGGGCAGGGCACGGTCGGTCTGGAGTTCGCCGACGACGCCGGGGAGCTCACCGACGTGCTGGTCAGCATCGGCGGCGGTGCGCTGATCTCCGGCGTCGCCGCGGCACTGCGGGCGCGGCGGCCCGGGGTGCGGGTCTGGGGCGTGGAGACCGAGGGTGCCCAGGCCATGTCCGAGGCGCTGGCGGCGGGCGGCCCGCAGCCGGTCACCCTGTCGTCGATCGTCTCCACGCTCAGCGCCCCGTCCGTGTCGCGGCTGACGTACGACCATGTCTCGGCCCTGGTCACCGAGGTGCTCGTGGTCCCTGACCGGGAGGCCGTGCGGGGCTCGCTGGAGCTGGCCGAGCACGCCAAGGTGTGGGCCGAACCGGCCGCCGGCTGCCTGCTGCCCGCCGCCCGGCGGGTCCTGGAGCGGGTCGGTGACGGAGCCCGGCTCGGTCTGGTGGTGTGCGGGGGCAACGTGACCACGGAGGACATGACCGCCTGGTCGCATCGCTTCGGTCTGCGCTGAGGGTCCGGCCGGCCGCGGGGAATCCGGAGCGGAATTCATCGGAGGGCTCTGAGTTCAGCTGCTGTACACCGTCGCATTTACCGGCGGTTACCACCAGGCCAGCCCGGAATTTGCGAATCCGCGGTCGGTGACGGGCAATTTCTTCGCGTCGACGGAGCACCGGGCGGCCGAGGTAAGCCGCCCCTGAGCCCTTGAAAGACCGTTTTTCCTCGCCCACTTGCCCCCGTCTCTTGAACAAAAGACAAGAATGAACGCGGAGTTGCGCTCCGATTGAACGGAGTGCGCCTCACTCCCCGTACCTCTGGAAAAGGTTGAAAGCCAGGTTTCCAGTCGAGGGATGGCCATGGGCAGGGCGCACGTCTCCACACACCAGTTGGTCGCCGGCCGGTACCGGCTGCTCGAGATCATCCAGCGCGAGACCAACCGCATCTGCTGGTACGCCGAGGACACCGGCGCCGGCGAGGTCTCGCGGCCGTGTCTCGTCACCCAGATCGGGCTTCCGGACGACCCCCTCGAACCCGAGCGCCGGGCTTCCGCCCGGCTGCTGCGCACGTCCGAGAACATGGCGCTGCTGTGCCCGGGCCGGATCGCCGCGGTCGTCGACACCGTCGAGGAGGCCGGCGCCCTGTGGACCGTCAACGAGTGGATCGACGGCACGCCGCTGGGCGAACTCCTCTCGGAGCAGGGCACGTTCAACTACGTGCGGGCCGCGCGCGTCGGCCTGGAGCTGCTCGACGTACTGGACGCGGCGCACGCCGAGGGCATCACCCACGGCGAGCTCAGCCCCGGCCAGGTGTTCGTCCGCGAGGACCACTCGGTCGTCGTCACCGGCTACGGCCTGGCGGGCGCCACCCTCGCGCCCCGGCTCACGGCCCCCGCGTACGCCTCGCCGGAACAGGCCCGGGACGAGCGCATCGGCCCGGCGGCCGACCTGTGGGCGCTGGGGGCGATCCTCTACACGATGGTCGAGGGACGTCCGCCGTTCCGCGACCGGGGGCGCCCTGAGAACACCCTGAAGGCCGTGGACCGGCTGCCGCTGCGTTCGCCGGTGCGCACCGGGCCGCTCACCCAGGTCGTACAGGGGCTGCTCCGCAAGGACTCGCGGGAGCGGTTGACCCGCCCGGTGGTCCGTGAGGCGCTGACCCGCGCGCTCAGCGAGGACCCGGAAGCGGCCCTGGGGTCCGTGCAGGCCCCGCGGCTGCGCGGCTCGTACGCCGCCATGCTGCCGGGGAACCCGGCCTGGAGCAGACGGACCATGGTGGCCGGAACGGCCCTGGCCGTGGTCACCGTCGCGGTCGCCGTGCTCGCCGCGACCCAGGGGCTGCCCGGCAGTGACACCGGCAGCGAGGCGGCCGACTCGCCGGCCCGGCCGCCCGCCTCCGCCGCCTCGCCGGGCGAGAGCACCGGCGGCGACGCTCCCGAGCCGTCCCGGACGCCCAGCCCGACGGAAAAGCCCTCCTCCCCCACGCCCACCCCGTCGTCCCCCGAGCCCACGCCCTCCGCCCCGGCCACCGGCCTGCCTCCCGGCTTCCACCGCTACAAGGCGCCAGAGGGCTTCTCCGTCGCACTCCCCGAGAACTGGAAGCGGCTGGACACCGACCGCCAGGGCCAGGCGTACCGGGTCGTCTTCGGCGCTGAAGGTGACGACCGCACGCTGGCCGTCACCTTCAGCGCGGACGCGGGCCCGGACCCCGTGGCCGTGTGGCGGGACGACGTCGAACCGAACCTGAAGCAGTCCGATGACTACGACCGGATCGGCGCGATCCGCGCGACGACGTACCAGGGGCGCGAGGCCGCCGACATGGAGTGGACGGCGGACATCGGCGACACCCGTGTGCGCACCTTCGGCCGGGGCATCCTGCTGGGCGGCGGCCGGAGCTTCTCGCTGCGCTGGACGACCCCGGCCGCCGACTGGGAGGACAGCGCCAACGAGCAGACGTTGCGCACCGTCCTCAAGACCTTCCGGCCGGACTCAGACTGAGCCGCGCGGTGCGCGCAGGGAGGTGAGCGGACCGGGACGCAGGGGCTGCGTGTGCCAGCGCGCGGTGAGCGTACGGTCCGCGAGGGAGCACGTCAGCGCCAGGCGGTGCGGGGTCTCCAGGAACGCCACCTCCAGGGCCAATGTGCCGGCGTCGGTCCAGCCGCCGCTCACCGCGGTCGGGAGCGGCTTCTCCGCCACGGTCCAGCCCGCCGTCCCGATCCGCAGGTCCAGCCGGCTCTCGCCCTCGGTGAGCCCGAGCGTCCAGCCGTCCGCGTCCGGTACGAGCCCGGCCGACCAGGCCGGGCCGTTCTCCTCCGGGGAACGGAACTTGGCGGCGGCCCAGTCCTCGGCACGTCCGGGCGGTACGGGACTGCCCGGGGCGGGCGGCAGCACGAGCGCGGCGAGACGCTCGCGCAGGGCCGCGTCGGCGGCCTCCCGGCCCGACAGCGGCTCGGGGCCGAAGGAGGGCAGCAGATGCTTCCAGACGAGATTCAGGAAGTCCTGCATCCGCTCGGTCGCCGCGGTCGTCGCGATCACCGCGTCGTGCTCGGGCAGCACCAGGCAGAACTGGCCGTACGCGCCGTCGCCCCGGTAGCCGTGCCGGGAGATCCAGAACTGGTAGCCGTAACCCCGGTCCCAGTCCTGCCGGTCCGTGTCTCCCATTCCATCGGCGGTCGGGATGTGGGGGCGCGCGGCCCGGGCCGCCCACCCTTCGGGCAGCAGGCGCTTGCCCTCCCAGACCCCGTCGCGCAGATACAGCTCGCCGAGCCGGGCGATCGCGTCGGTGGTGGCGTGCAGACCGCTGTAGCCGATCTCGCGGCCGGCGCGGTCCCGCTGCCAGAACACCTCGCCGATGCCGAGCGGATCCAGCAGCCGCGGGCGCAGATACTCGGTGAGCCGCTGCCCGGTCACCCGCTGGACGATCGCGGCGAGGGTGTAGGTGGTGGGCTGGTTGTAGGCGAAGACCGTGCCGGGGTCGCGGTCCGGCGGCAGGAGCAGGAACCCGCGCACGGGCTCCGCCCGGTCCAGCCCGTAGGTCTCCTCGACGGTCTCCCGTTCGTGGCCGCTCGCCATGGACGCCACGTGCCGTACGAGCATGGCGCGGCTGCGGGGGTCGGTGATGTCGGCCTCGAACTCCGGGAAGTAGGAGATCACGGGCGCGTCGAAGTCGAGCAGTCCCTCGGCCTCGGCCAGGGCCGCGGCGGTCCCGGTGAAGCTCTTGCTGAGCGAGTACAGCAGGTGGGGGCGGTCGGGGGTGTAGGGCGCCCACCAGCCGGAGGCGACGAGGTGTCCGTGCCGCATGATCATCAGGCTGTGCGGCTCGATGTCCGGGGCCGCTTCGAGGGCGTCGAGGAAGGCGTGGACGCCGGAGGCGTCGACACCCTGGGAGGCGGGACTGCCGGACGGCAGGGCGGAGGCACTCATGGAGGCATCCTCCCCCTGCCCGCGGACCTTGATCGAGCCGTTTTCACGCCCGCTGTCAGGGGACTCGCCGGTTATGGTGCAAATCGGATACACGATGATGACCGAGCAGGCCGGCCCCCGAGAGCTCGTCGACCATGTGGTGCGGGCGGAGGAGGCGGGCTTCGACTTCTCGGTGACCTCCGACCACTACTTCCCGTGGCTGCGCTCGCAGGGCCACTCGCCCTACGCGTGGGCCGTGCTCGGCGCGGCCGCCCAGGCCACGTCACGTATTCCGTTGATGACGTACGTGACGTGCCCGACGTTCCGCTACCACCCGGCGGTGGTGGCGCAGAAGGCGGCGACGCTGCAGTTGCTGTCCGAGGGCAGGTTCCGGCTGGGGCTCGGCTCCGGGGAGAACCTCAACGAGCACGTGGTGGGCGGCGGCTGGCCGTCCGTCGACGTACGGCACGAGATGTTCGAGGAGGCCGTGGAGATCATCCGGGCCCTCTTCAAGGGCGGCCACGTCAACCGTCGCGGCACGCACTTCGACGTGGAGTCGGCCCGGCTGTGGGACCTGCCGGACGAGGCGCCGCCCATCGGCGTCGCGGTCTCCGGGGAGCGGTCGTGCGAACTCGCGGGCCGGCTCGGCGACCTGGTGATCGCCACGGAGCCCAAGGCGGGGCTGCTGGAGGCGTTCGACCGGCACGGCGGCGCGGGCAAGCCCCGCATCGGCCAGCTGCCGGTCTGCTACGACCCCGACCGGGACACGGCCGTCGAGCGCGCCCACTCCCAGTTCCGCTGGTTCGGCAGCGGCTGGAAGGTCAACTCGGAGCTGCCGCACCCGGACTCCTTCGAGGCGGCGACCCAGTTCGTCACGCCCGACGACGTGGCCGACGCCATTCCGTGCGGTGACGACCCGGACGCGTTCGTCGAGGCCGTCCGCCCGTACGCCGAGGCGGGTTTCACCGAGATCGCCCTGGTCCAGATCGGCGGCGAGTCGCAGCCTGCGTATCTGGACTGGTCGGAGAAGACCCTGCTGCCCGCGCTGCGCGACGCCTTCGGCTGAGGCCGGTGGCGCGGATGGCTCTCCGCCGGTGGGGATAGGCTGCTGGCCTGCACGTACTCGATGCAGCCAACCCCCTTCAGGAGAGTCGTCCGTGACCGTAGCCATCACCCCGCCCGAGACCTCCCCGGCGCCCGTCTCCGACCTGGTCGCGCTGGACGCGCGGGAGTTCGGGGCGTACGCCCGGACCGGAGGGTGGGCCTTCGGGCTGAAGGTGGCGCGCAGCGTGCGGCCCGGCGGGCAGGGCGCGGACGAGACGCCGAAGGTGTCGGCGAAGGAGTTCGCGGAGCTCGCCGGGTGCTCCCCGGACCGGGTCATGCGCTACTACAAGGCGTGGGACCGGGCCGCCGACGACGGCCTGGTCCCGCACTTCGAGGCGCTGACGCCGGGCCAGGACGTGGAACTGCCGGACGCGGACGTGTGGCTGAGCTACTACGTCTCCCGCAACAGCGCCACCTCCGAGCGCGGCACCGCCATCACCGAGGCCGCCGAGGCCGAGGGCATCCGGCCCACGAAGGCGCTGGAGGTCGCGGAGAACCCCACCGCCCTGCGTGCCGCGATCCTCGCCGACCCCTCCACCGCCCGCGCGGCCCGTCAGGCCCTGTTGGACCGGGTCCGGGAGGACCCGGACCTCCAGGCCGAGCTGGCCCGTGACGTCGTGCGCACCGACGAGCTGAAGAAGGCCGTCGCCGGCGAGAGCAGGGCGGCCGACCGCATCGGATACGTGCGCCAGATCGCCGAGTCGGGGCAGATCAAGACGCCCGCCGGACAGACCCTCGACGCGCCGGCCGATCTGCGCCAGGAGGCCGAGCGGCACCTGTCGCTCATCGACGAGCTGGACGAGGACGAGGACTCCGGCGAGTGGGCCACCGAGGCCTACGACACCATGAAGTCCCTCGTCGTCGAGACCGTGGAGGCCGACCCGGGGCTGCGGGTGCAGGAGCGGCGCACGAAGTTCTACAGCAGCCTGCAGAAGGCGACCAAGGTGTTCGAGGAGCTGACCTTCGACGACACCCCGGAGTTCTACGAGGACGACATGGTGGAGCGCCTGGAGGAGCTGCAGCGGGCCGTGGCCGTGTGCATCGAGTCCCTGCGCGGTGCCCGCGGGAATCACCCGGAGGGCTGAGCATCTTGCGCGTGTGAGGGGTACTAGAGGGCTCTACGTCGGTTCATCCCGGAGGCCCTTTCGTGAACTCCTTCGTGCACAAGACCCTGGTGGTGCAGCTCCAGGCCGGTGACACGGACCGTTTCTCGGTACTCGCCCACCTGAGCTACGACGCCGCGGACCCGTTCGCCGTGACGCTCGTGTTCAGCCACGACGGCCGGGTCCTCGCCCGGTGGCAGCTGGACCGCGAGATGCTCGCCGACGGGCTGCGGCGTCCGGTCGGGTTGGGGGACGTGCGGATCCGCCCGGTGTCGCGGGGCATGTGGCAGGAGCTGCGCCTGGAGTTCCTCGGTGACGCCCGTCCCGACGGCGGCCGTCACCACGCCCTGGTGTTCGCGTGGGCCCCGGGGTTCGCGGCGTTCCTGCGGGAGACCCACGAGATGGTCCCGCCGGGCCGCGAGGAGGTCCATGTGGACGATTTCCTGGCCGACGTCATCGCCGGGGGCTGATCCGCGGCTCCGCGGCCGGTCCCGCGGCGGCGACCGCCGTCACTCCGACGTATGGCGGTACCTGGTCCACAGGGGCAGGACCAACCAGCACAGCAGGTACCAGCCGACCACTCCGGCGACCAGGTAGGGCACGAAGCCGTCGTGCGTGGCCACACGCAGGATCAGCAGCAGGGAGGCGGTCGTCGTGGCCAGCAGCAGCGCGAGGCCGAGCAGTGTCAGCCGGGAGGCCAGCCGCACCGCCTGCGGCTTGACGCGCCGCCCGGAGACGATGCGGTGCAGGGACACCGGGCCTATGAGCGCCCCGGTCGCGCACGCCCCGAGGACGACCGTCACGAGGTAGATCGTCTGGTCCGTGCTGGTCAGATCGTCGTACTTCTCGGTGAACACCACGGTGAGCAGAAAACCGAACAGGATCTGCACGCCCATCTGGGCCACGCGGACCTCCTGGATGAGCTCCTGCCACATCCGGTCCGCTCTCTCCTCCTCGGTCTCGTCGCGCCCCCGGCGCCTGGCCCCGCCCTCTACCGCGTCCGACACTGTTCCTCCCGGTGTGAGACCTCGCGTCCTTCTCTCCCGCGAGTTCCCCGTAAAACGCCGTCGTCCCGGGCCGCGCGGCGGTTTGAGCGATCAGGCGTCGGTTACACGGACGACGCGAATGACGCAGAACCCGAGGAGGTCGTGGACGCATGTCCGGAACGCAGCTCACCGTGACGCTCAGCGGCGGTGGCACGGACGACGCACGAGCGGTCGTCCGCGCCCTGGAAGGCACGTTCGGGGCGCCGGACGAGCTTCCCGCCGACGAGAACGCGACGGTACACATGGCCACGTTCGGCGATGCGGAGGCGGGGCGCGCCGGCAGTGCCGGGGAGAGCGCCGAGCGGCTGTCCGCGCCGGTGACCGTGACCGTGCAGGGCACCCCGGAGGCGGTGCGGAGGGCGAGCGACACGCTCACCCGGGCCTTCACGGCCCGCGACGACGGTGTCGCCTCCGGCGACCAGGAGCAGGAGCGGCAGCTGCTCCTGGTGCCGTGACGGATGCCGTGAGCCAGGCGGTCTCTACCAGCGGGACTCGATCTGGTCCTTGACGCGCTGCTCGTAGAGGTCGCGGACCGCCGCCAGCGTCTCGCCGGACAGCTCCGGCAGGCGGGCGGCGTTCGCGTTGGCGCGGGCCTGCTCGGGTGAACGGGCGCCGGGGATCACGGTCGTGACGCCGGGCTGCTCGACGATCCAGCGCAGGGCCAGCTGGGCCGGGGTGTATCCCTCGGGGGCGAGCGCGGCGAACTCGGCGGCCGCCTCGACACCGGTGGCGTAGTCGACGCCGGAGAAGGTCTCGCCCACGTCGAAGGCCTCGCCGTGCCGGTTGTAGGCGCGGTGGTCGTTCTCGGGGAAGACCGTCTCCCGCGTGTACTTGCCCGACAGCAGGCCGGAGGCGAGCGGGACGCGGGCGATGATGCCTACCCCTGCCGCACGGGCGGCCGGGAGCACCTCGCGCAGGGGCTTCATGCGGAACGGGTTGAGGATGATCTGCACGCTCGCCACGTTCGGCCGGGCGATCGCGGTCAGCGCCTCCTGGCAGGTCTCGACGCTGACGCCGTACGCGGCGACGCGCTCCTCCTCGACCAGGGTGTCGAGGGCGTCGAACACCTCGTCCGTGGAGTAGACGGACGTCGGCGGGCAGTGCAACTGCACCAGGTCGATCCGGTCGACGCCGAGGTTGCGCCGGGAGCGGTCGTTCCAGGCGCGGAAGTTGTCGAGCACGTAGTTCCCGGGGATCTGGTCGACCCGGCGGCCCATCTTCGTGGCGACCAGGACATGCAGGTCCGGCCTGCCGCTGAGGAACGCGGCGATGGTCTGCTCGCTGCGGCCGTCGCCGTACACGTCGGCGGTGTCGAAGAAGGTCACCCCTGATTCGGCCGCCGTCTCCAGTACCGCGAGGGCTTCCTTGTCGTCGACGTCCCCCCAGTCGGCACCCAGCTGCCATGTGCCCAGACCCACGACGGAGGCGTGCTGACCCGACCTGTCGAATGTGCGCTCGTCCATGGGCGTCAGTCTGTCATCCGTCACGGCTCCACGCGGAAGGTGTCGCTCCGGCCCGCCGGACCCGCCAAATTCACTCACACGAGTGAATAGGTGCGACAAGAATGTGTCACGTGTCAACCGGCCCCTAGCGTGACTCCACGTGACTACTGGTTCAGTGAGCAACGTCCCTTCGCAGGACCCGCGTTGGACGCGCCGGGGCTTCCTCCTCACGGCGGCCGCCCTGACCGCCGTGCCGGGCCTGCCCGCGGATCCGGCGGCCGCGGCGGCGGAGTTGCCGGACTTCCCGGCGGACGTCGCCCTGTACCGCTCGGCGTACCGGAACTGGGTCGGCGAGATCACCGCCGACGGGCTGTGGGCCTGCGCGCCGGACAGCCCGCAAGAAGTGGCCGACGTCGTCAACTGGGCGTGGCGGCACGGGTGGCGGGTGCGCGCCCGGGGCGCCGCGCACGGCTGGTCGCCCCTGACCGTGACGGAGGGGACGCCGTCCGGCGCGCCCGTCCTCCTCGTCGACACCACGCATCGTCTGACCGGCCTCGCGCTGGACTCGCCGACGGCCGTGCGTGCCGGAACCGGCGTGACCATGGAGGCCCTGCTGACCTTCCTGGAGGAGCACGGCCTGGGCGTCACGGCCGCTCCCGCTCCGGGGGTCCTCACCTTGGGCGGCGCCCTGGCGATCGACGCGCACGGGACCGCCGTCCCCGCACGGGACGAAGACCGGCGGCCGGGGCACACATACGGTTCGCTCAGCAATCTGATCCTTTCCCTGACGGCGGTCGTCTGGGACTCCCGGGCCGGCGCCTACGTGGTGCGTACGTTCCACCGCGACGAGGCGGACTGCGCCGCGCTGCTGACCCATCTCGGACGGTCCCTGGTGACCGAGGTGGTGCTGCGGGTGGGCGCGAACGCGAACCTGCGGTGCGTGAGCCGTACGGACATCCCGGCGGGCGAGTTGTTCGCCGCACCCGGTTCGGACGGGCGAACCCTCTCGCGCTTCCTGGACGAGGCCGGGCGGGTCGAGGCGATCTGGTTCGCCTTCACCGAGCATCCCTGGCTGAAGGTGTGGAGCGTCTCCCCCACCCGGCCGCTGACCTCACGGCGCGTGACGCGGCCGTACAACTACCCGTTCTCCGACAACATCCCGACGCCGGTGGCGGAGCTGGTGGGGCGGATGACGTCGGACGCTGCCTGGTATCTGGCGCCGGTGCTGGGGACCGCGCAGTACGACGCGGCCGCGCTCGGACTGGTGACGACGCTGTCCGCCGACCTCTGGGGGCCGTCCAAGAACACGCTGCTGTATCTGAAGCCGAGCACCCTGCGGGTGCACGCCAATGGCTACGCGGTACTCACCTCGCGGGAGCAGGTACAGCGGGTGGTCTCCGAGTTCGCCGCCTGCTATCGGGAGCGGCTGGCGGCGTACGCGGCCCGGGGCAGCTTCCCGGTCAACGGCTCGGTGGAGATCCGGGTGACCGGCCTGGACGAGCCGGGCGACACCGGGGTGGCCGGAGCCCGCCCGCCGCTGCTGTCCGCGCTCCGGCCGCGCGAGGACCACCCCGAGTGGGACACGGCCGTGTGGCTGGACGTCCTGACGCTGCCGGGCACGCCGGGCGCGGAGGCTTTCCTGCGCGAGATCGAGCGGTTCCTGCTGCGCACCTTCGACGGCGGGTTCGCGCTCACCCGGGTGGAGTGGTCCAAGGGGTGGGCGTACACGGACGACGGGGTGTGGAGCGATCAGGAGGTGCTGGGTTCGGCGGTGCCGGCGGCGGTCGGTCCGGCCGAGTGGGCCGAGGCGGACGCGGTGCTGGACCGGCTCGACCCGCACCGCGTGTACGGCAACGCCTTCCTGGACCGGCTGTTCGGCCCGAGTGCCTAACTGGCTGTTCTCTATTCGCTCGGGTGGTCGGCGGGGTTCGAACAGGGGCCTGGTTCGGGTGAGTCGGCCGGTGCGGATGCATGGAAGAAGGGCCTCTTGGTAGCTCGCGGATGTCGAGTCCAGCGAGGAGCAAGAGGCCCTGTTGTCGAAGTGTCGCGTGGTCATGGTTGCCGGGTCCAGTCCGTCCACTCCTGGGTGTGACTGTCTCGCCCACAGGTTCGGGAACGCGGCCGACCAGCCGGGGCACCGGCCCCGGTACGGCTCGGACATGAGCGATGCCGAGTGGGCTGTGGTGAAAGATCTACTGCCGGTTCCGGGCTGGCTGGCGGGCCGAGGCGGCCGGCCGGAGGGGTTCTGCCACCGGCAGATGATCGACGCGGTGCGCTATCTCGTCGACAACGGCATCAAGTGGCGGGCGATGCCGTCCGACTTTCCGCCCTGGCCGCGGGTCTATGCATTCTTCGCCCGATGGCGGGACACCGGGCTGGTGGGCGAGCTGCATGATCGCCTGCACCAGGCCGTTCGCCAGGCCGAGGGCCGTGGTCCGGAGCCGAGTGCGGCGGTGGTGGACTCGCAGTCGGTGAAGGCGGACGCCACCGTCGCCCACACCTCACGCGGGTTCGACGCGGGCAAGAAGATCAACGGGCGCAAGCGGCACCTGCTCACCGACACGCTCGGGCTCCTCCTGGCCGTGCTGGTCACGCCGGCGTCCGTGACCGACCGGGACGGCGCCCGGACTCTTCTGCCGACGGCAGCCGGCCGCTTCAGGCGGCTGGCACGGGTGTGGGCCGACGGCGGCTACACCGGCCACCTCACCGACTGGACCAGCCAGCATCTGGGGATCGTTCTCGATATCGTCCGCCGAGGCGAGGACGTCCGCGGCTTCCAGCCACTGCCCCGTCGCTGGGTCGTCGAGCGGTCCTTCGCCTGGTTTCTGCGCAGTCGGCGCCTGGTCCGGGACTACGAACGCCGCACCGACACGAGCGAAGCAGTCATCCGCTGGTCGATGATCGCCCTGATGAACCGCCGCCTGGCCGCACAGTCTCATCAGTCCGCTGTCCTGTCGGCAGGGTGAATCTTCCAGGCTTCACCTCCACCAGCCAGCCCCGTTCCACCAGCCTCTTCAGCCGTGCTCGTGCACCCTCGACCCGTGAGGCGGAGGCGCTGTCCCAGCCCAGCACCACGGCCGCTCGCCGGGCACCCAGCCCGTCCTCGCCGACCTCCGCCGCAGCCTCCATCACCGCCTGATAATCCACCGACAGGTCCTCGAGTCCGGCCGCGTTCTGGCGATGCGGCACCGCACGGCGCGGTCCCGCCGACTTCCTTCGCGACGGACCGACAGCCATCTCAGCGGGCTGTTCTTCTTCGGCCAGCGCCTCCAGATACTGCTCGAGGCCGATCGCCCGGCGTCTGAGGACTTCTTCGGCGTCCGCCAAGTCCACCCGCACCCGCTCGAGTTCGGCTTCGAGCTCCTCTACCCGCACGGCTGCGGCCTTCCGCCGCGATTCCAGAACCGCCCGCATCGACGGCATCCGCCCTCCACAGCAACTCGATCAGCAACGACTCGAGGCTCCCGCGGCAGCCGCAATCTCATGCCTGACCAGCAGAATCCGCACACGAGGTTCGGAAAGAGAACGACCTCTAAGGGGTGAGGTGAGCCTGCACCGCGGGCGCGTAGCGGTCCACCAGGGCGTCGACCGTGCTCGCCCGCACCTCGGTGCCACGGGCGATGCCGTACATCACGCCCAGGCCGAGCAGAGTGGCGACGGCCAGTTCGGCGCGCAGGGCGGCGTCGACGCCGGTGAGGCGGCCGGTGAGGCGGCCGGTCACCTGGGTGCGGAAGTTGGCGCGCAGGATGTCGCCCCGCTCGCCGTGCAGGGGCGCGAACACGATCCGCAGCAGCGGGTCGGCGCCCTGCTCGGACTGGCTGACCAGGACGTGCCGGACCATGTGCGGTCCGAGTTCCTCGAGTGGTGCGGACAGCAGGGCTGTGGCGTCGCTCTCGAAGGACATGACCCGGGCGAACAGCGTGTCCTTGTTGCCGAAGTACTTGAGGATCAGCGGCGGGCTCACACCGGCGCGCTCGGCGACCGCCTTGAGCGTGATGTCGGCGTGCGCGTGCCGGGCCAGCAGATGACGGGCCGCCTTCAGGATGGCCGCCCTGGTCGCCTCGGCGTCCCTGCGGGCCGGCGTGGGCGTGACGGGTGGAGTGCTCACGGCACTCATGCTCCCTCCATCGCACGGTCGTGCGCTCCCCGGGTGCGGTCCCCGGCCGGTTCAGGACCGTCCGGTTCGTCGGACGCGGAGTCGCCCGGGATGCACAGCGCCGCCACGACGGCCAGGAGCGCGACCGCACCGGCCATCGCGAAGGCCAGCAGGTATCCGCGCAGGGTGGGGACCGGAGCCTCGCCGACGAGGCTGGTGTGGTGCACGAGGACGGCGGCCACGGCTGCACTGGAGCCGGCCTGGCCGATCGTTCGCATCAGGACGTTGACGCCGTTGGCGGAGGCGGTCTGCCCGGCCGGCACGGCACGCAGGATCAGGGTGGGCAGCGCCGAGTAGGCCAGGGTGGTCCCGGTCGCGACGACCGTGGCCCCCGCGATGATCATCCACAGGTCGCGGCTGTCGGCGATGCGGACCGCGTACCCGGCGGCGATGACCGCCGCCCCGAGGGCGAGCGTGACGCGCGGCCCGCGCGCGGCGGAGATCCGGGCGGAGACGGGCGACAGCAGCAGCATGACCACACCGCTGGGCAGCAGGCACAGACCGGTGGCGACGATGGACAGCCCGAGCCCGTACCCGGTCGCCTCGGGCGCCTGCACGAGCTGGGCGGTGACCAGGGTGTTGGCGTAGAACGCGAATCCGGCGAGCATTGCGGCCACATGGGACAGTCCGACCCGGGGCCGGGCCACCAACCGCAGGTCCACCAGCGGCTGTTCGGCCCTCAGCTGCTGCCACCACCACAGCGCGAGGACGACGGCGGCGGCCAGGAACAGGCCGACGACGCGCGGGCCGCCCCAGCCCCACTGCCCGCCCTGGGAGACCCCGAGCAGCAGGCACACCAGCCCGACGGCCAGTCCCAGCGCGCCCGGCACGTCGAACCGGCCCGGCTCGCGCACCGGCGACTCCCGCACCGCCCACCACACCAGGGTCACGCCCGCGGCCCCGAGGGCACTGGTCACCCAGAACATGGTGTGCCAGTTCGCGTACTGCACGATCACCGCGGCCAACGGCAGCCCGAGCGCGGCGCCGATGCCGACGGTGGAGCTCATCAGCGCCACGGCCGAGCCCCGGCGCTCCGGCGGCAGCTCGTCCCGCAGGATGCTGATGGACAGCGGGACGACCGCGGCGGCGGCGCCGGACAGGGCGCGGGCCGCGATCAGCACGCCGATGTCGGAGGTCAGGGCGCACAGCACCGAGCCCAGGGTCATCAGCGCGAGGGCCGCCATGAGCACCCGTCGCTTGCCGTACATGTCGCCGGCCCGGCCCAGGACCGGGGTGAGGACGGCCCCGGACAGCAGGGTGGCCGTGACCGTCCAGGAGACCGTGCCCGCCGAGGCGCCGGTCAGCCGGGGCAGGTCGGGCAGCAGGGGCACGACCACGGTCTGCATGACGGCCATGAGGATGCCGCCGAACGCGAGCACCGGGACGGTGAGCCGGTTCCGTATCGCGGCGGTCCGGCGCATCGGCACTCCAGTGGGCGGCGCCCGGGCGAGGTGGCGGGTGAATGGTAATTCACCATAGCTGGTGAATTACCATTCACCCAGCCGGGAGGTCAGGTCCGGCCCTGGGGTCCCGTCGGGAGACCGGACCGCCGGATCGCGCCACTTTCGCGGCGTGACGTGCACCACGAGCAGCGGACCGCACGGGGAGGAACAACCGCCCCGACGGCCCCCACGGGCGGAACTTCCCCTTCCGCACCCGCACCTCCACCCCTGAAGGCAAGATCACCTTCGTTCAACCTTGCACGACATAAGGGGAATTGCCCGGATCGTAGCCAACCGGCTCGCGCGGATTTCTCCCGGTACCGGACAGGCCGGTAGGCATGCCCAGGTCAACACCCGAACCGACCCAGGAGGTCCGCATGCCGGAACTCACCCGTCGCCGCGCGCTCACCGCCGCGGCCGTCCTCGCCGGGACGGCCGGCGTACTGCCCGCCGTCGTACCCGCCACGGCCGCCACCGGGCACCACGACTCCCCCGGGACCTTCGACGAGGTCTACAAGGGCCGCCGGATACAGGGCCGACCGGCCGGCGGGACCGGTCATCACCACCACGGCGCCGGATACGCGGTGTTCGTCGACGGTGTGGAACTGCATGTGATGCGCAACGCCGACGGCACCTGGATCAGCGTCGTCAGCCACTACGACCCGGTCGCCACCCCGCGCGCCGCCGCCCGCGCCGCCGTGGACGAGCTGCAGGGCGCGCCGCTGCTGCCCTTCCCCGCCAACTGACCCGCCCCGAAAGGCTCTGGAGCACCCGCACATGACCGTCCGCAAGAACCAGTCCGCCCTGACCACCGACGAGAAGCGGCGCTTCGTCGCCGCCCTCATGGAGCTGAAGCGCAGCGGCCGCTACGACGAATTCGTCACGACGCACAACGACTTCATCGTCTCCGACACCGACAACGGCGAGCGAACGGGCCACCGCTCACCGTCCTTCCTGCCCTGGCACCGAAGATTCCTCCTGGAGTTCGAGCGGGCGCTCCAGTCGGTGGACGCGTCGGTGGCCCTGCCGTACTGGGACTGGACCGTCGACCGTTCGCCGCGTGCCTCACTGTGGGCGCCCGACTTCCTCGGGGGCACCGGGCGCGAGCGGGACGGCCGGGTGCCGGACGGGCCGTTCGCCGCGTCCGCCGGCAACTGGACCATCAACGTACGGGTCGACGGGCGTACGTTCCTGCGACGCTCCCTCGGTTCCGGGGGACGTCAGCTGCCGACGGCGGCCGAGGTCGAGTCGGTGCTGTCGATGCCGACGTACGACATGGCGCCCTGGAACAGCGGCTCGGACGGCTTCCGCAACCATCTCGAAGGCTGGCGCGGAGTCAATCTGCACAACCGCGTCCACGTCTGGGTGGGCGGGCACATGGCCACCGGCGCCTCGCCGAACGACCCGGTGTTCTGGCTGCACCACGCCTATATCGACAAGCTGTGGGCCGAGTGGCAGCGGCGGCACCCCGGCTCCGGCTATCTGCCGGTCTCGGGCACGCCGAACGTGATCGACCTCAACGAGACGATGCGGCCGTGGCACGACACGAGCCCGGCGGACCTGCTGGACCACACGGCGCACTACACGTTCGACGCCTGATCAGGCGGTCGCGGCCGTGCGGCACTCCGGGTGTCCCCAGCCGCTGTCGTTCTTGGCGATGGACTCGCCCGCCGCGTAGGAGCGGCCGCACTGGCAGCGGCCGGGGAACTTCGCCTTGATGGTGCGCGAGGATCCCTTGGCGCCGGAGGTCTTCGCGGTGCGGGCCGAGCCGCCGCGCGGGCGGGAGCGGGGCGCCTTGACCGGGGTGTCCGGCGCGGGCGGCGGCTCGGGGGAACCGAGCTCGCTGCCCGCGGACTCCTGGACGGTGGCGGCCTGGCTGGCGGCGCGGTCGGCGAAGTCGTTGAGCCGGTCGCCGTCGACCTGGTGGGCGGGCACATAGCGGAACTCGACCGAGCGGCCGTCCAGGAGCTCGTCGATGCGCACGACGAGGTCCTGGTTGGCGACCGGCTTGCCGGCGGACGTCTTCCAGCCGTTGCGCTTCCAGCCGGGCAGCCAGGTGGTGACGGCCTTCATCGCGTACTGCGAGTCCATCCGGATCTCGAGCGGTACGCCCGGGTCGGTCGCCGTCAGCAGGCGCTCCAGCGCGGTCAGTTCCGCGACGTTGTTGGTGGCCTTGCCGAGCGGCCCGGCCTCCCAGCTCACCGGGCTCTCGGAAGCGTCGGCTACGACCCAGGCCCAGCCCGCGGGCCCCGGGTTTCCCTTCGAAGCCCCGTCGCACGCGGCCACAACACGTTCACGCATGGGCTCGATCATGCCATGGCCGCACGGTCCGCCCGGCCGGAGGGCCGGGTGGCTACGACACGTCGGACAGGTTCGGCATGTCCCCCTCGGTCGTCGTGACGTCGATCACCGAGAAGAGCGCGCCCTGCGGATCGCTGAGGGCGGCGAACCGGCCGAACGGCGTGGTCATCGGGCCGAACCGCAGGACACCGCCGAGCTTGGCCGCCTTCGCCACGGCTTCGTCGCAGTCCCCGACGGCGAAGTACACATTAATGTACGGCGGCACCTCGGGCGGGAACTCCTCCGTCATCTGCATCCGGCCCAGGACGGTGCGTTCACCGAGGTCGTAGATGCGGAAGTCGATCTCGCCGTCCTGCATGTCCCGCTGCCGGTAGGAGAAGACAGCGGGGAAGAACGCGTCGGACTTCTCGGGCTCGCGGGTGAAGACCTCGGCCCAGGTGTAGGCGCCCGGTTCGGCCATCACCTCGAAGCCCTCGTGGGTGCCCGCCTGCCAGACGCCGAAGACGACACCGCTCGGGTCGCGGGCCAGGCACATGGTGCCGAAGTCGCCGACCTGCATCGGCTCCATCAGCACCTCGCCGCCGTTGTCGCGGATCCGGGCGGCGGTGGCGGCGGTGTCCCGGGCGGCGAAGTACAGGCACCACTGCGACGGGGCCTCCGGCTGGCCCGGCATGGGCGGGACGACGGCGGCGACGGCCTTGCCGTCCGCGTAGGCCTGGGTGTAGCCGCCGTACTCCGCCGACGCCTCGGCGAAGGTCCAGCCAAGGACGTCCCCGTAGAAGTTCTTGGCCCCTTCGAGGTCACTGAACGTCGCGTCTGCCCAGCAGGGGGTTCCTTCAGGTTGCACGGCCATGGCTGCGACCCTCTCCGGATGGGTGGATGGTCCGTTTCCTCACGCTAGTCACCCTCGGGGCGGCCCGCGCGCCGAACGGGCGGTCCCGCCGCAGACTGGGCGGGAGCCCTCGGCAGGACGGGGAGCGGTATGGCGGACGGGACGATGCGCGCGTGGTCGGTGGAGCGGCCCGGGCCGGTCGAGGAGGGGTCGCTCCGGCTGGTGGAGAAGCCGGTGCCGGTGCCCGCGGACGACGAGTTGCTGGTGCGGGTGCGCGCCTGCGGAGTGTGCCGTACCGATCTGCATGTCGCCGAGGGCGATCTGCCCGTGCGCCGGGTGGGTGTCACGCCCGGTCACGAGGTCGTCGGGGCGGTGGCCGGGGCGGGCGCGGCGGTGCGCGGCTTCGCGGTGGGCGACCGAGTGGGCGTGGCCTGGCTGCGCCGTACGGACGGCGGCTGCGCGTACTGCGCGCGCGGCGCGGAGAACCTCTGTCCCGAGTCCGAGTACACGGGCTGGCACACCGACGGCGGCTACGCGGAGTACACGACCGTACCGGCCGCGTTCGCCTATCCGATGCCGGACGGCGTGCCGGACGTGGCGCTGGCGCCCTTCCTGTGCGCGGGCATCATCGGACACCGCGCGCTGCGGCGGGCCGCACTGCCGCCCGGCGGGAGGCTCGGGCTGTACGGCTTCGGGGGCAGCGCGCATCTGTGTGCGCAGGTGGCCCTGGCCGAGGGCGCCGTGGTGCACGTCATGACGCGTGGTGCGGCCGCGAGGCGGCTGGCGCTGGAGCTGGGCGCCGCCTCCGCGCAGGACGCGTACGCGAGGCCGCCGGAGCCGCTGGACAGCGCGATCCTCTTCGCCCCGGTCGGCGAACTGGTCCGGGTCGCCCTGCGCGCCCTCGACCGGGGCGGCGTCCTCGCCATCGCCGGTGTCCACCTCACCGACACGCCTCCTCTGCACTACGAGACCGAGCTGTTCTACGAGAAGCAGGTGCGCAGCGTCGCGTCCAACACGCGTGCGGACGGCCGGGAGTTCCTGACGCTGGCGGCCCGCTACGGCGTCCGCGCGACCACGCGTCCCTACCCGCTGTCGCGGGCCGCGGAGGCGCTCGGGGACCTGAAGGCGGGGCGGTTCGACGGGGCGGCGGTGCTGGTGAACGACTGGTCGTGAGGCTGGGCCCTCGGTGGGGCCGGCCGGTGCGTGCGGGGGCGGGTCGTGGGCGCGGCCCCAGGGCCGGGCGAACAGACGTGCTGCGCGTGGGGCGACGATGTGGGTGGCGACGGAGTGTGCGTCGCCACGGGGTGTGCGCCGGAGAGGTACGGGCGGTGACTCCGGCGACACGCGACGTCCGTGCGCCCTGCGCGCCGGGCGGCACCGGGCGGGCGACCGGCGTGGGGGCACACACCCGCTCGTCCTCCACACCCATTGTGGGTTTGCCACCTCCGACGCGAGAAACCGCCCCCTTCACGCGGTTATCCGGCCGCCTCTGCCGCTGTTTGGCTATGACTCGCGGCGCGTCCGGCTCACCGGCGCCACAAGGCTGCCGCCTTCGCCGGCCACCCCACCGTCCCTGCCACCACTCCACCCGCCCCAGCCGGCCACCCCGCTCACTCAGCGAACACCCCGTTCGATCCCCGGGAGGGAATGTGTCCGCCCCCGAAAGCACCACCGGCCCCGCCACCGAAGACCCGGCCCCCGGCCCCGCCGCAGGCACCGGCGCGGCCGAGGCGCAGCTCACCAGTCTCAGCACGCAGGCGGCGCGCCAGCTCGCCACAACCACCAAGTCCGTGCCTCAGATGCAGGCCATCACCTCGCGCTGGCTGCTCAAGATGCTGCCCTGGGTCGACGTCAGGGGCGGTGCCTACCGGGTCAACCGGCGTCTGACGTTGCGTCTCGGCCGGGGCCGGGTGCAGTTCGAGCAGAACGGCGCCGACGACATCAGGGTCATCCCCCAGACGCTCACCGAACTGCCCGTGCTGCGCGGCTACTCCGACGGCGAGGTGCTGAAGCAGATCGCGTCGCGCTTCGAGGTCCGTGAGGTGCGTGTCGGCGAGGTGCTCTTCGAGGCCGGGCAGCCCGTCACCGAGGCCTACCTGATCGTGCACGGCCGTTTCACCCGGTACGCCACCGGCAAGTACGGCGAGGAGGAGGTCATCGGCGTCGTCACGGACGGCGAGGGGCTCGGTGACGAGGCCGTGGGGCGGGCCGACCCGCTGTGGCTGACGTCCGTACGGGCGGAGACCTCGGGCGTCGTGCTGGTGCTGTCCTGGGACGCCCTCCGGGAGTACACGGACCGTGTCCCGTCCTTCGCGGCCCATCTGGAGGCGTACGCGGAGCGGCAGAGCAAGCCCATGAACCGCAAGGGCGAGGCGGATGTGCCGGTGCAGGCCGGGCATGTGGGCGAGCCGGTGCTGTCCGGCGGCTTCGTCGACTACGAACTCGTCCCGCGCGAGTACGAGTTGTCGCTCACGCAGACCGTGCTGCGTGTCCACTCCCGGGTCGCCGACCTCTACAACGACCCGATGGACCAGACCGAGCAGCAGCTCCGGCTGACCATCGAGGAGATCCGTGAGCGGCAGGAGTGGGAGCTGGTCAACAACCGCGAGTTCGGGCTGCTGCACAACATCGACTACAGCCAGCGCATCAGCACGTTCTCGGGGCCGCCGACCCCGGACGATCTGGACGAGCTGTTGTCGATGCGGCGCAAGACCCGGCTGTTCCTGGCTCATCCCAAGGCGATCGCGGCGTTCTTCCGGCAGTGCAACAAGCGCGGGCTGGTGCCCGGCACGGCTAACGTCGACGGGCATGAGGTGCCCGCCTGGCGGGGTGTGCCGTTCTTCCCGTGCGGCAAGATCCCGGTCAACGACCACCACACCAGCAGCATCATCGCGCTGCGCACGGGCGAGGCCGACCAGGGGGTCGTGGGACTGTTCCAGACCGGTATCCCGGAGGAGTACCAGCCCGGCCTGAACGTACGGTTCATGGGCGTCGACGAGACCGCGATCATCCGCTACCTGGTCACCGCGTACTACTCGATGGCCATCCTGGTACCCGACGCCGCGGGCATCCTGGAGAACGTCCAGATCGGCCGGACGGCCGGCTGACGGGGTGGAGCCGAGTACGCCGATGAACACTCCCCCGCCCCCCGGCTCGCAGCTCCCGGCCACCGACACCCACCAGCCCTCCACTTCCAAGCCCCACCCGACGCCCGACCTTCCGCCCCTACCGACCACCGGCTCCCCCGCCCCACCGGCCCTACGGCCCCTCAACTCCCCGGCCCCACCGCCCTCAGCCTCCGCGCCCCAACCCGGCCCACCGGGCCCGGGGACTCCGACCCCGCCGCGCCCCGGCCTGCCGACCCCACCGGCCACCGGCTGCCCGGCCCCGCCGCCCTCAGCCTCCGGGCCACAGCCAGGCGCCCAGGGCCCGGGGACTCCGACCCCGCCGAGTTCCGTGCACCGGGCGGTCTTCCGGCCTCCGTCCCCGCCGGTGTTAGGTTTCTCAGCCGCTCCGGCCCTCAGGTCTCCGGCGTCGGCGCCACCGCCCGCGGGCTCCGCGGTTGCCCCGGGCTCCGAGGCTCGTCCAGCCGGCGTCCCTTCGGCCCCGGCATCGCTCGGCCTCGCAACGACCGCGGAATCCCCGCCGCCTCCACCACTGAGCTCCGCGTCCCGCCCGGCCTTCCGCCCTCCCGCCCCACCGACACTCAGCCTCTCGATCCCAGGCCACTCGGGCTCAGCGGCCCTCGGACCTCCGGCTTCGCTGCCCCCGGGCTCAGCGACCCCCGCACCCCCGGGTTCAACGACCCGACCGACCTCCGGCTCCCCGGCCCGGCCCACCCACCGCCGCACCCCACCCGGCCCTCCGAGTCTCGCCCGTACCGGACGGGCCCGGCGTGGTGGGCCCGTGCCCGGGCTTCGGTATCGGGCCGCCGTGCCCGCCGATCCCGAGAAGGTCAAGGAGGTCGACCGGAGGCTGGAGGCCTGGGCGCACGAGCTCGAGCTGTTTCCCCCGGCCTGGACGGGGGACTTCGCGGGGTTCCAGTTCGGCCGGGCCGTGGTGCTCCAGCATCCGGGGGCGGTGGATCTGGACCGCCTCACCGTCGCGGGCGAGCTGCTGCTGGCCGAGAACCTCGTCGACAGCTGCTACTGCTCGGAGGACGAGGACCGGGGCGGATCGTCTCGCGGTCTCGGCGGACGGCTGGTCATCGCCCAGTCGGCACTCGACCCCTTCCACGGCCCGCCCGAGGCGGAGAAGGAATGGCGCCAGGGGCTGACGGCCGACGGCCCGCTGCGTTCGTACCACCGCGCCCTGCGGGACTACGCCGGTTTCGCCACGCCCAGCCAGACCGACCGGTTCGTGCACGACATCGCCCGGCTGCACCTCGGCTACGTCGCCGAGGCAGCCTGGGCGGAGACACGGTACGTGCCGCGCGTCTGGGAGTACCTGGTGATGCGGCAGTTCAACAACTTCCGCCCCTGCCTGTCGATCGTCGACGCCGTGGACGGCTACGAACTGCCCGAGGCGGTATACGCCCGGCCGGAGATCCAGCGGATCACGGCGCTCGCGTGCAACGCCACCACGATCGTCAACGACCTGTACTCCTTCACCAAGGAGCTCGCGGCCGAACCGGACCACTTCAACCTGCCGCTGGTCATCGCCGCCGACGAACGGTGCGGACTCAAGGCCGCCTATCTGAAGGCCGTCGAGATCCACAACCAGATCATGGACGCCTTCGAGGAGGAGTCCGCGGTCCTGTCCGCCGCCTCGCCGCTCGTCGAGCGCTACACCCGGAGCCTGGCCGCCTGGGTGGCCGGCAACCACGAGTGGCACGCCACCAACACCCACCGCTACCACCTGCCCGACTACTGGTAGAGCACAGTCCCTTGACGTCACGCGAGAAGCACGAGGAGCCGTCCTTGACCACCACCGCCGACGCCACCGCCGCAGCACCGCGGTCCCCGTCCGCCGCCCAGTCGACGTACCAGACCCGCGTGGCCGACTACTGGAACGCCGAGGAGAACCCGGTCAACCTCGAACTGGGGAAGATCGACAACCTGTACCACCATCACTACGGCGTCGGAGACGCCGACTGGTCCGTGCTCGACGAGCCCGACCCGGCGCTGCTCCGCGAGCGGGTCACCACCGAACTGCACCGCCTGGAGCACGCCCAGGCGGAGTTGCTCGCCACCTACCTCGGCCCCCTCTCGCCCGCCGACCGCGTCTTCGACGCCGGCTGCGGACGCGGCGGCGGCAGCGTCGTGGCGAACCTTCGGTACGGCTGCCGCGCCGACGGCGTGACGCTCTCGGCCAAGCAGGCGGACTTCGCGAACGAGCAGGCCCGGCAGCGCGGCATCGACGGCAAGGTCCGCTACCACTGCCGGAACATGCTCGACACGGGCTTCCCGTCGGGCGCGTTCGCGGCGTCGTGGAACAACGAGTCGACCATGTACGTGGAGCTGGACCTGCTCTTCGCCGAGCACGCCCGGCTGCTGCGCCAGGGCGGACGCTACGTGGTGATCACCGGCTGCTACAACGACACCTACGGGCGGGCCTCCCGCGAGGTGTCCCTGATCAACGCCCACTACATCTGCGACATCCATCCACGGTCGGAGTACTTCAGGGCGATGGCCCGCAACCGGCTCGTCCCCGTCCATGTGCAGGACCTCACCGACACGGCCATCCCCTACTGGGAGCTCCGCAAGCGGGCCGACCATCTTGTCACGGGCATCGAGGACACGTTCCTGACCGCGTACAAGAACGGCAGCTTCCAGTACCTGATGATCGTGGCCGATCGCGTCTGACCGGTCGCCATATCGTCGGCCACGGGCAGCTCGTGGCCGACGCGCGTCTTCCGCCCCGGGCCCGGCTGTGCTTGCCTGGGGAGCCGTTTCACCGGCCGGGGCGGGAGTTGCCGTATGCGCGGACCGTGGATCGTGGGTGTCCTGCTGGCCGGGCTGCTGCTCGGGGCGTGCGGGGATCCGTCGTCCGGACCCGGCGCGTCCCCGCCGTCCGCGCCGGAGGTGTCCACGACGCAGCACCAGCGGGCCCCGGCCTCACCCAGCGCCCGGGCCCCCGTCAAAGCGCCCCGCGTGCTGTATCTCGGCGACTCGCTCGCCATGGAGAACCAGAAGGTCCTCGGCCAGGAGCTGCGCCGGGACCTGCGCGCGACATACACGAGCGCCCCCTACTCGGGCACCACCCTGTGCGACTACCTGGAGGGCACGGCGGAGCGGTCGCTCGTACCGGCGCGGGACAAGGCGGCCGCCCTGGTGCGGTCGCTGCGGCCGGACTTCGTGGTGCTCCAGTTCTGGGGCAACGCCTGGGACTTCACCTGGTGCATGGACAAAATCACGTACGACGGTTCGCGGGAGCGGTACTTCGAGCGGTACGAGGCCGACGCGCGCCGACTCGTCGAGCAGATCGCGACGGCCGGCGGGGCGCGACGGCCGCGGATCGTGTGGGTGCTCCAGGGCCCGGACCCGATCACGCCCGACCGGGTGCGGCGCGTCAACGGGCTGTACGAGCGGCTGGCCGCCGGCTCGGGCGACATCGTCGCCGACGCCGGAGGGACGGTGAGCCCCGGCTCGGACCGCTACACGTGGACGCAGCACCTCCCCTGCACGGCCTACGAGCGGGCCCACCCCCACTACTGCACCCAGCCCGGCCGCGACCGGACGGCCCTGCACCGCGACGACGACTATCTGCACTTCTGCCTGGCCCCCACGACGTCCACGCCGAAGCCCTGCCCGGTGCGCTCCCCCGGCATCCTGCGCATCGCCCGGGAGATCACCAAAACCATTCGACAGCCGGCGAACTGACCGCTCGAATGGGCGTCATGTGCGCTGTGCGAATGCATGAGGACGAGCGGGAGGTCGACGTCCCGCTCGTCAGCCGGCTGATCGCCGGACAGTTCCCCCGGTGGGCCGGGCTGCCCCTGCGGCGTCTGGAGTCGTCCGGGACCGAGAACGCCATGTTCCGCCTCGGCACGGACAAGGTCGTGCGGCTCCCCAGGCACCCCCGCGCCGTCGACGCCATCGCGCACGAACTGCGCTGGCTGCCCCGGCTGGGCCCGGGCCTGCCCGCCGCCTCGCCCGAACCGCTCGGACGGGGCGAGCCCGGCGAGGGCTTCCCGTGGCCCTGGTCCGTGTACGGCTGGCTGGACGGCCGCAACCCGGTGCCCGGCGCCCTCGACGATCCGGGACCGCTCGCCGAGGACCTGGGCGCCTACGTCGCGGCCCTGCGGAGGATCGACCCGGCGGAGGGCCCGACCGGTTACCGGGGAGTGCCGCTGGCGGCCCGGGACCGCTTCGTGCGCGAGGCGCTCGAACAGCTGGCGGGGCGGGTCGACACCGCGGCGGTGACGGAGGTGTGGGAGCAGACGCTGCGCGCCCCGGAGTACGCCGGGCCGCCGGTCTGGGCGCACGGCGATCTGATGGCCGGGAACCTGCTGGTCACGGCCGGACGGCTGAGCGCCGTGATCGACTTCGGCACGGTGGGGGTGGGAGATCCCGCCGTCGACCTCATCAGCGCCTGGTGCGTGCTGCCCGCCGGGGTCCGCGGCACCTTTCGCGAGGCGGCGGGCGCGGGCGAGGCCGAGTGGGAACGGGGCCGGGGCTGGGCCCTGTCGATCGCGGTCATCGCGCTGCCGTACTACTGGGACACGAACCCGCCGGTCGCGGAGAACTCCCGGCATGTGATCCGGGAGATCCTTGCCGAGACGGCGTAGGGGCAGGCAGGGACCTGCCCCTCGACCGGAGGGAGCACCTCACTCGCCCGCGTAGGCCTTGTCCAGGGCCGCGATGTCGAACTTGGTCATCGCCATGAACGCCTCGGTCACACGGGCCACCTTCGCGGGGTCCGGGTCGGTGATCATGTCCTGGAGCCTGTCGGGGACGACCTGCCAGGACACGCCGTACTTGTCCTTGAGCCAGCCGCACGGACCGGGCTCGCCGCCGTTCTCGGTGAGCCTGGTCCAGTAGTAGTCGATCTCCTCCTGGTCCGCGCAGAAGATCATGAAGGAGACCGCCTCGGTGAACTTGAACTGAGGGCCGCCGTTGAGCGCGAGGAACTTGTGGCCGTTGGCCGTGAACTCGACGGTCATGACGGTGCCCGCCCGGTGGGGCGTTCCCTCGGGGTAGCGGGCGACCTCGCCGATGCTGGAGTTCTTGAAGATCGAGACGTAGTGGTGGGCGGCCTCCTCGGCCTGGTCGTCGTACCAGAGACACGTGGTGAATCCGTCGGTGGCCATGAGTACCTCCTGGGCGCGTGGAACGCTGTCACCACTGTCGACCGACTCCCGCCCCGGAACTCATCGGTCGGCCTGCCGGCGAATTCAGGTGGCTGCTACACCGACGGGACCGCCCGCTTCCATGTGCGGGCGTTCTTCCGGCGGTTGCGCGAGAACGGCTGACGCTCTGCCCCTGGCGAATCTGCCACGGGCAGAGAATCCGCACAGCGGCGTCGCCCGAGGTCAAGAGTGGAGTCGAGGGCATCCCCGACCATGAGGAGAACCGATGACTCCACTCACGACACTCGCCCCACGGGCGGAGGAGGGCGACACCCCTCCGACCCGGTTCGACGACCAGCTGGCCGCCCAGTTGCTCGCGCAGCGCATCGTGCTGCTGGGCACCCAGGTCGACGAGGTCTCCGCGAACCGGGTCTGCGCCCAGTTGCTGATCCTGTCCGCCGAGGACCCGCGCACCGACATCAGCCTGTACATCAACAGCCCCGGCGGCGCGGTGCACGCGGGCCTCGCCATCTACGACACGATGCGGCTCGTCCCCAACGACGTCTCCACCCTGGCCATGGGCTTCGCCGCGAGCATGGGCCAGTTCCTGCTCAGCGTCGGCGCGCCCGGCAAGCGCTACGCCCTGCCCAACGCGCGGATCATGATGCACCAGCCGTCGGCGGGGATCGGCGGCACCACCGCCGACATCGAGATCCAGGCGGAGAACCTGGAGTTCACCAAGCGGACCATCGAACGGATCACCGCCGAGCACACCGGCCAGAGCGAGGAGACGATCTCCCGGGACGGCGACCGGGACCGCTGGTTCACGGCGGAGGAGGCCAAGGAGTACGGCATGGTCGACCGGGTCGTGGAGTCCCTCACGGACGTTCGCCCGACGGCCGGCCGGCGAAGGATGGGGCTGCAGTGATGGGAAGCTACACGATTCCGAACGTCGTCGAGCGCACCCCGCAGGGCGAGCGGTCCTACGACGTGTTCAGCCGGCTGCTGTCCGAGCGGATCATCTTCCTCGGCACGGAGATCGACGACGGCGTCGCCAACGTCATCATCGCGCAGCTTCTCCATCTGGAGTCCTCGTCCCCGGAGAGCGAGATCGCGATCTACATCAACTCGCCCGGGGGCTCGTTCACTTCGCTCATGGCCATCTACGACACGATGTCGTACGTGCGGGCGCCGATCTCGACGTTCTGTGTCGGGCAGGCGGCCTCCACGGCGGCCGTGCTGCTGGCCGGCGGGGACCCCGGACGCCGGTTCGTGCTGGAGCACGCGCGCGTGCTGCTCGGCCAGCCGGCGAGCGGAGGGCAGCGCGGCATGGTCTCCGACCTGGCGCTCCAGGCCAGGGAGATGGTGAGGATCCGCTCCCAGGTCGAGGAGGTGCTGGCACGGCACACCCACCACGAGGTGGCGACCCTGCGGGCCGACATGGACCGCGACAAGGTGTTCACCGCGCAGGAGGCGGTGGGTTACGGGCTGGCCGACGAGGTGCTCAGCCGGCGCCTCGTGGAGGTCTGAGGCACCGGCCGGCAGGCGGACTCAGGCGGCCAGGCACATTCCGTCGTACGACGACGGGGTCGCCGCTCCGCGGCGGCTCGCACTGCCCGCGTACCGCGAGGTGACGCGGGTCAGTTCGCCCTGCGTCCTCGACAGCAGGTCGCTCAGGCTCAGTCCGAGGGCGCGGGCGGCGGCCGCGAGGACCTCCGAGGAGGCCTCCTTGCGGCCGCGCTCGACCTCCGACAGATACGGCATGGAGATCCGTGCCTCGCCGGCGACGTCCTTCAACGTGCGCTCCTGCGCGAGGCGTTCACGGCGAAGGACGTCGCCGACCAGGTCGCGCCAGAGCGGCTCCTTCACCGCGGGGGCCGGAGGGCTCGCACCTTGCGGGCGCAGCGGGATGACGCGGGCTTCGTTCGGCACGTGGTTGGTCACCTGTCCAGCCTAGGAGCGCCGGACGCGAGGGGAAGGCATCGACGTTGCGCCCTGGGTGGAATCACGGGCGGGGCACGCCCCTTGCCCGCTGTCGGCCGAATGGGTGAGCATGGGCAGACCGGAATGCCGTGCTCCACCGATTTTCCGCCGTACGGCATTCGCGGGCATGTGTGGCGCCTTCCCGGGTACCCGCAACCCGGAAGGACCTAGGCAGACGCAGCCGTGACTTCGTGGGGAGAGGTAATGGAGACCGCCGTGATCCGGTCGAAGGCAGAGGTCGCAGGGGAGAACACCGAGGCCGGGACGGGTGACGGAGCACTGCCGGTCGTGGACCCGCGGTCCGTGGCCCCGCGGGACGCCAGGGCGCTGTCCCGCCAGTTCTTCCAGCGTCTGACGGAACTCGAAGAGGGCACGCACGAGTACCAGTACGCGCGCAACACGCTGATCGAGATGAACATGTCGCTCGTGCGGTTCGCGGCCGGCCGATTCCGGGGCCGCGGCGACGACATGGAGGACATCGTCCAGACCGGCATGATCGGCCTGATCAAGGCCATCGACCGGTTCGAGCTGTCGCGCGAGGTCGAGTTCACCTCCTTCGCGCTGCCGTACATCGTCGGTGAGATCAAGCGGTTCTTCCGGGACACCACCTGGGCGGTGCATGTGCCGCGGCGGCTGCAGGAGCTGCGCGTGGAGCTGGCCAAGGCCCGCGAGGAACTCGCGAGCCGGCTGGACCGTGAGCCGACCGTCGCGGAGCTGGCCACGCTGATGAACATCTCCGAGAACGAGGTCGTCGAGGGACAGATCGCGGCGAACGGGTACAACTCGTCGTCGCTGGACGCCGCGCTCACCGGTGACGGGCCGGAGGGCGGCGAGGCGGTCCTGGCCGACTTCATCGGCGTCGAGGAGAACGGACTGCGGCTCGTCGAGGACTTCCACTCGCTCGCCCCGCTCATGGCGGAGCTCAGCGAGCGCGACCGGCAGATCATCCACATGCGGTTCGTGGAGGAGGCCACCCAGGCGGAGATCGGCGAGGAGCTCGGCTGCTCGCAGATGCACGTCTCGCGCCTGATCAAGCGGATCATCACCCGGCTGCGCGAGGGCATGCTGGGCGAGCTCGGCTGCGCCTGAGACAGTCGGCGGGCCGGCCGGGCACACGGCGACCAGCGGGTGCTGTCCCCCATGCGGGAGGGGACGGCACCCGTGACCGTGTCGACTCACTCGCACGGCACAGAAACAGGAGCCCTCGACGGCACAGGAGCAGGAGCCCCCAGGAGGAGGGGACACCTCATCCGGACGGTTCAGGCGCCGGTGGCTTCGGCGAGCGGCAGGACGGCGCGCACGCGCTTGCCCACCGGGACCCGCTCCACGCTGACCTGCTCCGCGAGCGCGTGGACGATCTCCAGGCCGTGCCGGCCGACGCGCTCCGGGTTGCGCGGGAAGATGCGGGGCAGGGCCGAGCTGCTGTCGTAGACCGACACGGTCACGGCGGTGTCCGTGCCCACGAGCTCCAGGATGTACGGCCCGTTGCTGTGCCGGTCGGCGTTGGTGACCAGCTCACTGACCACGAGCTGCACCGCGCCGTCGGCCCGGTCGTCGATGCTCGCGCACCACTCGGTCCGCAGCTGATCGAGGAAGAGCGCGGCGAAGGACCGCGCCTCGGCGATGCATCCCTGCTCGCCTGAGTAGTGTGCCGCCCGCCTCAGCGGTTCAACGGGCACGTCGAAACCAGTCGGTATCACTGCCCCGTCCAGGTGGTCGATCATTCGTTTCTTTCTGGGAAGAAGCCGGACTGGCCGGACGCTCTGCACCAGTGCTCGTACCCCGAGCCGGGCTTCGCAGTCCTGACACGTTTTCGTCCGTCCCGTGCCCTGCGCATTGTCCCCCGAGCGCGGGGCACTCGGAAGGAATCAGGACCGGCCGAGGGCGGCCGGGCCGGATCGCCGGAGGTGTGCGGTGGCCTGGTGGATATGGCTGGTCGTGGTGGTCGCGGCGCTTGCCGCCGTCGCCGTGCTGACGCTCGCCGTGCAGGCCGGCCGCCGGTCGGGGACGGTCATCGCGGTCCGGCGCCGGCCCGGCGGGAAGGGTCTGCGATGAACCAGCTGATGGCGGCACGGAGCCTGACGACCCTGCCGGTGGTCACCCTGGGCGGCGACGCCGTCGCGCAGGTCAAGGACACCGTCTTCGACGCCGCGGCCGGGCGCATCACCGGCTTCACGCTCAGCGGCAGGGGTCTGCTGTCGGGCCCGCTGAGGCAGAGCCTGCCCTGGCACGCGGTGCACGCGCTGGGCCCGTACGCGGTCATGATCGTCGACGCGGGCGCCCTGGCGGACACGCCCGTCGTGGTGGCACGCCGCGAGGCCCAGCAGGGCCGGGTACTGCACGCCAAGGTGCTGACCGACGAGGGCGCCGAGGTCGGCACGGTGCTCGACGTGGTCGTCGAGGGCGGTACCAGCGGCCGGGTCGTGGGGTTCCGGATCGCCGCGGCCAAAGAGCTGGTGCGGGGCTCCCGGCGGCGCAGGCACCGGGTGTACGTACCGCGCGGCGAGACGCTCGCGGTCTCCGGCCGCGCCCTGGTCATCCCGGCGGACGCCACCCGCTACGTCGCCGACGACCTGCCGGCCTTCGTCGCCCGGGTGGGTGCCTTCCGGGAGGGGCACGAGGAGACGCCGTCATGATGCTGTTCTCGCAGGCGCGGGGCCTGCCGGTGCTGACCCTGGCCGAGGCGGACGAGCTCGGCGTCGTGCGGTCGCTGACCGTCGACGCGGCGGCCGGTGTGGTCACACATGTCCGGGTGCGGGGCCGGCACTCCCGCAAGGAGACCGTGCTGGCCTGGGGTGCCCTGCACGCGCTCGGCCCGGACGCCGTGCTCGTCCGCTCCGCCGCCGTCCCGGCCGAGGTGCCCTCGCACCACGAGCTGCCGGGCCTCAGGATCCTCACCGAGACGGGCGACTGGCTCGGCACGGTCCAGGACGTCGCGTTCGAACCGGACACCGGTCGCGTCGAGGCGGTCGTCACCGCCCAGGGCGATGTGCCGGCCGATCGGCTGCTCGGGCTCGGGGACTACGCCCTGGTGGTCCGCGCCGGGTGACTCAGGAGGCCGGGGCCTGGTCCGTCGCGCCGCCCCCGGTGTCCTGGCCTGTGTCGTTTGCGGGCGGGGGCGGCGAGTCGTCCGCCGGCGGCGATTCGTCCGTCGTCGGTCCGGACGTCGTCTCCGTGGTCGGCGGTTCGCTCGTGGTCGGCTCTGACGAGGTCGAGCCGGTCGGCGTGGTGACGGTCGCCGACGGGGTGGGCTTGCTGGGCGGAGCCGTCTTGCGGTCGTTCTCGCCCGTGTCGCCCTTGTCGCGCTTGAACCACTCGCCGTCGGGCTCGCACATCACGAACACGTCGATCGGCTCCTCGGCGGGCTTGACCGCGACGACGTCCGACGCCTTGTAGCCCGCCCACTTGTCCCCGGTCGTCTTCCCCTGCTGGGAGACCGGCGGGGTCAGCGGGTTGCCGCACGCGCAGCGCACCCGGGGAACGCCCCGGTCGTCGACGAGCACGGCCGTGCCGGCCTGGAGGACGGCCTGGTACTGCGTGGGGCGGCCGTTCTTGTAGCCGTGGTTGGTGACCCAGGTGTCCATGCGGAGTTGCACGGGGGTGAGCGAGCGCAGGTAGGCGGGGACCTCGGAGGGCTCGATGCGCTGGACCGAGGCGAACGCGCGCTGCTTGTCCGGGGCCTGCTTGAGGTACGTGATCTGCTTCTCCACGTCGCAGCTCGCGACGTTGCGGGTGCCGCCGTACAGGCCGGGCGCCCCGCCCCGGACGGCCCGGACGGCGTTCGGCGACGCCGATCCGGCGGGCGTCGGCGTGACCGACGGGGCGGAACTCTCCTTGGCCGTCGAGTCGGTGAACGGGTCCGGGCCGGTGTCCGCCGCGGGCTGCAGCAGCACATCGCTGTCGGAGGTACTGGTACCTCCGTCTGACGCGCCCGTGCCGCCGTCGGGGCGGGTGAACACCACGGCCAGGACCACGGCGGCCACGACCGCGCCGGCGATCAGCGCGACACGAGGGACGGACCCCCACCACGGGCGGCGGGGCTCCGGCGGTTCACCACCACCCCCGCTCGGTGGCTCGGGGGGTGGCGCGCCGCCCCCCGAGGGCGGCTGGGAGGGACCCGACAGCGGGCCCGAGGGAGGTCCTGTGGGGCGACCGGACGACGGCGGTTCGACGCTCACGAGCTCTTCTTCCCACGTGGGTTCTGTGCGGCCTTCGCACACCCGAGGCGATCAGTCCTGGTATATACCGCTTCTTCCACTACGAGTTCATTGTGTGCCCCGGTCCCGTCCGGCCCGCAAGCCGACGCGGACGGACCTCCCGACGGGCGCCCGGCGCGGGCGCTGCTTAGCGTGGCAGCGTGAGTTCGCGCACCTCCTCCGGCCAGGCACGTACCTCCGGCGCGCGGGATGTCGCCCGGCACGGCTGGGTGCACGCCCTCGTCACGGTGCTCGGCGGGCTGCTCGCCATGGCGGTGGTGGCCACGCTCGGCCTGTGGGCCGCCGGGGCCGCGGACCTTCCGGACGGCGCGTTCGCCCCGGTCGTCATGGCGACCGTGGTCACCGCCTTCGGGGGCACGGTGAAGCTCTCCGGAAGTGCCGGTGACTTCGCCGACACCCAGGCGGGACTGACCGTGATCCCGCTGTCCGTCACGCTCACCGGGGCGTTGGTGATCGCCTGGGGCTTCCTGCGGCCGCTGCGCCATCGCGCGGTCGCCGGAGCCGCGGAGCTGGCCGGCTGGGCCGCCAGGATCGCGGGCCTGTGGCTGCTCGCGCTGATCGGCGTGACCCTCGCCGCCCGCCACACGTTCGAGATCTCCCTCGGCGACGAGCAGCTGGGGGAACTCGGTGACCTGTTCGGCGCCTCGCCGAAGATCGGTTTCACGACCGACGTTCCCCTGTCCGTGTTCGTCGGCCTGGTCTGGCTGGCCGGTGTGCTGGTGCTGGCCCTGCTGGTGTCGCGCGGCGCCCCGTTGCCGGCCGGGCTGCTGCGCTTCCAGACGTCGGTGCGGCCGGCCGCGTACGCGATGGTCGCGCTGCTGCTCGCGTACGTCGCCCTCGGCGTGGTCATCGCGCTGGTCGTCGCGGCGACGCGGGGTCACGCGGCGGAGACGTTCGCCGTGATTCTGCTCGGCATGCCCAACCTGGTGTGGCTGGCGCTGACGATCGGCCTCGGCGCGACCTGGACGGGCCGGGTGGAAGGGCCGTTCGGGCTGCCCATGCCGCAGGTGCTCGACGAGGTGCTGCGCACTCCGGACATCTCGGAGCTGAACCTGCGGACGCTCTCCGAGCACGACGGCCGGGTGTGGTGGCTGCTGGTCGTCGACGTGGTGCTGCTGCTGGCCGCCGCGTTCGTGATGGCGGCCCGGTCACCGGCCCGGGTCCGGGCCTGGCAGCACGCCGTGCACATGGCGGTCGCCCTCATGCTCACGGTGTTCATGATCTGCCTCGTCGGACGTATCTCCGCGCACTACGGCCTGTCCGTGCTCGGCATCGGCGACCTGGGCGGGAGCCTCGGGGGCGAACTGTTCCTCAGACCCCGGCTGTGGGGCGCCGTCGGCCTGGCCGTCCCCTGGGGCCTTGTGACCGGATTCGCCGGGGCGCTGCTGGCACGGCACGTACGGCGCCGAGGTGAGGTCCGCTCCGAGAGCCGGAGCTGACGCCGGGGCGCTACGTCCGCTGCGGGAAGACCGGTTCGGCCCAGCGCGGCGGTGGCTTCGGCCGCTCCTCACCCGGCTCCCGGCTCGCCCGGGCGGGGATGTACCCGACGCCGGGCTCGCCGCCGGTCGTCGCGGCACGCAGAGCGGCGACGAAGGCCAGGCAGGACGGGTACCGGTCGTCGGGGCTCTTGGCGAGGGCCTTGGCGAGGACGGGGTCGGCCTGCGGGTCGAGGTCGGGCCGGGCCTCGGTCAGCGGCGGCGCCTCGTCGTACTGGTGGGCCCACAGCAGGGCCATGTCGTCGTCCCGGCGGAAGGGCGGATGGCCGGCGAGGATCTCGTACACGACACAGGCGAAGCCGTACACGTCGCAGCGGGCGTCGACCGGGCGGCCCGAGATCTGTTCGGGGGCGACGTAGTCGAGCGTGCCGACGAACTGGCCGACCGTGGTGAAGCCGGTCAGGGACAGCGACTTCTTCGTCAGGCCGAAGTCGGTGAGGTAGGCGTGCTCGGGATGGTCGCTGTCGGTGCCGCGGGCCACCAGGATGTTGCCGGGCTTCACGTCCCGGTGCACCAGACCGTGGTCGTGGGCCGCGTCGAGCGCGGAGGCGACCTGGGCTGCGATACGGAGGGTGGTGGCGGGCGACAGCGGGCCCTCCCGGTCGAGGAGGTGGCGCAGGTCGCTGCCGACGACGTACCGCATGGCGATGTACAGCACGCCGTCCGTCTCACCGGCCTCGAAGACCGGCACGATGTGCGGATGGTCGATCGCGGCGGCGGCCCGGGACTCGTGGGTGAAGCGGCGCCGGAAGGTGTCGTTGCGGGCGAGTTCCGGGGCGAGCAGCTTCAGGGCGACGGTGCGTTCCAGACGCAGGTCGCGGGCCCGGTACACGACGGCCATGCCGCCGCGCCCGATCTCCTTCTCGATCCGGTACCCGGCGATCTGCTGTCCGAGCAGCTCGGAGGGCCGCCCCGAGAACAGGCTCGTCTCGCGGGTCAACGGGTGTCACCCTCGGGCGAAACGACCCGGGTGGGCTCGGACCCCACGACGCGCGTGGGCGGCGCCTCGGCGGCGCTGTCCGGCTGCTCGGCCTCCTCTTCCGCCTCTTCGGGAGACACGACACGCGTGGGCGGGGCGTCCCCGGGGCGAGCGCTCTCCCCGGCTCCCCCGGCCTCCCCGGCCTCCTCGGGGGACACGAGACGAGTGGGCTCGGGGACATCGGGAGACACGACCCGGGTCGGTTCGGGAGCATCGGGAGACACCACCCGGGTCGGTTCGGGAGCATCGGGAGACACCACCCGCGTCGGCTCAGGAGCCTCAGCCGGCACGGCACTCGCCGGTTCGGGAGCCTCAGGCGACACCACCCGAGTCGGCTCAGGCGGAACGACCGGCGTGGGCGGCACAGCGGCCGGATGCGCGACCTCCTCAGCCTGAGGCCTCTCCTCACCCCCGGTCGGCTCCTCACCCCCCGTCGGCTCCTCACCCCCGGTCGGCTCCTCGACCCGGGGCGGCTCCTCGGCCCGAGGATGCTCCTCGACCGCCTCCGGGGGCACCACCCGGGTGGGCGTACGCGCCGGCACCGGGGTCTCGGACGGTCGGGACGCGGGCTGGGAACTCGGTGTCTCGTCCGTCGCGTACGTGGCCGCCCGGGTGCCGTCCGCGTACACCCAGTGCCCGTGCGCGGCGTCGTAGAGCCACACCGACTCCCCGTCGACGACGACCCCGATCCGCAACCCGTGGGTGCGGGAGTGGAAGGACTCCCGGTCGAGGCCGCCCGCGAGGTCCTCCACCGCGGACCGGTAGCGCGCCAGGGCCTCCTGCGCGCGGGTCAGCAGCGGACGCGGGTCGGCGGTCCGGGTGAGCGGCCCGTCCGCGGCGGGCGGATCCTGCGGTACGGCGACCAGGCGGCGGCCGTCGACCCAGGCCGACCAGCCGTTGAAGCACAGCACATGCCCCCAGTCGCCCTGCTGTTCGACGAGCTGCACCGGCAGCAGGGGGTCGAGGTCCACGGTGGGCCGGGCCGGGTCGGGGGCCTCCCAGGCGGGCATCCCGTGCTGCGGGACGACGTGCGTGGGCCGGAAGCCGGGAGTCGTCACAGTCACTCCCTACTTCCGCATCACGGCCGGTTCGTGCCGGCGCAGCAGCCGGGACACGAGGAAGCCGAAGAGCACCGACAGCACGACCAGCATCCCGATGTCGAGCAGCCACATGCCCGCCGAGTGCTCGAAGAGCGGATCCTTGGTCAGCTCGTCGGGCACGATCCGGGCCAGCCCGACGGTACTGGCCATCGCGGCCAGCGCCCAGCGCGCCGGCACCAGCCAGCCCAGCTGTTCAAGTCCGGGTACGCCGTCCAGCTTCAGCAGGGCCCCGCAGAAGACGACCTGGACGATGGCGACGAGCACCAGCAGCGGCATCGTCACCTCTTCCTTGCGCACCAGCGCCGAGATGAGCAGCCCGAGCATCATCGCCGTGAACGCCAACAGGGCGACGGCGACCGCGATTTCCACCAGGGGCGGCATCAGCACGCCTTCGTCGCCGGGCGCGCCGAGGTCCACGCCGAGCAGGGCGACCAGGGTGAGCACCACCGCCTGGAGCACGGTGATGACGCCGAGGACGACGACCTTCGACATCAGGTACGCCGATCTGGACAGGCCCACCGTGCGTTCCCGCTGGTAGATCACGCGTTCCTTGACGAGTTCGCGCACGGCGTTGGCCGCGCCGGTGAGCACCGCGCCGACGCACAGGATGAGCAGTGTGTTCATCGCGGTGTCGAAGCTCAGCTTGCCGCCCGACAGGGCGCGCGCCATCACACCCATCACGAACGGCAGGGCGATCATGATGATGAGGAACGTGCGGTCGGCGCTCAGCGCGGAGGCGTACCGGCGCACCAGGGTGCCCAGCTGGGCGGCCCGGCTGCGCGGCCGGGGCGGCGCGGTGATGACGACGGGCCCGGACCGGGGCTGCCGGGGCTGGGCGGTGGCGTCGGCGACGTAGTGGTCCCGGAACGGCGAGGCGCTGTAGTCGCCCGCCCAGTCCCGGTCCTTGTCCCGCTCGAAGGCCTCGAAGGCCTCGGGCCACTGCTCGAAGCCGAAGTAGGCCAGGGCGTCCTCGGGCGGCCCGTAGTAGGCGATCTTCCCGCCGGGCGCGAGCACGAGGAGCCGGTCGCACACATCCAGGCTGAGCACGCTGTGGGTGACGACGATGACGGTCCGGCCGTCGTCGGCGAGGCCGCGCAGCATGTGCATCACCGAGCGGTCCATACCGGGGTCGAGGCCGGAGGTCGGCTCGTCGAGGAACAGCAGCGACGGCTTGGTCAGCAGTTCCAGGGCCACGCTGACGCGCTTGCGCTGGCCGCCCGACAGGCTGTGCACGGGCTGGTCGACGCGCTGTTCCAGGCCCAGTTCGCGGATCACCTCGTCGACCCGGGCGCGCCGTTCGGCCTTGGCGGTGTCCTGCGGGAAGCGCAGCTCGGCGGCGTAGGTGAGGGCTTTGCGGACGGTGAGCTGGGCGTGCAGGATGTCGTCCTGCGGGACGAGGCCGATGCGCTGGCGCAGCTCGGCGTAGTCGCGGTAGAGGTCGCGGCCGTCGTAGAGGACGGTGCCGTGGTCGGCGGGCCGCTGGCCGGTGAGGGCGTTGAGGAGTGTGGACTTCCCGGCGCCGCTCGGGCCGACGACGGCGAGCAGGCACTTCTCCCCCACCGGGAACGACACATGGTCGAGCAGTGTCTTGCGGCCGCGGTCGACGGTGACCGCGAGGTCCTGTACGTCGAGGGAGATCTCGCCGGTGTCGACGTACTCCTGGAGTTCGTCGCCGACGAGACAGAAGTCCGAGTGTCCGATGCCGACGATGTCGCCCTGGCTGACGGGGGCGCTGGTGACGCGGCTGCCGTTGAGGTACGTGCCGTTGTGGCTGCCCAGGTCGGTGATCTCGTACGTGCCGTCGGGCAGGGCGCGCAGCTCGGCGTGCCGGCGGGAGACCACCAGGTCGTCGATGACCAGGTCGTTGTCGGTCTCGCGGCCGATGCGGACGGTGCGGGCGGGCAGCGGCCGTACGGTGGTGGGCTGCCGGTAGGTGCCGGTCGCCGCCGGCATGGAGACGGCGGAGGGGCGTTCGGGGGCGGGTTCGGGACGGCCCAGCAGGACCACACGCGGCCCGTCGGCAGGGTTGCCGAAACGGATGACGGTGCCGGGACCGACGTCCCACTCGTGGATGCGGCGGCCCTCGGCGTAGGTGCCGTTGGTGCTGTTCTCGTCCTCGATGGTCCAGTGGCCGTCGGTGGGCCGCAGCACGGCGTGGTGCCAGGAGACCCGGTCGTCGTCGATGACGATGTCGCTCAACGGGTCGCGTCCGACGTGATAGTCGTGACCCGGAATCATCACGGTGGAGCCCGTCTCGGTCTCCAGGACGAGTTCTGGTGCTACCGAAGACTGCGCCATGACCAAGATTCTACCGATTTGCCTGGTGTGTGCCTCTGCGAGCGGGTCAGGCCACGGGGATCCCCAGACCGGGGGCCGTCCGCTGCATCCGGAGGGCGTCCACGGACTCGGCGAGCAGTTCGTACTCGGTGGTGTCGTCGCTGGTGGCGATGCGCACCAGCCGTCCGGCCGCCAACTCCTCGGCGACCCGCTCCTGGTAGCCGGGGTCGGCACACCAGGCGCGCAGCTGTGTGGGCACGTCGGGCACGGTGTCGGCGACCGGCACGAGCGCGCCCGGCGGTAAGTGCTCGGCGTCGGGCTGGGGGTCGAGGCGCTGGGCGATCCAGGAGGCGCGGTCGCGCAGCCACCACAGGGCGAGGGCGAGGGTGGGCGCCCGGTAGGTCCCCAGGGGGACCCCGATGCGGCGGCCGTCGCAGACCCCGTACGCAGTGACGTGACACAGGAACTCGTCGTGCACGTGACCTCCCCCGTTGCCCTGCCCGCCCGCCGGACTAGCCTCCGCGGCTCGCGTGCTGTGCGTGAGGGCGCCGTCGCTCGATGTGAAAACGCTCTCGCAGGTCAGTATGTTCACTGCTGAAACACTGTCACCACGACTTTCCGGCCACTCTCCTGGCATATTCACACCCCGAGTTGGCCGAAACCCGGCAGGCTGCCCCAGAGGGCATGACTCCGGAGGTAATCGACGGTCCCGCCGGGCGCGGGCAGGGTGGTGCGTACCGGGTCCGCCGCGAGCGGTGATCCGGGCCCTGACCAGCAGGCACGACCTTTCCGGAGGCTGATCTCCCATGTCCGCACCCGCCCAGCGCTACGAGAACGCCGTCGCCCGCTACTTCGAGGCCTGGAACGCCGAAAGCCCGTCGGCGCGAGAGAAAGCGGTCGCTGCCGCGTGGACCGAGGACGGCGGCTACACCGACCCTCTCGCCGACGTCCGGGGCCACGAGCAGATCGCCGGGTTGATCGCGGCGGTCCGCGAGCAGTTCCCGGGGTTGGTGTTCCGGCTCGCCGGGGCCGTCGACGGGCACCACGACACCGCCCGCTTCTCGTGGGAGCTGGTCAGCGAGACCGAGGGCTCGGCGCCCGTCGCGGGCTCGGATGTGATCACGCTGGACGGGCAGGGCCGGATCAGGGCCGTGCTCGGATTTCTGGACCGGGTCCCCGCCGGGGCCTGAGGCCGGCGATGAGTTCTCGGGTGTCCGGCGGTCTGATGTGTGAGAGGCCGCCGAGCACCGGAGGACGCCATGGCCACGACCGCAGATCTGGACGCGGAGTTCACCGCGGTCCTGCGCAAGAGCCCCGCCGAGGGCGGCTGGACCTACCTGGTCTGGCCCCGGTCCGTCGAGTTCTTCGGCACCCGCGGCCTGGTCAAGGTCCGCGGGACGATCGACGGGCACCCGTTCCGCAGCTCCTTCATGGCGCTGGGCGACGGCACGCACAAGCTGCCCGTGAAGGCCGGCGTCCGCAAGGCCATCGGCAAGGAGGAGGGCGACACGGTGACCGTGCGCCTGGAGGAGCGGATCAGCTCCTAGACGGCTCGGCCGGGGGCGGTGGCCGCCCCCGGCCGAGGAGACGGCTACTGCTTGACGATCGCGTCGATCCGGGCCAGCTCGTCCGCGTCGAAGTCCAGGTTGCGGATGGCGCCGACGCTGTCCTCGATCTGCTGCGCGCTGCTCGCGCCGACCAGCGCGGAGGTGACCCGGCCGCCGCGCAGCACCCAGGCCAGCGCCAGCTGGGCCAGGGTCTGGCCGCGCGACTTGGCGATGTCGTTCAGGTCGCGCAGCCGTCCCACCAGTTCCTCGGTGAGCGCGTCGGAGTTCAGGAACGGGCTGTCGCTCGCCGCCCGGGAGCCCTCCGGGATGCCGTCCAGGTAGCGGGCGGAGAGCATGCCCTGCTCCAGCGGGGAGAAGACGATGGAGCCGACCTGGAGCTCGTCGAGGGCGTCCAGCAGGCCCTGGTCCTCGGGGCGGCGGTCCAGCATCGAGTAGCGCGGCTGGTGGATGAGGAGCGGGGTGCCCAGCTCGCCCAGGATGCGGGCGGCCTCGCGGGTCTGCTCGGCGGAGTAGTTGGAGACACCGACGTACAGCGCCTTGCCCTGCTGCACCGCCGAGTGCAGGGCGCCCATCGTCTCCTCCAGCGGAGTGTCCGGGTCGGGGCGGTGCGAGTAGAAGATGTCGACGTGGTCCAGGCCCATCCGCGTGAGGCTCTGGTCCAGCGAGGACAGCACGTACTTGCGCGAGCCCCACTCACCGTACGGGCCGGGCCACATCAGGTAGCCGGCCTTGGTGGAGATGACCAGCTCGTCGCGGTACGCCGCGAAGTCCGACTTCAGGAACCCTCCCAGCGCGGACTCGGCGGAGCCGGGGGGCGGGCCGTAGTTGTTGGCGAGGTCGAAGTGGGTGACGCCGAGATCGAAGGCGCGGCGCAGAATGGCGCGCTGGGTCTCGACGGGCCGGTCCGGGCCGAAGTTGTGCCACAGGCCGAGGGAGAGCGCGGGGAGCTTCAGGCCGCTGCGTCCGGTGCGCCGGTAGGGCATGTCCGCGTAGCGGTCGGGGTGTGCGGTGTACAACGCGACTCCAGAGGGGTTGGCTGGCGCGGTCGGATGAAACCGGTGTCCACTCTGGCGTGACCTGCGCCCATGCGTCCAACAGAAGAATCCGATGGAATTCAGCGGCTACGCTTCTCAGTCATGGAACTGCGCCACTTGCAGCATTTCGTCGCGGTCGCCGAGGACCAGCACTTCACCCGGGCGGCGGAACGCCTCCTGGTCTCCCAGTCGGGCCTGTCCGCCTCGATCCGGGCGCTGGAGCGGGAGCTGCAGACGCCGCTGTTCGTGCGGACGACCCGCCGGGTCACGCTGACCCCGGCCGGTCGGGCGCTGCTGTGTGAGGCGGAGCGGATCCTGGCACAGGTGCGGACGGCCCACGAGGCGGTGGCGGCGGTCCAGGGCGTGCTGCGCGGCATGCTCGCGCTCGGCAGCGAGCAGTGCATCGCCGGGGTGCATGTGGCGGGGCTGCTCGCCGCGTTCCGGCATCGTCACCCGGACGTGGAGATCTGCCTGCGGCAGGCCGGGTCGGGCGCCCTCGCCGAGGATGTCGCGGCGGGCCGGCTCGACCTGGCGTTCGTCGTGCGCACGCAGGAGGACGGCGACCAGTTGCGGTCGGTGTCGCTGACCAGCGAGCCGATGACGCTGCTGTGCCACTCCAGTCACCGGCTCGCCGCCGCCGGTGCGGCCGTCACGCCGGAGGAGCTGGGCAGGGAGGTGTTCGTCGACTTCCACCCGGACTGGGGGCCGCGCCGCAGCACCGACACGGTGTTCGCCGCCGCGGGCGTACGGCGGACCGTGGCCCTGGAGGTGAACGACGTGCACACCCTGCTGGACCTGGTCGACGAGAATCTCGGCGTGGCCGTGGTGCCGCGGCACTTCGCGCACAAGCGCGCTTCCCTGACGGCGCTGCCCGTCAAGGGCACGGGCGAGGCGGTGTACGAGACGGTGGCCCTGCTGCCGCCCCCGGGGGCCACCAGTCCGGCGGCCCGTGCGCTGATGGGGCTGCTGGAGGTCACCAGCGCGTGAGCGGGGGCGCACGCCGCGCGGCGATGCGCGATGGTGGAGCCATGCATGCGAAGGACATCCTCATCGACGGCTACGACCGCATCCGCGAAGAAGTCCACGCCACCGTCGAGGGTCTGGGGCCCGACGAACTGGCCGCCCGCCCCTCCCCCGACGCCAACTCCGTCGCCTGGCTCGTCTGGCACCTCACCCGGGTCCAGGACGACCACCTCGCCGACGCCTTCGGCCTGGAGCAGGTGTGGCTCTCCCAGGAGTGGGACAAGCGCTTCGGTCTTGGCCTGCCCCGCCACGACACGGGCTACGGCCACAGCCCCGCCAAGGTCGCCAAGGTCCGGGTCGACTCGGGCGAGATGCTGACCGGCTACTACGACGCGGTGCACGACCAGAGCCGCACCGCCCTGCGCGGCCTTGCCGCCAAGGACCTGGAGCGGGTCGTCGACGAGCGCTGGGACCCGCCGGTCACCCTGGGGGTCCGGCTGGTCAGCGTCCTGTCCGACGATCTCCAGCACATCGGACAGGCCGCCTACCTGCGGGGGCTCCTTCAGAGCGCGGCTTCGTAGCCGGGCAGCACGACGTCCCGGATGAGGGCGTTCCGCTCGTCGAAGGGGAGGAACGCGCTCTTCAGGGCGTTCACCGTGACCGTGCGCAGATCCTCGACGCCCCAGCCCGCCTGCTCGACCAGCAGGGACATCTCGCGGGTCATCGTCGTGCCCGAGACCAGCCGGTTGTCGGTGTTGAGGGTGACGCGGAAGCCGAGGTCCTTCAGCGCGGTGATCGGGTGCTCGGCGATGGAGGTCGCGGCGCCGGTCTGGAGGTTGGAGGTCGGGCACATCTCCAGGGCGATGCGCCGGTCGCGCACCCAGCCGGCGAGCCGGCCGAGCTTGCCCGCCGCGAGGTCGGGGATGTCGTCCGTGATCCGCACGCCGTGCCCGATGCGCTGGGCGCCGCACACCTGGAGGGCCTGGTGGATGCTGGGCAGGCCGTGCGCCTCCCCGGCATGGATGGTGAACGGCACGTTCTCACGGCGCAGGTGCTCGAAGGCCTCGAGGTGGTCGGCGGGCGGGAAGCCGTCCTCGGCTCCGGCGATGTCGAAGCCGACGACACCGGCGTCCCGGAACGCCACGGCCAGGTCGGCGGCCTCGCGCACCCGGTCGAACATCCGCATTCCGCACAGCAGGGTGCCCACCCGCACGGGTGTGCCCGCGGCGGCCGCCTTGGCCATGCCCGCCGCGAGGCCCTCCTGGACGGTCTCCACGACCTCGGCCAGGGTCAGCCCGCCGTTGGTGTTCAGCTCGGGGGCGTAGCGCACCTCGCCGTAGACGACACCGTCTTCGGCGAGGTCGAGGACATACTCCTCGGCCGTGCGCAGCAGGCCCTCACGGGTCTGCATCACGGCGAGGGTGTGCTCGAAGGTGGCTATGTAGCGCACCAGGTCGCCGGAGTTGGCGGCCTCGTAGTACCAGGCGGCGAGCTCGTCGGGGTCGGTGGTGGGCAGGGTGTGGCCGACCGCGTCCGCGAGCTCCACGACGGTGGCGGGGCGCAGACCACCGTCGAGGTGGTCGTGCAGCACGGCCTTCGGGAGACGGCGGATCACTTCGGCATCTACGCGCGTAGCAGTCATGGGTGGGACTTTCCTTGTGCGGGCGGTTCGGAGCGAGGGAGAGGTCAGCCGGCGGGCTGGAGGAGATCCCAGCGGTTGCCGTACAGGTCCTGGAAGACCGCGACGACGCCGTACGGCTCGTGCCGCGGCTCCTCCAGGAAGGTGACGCCCGCGGCGGTCATCCGGGCGTGGTCGCGGGCGAAGTCGTCGGTGTGCAGGAAGAACCCGACCCGCCCTCCGGCCTGGTCCCCGACCCGGGCGGCCTGGGCCTCCCCCTTCGCCCGGGCGAGCAGCAGGCCGCTGCCCGGGGCGCCGGGTTCGACGACGACCCAGCGGGACCCGTCGGGCCGGGGCGCGTCTTCGGCGAGCCGGAATCCGAGGGCCTCGGTGTAGAAGCGGATCGCCTCGTCGTAGTCGTCGACGACGAGGGTGACCAGGGCGATACGACTCATCGGGACCTCTCGGAGCGTGCGGTTGACGGGAGAGGTTATACGTAAAACTCCCGGGGTGCCAACTACCTTCCCGGCTTCTTCGAAGTCCTAGGTCTTCGGCCTACGCCCCCGGCCCGAGGCGGTACCCACCGCAAGCCCGCTAGCGTCCCACTCATGAAGATCACCGAGCCACCTCGCACCCCCGCCCAGCGCAAGGCGGACCTGCTGGTCCGGCTGGAGCGGGAAAGGGACATCTGGGTCGCCACGGCCGACGCCGAAGGGGTGCCGTGTCTGGTTCCGCTGTGGTTCGTGTGGCACGACCAGGCCGTATGGCTGTGCACCCTGCTGACCAACCCCACCGGCCGTAACCTGCGGGACGGCCGGCGGGCCCGGCTGGCCCTCGGGGACACCCGGGACGTCGTCCTCGTCGACGGCGAGGCGGAGACCTTCACGTGCGCCGAGGTGCCGCCCGCAGCGGCCGAGGCGTTCCGCGCGAAGACCGGCTGGGATCCGCGCGAGGACCACGCGTCGTACGCGTTCTTCCGGGTGGGGCCGCGTGCGGTGCAGGCGTGGTGCGAGCAGCACGAGCTGCCCCGCAGGCATCTCATGCGGGACGGGGTCTGGGCGCTCTAGCCGGTCGCCCCGGCCCTCTGCCGCGGTGCGCCCAGCCGGTCCAGTTCCTCGTCGGTGAGGCGGATCGCGCCCGCCGCCACGTTCTCGGCGAGGTGGTCGGGGTTGCCGGTGCCGGGGATGGCGAGGACGTGCGCCCCCTGGTGCAGCGTCCAGGCGAGACGGATCTGTGCGGGGCTCGACCCATGGGCGCGGGCCACGGCTGGCACCTCCTCGTCGTGGGCGGTGGTGGCACCCTGCTCCCCGCCCTCGCCGGCGACGGCGTAGAACGGCACGAAGGCGATGCCCTGTTCGCCGCAGATCCGCAGCAGTTCGTCGGTCGCTGGGTCGGGACGGTCGAGGGCGTACCGGTTCTGCACGCACACCACGGGCGCGATGGCCTGCGCCTCGGCGAGGTGGCGGGGCTCGACATTGGAGACCCCCAGGTGCCGGATCAGGCCCGCCTCCCGGAGCTGCGCGAGGGCCCCGAAGTGCTCGGCGATCGAGTCGTACTTCGGCATCCGGCGCAGGTTGACGACGTCCAGGTGGTCGCGGCCGAGCTGGCGCAGGTTCTCCTCGACGTGGCCGCGCAGATCCTCGGGACGGGCCGAGGTGCCCCACTCCCCGTCGTGCGTCCGGTACGGGCCCACCTTGGTGACGATGACCAGGTCGTCCGGGTAGGGCCCCAGCGCGGTGTTGATGAGCTCGTTCGCGGAGCGCAGCGACGAGAAGTAGAAGGCGGCCGTGTCGATGTGGTTCACGCCGAGGTCGATCGCCTTGCGCAGGACGGCGATCGACCGGGCGCGGTCGCTCGGTGTGCCGTGATGGAAGGCGGCGCTGCCCGTCAGCCGCATCGCGCCGTAGCCGAGGCGGTGGACGGGCAGGTCGCCGAGTTTCCAGGTGCCCGCGGCGTCCGCGGTGATCGTCTGTGAGCTCATCGGCGGAGTCTCACACACGTCGCACGGACGGATGCGGCCACTTTACGGATACGTGTACGAGTTGAGCGTGGTCACGGCGGAGGCCGGGTTGCCGCGGTCGTAGTGGTCCACGGCGAGGAAGTTGGGCTTCTTGCGGGCGGCCGGCTGGCAGAACCGCCGGGCGCGGTCGGCGAGTTTGCTGTTGTCGGTCGTGGCCGTGGAGGTGATGCCGGCGTCGCGGAAGTGGTTCATGACGAACAGCGGGCGGAAGCCGGGTTCGGTGCGGGTCAGCGGGAGGTTCGTGCCGGAGTCGTACCAGCGGCTGTAGCAGGACCAGTCGGAGGAGCCTATGCCGGAACCCATGGACCAGTAGTTCTCGACGGTCCATTCACGCTGGTACATGACGCCGAAGCTGTCCCGGGTCAGGCCCGCCGCCTGGTCGGCGGAGCGGCTGTGGTCGGTGAAGATCAGCAGCCGGTCGCCGGCGGCGGCCAGGTCCGCCATCTTCGGCCAGCCGTTCTGCCGTACGCCGGTGCGGTCGGGTCGGTACAGCACGTCCGACAGGCCGTTGACGCGGGCGAGTTCCGCGCGCAGGACGCCCGGGTCGACGTAGTCCTCGAGGAAGACAGTGACGAACTGGTCGGGGTGGGCCTTGAGGAAGTCCACCATGCGCTGGAGGTCGACCCAGAGGGCGACCGGCCTGCTGACGAGGGTGCAGCTGTTGTGGCAGAGGATGGCGCCGTCGGGGGTCTGGTGGATGTCGAGCATGAATCCGCGGACGCCGTCGGCGAGTTGCCGCTCGATACCGCGGGTCTGGTTGGGCACGAGATTGACGAAGGGCGGGGCGAAGCCGCCGTCGACACCGTTGGCGTACGCGTTGTGCGAGGTGAGGAACGTGACCTGGTCCAGGGTCCGTTGATCCTGCGGCGGCATGGGGCCGGTCGCGGGGTCCACGGGGGTGAGGTACCAGGCGGCGAGGTCGCCTGCCCCACCGACCGCCAGCCGGGCAGGATAGTTGGCGTTGGACGGCTTGGGGGCGACCGTGAGGTGACGCGTGGTGCCCGGGGCCTTGAGGGTGTAGCGGTCGGTGCCGGCCGGAGCGATCTCCCAGGCGGCGTCGGCGCTCGTACAGGCGACGGCCGCGGCCTGGTCGCCGTTGCGGCCGAGGCAGTTGCCCGGTGTGTCGGTGTTCTCCAGGAGGTGGGCCGACCCGTTCGGCCGCAGCCGCCACTGCTGGCGGTCCTCGTTGCCGCGGGGTCTGTGCTGCTCGACCGCTCCGCCGCTGTCGGCCGCGTTGAGCCCGGTCGTGGCGCTCTGGACGTAGTACGTGCCCGGGGCCGGAACGGCGGCGGCAGCGGCGGGCGGCGGGGCCACGACCGCGGCGGCCAGCGCGGCGGTCGTGGCGAGCAGGGCGTGGGGGGTGCGCAGACGCATGAGGGATGCCCTTCGTCGGACTGATCAGGACCGATCGAGCCGATCAGATGGAGGCTGATCAGGTGCATGACATCCCGTATGACACCACGCCCTGGGGTCCGGCGTCAGCAGTAGAGGTTGCCGCCGGGTGACGTCCCGAGGATCTGCGTGAACCGCTGGTAGTTGTTGACGCGGCTCTGCACCTGCGCCGGGTTCTTGCCGTCGCACTCCAGGGAGCCGTTGATGCTGCGGATGGTCTGGCCGAAGCCGGCGCTGTTCACCATGGCGTTGTGCGGGGTCATGGTGCCGGGGCCGGTCTGGGTGTTCCAGTACCACAGGGCCGTCTTCCAGGCGACGGCCGAGTCGTTCTGGACCAGCCAGGGGTTGTTCAGCAGATCGATGCCGAGCGCGTCGCCCGCGGCCTTGTAGTTGAAGTTCCAGCTCAGCTGGATGGGGCCGCGCCCGTAGTAGGCGGCCTGGCCGGCCGGGCAGCCGTAGGGCCGGCTCCAGTCGCAGTAGTGCGGGTAGTTGGCCTGGTTCTGCTCCACCACGTGCACCAGGCCGCCGGTCTCATGGCTGACGTTGGCGAGGAAGGCCGCGGCCTCCTGCTTCTTCACCGTGTCGCTGCCGGTGTTGGCGAAGCCGGGGTAGGCGCTCAGGGCCGCGGTGAGGCCGCTGTAGGTGTAGAAGGAATTCCGGTTCGGGAACATCTGGTTGAACTGCGCCTCGGTGACGACGAAGCGCGCGTTGGGCGTGCCCGGCCCGCTGTCGCAGGCGTACGGCTCCCAGTACCAGGTGCTGATGACCGGGTCGTAGCCCGGGTTGGCGTGCTCGGCGATGTACGCCTTGCCGTCGGTGTAGCGGACGATGTCGCCGGCGTTGTACGACTTGCCGGCCGTCCAGTTCGGGTAGCTGGAACACGCGGCGGCGGACGCGGTGGAGGCCGGCAGGAACACCGGCGCGGCACCCGCGAGGGCGAGCGTGGCCAGGACTGCGGAGATGCGGCGTCTCGACACGGGATCAACTCCTTTGCGGAGCACGGCCGCACCCTGACGAGGGAAGGGCGAAGCTGACCCTTGACCGCGCGCACCGGTGGACCGGTCACGGCGTGGGGGCGGCCGTGGTGGGGGGTTGTGGAGGCACACTCAACCGCGTTGGTCTGTACCAGTCAAGGGTGTAGACCAGTCATCCGCGTCGCGGCTGTCGAGGGCTCACACGGGGGCCGACTCCGTCAGCGCCGCCGCGAGTCGGTCCAGCAGGGACCGCAGCAGTTCGTCGTCGCCGTCGCCGAGCGTGGGCCGGCCGGTGCGGACCGCTCGGTCGACGCGCTGCCAGTACTCGCGGCCGCGCGGGGTGAGGTGGGCGAGGACGCGGCGGCGGTCGAACGGGTCGACCCGGCGGTGCAGGAGGTTCTGGTCGACGAGCTGGTCGACCAGCTTGGTCAGCGTCGGAGGCGGCAGGAAGGCGGCCTCCGCGATCGCCGCCATGTGGCGCCCCTCGCCGTCGGACAGCAGGGCCAGCACCCGCCACGCGTCGAGGGAGCAGCCCTCCTCCTCCAGAACGGCCCGCAGCCGCCCCGCCGCGAGCCGCTCGGCCCGCGTCAGCAACTGCACCAGGTCGTCGGGGCGACGCGGGGGTGGGGTGGGCATGCCGCTCCTAGGGCCTGTCGTTTGGATCATGTCGGTGTCGCGGGGCGTGGCACGCACCACGCCCCGCTCGGGTCGGTGAAAGGCGCAGTCTCTCTCAGCCGACCTGGTCCAGACGACAGACCCCAGCTCAGAGGTGCGTCCATGGTAAGAGACGTACTGGAGTTCGCACGGCGGAGCCGGGATCATGACGCCATGTTCCGGCACGACCTCACCGCGCCCGAGTGGTTCACGGCCGACGGCTCCGTGCTCGGCGTGGCTCTCGTGTTTCCCCTGCGGGGGCCGGCCGGGATCTTCGGGCCGACGTGCGAGCTGTGCGCGCGGCTGGCCGCCGAGGAGGTCAACCGGGACGGCGGCGTGCTCGGCAGGGAGCTGCGGCTGGTGCCGGTCGACGGCTCGGGCCCGCCGCACGAGGTCGCCGGACAGGTAGCGGCGCTGGTCGACCTGGGCGTCGTGCAGGGCGTCACCGGCTGGCACATCTCCTCGGTGCGCCAGGCGCTGGCGCCGAGGATCGCGCACCGCGTCCCGTACGTGTACACGGCGCTGTACGAGGGCGGGGAGGACACGGCGGGCGTGTTCCTGACGAGCGAGACCCCGCGCGATCAACTGCGGCCCGCGATGGACCTGCTGGCGCACGAACGCGGGGTGCGGCGGTGGTTCGTCGTCGGGAACGACTATGTGTGGCCGCGGCGTACGGCACGGGCTGCCCGGGCGTACGCCCGCGCGTCCGGCGGGTGTGTCGCCGGTGAGGCCTATCTCCCGCTCGGCACCGACGACTTCGAGCCGGTACTGCGTCGCGTCGAGCGCGCGGACGCCGACGGGGTGCTGATGCTGCTCGTCGGCAGCGACGCGGTGCGCTTCAACCGGGCGTTCGCGGCGTACGGGCTGCACGCGCGCTGTCTGCGGCTGAGCACGCTGATGGACGAGAACATGCTGCTGGCGAGCGGCCCGGCGGCCACCGAGGACCTCTACAGCACGGCCGGCTTCTTCGCCTCGCTTGCCAACCGGGACACGCTCGACTTCCACGGGCGGTACGCCACCCGCTACGGCGTCGAGGCACCCGCCCTCGGCAGCCTCGGCGAGTCCTGCTACGAGGGCGTGCTGTTGCTGGCAGCGCTGCTGAGGAGGGCCGGGACACTGGACGTGTCGGCGATCGGCGCGGCGGCGGACGCGGTGTCGTACGAGGGCCCGCGCGGACTGCTGCACCTGCGGGACGGTCATGTGCGCCAGCGCATCTATCTGGCCCGTGCGGACGGGCTCGACTTCGATGTGCTCACGGAGCTGGAGCCGCGCGGCTCGCGTCCCTGACCGGACCGTCCGGTCAGCTCCGGGCGAGCGCTGTCCTGCGGCGGTCGAGGAACGCGCGTTCCGCCGGGTTCCGCGCGAGTTCGAGGGCCGCCTCGTACGCCGCTACGGCCTCGGTGTTCCGGCCCAGGCGCCGCAACAGGTCGGCGCGGACGGCGTGCAGGACGTGGTAGCCGTCGAGGTCCAGGGCGTCCACGAGGGCGAGGGCAGGCCCGGGGCCCTCGGTCTCGGCGACGGCGACGGCCCGGTTCAGGGCCACGACCGGGCTCGGGGCCAGGATCATGAGCTGGTCGTAGAGCTGCCGGATCTGGGCCCAGTCGGTGGCGTCCGCGGTCGGTGCGTCGCTGTGCACGGCCTGGATGGCGGCCTGGACCTGGTAGCGCCCGGGCTGGTTGCGGCGCAGGCAGCGACGGACGAGTGTCTGCCCCTCGGTGATCAGGTCCCTGTCCCAGCCGGCCCGGTCCTGCTCGGGCAGCGGCACCAGTTCGCCCTGGTCGTTCTCGCGGGCGTCGCGGCGTGCCTCGATCAGGAGCATCAGCGCGAGCAGGCCGGTCGCCTCGGCTTCGTCCGGCATCAGCCCGGACAGGAGACGGCCGAGCCGCAGGGCTTCGGCGCACAGGCCGGGTGAGCCCTCGTAGCCCTGGTTGAAGATCAGGTAGACGACGGCCAGGACCCCGCCGAGCCGGTCGGGCAGGTCGGCGTCGCGGGGCACCCGGTACGGGATCCCGGCGTCGCGGATCTTCGCCTTGGCGCGGACCAGCCGCTGGGCCATCGTCGGCTCCGGTACCAGGAAGGCACGGGCGATCTGCGCGGTGGTGAGCCCGCCGAGCAGCCGCAGGGTCAGGGCGACCCGGGCCTGAAGGGAGAGTGCGGGGTGGCAGCACGTGAAGATCAGACGGAGCCGGTCGTCGCGCACGGGTCCCTCCTCGGGCGGTGTGTCGGAGGCGTGCAGCAGGACGGCCTCGGCGTGCCGGGCCTGTCTCGACGACTCGCGGCGCAGCCGGTCGACGGCCCGGTTCCGGGCCGTGGTGATGATCCACCCGGCGGGGCTCGGCGGGACGCCGGTCTCCGGCCAGCACCGCACGGCCGTGGTGAAGGCGTCCTGGACCGCTTCCTCGGCGAGGTCGATGTCACCGAGGAAGCGGACCAGGACGGCGACCGCGCGACCGTACTCCGCGCGGAAGACCGCCTCGACGTCCACGTCCATCAGTCGGCGTCCCCCATGAAGGGGCGCACCTCGATCGGCAGTGTGGTGGCGAGAGCGGCCTTGCGCCCCCACTCCAGGGCGGCGTCCAGGTCGGGCGCCCGGAGGAGGCAGATGCCGCCGAGCATCTCCTTGCCCTCGGCGTACGGGCCGTCGGTGATCAGGACGTCGCCGTCACGGGGGCGCAGCACGGTGGAGGACTCCGGGCCGTGCAGCCCGCCGGCGAAGACCCAGGCGCCCGCCTCGCGCAACTCCTGGTGGAAGGCGTCGAGGTTCCTGCCGATCTCCGCGAGGACCTCGGGGGCGGGCGGATCGCCGACCGGCTGCATCACACCGAGCAGGTAGTACTTCATGACGGCCTCCATGGGCGTTCGGGTGTGTGGGTGTCGGGGTGTCCTTGCACCTCCTACACGAACGACACGCCCCCGGATCGACACCCCGCGCCGCGCGACCGGGAGAATTTCTCCCATGACCACCACACCCCATCCCCTCGTCACCCGCGCACAGCGACTGGCGCGCGATCTCCTCGTCCCGCATGCCGAGCGGGTCGACCAGGAGGGTGTGCCGGCGAGCCACATCACGGCCGTGAAGCGGTCGGGGCTGCTCGGGGTGGGCGCGCCGGAGGCGTACGGCGGGGCGGACGCGCCCGTCGGCGTGGCGCGGGAGACCGCGGAGATCCTGGCCGGGGCGTGCTGCTCCACCTGGTTCGTGCAGACACAGCACCACACCCCGGTGAAGCTGATCGCCACCTACGACTCGCCCGTCCGCGAGAAGTTCCTGCGTCCGCTGGCGACCGGCGAGGTGATGGCCGGTATCGCGTTCGCCCATGTCCGTGCCTTTCCCCGCGTCCCCGTGCGGGCGGTGCCCGAGCGGGGCGGCTGGCGGTTCGAGGGAACGGTGCCCTGGTTCACCGGCTGGGGCCTGAACGACGTGATGCTGCTGGCCGGTGTGACGGATGCGGCCGAGGTGGTGTTCGTCCTCACCGAGGCACGCGAGCAGCCGGGGCTGTCCGCGTCGGCGCCCATGCGGCTCGCGGCCCTCACCGCCGCCCGTACGGTCTCTCTGGAACTGGACGGCCTGTGGGTGCCGGACGAGGCCGTCGTACTGCGTGTGCCGCAGCAGGAGTTCGCCCTGGTCGATCTGCCGAGGGCCGCCAACGCCAGTCCGGCCGTCTTCGGGGTGGGGTACGCGGCGCTGGACCTGGTGGCGGACACCCCGGACGGCCAGGAGACGGCCCGGTCGCTGCGGGCCCGGCTCGACGAGGTCCGGCGGGAGGCCTACACGCTGGCCGACCACCCGGTCCCCCACGAGTGCGTCCCGGAACGCCTGGCCGTCAAGACGCGCGCGTACGACCTCATGCGCGCGGCGACGACCGCGGCGGTCGTGGCCGGGGGCGGCCGGTCCATGGCCCTGGACAGCCGGGCGCAGCGGCTGGCCCGCGAGGGGATGTTCCTGCTGGTGCAGGGTCAGACGGCCGAGGCACGCCGGAGGCACCTCGGGACGCTGGCGTCCGGCCGGCCGAGCTGAGGCAGGAGCGGCCTGCCGGTCGGACTTCCGGTCGGGGACGGCGACTTGCCGCAGAACTCCGCCTCGAACACAGCGACGTGGAACGCCCCGTCCTGGAGCCGCCCTTCCCGGCCAGATCCCGCAGTGCGGTTCGCGTCGCCTCGTGGCCGTGCTCGGAGTGTGCGACGGTGCGGATGACGCCTGAGTCTGCTCCCAGGGCTGATCTTTGGAGAGCCGGAGCCGTCAGCCCGCCACGGCCCGCAGCGGGGTGCGTCCGAGCAGCGCGGCCGTCGGCACGCGCGCACAGTTCGGCTCAGGCTGCCGCGCGACGGGAAGCGCTGGCACAGGCGTCGTCGTCCGGCGGAACCACCACGAGGAAGGCGTCCGACTCCAGGTCCATCACGACGGTGGCGGGCTCACCCTCGGCGCGGCGGCGTGCCGCGTACTCCTCCGCCGGCCACGATCCGCGCGGGGCTCCCGCCGGGAACCGCTCCAACACCTTCGCGCTGATCGCCGTAGCCATGTCCACTGCCCTCCGCTGTCCCGCGCCGCCCGCCGGGCGACATCGATCGGTCACTGCCGTATCCCTCCGGTTGCCCGCGATCCGCCCGGACATGTACCGCCCGGTAGGAGTCCACACCCCCGTACAACCTCTACACATAAAGGAAAAATAAGAGCAGAATGTGCTTACGCGGCGCTTACCGCATACCCCACCAGACGCGGTTGCCCTGTAAGACGAAGGAGACGAGTCATGGCCAACGTCTCGCCCACCAGAGGTGACATCACCAGCCACCCTGATGCCTCCGAGATGCGGGATCGGTACGCCCGCATGCTCGGCGGACGCGATGTGGCGCTCGTGGACGGCCCGGTGTTCCTGCTGGGTCTGTACTGCGCGGCCTCCCCGTGGATAGTCCACTACACGACCAGCCAGCCGCCGCTCGTGACGCACAACCTGATCATGGGGATCGCGATCGGCCTGCTGGCGCTCGGGTTCACTCGTGCTCCGGAGCGTATGTACGGGCTGAGCTGGGCCATGTGCGCCCTCGGGGTGTGGATGATCATCTCGCCGTGGATCGTCGGCGAGAGCCCGGACGCCGGGGTCGTGTGGAACAACATCATCATCGGTGCACTGGCCGTTCTCCTGGGCCTGGTGTGCGCCGGCACGGCGGCGAAGGCCTCACCGAAGCCGTAGTCCCCGCCGGGAGTGAAACGACGGCCGGTCCGGGCTCCCGGACCGGCCCTTTCGCGTCCACACCCACGACGTGAGCGGCCACGCGGCGCGGGAGCCGGAGTGTCCCGGCCGCCAGGGGGCAGACGCACTGCAGCGGGGGTCCTGAGGAGGAGGGGCGGAGATGGAAGTCGACGGCATCATCAGTGCCATCGTGATCGGCATCGTCATCGGCGTCCTGGGCCGGCTCGTGGTCCCGGGCCGTCAGCGCATCGGAGTTCTGTGGACGATCGTCGTCGGCATCATCGCCGCGCTGATCGGCTCCGCACTCGCCGGCGCGTTCGGCGTGGCCGACACCAAGGGTGTCGACTGGGTCGAATGGCTCATCCAGATCGGCCTCGCCGCGCTCGGCGTCGCCGCGCTGGACCGTTCGAAGGCAGGCCGCTGACGGCGTAGCGAGCGACGGCGTATCGACAGTACGTGCGCGACACCAGGAGTCACACCAGGAAGTCACCTGGCACCCGGTGTGCCGCGGCCCGGCACACCGGAGCCGGAGACCCGGACCGGGACCCGGCCGGTACTCCCCCGGCGTCAACGGCCCGCTGCCCGCAGCGCGGCGAGCCCCTCGCCGCTGGACGCGTAGCGCGGAGTCCAGCCCAGTTCGTGTTCCGCCTTGGCGCAGGACATCCGCAGCCGCGACGCCATCACGGTGTGCGCGTACGACATGGGCCTCATCAGCCACAGCGGTACGGTCATCGGCTTCGGCAGTCCGAACGCTTCGGCCACGCTCTCGATGTGGGCGCGGAAACCGAGCGGCGTCCGGTCCGCGATGTTGTACGCCTGCCCCGGCCTGCCGCGCTCCACGGCGGCGGCCACCGCGCGGGCGGCGTCGGTGAGCTCCACCCACGGCAGCACCCGGTCGCGGTCGCCGGGCATCGGCAGTTGCCTCCTGCGCAGCAGCGGCAGCAGGTTGTCGGTGCCGCCGGGGCCGTAGAACACACCGAAGCGGAGCGCGATGCCCTCCAGTGCCTCCGACTCGAAGGTGAGCCGCTCCTTGGTCCGCATGGCGGCGATGTGCCGCTCCAGGCTCGGTGTCCTGCCGAGGGGGCCGAAGGGGTCGTCCTCGGTGAGCGGGCGGTCGCCGTGATCCCCGTAGCCGTAGCCGAAGACCATCGACTCCGCGACGAAGCGGCGGGCACCGGTGACGCGGGCGGCCTCGACGAGGTGGGCCGTGCCCTGGGTGCGCAGCGCGTCGGTGGCGTCCATGTCACGGTCCCGCATGGGGGGCTTGCGCAGGGCGGTCGCGGCGTGGATCACGGTGTCGAAGTGGTGTCCGTCGACGGCGCGCAGCAGCGCGTCCCGGTCCATGAGGTCGGCGCGGACACCGTTGTCCCGGCCCCGGCCGAGTCCGGTGACCTTGTGGCCCGCCTCGGTGAGCGCGTGGGTGATGTGCCGGCCGAGGACACCGCTCGCGCCGGCGAGGAGGATGCTCTGGTTCTTCTGGTTCGTCGTCATGACCATGCGACGGATCGGACGAGCGTGGATGTGACATCCCCACGGCGGCCCGACGGCGGCCTGGCGACGCGACGTCCGGTGGGGCCGTACGCCCCGCCCGCCGTACAGTTCTGTTGATCATTCCGTCACGAGGAAGGCCCGGCACCATGGTCGTGAAGGACACGGAACTGCCTCACCTGCGCCGCTGCGTGGAGCTCGCGGCCGAGGCACTGGCCGCCGGGGACGAACCGTTCGGTTCCGTTCTGGTGGGGAGGGACGGCACGGTTCTCGCCGAGGACCGCAACCGCGTGGCCTCGGGCGACCGCACCCGGCATCCCGAGTTCGAGCTGGCCCGCTGGTCGGCCGCCCGTCTCACGCCCGAGGAGCGGGCGGCGGCCACGGTCTACACCTCCGGCGAGCACTGCCCGATGTGCGCGGCGGCGCACGCCTGGGTGGGTCTGGGACGCATCGCCTACGTCGCCTCGTCCGAGCAACTCGTGTACTGGCTGAGCGAGTTGGGCGTCCCCGCTCCGCCAGTGCGGCCACTCCCCGTGCGCGAGGTAGCACCCGGTGTGATCGTGGACGGTCCGGTACCCGAACTGACGGAGCGGATCCGGGATTTGCACGTGCGGTTCCATCGCGGGCGCGGCTGATCCGCCCCTGGATTCCCCAGTGGATTCCCCCGGCCCGCCCGAGGTGCAGGGCCGCATGGGCGAATCTACGATCGAATTCAACTGGACCAGGCGTCACGCCCCGGACTCCCCGACGAGGGGAGGCGCATAGCGAGCACTGCCCGATGTGCGCGGCGGCGCACTCCGAGCGCTTCCCGCTGCGGCTGAAGGGCTGAACGGCCATGACGACGCACAACGACGACGTGGACTGGGATCGCTGGCCTGTCGCGGACTACCTCGCGGAGAACTACCGCGAGGTGCATCCCTCGGACGCGGCGATCATCGCGCACCACAGCGTCTTCTACCGGCGCTTCCCGCCCGGTGCCATCGACCGCTCGGTGGAATTCGGGGCGGGCCCGAATCTCTATCCGCTGATCCTCGCGTCCGCCGCGTGCCGCAGGATCGACGCCGTGGAGGCGGGGGCGAGCAGCGTCGCCTACCTCCAGGAGCAGATCTGTCATCGCCTCGACGCGAGCTGGCTGCCCTTCCACGCGCTATGCCGGGAGCTCAACCCCGGCGTGCCGGCGACCCTGGCCGGGGCCCTGGCCCCGGTGAACGTCGTGCACGCCGACGTCCGGACCCTGCCATCGGGCTTCTACGAACTCGCCTCCATGCACTTCGTCGCCGAGGGGGCCACGGAGGACTTCGCCGAGTTCGCCGACTTCTGCCGCACCTTCGTCCGCACGGTCACGCCCGGCGGTCACCTGGTCGCCGCCTTTTGGGAGAACCTGCCGACCCATCGCATCGGCCCGGCGTCCCGCTGGCCGGGCTGCCCCGTGAACCCGACGACGGTCACGGAGGTCTTCACCCCTCTGACCCACGACCTGGACGTCACCCACATCGACACCGCCCGCACCCTGCCGGACCACGGCGACTCCGGAATGGTGCTGCTCACGGGGGTGGCGGAGCCGCTCTGACACCATCGGACGCCGAACATCGACGCCCACGTCGGCCTCGACCACGCGCACAGTGCACCGCCGCCCACGACATCCGCCGTCCGGCGCCCCTATGCGCCGCCGACGGCGCCGACGCTGCCGATGCCACCCGCAGGACCGGCCCCCTCTGGTGCGGGGCCCGGCGGGCCCGGGGCGTCGCCGCTCCCGGGCCCGCTAGCACCGTGTCGCCACGGGGCGGCGCCGCGGGCACCACACAGCCCTCGGGCCCCACAGCGGCGCCGCATTCCGCCGTCCGCGGGAACCGCAAGCGCTTGGCGGCTTCGCCCCGGAGCACCACGACGTGCCACCACGCGGCGAAGCCGCCAGGATGTCCCGGCTCCCGGGCCTGAACGGTTCGGTGTCGCCTGCCACCGAACGGCGGGGCCGCAAGGATGCCGCCGTTTCCGGGCACGGGAGCGGGATCGCGTACCGCCGCGCGGCGAGCCGCCAGGGCTCCGCCGCGTCAGCCTCGCTGCGAGCCGTCCGCCGCCGGGCGGAACCGTCGGCGCAGCACCACTCCCCCGAGCACCAGCGCCGCGCTCGCCGCGACGGCCGGCAGGGTGTGGTCCGAGCCTGTGTGGGCGAGGGCACCCGTGGCCTGCGGCACGGAGTGCGGGGCAGGGGCGGGGTCGGGGGCGGGGTGCGCCCGGGGCGGGACGGACGGCTTCGGGGCCTCCGGCTTCGGTGGGTGGTGGGGGCGGACCGGCCGGCCGCCGGGGGTGTTCGAGGACTCGTTGCCGGTCGCCGCGTTGCCGATGCCGACCACGTTCACGCTGTTGCCGGTGACGTTGACCGGAACATCGACAGGCAGCTGTACGCCGTTGCCGGAGACCACACCCGGTGAATCCTTTCCGCTGCTCTCGGCGACCGCACCGCCGGGCTTGCCCGGCCGGCCCGCCCGCCCGTCGCCCTTGTTCTCGCAGCTGTTGCCCGCGGCGGGGTTCAGGACCCCCACCACGTTCACCGTGTTCCCGCACACGTTCGCCGGGACATGCACCGGCAGCTGAACGGTGTTGCCGGAGACCACCCCGGGCGAACCGGCCGCCGATCCGTCCGCCGCGGAGTCCGCGTACGCGGGGACCGCCACGGCCATCGCGCCCGAGGCGGCGGCGACGGCGATCACACCGTTTCGGGTAACCCGTCTCATAGGTTCCCTGCCTTCCAGACATCGTCGCGGGCACTCACCCGCACGGGATAGAACGCGGGGCGCACGATCCGAGTTATGGCTTATCGGCCTTTCACTCCATCGAGCGGCCCGGTTGTCGAACTAGCGGTAAAGCCCTTCGTATGCGGCACGGAGCAGCCCGTCCCGAGGAACTCCGAGCCGCCGCACCCGCCCGGAGGCGGCGCTTCCGGGGCCCGCTTATGGTGGGCGAGGGCGCCGGTTCCCGGTCCGCTGTGGGGCGCCCCTGGAGGCATTGATGCTGGCCAAGCTGTCCACGCACCTCTCGATCCGGCGCTGCGCGGTCACGGGCGTGGCCGGGCTGGCCCTGCTGGGCGCGACCCTGCCGGCGGCCGACGACCCGCCACCCGGTCTGACGCGCTTCTACGACCAGAAGGTCAAGTGGTCGGCGTGCCAGGGCGTGGACATGCCCAAGGACCTGCAGTGCGGCAAGGTCACCGTCCCGCTCGACTACGCCAGGCCCGAGCAGGGCACTCTCGATCTCGCCGTGGCCCGCTACCGGGCCACGGGCAAGTCCCGGGGCTCGGTACTGCTGAACTTCGGCGGCCCGGGCGTCCCTGGCGTGACCCAACTCGCCCTCGGCGGCAAACACTTCATGGGCCTGACGAACGGCTACGACGTCGTCGGTTTCGACCCCCGCGGCGTCGGCCGCTCCGCACCGGTGAGCTGCGGGAACGCCTCCACCGGCGCACTGGACGCGACAGACGGCAACGCCGAGGCCGCCGATCCGCAGGCCGTGCTCGAGAAACTGCGCGCGGCGGCGGCCGAGTGCGCCGAACACTCGGGACCCGTCCTGCGCCACATGGGCACGGTGAACGCCGCCCGTGACCTGGACGTCATGCGCGACGCGCTCGGCGACGACAAGCTCAACTACCTGGGCTTCTCGTACGGCAGCCGGCTCGGGGCGGTGTACTCGGCCCGGTTCCCCGAGAAGGTCGGCAGGGTGGCACTGGACGGCGTGGACACGCTGACCGAGCCGTTGTCCGAGCAGGGCATGGTGAGCGCCCGGGGACTGCAGACCGCGCTGGAGAACTTCCTGACCTGGTGCACGGAGGACATCGCCTGCCCCTTCGGGCAGGATCCGCGTAAGGCCAGAGAAAGCGTCGTACAGGTGGTCCGGTCACTCGACGAGGACCCGGTGCCGACGGACTTCGGCGAGGCGTTCTCCGGCCAGGACTTCGCGGGCGCGCTCACGCAGGGCCTCTACAGCCGGGAGCTGTGGCCCTTGCTGCAGCGGGCCGTCGCCCAGCTGCTCGAGGAGGGCGACACGCGCGGCCTGGAGGCCTTCGTGTCCGGAGGTGTCACACTCCCGGCGCTGCGGGGCGAGCACCGCGGACTCGTCGACCCTGAGGACGTGCCCATGGACAACCTGCCGGCGGCGCTGATGGCGGTCAACTGCGCGGACGATCCCGACCGCCCCGCCGCCGCGCAGGTCACCAAGGACCTCGGCCGGCTGCGCGCCCGGTACGAGCAGGCGTCACCTGTCTTCGGCCGGTACCGGCTCACCCAGGTGCTGCTGTGCTACGGCCGCCCCAAGGGCACCGACTTCATCCGCGACGAGGTCAAAGACGTCGACGCGCCGAGGATGCTGCTCGTCGGAACCCGGGGCGACCCCGCCACGCCGTACCGCTGGACGGTGGAGACGGCCGAGCGGCTCGGCTCGTCCGCCGTGGTGCTCGACAACCGGGGCGAGGGCCACACCGGCTACGGGTCCTCCAAGTGCGTGCACGGCAAGGTCGACGCCTTCCTGCTGTACGGCACCCTCCCGCCGGACGGCAGCTCCTGCGGCTCCGACCACGACACCGAGTGAGTCGCCGCTCCGTCACTCGAACCGGCGAACCGATTGCCCCAAATGCCCCGATCACGAATCGGCTCTATCGTGCTGTCATGGAGCACGTTCTGAGTCCCGCGACCCTTGCCGAGCTGCGGCGCCCGCGCCCTTACCCCGCGGTCTCCGTGCTGACGCCGACCCACCGGCGCGAGCCCTACAACGCCCAGGACCAGGTCCGGCTGCGCAATGCCGTGGCCGAGGCCAAGAGGCAACTGGAGGTCGTTCCCGCCGTCACCCGGGAACGCCGGGCCGAGGTCGCCCGGCACCTCGACCGGGCCCTGTCCGAGGTCGATCTCACGCACGCCGAGGACGGCCTGGTGATCTTCGCGGCCCCCGGCGAGCACCAGGTGTGGTCGCTCGCCCGGTCCGTACCGGAACGCGTGGTGCTCTCGGACACCTTCCTCACCCGGAACCTGGTCTCCGCCCAGACGGCCGGGCGGCCGTTCTGGGTGCTGTCACTCGCAGCGGACCGCGTCACGCTGTGGAACGGCGGTGCCGACCGGGTCGCCGCGGCGCGCGTCGGCGGCTTCCCCCTGACCAGGCGCGTGGAGAACTTCGACCCGGAACGGCTACAACGGATCGGCGACACGCCGAGCGCCTTCCGGGAGGAACGCACCCGGCAGTTCCTGCGCGAGGCCGACACCGCGATGAGCGCCGTTCTGCGCGACCACCCGCGACGGCTGTACGTCACCGGCGAGCCGGCCGCCCTCTCCCTGATCGACGAGGCCGGCACCACCGCCAGGGGCGCGGTGCACGTTCCGCGCGGCGGCCTCGCCCACGGGACCCCCGACACCGTGTGGCAGGCCATGCGGCCGGTGATCGAGGCGGAGGCCCGCCGGAGCACGGACGCCGTGAGCCGCGCCCTCGAAACGGCCCGCGGACGACGGGAGTTCGCCGCGGGAGTCGACGAACTGTGGCAGAGCGCCCGGGACGGCCGCGTCCGGCTGCTGGCCGTCGAGGAGAACTACCGCGTGACGGTCCGCGACGCCGGCGACCATCTGATCCTCACCGAGAGCGACGACCTCGACTCCCGCGAGGACATCGTGGACGAGATCGTCGAGCAGTGCCTGGAGACGGGTGCCGACGTCCGCTTCGTACCGGACGGCGCGCTCGGTGAGGCGGACGGCATCGCCGGGGTGCTGCGGTACTGAAGAGATCGAACACACGGCCGTCGAACACGCGCGACACCAGGGCGCGACGTTACCCACGGGTCGCCAAATACCCTGTGTAACCTACGACTTGGGCATCCGTGCGGCGCACTTCGCGCCTACCTCGGAGTAACTCCGCGAGACTGTGGCATATGCCAGAAGCACCACCGTATCGTGTGTCGCCGAATCCCTTACAGGGCGTCGCGGGCTGTGCGACAGTCGTAACGGTCCCTCCGTCCGCCCTGGTCGTACCGTCCCCGCATCGGAGTGCGTCATGCCGTCCCACCTCTCCGCGGACCGCCCAGCCGCCCAGCCGCCCGGACGCGGCTCGGTCGACGCGCTCATATCGCAGACGCGGCGGCTCAAGGGCGACATGGACGCGGTGCGGCGCGACGCCGAGGGGGACGGATCGGACCACCCGCGGGGCCGCTGGCAGCGCGCCCTGTACGACCTGGCTCTGCACCAGCTCAACGACCTCGACGAGCATCTCGCCCAGCTGCGGGACGGCCCGCCGCCCGCGGCGGCCCCCCTGGACCCGGGCGCGCCCCCGCAGGGCTCGCTGCTCAGCAGGGTCGGCAGCGCCGAGTGGAACCTGCTGACGGACGAGGCCAGTTGGTCCGGGGAGCTCTACCAGATTCTGGGCCGCGACCCCGAGGCTCCACCGCTCACCCTCGACGAGATGCCGTCCCTGGTCCTCGACGAGGACCGGCCGAAGCTGACGGCGATGGTCACGAACTGCCTCGTCGACGCCCGGCCCATCGACGGCGAGTTCCGCATCGCACGCCGGGACGGCGACGTCCGCACCGTGCACATGATGGGCGAACCGGTGCTCGACACTGACGGCAGCACCGCCTCGATGTGGGCCGTGCTGCGCGACGTCAGCGAACTGCGCCGCAGCCAGCGGGTGGTCAGCGAGACCCGTGACTCGCTCCGCCACCAGGGGCATGCCGCGCGGACCGAACACCGGCTCGCGGTCGAGTCGCAGGAGGCCGTGCCGCCGCCGTGGCGTGGCTCCCTGCGACTCCCGCACCGGAGCCCAGGAGCCCTCGACCTCGCCGCCCACCACCTGCCGGCGTCCACGCACACGCTGATCGGCGGCGACTGGTACGACGCGCTCGAAATCACCGACGGTGAAACACTCCTGAGCGTCGGCGACCTCACCGGACACGGAGTCGATGTCACCTCGAACATGACCATGCTGCTCGGCGCCGTACGCGGCATGGCGATGGCCGGCGCCCCGCCGGGACAACTGATGGCCTGGCTCAACCAGTTACTCGACGCCACCGTGCAACCCGCCCTCGGCAGCGCCGTCTGCTGCCGCTACCGGCCCGGGACCCGCACCCTGGTGTGGGCGCAGGCCGGGCACCCCGCCCCGCTGCTGTTCCGCGGCGGGACGGGGCATGTGCTGAACACACCGGACGGCGTCCTGCTCGGCGCCACCTCGGGCGCCGTCTACGGGCAGGCCGAAGAGACCCTCGAGGTGGGCGACCTGCTGCTCCTGCACACCGACGGGCTGGTACCCGGGCACACCGGAGGGGCGGCCGTGAACCTCCTCCTGGAGCTGGCCCCGCGCCTGGCAGGGAACCGCACCGCGGAGGACTGCATAGCGACGGTCGTCCAGGAGTTCGGCGAGAGCGCGCGCGAGGACAACGCCTGTGTGCTCGTCGCCAAGGTCACGTCATAGGAGACTCAGGCCCGCGCGCTGTTGCCGCCCCTGCCCTTCGTCTTCGGCAGGGCGAGCTTGATCTCCTCCCGCAGCTCCTGGATCCTCGGATAACCGGCGTACTCGGCGGTGAGCCGGTACATCTCGCGCAGCCGGTCCCAGGTGCGGTGGGAGGAGTTGGATCCCATCGACACCAGGGCCAACCGCGCGTACCGGTCCGCCTGTTCGGGGTCGTCCGCGATGAAGCAGGCCGAGGCCATCGACAGATAGTCGAAGATCTTCGACCGCTGCCGGCCGTCGACCCGCAGGGCCAGCGCCTTCTCCGCGTAGTGCTGGGCATGCGCGGACGCACCCGGCTCGAACTCGGCGAGCGTGCGGTAGGCCAGGGCCTGCATGCCGTAGAGGTCCTCCTCCTTGAAGGTCTGCATCCAGTCCGGCGGTGGTACGTCGGCCTTGTCGGAGACGAACAGGTCCTCCGCCTGCCCGAGCGTGCGGCGCATGGCCTGGCCCTTGCCCATGGCGGCCTGTGCCCAGGCCTCGATGGTGCAGAGCATCGCCCGGGTGCGGGGCAGCACGTCGTCGCCCGAGCCGGACGTGGCGAGCCTCATCAGGTCCAGGGCCTCGTCCGGCTTGCCCAGATGGACCATCTGGCGGGCCGCACGCGAGAGTGCCTCACCCGCGCGGGGCCGGTCCCCGCCCTCCCGGGCCGCGTGCGCGGCGATGACGAAGTACTTCTGGGCCGTGGGTTCCAGGCCGACGTCGTGCGACATCCAGCCCGCGAGGACGGCCAGGTTGGCGGCGACGCCCCACAGGCGCCGCTGGAGATGGGGTGGGTGACGGTAGGCGAGCATGCCGCCCACCTCGTTGAGCTGGCCCACCACGGCCTTGCGCTGGAGCCCGCCGCCGCGGGCGGCGTCCCAGGCACGGAACACCTCGACCGAGCGCTCCAGTTCCTCGATCTCCTGCGACCCGATGGGGGCGGCCTCGTAGCGGTCGAACCCAGCGGGGTCGGCGTGCAGGGACGGATCGAGGTCGGGAGCGTCGGCAGCCAGGGCAGGGTCGGTGTGCAGCCAGTCGTACATGGCGCTGCTGAGTGCGGATCCCGCGGCGAGCGCGGCGCCCGCGCCCACCAAGCCGCGTCGGTTGAGCATGAGGTCCATTCCCGTGAATTCGGTGAGGACCGCGGCGGTCCGCTCGGGCGCCCACGGCACACCGTCGGGAGGCTCCGCACTCCCGCCGTCCTGCCGTTTCCCCGCACGCCCCTGCCGGACCAGACCGAGGTCCTCGATGGTCACGACACGGCCGAGACGCTCGGTGAACAGAACCGCCAGCACCCGCGGCACCGGATCGCGCGGGATCTCTCCCGTGTCGATCCACCGCCGCACCCGGGAGGTGTCGGTCGAGAGCTGGGGGTGGCCCATGGCCGCCGCCTGCCGGTTGACCAGCCTCGCGAGTTCGCCCTTCGACCAGCCGGCCAGGCCGAACAGGTCCGAGAGACGGGTGTTGGGTTGTCCGCTCACATCAAGCCCCCAGGTACTCGGCTGAGTTGACAGTAGCCCGGGGAGACTTGCCGGGCGACTATTCGCCAGGGTTCGCCAGGGTTCGCCAGATGGTGTGCCACCGGGCATCCGGTGTCAGGTAGGAACGCGCCACCCCGACCCGGTCGCCGCAGGGACATTCCCCAGGATGCACCCGGGAGTCCGGGCCGGGTGGTGCGCTGTCGTCGCAGGCACACGAAGGGATCTGTCTCGCCCATGTACGCAGCATCATCCTCCGTGTCCGCACCGCCCCGGTCGCTGCACCCGCGTCCCGCGGACAGTGGCCCCTACCTCGCCCCCGCGCGGCCGGCGGCCCCCGTGCTCGGTGCGGGCAGGGCACGGCGCGGCGCGGTCCTCGGAACGCAACCGCTCAGCGGAAGACTCGACTTGTCCGGCCCCCAGGGCGCGCAGCTGCGCACCGCCATCGCGTCGGTGCACCGCATCTGCCCGGAGTTCGCCCCGGTGCAGGTACTGCGCCGCAACGGCCGGTCCGTACTCCTGGTCGGTACGACCGGTCGCAACACGGCCGTCGCCAAGTGTTTACTGGACCACTCCCCCGCCTGGTCCGAGCGGATCCACCACGAGATAGCGGCGTACCGCTCGTTCGTCCGGCACCGCCCTCCCGTGCGGGTGCCGAGACTGATCGCGGCGGACCCGGACAACTGCACACTGGTGATCGAGCGGATGCCCGGCCGGGTGGCGGCGCTCCAGCGGCATCCGGCCGAGGCGCCGCCGCGGGCGGACATCAGAGCCGCGCTGGGCGCGATCTGCCGGCTGAACGCCTGGCGGCCGCCGGCGGGCACGTTCGACGCCCCGCTCGACTACGCGGCACGGATCTCGCGGTACCACGAGCTGGGTCTGCTCACCGACCGGGACCTGGGCGATCTGCAGAAGCTGCTGCACGGCATCGCGCAGGCGGCCGGGCGGCAGGGAATGGGCCAGTTCTGCCACGGCGACGCACTGCTGTCCAACATCCTCCTGTCACCAGCCGGTCCAGTGCTGGTGGACTGGGAGCACGCGGGCTGGTACCTGCCGGGCTACGACCTGGCGACGCTGTGGTCGGTGCTCGGGGACGCACCGGTGGCCCGTCGCCAGATCAGCCAGATCGCCCAGTCGGCGGGCCCGGCGTCCAGGGACGCCTTCCTGGTGAACCTGATGCTGGTGCTGACCCGTGAGATCCGTACGTACGAGACGGCCGTGCAGCGTTCGATGCACGACGCGGCCCCGGCGGCACCGGGCCCGGCCCACCCTGGTGCTGCGCCGTCCGGCGAGGAGCAGCGCCTGCTGCTGCGGCGGCTGCACGACGACTGCCAGCTGGCCCGGCGGGCCGTGCGCGCGGCGGTCGGCACTCGCTGACGGGGACGAAGCGGCCGCTGTGCGCCTGGGGAGGCGCACAGCGGCCCTTTCGTGTGTGGCGTACCGCCGCCGGTTCAGCCCTGCTGGAACAGCTCAGCCGGCAGGGGTTTGAGAAGGGCGTACAGATCATCCGTGATGGGGCGGTCCCAGGCTGCGATGGTCACCAGGACGTTGTCGCTGCGGTCGAACTGCACGCAGGAGATCCGGCCCTCGGAGAGCTTGACGCGGCGCACGATCAGGAGGTTGTCGCCCTGCATCACCGGCACGTCCTCGGTGCTGACGACGGTGACCTCCTCGTCGTTCTCCAGCGCCAGCAGCAGCTGGGCCACCTCGAAGGGCACCTGCCCCTCGGGGACCTCGCGCGCCGGGGAGCCCTCCGGCAGATTGCCGATGATCATCGCGGGACCGCGGCCGCCGAACAGGTCGTAGCGCAGGAAGACGCCCTGGCAGGTGCCGTCGGGGGCGGGCAGCAGTCCCGCACCGAGGTTGCCGGGCCAGTCGCCCGGGTCCATGGCCAGTACGTCGAAGTCAGGCCCGGCGGGAGTGGCGCTGCGGCGGCGGAGGAACGACATGTCGCCAATGGTACGTGCCCCGGCCTGCGAAGTGTCGGGCGGGCGGCGGCCCGGTCGGCCCGCGACAGGGCATCAGGTCGTCGCCCGGTGCCGCTGGTGATGGCGGGCGACCCGGGCGCGGTTGCCGCAGGACGGTTTGCACCACTCCTGGCGTGGGTGCTCCTTGAGGAAGTACCGCACGCAGCGCGGTGCGTGGCAGGCTCGCAGCCGGTCGCGGTCGGGGCTCGCGAGGAACGCGATCACGGCGTGCGCGAGGGTTGCCGTCAGGTCGTAGGCGCCGTGTACGGGCCGCTGGTGGACGACGGGTCCGGCCTCCTGGGGCCAGTGCAGGACCGGCACGGTGGGGGTGCGGGCGGCTGCCTCGTTGAGGCGCCGCACGGCCTCGCTCTCGGGCAGGAGGCGGGCCGCGTCCGCGGGGCTCGGTTCGCCGGGGCGCACGGCGCGGGCGAAGAGCGCGCGGGTGGCGGCACGCAGCTCGCGGACCGCGGCGAGCCGCGCGGCGTCGGCGGTGACCGCCTCGGTGTCCGGCAGGACCTCGGCGTGTGCCCGGAGCCAGGCGGTCAGGCCCGCCGGGTCGGTCAGATCGTCGGCTACGCCGCCGTCGCCGTCGTGCCGGACGGTGAGGGCCAGGTCCAGGGCGAGCCGGGTGTCCCTGCTGATCGGTTCCCGCATGGGGCTAATGATAGGCCTGCCCGTATCCATTACGCCGAGGTCAGTCCTCCGGCGGCGCCGGCGGGACCACCGCGACGGGGCTCGCGGCGTGCAGCAGGACGGCGTGGGTGACCGAGCCCATCATGCGGGCGGGTGCCAGCAGGTGCCGGCGGTGCCTGCCCACCACGACGAGGCCGGCGTCCCGGGAGGCCGCCACGAGGTGTCCGGCCGCGTCGCCCGCAGCGGCGAGCGGCTCGGCCCGGACATCGGGGTGCCGTTCGCGGTACGGGGCGAGGAAGCCCTCGGCGAGGATCCGGGCCTCGTCCTCGATGACGTCCTGGTCGACCACCGGCGGGGGCATCTCCCCGGGCATCATCCAGGGCTGCGCGGGCCACGGGTAGGCGGCGACCGTCTGGAGCCGCGCGCCGCGCCGGGCGGCCTCGGCGAAGGCGAACTCGAGCGTGGCCTCGTCGGGGCCGTCCACCTTCAGGCCGACGACGACGCGCGAGCCGGGGCCGCCGGACGTCTCGTCCCGCACGTCACCCGCGGCCCGGGGCACCACGACGACGGGGCACTCGGCGTCACGGGCGGCGGCCATGCCGTTGGAGCCGAGCAGCAGACTGGCGAAGCCGCCACGGCCCCGGGAACCCAGCACCAGCAGCTGGGCGGAGGCTCCCAGTTCGGGCAGGACGGCGCTGACCACGCCCTCCAGTGCGACGTACTCCGTGTCCGGCTGGTCGGCGCGTCCTTCCAGCCGGGTGCGGACCCTGTCGAGGACGGGGTCGTCCTGTGGGTCCGCCGGTCCGGCGGCGAGGATCTCGGGCTGTGCCCAGTGGGCGTACTGGCGTACGTGGACCACACGCAGGGGCGCCGAACGCAGGCGGGCGGCGTCGAGGGCCCACTCCAGGGCACGCAGGCTGTCGTCCGAACCGTCGACCGCCGCGATGACCGGCAGGTTGCTCACGGGTTCCTCACCTCCGGGATACGACCGTCCCTTCCGGGGGCCAGCCTGGCTCAGGCGCCGGCCCCGGGAGGATGTCTCGGGTCGCGTGTCCGGAAATGCGGGCACAACACCCCCGGATCGGCCGTCGGATCACGGCCGTCCGGGACGGCTCAACCGGCCCGCGTCAGGTGAGGTCGAACTCCCCTTCCCGCGCTCCCGACACGAACGCGCCCCACTCGTCGGGCGTGAAGATCAGGGAAGGGCTCTCCGGGCGGCCACTGTTCCGCATCGCGATGAAGCCCTCCACGAAGGCGATCTGGACATCCCCCACGCCACGGCTGCTGGACTGCCACTCCGCGTTGGTGAGGTCCAGATCCGGCTTGTCCCAGCCCATGAGCGGGCGCTGCTGGGTGGTGGTCTCGGCCACGTCCGTGCTCCTCCCGATTCGTCGTCCGCGGCCAGCCTAGCGATCGTGTCCCATGGCCAACAGGGCACGTGAGGGGGACCTTTCAGGAGTCGTTCCGGGAGTCGTTTCAGGACTCGGGGGGCTGTGCCCCCACGAGCCACATCGAGAAGAACTGCGATCCGCCGCCGTAGGCGTGCCCGAGGACCCTGCGGGCACCGTCCACCTGGTGTTCCCCGGCCTGTCCGCGCACCTGGAGCGCCGCCTCCGCGAAGCGGATCATGCCGGAGGCGCCGATGGGGTTGGTGGACAGGACGCCGCCCGACATGTTGACGGGCAGGTCACCGTCCAGTTCGGTCACGCCCGCCTCGGTGAGCTTCCAGCCCTCGCCCTCGCCGGCGAAGCCGAGGTTCTCCAGCCACATCGGCTCGTACCAGGAGAAGGGCACATAGATCTCGGCGCCGTCGATCTCGCGGCGGGGGTCGGTGATCCCGGCCTGCCGGTAGACGTCGGCCGCGCAGTCCTGGCCGGCCTGCGGGGAGACGAAGTCCTTCCCCGCGAAGAGGGTCGGTTCGCTGCGCATCGCGCCGCCCAGCATCCAGGCGGGCGGTCGTGGTGCCCGGGCGGCTCCTGCCCGGTCGGTGAGGATCATGGCGCAGGCGCCGTCGGAGGAGGGGCAGGTCTCCGAGTAGCGGACCGGGTCCCACAGCATGGGCGAGGCGGTCACCTTCTCCAGGGTGATGTCGTGTTCGTGCAGGTGGGCGTAGGGGTTCTTGAGCGCGTTGCGCCGGTCCTTGTAGGCGACCAGGGCGCCGATCGACTCGGGGGCGCCGCTGCGTCGCATGTAGGCGCGTATGTGCGGGGCGAAGAAGCCGCCGGCCCCGGCCAGCAGGGGCTGCTGGAAGGGGATCGGCAGGGACAGGCCCCACATGGCGTTCGACTCGGACTGTTTTTCGAAGGCGAGGGTGAGAACGGTGCCGTGGACGCGGGCCGCGACGAGGTTCGCGGCGACGAGCGCGGTGGACCCGCCGACCGACCCGGCGGTGTGCACGCGGAGCATGGGTTTGCCGACGGCTCCGAGCGCGTCGGCGAGGTAGAGCTCCGGCATCATGACGCCCTCGAAGAAGTCGGGCGCCTTGCCGATCACGACGGCGTCGATGTCGGCCCAGGTCAGCTCGGCGTCGTCGAGCGCGCGTCGTGCCGCCTCCCGGACCAGCCCGGCGATCGACAGGTCACGGCGTGCCGCGACGTGCTTGGTCTGGCCGATGCCGACGACGGCCACGGGCTCCTTGCTCATCGGGGCTCCCCTTCGAGTACGGCGACCAGGTTCTGCTGCAGGCAGGGGCCGGAGGTGGCGTGGGCGAGGGCGCGGTCGGACTCGCCGCGGTGGACGCGGGCGGCGGCCTCTCCCAGTCGGATGAGACCGGCGGCCATGATCGGATTGGCGGCGAGGGCTCCGCCGGAGGGGTTGACGTGGACGCCGTCGTCGAGCCGGAGGGCCTTGCGCAGGACGATCTCCTGCGCGGTGAAGGGCGCGTGCAGCTCGGCGGTGTCGACGGGCCGTTCGAAGGCGCCGGCCCGCTCGGCGGCAAGACGGGTGGAGGGCGAGTCGGTCAGGTCGCGCACGCCGAGACCGTGGGCCTCGATGCGGTGGTCGATCCCCCGGATCCAGGCGGGGCGTGCGCACAGGTCACGGGCCCGGTCTCCGGCCGCGAGGATCACGGCGGCGGCCCCGTCGCCGATGGGCGGGCAGTCGCCGGTGCGCAGGGGCCGTACCAGGTAGTCGCCCTGTGCCACGGGCCCCTTGAGCTGCGCGTGCGGGTTGGCGGCGGCCGCCTCCCGGTTGCGGGCGGCGACGGCCGCGAGGGCGGGCTCGTCGGTGGCGCCGGCGTCGATGAGGGCCTGTGCCTGGAGGGCGGCGAGCGCCACGGAGTCGGGCCACAGGGGTGCCACGTAGTACGGGTCGAGCTGGCGGGTCAGCACGTCGCGGACCGGTCCGGGCGAGGACTTGCCGTACGAGTAGACCAGCGCGGTGTCGGCGTCGCCGGTGAGGAGTTTGGTCCAGGCCTCGTACAGGGCCCACGCGCCGTCCATCTCGACATGGGACTCGGAGATCGGTGGCCAGGCGCCGACGCCGTCGAGGGCGAGGGTGAAGGAGAAGGCGCGGCCGGCGAGGTAGTCGCTGGAGCCGGAGCAGGTGAAGTCGATGTCGGCGGTCTTCAGGCCGGTCCGGTCGAGGACCTCGTGCAGGACCGGCATGAGCATCTCCACCTCGGAGAGCTCCTCGCTGGTGCGCCGGTGGGCGGTCTGGGCGAAGGCGACGACGGCGATCTCGCGGTCCCGCGGTGCGCTCGTCACAGCAGCTCCTTGTAGGTGTCGTAGTCCGCGTCGGGCTCGCCCGTCGGCCGGTAGTGGTCGGGATAGCGGGCGCCCTCCGTCCACACGGGTTCGACCCGCAGCCCCATGCGGACCTCGTCGTAGGGGATGCCGCCGATACGGCCGTGCAGCGCGAGGCCGGCGCCGTCGAGGGCGATGTGGGCGTAGACGTACGGCACCTCGATGTCCAGGTTCTTCGCCTTGATGTTGACGATGCAGAACGTGGTCACCGTGCCGCGCGGCCCGACCTCGACCTGTTCGGCCGTGGCGACCCCGCATGTGGGGCACGCGCCCCTGGGCGGGACGTAGACCTTCCGGCAGGAGGGACAGCGCTCTCCGACGGTGCGCCGGCCGCCGAGGGCGTTGATGTAGGCGGTCTGGGCACGGCCGGGCGAGTAGGTGTAGTCGAGGCGGGCGGCGGCGACGATGCCGGTGACCGGGTCCTCGAATTCGCCGGTGGTCCAGGTGGGTTGCGGCGGGTCGCCGTCGTAGGGCTCGAAGCAGGCGATGTCGGTGATGGCTCCGGTGCGTTCCTCAGCCCAGCGGACGCGGACGCGCATGCCGGTGTGCACGGCGTCGGGGCCCGGGGCGTCGAGGGCGTGCAGGAGGGCGGTGTCGGCGCCGTCGAGGCGGACCAGGGCCCAGGCGAAGGGGGTGGTGAGGGGCTGGCCGCGGCGTGGGTCGTGGTTCCAGGCCCAGGTGGTGACCGTGCCGGTGGGGGCGACCTCGACGAGGTCGCGGATCTCCTCGGCGGTGACGGGGTCGTACTCGGCCGGCGGGACGAGAACGCGGCCGTCGCTCGCCCGTACTCCCAGCACGACGCGTTCGCGCAGGCCGGTCAGGAAGGCGCTCTGGACGGGGCCGAGGGAGCGGGTGAAGGGGAACTCGACGACGAGGGGGGCTTTGAGGACTTCGGGCATGCCACAGGGCTCCTTCGGTCAGGCGCGCGGACGGGAGGGGCGGTCAGGCGCGCTTGTAGACGGGCGGTCGTTTCTCCGCGAAGGCGCGGGCGCCCTCCTTGGCGTCGGCGGTGTCGAACACCGGCCAGCCCCGGGTGAGTTCGGCGGCGAGGCCGTCTGACTCGGTCATCTCCGCGGTCTCGTAGACGGAGGCCTTGACGGCCTCGACGGCCAGCGGGCCGCAGGAGTTGATCTGTTCGGCGATCTCCAGTGCCCGCGCGAGCGCGGTGCCGTCGGGGACGACGTGGCCGACCAGGCCGACGGCGGCGGCCTCGCGGGCGCTGTAGGGGCGGCCGGTGAGGAGCATTTCCAGGGCGTGGGTGCGCGGGATCTGGCGTTGCAGCCGGACCGTGGAGCCGCCGATGGGGAACAGGCCGCGCTTCACCTCGAACAGGCCGAAGGTCGCCGATTCACCGGCGACGCGGATGTCGGTGCCCTGGAGCATCTCGGTGCCGCCGGCGACGCAGTATCCCTCGACCGCGGCGATCACCGGCTTGCGGGGGCGATGGTGGCGCAGCATCGCCTTCCAGTGCAGGTCGGGGTCGGCTTTGAGCCGGTCGCGGTACTCCTCGCCGGCCATGCCGTTCCCGGCGAGCGCCTTGAGGTCCATGCCCGAGCAGAACGAGCCGCCCGCGCCGGTGAAGACGATCGAGCGGACGGAGTCGTCCGCGTCGGCCTCCAGCCAGCCGTCGTGAAGGCCGACGAGCATCGGCAGCGAGAGCGCGTTCCTGGCCTCCGGCCTGTTGAGCGTGAGCACCAGTGTGGCGCCTTCGCGCTGCACGGTGAGGTGTTCGGTCCCACCCATGGCCAACTCCCCTCTCGAAGAACGAGAACAGGTTGCAGTAGGGCGTGAGGCACTTCAAGGGTTTTCTGACAGGTAGTCAGTTTTCTTCGCGCGGACCCTTCACAGTTGGACCGCCCTTTGCTCTGATGACCGGCGAACCGTCCGATGCCAGGCACGTCCCGGGTCAGGAGGAGCGGTGGAGTACAACCTTGCCGACCTGTTCGAGTCGGTCGTCGACGTCGTCCCCGGCCGTGAGGCACTGGTGTACGCCGACCATCCCGGCACGGGCGCGGAACGCCGTCTGACATACGCGGAGCTGGACGCGGCGGCCAACCGCGTCGGCCACCATCTGCTCGACAGCGGGATACGGCCCGGTGAGCACCTCGGCCTCCACCTCTACAACGGGGTGGAGTATCTGCAGACGGTGCTGGGCTGCCTGAAGGCCCGGATCGTCCCGGTCAACGTCAACTACCGCTATGTGGAAGAGGAGTTGGTGTACCTCTACCGGGACGCGGATCTGGTGGCGCTGGTCTTCGACGCGGAGTTCACGGACCGGGTGGCGGCGGCACGGCCGCGGGCGGAGAGGCTGCGGCATCTGGTCCGGGTGGGTGCGCCCGCGCGGGGTGCCGCCGAGGTGCCGTGTGCGGAGTTCGCGGACGCCGAGGCCGCGGGGTCGCCGGCGCGCGGCTTCCCGGCGCGTTCGGCGGACGACCAGTTCATCATCTACACCGGCGGTACGACCGGTATGCCCAAGGGTGTGATGTGGCGGCAGGAGGATCTGTTCTTCGCGGGTCTCGGCGGGGGCGCCCCGACCGGTGAGCCGGTGAAGAAGCCGGAGGAACTGGCCGAGCGGGTGGCGGCCGGTGGGGCCGGGATCACCTTCTTCCCCACCGCTCCGCTGATGCACGGCACCTCCACCCTCACGGCGTTCATCGGCTTCAACTTCGGGCAGCGGGTCGTGATCCACCGCAAGTTCGCGCCCGAGGAGGTGCTGCGGGCCGTGGAGAAGGAGAGGGTCAGCAGCATCTCGCTGGTGGGCGACGCGATGCTGCGGCCGCTGATCGACGCGCTGGCCGGCCCGCTGAAGCACATCGACCGCTCGTCGCTGTTCAGCGTGTCGTCGTCCGGCGCGATCATGTCGGACACGGTGCGCCGGCAGTTCCAGGAGCTGGTGCCGAACGCCATGCTGCTGAACAACTTCGGCTCGTCGGAGTCCGGTTTCAACGGCACGGCGACCGAGGACTCGGGGCCCGAGCGTGGCTTCCGGATCCGGGTTCATGCCCGGACGCAGGTGGTGGACCCGGCCACGTACGAACCGGTGGCGCCCGGCGAGGTGGGCCGGATCGCCCAGTGCGGACATGTGCCGCTCGGCTACTACAACGACCCCGCCAAGACCGCCGGGACCTTCTTCGAGAGGGGCGGCGAGCGGTGGGTGCTGCTCGGCGACATGGCCACGGTCGACGAGGAGGGCGTGGTCACCGTCCTGGGGCGCGGCTCGCAGTGCATCAACACCGGCGGCGAGAAGGTGTACCCGGAGGAGGTCGAGCAGGCCCTCAAGTCACACCCGGACGTCTACGACGCGCTGGTGGCCGGGGTGCCGGATCCCCAGTGGGGCCACCATGTGGCGGCTGTGGTGCAGCTGCGCCAGGGGGCGGTGCGGCCGTCGCTGGAGGACATCCGGACGCACTGCCGTGACCGGCTCGCCGGCTACAAGATCCCGCGCCAGCTGGTGATCGCGGAGTCGGTCCGGCGGTCGCCGAGCGGCAAGGCGGACTACCGGTGGGCGCGGGAGGTGGCGGTGGCGGCGGACGGGTGATTCTCCGGCCTGTCGTTTGAACCTAAGGTGACGTGCGGACGTACTGGTGGTGGCAGGCTCGGTTCACCGGGCTCTGTTTGCCATGCCTAGCAAGACCGCACGGAAGGACCTCCGGGTGTCGCTCTTCACTCGCTCCCGTCAGCAATCGGACCCGGCCGGGGGCGGGGCGGAACCGGAAGACGACGCCGGCGGTGACGCCGTCACGGAGGAACCGGTCGGCGACGGCACCGACACAGCAGCGGACGCCCCCGAGGAGACCCCGGACGTCGACGTCGCGGCGGACGCCCCCGAGGAGACCCCGGACGTCGACGTCGCACATGAAGCCGCTCCCGAAGAGACACCGGACGTGACGAAGCCCGGCTGGTTCGGCTGGCGGCGCCGCTATCCCCGTACGGCACGCGGTGTCAGCGTCGGGACGACCGTCCTCGCCGGGGCGCTCGTGTTCTTCGCGCTCCTGATGCCCAACCAGATGGAGAAGATCGAGTTCGCCTCGTTCGTCCGTATCCCCGCCGAGGGTGTGCTGCTCGCGGGTCTGCTGCTCGCGCTGCCGCCGCGGGCCCGGCGGATCACGGCGGTCGTCTCGGGTGCGTTCCTCGGGCTGGTCACCATCCTGAAATTCGTCGACATGGGCTTCTACCAGATCCTGGCCCGGCCCTTCGATCTGGTCCTGGACTGGATACTGATCGAGAACGGCACGGACTTCCTGAGGGAGACGTTCGGGCGTACCGGCCAGGTGCTGGCCGTGACCGGTGTGATCGTCCTGTTCGTCGCGGTGCTGGTCCTCACGACGCTCGCCGTGGTGCGGCTGACCAACCTGATGGTCAGCCACCGTCCCGTCGCCGCCCGTACGACACTGGTCCTCGGCACGGCGTGGATCACCGCGATGACTCTGGGCGTGCAGGTCGGCAGCGTGCCGTTCGCCACCAAGGGCAACGCCGAGTTCATCGGCAACCGGGTGGACCAGGTGCAAGCGGGCCTGAAGGACGCGCGGGTGTTCCGGAAGCAGGCCGCCAGGGACGCCTTCGCGAAGACGCCGCCCGACCAGTTGCTCACGGGGCTGCGCGGCAAGGACGTGCTGTTCACCTTCATCGAGAGCTACGGCCGTGTCGCGATCGACGACCCGGCGATGGCGCCCCGGATCGACTCGGTGCTCAAGGAGGGCACCAGCTCGCTGAAGACCGCCGGCTTCGAGTCGCGCAGCGGCTGGCTGCAGTCGCCGGTGACGGGCGCGGGCAGCTGGCTCGCCCACTCGACGTTCCTGTCCGGGCTGTGGATCAAGAACCAGCAGCGGTACCGCAGCCTGACCACCAGTGACCGTATGACGCTCACCAACTACTTCGGCAGGACGAAGGCCTGGCGGACCGTCGGTGTGGTGCCCGGGGTGCGCCGGGCCTGGCCGGAGGGGAAGTACTTCGGCCTGGACCACATCTACGACTCCGAGCACCTCGGCTACCACGGCCCGTACTTCAGCTGGACGCCCGTGCCCGACCAGTTCAGCATGGAGGCCTTCCAGCGTCTGGAGCACGGCAAGAAGGACCGTGAGCCGATCATGGCGGAGATCATCCTCGCCTCCAGCCACAACCCCTGGTCGCCCATCGCGAAGATGATCGACTGGGAGGACCTCGGCGACGGCTCGGTGTTCCACCAGATCAAGAAGGAGGGCACCAACCCCACGGAGGTCTGGAAGGACCCGGAGAAGGTCCGCACCGAGTACCGCAAGGCCATCGAGTACTCGATCCGCAGCCTCACCGAGTGGCTGGAGCGCTACGGCGACGAGGACACGGTCCTCGTCTTCCTCGGCGACCACCAGCCGGTGCCGACCGTCACCGCCGGGGACACCGGCAAGGACGTGCCGATCACCATCGTCGCCAAGGACAAGAAGGTCCTGGACCGGGTCGCCGACTGGGGCTGGACCGACGGCCTCAAGCCCGCGGAGAACGCGCCCCGGTGGGGCATGGACAAGTTCCGCGACCGCTTCATGACGGCGTACGGCCCGCAGGGCTGAGGAAGTCCAGCACGACCGAGGAAGGCGTGTACGTCGTCGCGCATGGTCTCGTAGGCGTAGTCGCCGGGCCAGTCGCTGCGGCCGTGTCCGCGAAGGTCCGGGGCGTGGACCCGGCGGGGCCCGGCGGCCGGCGGGGGCGATCCCGGACCAGTCGGCACCGTCGGCCCCGCGGGCGTGGAGGAGCAGGACGGGCGGCGCGTCCTGCGGCCCCCAGGCGCGGTAGGCCAGGGTGATGCCGTTCGCCCGTACGGTACGCGGTTCTGTGTCCATGCCGGGCACGCCAGCGAGGTGAGCCCGGCCGGCCGGGCTCGCTCTGCCCACGGCAGAAGGACCTCTCACTTCCGTCCGCAGAGGAATGCGGTCACGCGCCGCACGAACCACTCCGGGTCGTCGAGCCAGGGGTAGTGTCCCGCGCCGGGCTGCACGGCGAACTCGGCCGCCGGGAAGGCGTCGGCGGTGCGCCGGGCGAGGGCGGGTCTCGGACCACCGTCCATCTCTCCGGCCAGGACGAGTACCGGTGCCGCGACCCGGGCGAGCCCGGTGCGTGTCGCGTCCGGGTCGAATGCGCCGTCCGCCCCGTACACATCCGCCGCGTCGTCGTTGGTCTCGTCCTCCTCGCGCTCGGCATGGCTCCGGGCGGTGTCGTCCCACCGCCCGTGGAAGAACGGGACGAAGACGGGGTCGAAGTCCCCGGTGCCGGACAGCCACGCCTCGAACGCCGGGAACGCGTCCGTGAACCAGGGTTCCGACGTGCGCTGCCGGGCCGCGGCCAGCCGGTCCTCGGGCGTCGCGGGCATGCCGAGTGCCCACGGGGTGGCGGTGATCAGCGCCAGCCGTCCCAACCGTTCAGGGTGCCGGGCCGCGTAGCGCATGGCGAGACTCCCGCCCGCCGAGTGCGCGAGCACGTCCATCCGCTCCAGGCCCAGGTGGCGCCGCAACGCCTCCACGTCGTCCACGAGCCGGTCGCAGCGGTACGTCGCGGGATCCGCCGGGATCTCGGACCCGCCCGTGCCGCGCAGGTCGAGGAGGACCAACTGCCGGTGCGCGTCCAGTCCGCCCAGGTCTCCCAGGTACGCGGAGGCCCGCATGGGGCCGCCGGGCAGCACGACGAGCGGCTCGCCCCGGCCGCGGAGGTGGCAGGCGAGCCGGGTCCCGTCCGGGGCGCTGAAGATCGGCATGCCGTCGATCATCGGGCGCGAGCACGGCCGGTGGCAACGGAGTTGTCAGCCTCTCGTGCCGCTACCCGGAGGCTACCGCCCCCGTCCCGCCTCCCAGGTCCTTCCTGAGCTCCCGCTTGAGGATCTTCCCGCTGGCGTTGCGCGGGAGTTCGTCCACGAAGAACACTCTCTTCGGCGCTTTGAAGTGCGGCAGGTTCTCGCGGACGTGGTCGATCAGTTCCGCCTCCGTGACCTCGCCGCGCGGGACGACGACGGCTGTGACGGCCTCGATCCAGCGTTCGTCGGGGAGGCCGACGACCGCGACCTCGGCGACCCGGGGGTGGGTGTAGAGGGCGTCCTCGACCTGGCGTGAAGCGACCAGGACGCCGCCGGAGTTGATGACGTCCTTCACCCGGTCGACGATCGTGAAGTAGCCGTGCGCGTCGCGGACCGCGAGGTCGCCGGAGCGGAACCAGCCGTCGCGGAAGGCCTCGGCGGTCTCCTCGGGCTTGTCCCAGTAGCCCTCGCACAGTTGCGGGGAGCGGTAGACGATCTCGCCGGGGGTGCCGTCGGGTACGGCCTCGCCGTCCTCGTCGACCACGCGCGCCTCGACGAACAGCACGGTACGGCCGCAGGAGTCCAGGCGGCCCTTGTGCTCCTCGGGGGCGAGGACCGTGGCGAGGGGGCCGATCTCGCTCTGGCCGAAGCAGTTGTAGAGGGCGAGCTTCGGGAGGCGTTCCTTGAGCCGTTCCAGTACGGGGACCGGCATGATCGACGCCCCGTAGTAGGCCTTGCGCAGGCCGCCCAGGTCGCGGGTGGCGAAGTCGGGGCGGTTGGACAGGGCGATCCAGACGGTGGGCGGGGCGAACAGGCTGTCCACGCGGCCCGCCTCGACCAGGTCGAGGAGCCGGTCGCCGTCGGGTGCGTCGAGGACCATGTTCGTCGCGCCGACCGCGAGGTAGGGCAGCAGGAAGACGTGCATCTGCGCCGAGTGGTAGAGGGGCAGCGAGTGCGCGGGGCGGTCGCCGGCACTGAGGTCGAGGGCCGAGATGGCGCTCAGGTACTCGTGCACCAGGGCCCGGTGCGTCATCATCGCGCCCTTGGGCAGTGCGGTCGTGCCGGAGGTGTACAGCAGTTGCACGAGGTCCTCGGGGCGTGGCTCGGGGCCGTCGTACACGGGCGCCTCGGCCAGCCGCGCGAGCAGCGAGTCTCCGGCGTCGCGCAGGGGCGATGTCCGTACGCCGTCGGGGAGCCGGCCGGCGAGGTCCGGGTCGGCGAGGACCAGGGAGCTGCCGGACTGGCCGACGATGTAGGCGAGGTCGTCGCCGGTGAGGTTCTGGTTGACGGGTACGTGCACCAGGCCGGCCCGGGCACAGGCCAGGAAGGCGATCAGGTAGGCGTCGGAGTTGTGGCCGTAGGCGCCGACCCGGTCCCCGGGGGACAGGCCCTGGTCGAGGAGGACGCTCGCCGCGCGGGATACGGCGGTGTCGAGTTCGTCGTAGGTCCAGGTGCGTTCGCCGTACTCCACCGCGACGCGCGCCGGTGTGCGCCGGGCGCTGCGCCGTAGGACTCCGTCGACCGTGCTGCCGTGTCCGGGCGTCGTCATGACAAGTGATCCTCGGTCGGCCGCCCGGGGAGGTCAAGGACCGACCGGCTCAACCCTGCCGTCGCCAGAGGCGTCCGCTGTGATGGTACTGACGTATGAACCCAGAACATTTGTACGCTCAAGTCTCCTTTCCCTCAACGATGTTGGAGGGCACATGCGCAGCCGCCTGAGACGCCTCGTCCTCGGGGCCACGGCCCTGTTCACCGCCGCGTCCGCGTTACCCGCGGCCGCCGCCCCGAGCCAGGGGCGAGCGGAGCAGCACCCTTCCCGTGACGGCCTGTCCGCCGTCATCCGCTACACCGAGTACGGCATCCCGCACATCCTCGCGAAGAACTACGCCGACCTGGGCTTCGGCACGGGCTGGGCGCAGGCCGCCGACGAGGTCTGCACGCTCGCCGACGGGTTCGTGACGCTGCGGGGCGAGCGCTCCCGGTACTTCGGCGCCGACACGGCGGCCGACGGCGCCCTGTCCGGGGCCCGGACGAACCTCGCCAGTGACCTGTACTTCCGCGGGGTCCGTGAGAGCCGCACCGTGGAGAAGGTGCTCGCCGAGCCCGCTCCCGTCGGCCCGAGCCGCGACGCCAAGGGCATGATGCGCGGCTGGGCGGCCGGTTACAACGCCTGGCTGAAGAAGAACAAGATCACGGATCCCGCCTGTGCGGGCGCCTCCTGGGTTCGGCCGGTCACCGAGCTCGATGTGGCGGCCCGTGGTCTCGCCATCGCCTCGATCGCCGGCGAGGGGCGCTTCGTGGACACGATCACGACCGCGCGGCCCCCGGCCGGAGCCCCGGCCGCCGGGAGCGGTCCCGCCGCTCCCAGGCCCGACGCCAAGGCCGTGGCGAAAGCGGCGGACGAACTGTGGGGAGACCCCGGCATGGGCTCCAACGCGGTCGCCTTCCGCGGTGACACGACGGCGAACGGCCGCGGTCTGCTGCTCGGCAATCCGCACTACCCCTGGGAGGGCGGGCGCCGGTTCTGGCAGTCGCAGCAGACGATCCCCGGTGAGCTGAACGTCTCCGGCGGCTCCCTGCTCGGCACCCCGGCGATCTCCATCGGGTTCAACGCGCAGGTGGCCTGGAGCCACACCGTCTCGACCGGCATTCCGGCCAACTTCCACCGGCTGACCCTGGATCCGGCCGATCCCACGACGTACCTCGTGGACGGCGAGCCGGAGCGGATGAGGAAGCGGACCGTGACGGTAGCGGTGAAGGACGGCGCGCCGGTGACCCGCACCCAGTGGTGGACCCGTTACGGCCCCGTCGTCACCTCCCTCAGCCCGCAGGTCCCGCTGCCGTGGACCGGCACTACGGCGTACGCCCTGTACGACCCGAACGCCGCCAACCTCCGTTTCGCCGACACCTCGCTCGGCTTCGGCAAGGCACGGAGCACGGACGAGGTCCTCGCGTCCCTCGACCGGCACCAGGGCATCCCCTGGGTGAACACGATCGCCGCCGACCGGGCGGGACACTCCCTCTACACCCAGTCCCAGGTACTCCCCCGGATCACCGACGGGCTGGCGGAGCGCTGCTCGACGGAGCTCGGCAGGACCACGTATCCGGCGTCCGGCATCGCGATCCTCGACGGCTCGCGCGGCGACTGCGCCCTCGGCAGCGATCCCGACGCCGTGGGGCCGGGCATCTTCGGCCCGGCGCGGATGCCGACGCTCAAGAACGCGCCGTACGTGGAGAACTCGAACGGCACCGCGTGGATGACCAACGCCGACCGGCCGATCACCGGCTACGAGCGGGTCTTCGGCACGGTGGGCACACAACTCGGCCTGCGCACACGGGGCGGGCTCGAGGACGTGGCGGCGATGGCGGACAAGGGCCGTCTGACCGTGCGCGACCTGCAGCGGCAGCAGTTCGCCAACCGGGTGCCCGCGGGTGATCTCGCAGCCGAGGACGTGGCACGGTCGTGTGCCGCGCTGCCGGGTGCCAAGGCGACGGGGAACGACGGCACGTCCGTCGACGTGTCGGAGGCCTGCGGGGTGCTGAAGGCGTGGGACCGCACCATGGACACGGGGAGCCGGGGAGCGCTGCTCTTCGACCGGTTCTGGCGGAAACTCGAACAGGCCGTGCCTCCGGAGCAGTTGTGGAAGGTACCGTTCTCGGCCGCCGACCCGGTACGTACCCCGCGCACCCTGAACACGGACGCTCCCGGCGTCGCCACCGCCCTCGCCGACACGGTGACGGAGCTGCGGGCGGCGGGCATCGCGCTCGACGCGCCGCTCGGCGCGCACCAGTTCGTCGTCCGCGACGGCAAGCGCCTTCCGGTGCCGGGCGGTGCGGGGCAGCTCGGTGTGTGGAACGTGATCCAGCCGACGTGGGACGCGGCCGGCGGTGGCTACACGGAGGTGCCGTTCGGCTCCAGTCACCTCCAGGCGGTGGGCTGGGACGGCAGTCGCTGTCCGGTGGCCCGCACCCTGCTGACGTACTCCCAGTCGTCGAACCCCGAGTCGCCGCACTTCGCCGATCAGACGCGGCTGTTCTCCGGTGAGAAGTGGGTGACGTCGCGCTTCTGCGAGAAGGACATCCTGTCCTCGCCGAAGCTGAAGGTCGTCCGCGTGCACGAGCGGCGCTGACCGTGCCGGGTGGGGTGCCGCTCCCGGTGGGGCGGCACCCCGCTCAGCCCGCCCGGCGGCCGTACATCAGCCGGCGCAGCACCGTTTCCGCGGGACCCCGGCGTCCGGCGCGCTCCAGGGCGTACGCTCCGGCCACCGTGACCAGCCAGACAGCGAACGCGAAGAGTGCCATGGTCGCACTGCCCAGGTGCTCGCCGAGGCCGAGTCCCCAGGCGGCCAGCACCGGGGCGAAGAGCAGTGAGTGGGCGAGGTAGCAGGACAGGGACCGTTTGCCGACCGAGGCCACCGCGGTCACCGCCGTCGCACCGCGCCGGGTCGTGCGCGTGGTCCACCAGTGCGTGAAGAGGGCGACGGCCGCGACATAGCCGAGGCCCGCGGCGTTGCCGGTGATGTCGCGGAGCACCGTGAGCGCTCCGGACTCGCTCTGCGTGTCGTCCGGGACGTGCAGGACGCCGATGTGGGCGAGTGCGGCGGGCAGCGCGCCGAGCCAGCCGGCCGCGATGCCGAGCAGCGCCGTCAGGCGCAACAGCGGCCGGTGGCGGCCCGGTTCCTCCAGGACGCGGCGCCGTGCGGCCCAGAAGCCGAGCAGGAAGAGGATGAACCCACCGCCGACGAGGGTCAGCGGAGCGGCCACGAAGGTGATGAACAGGCCGGTCCGCAACCGGGTGCCGGCGGCGGTATGCCAGTTCGCCTCGTCCGCCGCGTACGCCTTGAAGCCCGGGTCGGCTCCGGCGTCGCCGAACGTGCCCAGCTCGCCGCGGAACAGGGCCGAGAGGGCGGGTCCGGCCGAGACGAGCACGATCAGGGCGACCCCGATCCAGATCCACCACTTCAGGGCGCGTTCGCCGCGCCGCAGGAAGGCCAGGCCGAGGACGAGGCTCAGGACTCCGTAGAAGCCGATGATGTCCCCCGCCATCAGCAGGGCGGCGTGCGTGAGACCGATGACGATCAGCCAGAGGCTGCGCCTGCGCAGGAGCTTCGCGGCGTCGCGCCCGTCGGTGCCGGCGGCGGTCTGGCGGAGGTAGAGCTGCGTCATGCCGTAGCCGAAGAGGAAGGCGAAGAGCGGATAGACCCGCAGGTCGAGCACGATGATCATGGTGAACTGCACGGCGTGGTCCAGCCACGAGCCGTCCACAGGCTGCCATCCGGAGGGCCCGCGCCGGGCCGCCCACAGATGGAAGGCGGTATTGGACAGCACGATGCCCAGCAGCATGATCCCGCGTGCGAGATCGGGGGCGAGTGCTCGCTCGCCCGGCCGTACGGCGCCCCGCCGCAGCGGGCCCTTTTCGGTCGCTATCGTCATGTCGTCAAGCTAGGGAAGCGGGACACGGCGGGACATCGGCCGGAGGGCGAGCGCCCTCCGACCAAAGGATGACGTCTGTGCGACCAAAGCCGCCGCGTCACCTCACACCGGTCGGTTCCGGCCCTCCCAGTACGGCTCCCGCAGCCGCCGCTTGTACAGCTTGCCGTTGGGGTCGCGGGGCATCTCGGTGATGAAGTCGACGCTCCTGGGCCGCTTGTACCCGGCGAGCCGGTGCGTGCAGTGGTCGAGGAGGTCGGCAGCGAGGGCGGGTCCGGGCCGGTGTCCGGGGGCCGCCTCTACGACCGCCTTGACCTCCTCGCCCCAGTCGTCGTGCGGGATACCGAAGACGGCGGCGTCCGCGACGGCGGGGTGGGCGAGCAGGGCCGACTCGATCTCGGCCGGGTAGATGTTGACGCCGCCGGAGATGATCAGGTCGATCTTCCGGTCGCGCAGGAAGAGATAGCCGTCCTCGTCGAGGTGGCCGAGGTCGCCGACGGTGAAGAAGTCGCCGATGCGGTTCCTGCGGGTCTTGGCCTCGTCCTTGTGGTACGAGAACCCGCCGGTGTTCATCTTCATGTAGACGGTGCCGAGTTCACCGGGCGGCAGCCGGTTGCCGTCGTCGTCGAAGATCGCGAGTTCGCTGATGGGCCAGGCCTTGCCGACGGTGCCGGGCTTCTTCAGCCAGTCCTCGGCGGTGGCGAAGGCGCCGCCCCCCTCGCTTGCCGCGTAGTACTCCTCCACACAGGGGCCCCACCAGTCGAGCATGGCCCTCTTCACATGGTCGGGGCAGGGCGCGGCGCCGTGGATGGCGTGCCGCATGGCGGAGACGTCGTAGCGGTCCTTCTCCTCGTCGGGCAGGGCCAGCAGACGGTGGAACTGGGTGGGGACCATGTGGGTGTGGGTGCAGCGGTGGTGGTCGATGAGGCGGAGCATCTCCTGGGGCGTCCACTTGTCCATCAGGACCAGCCGGTGGCCGATGTGCAGGGACGCTCCGGCGAACTGCAGGACGGCCGTGTGGTAGAGCGGCGAGCACACCAGGTGCACGTTGCCGTCGAAGGGCCGGATGCCGAAGATGCCGAGGAAACCGCCGAGGTAGGCCTCCTCCGGCGGTTTGCCGGGCAGGGGGCGGCGGATGCCGCGTGGGCGGCCGGTGGTGCCCGAGGTGTAGTTCATGACCCAGCCGAGGGTGCGGTCGGCGGGCGCCGACTCGGGCTGTCCGTCGAGGAGTCCGGCGTACGGCCGGAAGCCCTGGACCGTGCCCACGGCGTACCGGTGGGTGGCCGGTAGGCCGGCCTCGTCGGCGGCGTGGCGTGCCGCGTCGGCGAAGCGCTCGTGGGCTAGGAGGACCTTGGCGCCGGAGTCGGAGACGATCCACGCGATCTCCGGTCCGACCAGGTGATGGTTGACCGGGACGAGGTAGAACCCGGCCTGACTGGCGGCCAGATACGCGATGAGGAACTCGACGCCGTTGGGCAGGACCACGGCGAAGGTGTCGCCGCGTTCGAGCCCGGCGGCGCGCAGACCGTGCACGAGCCGGTTGGCGGCGGCGTGCAGGCGCCCGGCGGTCCACTCCTCGCCGTCGGGCGCGACGAGCACGCTGCGGCCGGGGTCCTGTGTGGCCTGGGCCCAGAAGCCCACTGCGGGTGTGCTCACGACTGGCCGCTCCTTCCGGCGATGCGGTTGACGCGGTCCACGGCCTGTTCGAAGCCGCGGGTGAGGTCGTCGAAGACGGCCTGGACGCTGCGTTCGCTGTTCATGCGGCCGACGATCTGCCCGACCGGGGTACCGAGCAGCGGTTCGACCTCGTGCTTCTGGATGCGTGAGACGGCCTCGGCGACCAGCAGGCCCTGAAGCGGCATGGGCAGGGTGCCGGGTCCTGCCGGGTCGTCCCAGGCGTCGGTCCACTCGGTGCGCAGCTGGCGTGCGGGTTTGCCGGTCAGGGCGCGGGAGCGGACGGTGTCGCCGGAGCCGGCGGCGAGCAGTTTGCGGGTCAGGGCGGGCGAGTGGAGGTCCGCCTCTGTGGTGGTCAGCCATATGGAGCCCAGCCATACGCCCTGAGCGCCGAGGCTGAGTGCGGCGGCCACCTGCTGTCCGCTGCCGATGCCGCCGGCGGCCAGCACGGGCAGCGGGGCGACGGCGTCGACGACCTCGGGGGTGAGCACCATGGAGGCGATCTCGCCGGTGTGGCCGCCGGCCTCGTAGCCCTGCGCCACGACGATGTCGATCCCGGCGTCCTGGTGCTTGCGGGCGTGCCGGGCACTGCCCGCCAGGGCGGCGACGAGCACGTCCTGGTCGTGGGCGCGTGCGATGACGTCGGCGGGCGGGGAGCCGAGGGCGTTGGCCAGCAGCCGGATCGGGTAGTCGAAGGCGACGTCGAGCTGGCTGCGGGCAACCTGCTCCATCCAGCCGGTGATGCGCCAGCCGGACGCCTCGCCCTCGGCGAGCTCGGGCACACCGTGCTTGGCGAGGGTGTCCAGGACGAACTGCCGGTGCCCCTCGGGGATCATCGCCTCGACGTCCGCTTCGGTCACGCCCTCGACCTTCTTCGCCGGCATCACGACGTCCAGGCCGTACGGCCGGCCGTCCACGTGCGCCTCGATCCAGTCCAGGTCGCGTTTGAGCTCGTCGGGGGCGGTGTAGCGGACCGCGCCGAGCACGCCGAAGCCGCCGGCCCGGCTGATGGCCGCGGCGACGGCGGGGAACGGCGTGAAGCCGAAGACGGCGTGCTCGACTCCCAGTTTCTGGCTCAGCTCCGTCTGCATGGGCGCAGGATGCCGGAGTCCTCCGGAGGACGGAAGGGTTTTTCTGATGCTCCGTCAGATTCAAGACGTGGTGGGTTCGAGCGTGCGGTCTTTGTGCGGAGGCCTACGGCGGACATACTTCACGGGACATGCGAGGCGGTTGAGGCGAAGGGGTGTGTGCGGTGACCGACAGACCGGCGAGCAATGAACTGACCCGCCGTCAACTGGGCAGAGCGGGCCTGGCCCTGGGCGGAGCGCTCACTCTCGCGCCGTTGCCCGCCGGACCCGCCGAGGCCTCCCCGGCGGCGACCGGCCACCGCCCGACCCTGAGGCACGGCTCCGCCGCTCGCGCCGGCCTGCTCCCCTCGCACCTTCGCCGGCTCGTCACCGACGCCGCGGCGTTCCTCGGCCCCTCCCCCACCCACCCCTGGTACGCGGGCGCCGTCCTGCTCGCCGGGCGCGGCGGCACCGTGGCCCTGCACCGGCCCATCGGCATGGCGGTGCGCTACCGGTCCTACGACGAGAAGACCGACACCGGTGTGGAGTTCCCGCCGGACGAGCGGATTCCCATGGCCGAGGACACCGTCTTCGACCTGGCGTCGGTGTCGAAGCTGTTCACCTCCATCCTCGCCGTGCAGCAGATCGAGCGGGGCAAGCTGGAGCTGGAGGGCAAGGTCGCCTCGTACCTGCCGGACTTCGCACGCGCGGGCAAGCAGGACGTCACGATCCGTCAGCTCCTCACGCACACCTCCGGTTTCCGCGCCTGGATCCCGCTGTACAGCGCGCCGACGTACGAGGAGAAGCTCGAGCTCATCTGGAACGAGAAGCCGGTGAGCGCGCCGGGCACGGCGTATCTGTACTCGGACCTGAACCTAGTCTCGCTCCAGCTCGTGCTGGAACGGATCACGGGCCGCTCCCTGGACACCCTCCTGCGGGAGGAGATCACCGCGCCGCTCGGCATGCGCCGCACCCGCTACAACCCGCCCGCCTCCTGGCGGCCGGGGATCGCGGCCACGGAGGACGCCCGTCCTCCGTGGTCCGGCCTGGACCGGGGCCTGGTGTGGGGCGAGGTGCACGACGAGAACGCCTTCAGCCTGGGCGGTGTCGCGGGACACGCGGGTGTCTTCTCCGACGCCTGGGACCTCGCGGTCCTCGGCCGTACGCTGCTCAACGGCGGTGTCTACGGGCGGGAGCGGATCCTGACGCCGGAGTCGGTGGAGCTGATGTTCACCGACTTCAACACCGCCTTCCCCGGCGACGAGCACGGCCTCGGTTTCGAGCTCTACCAGCACTGGTACATGGGCGCGATGGCCACGCCGCGCACCGCCGGGCACACCGGCTTCACAGGCACCTCGCTGGTGCTCGACCCGACGACCGACTCGTTCCTGGTCGTGCTCGGCAACTCCGTGCATCCGGTGCGCAGTTGGCGTTCCGGGTCGGCCCCTCGGGTCGCCGCCGCGAACAACCTGGCACGAGCCGTGGCGGTCCGGCCGGTGCGGGGGCGCGGCGCCTGGTTCTCCGGGATGGCGGTCTCCGCGACGGCGACGCTCGCTCTCCCCCCGCTCGACACGTCCGGCGGCGGGGCGCGGCTGCGCTGTGCGCTGTGGTGGGACACCGAGCCGAAGGCCGACGTGCTGGTCCTGGAGGCGACGACCGACGGCGGCACGACCTGGCAGCCGGTGCCCTTCACGACGTCCCGCCGGGGCGAGGACCACCGGCAGCATCCGTCGGGCTCGGTCACCGGCTGGTCCGGCCGCGACTGGCACCGGCTCACCGCCGACGTCCCCGCCGCGCGGGAACTCGGCCTGCGCTGGCGGTACGCGACGGACCGGCTGTACGTCGGGCGGGGGTGCTACGTGGACGGACTGCGGGTCGAGGCGGCAGGCGGCGCCCTGTTCGACGAGACCCGCCCGGCGGACGCGTCGCGCCTTCAGGCCGTGGGGTGGACGCCGTCGGCGGACTGAGGGGTCACCGGGGTTCCTTCTCCAGTACCGCCATGGCCGCGTTGTGCCCGGGCACCCCGCTCACTCCGCCGCCGCGCACCGCTCCGGCGCCGCACAGCAGCACGTTCGCGTGGCCGGTCTCCACGCCCCAGCGGCCGGTGCCGTCCTGGGCCCAGGGCCAGCTCAGATCGCGGTGGAAGATGTTGCCGCCGGGCAGGCCGAGATCCCGCTCCAGGTCGAGGGGGGTCCTGGCCTCGATGCAGGGCCGGCCGTCCGCGTCGGTGGCCAGACAGTCGGCGAGCGGCTCGGCCAGGTGGGCGTCGAGCTGGGCGAGGGTCGACTTCAGCAGCTCCTCGCGTACGGCGTCGTTGTCCCGCTCGAACAGGCGGGCCGGGGTGTGCAGACCGAAGAGGGTGAGCGTCTGGTAGCCCTGCCCGGCCAGGTCGGGGCCGAGGATGGTCGGGTCGGTGAGCGAGTGGCAGTAGATCTCGGAGGGCGGCGCGGCGGGCAGACCACCGGCGGCGGCCTGGGCGTGGGCGGTGGCCAGTTGCTGGTAGCCCTCGGCGATGTGGAAGGTGCCGGCGAACGCCTCGCGCGGGTCGACGGCGCTGTCCCGCAGCCTCGGCAGGCGGGTGAGCAGCATGTTCACCTTCAGCTGGGCGCCCTCGGCGGGAGCCGGAGGTGTGCCGCCGGTCAGTTCCGCCAGGCCCTGCGGGGAGGCGTTCACCAGGACGTGCCGGGCGGCGACGGTGCCCTCGCTCTCGGCCGTCCGGTAGGTGACCTCGGCCGTACGGCCGTCCGTGGCGATGCGCAGCGCCTCGTGGCCGGTGGCGAGGACGGCGCCCGCGGCGCGTGCCGTGTCGGCGAGTGCGTCGGTGAGGGCGCCCATGCCGCCGACCGGCACGTCCCAGTCGCCGGTGCCGCCGCCGATCACGTGGTAGAGGAAGCAGCGGTTCTGCTTCAGTGAGGGGTCGTGGGCGTCGGCGAAGGTGCCGATGAGCGCGTCGGTGAGGACCACGCCGCGCACCAGGTCGTCCGCGAAACGCTCTTCGACGGCGGCACCGATCGGCTCCTCGAACAGCGTCCGCCAGGCCTGCTCGTCGTCGAGGCGGCCGCGGAGTTCCTCGCGGGTGGGCAGCGGCTCGGTGAGGGTCGGGAAGACCCGTTGGGCGACGCGGCCGGTCATGCCGTAGAACTCCTGCCAGGCCCGGTACTCGCGGTCCGAGCCGGTGAGCCGGGCGAATGCCTCCCTCGTCCGCCGTTCGCCGCCGCCGACGAGGAGCCCGGTGGGCCGGCCGTCGCGCTCGGCGGGCGTGTAGGAGGAGACGGTGCGGGTGCGGACGCGGAAGTCCAGGCCGAGGTCCCGCACGATCTTCTTGGGCAGCAGGCTCACCAGGTACGAGTACCGGGACAGCCGGGCGTCGACCCCGGCGAACGGCCGGGTGGACACCGCCGCGCCGCCGGTGTGGTCCAGCCGCTCCAGGACCAGCACGGAGCGCCCGGCCCGGGCCAGGTAGGCGGCGGCGACCAGGCCGTTGTGTCCACCGCCGACGATGACGGCGTCGTACGTCCGGTGTGCGCGGGGTCCCTCGGGTGCGGTCATGGTTCTTCGTAACACGGGGTGATCCAGGTCGGCCAGATGACGACGGCCGGGCCCCCGGCCGCCGTGTGCAGGTCAGCTCGCGGCCTTCGGCCCTGTCCTGCCGGGCTGCCCAGCCTGGTTCCGCCTCGTGTCACCGCCCGGCCGACGCCCGTTGCTCCCGCAGGGCCGCCACCTGGCGGTAGAGCGCCACGGCTTCGGCGCCGCGGCCCAGCTGCTGCAGGCAGTGCGCCTCGTCGTTACGGCTGGCGAGGGTGTCGGGGTGGTCCGCGCCGAGGACTCGTTCACGGGCGGCGGCCACGCGCCGGTACTCGGTGAGCGCGTCGGCCCAGCGACCCAGCCAGCCCAGGCCGACTGCGACCTCGCGGAGGCTGACCAGGGTGTCCGGATGGTCGGGGCCGAGGATCCGCTCGCGGACGGCTCCGACGTCCCGGGACTCGGCGAGGGCCTCCTCCCAGCGGCCCAGCCGGCCGAGGTTGACGCAGCAGCCGTGACGGGCGCGCAGGGTCTCGGGATGGGTGGGGCCCTGGACGCGGGTGCGGTCCTCGGCCAGGTCGCGACAGAGGTCCAGGGCCTCCGCGCTGCGGCCGAGGCGGCCCAGGCTGATGCCGATCTCGTGCCGGGCGGCGAGGGTGTCGGGGTGGTCGGCGCCGAGGGCCCCGGCGCGGGCCTCGGCGACCTCACGGTAGGTCTCCAGGGCTTCGGCCCAGCGACCCAACTGACCCAGCGCGTAAGCGACTTCGTAGCGGGTGACCAGGGTGTCGGGGTGGTCCGGGCCGAGCACCCGGGCGCGGGCGGCGGCCACTTCGCGGGCCATGCGGTACGAGTCCTCGAGGCGGCCCAGGCGGCTGAGGTTGAAGGCGAGGTTGTGCCGGCAGCGCAGGGTGTCGGGGTGGTCGGGCCCCATGGTGCGCTCCCGGGCGGTGAGCACCGAGGTGTACACCCGGTGGGCGTCGAAGGGACGGCCCAACTGACCGAGCACGTAGGCCATCTCCTGGCGGGCGGCGAGCGTGTCGGGGTGGTCGGCGCCGTGGCTGCGGATCCTGGCCTCGGCCACGTGCTTGTACTCGCGCAGGGCGTCCGGGGCACGGCCGGTGCGGCTGAGGGTGAAGGCGACCTCGTACCGGCTGGCGAGGGTGTCGGGGTGGTCGGGGCCGAGGAGGTGCTCGCGTTCGGCGGCTACCGCCCGGTGCACCTCCCCCGCCTCCGCCCAGCGGCCGAGCCGGCCGAGGCTCAGGCCCGCGTTGTGGCGGCCGGCCAGGGCGGTCAGGACGTCCGGGGACGGGGTGGGCCGTTCCTCGGGGACGGGTTCCTCGACCGGGCCGGCGGCGGGCCGCGCGATCCATTCGCCGGAGAGCCCGGCGGCCGGGTCCGGCGGTGTGGTGCGCAGCCCGGCACCGGCCGCCTTGTGACCGGTGGTCATGCCCTGAGTCCAGGACGGCATGCGACCCGCTCCCGCCAGCGCGCCGGGCGCGGGACGGGCCGCCAGCACCGTCGGCACATACGCGGGCGCGGCCCGGTGCATGCTGATCCGGCGGGCCAGCTCGCGGGCGTCGTCGGGTCTGTGCCCGGGTTCCTTGGCCAGCAGGTCCAGGACGACGCGCTCCAGGTACTCGGGCAGTTCGCGGCGGTGTTCGCGCAGCGGCCGGGGCGGGGTGTCGCGGTGGCCGACGAGGATCGCCCAGGGGTCGTCGAGGTCGAACGGCGGTACGCCGGTGGCGATCTCGTAGAGCACGCACCCGAAGGAGTACAGGTCGCTGCGCTGGTCGACCTCGGTACCGCTGATCTGCTCCGGGGACATGTAGTGCGGGGTGCCCATGGCGATGCCGGTGCCGGTCAGCCGGGACGTGAAGCCGATGTCGTGGCCGAGGCGGGCTATGCCGAAGTCGCAGATCTTCACCGTGCCGTCGCCGAGCCGCACGATGTTGGCGGGTTTCAGGTCGCGGTGGACGATGTTCTGTTCGTGGCAGTACGCCAGCGCCGCGGCGACCTGCTCGGCGATCTCCACCACGTCGGCGACCGGCAGCGGATGCTGCTTGTTGTCCTCCAGGAGCTGGCTGAGATTGCGGCCGTCCAGCAGCTCCATGACGAGGTAGAGGACGCCGTCGGACTCTCCGAAGTCGTGCACGACGGTGATGCCCCGGTGCTGGAGCGCGGCGGCCACCCGGGCCTCACGCCGGAACCGCTCCCGCAGTACCCGCGTGAAGGCGTGGTCGTGGTTGGGGCCCAGCGGTTTGAGGCACTTGACGGCGACGTGCCGGCCCAGGGACTCGTCCCGTGCCCGCCACACCTCGCCCATGCCGCCGCGCCCGATCAGATCGAGCAGCCGGTATCGGCCGTGGATGAGCCTGGTCTCCCCCATGTCGCGCGACGCTCCCCCCGGTAGCTGTTCGCTCGCTCCTCCCACTGGCCCACTCAGTATGGCGGCCTATCGTCCGAGTTTGTACGGTGCCGGGCGCGCGTCCGGGCCGAGCCTCGCCATGGCGCGCAGGATGTGTTTGGGCGGGAGTTGCCACCGCAGACGTGCGGGAATCCGGCGCAACAGGAGACCGGTGAGGCGCAGTTGCCGGGCGGCGGTGGCGGGTGCGGGGGCCGGTCTGCCGTACAGCTCGTGGGCGTACGGCGGCAGAGAGGCGTACGCCAGTTGTGCCACGCGCCGCCACAGCACCTCGCGCACCGGTACCAGGAGCGGGTGCGTCGGCGGGTGGAGGAGGAAGTCGTCCACTGCGCGTGCCTCGGGTCCGGCGGCCAGCTCCGGGCGCACCTTCTCGAAGTAGGCGGCCAGCTCGGCCCGGTCGGCCGGTACGGTGCCCGGGTCGAGTCCCACCAGACGTGCGCTCCGGCGGTGTTCGGCGATGTAGCGGTCGGCCTCGGCGTCGGTGAGCCGGAACCCGGATCCGCGCAGCACCTGCAGATAGGAGTCGATCTCGGCGCAGTGGACCCACATGAGCAGTTCGGGTTCGTCGACGCCGTAGGACTCGCCGGTGTCCGGGTCGGTCGCCGTCAGCATGCGGTGGATCTTCCGGACGCGGGCGCCCGCCCGCTCGGCGGCCTCGGTGGTGCCGTACGTCGTGGTGCCGACGAAGTGCGCGGTGCGCATCAGCCGGCCCCAGGCGTCGCGGCGGAAGTCGGAGTTCTGCATGACTCCGCGTACGGCGCGCGGGTGCAGGGCCTGGAGGTAGAGCGCCCGGATGCCGGCGATCCACATCATCGGGTCGCCGTGCAGCTGCCAGGTCACCGAATCAGGAGTGAACAGCCCCGGGTCCGCGCTCGGGTCCGCGCCGGTCATGGACTCACCTCCGCCCGGCGCCCACGATGACACAGCTCGAACAACAGGTCGACACCGCGAGAACAGGCAGAGGACTGTCCAGTCGTTGAGATTTCACCCACCCGGTTAAAGGTTTGGTAAGGCTCCCCTTATAGGCTGGCGCCGCCGATCAAGCCCGCACCGGGCCGCAACGGCATGCCCGGCCTCCCGCACGACAGGACTCGACATGCGCACCACCTCCCGCGGCCTCATAGCGGCACTCGCTCTCCCCCCTCTGCTGGCCGGCTGCTTCGCACCGAGCGACAGCGGCGAGGGCGCCGGAGCCGGATCGGGTGGTCGGCTGCGGGTCGCGCTGGCCGTGCCGCCGGTGCAGGCGCTGTCTCCGTACAGCAACGACGCCACCGTGCTGAGCAAGCTGTCCGTCGCCGAGGGCCTCACCGCCCTCGGCAAGAACGGCACGGCCGAGCCCGCGCTGGCGAAGTCCTGGAAACAGGACGGCGACACCTCCTGGACCTTCGACCTGCGCAAGGCCACGTTCCAGGACGGCACCGAGCTCACCGCCCAGTCGGTCGTCGACGCTCTCGACCACGCGGGCCGGGCCAAGCCCAAGCCCCGCGTGCTGAGCGATGTGGCCCTCACCGCCGAGGCCGAGGACGCCGACACCGTCACCCTCACCACCAAGTCGCCCGACCCGGTGCTGCCGCTGCGGCTGGCCAGTCCCGCGCTGGCGATCCTGTCGGCGAAGGCGTACGCGAAGGACGGAGCCGTCAGCCCGGTCGGCACCGGCACCGGCCCGTTCGAGATCACCAGGCTGAGCGGCAAGGCCAAGGCGACGCTCACCCGCTTCGACGGCTACTGGGGCGGCAAGGCGAAGGCGCCGGGCATCGACGTCAGCTGGATCGCGGACGGCACGGCCCGCGCCAACGCCCTGCGCGGCGGCGAGGCCGACATCGCCGAGTGGATCCCCACCGCCCAGGCGAAGCTGCTCGAAGAGGACACCCGGCACGAGGTGCCCTCGGTGCGCACCGACAGCCTGATCCTCAACACCGGCAAGGGCCTGTTCACCGACGCCCCGCTGCGCGCCGCCGCCCGCGAGGCCGTGGACGGCTCCGCGCTGGTCGACTCCGTCTTCGGCGGCTACGCCGACCCCGCGCAGGGCCTGTTCGGGCCCGCCGTCCCGTGGGCCGACGACCGGCGTGTGAAGGTGTCCGGGCGCGCTGAGCCCGCGACGACCGCCCAGGTGAAGTCCGCGTCCAAGGGCAGGACCCTGCGGCTGGCCACCTACACCAACCGGGCCGAGCTTCCCGAGGCCGCGAGCGTGCTCCAGCAGCAGCTGGAGAAGGCCGGGTTCACGGTGAAGCAGGACGTGCGTGAGTACACGCAGATGGAGGCCGACCTCCTCGCGGGCAAGTACGACGCCCTCGTCTTCTCCCGGGTGACACTCCTCGACACCGGTGACGCGGTCGACTACCTCGCCAGCGACTTCACCAGCGAGGGCGTCTACAACATCCCCGGCCTGAAGGACGCCGCGGTGGACAAGGCCATCCGGGCCGCTGCCGCCGAGCGCGACACGGAGCGCCGCCAGGAGAAGATCATGAAGGCGGAGGCGGAGATCCTGCGCACCGACGCCGTGCTGCCGCTGGTCCACGAGCAGGCCGTGCAGGGCATCGCGTCCGATGTCGAGGGCGTGATCCTCGACCCGCGCGAGCGCTCTCTCGTCGACGTCGACACGCGCGTCAAGTAGCCCGTATGAGCGTCGCTCACGCCCCGGCCGCCCGCCCGTCCCTCTGGCCGGCGGCGGCCGGCCGTGTGCTCGCCGCGGTCGCGCTGCTCGGGGCCGTGGCCCTGCTGCCGTGGCTGACCGGCGCGGACCCGGCCCGCACGGTGCTGCGCGCCCGCTCCGCGGACCAGAACCCGACACCGGACGAACTGGCCGTGGTACGGGAGCAGTTGGGCCTGGACGAGGGGCCGCTCGCGCATCTCGGGCACTGGCTGGGAGGGCTGCCTCGCGGGGACGCGGGAGTCTCGTGGGTGTCCGGGGAAGCCGTCATGCCGCAGGTGGGGACCGCCCTCTCGGTGTCCCTGACCCTGATGCTGGGCGCGTTCGTGGTCACCGCCGTGGTGGCCGCGCTGGTGTGCGTCCGCACGGTGTTCCTCGGCTCCCGGCGCCGGCTGCGTCAGGACCGGACGGGCACGACGGCCGCTGTGCTTGCCGCGCTGCCGAAGTTCCTGCTCGCCTCGGTGCTGGCCACGGTGTGCGGGGTGTGGTGGGGGTGGTTCCCCTCCAGCGGCTGGGAGGGACCGCCGTCGATGGTGCTGCCCTCGCTCGCCCTCGGCATCCCGTCGGGCGCGATGCTGGGCGGGCTGCTCGACCAGGCGCTGCCCGCCGCGTTCCACGAACCATGGGCGCGCACGGCGTACGCCGTCGGTCTCCCGCCGGGCCACATCGCGCGCGACGCGCTGCGCCGCACCCTGCCCGGCATACTGCCGCAACTGCTGCCGACCGTCGTGGCCCTGGTCGGCGGCGCGGTCGCCGTGGAGAAGATCTTCAACATCCCCGGGCTGGGCCGGCTCGCCCTGGAGGCCGCCGTCGCGCAGGACCTCCCGGTGCTGCAGACCGCGACCCTGGCCCTGGTGCTGCTCGGCGTGAGCGCCGGCGTCCTGATCCGGGCCCTGCGCCACGCGCTCCTCGGCCGTCCCCTGCGCGACGGCGCCCTGCCGGCGCTGCACCGGCCCCCGCTCGTCGCGCCGCGCTCCCTGCGCTGGATCACCGCGGTCTGTGCGCTGGCCCTGCTGGCCCTGGTCACGGCGGGCCTCCTGCGCGACCCCCTGGGGGTCGACACGGCGGCACGGCTGCTGTCCCCCTCTCCCGAACACCCCCTGGGCACCGACGCTCTGGGCCGGGATCTGCTGGCCCGGCTGGGTCACGGGGCGGTGCGCACGGCGGGGGTCGCCCTCGCCGTGACCGCGCTCAGCGCCGCCACCGGACTGCTGCTGGGCATGGCACCGCGGGCGAGCTCGGGTCCGACGGAGGTCGTGTCGACGCTGCCCGCCGTCCTCGCGGGACTGCTGATCGCGGGTGTGACCGGACCGTCGGTGTGGGGAGCGGCCTGCGCGGTCTGCGCGGTGGGCTGGAGCCCCTACGCCGCCCAGACCGCCGCACTGCTCGAACAGGAACGGGCGAGCGGTCACATCGCCGCGTCCGTCGCACTCGGGGCCGGGCGGCTGCACCTGCTGCGCCGCCACCTGCTCCCCGCGGTGGTGCCGGCCCTGCTGCGCAACGCCCTGCTCCGGCTGCCCACGACCGTCCTGGTCCTCGCCTCGCTCGGCTTCCTCGGCCTCGGCGAACAGCCGCCCACCCCGGAGTGGGGCCGGCTCCTCTCCGAGAACCAGCCGTACGCCGAACTGGCCCCCTGGACCGTCCTGGGCCCGGCCGCCGCGCTGGTGCTGCTCTCCGTGCTGGCGGTGACGGCCGGCGCGGTGCGGCGCGAGAAGGGCGCGCACGGCGGCCAGGCGTTCGTGTGACAAGGCCTCTTCGATCAGCTGGACCGGCTGGACCGCCTCAGTCCTCGTGCCCGGCCGGAGGCAGCTTGGTGCCGGCCCGGCAGCCGATGAAGGACGTGTTGGGGCAGAAGGCGTCGAAGCCCATGCCGTACCGGGCGAAGGATCCCCAGGCCGCCTTGCGCACCCCGGCGTACTCGGCCTCGGTGAACGCCGTTCCCTTGAGGTCCTTCAGGGCCCGCAGGATCGCGCCACGGGCGGTGAGGAACGACGGGTTCTTCGGGGTGAGTTTCAGCCCGTCCACGACGGCTTGCCAGGCGACCCGGTAGCCGCGCTCCCTGCCGCCGAGTTCCGCGCTGATCCGGCGGGTCATCTCCAGGAGCGCGGCGCACCAGATCTCGCCGACGTTGTGGATCCTCGTGTAGTCGAGTCCGCCCGTGGCCTGCCCGATGTCCCCGAAGTCACCGGGGTAGCGGTCGTCGTACGGTCGCTGGCGGATACCGCCCGGGTCGTCGATGGCCCAGTCGCCGACAACGGTGTGCTCGTGCTCGCGGGAGAAGTTGAAGATGGTGAGCGCGAAGTAGTCCGACCAGCCCTCGCCCATCGCCCGGGACTGTGGTTCGCGCAGGCCGTTGGCATCGTGCAGCCCGCCGACGAGCCGGTTGGTCGTGCCGTGTGTGGCCTCGTGGACGACGACGTCCATGGCCAGGGCCGTGTGCCTGCCGGTCTCTTCGACCAGCCCCATGTTCATCTCCGCCGCCAGACCGTCGGCGCGCGTGAGCATGGTGGCGGTGCCCGGAATCGCCACGGGATGCGTGAAGGCGCGGACCGGGTCGGCGCCGTGGCCGAGGCCCGAGACATTGACGGTCTGGAAGTTGCCGTGCTCCTCCGTGAAGCCGAGCATGACGAAGAAGTCACGCATGTAGTTGCAGCCGTAGAAGATGTTGGTGACCAGCTGCTCAGGAGTGTCGGGGTCCGGGGCGAACAGCGCGTTGCCCGCCGCGTCGAGGTCGACCTCGAAGCTCTTGCCGGTGACACCGTCGACGGCCTCGACGTTGTTCCCGACGGTCGCCACATGCCCGTTCTGTCGCGTGACCCAGGGTCCGAAGAGGCCGGGCGCCGGCGCCGGTGGCGGTTTGACCGGGTAGTCGCTCAGGGGCAGCGGGAAGGAGGCCAGCGCGAATCCGGTCTCGGCCGGGTTCTGCCGGACCACCACGCCTCCGATGACATGGTTGGACAGGTCCTGGAGATACAGGACCTGGGGTGCCGTCCTGTCCGACGTCGTCTCGTCGGCTTCCACGAGCGCGTGGTACTGCACGGCCCCCCTCGCGCGGGAGAACCTGAACGACCACGCGAGCCGGACGGCGTCGCCCATGTAGAAGTACACGAGCCGGGCGGGGATCGCCTCGTCGAAGGCGCCCTGGTCGAATGTCATCGGCTGGTCGTTGCGCGCCTGGGCACTGAGCCGGCGGAAGCCGGCGGAGGTGTCCAGGGCCGGGAGGGCGTCGTCACCGAAGGGACTCTCGACCGTGACCGGTGCGGCGGCCTTCGCGGCGCCCGCGGCGAGGGCCGCCTCGACCGGCACCACGGGCATCGTGGGCACGCTGCCCGGCACGCTCGCCGTGTCCCCGACGACCCCGTCGACCGTGCCGTCCTCGCGCAGCCACACCTTGGGGGCCATGCCCCACACGTCGATGCCGTTGAGCGTCTGCTGGAGGCTGACCACGCGCATGCCGCCGCTCGTGGACGTCACCTTCGGATCGGCTTCGAACTCGGCGGGCTCTCCGGCGGCGAACCCGATCGCCCCGGATACCGAGGAGAGGTACTCCTTGGCGCGGGCGATGTAGTCGCCGTCGGCGGACCCGGCGCCCGCCCGTTCGGCGAGGCCCGCCGGTGCGCCCTCCACCCGCAGCTCGGTCAGGTGCCCGGTGAAGCGGTTGACCTTGCTGTCGTCGGCGATGAGGGTGTGGTGCACCGACTCCGCCACGCGATCGGTCTCGGCGAGGAACGCCTCGGCGCCCTGGACCCGGGCGAGCCGGTCGTAGTCCATGTCCCGTTTGTCGATCAGCTGTGTCATGACGCTTGCTCCTGTTCACCGGGCGCGGGAAGCCCGGCTTCTGCCGTCCTGTGGTCACAGGCCCGCGAGGGTGAGCGCGGTCGCCGTTACGGAGCGGGCGACCGTGGCCGCGAACTCCGGGCTGTGATCTTGGTCGATGAGCGTGTCTCCCGGGGTGTGGTACTGCCTGGTGCCCGTACCGGGCCCGCCGTCCGGAGCGAAGATGTCCTCGGAGACGGCGATGGCCGCCCACCCCCGCTCATGGAAGCTGGCGTGGTCGCTCCGTCCGATCGCCGGATCGTCGGGGCCCGTGAGCTGCTGGACGGTCACCGTGGGGTCGATGGCGGGGAGGGTGCCCGCGACGAGGGCGCCCAGCGCGTCGGAGGCTCCGACGACCGGACCCGGCACCGAGGAACCGGCGTGGATCTCGACGGTGGGTGCGCTGCCCTCCTGGCGGCCCGCGATCATGTCCATCTGGAAGACACCGGCGATACGGTCGTCCGCAGCGGCGGCGGCCCGCGCATAGAACTTGCTGCCGACCAGGCCCTGTTCCTCGGCGTTGAAGAGCACGAAGCGCACGTTCCGGGTCGGTGTCCTGCCCTCGGTGAGCAAGTCGTGCAGGCACTCGGCCGCGGCCATGACGGCGGCGGTTCCACTGCCGTCGTCGTCGGCGCCCGGTGCGGGGTCCACAGCGGGGTCGTAGAGGCGTGGGGCGCCGTTCTCGTCGAAGAATTCGCCGCTGGAGGCGGTGGAGTCCAAGTGCGCGGTGATGAGCACCGTGGAGTCCGCCCCTGCCGCACGGTGCTCGGCCTCCACGTTGAACAACCGGCTTCCGCGCCACCGGAATCGGTGCAGCCGTACCGTCAGGCCGAGGTTCTGGAAGCGGTCCGCGAGTGCCTCGACGACTCGGGGGTTGTCCGCGGCGGACGCGTCACGGCTGCGGACCAGGAGCGCCTCGCCGGCTCTGAGCGGTTCGACGCCGGAGATACGCGCGACATGACCCCGCAGTACCCCGGGGGTCACGGCCGCCCGTACCGCGGCGACCGTTTCCGGGGAGGGATGGCCGTCACCGGCTGCCGACGCGGGTGGGCCCGGCTCCGCCGGGCCTTCCGTGAGGCCTGCGGCGCGTCCTTGTGCCGCCCGTGCCTCACCGGGGCGGGAAAGGAGCGCCGGGTCCGGAAGCAGTCGCTCGGTATGGCCAGGCTTCGCGCCCGGCAGATGGACGTCCTCGATCGGAGCGCCGACGGGTGCGGCGACGTAGACGCCGCCCGGCGCGGCGCCCAGCGGAAGGAGGGGCGGCGCGTCGAGTGCGGCGAGTTCCCCGGCGACGACGCCGAAAGCGGACGTGGCGCGTGTCGTCGCCCGGTCCGGGGCGTCCGCGAAGTCCGGGCCGGTGGTGAGGGGGCGGTCGTCGCGGATCAGGAAGGCCTCCGTGTCCTCCACCGGCCCCCGGAGGTCGACCGCGAACCCGGCGCGCTCGAGTGCGGCGGCGCCGCGCATGCTGGCCATGGCCAGCACGAGCCGTGGGGAGGCGATGTGCACGGGAACGACCTCGGTCTGGTTCGCGACCGTCTCCAGCGCGGGCAGGCCCCGGTCCTCGGGCAGCTCGATACGGGCCCAGAGCACGAGCCGGTTCTCCAGGGCGGCGCCGGTGAACACGGGGTGGGCGGCGGTACGCAGCCCCGCCTGCGCGGCGAACGCGCGCTCCTGGTGATCCTCGCCCACGAAGACGCACTCGCCGGGTGCGGAGGCCGGGACCCCCTCGCCCGCCGTTCCGGCGACGGCCTCGTCGAAGATCTCCCGGTTGTTCTTGGGGCCCCAATGGATGAGCGCGTCGTCCGTGAACCGGCCGGGGAAGGCCTCCCGCAGGGCTGACGCGGCCCGCTCAGCGGCGCCTTCACTCGGGCCCGGGTTGGAGATGACGCCCTTCGGGACGTCGCGGAAGGCGTCGAGCACGGCGAGGACGCGAGGCCGTGGCAGCAACGTCAGCGAACCGTCCGCCTCCTCCCGGGCGTCTGCCAGGGTCGCTCCTATGTCGAAGAAGAGCGCGGACATTTCAGTGCCTCCACACAGTGAACCGGTCCGGAATCGGCGCATGACCGAGTGAACGTCCCGAGCGGCACGGGCCGTTCGAGAACGAGGTGATCACGACAGGGGAACCGTGATAGGTCCCGCGCTGGTTTGCCCCTGTCCTCCATCGTCCGCCTTCGGTTGCGCGCTCGCATCCCAGGATGTAGGGCGAATTCCGTTCAACTCGGGACAGTTGAACGAGCTACGGAGCGCGAGCGACCTCGAAGGACTGGCACGGTGGCGGGCGCTTCGCCCGGGTGCTGCGTACGCGCCATACCGCGCCCGTCGGAATGGTCACCCACGAGGCCTCGGCGTCCAGCACACGTTCGGCCACTGCCTGCGCGCCAACTTCTAAAGGGTGTTGCGGAAGGTACGGTGGCGGGCATGGCTGAGTAACGCCTGTCGTGCTGTTTCACCCGGCTAGGGCGAGGTTGTGCATGGTGGCGACGGCCGGACGGCGTGGTGGAGGCCGTCGCCTCTCTGGCGGCAGTCGCGCAGGATCTTCCAGGTCTTCATCCGGGCGAGGGTGTGCTCGACACGGGCCCGCACCCGCCGGTGCTCGGCGTTGTCTTCCTCCTGGCCGCGCAGCAGGGGGCGCCCGGCTCGTCTGCGGTGCGGGACGATCAGCCCGGTGCCCAGGTAGGCGCCGTCCGCGATCACTGTCGCCCCGGCCGCTACGGCGGGCAGGTCGGACTCGCGCCAGACGTGGGCGTCTGCCTTGTTGCCGGGTGCGGGCCAGGCCGGGCCGGGGCCACCACCAGGCGGGTGTCGGCGTCGATGATGACCTGCACATTCGCCGAGAACCGGTAGGTGCCCGAGGAGGCTGCGACCTGCCGGTCACGGACCGGGATCAGAGTGCCGTCCACGATCCATAGCCGGTCAGTGCCTGCCACGAGACGGGGCGCCGGCTCCAGCGCAAGCAAGGGTCGCAGGCGTTGGACAACCCGGCAGACGGTGGCGGGCGAGCAGCCGAAGAGAGGTGCGAGCTGCCGCATGGTGAGGTTCGCGAGGGCCGGTCCGCTGTACCAGGCGGCAAAAAGAAATAGGAAAGGAGTTCCCCGCTCCTTTCCATGCTCAACTTATAGCGCACCGGGGGGCTTGCGGCAAGGCCCTGGTGGTGCCGCAGAATCACCGTCCGAAGCCGGAAGTTGAGGAATGAGGAGTCGCACGGTGCGTGTGTTGTTATCGACGTATGGGTCGCGCGGGGACGTCGAGCCGATGGCGGGACTGGCGGTGCAGTTGCGGGAACTCGGCGCGGAGGTGCGGGTGTGCGCGCCGCCGGACGAGGACTTCGCCCGGCTGCTGGCCGGTGTGGGCGTGCCCCTGGTGCCGGTCGGTCGGTCGGCGCGGGCGCTGACGACCGCAGCGCCGCCGCCCTCGTCCCTGCCCGAATACGCGGCCGAGTTGATCGCCGCGCAGTTCCACACGGTCACCGCGGCGGCCGAGGGATGTGACGTGCTGCTGGCAACCGGCATGCTTCCCGCTGCGGCCGGCGCGCTGTCGGTGGCCGAGAAACTGGGCATCCGGCCCGTGTACGCGAGCTTCCAGAAGATGGTCCTGCCGTCTCCGCACCACGCACCGCTGGCGTATCCGGGTCGGCCGTTCCCACCGGAGGTGACGGACAACCGGGTGCTGTGGGACCTGGACGCGCAGAGCGTGGACGCACTGTTCGGTGAGGCGCTCAACTCCAACCGGGCGTCGCTCGGCCTACCACCGGTGGCCCACGTCCGCGACCACGTCATCGGCAACCGACCGTGGCTGGCCACGGACCCGGTCCTGGACCCGTGGCGGGAGACGCCGGACCTGGATGTCGTCCAGACCGGTGCGTGGATCCTGCCCGATGTCCGTCCGCTCCCGGCCGAGTTGGTGGCGTTCCTGGAGACGGGCACACCGCCGGTGTACGTGGGCTTCGGCAGCATGCCCATGCACACCTCCGAGGACCTCCCCAAGGTGGTCATCGAGGCGATCCGCGCACAGGGCCACCGTGCCCTCGTCTCCCGCGGCTGGGCCGGCCTCGCCCTGATCGACGACGCCGATGACTGCTTCGTCGTCGGTGAGGCCAATCACCAGGCGCTGTTCGGCCGGGTGGCCGCCGTCGTGCACCACGGCGGCGCCGGCACCACGACCACGGCCGCCCGGGCCGGCGCGCCCCAGGTGGTGGTGCCTCAGGCGACGGATCAGCCGTACTGGGCCGGCCGGGTGACCGACCTGGGCATCGGCGCGGCACATGACGGTCCGACGCCGACCTTCGCTTCCCTGTCGGCTGCGCTCAGGACGGCCCTGGCCCCTGAGACCCGCGCGCGGGCGACGGCCGTGGCCGGCACGATCCGCACCGACGGGACGACGGTGGCTGCGAGGCTGTTGCTCGATGCGGTCGGCGGGGAAACGCCACCCAAGTCCGTCTGAACGATGCGGAATCATCGGGTCGGGGAGGCGTCCGGCATCGGACTGCGTAGCCAACACCGCGCTTTCCAGGTCGTCTTGTCCCGGCCCGCGCCCGGGAGCGCATAGGGCGCCATGCCGAAGCAACTCCGGAGAAGCCTTACTTCGCTTCCAAGTCGGAGCTTTCGAGCAGATGGTCATCGTTCGCGTCGGATGCGGCCCCTGAAGGGCGTGGCTCTCAGTCGGTGATCACGGGGCTGCGATGGATCCACTCGTTGCCATGGGCCGCCTGGTACATGAAGGCGGCCACGTCCGCACGGCTGATCGCCGGGTTGCCCTTCATGGGCAACCGGTCCCCCGTGCTGTACGTGCCCCGGGCGGGACCGTCGACCAACCGGGTCGGGTAGACCACGGTCCAATCCAGCCCGCTGGAGCGGATGCGCTCGTCGGCGATCTCCTTGTCGGCATAGATCGACCGCAGAAGCGTGCGGTAGATCGCCTTCTGAGTGGTGCTCGCCCAGCCGAAGGTGTGTCCGACACCGAACGACGACAGCCACACCAGACGGGAGACGCCCGCATCCTTGGCCGCGTCGATCACTGCCGTCGAGGAACGCGTGAAGAGTTCGTCGGCGCGCACGGACGTCCCTCGGCCCAGGCCGGAGACGATCACGTCCTGCCCGGTCGCGCCCGCGAGGACGTCGTGGGGCGAGGTGGCGTCTCCGGTGACCACCGTGACCCTCTCGGCCAGGTCACCGAGAGCCGCGGGGTTGCGCACAAAGGCCGTGACCGAGTCACCCGCGCGCAGGGCCCTGTCAACTACATGACGACCAGTGGGACCGGTAGCACCGAGAACGAACAGTTTCATGGCACGGGAACCTTCCGTGAGCGTGGGGGTGAGGATCGGGCGTGCGTCTGTCGCGCCGATGGCCACATCCGGGCCGCGCCGACAGAGAAGAACTAAGCGGACAGCTGTCCGTTACGAAGAACGTAGCGGACAGCTGTCCGGTAAGGCAATACCGAATCCCGGCTCGGTCGGCCACGGACGCGAACGGCAGGTCCGCCAGGCAGCGCGTCCACTGGGGACCGGGGCGGGGCCGCGGCACGCGAGGCAGGCGGGAATCACTCGAACGAATACAGACCACAGTGCGACGGACCCCAGAGCCCGTGGACGACGGACGAATACCCCTCAGGGAATCCGCCGACCTCGCCTCGCCTGCGCCACCAAGAACGCGGGCGCTCAGCGCCGCCCCGGAGCCCCTGCGCGCAGGCCGTCCATGACGAGATCCAGCAGCCGGGTGGCCTGAGCAGGCCAGTCTCCGCGGGTGTCGATCTGCCAGATGCCGGCGACGGCCAGGAGGAAGTCGTCGCAGCTCAGGTCCGGGCGAATGGTGCCTGCCTCGTGGTTGGCATTGAGCAGGAGGTCGATCGCGTCGACCACCAGCGAGAATCCCGGCCTCTCCGGCCCTCCCGTCGCGTTGACGGCCTGCCGCAGCGCGTCGGCCAGACCTGCCTTGGCCATGGCGAAGCGGGAGAGACGGTCCATCCACGCACGCAGAGCTTGGTCGGGTTCCATGGTCTTCAGCAACTCGGTGGCACTGTCAGTGAGTTGCTCCACCTCATGGCGATGCACCTCCAGGACGAGCGCCTCCCGGTTGGGGAAGTTGCGATAGAGCGTCCCCTGCCCGACGCCCGCCTTCTTGGCGATCGCACTCAGCGGGGCGTCCGCCGAAAGCGACAGTTCGACCAGCGCCACGTTCAGGATGCGCTCCCTGTTGCGCTGCGCGTCCGACCGCTGAGGCCCGTCATTTCCCGGCTCCACAAGCCCCTCCTCAGCAGACCCACAACCGAGCCCCGCAACACCGGACCCATACAGCAGCCCTCTACCGGACTCCTGTCCGCTTACGTTCCACCATAGCGGGCGGGACTGCCGGGGTCTTCACCTCGGTGGCACGTGCCACCATGAGGAACGACCGCTGGTAGCGGGCAGTGGTCCGCTGAGCAATCAGCGAGCGCTGACCGCGGCCGAGGTGGCGCGCAGGGCCCGGGCGGTACGGCGGAGATCGGCGTGGACCAGTCGGCCCGCGAACTTCACGACCTTCCCTGCCACGAGGACTGTCGGCCTCGTCGCCGGGTGTTGCTGAGGCGGTGGCACCCGAGTCGCCGATCAGCTTCAGCTCGTCGTCGCCGATTCCGTTGCCGTGGACGTAGACGGTCTTCTCACGGAGCAGGCCGGCGTCGCGCAGGGCGAAGAGCGGCCGTTCGTTGAGGGGGGTGCTGGCGAGCTGGATCGTCAGCGGCAGGTCCATCTCGTCGGCTGAGCGCCAGTCCTTGGCCACCGTCTCCATGGGCGTGGCCAAGGGGCCGAGCGGGGCGTACGCCATGGTGACGAGCGCGTTGTCGTCGGCCAGGCGCTCGCGGATCCGGCGGACGTCGGTGAGCTTCCCGCCCTCGGTCACGTCGACCGGGGTGCCGTAGCCGAAGACCGCGCGCAGCCCCGCTGCCCTCAGGGCGTCGACGGCGGCGTCCGCGAGCTCGGGCGAGTACGCGATGTGGGCGAAGTCCAGCTGGGTGGTGATGCCCGAGTCAAGGCACTCCAGCGCGCCGGCCAGGGTCGAGTTGTACACGTCCTGCGGCCGGAACTTCGGGCCGACCTGCCCCAGAAGGCGGACGTAGGCGTCGAGGGCTGCTGGCCGGGATCCCGGCCGACTACGTCACCCGCCTCGAACAGGGCCGGGCGACCAACCCTTCCGATCAGGTCGTCGAGGCCCTGGCAAGGGCACTGCGGCTCACGGGAGACGAGCGGGCGTATCTGTTCGGGCTGGCCGGGCTGGTGCTCCCAGGACCCGAGTTGGTGCCGTCGTACATTCCGCCCAGTGTCCTGCGACTGCTGGACCGGCTGGTGGACACACCGGTCGCGGTCACCGACGCCGCCTTGACGCTGCTGATGGCCAACCCGCTGTACCAGGCGCTGTTGGGCGACACGTCCGGCGCACGCGGCCTCGAACGCAACGGAGCGTGGGGGGGGTGTTCCTGGGATCGTCCCCCCCGGATCAAGCACACACCGGAAGAACAGCGCGCCTTGGAGATCGGCATGGTGTCCGAGCTGCGGTCCGCCGCCGCCAGGTATCCCGCCGACCGTCAACTGCGGCAACTGGTCACCGAGTTGCGCGTAGGTAGCGAGCGGTTCGCCGAGCTGTGGGAGGCGGGTGTCGTCGGCAGTCTTGAGGTCTCACGCAAGACGATCGAACATCCGCAGGTGGGCCTGCTGACCCTGGACTGCAACGTGCTCCGGATGACGGCAGCGGCCTGCGCATCCTCGGCTACTCGGCCGAGCCGGGCACCGAGGACGCCGAGAAGCTGGCGCTGCTGGCGCTGCTGGCGGTGGTCGGTACGCAGAGCCTGACTGCCGAGTAGTACCTGGCTGGGCTTCTCTGCCATCTCCGTGCACGACAATCGCGATAGACTATGACGATTGTTATAGACAGTGGGACCAGAAGGGGCCTCGCAGGTGAACAAGTCCAGCCCGTCAGCACGTGAGCGGATCGTGGCCGGTGCGGCCGACATGATCAGTCGGCGCGGCCTGAACGCGACGAGCATCCGCGAGATCGCCAAGCACGCCGAAGCGCCGCTCGGGTCGACGTATCACTATTTCCCTGAGGGTAAGCAGCAGTTGGCGACCGAAGCCGTCCGCCACACGGGCGAGTGGACGACCCGCAGCCTCCGCGCGGAACTACGGGCGGGTCCGGCAGCCGGACTGCGGGCCTTCCTCGCCCTGTGGCGCAAGATCGTCGTCGACAGCGACTTCCGGGCCGGCTGCCCCGTGCTCGCCGTCTCCATCGAGGAATCGGCCATCGATGAGATGCCGGCCGCCCTCGCGGCCGCCGCCGACGTCTTCGCCACATGGGAGAGTCTGCTCGCCGACTCTCTGCGCGAGCACGGCGCCGAGCCCGATCAGGCGACCCAGCTCGCGACACTGATTGTCGCGGCCGTCGAGGGAACCGTGGCCATGTGTCGCGCCAAGCGCAGCACCCAGCCCCTCGATCACACCGCCGAGCAACTCCAGTCGCTCATCCTGGCCACGATCAAGGACTGAGCCGACCCTCACACTCCCCGGACTGTCACACGCCCAGCGCGGCACGGACGGCCTTGACCCTCTCCTCCGTGAACACCCCGCTCTCCAGCAACGGCAGGATCGACAGCACGCCGCCCGAGGAGCCCCAGCCGCCCTCCTCGATCACCCGGAAGTTGACCCACCAGGCCGGCGCCGGCTTCTCCAGCCCGCAGGCCACCGCCAGTGCGGCCAGGACGCGTTCGATGACCTCGGCCCGCACCTCCCGCTGCCAGGCGGCGTCCATGACGGCGAGGTCGATCACCATCACGTCGAGTTCCTGCTCGGCGTCCGCCAGCAGCCTGCCGCCGACAGCCATCATGTCCCGCTCGCGCTCGACGAAGTGCACCTGGAACCCGGCCCGGGCCGCCGGGGCGGGCTGCCCCACCTCGGGCACCAGCACCGCGTCGGTCAGCGTCTCGGCCAGCTCGCGGCGCTGCTCCAGGCTCAGACGGCCCTTCGGCGCGTTCACGGTAATGATGGTCATAACATCCTCCTATGACAGTCGTTATAGACGGCAGGCTACGACATCATGGCCGGGCCGCGCGGACGGCACGGTCGACGAGTCGTCAGGTGATCGGCAGGCTTGGGAACAGCGCACGGGCACGGTCGGGGTCCGGAGACACGAAGACGCCGTCCGCTGCCACCAGGACCGTGGCGTGGTCCTCTTCGGTGGTGATGACGCCGACTACCGAGAGCCTTCGGTCCTCGACGCCGGTGACTTGGGCGAACGCGCGCAGAGGCGTGTCCAGAGGAACGGGACGGTGGTAGCGCAACTGGAGTGAGACGGTCATCGCAGGCGTCCCGGCGGCGACGCAGACCCAGCCCATCAGTTCGTCCAGGAGCATGGCGCTCATGCCTCCGTGTCCGTAACCGGGCGGGCCTTCATGCGCTTTGCCGAGGACACAGGTTCCCGCCACTCCGCCGTCGGCCGGCGTGAAGGTCATGGGGGGTGCGAGTGGGCTGCCGGCACCCGTGACGGGGCTGTACATCCGTACCCCTCCCGGGAACTCGTCCACCGAAGGGATCTCCGCGCGTGCGCGACGCCGCCCGGTCAGCTGCCTGGTGAGACTGCGGACTCCGTCCGTCACGCGGTGCAGGGTGTCCGGCGAGGCCGCGGTACGCACAGTGGCGTCGACCAGGGCACGCAGCTCGTGGCCCAGTGCGGCGATCGCGGCCCGTTCGCCTTCTGGGTCCTGCTGTGCCGGTCGTTCAGGGGCGGCGCTGGTCGTGGCCTGGTCATTCAAAGACGAGTTCATCGCGTTTCCGGGTGTCGCCGTGCTGCACGTCGCAGCCCGGTGGGGGGCAGCCTGTTGTGGTGGGGGTCGGGGCGGTGTCGCGTACGAGGACGAGACGGGCTTGAGGTTCTTCTTGGGCAGGGCGTCGGGAAGTTGTTCTCGGCCGAGAAGGGCATCGACCCCCTCCCCCCACGACGGTGAACGCCACGACGGGCCGTAGGGCCCGGCGCCTCAGTTCTCCAGGACGAAGATCGGCTTGTGGCCGGCGCGGTCCGAGGTCAGCACGTCGGGGATCTCGTCCCAGCCGTACACGCCGCTGGTCACCAGCTCGGGGTGGAGCGTCCCGGCGGCCACCGCCTCCAGCGTCGGTGTCATGTTCGGCCGCGCGTGCCCCTTGCCGTTGTGGAAGTGGACGCCACGCTGGTACAGCGCGAGCAGCGGGAGCTGGACCTCGTCGAAGTAGATGCCGACGCTGTTGACGTAGCCCTCGGGCATGACCGACAACAGCGCCTTGCGCAGCCGCGCGGCGTCGCAGCTGGCGTCCACCGCGAGGTGGAAGTCCTTCTCCCGCTTGCCGTTGATGTCATGGACCTCGGCGCCGAGCTGCTCGGCGACCTTCATCCTGACCGGGTCGTCGTCGTAGTACACGGTCCGGGCTCCGGCACAGTGGACCGCTACGTCGACGCAGTACAGACCGATGGAACCGGTCCCGCCGAACACCGCGACCTTCGGGTCGGTGATACCGGCGACGGTCGGCATCACCGTCTCCCAGCCGAGGGCGAGCTTGTCGCCGATCGAGGCCAGGTGCACCGGATCGACCCCGGCGGGCAGCTTGGCGAGGTTGAAGTCCGCGTAGGGAACGCGGATGAGCTCGTCGAAGGTCCCGCCCCAGGCCCCGTTCACCGGAAGTCCGTACTGGGCGTCGCCGTGGACGAGACAGCGGGCCGGGTGTCCGAGCTCGCACTGCGCGCAACTGCCGCACGCTATGTGCCACGCGACCCCGACGACGTCACCGACCGCGACATCCGTGCAGTCGGGGCCGACCTCGACCACCGTACCCACGCACTCGTGGCCGATCGGGAACGGGCCGAATCCGGAGAACGGCGTCTTGTCGCCGATGACATGGTGGTCGAGATCGCACGTCGTGGCCGCGAGCGGGCGTACGAGCGCGTCCGTGCCCTCGACGACGGTGGGGGCGTCGACCTCGTCGAAGCGCAGTTGTCCGGGCGCGACGAACATCAGGCTCTTCATGGGAAAGCTCCTCGGTTTCGTGGGGAAGCCGGGGTCGGCCGGTGTGCCGGTCGACCCGGTCGCCGTACTCGGTCAGACGGCGCCGGCGTCCGGGGCGCCGGCCGGGATCGCGTCCAGGAAGACCATGTCCGGAGCACCGGCCAGCGCGTGCGCCAGTGCGGTGCCGATCTCCCGCATCGCGGCACCCTTCATGTGCGCGCCCAGCGCCTCCTGCGAGGCCCACTTCTCGATCATGACGAACTCACCGGTGGTACCGGCCTTGCGGTGCAGCGCGTACCGCAGGCATCCGGGTTCGGCGTGCACCCTGGCCGCCGCCTCCGTCAGCGTCTTCTCGATCAGCTCTTCCTGACCGGGCTTGGCGACCATCGTCGCCACCAGCACTACCGGGTTGGTCATGGGGCTACACCTTTCACGTTATGACACTCGTTATAATTATGGCAGATGTCGTGCTGCCGGTTCTCACGGGCGGAGACCACAACTCACGGGCGCGCCTTCTCCAGTGCCGCGAAAGCGGCCTTGACGTACTGGTTCGTGCGGTCGCTGCCGAGGATCCCGGTGCCCATCCGGTTCATGATGTACGAGATCGCCGCCCGGCGTTCGGTGTCGATCACGACGATCGATCCGCCCCATCCGGTCCAGAAGCAGATCCGTCCTGGCGGGAGATACGGCACCGCGGGCGACGGCAGCCCGAATCCGATCCCGAATCGCAGATGAGCCCCGAGCACCAGGTCGGGGCCATCGGACTGCTGATCGAAGATCAGGTCGATGGTCTTCGGCGAGAGCAGGCGTACGCCGTCCAGCGTGCCGCCGCAGGCGATGACGGAGTGGATCCGGGCGAGCGACCGGGCGTTGCCATGACCGTTCGCGGCACCGATCTCGGCGCGACGCCACTCGGGACGCCACGATGTCGGCCGGCAGCACCATGCCCGACCGCAACCGGATCCCCTCGGCGACGAAGCCCTCGATCTGATCGGTGACCACGTCGACCTCCTCGCGCTGGATCGCCTTGAACAGGTCCGCGTCGGCCGTGATGCACACCCTCTGGTCCCACGGCGCGTACGACGGCGTGAAGTGCTCACGCACCGCGTCCTGACCAAGGCCGCCGCGCGGCGGCCTTGGTCAGCAGCGCCCGCGCCCGGTCGGGGAAGCGCCGGCAGTAGTGGTAGAAGCCGTTGGAGTAGGCGGCGTTGCGCGCCCTGACGACCCGGTGTGCCAGTCCGGCGGGCAGCCGCCGCCGGACCCCGGCGGCGAACCGGTCCCGGCGCGGCACCGCGGTTATCCATGTGGCGTTCGACGGTCACCGTCCAACGGGCCGTCTTACCCGACCAGTTGGCCGAGATCACCTTCGTGGAGCAGTGGATGTGGCGGTCGATGCCGAACCGTTCCACGGTGCGCCGCAGGTAGTCGAGGATCTCGTCCCCGTCGGCCATGGAGCAGTCACGTTGGCTCCGCAGAACGCCTACTGCTACCGGGGCAGCCGACGGCGTGGTGACCGCCCAGCTCCTCGACGGCGTGTTGTTTGCTCAGAGTCCCGCGCGTCCGGACCGCAGGAGCGCCGCTGACTGGGCTCTCCGTATGGCGAGCGGTAGATGTATGGCCGCCGGCGACCTGTCTCTGCGGCTTACCGCTCTCTGCCTTGCGGCGCACACAGATGCCTCCGCTGGTCGAGGATGTGCCGAGTTGGAGCGGATCGCGCGTGAGGCCGGACTCGTTCCCGCGGAGCTCATCGCTGTGCTCGATCGGTTGGCCAAATGTCTCATCGGCTGGCACGTTGTCTCCGGCTCGGGAGATCTGCACTGGGAACTGCTGCCGGAGGCATCGGTATCAGCGGACAAGCGGTCGATGTGGCACCAGGGTGAAACCGGAGAGCAAAGGAAAAACAGCCATTTCACGCTCGACGGCATCGACCTACCGCTGGAATAGCAGTCACGCCGGTCCGAGCAGGCATCATGGGGGGGCGGCGCCAGCAATCCCTCGTGGAGCTCTTCTTTCACGACGGCGGCACGGGTACTTCTCGCGCCGCGGTGCGAGCTCCGTCAGCTCGCGCTCCCCTCCGCCGTGCGCCGGGCACGCGCCTCGGCGTCGGCAAAGCCGTGGGAGAACGGTATCCGCCAAGTGTGTACCGCGCGCAGCTGTGCCCTGCGCAACTCGGCGGCGTGGAAGGCGAAGCACAGGATCGCGTCGGACGGTTCGTCAAAGTTGACGGCTGCCGCCACATCGGCGGCAGGGCGTGCGGACCGAGGGGACTTCGCCTCGGCTGCCGGCAGACTCTCCGACTCACCCGCCCGTACCAGGACGACAGGATGCTTCGAACGAGCCGCGGTGGCCATGGCAACCGATCTGAACACGAATCCGCCCAGGCCACTTAGGCCTGGGCTGCCAGTGACGAGAAGGTCGGCACTTTCGTGCTCGGCGAGCTATAAGGCTTCCCCTCGCGAGTCGGCGGCACGTTGGGCGGGGCCGCCCTCCGTAGGCGGTGGCCGGTTATCGGTCGGTGGTGGTGATGCGGCGGCCGGTGAGGGTGGTGGGGCGGACCGACACCCACATCTCGCGTTCACCGCCCGCCCATGGCGTGGTGTGTGCGCGACGGGCGAGCGCCACGCACCAGACGTGACAACAAACTTGTCCAACTGGTGACAGCTACCGTGTCCGGTCAGCAACGCCGAGCACCCGTCGGGTCTCGGCGGCGATCTGCTGTGTCTCGCCGGTTGCGACCACGAGGACCGGGACACTTCTCACCGCCTGATCGATGCGGCGGAGGCCTTCCCGCATCAAATCCTCCAGTTCGGGGACGAGTAGCCCGCCTCGTACACCGAGAACAGTCAGGGCCGAGCAGATCTCCTCGCGAACCTCGGGTTGGTTTTCGCCGATCTCGCCGGTGAAGACAAGCGCGTCCAGCCGGTCCAGCGAGGCGGCCATCGAGGCGATGCCCCTGCGGCAGCTGAGTGTGAACGTCGCCAGCGCCAACGCGGCCGCGGCATCACCCTCCGCGCGGGCGCGCACCAGTTCCCGGGTGTCTCCCGAGGTGCCGGAGAGGCCGAGCAGACCGGAATGCCGGTGGAGTGTGTCGTCCAATTCGTCCGTGCTCAGACCGTGCCGCCGCTGCAGCCACAGCAGCGCTCCGGGGTCGAGGCTGCCGCTGCGCCGGCTCATCACCAGGCCTTCCAGCGGAGTAAGGCCCATGGTGGTGTCCACGCTGCGTCCGTTCCGGACGGCGCAGGCCGAGCAGCCGCCGCCCATGTGCACGAGCACGACCTGGAGGTTGTCGACGGGTCGGCCCAGGGCCTGCGCCGTCCTCTGCAGTGCCCACGAGTAGGAAAGCCCGTGGAAGCCGTACCGGCGCAGCCCGTATTCGGCTCGCCATCGTTCCGGCACGGCGTACGTGCGCGCTTGTGCCGGCAGATCCTTGTGAAAGACAGTGTCGAAGCAGGCGACATGAGGAACGTCGGGCAGGAGTTCTCGTGCGGCGTCGACCACATGCAGGGCAGGGGTCACGTGCAGCGGCGCGAGATCGGCGACGTCCGCCAGCAGAGCCCGTACGCGTGCGTCGATCAGCGTATGTCCAGTCAGATGCGGACCGCTGTGGACGATGCGGTGACCAACCGCCGCAGGAGCGGGCACCTCGCTGAGGAAGTTCCGCAGCTCCGCCGCCGCAGCAGGCCCCGGGGGCTCCGAGGCGTCTCGATCCGCCACTCGTTCACCGTCCGCCGCGAACAGAGCGACGTGAAGGCTCGAAGAGCCGGCATCGAGGACCAGTATGTGACCATCACGGCTCTCGTGGGAGCGGGCAGCACTCATCACACACCTCCAGTGCACCCGCGTCCTCCGGCACGGTGCGCCCGCCACGGAGTGCGACCCTGTGCTCAGGGTCCGACCGGGTTGTGCTCCGCCCGGCCCGGCAGGTCGGTGAGGAAGACGCCGATGTCCCAGTCGCCGTCCTCCAGGCGGGCGCCGACGTTTCGGCCACGTCGGACACGTCGACCTGTTCGTTCGCCGCCAGGGGCGCCGTCGGTGTCCGTCTGCCGGCGGATGCCCCTGGCGGTGCGGTGGCGCGGTTCCTCCCGCAGGCCGCAGGCGAGGTCCCGGGCCGAATCGGAGGGCAGACCCCGGTCGGCGCCAGGACGGGCCGCAGCTTCCTGCCGTTCGTGTCCGCGTCGGGCTGCCTCATAACATTTGTCCTGCCGCCTGGTAAGCCTCGGTGATGTCGCGCCTCGCCGCTTCCCCCAGGCTGCCACCACAGGGAGGCATCCGCGCGTCCACCCGTTCGGCAGCACGCCGCGCCTGCGGGCCGGGGCACCCCTAGCATGCGAATGTGCGACCCATTCTCCCGAAGATCGAGGGCGGCCGGGTACAGGGCCTCCTACAGCTCGTCGAGGACGGCATCCACCTCGTCGTCGCGGCGCTCCTCGTACTGCTCGCGGGGATCCTGACCGTCGGGGTCGTCCATGACGTCATCAGGTCGATCCAGGGGCCGTACCGCGAGGAGACGGTCGTTCTCTCCGCCCTGGACAGCGGCCTGGTGCTGTTCATCGTGGCCGAGCTGCTCCACACCGTCCGCCTCACCATCAGGAACCGGACCCTCGACGCGGAGGCGTTCCTCGTCGTCGGCCTGATTGCCGGCGTCCGCAAAGTGCTCATCGTGACGGCCGAGGCGGAGAAGTCCTTCCGGTGGAATGTCGAGGGGATCGAACTGCTCATCCTGGCGGGGCTGATCCTCGTGATGGCGACAGCGGTGTACGTGTGGCGGCGCTCGACGCGGCCGCGGGACTACTTCCCGCTCCAGGAGGCGCAGCGCTCCCCGTCGCCGGAGCCGTCACCCAGCCCGGTGCGCGGGTGATGATCCGTCACCTTCCGCAGCCACGGCCGCCCGCACCCGTTGCTCCTCGCGAGCAGAGCCGACGTCCCGTTCCAGGGGTGTGCGGCTTACGGCTGTCGCAAGGTCGTCCAAGGCCCGCTTCTGCAGTTCCGCCCCTCGCCGCAGCACCGGGCTCCGGTCCCCGGCGGCGCCCTCCCACGCGTGGAGCGCCTCCTCCACGCGCCCCCAGTCCGGATTCCTGTGCTCGCGCACGTCGACTGCCGCCCGCGCGGTGTCCGCCTCCAAGGCCTCGGCGAACCGCTCCGCCTCGGGGGCGAAACGACTATCGGCCCGCGGGACGTGGCTCTCCATGAGCATCGCCGCCCGGTCGAACCCCTTGAGCGCCTCCTGCGCATCCTCCGCCTCGCGCGACGTCAGACCCCTGGGGCGGACCGGTTCCTGCCTTGCCTGGTCGTAAGCCTCCTGCCAGGCCGCACGTGCCTCCCTGCTCGCCAGCAGGGCCCTGCGCATGTCGGCGCGACGCTCCCGGGTCGGTTCGGCGTAGCCGCGGAGCACTGCGGCCGCGTAGCGGCCGTTGGCGGCGAGCCAGTCCGCGAGCCGACCCGGCAGCCGGGGGGTCTCCCATGCGGGGAACACCACGTACGCCAGCATCGCCAGGGCCCCGCCGAGCAGGGTGAGCACCACCCGCTCCGGGACCGTCTGCTCCCATGCCTGACCGCCCATGCCGAGCAGGAAGACGACGTACGCGGCAGTGAAGCACTGGGAGTAGGCGTAGCCGGTACGGAGCAGCGTGTACGACAGAGCCGCCGAGACCACCGCCAGTGCGCCGAACACAGGGGCGTCCGGGCCCAGGGCCTGCACCATGCCGGTGGCGAGCGCGACACCCGCCAGGGTCCCGGCGAGACGGCCCACCGCACGCGCGTACGTCCGGTGGAAGTCCGGCCGCATCACCATCACCGAGGCGATGGGCGCCCAGTAGCCGTGCTCCAGGGGCAGCCGGGAAGCGATCAGATAGCCGAGCGTGGCCACTGCCGCCAGGCGGACGGCATGCCGGAACACGGGCGAGTCCCGGCGCAGCTCCCGGCGAACCGCCCGGACGACGACCGGGAGCAGCCGGAACATGGTCGGGCGCACCAAGAACTGGGCGCTCGCGGGCCCGGGCGGCGCAGGCGCATTGTCGCGCTCCCCGCCGCTCCCGGCGATTTCCAACGCCTCGGCGAGCAGTTCCACGAGCCGTTCGGCAGCCTGCCGGGCGGGCCCCTCCAACACCTCGCCCTCCTCGTCGACGCGCAGGACCTCCGCGCTCGCGGGCGGCACCTCGGCGGGAGTGCCGCGGCGGATCGAACGGGCGGCCGCGTCCAGGACGTCGGCGGCCGCGTCGAGCAACTCCCGTGCGCGGTCCCGCCCGGATCCCTCCGCCGGGGCGCCGACGTCCGGGTCGGCGAGCGCGGCGACGACCGGCAGGATGCGCTCGGCGAGGCCCCGGGGGCCGTGGAGAACGGGGGGACGGGTGCGGGCCTGTGATGGCGTCACGGCAGCCGCGTCCCGGGCCGTCATCAGTGGCTCCGGGTCGAACGGCGCGGTCGGGTCGTGCCGCAGCCGACGGGCGTAGTCCGCCACGGCGGCCAGCGCGTCAGCGAGCGCGTCACGATGCGCCCCCCAGCGACGAATCGGGAACAGCAAGATCAGTACGGCCTGCGCCATGCCTCCGAGCGCGATGACCCCGGCGTGTTCCAGGGCTCGTCCGACGCTCGTGGGCAGGGTGATGGTCACCAGCATGCTGCCGACCGTCGTCGCTGCGACGATCCCAGCGGTCGATCCGAGGGCCCACGCCATCCCCGCGGCAAAGGCCCATACGGCCAGCAGCGGGAGGAACGTCACGAGTCGCCCCGCCGCCAGGTAGCCCACGAAGGTGCTGAGCGCCAGACCCGCGCCCGCGCCGAGCGCGATCACCTTGCGCGGACGCCAGGTGCGCTGGAAGGTGGCCGCACCCGCGGAGTAGGCACCGAGGGCGGCGGACGCGGCGTACGCAGGGGAGACCAGCCACAGCGTCGGCCCGATGACGAGCGCCACCCCAGCAGCCGTACGCAGCGCGAGCAGGGGCTCCAGCCGCGCCTCCTCGATCGTGAGCCCGGATCGCACGACCTCCCCGAAGGTCCGCAGCCACCTCACCCATGTGAGCCTAGCCGGAACGCCCTGCCGGGGCGCGTCGGCCGCGCCGCCGCCTCCTGACGGCACCGCGCTCGGCGGACGCGCACCCCCGAGCCGACCGCCCGGCTGTTCTGGGGCGGCCCCGGTTCAGCGGGCGTTGATTGGTCCGGATGACCGCTGCAGGTGACCATGAGTCCCGGTACGCGGGCCGCGGTGAGCGGCGATGCCGCACACGTCTCCGGGAGCCAGTTGTGGCCGGTGTCGGTTCACTTCGAGGGCTGGTCACCGTGGTCGTCTTGGAGCGTGTGGCGACGTTCCTGTTCGCGCTTGGAGTAGGCGGCTGCCCGGATCGCCTCGTCGCTCTCCAAGCCCGATCCCAGCGCGCCGCCCACGGTGGCGAGCGAAGCGACGAACCAGGACAACGTCAAGTACTCCTCGGCGTGCAGTGGGTTTCGTGTCATGGAAGCGAACACTTGGTCGTTGAGGATGAACAGCGCCCACACCCAGTTGATGACCACCAAACCCACGTAGCAGACGAGCACGCCGATACCCACAGTCACGACCGTCGAGGCGTTGTACAGCCGCGCCCTCTGCCTCGCCTCCGGCGAGCTCTCTGTTGATCGATGCCACAGCTCCGCGTCTATGATCAGCCAGCCGATCATGATCGCGACGGATCCGACCGTGGCAATCACGAGGCGTGGCGTGCTGAGTGACGCGGCCAGGGTCCAGACGGTGGAGTTTACGGTGGCGACCGCTCCCGTGGCGAGTGCGGCCGCCAGGGCTTTCGACAAGCCCGGCACCAACCGCCACGGCCGGTTGGCGCGGACCATACCGGCGAGCACCCGCAGGTAACCGCGCGGCCCGCTGGCGACGTACCGAAGATCGTCGGTCTCCTTCTCATCGGTTCGGCCCGGATGAACAGGCGCGAGACGATTGACGAAGGGCACCAGAAGCGGCTGACTTCCTGGAGGTCCTTCAGCCTCGGTAGTTCGCGGACCCGCCAAGCCGAGCACGGCTTCTTCGACGGCCCGCCGGGCCCTCGTCTGCAGCCGCAGGCCTCCCAGTGAAGGAAGAGAGAACAGCGCCAAGCCGTGTTCGTGGTTCAGATTCACAGCGAGCTTGCGCCCGTGTGAGTGCAGCGGAAGGTCGGTGAGGGCCACGACGATGTCCCAGTTCTCCGCACTCCCACGGTCCATGATCCGGCGCATCAAAGTGGGTGGGTCCTCCGTCCCGGAGGTGAAGGGCTCACTGACAACCTCGACGTCGAACCGACGCCCTTGGCCCGACTTGTCGGCGAGCCGAGCAGGAAGTGTCCGGGCCATGCGCTGCGCGATCTCCGTCGGCGCGTCCGGATCCGCCAGGAGAGCCACGACCGTAACGCCCTGAGACGACACCCGCATGAGCGGACCCTCCTAGTCGGCTGTCCCGCGGTCCCGAGTGCCCACAGACTCCGCCGAGGTAACGTCGACGCCGCAGGGCCTGCTCCCACCACCGGGCCGGCATCGCTTGTGCCACCGCGAACACCCGCTCCGGCACGCACTGCACGCCGCGCCATCGACCACCCCGCTTCTCCGTGCCCGGCCCAGGAACCGGAGGCCGGCAGAGCCCTGCCACGCGGGTAATCCCGAACGCCTGCGAGGCACAGCGCTACGTCCTGCCCGGTCGGGGCGGCTGGTGGGCGGGATGAGTCAACCGGCCCCGGCTTGCTGCTCACCGGCCTCTCCGGAGCGCGCTCCGGCCCTGCGCTGGGTCCGCACGCCCGTCCGACAACCCCGGGCTGTCGGACGCCTGGGCCTGGCAGGGCAATACAGGGAGGCTAATTGGGCCCGACATGAGCATGCGTTCGCGCGCCCCCGTCGGCCAGGCTGGCTGGGAAGCCCAGGCGCCGGAAGCGACCCGGCGCCCGCAGCCGGAGGTTGCCGTCATGACCGTGATGTCCATCGCCAGATTCGAGAGGTTCTTCCGTGCGGCCGCAGGGCTGGACGTCGACAAGAACGATCTCAAGCGCCACAGCGACTTCGTCGACGCCAAGCTCTACGATCTGCTCACCGTCGCCCAGGCCACGGCCAAAGCCAACGGGCGCGACATCATCCGGACCAGTGACCTGCCGATCACGAAGGGCCTGCAGGAGAGCATTCACCACTTCCGGAAGATCGACCAGGAAATAGAACTCAAGCCGATCCTGGAACAGCTCGCCACCCATCCCGCTCTGGACCGCACGCCCGATGAGGAGACCGAGGCGGCCTATCCGGACATCATCGGCGGACTCAGCCTGGCCCTTGCCCAGAGCTTCAAGATTCTCCACCCCGACCTGAAAAACCCCCAGACCCAGCACTGGGACGAGGCTCGAGCCGTCTTCGACCTCCTGCTGTGAGTGGCGACCGGAACAGGCGGTGCAGGCCACGGCCGAGCAGCGTCAGCGCGTTCTGCTCCCTCGGCTGCGCAGCGACCTGATCAGCCCCCGGCTCGGGTGTCGGAGAGCTCAGATTGTGACAGCTCGTCCTCGAAGGGATCATCGAAGGCATGGACAGGAACGTGTCCGTCGGGTCCGGGGAGCGGCTGCTGGATGAACTGGTCAGGGCTGCCCAGTTGGCATCACCTGCGGAACTGCCCGCGGTCCTGAACCGGTACACCGAGGCCATGGGCTTGGGCAGGGCCGTTGTCTATCTGGTCGACATCCAGCAGAGACTGCTGGTGCCGTTCGTCGAAGGCGAGCCGGAACTGGAGCTCGACACTTCGCTGGCCGGATGGGCCTACCGCACCGACTCTCTCCGAATGGAAGAAGACCCCTCCGGAGGGCTGAAGGTGTGGTTGCCCCTGGCCGACGGGGCGGAGCGGCTGGGCGTCGTGGAGCTGAACGTGAGCACCCTGGACGGGCTCAAGCTACGGCGCTGCCGAACGACGGCGCTGCTCCTCGCACTGATCATCACGTCCAAGCGTACCTACAGCGACACCATCGCGCAGCGCATGCGTACCAGGCCGATGCACCTGCCCACGGAGATGGTGAGGGCATTTCTCCCTCCCAGGTCGATCGGCACCGGGCGGGTCGTGTCGACGGCGGTTCTGGAGCCCGCGTACGAACTGGGCGGCGATGCTTTCGACCATGCGTTCACCGAGGACGTTCTGCACGCCGCAATCCTTGACGGCATGGGGCACGATCTGGCGTCCGGACTTGCCACCTCTGTAGCCATGGCAGGCTGCCGTAACGCCCGACGCAGCGGGGCAGATCTGAACGAACTCGTGGGCACCATGGACGAGGCGTTGGCGAAGTGGCTTCCGGAGCAGTTCTGCACGGGTGTCTTCGCCCAGTTGCACATGCCCACCGGTGTGCTGCGGTGGTGCAACTGCGGCCACCCGCCTCCGTTGCTCATCCGTCGACACCGCCTGCTCCACAAGGCCTTGGAGCGGCCACCGGAGCCTCCTTTGGGTCTGCCCGCCAATCTCGCCGGGACCGCCCGTCAGGTGCACGACGTCAGCCTGGAACCCGGTGACCGAATACTGCTCTACTCAGACGGCGTCGTGGAGTCACGCGACGAGGCCGGCGAGGAGTTCGGCCTGGAGCGCTTCACCGACTACATCATCCGGTCGACCGCAGCAGGGCAGAGCGCCCCGGAAGTGCTGCGCCTGCTCATCCATGCCATCCTCGCGCATCAGCACAACGAACTCAGTGACGACGCCACGATCTTGATGTTCGAGTGGCAGCCCCCTGATCCCTGACCGCAAGAGCCCAAGGCGCAGCCGTGGCGCCGGACTCCGCGGGCGCAGACGCTGAGTCGGTGGTCACGGCAGGAGCGCGGCAAACGAGTTCGGCACCCGGGATTTGAGGTGCTCCCATTCGCCGGCGCTCACATGGCGCTCCAGAGTTTTCAATACGGTGCGCACCAGCTTCTCGTCGCCACCTTCGACGGCGTAGGGGAATTCGCTCCGGACCCGTGCGAAGAACTCCTCGTTGCTCATCTTTACGGGCGTGTCGGCAGGCCTCCAGCCGTCGTAGTAGACGCCTCTGACGAGGGTCGGCAGTTGGGCGCCGAACTGTACGGCCGTCTCGACCGGGAGACGATCCCGCAGCGGGTGCAGCACGGCCCGCAGTGCCGCGTACGACTGCTTACGCCGTTCTTTGGGCCACCCGAAAGCCTCCTCGACGTCTTTGAGGAGCCGATTGGCCTTGTCCACCATGGTGTCGAACGAGGAGAAACCTGTGTCAACCATTTGCGTGGGCCTTTCGTTGTGGGCGCCTCAAGGGCTCAGTCCGCGAGGTCGGCCTTTCCGAACAGGACCGCGTAACTGGAGGGGAGTTGGCTGATGATCTGATTCAGTTCTCCGCCAGTCACAGCGTCGGCAACGGTGGTCAGGACCGCGCTGGCGTCCCACTGCGCCGTACGCGGCCGGGCATCGGTGCGCTCGGCGACCCGGCGGTAGAACTCTTCGATCCCGAAGCTCTGCGCCTGCTGCGGCGTGGCACGGTCCAGAACCTGTTCCAGCGGGCCGGGCAGCTGGGATGCGAGGTCCTTGACCTCTCCCGGGCTGATCCGTTGGGCCAGCACCTCCAGCACGGCCTTGGTGACGTCCGCGGCTTCGGCCTGGTCCTTGTATTCGCCTCGCTCGCGTACATGGGCGAGGAATCCGTCGTATTTCATCGCTGCCTCCTTCTGCGCCGGTCACCGCTGGTCATGGGGGTCGCCCGGTGCGCTGTCGGGCCGGCGGGGTCCGTCCGTCGGCGCGTAGCTGCCGTTGGCAAGGCTCTTGGCCCTGGACTCCCGCTCAGACTCACGCAGGGCACGGTGGAAGCGTCCGGGGCCCCAGGAACGGCCGCCCACGGCCTGTTCGAGTTGGTCGCGGCTCGTCGGGCCGGTTTCTCGGAGCGCGTGGGTGATCTGTTCGATCTCGTCGTCGAGGCGTTGTTCGGCCATGGCGGACGTACGGCTTGCCGTGCCCGCGGTGCCGGCCATCCCCGGCGAGTACATCCTGCTGCCCGGTCCGGTGCCCGGGCGGTAGCGGCGGGCTCCGGCGTGCTCCCGCTCCCGGCGGCGGGCGGTGCGGTCGGCGATCCGCTGTTCCCGCTCGTCCGCGGCCTGACGGACGTGCTCGGGCCGGCGGCGGTCTCGTGCATCCTGTGGCGCGGGCTCGTTGCGCCAGGATGCCTCGGCTTCCTCAGCGGTGAGCGGCCGGGCGATGTTCTCCAGGGACTGTTGTTCGGCCCGGACACCGAAGAAGACCTCGGCCAGCCCGCCCAGCGCCATGGCTGCCGCTCCGACGAGGAAGCCGATGGCCACCAGGTCCGCATCACCACTGTGGATCAAGTGGCCGAACAGCAGCGGGCCGGTTATCCCGCCCACGGCCGTGCCGATCGCGAAGAACAGCGAGATGGACAGGGCTCGGGTCTCCATGGGGAAGACCTCGCTCACTGTCAGGTAGGCCGAGCTCGCTCCCGCGGACGCCACGAAGAAGGTCAGCGAGACCAGCAGGAAGAACGACCACGTCGTCAGGGAGCCGTTGACCAGCAGGACGGCGAGGACGGCTGCCACGACCGCCGAGCCGAAGTAGGTGCCCGCGATCATCGGCTTTCTGCCGACGGTGTCGAACAGCCGGCCGAGAAGGAGCGGCCCGAGGAAGTTGGCGATGGCGAAGAGGGCCAGGAAGTAGGGGATCGAGCCGGAGCCGATGTCGAAGAAGCCGTTCAGGATCGTGCCCAGGTCGAAGACGATCGCGTTGTACAGGAACGCCTGTCCGACGAAGAGCGCCAGACCGAGAACGGCGCGACGGGGGTACCGCCGCAGAGCCGCGCCGGCGATTTCCCTGAACGGAATGACGTCGCGCTGCCGTACGGTGACCGCCTCGCCCGGTTCCGGCAGCTCGCTGCCGGTCTCTTGGCGCACCTCGGCCTCGATCCGGTCGACGATGCGTTCAGCCTCGGCTTGATGCCCGTGGATGAACAGCCAGCGCGGACTCTCCGGCACATGGCGGCGTACCAGCATGATGCCCAGGCCCAGGATGCCGCCCAGGCCGAAGGCCAGCCGCCAGCCGAGGTCGGCTGCCAGCAGACTCTCGTTGAGAAGCAGCACGGCGACCAGGCTGCCGAGCGCCGCGCCGACCCAGTAGCTGCCGTTGATGGCCAGATCCACCTGCCCGCGGTTGCGGGCCGGAATCAGCTCGTCGATGGCCGAGTTGATCGCGGCGTACTCTCCGCCGATGCCCATACCGGTGATGAAGCGGGCGAGGTAGAGGTACCAGGCGTCGTGGGCGAACGCGGTCGCGACGGTGGCGAGGATATAGATGCCGAGCGTGAGCATGAACAGCTTCTTGCGCCCGTAGCGGTCGGTTAGCCTCCCGAACAGGAGAGCGCCCGCGCATGCGCCTGCCACGTAGATGGCGGCGGCAGTGCCTATGTCGGCGCTGGTCAGGTTGATGCCGCTGCCCGGCTCGGTCATACGGGCGGCAACCGCCCCGACGATCGTCACCTCGAGTCCGTCCAGAATCCAGACGGTTCCCAGACCGATGACGATCCGCCAGTGGAATCGGGACCACGGCAGGCGGTCGAGCCGGGCCGGGACCTTGGTCGTGACGACACCAAGTTCGGCGGTGGTGGTCATGCCATGCCTCCTCGTTCAGGGCCCTGGACTGTTGCCTGGAGAGGGACAGAACAGGCCAGAATGGACCGGTCCGCCTAGGGTGGTGTTCTGTGCTGCGCTGCCACCTTCTGGGACACCGTTTTCGCTTTCGCCATGAGGGCGACACGATGCTCTGGCACTGCGCGCGTGGGTGCGGAGCGGAGGGAAGCAAGCGATATCCGACGGCCCAGGACGCCGAGCGTTACGCACGGGCATTCGACCGCGAGGACCAGGCGGACCTGGGCCGTCGAGCGCCGCTGGGTCTGCTCCCCCTTCGGCTGCTGCGTGCCTGGCGTCTGCGGCGCCGAAAGGAAGCCGGTGGCGAGCCACATGCCGAGCCTCCGCCGCCGTGAGGGGTTGTGATACGGGACGTCATTCATGAGTCACCCCGGTGTCTGGCCTCGCCGGCCCGGCCGCGGTGCCGGACGGGTGTCCGGAACCGCGGCGTTCGCGTCTCAGCCGCTGCTCCCGGTGCTTTCACTCGTCTCGCTGATCTCGACGTGCCGGGGCTTTGCGACCTCGGCCTTGGGGACGGTGATGGTGAGCACCCCGTCCGACATCTGCGCATTGATCTTTTCGGTGTCGACCTCTCCGGGCAGCCGCAGCCGGTACTCGAAGGCTCCGGTGCGGCGAGTGCTCCGTCGCAGGACACCTTTGCGTTCCTTCTCCTTGATCTCTCCGGTGACCACGAGCTCCTGGCCGTTCGCTTCGACGTCGATGTCCTTGCTCTTGACACCGGGGAGTTCGATCTCAATGCGGAAGGCGTCGTCGGATTCCGTGACATCCGCCAGAGGCGTCCACGCGACTGCGGGCGCCGCGCCTCCCACCGTGGATTCGATCAGTCCGCTCATCTCGCTGAGCAGTTGGTCGAACTCCGTCAGCGGATTGCGTGCCCAGCCAACGGGCCTTTCCTGCACTGCGCCACCGCGGTGGCGCCTGACGGGCGTGGTCATTCCCATCGCCTCCTTCTCCTTCTCGTGATCTCGTCGCCCGCTGGGTGTCATGCGAGCCAAGCGGACTCCTTCCGACGGGTGTGCGGGGAGCTGTCGGTGCCGCCAGGCGCGGCCGTGTGGCCCAGGTAGCGGTGCACGAAGTGGATGCTCATCGCGCCTTCGCCGACCGCGGAGGCCACGCGTTTCACCGAGCCGCTGCGGACGTCGCCGGCGGCGAAGACGCCAGGCAGGCTGGTCTCCAACGTCAGGCAGTCGCGGCCCTGGCTCTGCCACAGTTCGGGGACGGAGCCCGCCTGCGCCTCGGCCCCGGTGAGCACGAAACCGCGCGCGTCGAGGGCGAGCGCGCCGGACAGCCACTCGGTGTGGGGCTCAGCGCCGGTGAAGACGAACAGGGCCCGCACCGCCAGGTGGTGGTTCTCGCCCGTACGGTGGTCGACCACGGTGACCGCCTCCAGCACCTCGTCGCCCAGTGCCTCGGTCATCTCGGTGTGCAGCAGCACGCGCACCCGCGGGTGGCGCTCGACCTGATCGATCAGGTAGCGGGACATGTGCGCCTCGAGACTCGGCCCACGGACGAGCAGATTCACCTGCGGTGCGTACCCGGCCAGGAAGAGCACGGCCTGGCCCGCGGAGTTGCCTCCGCCGACGACGGCCACCGGGTCGGTGCTGCACTGCTGGGCCTCGTACACGGTCGCCGAGTAGTGGACGCTCGTTCCCTCCAGGCGTTCGATGCCGGGCACCTGGAGGCGGCGGTAGCGGGCGCCGGTGGCCAGGACGACGGTACGGGCGGTGATCTCGCTGCCGTCAGCGAACCCGACGGCGTAGTGCCCGTCCCGCGGTTCGAGCCGAGCCGCCTCCACCGGGACGCTGATCCTGGCGCCGAACTTGTCGGCCTGGAGCACGGCGCGTTCGGTGAGTTCGGCGCCGGAGATGCCGGAGGGGAAGCCGAGCAGATTCTCGATGCGGGACGACGTGGCGGCCCGGCCGCCGCTGGCCATGGCCTCGACCACGGTCGTGTCCAGGCCCTCCGAGGCGGCGTTCACCGCGGCGGCGAGACCAGCGGGTCCGGAGCCGATGATCAGGAGATCGCCGTGATGGTTTCCGGCAGGCAGCGAGGGCAGGCCCATGAGCCGGGCCAGTTCCGCGTTACTGGGGTTGCGCAGCAGAGTGGTGTCCCGCCAGATGACGAGCGGTGTCTCCGCCGGGCCGACGCCGAAGCGGCGCAGCAGTTCCTCGGCCTCCTCGTCGGTCTCCAGATCGATCCAGCGGTGCGGCAGCCGGTTGCGGGCGGCGAACTCGCGCAGCCGCCGGGTGTCAGGCGAATAGCGCGAGCCGATGATGCGGAAACCGGCGCCCTGTCCGACGAGCAGAGCACGGCGGCCCAGGCAGGCGCGCAGAACCACATCGCCAAGGACGGAGTCCCGGGCCACCAGGTCACGCAGCTGATCCATAGACAGGGCGAGGACCTCACCGGGGTCCCTGATCACGGCGGTGTAGAAGGCCACCTGCCCGTTCAGGAGACCGAGTTCCCCGATGAAGCGGCCGGGGCCGTGCACACGCAGCAGGCGTTCACCGGTCGTGCCGTAACCCTCGACGATGGCGACCGAACCACTGAGGACGACGTAGAACGTCTCGCACGGCTCCCCCTCCCGGATCAGCACATCACCGGCGTCAACAGCGCGCCGCCGACCGTGCTGCGCCAAACGGGCCATCTGGTCATCCGGCAGACGGGGATAGGCGCCGTAGATGTCAGCGGTCTCGAAGGGGACGCTCTCCTCCGCCTCGGCCGGCACAGGCGCTGCGCCCGGCCGCGTCTCGTCGCCGGCCATCACACGAACGCCTCGTGGGCGAAGCACCACCGCCAGTCCTCGCCGGGCTCCAGCGACGCCACGATCGGATGGCCGTCGGCGGCGGCGTGACGGCGCGCGTGCCGGTTCGGCGAGGAATCGCAGCAGCCGACGTGGCCGCAGGTCAGGCAGAGCCTGAGGTGAACCCACGGGGAGCCGAGCAGCAGACACTCCTGACACCCCTCGAGGGTCAGTGGCTGGACCGGCCGGACGAGGGCGAGGTGAGGATCGGTTCGTACGGTCACGGCTGATCACCCTTTCCCGGCCGGTTCGCGTCCCGCGATCGACTGCTCCACCCACCGCTGCAGGGCGGGGGCAGGTGCGGCACCCGCCTGCCGTGCGATGGTCTGTCCTCTGTCGAGGACCAACAGGGTCGGTACCGCCTGGACCTCGAACCGCTGCGCCAGCCGCGGGTTCTTGTCGATGTCGACCCTGACCAGCTTGATCTTTCCCGCAAGATCGGCGGCGACCTTCTCCAGCGCGGGGCTCACCATGCGGCAGGGGCCGCACCAGGTGGCCCACAGGTCGACGACGACGGGCACGGTGGCCTGCTCGACGACCTCGGTGAAGTCGTCGTCGCCCGCGTCGGCCATCCACGGCAGCGGCTGCTTGCAGTTGCCGCACGTGGGGCGGCCCTCGGCGGCCACGGGTACCCGGTTGGTGCGCCCGCAGTGCGGGCAGGTGATGTTGGTGGCCTGTACGGTGCTCATGCCGCCCTCGTTCCCTTCTCGTCCTCGGGCTGGTCGTAAGTGACCACCAGCTCGCCGTGCTCGGCGTCGACGCGGACCTTCGCGCCGTCCTGCACGTCGCCGCGCAGCAGGGCGCGCCCGACCAGCGTCTCGACCTCGTGGGAGATGTAGCGCCGCAACGGCCGGGCCCCGTACACCGGGTCGTAACCCTGGTGAGCGATCAACTCCCTTGCCGTGTCGGTGAGTTCGACGGTGATGCGGCGTTCGGCGACCCGCTGCCGCAGCTCGTCGAACTGCAGCTCCACGATCCGCTCGATCTGCCGCTCACCGAGCGGCTTGAACAGCACGATGTCGTCGACGCGGTTGAGGAACTCCGGACGGAAGTGCCCGCGCAGCTCACCCATCACCAGGGCGCGGGCGTCCGGCTTGATCTCACCCTCGGCGGTGGCGCCGTCGAGGAGGTGCTCGGAGCCGATGTTGGACGTCATGATGATCACGGTGTTGCGGAAGTCGACGGTGCGGCCCTGGGCGTCGGTGATGCGGCCGTCGTCGAGGATCTGCAGCAGGGTGTTGAAGACATCGGTGTGCGCCTTCTCGATCTCGTCGAACAGGACGACCGAGTACGGCTTGCGGCGTACGGCCTCGGTGAGCTGTCCGCCTTCCTCGTAGCCGACGTACCCGGGCGGGGCCCCCATCAGCCGGCTGACGGTGTGCCGCTCCTGGTACTCGCTCATGTCGAGGCGGACCATGTTCTCCTCGGAATCGAACAGGGCTCGGGCCAGGGTCTTGGCCAGCTCGGTCTTCCCGACGCCGGTGGGGCCGAGGAAGATGAACGAGCCGATGGGGCGGCGCGGGTCGCGGATGCCGGAACGGGCGCGGATGATGGCGTCGGCGACGAGCTGAACGGCCTCGTCCTGGCCGATGACGCGCTCGCGCAGGATCTCGTCGAGGCGCAGCAGCTTCTCACGTTCGCCCTCCTGGAGGCGGGCGACGGGAACGCCGGTCCAGGCGGCGACGATCTCAGCGATCTCCTCCTCCGTGACGACCTCACGCAGCAGCCGGTTCTCCCCTTGCTTCGCGGCCAGTTGCTCCTCCTCTGCGGCGAGTCGGCGCTCCAGATCCTGGAGGCGGCCGTAGCGGAGTTCGGCGGCGCGGTTGAGGTCGTAGGCGCGTTCGGCCTCCTCCGCCTCGTGGCGGACCTGCTCCAGTTCCTGGCGCAGCTCCTGCACGCGGCGGATCGCCTGCCGTTCGGCCTCCCACTGGGCGTGTTTGGCGTCGGCCTCGCCGCGCAGGTCGGCCAGTTCCTTGCGCAGCTCCTCCAGGCGGGATTTGCTCGCGGGGTCGGTCTCCTTGGAGAGGGCGGCCTCCTCGATCTCCAGGCGGGTGACGCGGCGGGTGATCTCGTCGAGTTCGGCGGGCATCGAGTCGATCTCGGTACGCAGCCGGGCGCACGCTTCGTCGACGAGGTCGATGGCCTTGTCGGGCAGGAACCGATCGGTGATGTAGCGGTGGCTGAGGGTGGCCGCGGATACCAGCGCGGTGTCCTGGATCTTCACGCCGTGGAAGATTTCCAGGCGTTCGCGCAGTCCGCGCAGGATGGAGATGGTGTCCTCCACGCTCGGCTCCTCGACCAGGACCTGCTGGAAGCGGCGTTCGAGGGCGGCGTCCTTTTCGATGTGCTTGCGGTACTCGTCGAGGGTGGTGGCACCGATCATGTGGAGTTCGCCGCGGGCGAGCATCGGCTTGAGCATGTTGCCCGCGTCCATGGCTCCTTCGGCGGCGCCCGCACCCACGACGGTGTGGAGTTCGTCGACGAAGAGCAGGATGTGCCCCTGGGCGGCCTTCACCTCGGACAGCACGGCCTTGAGGCGTTCCTCGAACTCACCCCGGTACTTCGCCCCGGCCACCAGGGAGCCCATGTCGAGTGCGAACACGGTCTTGTCGCGCAGTCCTTCGGGCACATCGCCGCGGACGATGCGCTGGGCGAGGCCCTCGACGATGGCGGTCTTGCCGACGCCGGGGTCGCCGATGAGGACCGGGTTGTTCTTGGACTTGCGGCTGAGGATCTGGGTGACGCGGCGGATCTCGGCGTCCCGCCCGATGACCGGGTCGAGTTTGCCCTCCCTGGCCTCGGCGACCAGGTCGCGGCCGTACTTCTCCAGCGCCTCGTAGGCCACTTCGGGATTGGCCGAGGTCACGCGCTGGTTGCCACGGACCTGGGTCAGCACGCTCAGGAACGAGTCCCGGGTGATGCCGTGCTCCTTGAGCAGCCGTCCGGCGGCGGTGGACGAGCCCTCCTCGGCCAGGGCCAGCAAGAGGTGCTCCACGGACACGTACTCGTCCTTGAGGCGTTTGGCCTCCCGCTCTGCCGCGTCCAGCAGCCGGGACAGGCGCTGGGTGACGAACACCTGGCCCGGCGCCGCACCCGGGCCGGTCACCTTGGGCCGGCGGGAAAGCTCCTCACGCACAGCCGCACGGAGCTCTTCGGGCTCCCTGCCCGCCTGTTGCAGCAGCCGCGGGATCAGGCCGTCCTCCTGGTCGAGGAGCGCGAGCAGCAGATGCTCACCGTCGACCTCGGTCTGGCCCATGCGGACGGCGGCAGTCTGCGCCTCCTGGAGGGCTTCCTGTGACTTCTGGGTGAGACGGTTCATGTCCATGGGGGTGAGTCACTCCTCCTGCCGCGGTCGCGCAGTGCGGCTTCGAGCAGGCTGATGCGGTCGAGCAGGTCGAGCACCAGACCGATGGATGCATAGTTGAGGCAGAGTCCGGAGCGCAGCCGCTGGACGCGGGCGAGGACCGCCGGGGCCGCCGCGTCGAACACCAGGCGCCCCGAGGCGTCGCGCTCGGCATCGACCAGTCCGAGGGCGACGAACCGGCGGACCAGGTCGGGGTGGAGGCCCGAGCGGCGGGCCACGGCGTCCAGGGAAAGCCTGGGCACGGGGACGAGCGCGTACCGCACCGCCGTGGAGCCGGCGCTCGTCCGTACGGGACGCCCGCCCGCGTCGGCCCGGGCGGTCCGACCGCCGGTCGCCGCCCATGAGGGTCGGTCGCTCATCACGTCCTCCTGGGGTCGTACGCAGAGGTGGCGGCGAGCTCCTCGAACAGCTCGCGCTCCCGGTCGCCGAGGGCGGGCGGCACCATGACACGGAGTTCGGCGTACAGGTCGCCGTTCGCGCCGCGCGGGTTCGGCATGCCCTCGCCGCGCAGCCGCAGTCGCCGGCCGCTGGAGGAGCCCGCGGGCACCGTGACCTTGGCCGTGCCGCCGCCGGGGGTGGGCACCGGCACAGTCGCACCCAGGGCCGCCTCCCAGGGGGTGACGGGGACCTGTACGTGGACGTCACGGCCGTCCAGCCGGAACCGGGGGTGGGGCTGGATACGCACCCGCAGGTACAGGTCGCCCGCGGCGGCGTCACCACTGCCCCGGCCGCCCTCGCCCGCCAGACGGATGCGCTGCCCGTCGGTGACGCCGGGCGGTACGTCGACCTCGTACCGCCGCGGCTGCCCGGTGGGGCCGGCGAGCGTGACGGTGCGGCGGCCGCCCCTGTAGGCCTCCTCGATGGTGAGCGGCAGCTCGGCCTCCTGGTCGGCTCCCGGTACACCGCCGGGGGCGCCGCCGGCTCCGAAGAGCGAGCCGAGCAGGTCCTCGATGTCGACGCCCTCCGCTGCGAAGTCGTCGCCGAAGCCGGTGTACCGGACATGGGGGCCGCCCGCGCCCGCGGTCCTCCGAGCACGGAAGCCGCCGCCGGGCCCCGCGCCGGCACCGACCCGCTCCTCCCAGTCCTCGGGGACCTTCCGGAAGTCCTCGCCGAAGCGGTCGTAACGGGCCCGTGTCTTGGGGTCCGACAGGACGCTGTACGCCTCATTGAGGTCCTTGAAGCGTTCCTCCGCGCCCGGGTCCTTGTTGACGTCGGGGTGGTACTTGCGGGCGAGTTTGCGGTATGCCTGCTGGATCTCGTCCTGGCTCGCGGTCCGTGACACGCCCAGCGCTTCGTAGAAGTCCCGTGCCATGACTGGTCACTCCCGCTTCGCGACAGTCACGGCGGCGGGCCTGAGCTGGCGTTCACCGTCCCCGTAGCCCGGGCGGAGCACCTCGACGACCGTGCCCGGTGGGGCGTCGGGGTCCTGGACGACGCCGACCACCTCGTGCCGGGCCGGGTCGAAGGCGACGCCGGTTTCCGCGTGCCTCGGGTAGCCGAGCAGTTCGAGGACGTTCACCGCCTGGTCTCGGACCGCCCTGACGCCCTCCACGATCGCGCCGGGGTCGGATCCGGCATGCGTCAGGGCGAGTTCGAGGTTGTCCAGGACGGGCAGGAAGGCTGCGGCCGTACGGGACCGCTCGGACGTCCGCTCCCGCTCCAGTTCCCTGGCGTGGCGCTTGCGGAGGTTGTCGAGGTCGGCGAGCGCGCGCCGCCAGCGGTCCTCGAGTTCCTTGAGCTCGGCCGTGGGCTCGTCCTCGGACGGTGCGGGGCCGCCCGCCGCGTCGGGGCCGGGTTCCTCGTCCGTGTCAGGCCCCGGCCCGGTCGGCGGGCCCGAGCGCGGAAGATCCCCTCGGGGAGGGCGTACGGCGCCCTCCGGAGCCGGGTCGGCCGGGTCCGGCACGGCCGGGTCGGATTCCCTGGGGTGGATCGGCATGGCGGTTCCTCAGTCCTTGTCGAACTCGGCGTCGATGACGTCGTCGGCATCCCCACCGCCGCTCGGACCGCCGCCGGTCGCACCGTCCCCGGTGGCGCCCTGGTCGGGGCCGGCCGTGGTGGCGCCGCCCTGATGCGCCGCCAGCCCCGTAAGCACCTGCTGGAGTTCCGAGGTCAGGGGCCGCACCCGCTCCACACCTGCCTCCTCCTTGACCGCCGCCCGGGCATCCGACACCAGCATCTCGGCGCGTGCCTTCTCGTGCGAGGGTGCGGCGTCGCCCAGCTCGGCGAGGCGCTTGTCGACCTGATAGGCGACGGCGTCGAGCTCGTTGCGGGCGTCGACGGCCTCGCGCAGGGCCTTGTCCTGGCCCTGGTTGCGCTCGGCCTCCTGGACCATGCGTTCGACTTCGCCACGGTCGAGGTTGGAGCTCTCGGTGATGGTGATGCCCTGTTCCTTGCCGGTGTCCCGGTCTCGGGCCTTGACGTTGAGAATGCCGTTGGCGTCGATGTCGAAGGTGACCTCGATCTGCGCTTCGCCGCGCGGCGCCGGGCGTATGTCGGTGAGCTGGAAGCGGCCGAGCACCCGGTTGTCGGCGGCCCGTTCGCGCTCGCCCTGCAGGACGACGATGTCGACGGCGGGCTGGTTGTCCTCGGCGGTGGAGAAGGTCTCGGTGCGGCGCACGGGGATGGTGGTGTTCCGCTCGATGATCTTCGTCATCACGCCGCCGCGTGTCTCGACACCCAGCGACAGGGGCGTGACATCGAGCAGCAGGACGTCCTTGACCTCGCCCTTGAGCACCCCCGCCTGGATCGCGGCACCCAGGGCCACGACCTCGTCGGGGTTGACGCTCATGTTGGGTTCCTTGCCGCCGGTCAGCCGGCGCACGAGGGCCTGGACGGCGGGGATACGGGTGGAACCCCCGACGAGGATGACCTCGTCGATGTCACTCTCGCCCACCTTGGCGTCGGCCATGGCCTGTTGGACCGGCCCCAGGCACCGCTCTACCAGGTCGCTGGTGATCTGCTCGAACGTGGACCGCATGACCGAGTCGGTGAGGTGCTTGGGCCCCGAGGCATCGGCCGTGATGAACGGCAGGCTGACCTGTGTCTGCGTCACCGAGCTCAGCTCGGTCTTGGCCTTCTCCGCCGCTTCGAACAGGCGTTGCAGGGCCTGCGGATCCTTGCGCAGATCGATGCCGTTCTCCTTCTGGAAGTCGTCCGCGAGGTAATCCACCAGGCGCCGGTCGAAGTCGTCACCGCCCAGGTGGCTGTCGCCCGCCGTGGAACGCACCTCCACCACGCCGTCGCCCACGTCGAGGATGCTCACATCGAACGTGCCGCCGCCGAGGTCGAAGACCAGCACCGTCTCGTGCTGCTTCTTGTCCATGCCGTACGCGAGGGCGGCCGCGGTCGGCTCGTTGATGATCCGCAGCACCTCCAGTCCCGCGATCCGCCCGGCGTCCTTGGTGGCGGTGCGCTGGGCGTCGTTGAAGTAGGCGGGCACGGTGATGACCGCCTCCGTGACCCGTTCCCCGAGCTGCTTGGACGCGTCGTCGGCGAGCTTGCGCAGGACCTGCGCGCTGATCTCCTCAGGCGCATGGAGCTTGTCGCGCACCTTGAAGCGGGCGACGCCGCCCGGGCCCTCGACGACGTCGTACGCCACCGCCCTGGCCTCGTCCGGGATCTCGTCGAAGTGCCGGCCGATGAACCGCTTGGCCGAGTAGATGGTGCCTTTGGGATTGAGAATCGCCTGGCGCCGGGCCAGCTGGCCCACCAGCCGTTCCCCGGTGTCGGTGAAGGCCACCACGGAGGGTGTCGTACGGTTGCCCTCGGTGTTGGGCACGACGGAAGCTTCGCCGCCCTCCCACACGGCGATCACCGAGTTCGTGGTGCCCAGGTCGATGCCCACTGCCTTGGCCATGAGGAACTCCTCCCGTGCGGCGGCAAGCGCCGGCACTGCGGATCTGATCGTTCAGGTAGGGGCGGGACGTCCACCGGCACCGGCGGTCCGCAACGCGCCGAGCAGCCGTACCGCCTCGTCGGCGACCGCTTCGTCCACGACGACGTCGTACCGGCTGGGCTGCATCGAGCGGACGGAGGCGAAGTCCCGTCGGCCGCCCTGCAGGGTGTACAGCAGCAGGCCGAACAGCGCGCCCACGATCGCTCCGAAAATCAGGCCGTAGAGGGCGACGAGCAGGGCGGATACGAGCGGGTCCACCCAGTCGACCAGGCCGAAGAGCCAGCCGATCAGCGCTCCGGGAAGGGCCCCGCTCGCCGCTCCGTGCAGGGCGGCCCTGCCGTAGTCCATACGGCCGACGACCTGCTCGACGAGCCTGACGTCCTGTCCGATGATGGCCACCCGCTGCACGGGAAACCCCTGGTCCGAGAGGTGGTCGACGGCGCGTTCGGCTTCCTGGTACGTCTCGTACGTGGCGACGGGCCTACGAGGCTGCTCGCTCATCGCCCAGTCCTTCCTGCCCATGTGCACGGCGGCCCCGGCACGCCCCCAGACTCGCGAACCGAGCAGCTCAGCGCCTGCACCCGGCAGGTCAAAGAACAACGGAGCCCGTCCCCCCGCGAGCACGAGCGGGACACTCCGGACATCTCGGGTACGTTGGTCGGGGAACGCGTAGAGGAAGAGGCACTGTCACCTCTCTGGGGGGCTCAGGGAAGGGAGTAATCCCATGGCCGGTTTCAGGGGCCGGAGCGTGTACCGACGCCGTCCCGACCGGGAAGGCGGCCTTCCGCCGGGCCGTCTGGGACAGCACCCCACGATCTCGCGGCGCGGGTCTCGCCCGCCCCTTTCCACCCTGGCATCCCACAAGTGGCCGGCAGTCTCTCGCGCCCTGTTCGACACTCGAGACGAAAGCGAGATCCTGCGCCTGGCCATGAACCACGTGTCGGCTGTCGGCCCGTACAGAGCCGAGGCCGGATACCTCAGGGTGCACGGCCATATGGTCCCCAGCCCGCAGGTCGGGCCGGGTCATGCCTCAGCCGTGGACCGGGCGGTGCGAGAGCTGACAGGGCGGGACGTCCCTGTAACCGTTCCCGGCCGGTCCAGGGGCAGGGGCAGGGCCTTGGCCCTGCAGGGACCCGGTGGACTGCATGGCTACCTTGTGGTGACGTCTCGCTCGCGGCCTACCGAGGCCCAGCACTTCCTGCTCGCCACGCTCGTACGCCTCACCGCCGCGGCCCTGTCGGTCGCCGTCGCGCACCGCCGCCAGCGGGAAGACGCCCTGGAGTTGCACCGACTGCGACGGGAACGGACAGCCTTCCAGCGACGGCTGGTCTCTCTCGTGGTCGAGCTGGGATATCAGCGGGCCGTGCACGAGGCCCTCGCGGAGGTCGCGGCCTCAGGCGGCGGCGAGGAAGCCATCACCAGCGCACTGCATGCGCTCACCGGATTTCCCGTGCTGGTGGAGGACCGCTTCGGCCGACTGCGGTCCTGGACCGGTCCCGGCCGGCCCGACCCCTATCCGGAACCGGACCCCACACGCCATGAGGAGATGCTCCAGGGGGTCGCCCGGAGAGGCGGACCCGTGCGCATCGACGACCGGCTGATCTCCCTGGTACGCCCCCGCGGTGAGGTCCTCGGAATACTGGCCCTGGTCGATCCCAAGGACGACGCCGACGAGTACACCGTGTTCGCGCTGGAGCACGCCACCACGTCACTCGCCGTGGAGCTGTCGCACCTGCGCCATCTGGCGGAGGTCGAGCTGCGACTGCGCCGCGAACTGGTCGACGATCTCCTGGGGGGCACGGACGAGGCGAGCGCCTACGCCCGGTCCGAGGCGTTCGGACACGACCTGCACCGCATCCAGTACGTGGTCGTCGTGCAGTGGAGGAACCGCGCCGCGGACGACGCTTTCGCGCGGACCGTGGGCCGGGCGGCTTCGGCCGTGGGCATGCCGTCGCTGGTGACTCGGCGTTCCGACCACGTGGTCCTGGTCGCCGAGGGCAGCCCCCACGACCACGCCTTGTACGAGACGCTCGCCCGGGAGACCGGAACACCGGACGGGACGATCGGGGTGAGCGCCCGCTGCGACACCCCGGACGGTATCCCCGGCCGCTACCAGGAAGCACTGCGCGCCCTGGAGGTACGCCGCCGGTCCCGAAGGCGATACGGCACGACGTTCTTCGACGATCTGGGCCTCTACCGCATCCTGGGGCCTGGAAACGAATACCAGGAGCTGGAGGCGTTCGTTCGGGAATGGCTCGGACCCCTCGTCGACTACGACGGCCGGCACCGTACGGCGCTCGTGGAGACCCTGTCCCGGTACTTCGACTGCGGTGGCAACTACGCCGAGACCGCCGAATCCCTGGCGATCCACCGCAGCACGCTGCGCTACCGGCTCCAGCGCATCCGTGAGATCAGCGGCCATGACCTCACGAGCGTGGAGGACCGCCTCAACCTGCAGGTCGCCACCCGGGTGTGGAAGATCATGCTGGGCGGACCGGGTTGAGGAGCCCACGCACCGCGGGCCGCTCCACTGTCCCCATCGCCGTAGGAGCAGGCTGCCCCTCCGCCGAAGGCTCGTCAGCTATCACCAGACGGTCGGCAGCGGCTCGAATGCGACCTTGCCGTATACACACTGCGAAATATCCCGCTCCGAGCGGTTACTCCGCGCCGCGGAACTCGAGTAGCTGCCCGGATTGCGATCACAGCGGGGTTGAGCATGCGGGGCCGGTTCCGTCGGCCGCCACCGAAAGGCCCGCCGCCCCGGTTTCCAGGGAAACCTCATCGTCTGGTCGAGAACGATCCCACTGTGGTGGGGTCGGCGAGACCCAGTTCGGCTGAGTCATGGCCGGTGATGCCCGCCCCAGTAACCCAGGTCATGGCGGGTTGGCGCGCTCGTCGGCACAGCCAGGCACCAATTCAACTCGCGGACCGATCACGCCGAGCGCTCGCGCCGCTCATGTTCATGCGCCACGTCAGCATCCGCCTGCTGACCCCGAACCGGAACATCGCTGCCTCAGGGCTGAGCGCGCTTCTGGCGATCGACCACGCAGCTTCATTCGTGATCAATAGGCTGCCGGCCAGCCAGTCCGCTTCTTCTTCGATGTCCCCGTCCCAGTGCCTGCAGCCGCGCACATCGAGCGCCGGACCGGGTGGATGGATCAGGAGGGCATGGGCGATCTCATGGCTGGCCGAGCTGTTCTGCCGCCCCATGTCGTGCGAGTCATTCACCCAGATCTGTCGCCGGGAACCAGCGTGCACGGTGAGAGCACTCACGGCTTCCCGTTCGGTAGTGAGAAGTCGCTCAATGCGAGGGTCATCCGCTATGGCCGAGCTGAACATCCGGACAGGGATCATCAAATGCTTGGCAAGCCGCGAAGGCGCGAGCGGTGAGGCGGGGCCGAGCCCCAACTCTCTGCGCATCTGCACTGCCAGGCGGTTGGCTTCAGCCTTGAAGCCATGACGCAACGCCATAGGGAGCTCCCCTACTCTGGCCGATCAGACACCAACTGCTTGTAGGCAACGGTGATCAGAGCTTCGAGGGCCTCTGCGGCCTCGGGCGTGAGATTTCGGTCGCCCCGCAGGTGCGTAGCCACCTTTGTCAGAGTGTCCGGGCTGCGCGGCTCGTCGGTCCGGCGGACAAAGTCATCCGCGCTCAGATTCGCCCACGTGACGAGGGCCGCGAGCCCGTCGACATCGGGTCGTCGCCCCTGCGCCAACCGCGTCAACGTCGAAGCGCTCACGCCAGCCTGCTGAGCCACGTCCTTCCAGAGAAGCCCGCGGTCCTGACGCGTGCGATCCAGGGCCGTGTGAAACGCGACCGCGTCAAACCGTCCTGCAGCGTTCCGCTCGCTCACGATCTCCTCCCTTCGACCCCATCCTTGCATATCAGGAAACGCTTGCGAAAGTCGAAGCGCACCCCTTACCCTCCAGATTGCAAGATCGGAATCAATGCCGATCTCGCAAGCGAACGGATGGTCCGACACGAAGGGTGGTGGAGGCATGGCCACGAACACCGGCAAAGACTCCCGTCGTGGCAGCGTCTCTCAGCGGAGCCACGTCTGGAATTCACAGACGCGCACATGGACGAAGCGGGGCGAGAACGGCAGGTTCACGGACGGCAAGACAGGCGGCCGGCCGTTCAAGGGCGTCCGCCGCGAGAAGTAGCACGCCAAGTACACGGGCGTGAGGCGCAACTCGCGTCTTCCGCCAGCCGCATACCGGAGGTACCGATGGCGAGTAACAACTCCCTGGCGTCACTTCTCGACGAAGGACGCCGCAAGATCCAGGTAACGGCCGAGGAACTCGACGAGGCGAGGCGCCGCCGCCGACTCCTGGCTGCGTCCGCGCGCCGGGCGTTCCCCGGCTCGACCACGTACTTCAACGGGAGCGTCGCACACGGCGACGCCAACACGCCCCTGACCGACGTCGACCTGGGCGTCGTGCTCAGCAAGACGGACGCCAAGCCGTACGGCCCGGGCAAGAAGAGCGCCCTGTCCCTGATGGAGAAAGTGCGCGATGTGGTGCACGAGGATCTCGACGACGAGTTCCCGAAACTCACCATCGAGGTCGCCGGCCGGCGCCGCGCCGTCCTGGTGCGCTTCGGCGACCCGGTGACGTACGGACAGCCAGACTTCACGGCGGACATCATGACCGCGATCCCGCATCCCTCCGGCCGCGGGTTGTACATCCCGAACACGAAAATCGCGGACCAGTGGGACCGCGCCGACCCGGTCACCCACACCCGGATGGTGCTCGAAGCGATTGCCGACACGAAGGTCGCGTTCGCTCGTACAGTCCGGCTGCTCAAGCACTGGAACGCGAAGCACAGCAAGCCCATGTGCTCCTGGAACATCAAGGCGCTTGCGCTAGGGTGCCTCGACCAGCCGATGCCGCTCATCGACGCACTCCAGATGTTCTTCATCTACGCGGCGGACGAGCTCGACAAGGGACCGACGCCGGACCCGGCCGGCGTGGCCGGCGCCATTCCTCTGAACATGCCGCGCCGCGAGGTACACAAGCGGCTGTGCACTGCCCGCGACTACATCGATCTCGCGATCGAGCACGAGATGGATGGACGCCCACTCAGCGCTCAGCACGCCCTGCATCAGGTCCTCCCGGACCTCATCCCGGACGCGGACCCCACGGAGGAAGAGGCCGCTCGTCTCCCCATGGCCGTAGGGGCGGGCGGGACGGCCGCCTCTGGTCTGGGCCTCGCCGTCGGACTCGTCACTCCGACCCGCGCCTGGGGAATCTGACGCCATGCCGGTCTGGTACGGGGTCCAGCCTGCCTGGTGGGCCCCGCTCGAACGAGACGCCCGCCGACGATTCGGCTCCGCTCTCCGTCACACGTATCACCGCGGCTCCTTGACGTACGAACTGTCCGGACTCGACGTCATAGGTGAACCCGCCCCGGTCAGCGTCAAGGTGCGCTTCTACGAGAACCCGCCTTATGCGGCCTACGGCCAAGATCCCCGGGACTTCCCGCGGGTGCACGCCAAACCGGGAGCTCCGTCGAAGCACCGCTATTCCGACGACGGCGCCCTCTGCCTCTGGCACCCGCTCGACCCTAAAGAGCGGCGCTGGACCAGCGCCAAGGGCCTTCTGGACCTCATCGAGATAATCCGCACACACTTGTTCCTCGAACACTACTGGCGGCTCACTGGCGGTGAGCACGGCGGCCGGTGGTTGGTGGAGGATGCGCCTCACGGCATGCCGGGGAGTGGTGCGTGGAGGTCTTCGCGGCGGGACAGGCGACGGGCGACGAATGGACCTGGGCCGAGACAGCAGCACTGATCGTCCCGTGCATCGCCCTCCTCGGCGCCTTCCTGACCTACACCCTCAACCAGCGGGCCGTACGAAGGGAACGCCGGGCCAAGACCTTCGCCGAGGCACTGACGGCGGTCGAGGAGTACCTGGAGATGCCGTACCGCATACGGCGCCGCTCCGAGTCCTCGTCCGCCGTACGACAGCAGCTCACCGACGAGGTCAGCAGTCTGCTGGCGCGAATGGCCTTCCACCAGGCATGGCTCCAGATCGAGGCCACAACCGTCGCGGGCCCCTACGCGACCCTCGTGGCCACGGCGCGAGCGGAAGCCGGCGCGCAGATGAGCCTCGCCTGGCAGCAACCACCGATCACTACCGACAGCGGCATGAACCTCGGTATCCCGTACCCCCGGGACCGATCGAACGCGGCCCGAGCCACATGCATCGAGGTGATGCGCCAACACCTCTGAAAGGATCGTGATCTTGGTGCCAACTATCCCTCTTTTGTGCCAACTAAAAATCCTCGTCACAACAGTTCAGCGGCGCACCCGCGGCATCCCCAGCCCGATCCACGAGATGATCTCCCGCTGGATCTCGTTGTTGCCGCCGCCGAAGGTGAAGATGACCGCCGAGCGGTAGCCGCGTTCCAGTTCGCCGTGCAGGACCGCGCCCGCCGAGCCCTCCTTCAGGGCTCCCGGTGCCGCGACGATCTCCATGAGCCAGGCGTAGGCGTCGCGCCGGGCCTCGGAGCCGTAGACCTTGACGGCGGAGGCGTCCTGCGGGGTGAGGGTGCCATCCTGGACGGAGTTGACCATCTGCCAGTTGAGCAGCTTGAGGGCGTCCAGCCGGGCGTGGGTGCGAGCCAGGAGGCGGCGCACCCAGGGCAGGTCCGCGACCCGGCGGCCGTCGGCGAGCTTGGTCTCCGTGGACCAGCGCTGCACCTCGTGCAGGGCGCGGATCGCCATGGTGCCGTGGGCGGCCAGGGTCACGCGCTCGTGGTTGAGCTGGTTGGTGATCAGCCGCCAGCCCTGGTTCTCGGCACCGACCCGGCGGGAGACGGGGACGCGGACGTTCTCGTAGTAGCTGGCCGTGGTGTCGTGCGAGGCCAGGGTGTTGATCAGGGTGCACGAGTAGCCGGGGTCGGTGGTCGGGACCAGCAGCATCGTGATGCCCTTGTGGGGCGGGGCGTCGGGGTCGGTGCGGACGGCAAGCCAGACCCAGTCGGCGGTGTCACCGTTGGTGGTCCAGATCTTCTGGCCGTCGACGACGTACTCGTCGCCCTCCTTCACCGCACGGGTCCGCAGGGACGCGAGGTCGGTGCCCGCGCCGGGCTCGCTGTAGCCGATGGCGAAGTCGATCTCGCCCGAGAGGATCCTCGGCAGGAAGTACGCCTTCTGCTCGTCGGTGCCGTACCGCATGATCGTCGGGCCGACGGTGTTCAGCGCCATCAGGGGCAGCGGGACGCCGGCCTGGGCGGCCTCGTCGAAGAAGATGAACTGCTCCATGGCGGTCAGGCCGCGCCCGCCGTACTCCTCGGGCCAGCCCACCCCGAGCCAGCCGTCCGTGCCGAGCCGTCGGATCGTCTCGCGGTAGAACCGCTTCTGGGCTGCGGGGTCGCCGTGCCGGGCGTAGGCGTGGTCCGGGACCAGTTCGGCGAAGTAGGCGCGCAGTTCGGTGCGCAGCCGCTGCTGCTCGGGCGTGTATTCGAGGTGCACGGCGCCTCCAGGCTCCCAGGCCGGTCCTGTCGGCGCACACCGTAGAACGTGTTTCAGAAATTGGGAATGGCGATGCCACCTCGGTGTCGGTCGGCTCAGTTCGGCGGGCTCAGTTCAGCGTGGCGAGGAAGTCCGTGCACGCCCGCGCGCACGCGCGGCACGCCGTCGCCGAGTCCTCCGCCCCCGGCTGCCGGTCGAAGGCGTGGGCGGCCTCCAGGCACACGGTCCGGCACCACTCCACCTGGGCGCGGATGGTGCCCTCGTCCACCTGGTTCTGCTCGGACAGCACACGGCAGGTCGCGTCGCAGACCTCCGCGCACATGATGCCCTTGCGTCGTACGAGTTCCTGGTTCTCGGTGCCGTCGGGATCCACAAGGCTCGCGCGCAGCGCGCACGCCCGTGCGCACTCTGTACACGCCTGCGCGCAGGCGAAGCGGTCCTCCAGGAACCGGAACAGCTCCTGCTGGGATGTCGTCGAAGTCACACCGGGCGGGTAGCCCCGGTCGATGCCCGTCAAACCCGGCGCGCCCGAGGGGTGCGTCCGAGGTGGACAGGTTCATGGTGAGGACCAGGGGTACCCGCGCGCCATGACTACCGCATGGATGGAGATGGCCGCGGGCCGTGGTGCCCTCGGGATCGGGCTGATCGTGGCGGGCGTGGTGGTCGTGGCCCTGCTGCTGGGGGCCTTCGCCCTCGGCGTTCGCATCAAGCGCAGGGAGCTTCCCACCCCGCGTCCCGAGGAGCAGCCGCGGCTGCCCGACGGCGGACCGGTCGGCGAGGTCAGTGAGCGCCGGGAGCCCGAGGAGGTGCCGCGCAGCCAGGACCGCCTGACGCCGCACCGGCTGAAGGCCCACGGCAACGTGAGCGACCGGAGGAGCGCGTCGCAGGAGCGCCAGCGGTGGAACGAGGGCAGCAGCGGTTCGTTCGGCAGCGGAGGCCCGGGCGGCGGGTGATCCCGCGCCGCATGGCCGTCCCCAGGCGCAGAGGCGCCGTCCTCAGTCGTACATCCGAAGGGCTCGTGCCTGTGCACGGGCCCTTTTCCGTGCCCGGGTCCGGCCGAAGTGAGGTGGATCACAGGATCCAGGTGCAGCGTGGGGTGGGGTCCAGCGTCTTTTCAGAGGTGTAAGAGGCCACTGAGACGCGGGACGGTGAGGATGGAGCAGGTTCGGGCGGACGGCTTCGACGAGTTCGTGGCCGCCCGTTGGTCGGCGCTGCTCCATGTCGCGCGGCTGCTCACGGGAGGCGACCGGCAACGGGCCGAGGACCTGGTGCAGGAGGCCCTGGTGAAGCTGTGGTTCGCCTGGCCGAAGGTCGCGGAGCAGGCCCCGGAGGCATACGTCCGCACGGTGCTGGTGCGGATGGCGGCGCGCTCGGCGCGACGGCGCTGGTGGGGCGAGCGCCCGGTGGAGCAGCTGCCGGACCGGGCCGACCCGGGCGACGTGTCCTCCACCGTGGCGGAGCGCTCGCGCCTGGAGGCCGCGCTGGCCCTGCTGTCGCCGAAGCAGCGGGCGGCCGTGGTGCTGCGCTACTACGAGGACCTGCCCGAGGCCCAGGTCGCCCAGGCGCTGGGCTGCCCCGTCGGTACCGCACGGTCCCATGCTTCACGCGGAGTCGCACGGCTCCGCCAGATCCTGTCCGACGCCGTCAGGCCCGTGAGGTGAAGGGAGAAACGATGGACGACTTCGAGCGGGACCTGTCGCGGCTGATGCGCGACACCCAGCAGCACACTCCCTACGAGCCCGCGCAGCGGCAGCGACTGCACCAGGGCATCCGGGCCCGCCGCCGGTCGCGGATGCTGTGGAAGGCGGGCGGCTCCGCCGTCGCGGTGGCCGGGCTCAGTGTCGGGCTCGCCCTGCTGCCCGGCATGCTCACCAAGGCCCAGCCCGCGGATCCCCGGCCGCGGCCCGCGACGAGCCCGACGCCCACGGACGACAGCGGGCCCACAACCGGCATCCCGGACCCGAGCCCCACTCCGACCCGGTCGGCTTCGTCGATGCCCGCGACCTTGCCCGGCAGCAGCACACCGGCCGGCACCACGAGCACGCCGACGGGCCTCGCGCCGACGGCCACGCCCTCCGCGACCGGGACCACGACGGAATTCCCCTCGTCACACCCTCCCCCGACCCGTACGACGGCGCCGCCGTCCGTCCTGGAGACGACTCAGGAGCCCTCCGCATCGGTCAGTACCGAGTAGCCGCCTGAGAGGCGGTTCCCGCCAGGGGCGTCGTCGCCCCTGCCTCTCGTCACCGCACCACCGACACGGGCGCCTTCACCATGCCCCGAACCGGCGCTCGCGTATGTCGTGCGCCAGAAAGAGACCGGTAAGCAGCCATGAGAACCGATCGGCGGTCGGCCCTGGTCGACCGCCCGACCTCAGAGCTCGCCGCGTTGCCGCGCCGGGCGCCCCTGCCCGCGCACCACCCGGACCCCGTCCTCGACGTGGTGGTCCCCGTGTACAACGAGGAGAACGACCTGGAGCCGTGCGTCCGGCGCCTGCACGCGCACCTCGGCGAGACGTTCCCCTACTCGTTCCGGATCACCATCGCCGACAACGCCAGTACGGACCGGACCCCGCGGATCGCCGCACGCCTGGCCGCAGAACTGCCCGGCACGGACTGGATCCGGCTGGCCGAGAAGGGGCGGGGCCGCGCTCTGCACGCCGCCTGGTCGCGGTCCAGCGCACCGGTGCTGGCTTATCTGGACGTCGATCTGTCCACCGACCTCGCGGCGCTGCTGCCGCTGGTCGCGCCGCTGATCTCGGGGCACTCGGACATCGCCATCGGCACCCGCCTGGCGCGTGGTTCGCGGGTGGTGCGCGGGCCGAAGCGGGAGCTCATCTCGCGTTGCTACAACGGGCTGCTGCGCTCCACGCTCGCCGTGGGGTTCTCCGACGCGCAGTGCGGATTCAAGGCGGTACGGCGGGACGTCGCCGAGCGGCTGCTGCCTCTGGTGGAGGACCGCGGGTGGTTCTTCGACACCGAGTTACTGGTCATCGCCGAGCGCGCCGGGCTGCGGATCCACGAGGTGCCGGTGGACTGGGTGGACGACCCCGACAGCCGGGTGCGCATCGTCTCCACTGCGCTCGCCGATCTGCGGGGCATGGCGAGGCTGGGCCGGGCCCTGGCCTGCGGAAGGCTGCCGCTGAGCGCGCTGCACCGCGGCGACGGCGACCTCGCCGGGGAGCTGCCGACGGGCCTGGCACGGCAGGCGGTGCGCTTCGCCGCCGTCGGCGTCGCCAGCACCCTGTGCTACCTGCTGCTCTACCTCGGGCTCAGACCGGCGACGGGGGCGCAGGCCGCCAACGCCCTCGCCCTGCTCGCCAGCGCGGTCGCCAACACCGCGGCCAACCGCCGGCTCACCTTCGGGGTGCGGGGGCGCGGCGGCGCGCTGCGCCACCAGCTCAAGGGTCTGGCGGCGTTCCTGGTGGGGCTGGCTCTGACCAGTGGTTCCCTGGCCGCCCTGCACCACACCGCGCCCGGGGCGGGTCGCGAGGTCGAGCTCGCGACGCTCGTCGCCGCCAACCTGGCCGCGACGCTGCTGCGCTTCCTCCTCTTCCGGGCCTGGGTGTTCCCCGCCCGTGACCACGACCGCCGTACGACAGGATCCTCATGAGCACCATCGAGCTGAGCCGACCGCTGTCGGGCCCCGAGCCTCCTGAAGTGCCCGGAAGGTCGCGGGAGTTCCGCCATCGGCTGCGCTGGGCCGCGGTGCGCTACGGTCCCGTGCTGCTGACGTACGGCGTGCTGAAGCTGGCCGGCTTCGCCGTCTTCATGTATCTGCTGGATTCCACGGGCGACTTCCGGAAGAAGAACCCCCGCTTCGGCGGCGGCGAGCACGCCTGGGACGTCCTGGCCAGCTGGGACGGCTGGTGGTACCAGCAGATAGCCGAGCACGGATACGACCCCGCCCTGGAACCGGTCCCGGGCGCGACCGGCCTGATCACCCTCGAGGGCAACTCGGCGGCGTTCTTCCCGCTGTACCCGGCGCTGATGCGCCTGGTCTCGGAGTGCACCGGGCTCGGGCTCTTCGGCGCCGGCATGACGGTGTCCGTGGTCGCCTCGTTCGTCGCGGCGCTCGGCATCTACGCCGTGGCGCGGCGGCTGGGCGGCCACCGGGCCGGTCTGGTCGCGGCCGGGCTGTGGGCGGTCTGGCCCGGCTCGGGCACGGAGTGGTCGGGCTACTCGGAATCCCTCTACACGGCTCTCGCCGTCTGGGCCTGCCATGCCGTCATGTCCCGCCGCTGGCTGACCGCCGGTCTGCTGACCTGTGCGGCCGGGCTCTGCCGGCCCACTGCCGCCGCGCTGATCGCCGCCCTCGCCGTCGCCGCGCTGCTCTCCCTGCGCCGGCGCCAGGACGGTGTCCTGCGTCCGCTGGCAGCCGTGGCGATCGCACCGCTGGGGCTGTTCGGCTATCTCGCCTGGGTCAACTACCGCATGGGCGACATCAACGGCTACTCCAAGCTCCAGGACGGCGCGTGGGCCCACAAGTTCGACGGGGGAGCCCATACGTTCAAGGTGCTGACGTCCCTCCCCGTCGGGCACTTCGACTATCTCTTCGCCAGGGCCTTCGAGGACGTCATCGGCGTCTGCGTCGTGCTGGCGGTGCCGGCGCTGACGGTGCTGCTGCTGCGGCTGCGCCCGCCGGCCGTGCTCGTCGTCTACACGGTGCTGTCGTACCTCATGGTGATGACCACCCAGCAGATCTTCGGCAACGTCTCGCGCTATCTGCTGCCCCTCTTCCCGCTGTTCGTCCCCCTCGCCCTCGCGATGAGCCGGCTGGGATGGCCGTCCCTGGCCACGGTCCTCGGCACGGCCGCGCTGGCCTCCGGGTCGTACGCGGGATACGTGCTCTTCGAACTCGGAGTGCCGTAGCCGCTGTCGGCGTGTGAGATGGCTCCGAAACATTCTCTTCACGCAGGAAGTATTTAGGGGTAACGCCCGCTGCCTACGGTGCCTGCCTTGTCGTCCCCAACCCGCAGCGAGGAGGCGTGGCATGAGTACCGAGCCACGACTGGCAGAAGTCATCGATCCGGAACCCGCGCAGGAGGCAGCGCGGGGTACGGACCAGGCCGTCAAGGAGACCCTGGAGGACTACACCCTCCGCTTCGCGCCGCGCAGTTACCGGCGCTGGACTCCGATGGTGGTGGCGACGACCGCGCTCGGCGGCATCGCTTACATGGCCGACTTCTCCATCGGCGCCGGCATCGGCCTGGCCCACGGCACCGGCAACGCGCTCCTCGCCATCGGCGTCGCCGCGGTCGTCATCTTCGTGACCGGCTTCCCGCTCGCCTACTACGGGGCCCGCTACAACATCGACCTGGACCTGATCACGCGCGGCTCCGGCTTCGGCTACTTCGGCTCGGTCCTCACCAGCGTCATCTTCGCCAGCTTCACCTTCATCTTCTTCGCCCTCGAAGGCTCGATCATGGCCCAGGGCCTGAAGCTGGGCCTCGGACTGCCGTTGTGGCTGGGCTATCTGGTCTCCACCCTGATGGTGATCCCGCTGGTGATCTACGGCATGACGGCGCTGAGCAAGCTCCAGGTGTGGACCACGCCGATCTGGCTGGTGCTGATGGTCGGCCCGCTGGTCTACCTGGTCGCCACCGACCCGGGCACCGTCGACCGCTTCCTCGCCTACGCGGGCACCGACGGGGAGGGCGGCGTCAACACCGCTTCCGTGATGCTGGGCGCGGGCGTGTGCCTGTCGCTGATCGCGCAGATCGGCGAGCAGATCGACTATCTGCGCTTCATGCCGCCCAAGACCGAGGCGAACAAGCGGAGTTGGTGGACGGCCGTGGTGATGGCCGGGCCGGGCTGGGTGGTGCTCGGCGCGCTGAAGCAGGCCATCGGTGTGTTCCTCGCGGTCTACATCATCGCCGAGGTAGGCCCCACCGCCGCACCCGAGCCGATCCAGCAGTTCAAGCACGCCTTCGACGCGATGATGCCGTCCTGGATCGTTCTCCCGCTGGCCGTGGTCCTGGTCGTGATCAGCCAGATCAAGATCAACGTGACGAACGCCTACTCCGGCTCCCTCGCCTGGACCAACTCCTTCACCCGGGTCACGAGGCGCTACCCGGGCCGGATGGTCTTCGTCCTGGTCAACCTGGGCTTCGCGCTGGCCCTGATGGAGGCCGACATGTTCAGCTTCCTCAACAGCATCCTGGGCTTCTACTCGAACTGCGCGATCGCCTGGGTGGTCACCGTGGCCACCGACATCGGCATCAACAAGTACGTGCTGAAACTGTCCCCGCACGCCCCCGAGTTCCGCCGCGGCATGCTCTACGCCGTCAACCCGGTCGGCGTCGTGGCCTTCGTCGCCGCGTCCGGTCTGTCCATCGCCATGTACTTCCACGCGCTGGGCGACACGCTCCAGCCGTACTCCCCCGTCGCCGCGGCCGTCATCGCCTTCGTCCTCACGCCGCTGATGGCCGTCGCCACCAAGGGCGAGTACTACCTGCGCCGTACGGACGACGGCATCGCCGAGCCGCTCTTCGACGAGGACGGCAACCCCAGCGCCGTCGCCTACGAGTGCCATGTGTGCCGGCAGCGGTTCGAGCGGCCGGACGTGGCGGCCTGCCGGACGCACGACGCCGTGGTCTGCTCGCTCTGCCTGAGCACCGACAAGGCCGGCGACCATGTGCTGCCGGAGGCGCCCGCCGCACAGTGAGGCCCGGTTTCCCCTCTCCGGCGGAGCCTTTCACCTCATCGGGCGGCATACTGATCTTGCGCTGCGCAGTGATCAGGCCAAGGGTCGGAGAGGGGATGACGGACATGACCACCGAAGGACCGGGCAGACGGGGAAAGCCCGACGAGCCGGACGGCGTTCCCTCGATCCCGGACGAGGTGTGGCTGAGGTTCCTCTCGGACAGCGAGCACTCCATACGCGCCTCCGCTCCCAGGGAGCCCTCCGCGAAGGAGCGCGCGGCGGGACGGCGGCTCCAACCCCCGCACTCCGTCGGTGACCTGTGGCAGCCGGAGGACCTGTGGGTCCGGGTGGCCTGGCGGGACCTGGACCGCCGCGCCAAGGCCCGGCGCGTGGGACGGGTCGTCGCCACCGCCGCCGCGGTGGCCGTGGCCCTCGGGGCCTGGTCCCAGCTCTCCACCGGCGCGGGCACGGGCCACCAGCCGGGAACGGGCACCGTACGGCAGGTGGAGGGGGCGACCGTGAGGCTGCCCTCGGCCACTCCCTTCCCTTCCGGATCGCCTTTCCCTGAGCCGTCCGGGTAGCTCACGCAGGACGGGTGCCGTCCCGTCCCGCCGCCTAGGATGAGCCCACAGGCCGGATCCGGTCCCTGGTCCGGGCGCGGCCCCCCGCAGGCGAGTCACCGGAACGCACGCCGACCGAAGGGGGACAGGGATGAGCGCGCCACGCCTCAGCAGTACGCCGTTGCCGGGCATCGGGGTCCGCTACGACCTGACGACTCGGGACAGCCGCCGTCTCTCGGTGGTCGCCCACCGCGACGGCCACCGGACGATCAGCGCCTACCGCAGGGACGACCCGGACGCCTGTGATCTCTCGGTGCGCCTGACGACGGAGGAGGCGGCGACACTCATCGACGCCCTGATGCCCGCGCACCACACGCCGAACCTGCTGTCCACCACCGACCTGGGCCTCGTCGCCGAGCGGATCGAACTGCCCGGCTCCTCGCACTGGAACGGCCGGCTGCTGGGCGAGTCCCGGATCCGCACCGACACCGGCGCGTCCGTCGTGGCGGTGCTGCGCCGGACCGAGGCGATCCCCTCCCCCACTCCGGCCTTCCGGCTCACCGGCGGGGACACCCTCATCGTCATCGGGACCCGCGAGGGCGTGGAGGCGGCCGCCGAGATACTCGGGCGGGAGTGACCCGCCATGCACTCCTCCGCGGTCTTCCTGATCGAGTTCGGCTGCCTCATCCTCGGGCTCGGGCTGCTCGGCCGGCTCGCCGGGCGCTTCCGCTTCTCCCCGATCCCCCTCTATCTGCTGGCCGGGCTCGCGTTCGGCAAGGGCGGGCTGCTGCCGCTGGGCGCCAGCGAGGACTTCGTCGCCATCGGCGCCGAGATCGGCGTCATCCTGCTGCTGCTCATGCTGGGCCTGGAGTACACGGCCGCCGACCTGGTCTCCAACCTCAGAACCCACTATCAGGCCGGAGTCGTCGACGCCGTCCTCAACGCCCTGCCCGGGGCGGCGCTGGCGCTGCTGCTGGGCTGGGGCCCGGTCGCCGCCGTGGTGCTGGCCGGCGTCACGTGGGTGTCCTCCTCCGGCGTCATCGCCAAGGTGCTCGGTGATCTGGGGCGGCTCGGCAACCGGGAGACACCGGCCATCCTGAGCATCCTGGTCCTCGAGGACCTCTCCATGGCGGTGTACCTGCCCATCGTCACGGCCCTGCTGGCCGGGGTGGGCCTCGCCGCGGGCGCCGTCACGCTGGCCATCGCCCTGGGTGTGGCCACGGTCGTCCTCGTCCTGGCGGTGCGCTACGGCCGCCATGTCTCCCGCTTCGTCTCCAGCGACGACCCCGAGAAGCTGCTGCTGGTGGTGCTCGGCGTCACCCTCGTGGTCTCCGGGCTCGCCCAGCAGCTCCAGGTGTCCGCGGCCGTGGGCGCCTTCCTGGTCGGCATCGCGCTGTCGGGCGAGGTCGCCGAGGGCGCCACGAGTCTGCTCGCGCCGCTGCGGGACCTGTTCGCCGCGGTGTTCTTCGTCTTCTTCGGTCTGCACACCGACCCCGCCAGCATCCCGCCCGTCCTGCTGCCCGCGCTCGCCCTGGCGGCCGTCACCACCGCGACGAAGATCGCCACCGGCTACTGGGCCGCGCGCCGGGCGGGGATCGGGCCCAAGGGCCGCTGGCGGGCGGGCGGCACGCTCGTGGCCCGCGGCGAGTTCTCCATCGTCATCGCGGGACTCGCCGTCACGGCCGGCATCGAGCCGTCCCTGGGCCCCCTGGCCACGGCGTACGTCCTCATCCTGGTCCTCCTCGGCCCGCTGACCGCCCGCTGGACCGAGCCCGTGGCCACGCTGCTGACGGGACGGGCGCGCCGGAGGAAGGCGGCGGCGCCCGGGGAGAAGGCGCCTGTTCCTCCGGATGCCCACGAGGCCATCGACGACCAGGACACCGTCGGCAGCACCTGACCGGGGGTGTCCACGGAGCCCACCCCGGCCGGTGTTCCTTCGGCTGCTCACGAGCACGGCCTGCTCGGCCGCGGCAGGCCCGTCAGTCCGACGGCCTCCTCGGCAGCGGCCTTCTGGCGGCCACGGCGCCGAGCCACCGCCCGGTCAGCCGGTCTTCCACCCCCGCCGCGCGTCGATCCGCTCCCATTCCGCGTCCCACTGCGCCATGCGCCGCCGGTCCAGGGACAGCCGGATCAGCCAGGAGGCTCCCAGCACCGCCCCGCCCGCCAGGGCTCCGGCCAGCGCGCCGCCCATGGTCGTGTGGAGCCAGGCCTCGCCTTCGGACACCGGCGGGGTCGTGATGTCACCGCTGTTGTTCACCCACACGGGTACCGTGCTCCCGGCGGGCGCCCGGGGCGGCACCCGTGCCTCGTCCTTGTGCGCCGAACCGTCCGGCGCGGTCCACCGCACCTCGCCCCACACCCGGTGGTCGCTCGCCGCGCGGGCCGGTGACGGACCCGGCGCGTCCTTCACGACGACCGCCGAGACCTGACGGCTCGCGGCCCGCTGCCGTTCGACGGCCTGCTCGACCGCACCCGCCGCCATCAGTCCTCCGGCCAGCCCGCCCAGCAGGGCGAACACCCAGCCGGCGAGCACGACCCAGGCTTCGACGACGTCGACGCGCCGTTTGAGCGCGTTGCGTCGCCACCGCCACCACCGCATGGTCGTACGCTCTGACGCTTCCATCGGCCGACACCCCCTCGTGAGCACCGGCAGCACCCTTCCAGTGTGCGCCTGATCGGTGCCCCTGTCGGCGTGGGACTCAGCCGGGGGACGCCTCGATCCGTACGCGACGGCTGTCACCGCCGGAGAGGAAGGACGCCATCGCCCCTCCCTCCTCGTCGAGGGCGGTGCGCTCGGCCCGGGTGAAGCGGCCCAGCGGGGTGATCAGGACGGTGTCCGCCTCGACGCGCCAGGTCGCGGCGACCCGGCCGTCGACCAGGACGACGCGGGCTCCGGCGACCGAAAGGCCGCGGTGGGCGTCGTCGATGATCCGGCCGCGGTCGTGGTAGCCGAGGATCGCGTTGTCGAAGGCCGGCAGGAATCGCACCGGTGCGGGGGTGTCGGGGTCGGGGCGCGGCGCGTCGGGGAGGTCCAGCAGTTCCCGGCCGCGTTCGTCGCGGAAGGAGACCAGGTCCTCGCGCAGGGCGGAGACGGCGGCGGGCAGTCCGGCCAGGCCGCACCAGGCGCGCAGGTCGGCGGAGGCGGCGGGGCCGAACGCGGCCAGATAGCGCCGTACCAGTGTCTGGCCCACGGGGTCGGAGCCGTCGGGGTCCGGTGGGTCGATCTCGCGCCCCAGCCAGGAGGAGACCAGCTCGTAGCGCGCTCCCCCGGTGGTGCGCCACAGCCCGCGCGGCGGCAGCTGCACGGTCGGGAGAAGGCCGGCGATCAGCATTTCGCCCAGGGGCCGGTGCCCCGCGGCGGGCCAGCGGTCGACGACGGCGCGCGCGAGGTCGCCCATCGCGCGAGGTTCGCCGTCGGCCATGACCTTCCGCCCGGCCGCCGCGAGTTCGCCGAGGTCCACGCCTTCCAGCTCGCGGCGGTAGGTGCCGAGCACCCGCTGGCGCAGCATGGCATCGTGGCGCCACCGCCAGGCCACCAGGTCGTCGGCGGTGACGAGGTGGACGGTGCGGCGCATGAGGTGGGTGCGCGCCACGCGCCGCCCGGTCAGCAGGTCCGAAAGCACCGTCGGCTCGAAGGCCCGCAACCGGGACCAGAGCCCGATGAACGGCTCCTGCGGCTCCTGTGCCTGGAGACCGCACAGATGCGCGACAGCGTCGAGCACCGGCAGGTCGGCGCGGTCGAGGAGCAACTGCCGCGCGAGGGTGGCGCGGTTGAGCGCCCGGGTGTCGAGAACGGTCAAGGGGCACCTCGGCCTTCGAGTCGTGTGCCGGCCCGTGGTTCCAGTGGTCCGGGCGGCTTGCCGGTCACCGTCGCACGGGATGCGGTCAGGTCGTGACCGCATCCGGCGTCGTACCGTGGTGTCGCGCCCTCAGGACCCGGACTGCAGCAGGGCCAGCTCCGCTTCCAGGTCGGCCATGGCCTCGCCGCCGGCCATGAGGTCGGTGATCTCCTCCCGGGTGCGTTCGCCCTTGCGGAAGTCGTCGGCCTTCTGGCCCCGGATGAGGACGGCGAAGTGGTCGCCGACCATCATGGCGTGCCGGACGTTGTGGGTGACGAGAATGACCGCGACGCCCTTGGCGCGGGCCTGCATGATGATGCGCAGGACGTGTGCGGCCTCCTTGACTCCGAGCGCCGCGGTGGGCTCGTCGAGGATGAGGACGTTGGCGCCGAAGTAGACGGCGCGCGCGATGGCCAGGGCCTGGCGCTCGCCGCCGGACAGGCTGCCCACGAGTCGGGCGCCGTCGGTGACACGGGTGATGCCCAGGGACTGCATCTCACGGACGGCGATCTCGCCCGCCAGCTTCTTGTCGAACAGCTTGAACGGGCCCCACCCCTTGGTGAGTTCGGCTCCGACGAAGAAGGAGCGGCCGACGCCCATGAGCGGGAACGTGCCGCCGAACTGGTGGACGGTGGCGATGCCGTGCGCGGACGCGTCCCGCGGGCTTTCGAAGGCTACCTGCTCGCCGTTGACCTCGATGGTGCCGGTGGTCGGCTTGTGGAACCCGGAGAGGATCTTGATGAGGGTCGACTTTCCGGCGCCGTTGTCGCCGAGCAGGCACAGCACCTTTCCGGCGTCCACCTCCAGGGAGATGTCGCGCAGTGCGTGGGTGCCGAGGAAGGACTTGCCGATGTCGGTCAGACGCAGCAGGGGCGCGGTCATGGTCAGGCCTTCCTCGGGGAGCGGGGGGTGGACAGGGCGAGCCGGCGGAAGGTGTTGTTCATCAGCACCGCGACGAGGATGAGGATGCCGAGGATCAGTGCGGCCCAGTCGGAGTTCCATCCGGTGTAGTAGATGCCCTGGTTGACGATGGCGAAGGTCAGCGTGCCCATCACGACGCCGACCACCGAGCCGTAGCCGCCGGTGAGCAGCACGCCGCCGATGACCACGGCGATGATGGAGTTGAAGACGAACGCCTGGCCGTTGGCGACCTGGGCCCCGTTGTAGAGGATCGTCTGGATCACACCGACGAGGGCGGCACCGAACCCGCTGGCCATGTACAGGGCGATCTTCACCTTGGCGACCGGGATTCCGGTGGCGCGGGCGCTCTCCTTGTCGCCGCCGATGGCGAAGATCCAGTTGCCGTACGGCATCATCTGCAGCAGCACCGTGACCCCTACGGCCACGGCGATCCACCAGAAGATCGCGACCTCGAACTGGCCGCCGATCAGCTGGCCGAAGAGCGCCTTCGAGGTGGGGTCCGGGTGGATGGCGACGCTCGTGGTGCCGGTCGTGACGCGGGAGAGGCCGAGGGTGAGGCCGGACAGGGCGAACAGGGTCGCCAGCGTGACGACGAGGGACGGGACATTGGTCCGGGTGACGATGATGCCGTTGAGCAGGCCGGTCAGCAGGCCCAGTGCGAGGGCCAGCAGGATGCCGACGATCATCGGGGCGCCCCAGTGGCCGGAGACGATGGCCAGCGTCATCGAGCTGCCCGCCAGCACCGAGCCGACGGAGACGTCGAGTTCGCCGGCGATCATCAGCAGTCCGACGGGGATGGCGATGATGCCGAGTTCGGCCGCGATGTTCAGCCAGCTGGCCGCGCCCGCCGCGGCCAGGAATCTCTCACCGCCGAAGATCGCGAAGAAGACGAAGACGCTCAGTGTTCCGATCAGCGCCCCGGCCTCGGGGCGGTGCCGCAGTCGGGTCAGCCGGCTCTCGGACGGCTGCGGCGGGGCGGCGGCGCTCTGCGCGTCGGCCGTCGTGTCGGTCAGGGACGTTGTCATCGGACTGCTACCACCTTTGTGGATCCGGGATGTGCCGCGCGGGGACGCGAGGCCGGGGGTACCGGGTCCGGGCAGGGCCGGGCACCCCCGCGGGGCGGGTCAGCGGACGCCGGCCTTGGTGCCGTCGATCGCCGCGTCGACGTTGCCGGAGGTGACCAGGAGCGGCCCGGTCAGCAGCGGGTTCTGGGGCGGCATCACGCCGTAGGACAGGTACTGATCCGCCACCGAAACCCCGTAGAAGCCCTGGAGGTACGGCTGCTGGTCGATCGCGAACAGCTGCTTGCCGCTCTTGATCCGCTCCAGTTGAGAGTCCGACAGGTCGAAGGTGCCCAGCTGGACCTTGTCCCCGGCCTTCGCCTGCTCGATCGCGGCGGCGGCGCTGTCCGCGTCCTGCACGCCGATCGTGACCAGTGCGTCGATGCTGTCGTCCTTCAGCAGCGCGCCCTTGATCGCCTGCGTCACGGCGGAAGGGTTGCCGAAGTTGGAGGAGGGCAGGGGCAGTTGCCTGGACTTGGCACCCTCGGCCTTGGCTCCGTCCGCGATACCGTCGCAGCGGGCCTCCGAGTTGGCCGCGCCGGGCACGGTGTTCACGCACAGGATGTTCTTGGCGCCCTCGCCGGCGAACTCGGCGCCACCGGCCTTGCCCGCCTCGTAGTCGTCCGACCCGATGTACTTCAGCGCGCCGGTCCGCTTGGCCGCGTCGACGCCGCCCGCGTTGTAGACGAAGACCGGGATGCCCTTCTGCACGGCCTGCTTGATCGCGTCGTCCTGGTTCTCGGGGACCCAGTCCGGCACGACGATGGCGGACGGGTTCTGCGACAGGGCGGTCTGCGTCAGCTTGGCGGCGTCCGGACCGAGGTTGTCGTAGGTCTTCGGGCCCAGGAAGGTCACCGAGCCGCCCTTCGCCTTGACCAGCTTGCCCGCGTCCTCGCCGCCGCGCTTGATCGCGGACCAGAAGGGGTCGTCGGGCTTTCCGCCGATGACGTAGATGGAGTTCTTCCCGTTGTTCTTGCCGGTGTTCTTGCCGGTGTTCTTCGCCCCGCCGGCCGAGTCGGTTCCGCCCGACGCCTCCGTCTGCCCGTCGGTGGTGCCCGTGGCCTTGCCGCTGGCGCAGCCGGTCAGCGCACTCGCCGCCAGGGTCAGCAGGCTCACCGCGGTCAGGGCTCTGCGGGAGAGGCGGCGGCCCAACGGGCGCCCAGGCATGCTGCGTTCCATGTGCGGGGTCTCCTTCGTGCGGTACCAGGCGGCGGCCTGGGCGAGGCGAGAGGTGAGGCCGGAGAACCGGGGGCGGGCAGGCGAAGAAAGGAGGCGTGCCTGCCCCGGCCGGGAAACGGTGACGAAAAGCCCTGCGATCTTTTAAACCGCTTTAAGTGGGTGTCGCAGAGCATGCTTCTGTTTCGGAGGGGTGTCAAGGGTTCGACCCCGAATTGCGAGCCTTGTTATCCGCACCCGGTTATCCGCAGCGGGTTATCCGCACCCGCGGCACGCGACGGTCAGCGCGGCCCTGCCGTCGTCCCGCGCGTGACCAGGGAGGGGGCGAGGACGATCTCGCGAGACTCGGTACGGCCCCGGTCGAGGCGTTCGACGGCGGCCGTGACGGCCTGCCGGGCCTGCTCCTCGGCGTTCTGGCTGACCGTGGTCAGGTCGAAGGCGTCCAGCCGGGACAGGGTGTCATCGTCGTAGCCCGCGACGGAGACCGTGCCGGGGACGTCGACGCCGGCACGCCGGAATGCGGTGAGGAGACCGATGGCGCTCTGGTCGTTGTACGCCACGACGGCGGTCGGCAGTTCACCGCCGCCGACCAGCTGCCGGCCGGCCTTCTCACCGGCCTTCTCCGTGCTGTCCCCCTGGAGGACCCTGATGTGCTCGTCGAGCCCGTGCCGGCGCATGGCGCCGCGGTAGCCGCGGCGCCGGTCGGTGGCGATGACACCCTTGCCGCCGTCCACGTGCACGATGGAGCGGTGGCCGAGCCCCACCAGGTGGTCGACGATCTGGCCCACGCCGTCGTCGTCCGCAGTGCGTACGACATCGAGGTCGGCGTCGGCGATCCGGCGGCCGACGGAGATGACGGGCGCCTTGCGGTCGAGGTCGGCCAGGGCGGCGGCGGGGGCCACCGGGCCGAGGAGGATCAGCGCCTCGCAGCGGAAGGCGAGCAGCGTCTCGACGGCCGCGCGCTCGTCACGGGTCCGGGTCAGTGTGCTCAGGACGAGGTCGTAGCCGATCTCCTCGGCGGCCGTGTGCAGATGCTCGACCAGCTCGGCGTGGAAGGGGCTGTGGATGTCGACCATGACGCCTAGCAGCCTGCTGCGCCTGCTGGCGAGGGCGCTGGCGGTGCGGTCGGGGCGGTAACCCAGGTCGGCGGCGGCCTTCAGGACACGCTGCCGGGTGCGCTCGCTGGGCCCGGGCACATTGCGCAGCACCAGCGACACGGACGCGGTGGACAGACCGACCCGCGCGGCGACGTCCTCCAGCCGGGGGCGCGCGGCCGCGCCGTTGCCGCCCGCGGGAGCTGGGGAGTCGAGCTCGTCCACATGACCTCCCGTCGATCGGCGGCAACACTCTTGACATAGGACTGTGACGCCACAGATAGTACCAGCACTTAAAGCGCTTTAAGCGAGCAGGTTCGACTGCCTGAGCCGCCCTGTCCGGTCGATGAGCCGTCACCACGAGGCCCGTCTCCGCTCCCCGCCCGTGGGAGGCAGCGACCCCCTGTCCTCCAGTGAGGTGCACGATCATGAACCGCACAACCGCTCCAGACACCCGCCCCCGCAGAACGGGCTGGACTGCGGCCGGCGTCGCCGTCGCGGCCACCGCCCTGCTCGCCACCGGCTGCTCCAGCGGCTCCGGCGGCAAGAAGGCCGAGGAGGGCGGGGCGAACGCCGCGGCCGGCAAGGCCGACACGCCCCGGATGACCGTCGCGATGGTCACTCACGCGCCCTCGGGCGACACGTTCTGGGACATCATCCGCAAGGGCGCCGAGGCCGCCGCGGCCAAGGACAACGTCAAGCTGATCTACTCCAACGACGAGAGTGCGGGCGGCCAGGCGAACCTGGTCCAGAACGCGATCGACCAGAAGGTCGACGGCATCGCCGTCACCCTGGCCAAGCCGGACGCCATGAAGTCGGCCGTCGCCAAGGCCCGCGCCGCCGGCATCCCCGTCGTGGGCTTCAACTCGGGCATGGCCGAGTGGAAGGACCAGGGCCTGCTGGAGTTCTTCGGCCAGGACGAGTCCGTCGCGGGCCAGGCATTCGGCGAGAAGCTCAACACGACCGGGGCGAAGAAGGCCGTCTGCGTCGTCCAGGTCCAGGGCCATGTCGGACTGGAGGCCCGCTGCGCCGGGGTGAAGAAGACCTTCAAGGGCCAGGTCTCGAACATCTACGTCAACGGCAACGACATGCCGTCCGTGAAGTCCACGATCACCGCCAAGCTCAGACAGGACTCCGCCGTCGACCAGGTGGTCACGCTCGGCGCGCCGTTCGCGCTGACGGCCGTGCAGTCGGTGTCGGACTCCGGCAGCAAGGCGAAGGTCGCCACGTTCGACCTCAGCAAGGACCTGGTCGGCGCCATCGAGAAGGGCGACATCGAGTTCGCCGTCGACCAGCAGCCCTTCCTCCAGGGCTATCTCGCCGTCGACTCCCTGTGGCTCTACAGGAACAACGGCAACTACATGGGCGGCGGCGAGGCACCCGTCCTCACCGGCCCGGCCTTCGTCGACAGGAACAACATCGACAGCGTCGCCGGATTCGCCGCCAAGGGCACGCGCTGACCGCCCGCACCGTCACACCGCACCTGTCCCCTCTACCCGGAGACGCTTGTGAAGATCGCCCTCGACCCCTACATGATCCGCCACGTCCCGCTGCTCGAACTTCCCGCCGTGGTGGCCGAGTTGGGCTACGAGTGGATCGAACTGTCGCCCCGCGAGGACTTCATCCCCTTCTTCCGGCACCCCCGTGTCGACGACGGCACGGTCGCGAAGTTCCGCAAGGCCCTGGACTCCGCCGGCGTCGGCATCTCCTCGCTCCTGCCCCTGTTCCGCTGGTCGGGGCCGGACGAGGACGCCCGGCAGGCCGCCGTTCGCTACTGGACGCGCTCCATCCAGATCGCCGCCGACCTCGGCGTCACCAGCATGATCTCCGAGTTCAACGGCCGCCCCGAGGACCCGGACCGCAGTGAGGCCCAGTTCTGGAGGTCCATGGACGACCTGCTGCCGCTGTTCGAACGGGAGGGCATCAACCTCGCGCTGGAGCCGCACCCCGACGACTTCATCGAGAACGGCTACGACGCGATCAACCTCATCCGGGGCGTCAACCACCCCAACGTGTCGTTCCTCTACTGCGCGCCGCACACGTTCCACATCGGCGACGACGCCCCCGGCATCATCGAGTACGCCGGTGACCTGCTGACCCACGTACATCTCGCGGACGCCTTCGACCACACGGCGTCCTCCGGCAACCGCTACATCCTCAACCCGCCCGGCACCCCCGCCCGTATCCACCAGCACCTGGACATCGGGGAGGGGGAGGTCGACTTCGGCGAACTCTTCGGCGCGCTGCGCGCGAACGGCTTCGACGGCACGCTGACGGCTTGCGTCTTCGCCTGGGAGGAACGGGCCGAGGAGTCCTCCCTCTTCATGCGCAAGAAGATCGACGAGTACCTGACCGACCCGTCCTGACGAGCCGCGGCCACCCCGGCCCGCACCTCACCCGGGGTGGCCGCCTTCTTTCTGCGAAGCCCTATTGACATGACATTTGAAGGGGCGGCATCGTTTTGCCATGGACCGATTTAAAGCGCTTTAAAGAAGGGGAGGTGGCCATGGACGTCACGGACGACACGCCCCAGGCCCCCGCACCAAGCACCACCGCCACCGACCGCACCTCGCCGGAGGTCTGCCGACGGCTGCGCTTCATCACCGTCATCGCCACGTTCGGCGGGCTTCTCTTCGGCTACGACACCGGCGTCATCTCCGGCGCGCTGCCCTTCATGGCTCTCTCGCCGGAGGAGGGCGGGCTCGGACTGACGCCGCTGACCGAGGGAATCGTCGCGTCGTCCCTCGTGCTCGGCGCGGCGTTCGGAGCCCTGTTCGGGGGCCGGCTGAGTGACCGTTACGGCCGTAAGCGGACCATTCTCGGGCTCGCGGTGCTGTTCTTCGTCGGCGCGCTGGGGACCGCGATCGCACCCGATCTCGTGGTGATGGTGCTGTTCCGGGTGCTGCTCGGGCTCGCCGTCGGTGGCGCGTCCGCGACGGTTCCGGTGTTCATCGCCGAACTGGCCCCGGCCGAGCGCCGCGGCCGGCTCGTCACACAGAACGAGCTGATGATCGTGACCGGTCAGCTGCTGGCCTACACCTCGAACGCGGTCATGGCCGAGACGGTGGGCGAGGGCGCGGTGTGGCGCTGGATGCTCGCGATCGCCACGGTCCCGGCCGTGCTGCTGTGGTTCGGGATGCTGTTCGTGCCCGAGTCGCCGCGGTGGCTGGCCTCGCGCGGCCGGTTCGACGACGCCGCCCGCACCCTGGGCCGCATCCGGGACGCGCAAGTGGTCGACGCGGAGTTCGACGAGATCAAGCGCCGGGTCACCGCCGACGCCCATGAGCCGCGGGCGGGCTGGCGGGATCTGGGCACGCCGTGGGTGCGGCGCATCGTGATCTTCGGTTTCGGTCTGGCCGCGCTGACGCAGCTCACCGGCGTCAACTCGATCATGTACTTCGCGCCGACGATCCTGCTGGACACGGGGCTCGGCACCCAGGCCGCCCTCACCGCGACCATCGCGAACGGCGTCGTGGCGGTCCTCGCCGTGTCGACCGGCATGTGGCTGCTGGGCCGCTACGGCCGGCGCCCGATGCTGCTGACCGGGCAGGTCGGCGTCACCGTCTCATTGCTGCTGATCGCCTTCTGCTTCCTGGTCCTGCCGGAGTCGACCGCCCGCAGCTACCTCGTGCTGGCGTCCATGCTGACCTTCCTGCTGTTCATGCAGGGCTGCATCGCGACGGTCTTCTGGCTGATGCTCGCGGAGATCTTCCCGCTGCGGCTGCGCGGCTTCGCGATGGGCACGGCCGTCTTCGGCACCTGGATGGCCAACTTCGTCGTCACGCTGGCGTTCCCGCCGTTGATCGACGCGATCGGCGGCGCCACGTTCCTGATCTTCGCCGCGATCAACGCCGTCACGCTGGCCTACTACGTGCGCACCGTTCCCGAGACCCGGGGCCGCTCGATGGAGGCCATCGAGTCCCACTTCCGTCGTCAGTTCGCCATCTGATCACGCCCCTTTCTCGTTCCAAGACCTTCGAAAGGCACCGCCATGACCACGTCCAGCAAGCCCCTCTCCGTCGCCGTGATCGGGGCCGGTATGGCCGGCCGCAGCCATGCCGCCGGGTACCGCAACGTCAACACGGTCTACGGCGCGGGGCTGCCGCCCGTCCGCCTGGCCGCGATCGCCGACGCCAACACCGCGCTCGGTGAGGACGCCGCCCGCCGCTACGGGTACGAGAAGGCCCTCCCGAGCTGGGAGGCCGTCGCCGAGGACCCGACGATCGACGCCGTCAGCATCGTCGTCGGCAACGATCTGCACCGGCCCATCGCGGAGGCGCTGGTGGCCGCGGGCAAGCACGTGCTGTGCGAGAAGCCGCTGGCCGGATCGCTTCAAGACGCCCGCGCGATGGCCGAGTTGGAGCGCGGCGCCGGGGTCGTGACCGCGGTCGGCTACACCTTCCGGCGCTCCCCCGGCATCGCCGCGATCCGCGACCACGTGCTGCGGGGTGAGCTGGGCGACCTGACGCTGTTCAGCGGCCGTTACTGGTGCGACTACGCCACCGACGCCAAGGGGCCGCTGAGCTGGCGGTTCAAGGGCGGACCGGGTTCCGGTGCGCTCGGTGACGTCGGTTCGCACGTCATCGACGCGGCCGAGTACGTGGCCGGGCCCATCGTCTCGGTCTCCGGTGCCACGCTGTCGACGCAGATCCCCAAGCGGCCCCTGCCGCTGGGCGCGGTCGTCGGGCACAACGCGGCGCCGGTCTCCGACGAGCTCGGCGAGGTCGAGAACGAGGACACCGCGTCCTTCACCGCCCGCTTCGAGTCCGGCCTCGTCGGCACCTTCTCGGTGTCGCGCACCGCGTTCGGGCTGCCCAACGGGCTCGCCTTCGATGTCCTGGGCGTGGGCGGCCGGGCCGCGTTCGACCAGCACCGGCCCGCCGAGTACCTCTTCGACGACGCCCAGCCCGACGCCCGTACCCGGGGCGCGCGGCACATCATCGCCGGACCGAACCTGCCGTACTTCGCGGGCGGTGTGCCGATGGAGGCGCCGGGCGTGGGCGCCAGCAACGCCGACAACTTCACCTACCAGGCCCGGGCCTTCCTCGACCAGGTCGCGGGGGTCGCCGAGCCGCTGCCGGCCTGCGCCACGTTCGCCGACGCGCTGCGGACCATGGAGATCATCCGGGCCGTGGTCGAGTCCTCCCGGCTCGGCGGCACCGCCGTCGACGTTCCGCCCGCCGCCTGACCACCCGTACACAAGGAGCACGAACCATGGCCCTGAAGCTCGGCGCGTACACCGCCTGCCTGCACGACCGGACCCTCACCGAGGCCCTCGACATCCTGAAGGAGAACGGGCTGTCCTCGGTCGAGGTCAACACCGGCGGCTTCATTCCCGCCCCGCACTGCCCGGTGGACCTGCTGCTGTCCTCGGCCACCGCGCGCGAGGAGTACCTGGCGACGTTCACCGACCGCGGGATGGAACTGACCGGGCTGAACTGCAACGGCAATCCGCTCAACCCGCTGCCGGGCGTCGGCCCGAAGCACGCCGACGACCTGCGCCGCACCATCCGGCTCGCCGGTCTGCTCGGGGTGAGGCACGTCGTCACCATGTCCGGCACGCCGGGCTCCGACCCGGACGCGAAGTACCCCTCCTGGGTCGTCAACCCGTGGGACGGCGTCTACATGGACGTCCTGGACTACCAGTGGGGTGTGGCCGTCGAGTTCTGGAAGGAGATCGACGCCCTGGCCCGGGAGCACGATGTCCGGGTCGCCATCGAGATGCACCCGCACAACGTGGTGTTCTCCCCGGTCACCCTCAAGCGCCTGGTCGACGAGGGCGGCCTGACCAACGTCGGTGCCGAGATGGACCCCTCGCACCTGATGTGGCAGGGCATGGACGTCGTCGCCTGCGTCAAGTGGCTGGGCCCGCTGGTGTTCCACGCCGCTGCGAAGGACGCCACGCTCTGCCCGGGTGCCGACATCCGCGGTGTCCTGGACACGTCATTCGCCCGGGTGCCGGCCGACGCGCCCGGCAAGGTGCCCACCGGCTACGGCTTCTGGTGCAACGCCTGGCCGGAGAACCCGGCGTGGAAGTTCGTCGCCGTCGGCGAGGGACACGACGTGGCCTACTGGACGGAGTTCCTGCGCGCCCTCGCTGAGGTCGACCCGGACATGGCGGTGAACATCGAGCACGAGGACGCCGCCTACTCGCAGACCGAGGGCCTGGCCCTGGCCGCGAAGAGCCTGCACGGCGCGGCGGCCGCGCTGTAGAACAAAGGTTCATGCCCGGCCCCCGTTCTTCCGGGACGGGGGCCGGGTCGCGACCGGCTCACCGGCGTTGCCATTCCTCCGCGAGGAGTTGGTACGAACGCACACGGTCGGCGTGGTCGTGCGTGATGGTGGTGATGATCAGTTCGTCGGCGCCGGTGGCCTCCTGGAGTTGTTCGAGGCGGTCGGCGACGCGCCCCGGCGAGCCGACGAACTGGGTGTCGACGCGGTCGGCGACCAGGGCCTGGTCCTGCTCCGTCCAGGCGGCGGCGCGGGCCTGCTCGGGGGTCGGGAAGGGGATCGCGCCCTCGGCGGTGCGGATGCTGCGCACCCACGGGCCGTAGCCGGCGGCCAGTTCGCGGGCGCTCTCGTCGTCCTCGGCGACGACGACGTCGGCGGAGACGCTGACGAAGGGTTTGTCGAGGTGGCCGGACGGCTGGAACGCGGCTCGGTAGCCCTCGGCCGCCTCCAGCACGGTGGCCGGGCTGACGTGGTAGTTGGCCGCCAAGCGCAGGTCGTTGCGGCCCGCGACGTCGGCGCTCTCCCTGCCGCTGCTGCCGAGGATCCACACCTGAAGGTCGGCACCCTCTCCGGGGACGGCGTGTGCTTCGAGGCCGTCCGGCGAGCGGTAGTCGCCGCGCAGCAGCGCGAGGATGTCGTCGATCTGTTCGCCGTAGTCCTGGTGGCCGGCGCCCGGCTGCTGCAACAACCGCTGCTGGAGCCGGAGTCGGGGTGAACCGCGCAGGTGCTCGAAGGAGAACCGGGGCGGGATCCTAGGCCGTTGGGGGTGCGCCCGTCGACGACCGGGGTGGTGGTCGGACGGGGTTCCGCCGTCCGTCCGGGCGGTCGGCCGCCGGAGCGGCCGAGGCCCAGGTCGAGCCGTCCCGGGTGCACGGCGTCGATCAGGCCGAACTCCTCGACGGTGGACAGGGCGGTGCGGTGGCCGAGTTGCACGGCACCGGCGCCGATCCTGCCGGACCCGTACGATCGGGCGCACCGCGTTGAGGGACGCGGCGAGCGTGATGACGCCGAAGCCGGACTCCGGTCCCGTACCCGTGCCGCGTCTCCCTCCCTGGAGATCCTCCCGATGGTCTCGCTGCCCGATCTCACCGATGGTCTCGCTGCCCGATCTCACCGATTCCGCACCTGCCGCGTCCGCAGGGCCTCCGACAGCGTCCTCCGGCCGGATTCCGGACCGGGGGCCCGACGACGATCTCCGACGGATCGTGCCCCGCCGTCGCGTCGGCCGCCTGCTGTCGGCGGCCCTCGCGCTGCTGCTCTTCGCCATGGTGGTCAACTCCGTCGTCCGCAACCGCGCCTTCCAGTGGGATGTGGTCGGCCTGTACCTCGGCGCCCTCTACCCGACGCTCGGACTGGGCATCCCGTTCGGCGCGCAGTTCGTGACCGTCCGGTGGACGGAGGCGGCCCAGGCCCTCGGCATCGGCAGGGCGCGCACACTGCGCCGGATCGTGGTGCCGCAGTCGATGCGCTCCATCGTGCCGATAGGGAGAAACATGCTGGTCGGCACCCTGAAGGGCACGAGCATCGTCAGCGTGCTGGCCGTGCACGGCCTGCTGTACTCGGCGCAACTGATCTACAACCAGACCTACCAGGTCATCCCGCTGCTGATGGTCGCCACGCTCTGGTACATCACCGTCACCACCGTGCTCAGCGTGGGGCAGTTCCGTGTCGAGCGCCACTACGCGCGGGGCGCGGCGCGGGCCCTGCCGCCCACACCCGTGCAGAGGTTGAGGGCCCGGCTGGCCGGATACCGCCGCCCCCTACGTTCCCTACATTTCCTATAGAATTACTAGGGAAGCATTGACGGCGCCTCGGGCCGCCGAACAGGATGACGCATGCCCCACACACGTTGAGGAGACCTCTGCCATGGGCCCAGTCCCTGCGCCGACCGGCCCCGGCTCGGAGTCCGAGCCGACCGGGCCGGGACGTACGCACTGGCTGCGCGTGGCCCGTGAGACGGCGGACGATCTGGCCACGGACGCGGTGGCCAGGGACCAGGCCGGCAAGCCCCCGTTCGACGAGGTCTCCCGGCTGCGTGAGTCGGGCCTGTTGAGGCTTCTGATCCCGGCCGGGCTCGGGGGCGGCGGCGCCGACTGGCCGACGGCGTACGCCGTGGTCCGGGAGATCGCGGCGGCCGACGGTGCGATCGGCCAACTGCTCGGCTGTCACTACTTCATGTCGTGGAGCGCCCGGTTCTTCAGCGACCCCGCTCTCGCCTCCCGGCTGGAGAGGCGCTCCGCGGCGGAGCAGTGGTGCTGGGGCGGTGGTCTGGCGCGGCAGGAACCGGCACTGTCACTTGCCAGGAACGCGCAGGGGTTTGTGCTGAACGGCCGCCAGAGCTACGCCGCCGGCGTCCTGGTCGCCGACCGCCTCGCCGTGCGGGCGGTGCGGGCCGACACCGGCGAGCCGCTCGCCGTCGTGGTCGATCCCGCCCTCCCGGGCGTGGTGGTCGACGGCGACGCCGACCCCTTCGGGCAGCGGCTCGCGGCGGGCGGAAGCGCGGAGTTCGACGCCGTACCGGTCTGCGCCGACGATGTGCTGGGCTCCCTGGCCGCCGACGAGGAAGTGCTCTCTCCCCGCACTGCTCTGGTGTCCCCGGTCGGGCGCCTCCTTTCGGTGCAGCTCCGTCTCGGCATGGCCGAGGGCGTGCTCGCCGAAGCCCGTGAGTACAGCAGGACCGGCCACTCCCCCTGGCACCCGGACTGGCCGGTCGGCTCCCCGCAGGACCCGCAGGTGCTGACCGCGTACGGGGAACTCACCGTGCTCACCCGCTCCGCGTCCGCACTCGCCGACCAGGCGCGGGACGCCGTGCACGACGGGCTGGCACGCGGCGAGGACCTCGGCTACGAGGAGTACGCGGAGATCTCCGTCCTCGTGGCCATGGCCGAGGCCGCCGCGTCCAAGGCCGTACAGGAGTCCACCGCCCGCGCCCTCGACATCATCGGTGTCCGCTCCGCGTCCGCGCGGCTGGGCTTCGACCGCTTCTGGCGCAATGCCCGGACCCACACCCTCTACGAGCCCGTCGCCCACCGGCTCCGCGATGTCGGGGACTACTTCCTCAACGGCACACACCCTCCTTTCGTCCTGCCTGTGTAACTCTCACCGGGCCGGCTCGACGGCGATTGTGAACAGCGCGCTTCGCTCTTGTGTCACCCTCCCGATCACCGTTGACCTGGCCGGATTTCGCTGCGACTCTCATTCTCGTGCGCAATTCCGGGAACCACTGTCCCCGCTCCCTCTGACAGTCGACCACCACGGCCGTTCCGCCGTCCTCGTCGTCGACTGATTCCTCTCTGCTCTTTCCTTTTCCGAGTTTCCGCAGAAGGCATTCAGGCCCTCTCTCGCTTTCGAACAGGACCTTTCCATGGCCACGACGGCATCGACGCGACGCCAATTCCTCTCCCTGCTCGGTCTTTCGGCGGTGGCGGTGGGCTGTGGTACGACCGCCGGAGCCTCGTCCGGCAGGGGCGGGACCAAGACGCTCCGCTATCAGGGCTGGGCCGGACAGGTCATCCTGCCGGAGCTGGCCGAGGACCTCGGCCTGCTCGGGGACGTGAAGCTGGACTGGGTCGGCAACACCATCAGCGGACCGCAGGACATCCAGTCCGCGGCGACCGGCCAGGTCGACTTCGGCGGCGCGTTCAACGGCGCGGTCGTCAAACTGGCCGCGAACAAGGCTCCCATCAAGGCCGTCATCAGCTACTACGGCGCCGACAAGGACGCCTACAACGGCTTCTACGTCCTGGAGGACAGCCCCCTCCACTCGGCCCGGGACCTGCTCGGCAAGAAGATCGGGATGAACACCCTCGGAGCGCACTCCGAGGCCATGCTCGACATCTACCTCCAGCGGGGCGGCCTGTCACCGTCGGACATCGGCAAGGTCGAGCCCCTGGTCGTGCCGCCGGTGAACACCGAGCAGATCCTGCGTCAGAAGCAGATCGACGTGGCCGTACTCGGCGGCCTCCTGCGCGACAAGGCCCTGGCCACCGGAGGCATCCGCCCGCTGTTCACCGACTACCGGCTGCTCGGCGCGTTCAGTGCCGGCACCTACGTGATGACCGACCGCTTCCTGCGGCAGAACCCCGACACCGCACGGACCTTCGTCACCGGCGTAGGAAAGGCCATCGAATGGGCCCGTACGACGCCACGCGAGGAAGTCGTCGACAGGATGACGGACATCGTGAGGAAGCGAGGCCGCAACGAAGACCCCGCACCCTTGAAGTACTGGCGGTCCACGGGCGTCGCCGAGAAGGCGGGCCGCATCACCGGCAAGGAACTCCAGTTGTGGGTCGACTGGCTGGCCGAGCGCGGCGACATCAAGAAGGACCAGATCACGTTGCCGGACCTCTACACCAACGAGTTCAACGCCAGCGGGAGCTGACCCTCATGCCGGAATCCACCACACCGAAGATCGAGTTCGAGAACATCACGAAGGAATTCACCGTCAAGGATCGGAAGGGGGCTCGGCAGACCACCCGGTTCACCGCCCTCGACGGAATCGATCTGCGCATCGCGGACGGCGAATTCGTCGTCCTCGTCGGTCCCAGCGGCTGCGGAAAGTCGACCCTGCTGGATCTTCTCGGCGGTCTCACCCGGCCCACCGGCGGACGCATCCTGCTGGACGGGCGCCCCGTCACCGGGCCCGGCCTGGACCGCGGCATCGTCTTCCAGCAGTACGCGCTGCTGCCCTGGCGCACGGCGCAGGGCAACGTCGAGTTCGGCCTGGAGGCCACCGGCGTCCCGCGACGCCAACGCGCCGCACAGGCACGGGAGTTCCTTGACCTGGTCGGTCTGTCCGGGTTCCAGGACCGCCATCCGCACGAGCTGTCGGGCGGGATGCGGCAGCGCGTGGCGATCGCCCGCAGCCTCGCCTACGACCCCGATGTACTGCTGATGGACGAGCCGTTCGCCGCGCTGGACGCCCAGACCCGCGAGTCGCTCCAGGACGAACTGCTGCGGATCTGGCAGCGCACCGGAAAGACCGTCGTCTTCATCACGCACGGTATCGACGAGGCCGTCTACCTGGGGCAGCGCGTCGCCGTCATGACGTCCAGGCCGGGTCGCGTCAAGCAGATCGTGCCGATCACCCTCGGCTCCCGGGACGCGACGGACGACCTGCGCTCCAGTCCCGGGTTCGCACGCCACCGGCACGAGATCTGGTCGCTGCTGCACGACGAGGTCGCCAGGGCTCAGCAGTTGGAGAAGGAGGGGGCTGCCGTATGAGTCCGGCAACCGACACGGTCACCGCGAAGACCACGACGTCCGGCTCCACCGAGCTCGCTTCGGCCCCCTCCCCCGGGGTGTCCCCGCCGCACGCGCGCCGGGTTCCCGGCACGCCGGCCCGGGCACGCCGGGTGGTGCGCCGGCTTCGGGATCCGCTGGTGAGCGGGGCGACGAGGTCCGCGGCGATCGTGGCTCTGCTGCTGTTGTGGGAGACCGCGCCGCGCCTGGGGCTGGTCGACCGGACGTTCCTGCCGCCGTTCAGCGAGGTGGCCCGCGCCTGGTGGGAGCTGGCCGCCGACGGCTCGCTCGCCGACAACGCCCGTGCCAGCCTGGTGCGTTCGTTCAGCGGGTTCGGGCTGGCCGTGGCGGTCGCCGTGCCGCTCGGTCTGCTGATCGGGTGGTACCGGCCGGTGGCCGACTTCCTCGGCCCGCTGCTGGAGGTCTTCCGCAACACCGCGGCGCTGGCCCTGCTGCCGGTGTTCGTGCTGCTGCTGGGCATCGGCGAGACCTCGAAGATCTCCATCGTGCTCTACGCGTGCACCTGGCCGATCCTGCTCAACACCATCAGCGCGGTGCGGGGTGTCGACCCGACGCTGCTGAAGCTGGCGAAGTCGATGGACCTGTCCGCGCCGAGGCTGTTCCAGAAGGTCATCCTGCCGTCCGCGGTACCGGTCGTCTTCACCGGCATCCGGCTGGCCGGAGCAGTCTCCATCCTCGTGCTCGTCGCCGCCGAGATGATCGGCGCCAAGGCGGGCCTGGGCTATCTGATCAACGCCTCGCAGTACAACTTCGCGATCCCGCAGATGTACGCGGGCATCGTCACGATCTCCGCCATCGGGGTGGCCTTCAACCAGCTCCTGGTGGCGGTGGAGCGACGGCTCAGCTCCTGACGGCTGCCGGCGGACCGCTGACCGGGCACACCCCCCTGCCTGACCCCTTCACCGACCGTTCTCGCCGGCACCCTCGCCGGCACCTCTGAAAGGACACCGCGCATGACCATCAGCACCGGCTTCGACATCCGCAGGATCGGCGGCCGCATCGGCGCCGAGATCCACGGTGTGGACCTCTCCGGCGACCTCGACCCCGCTCTCGTCTCCGAGATCAACTCCGCGCTTCTGGAGCACAAGGCGCTCGTCTTCCGCGACCAGCACCTCGATGACGCGGGCCAGCTCCGCTTCGCCTCGCTCTTCGGCGAGCTCACCACCGCGCACCCCACCGTGCCTTCCGTCGAAGGCCAACCGCAGATTCTGCCCGTCGACGGCGACGAGGGCATCCGCGCCAACCAGTGGCACACGGACGTCACGTTCGTCCGCACACCGCCCAAGGCGTCCACGCTGCGCAGCATCGTGGTCCCGCCCTACGGCGGCAACACCCTCATCGCCAACTCGGCCGCCGCGTACCGGGACCTGCCCGAGCCGCTGCGTGAGCTGGCCGACAAGCTGTGGGCCGTGCACACCAACGACTACGACTACGCCGCCCCGAAGAGCGAGAAGGCCGCCGAACACCGTAAGCGGTTCGTCTCCCGCAAGTACCGCACCGCCCACCCGGTCGTCCGCGTCCACCCCGAGACCGGGGAACGGGGCCTGTTCATCGGCGGGTTCGCCCAGAGCATCGTCGGTCTCGGCCCGTCCGACTCCCGCGATCTGCTGCGCCTCTTCCAGGCCTACGTCACCCGCCCGGAGAACATCGTGCGCGTCGCCTGGACGCCGGGCGACGTCGTCCTGTTCGACAACCGCATCACCCAGCACTACGCCCCCGACGACTACGGCGACCTCCCCCGCCTGCTCCACCGCGTCACCGTCGCGGGCGATGTCCCCGCCGGCATCGACGGGACCCTCAGCCATGTCGTGGAGGGGGACGACGCCTCCCACTACACACCCTCGGTGGCCTGAGCCGCCCGCGCCGCGGGGAGGGGCACATGTCCCTCCCCGCAGCCGCGGCAGACCTCGACGCCATGGGCCGACGCGCGGCCGGGAGCGCCCCGAGACTCCTCAGCTCTACCGAAAGGCCGCGACGTGCTGTCGGGCCCACGCCGCGAAGGTGCGGGGTGCGCGGCCGAGGATCCGCTCGATATCGGGGCTGATCCGCTGCTCGGCGGGGGTGGGCTCGCCGAGGATGGCCAGTGTCGTCTCGATCACGGACTCGGGCATGAAGCGGAGCATCTGGGCCCGGGCCTCCTCACGGGTCTGCTCGACGAAGCGGACCGGTTCGCCGAGCGCGACCGCGATCGACTCGGCCCGTTGCCTCGGCGTGCTGAGCGCGGGTCCGGTCAACTCGTATGTCCGGCCGCCGTGCCCGCTCTCGCGCAGTGTCACGGCAGCCAGCTCGGCGATGTCGCCCGGATCGACCGTGGGCAGGCCGACTCCGGCGAACGGCGCGGCGACGGCCCTTCGGGTGCGTACCGACTCGGCCCAGGCGAACATGTTGGAGTGGAATCCGCCGGGACGCAGGACGGTCCAGTCCAGGCCCGACTGCCGCACGGCGTCCTCGATGGCGCGAGCCGTTCCACCGTGCGAGGCCGACTCCGGCCGCGTGGCGACTCCTTGCGAGGACAGCAGGACGACCCGCTCGACTCCCCCGGCCTTGGCGACGTCCAGGAGGTGCCGGGGATCCAGCAGGTGCGCGCTGGGGCCGCCGTTCTGCAAAAACAGCGCGTCGGCGCCGTCGAGAAGCGGGCGAAGGCTCTCGGCGTCGGTCAGGTCCGCCCTGCGATGCGGAAGGCCCTCCGGGACGTCCCCGCCGGTGATGTTCCGGGACGTCGCGGTCACCCGCTCACCGGCCGCGGCGAGCGTCCGTACGAGCGAACCGCCGACGTTGCCGGTCGCCCCCGTCACTACGATCATGAGTAACTCCCCTTGTGCGTCCTGTGGTTGATGCCGCCCGACGGCAAGTCCGGGCGAGACACGGGGACGCTAACACCGGAAGTAAAGTAGGTACCTACAGGAAAGTGACTACCTGAAGGGGAAGCGCATGGCCGACGACGCCGCACCGACCGCGTCCGACACGACCGAACCGGCGCTCGCGTGCCCGATCTCGCCCGTCGTCGACATCGTCTTCAGCCGGTGGACCACACCTGTCCTGTGGACCCTGCACGCACACGGCCGGCAGCGCTTCGTGGAACTGCAACGGCGTATCGCCCGCATCACCCCGAAGGTGCTGACCCAGCGGCTGCGGCAACTGGAGCGCGACGGGCTGGTCGTGCGCACGTACCACCCGGAGGTCCCCCCTCGCGTCGAGTACGAGATCAGCGAACTGGGCCGCAGTCTCGCCCCGCTCTTCGCGCATCTCTCCGAGTGGGCGGCCGGCAATCTGGACAAGGTCGACCGGGCCCGCCGCGAGTACGACGGCGACCCGGCTCGCTAGGACGCGGCCCTACTGCCCCGACAGCCCCCGGGTGACCGACCCGAGTGCGTCGGCGAGGTGGTCGCGATGCAGTTCCAGCGCTTCCGGGGTGATGCGTCGGCCGGCTGTCTCACGGGCGAAATCGTCGGCCGCGACCTTGAGCACGGCGCTCATCACGCCGGCCTGAACCCGGACGTCGAAGGTGTCGGGCCGCATGCCCATGCGTTCGGCGAGCACCTCGGTGAACGTCTCCTCCGCACGCTCCCGGAGCACCAGATAGGCGGCGCGCAGCGCGGGTTCGCCGTGGGTCAGCCGGACCACCGCGAGAACCGCCTCGACATCCCCGCCGGACGGCGAGTCGACGACGGGCCGGTAGGCCGTACGCAGATGCTCGATCAGACCGAGTCCGGGCGGCCAGGCGTGCAGCACCGTCCGGAACGCGTCGATCATCTGCGTGAGCAGCGGCTCGACACAGCTCTCCTTGGTGGGAAAGCAACGCCACAGCGTGCGTTCGGAGACCCCGGCGGCTTTCGCGATCTGCTCGCCGGACGTGGCCGCCACGCCCTGCTCGGCGAACAGCCGAACGGCGTGGCGGGAGATGTCCAGGCGTTGCCGCCCGCGTTGCTCGTCGCTGACCGGCGGCCGCCCCCGGCGGGGCACGCGCCCGCTGCCCGCCACGAAGTCCTCCATCAGGCGATCTAAACATGTCCCGCGCCATGGGAGGACTGACCGAAACTTTAATGACAGTGACTGCCAACAAACTGCTACGGTCGGGGCGGCTCGAAGATCGCATTCGGAGATCACAGGAGGAGCGCCGTGAGCGTTACCGCCGAGCGTCAGCAACTTCCCTTCCCGAGGCCGAACGTCCTGGACCTCGCACCTCTGTACGACGTGCTGCGCCGGGAGGCGCCCGTCACGCCGGTCACCACCCCGGCCGGGGACCCCGCCTGGCTGGTCACCCGCTTCGAGGAGGTCCGCGACCTGCTCAGCGACAAGCGCCTCGGCCGCTCCCATCCCGAACCGGAACGTGCCTCACGCCTGACGTCCGCCGCCGTACTGGACGGACCCACCGGCAACTACGACACCGAGGAGGCCGACCACACGCGGATGCGCCGGCTGCTGACCCCGGCGTTCTCGGCCAAGCGGATGCGGATGCTGACCGATCACGTCCAGCGCTTGGTCGACGACTGCGTCGACCAGCTGATCTCCGAGCACGCCGCCGCCCCCGGCGGGGTCGTCGACCTGCAGTCCGGGCTGGCCTTCCCGCTGCCGGTCGCGGTCATCTGCCGACTGCTCGGAGTACCCGAGAGCGACCGCGAGCGCTTCGCCTCGCTGTCGGAGCGCATGTCCGACTACACCATCGGCGACGCCGCCCACCAGGCGCGGGACGAGTTCAACGAGTACATGACGGGACTCGCCGAGACGAAACGCGCGCAGCCGGGCGAGGACGTGATCTCGGACCTGGTCCACGCGCAGAGCACCGACGCGGACTACGACTACGCCGACATGATCCAGCTCTGCGTCGGGCTGCTGTTCGCCGGGCACGAGACCACGGTCAACCGGATCGGCCTGGGCACGCTCTTCCTGCTCACACGCCTCGACCAGTGGCGGACGCTGACCGCCGATCCCGAGGGCCGGGTCAACGCCACCGTCGAGGAGATCATGCGCCTCGGCGCGCCCGGCGACCTCGGCCTGCTGCGGTACGCCCACACCGATGTCGACGTCGCCGGTGTCACCATCCGGCGCGGCGACGCCGTGGTCCTGTCGATCAACGCCGCCAACCGTGACTCCTCCGTCTACTCCGACGCCGAGACCTTCGATCCCGACCGCCCGGAACGCAACCACCTCGGTTTCGGCCACGGCGTGCACTTCTGCATCGGCGCGAGCCTGGCCCGTGTCGAACTGCGCATCGTGTTCGCCACCCTGGCGCGCCGGCTGCCCGGGCTGCGGCTCGCCAAGGAACTGGACGAGCTCGAGGTGCGCACGACCCTCACCGGTGGTGTCACCGAGTTGCCCGTGACCTGGTGATGTTCCCGAGGTGACCCGGTGTCAGTGCGACTCGCGGGTCACCTCGGAGCCGCTGGAGCCCACGAGGAAGTCGAGATCGGCGCCGGTGTCCGCCTGGAGGACGTGGTCGACGTAGAGGCGTTCCCAGCCGCGCCGGGGGGCGGCGAAGCCGGTGACGGTGGCCTCCTCCGGGCTTCTGCGGGCGAGTTCGTCCGCGGGGACGTCGACGTCGATACGGCGCGCCTCGACGTCGAGGGTGATGAAGTCGCCGGTCCGCACGAGGGCGAGCGGGCCGCCTGCCGCCGCTTCGGGGGCCACGTGCAGGACGACCGTGCCGTACGCGGTGCCGCTCATCCGGCCGTCGCAGACGCGGACCATGTCACGAACTCCCTGTTCCAGCAGCTTCTTCGGCAAGGGCATGTTGGAGACCTCGGGCATGCCCGGGTAGCCCTTGGGGCCGCAGCCGCGCAGCACGAGGACCGAGTCGGCGTCGACGTCGAGTCCGGGGTCGTCGATCCGGGCGTGGAAGTCCTCGACGTTGTCGAAGACGACGGCCCGGCCCCGGTGCCGCAGCAGGTGCGGGGAGGCGGCGGCCGGTTTGACGAGCGCGCCGTCGGGGGCGAGGTTGCCGCGCAGCACGGCGATGCCGCCCTCGGCGACCAGTGGTTCGGCCCGGGTGCGGATGACCTCGCCGTCCCAGATCTCGGCGTCGTCGAGGAAGTCGGCCAAGGGCCTGCCGGTGACGGTCAGCGCGTCGGGATCCAGCAGGTCGCGCACCTCGCGCAGGACGGCCAACAGCCCGCCGGCGCGGTGGAAGTCCTCCATGAGGAAACGCCCGGCCGGCTGGAGGTCCACCAGGACCGGTACCCGGGAGCCGATGCGGTCGAAGTCGTCGAGCGTCAGGTCGATGCCCAACCGGCCCGCGATGGCCAGGAGATGGACGACGGCGTTGGTCGAGCCGCCGATCGCTGCCAGCGCCACGATCGCGTTCCGGAAGGACGCCTCGGTCAGGAAGGTCCCGGGTCGCCGGTCCGCGCCCACCATGTCCACCGCCAGCCGGCCGGTGTGGTGCGCGGCCTCCAGCAGACGGCTGTCGGGGGCCGGGATGCCCGCGGTACCCGGCACGACCGTACCCAGCGCCTCCGCCACCAGGGCCATCGTCGAGGCCGTGCCCATGGTGTTGCAGTGGCCGCGGCTGCGGATCATCGCCGACTCGGAGCGGGTGAACTGTTCCTGGGAGAGCGTGCCCGCCCGGACCTCCTCCGACAGCTTCCACACACCGGTGCCGCAGCCCAGCAGGCCGCCGCGGAAGGTGCCGTTGAGCATCGGACCGCCGGGAACCACGACCGCGGGCAGGTCCACCGAGGCCGCGGCCATGAGCAGCGACGGGATCGTCTTGTCGCAGCCGCCGAGCAGGACCACACCGTCGATGGGATTGGCCCGGAGCATCTCCTCCGTGGCCATCGCCGCCATGTTCCGCCACAGCATGGCGGTGGGCCGCACCTGCGTCTCCCCCAGCGACACCACGGGCAGGTCCAGCGGGATGCCGCCCGCCTCGTACACGCCGTTGCGGACCGAGGCGGCGACCTCGTTCAGGTGCGCGTTGCAGGGAGTCAGGTCCGAGGCGGTGTTGGCGATCGCGATCTGAGGCCGCCCGCTGAAGGCGTCGCCCGGCACTCCGCGTCGCATCCAGGCCCGGTGTATGTAGGCGTTGCGGTCCTGTCCCTCGTACCACTGCGCGCTGCGGAGCCATTCCATGGAGCCCTTCCGATAGACGGTACGGAGGTCTGAGTTCCGGAACGTGATGAAGCATAGGCAGCCGGCCGACGGATCGACAGACCGCGCCGAGCGCGTCGGAAACCCGTCAATATTCGCCCGCGCGGCGCCAGAACCCCGTCAGCAGTGGTCACAGAGCCCTGACGGCGTCCTACTTTCAGAAACATGGAACGGAGCTCACCGGCGGCCCCGGTCGGCGACCGACACTGGCGTGACGGTGCGCGGCTCGCGGTGAGCTGCGCCCTGGTGTTCTGCGCCATGTGCCTTCTCGTCGACTGGGACGGCGGAAGCCTGACACTTCTCCGCGCTCTGCTCTGGGGCGTCCTGTCGGCCACGGTGCTGGGCGTCCTGCTGCCGCCACAGGTCAGCGCGGGCCCCGGCTGGCTGGCCGTTCGCACCCCTTGGCGCCGGATCGTCGTCCGCACGGACGCGCTGACGTCCGTACGTCAGTACGACGGGGTCTCGTCCCACCTGGTTCTGCGGGACGTCCACGGCCACCGCCTGGAACTCGACCCCCGGATCCTCGCGGCCAACCCCATGCTCTGGCACGAACTCGACACGGGCGTCCGCCGCTCCCTGGAGCGGGGCACGCTGCGCCACGGTGCGGATGTCCTGGAACGGCTCGGCCACCGCATCGACGACGAGGCGGGGCACGCGGTGTTCCGGGCGTCGGGACTCAGCTGACGCCTCCGGCGGCCACCGGGCCGGGTGGGAGGCGGTGGCGCGTTCAGGAGTTCAGCCGAGCGCCGGTGCACCGCCCCGGCGTGCGGCAGGTGCCGGTCTCTCATCCCTCACACGATGGGTTTGTCCGGGTTCCCCTGGCCTGGTCCGGTTCCGGGATGCGTAACTGCTTGACCGGGGGCGGGAATTCCGCCCCGCGACCGGAGGTGACCGCTGTGAACGAAGCGCTCATGGCCATGGAGACCGTGGACTTCTACGAGCCACCGCTGCTGGCCGGGGCCGGCGCCTACGCCGACCTCACCCAGGGCGAGGGAGGCGGGGAGCCCGAAGGCGAGTTCTTCTACCACGACGAGTGACCACACCCTCGTACCGGCCCGCGGCTCTCACGCCGCGGGCCGGTACCCGCTCCGCCCTCACCCACCCCTCCGTAGTCACCCACCCCTCTTGGAGAGGCCCATGCGCTCCGCCCAGGGCTGCTGGTTCGTCGTTCTCCCCGACCGGGACATCCACCCCCGCGTCATGGCCCGACTGCGGGACAGCGCCCGCCCGGACGCGCTCCGGGTCGTGCCGCATCCCTCCGGCCGGCCATGGCTGGCCGGCCGCTGGACCGACGAGGAGATGACCGTCTGCACCGCCGGTGCGGTACGGCTGGCCGTGGCCGGGACCTGCTCGCTCGACCCCGCGCAACTGACCGTGCGGGCCCGGCGGATCGGCGATCCGGCACATATCGAGGCGGCGCTGTCGGGCGCCCACGGCTGTTTCCATGTCATCGCCTCGGTCGCCGGGCACACCTACGTGCGGGGCAGTCACTCAGGACAGCGGAGGGTGTTCCGGGCGGAGGTGGAGGGCGGCACGGTGTGTGCCGACCGCTCCCTGACACTCGCCCGGCTGACCGGAGCGGAACTGGACACCGCCCAGTTGGCCCTGCGCCTGGCCGGTGGCCGCGTCCCGCACCCGCTCGCCGGGGGTGCGCTGTGGCGCGGGGTCCACGGCGTACTGCCGGGGCAGGCCCTGGAGTCGGGGCCGGACGGCCGGGTGCGTACGCGCGGCTGGTGGCAGCCGCCGGTGGCCGAGCTGCCCCTGGCCGAGGCCGCCGCCGGTCTCCGGGAGGCACTGCGCCGGGCGGTCGCGCTGCGGGTGGGCCCCGGTGCGGTGGTGGGCGCTGATCTGTCCGGCGGCATGGACTCCACCTCCCTGTGCTTCCTGGCCGCCGAGGCGGGCGCGCGGCTGGTCGCCGTGACCCTGGGCTGGAGCGCGCCCACCAACCAGGACCGTGCCTACGCCGACCATGCCGCGGGCCGGCTGCCCGGCCTCGAGCACCTGGTGTTCCCCTCCGCCGGTCTGCCGGGCCACTTCAGCGGGCTCGACGAGCGTGGCGAGCCCGCCGACGAGCCGACGGCGGGGCTGCGCGACCGGGCACAACAGCGCCACCTGGCCAAAGCCATGCTCGCGCGCGGCGCCGGACGGCGGCTGTCGGGACACGGCGGGGACCATGTCGTCCAGCCGCCGCCCGCCTACCTGCACGGGCTGCTGCGGCACTCGCCGGCGGCGGGGCTTCGGCATGCCGCCGCGCGTCGCGCGCGCCACCGATGGCCGCTGGGGGCGACCGTGCGCGCTCTGGTGGAGGGCCGCTCGTACGCGTCGTGGCTCACGCGGGCCGCAGAACAGTTGCTCTCGCCGGCGGCACCGGCATCGCTGGGCTGGGGTCCGGGCCCGCGGCTCCCGGCGTGGGCGAGCGCACAGGCCGTGGAGCTGTGCCGCGAGCAGCTGCGCGCGGCGGCGTACCGAGCCGAACCCCTGCACCGTGACCGCGGCCGGCACGCCTGGGTCCGGACGGCGCGGCAGGCAGGCCAGGCCGCCGGGCACCTCACCCACCGCGCCACGCTCGCGGGGCTGCCCGCCCATGCGCCGTTCTGCGACGACGCCGTCATCGACGCCGCCCTGGCCGCCCAACCGCACGAGGCGGCGTCCCCCTGGTCGTACAAGCCGCTGCTCGCCGCCGCCATGAACGGCCTGGTGCCCGACCACATCCTGCGCCGGACCACCAAGGACCACTGCGGGCCCGAATGGCGGGAGGGCCTGCGGCGGCACCGGCCCACCCTGGCCGCCTGGGCCGAGGACTCCCGGCTGGTGGCCATGGGAGTGGCCGACGCCGATCAGCTGCGCCTGGCCCTGCTCTCGCCCCAACTGCTCACCGGCGGGGCCCCGGAGCTGGAGGCCACCCTCGGCGCGGAAGGCTGGCTGCGCGACCTGGAACACCACGATGCCCGACACGACGCACAGGAGAAGGACGTTGCACCGACTTCGCCCTGATGTCACCGCCTGCTCCACAGGCGACGGCATGGTGCTGCTCGACGAGCGCACCGGCCGGTACTGGCAGCTCAACAGCACCGGCGCACTCGTGGTCAAGGCCCTCCTCGACGGCGCCGCACCGGATCAGGTGGCCGACCGCCTGGCCGCGACCCGCCCGGTGTCCCGCGAGCGGGCCGCCGCCGATGTCACCGCCCTCCTCGGCCATCTCCTCAAGGAAGCGCTGGTGACGGCCCGGTGAGCCAGGTCCTGGACACCGGCGGCGTCCGGCCGCCGGTGAGCCGCCGCATCGCCGCCCGCACCGCCGTCGCCGCCGCCCGGCTCATCGCGCTCCTGCCGCCCCGCCGCATCCGCACCGCCCTGGGCCTGGCACGCCGCGGCGCCCGGCCCGCCCGCTATGACGAAGCCCTCCGGGCCCGGCAGGACGTGACCGCCGTCAGCACCCTGTGCGCGGGCCGCTACTGCCTCCCCCGCTCCCTGGCCACCGCCCTGCTGTGCCGCATGCACGGCCACTGGCCCACCTGGTGCTCCGGAGTACGCACCTCGCCCTTCGCCGCCCACGCCTGGGTGGAGGCGGAGGACCGCCCGGTCGGCGAACCCCCGGACACCGCCACCTACCGGACGCTGATCACGGTGGAGGCACCGCGCGGCAGGACAGGCCGTCCCGGGACTGCCTTCGCCATGCGCTGGGACTGGTGCCGTAGGTCTCGCGGAAGCGGCGGGAGAAGTGGGCGGGGTGGGTGAAGCCCCAGGAGCGGGCGATGGCTTCCACGGTGCGATGAGCCTGTTCCGCTGCGGCCAGGTCCTCGCGGGCGCCCTCGAGCCGACGGCGGATGACCCACTTCTCGAGGCTCAGTCCGCCTTCCTCGCACAGCCGGTAGAGGGTGCGCACGGAGATGCCGTGCGCCCGGGCGACGCGCTGCGGCGTGAGATCCGGCTCGGTGAGGTGGGCTCGCAGATAGGCCAGGACCCGTGTGAACAGCGTCTCCCGCGCCACCTCCCGGCGCATGGGGCCATCGCCGGCGGCCGAGACGATCAGGGCCCGGGTGAGGTGCACGGTCGCGGCGGCGAGGGCTTCCGCCTCGGGGCCGCCGCTGAACCGGTCCGCGTGCCGGCGCAGCCCGCGGACGTGCTGTACCAACAGCGATTCGACGGGGCTGTGGTGCAGCAGAGGGATGGCGGCCCGCACCGTGTCGACGGGCAGGGCGAGGTGGGCGACGTCGACCGAGAAGGCCACGGAGCGGCCGGTGCCCGTCCATCCGTACTCGAGTGACGCGACCATGTGGGGGCTGAGGCCGACGCCGTCCGGCCCCAGCCGCCGCTGGTATCCGTCGCAGCCGAAGTGGCCGGTCCCGAACCCTTCGGCCTGCGTCGTGATCGAGACGGAGTCCACCAGTTCGCGGCGCGTCTTCCGGTAGCTGCGCACGAATCGCGCGCCCGTCCCGCGAGTGTCGAACAGGGTGAGGGGCCCGATGTGCCAGACCTCGACCCGCTTCCACATCGCCGCCGCCGGCTCCTGCTCCTCGACCCCGTCGACTCCGCCCTCCCGGGCGACCACGGTGCGCAGAGCCTCGTAGCGGTCGGCGACGGGTAAGCCGTCGGTGTCGAGAACCAGCACGGCGCCTCCCAGGCTGCGGTAGCGGCCTGCCGCCGCTGCTTCCCCGGGGAGCAGTCTGCGGCGTGGGGGCCACTCGTGACAAAGGTGTGTTCATCGGACACCTGACTCGGCGGCTCCGGTACGCGGTCCGAGGTGCGACGCGATACCCGGAAGCGTCATGGCACAGAGGGGCAAGGCTCTGGCACACAGGGCAAAGCCGGTGACCGGCGCCCGTGCCATGCTCCCCTTCACCATTGCTTCACGTTCCGCAGAGCCACTGGTCAATGAGCCGGAAGATCCCCTGTCACCGGGAGTGTTCCCATGCCGTTCGTCACCGCAGCCGACGGAGCGCACATCCACTACAAGGACTGGGGCGAGGGCCGCCCGGTCGTGCTCAGCCACGGCTGGCCGCTGAACGCGGACAGCTGGGAAGCCCAGCAGTTGCTCCTGGCCACCCACGGATTCCGCGCTATCGCACACGACCGACGCGGACACGGACGTTCCGAGCAGACCTGGAACGGCAACGAGATGAACACCTACGCCGACGATCTGGCCGCCCTCATCGACACCCTCGACCTGCGCGACGTCACTCTGGTCGGGTTCTCGACGGGCGGCGGTGAGGTCGCCCGCTACATCGGCCGGCACGGCACCGCCCGGGTCGCCCAGGTCGTCCTGGTCTCCGCCGTACCACCGCTGATGCTCAGGACCGACGACAACCCGGGCGGGGTGCCGGCCGAGGTGTTCGACGCGATCCGAGCCGGCTCGCTGGCCGACCGGTCACAGCTGTACCGCGATCTGGCCGACGGGCCGTTCTTCGGCGACAACCGCCCCGGAGCCGATGTCTCCCAGGGCATCCGTGACGCGTTCTGGCGCCAGGGCCTGCAGGCCGGGCACAGGAACGCCTACGAGTGCGTCGCCGCCTTCTCCGCCACCGACTTCCGCGGGGACCTGGACGCCATCGACGTCCCCACTCTCGTCATCCACGGCGACGACGACCAGGTGGTGCCGTTCGAGGTGGGCGGCAAGGCGTCGGCGGCACGGATCAAGAACGCGACGCTCAAGGTCTACCCGGGTGCTCCGCACGGCATCACGGACACGCACAGGGAGCAACTCGGCGCCGACCTGCTCGACTTCCTCGGCACCTGACGCCTCGGCGCCTGCCGTCTCCCCTCCGACTTCTCACTCCTCACTGCCGGCTCCTCACTGCCGGCTCCTCACTCCTGACTCCGGAAGGAACAGCAGTCATGAGCACCCCGGACACCATCGTCCTCATCCACGGCTTCTGGGTGACCCCTCGCAGCTGGGAGCACTGGATCGACCACTACAAGAAGCGCGGCTACCGTGTCCTCGCGCCCGCCTACCCCGGCTTCGAGGCGGAGGTCGAGTCCCTCAACACCGACACCACGCCCATCGAGAAGGTCACGGTCGAGGAAATCATCGGGAGCCTGGAGCAAGAGGTCCGGGCCCTGGACAAGCCACCCGTCCTGATCGGCCACTCCGCCGGCGGCGTGTTCGTCCAGATCCTGCTCGACCGCGGCCTCGGTGCCGCGGGGGTGGCGATGTGCTCCGCGCCCACGGAAGGCGTCGCCGTCGTGCCCCTGACCCAGATCAAGGCGGCCTTCCCGGTCCTGAAGAACCCGGCCAACCGGCATCGCGCGGTCGGTCTGACCGCCGAGCAGTGGCACTACGCCTTCGCCAACACCTTCTCCGAGGAGGAGTCGAAGGCGCTGTACGAGCGGTACGCGATCCCCGCCTCCGGCGGCATCTTCTGGGACAGCGCCCTGGCCACCCTGCGCCCCGGTCACCAGAGCACGTACGTCGACTACCACAACGACGCCCGTGCGCCGCTGCTGTTCATCTCGGGCGAGAAGGACCACCTGATGCCGCCCAAGGTGCAGCAGTCCAATGCCCGGCACTACAAGTCGAACACGGTCACCGAGGTGAGGGAGTTCCCGGGGATGCCACACCTGCTGCCCGCGGCGCCCGGCTGGGAGAAGGTCGCCGACCAGGCCCTCGACTGGGCGCTTGAGCAGGCCCGGTAGAGCGTAGGCCCTGTAGACCACGGGCTCGGCCACGCTCCACTGGGCGGCGTGCGGTTCCCGGTGACCGGCCCCCGTCCGCTGCACGATGACGGCCGGTCTCTCGATTGGTGGACGGGTGCCGCCAGTTGCGCCCGCAGACCGCAGTGCCCATGCGGGCCGCCGAGGAGGAGGCCCGACGCGCGAACGCCCGCCCCGGGTACACGGGCGGGCGTTCCTCAGGTGTGGAGCTGCACGAGTCAGTCCACGATCAGCTCGGCACGTGCCGCCGGGGCCGTCCCGACGAGTGCGCCGCCGAAGTTCCCCTCTACCTCCGTCTTCTCCGCCGCGTTCGGATACGGGTTCGTGCACGCGGTGCCGGCGGTGGAGCCGGACATCAGGCTCGAGCACGGTCCGGGCTTGCGATCGGGCAGGCCCAGGATGTGCCCGAGTTCGTGGGCGGAGATACGAATCGTGTTGTAGCCCTGGTTCACGGCCTGCCGCCCGATGTAGACGGTTCCGTTGCCCAGGGTGGTGGGCAGGGCGCGCGGCCAGCCGTTGTCCGCGAGCACCCGTATGTTCGCGCGTTGCCCGGCGGCGGCCGGCCGCAGCTCGACGGCGTCGACACTCTCGTTCCAGATGGCCGCGCCGCGGTCGACCGCGCTCCTGAACTCCGCGGAACCACTGGCGTCGTAGAGGAGGACACGGGCGGCGGCGAGGGAAGCACCCTCCGCGTCGGGTGAAGCGGCGACGGCCTGGCCACCGGCCAGGGAGAAGGACACCACCAGGGCAGCGGCCAGGCCGCCGGTCAGCGTACGGACGTGCATGATCGACCTCCTTGTGGGGAAAGGTAGTCGTGCTCATGACATTCTCTGGGCCCACTGCCCAGTGGGAAGGAAGATGAATCCGTCAATTCGAGCGAGAGACCGCCCAGCGGAATCTCGCAACGACTGCTTCCGCGCGCCCGTTCAAACGCGCCTGGCGCCTTGGGCCGGAAGCTTGGCGACGGGCGCGGGCCCGCCTACCCAGCAGTCATGGATCGCCGGCTCGCATTCATCAGCCTGTCTCGACGGCTCGGGGAAGGCGCGGTAGCGGCAAGCCTCGCCGACACTCGCCGACAAAAGACAAAGGCAAGGAGATCCTCTCCTTGCCACTCTCAACTTATAGCGCACAGGGGGGCTTGCGGCAAGGCCCGGGTGGTGGCGCAGAATCTCCGGCCGAGGCCACAAGCTGGGTATATGGGGGGCACGGTATGCGTGTGTTGTCGACGTACGAGGCTCGACAGTACGTGTGGGATCTTCAAGAGGTCGAGGGGACGCGGGTCTCGGTCGTCGGCGGCAAGGGCGCACACCTGGGCGCGCTGTCGCGGATCGAAGGCATCAGCGTTCCGGCCGGTTTCTGTGTGACGACGGACGCCTTCCGGCGGATCATGGCGGAAGCCCCGTCGATCGACGACCGGATCGACCAGCTGTCGCGGCTGAACCCGGACGACCGGGACGCGATCCGCGCACTGAGCGCGGAGATTCGCCGGGCCATCGAAGGGATCGCCCTGCCGGAGGAACTCGCTGCGGCGATCACCCGTGCGCTCACCCGGCTCGGCGAGCAGGCCCCCTACGCCGTCCGCTCCAGCGCGACGGCGGAGGACCTGCCGACCGCGTCCTTCGCCGGCCAGCAGGACACGTACCTGAACGTCGTGGGGCCGACGGCGATCCTCCAGCACATCAGCCGGTGCTGGGCCTCGCTGTTCACCGAGCGGGCCGTGACCTACCGTCAGCGCAACGGCATCGACCACCGTACGGTCCACATGGCCGTGGTCGTGCAGCGGATGGTCTTCCCGGACGCGGCCGGCATCCTGTTCACGGCCGACCCCGTCACGGGAAACCGGAAGGTCGCCGCCGTGGACGCGGGCTTCGGCCTCGGCGAGGCCCTGGTCTCCGGCATGGTGAACCCGGATGTCTTCAAGGTGCGGGACGGCGAGGTCGTCGCCAGGGCGATCGCCGCCAAGGAGCGGGCCGTGCAGGCGCTGCCGGACGGCGGTACGCGGGAAGTGGCGATCGACTCGCGGCGGCAGGAGCAGCCGGCGCTGACGGATGCCCAGGCCGTGCGGCTCGTAGCGCTCGGGCGGCGGATCGAGGCGCACTTCGGCCGCCCGCAGGACATCGAATGGTGCCTGGCCGACGACGACTTCCAGATCGTGCAGAGCCGGCCGATCACGACGCTGTTCCCCGTCCCCGAGACCGGCGACCAGGAGAATCACGTCTACGTCTCCGTCGGCCATCAGCAGATGATGACCGACCCCATGAAGCCCCTGGGGCTCTCCATGTGGCAGCTGATGGCCATGGTGCCGATGCATGAGGCCGGCGGGAGGCTGTTCGTCGACGTCACCCGGCGCCTGGCCTCGCCCGCGAGCCGAGCCGGCCTCCTGGACGTCATCGGGAAAGGCGATCCGCTGACCCGGGACGCTCTGGAGACCGTCCTCGACCGCGACGGCTTCGTCCCGTCGCTCCCGGACGCGACTCCCGGCGGACCGCCGGCCGGAGGTGCGCCCGCCCCGGTCGAGACCGACCCGGCCGTCGTCACCGAGCTGATCGAGCGCAGCCGGGCGTCCATCGCCGCTCTGGAGGACGGCATCCGGACGAAGACCGGACCGGCGCTGTTCGACTTCCTGCTGGAGGCCTTCGAGGAGCACAGGCGAGTCCTCTCCGATCCGCTGAGCATGCAGGCGATCACAGCGGGGATGGAGGCCACGTGGTGGCTCAACGACAAGCTGAGGGAGTGGCTGGGCGAGAAGAACGCGGCTGACACGCTCACCCTGTCCGCCCCCGGCAACGTCACCTCGGAGATGGGACTGGCGCTGCTCGACGTCGCGGACGTGATCCGCCCGCATCCGGAACTGGTGGCGTTCCTGAAGAACGTCGAGGACGAGGACTTCCTGGACGAGCTGCCGAAGCTCGCGGGCGGGACCGAGGCGCGCGACGCCATCGAGGCCTACCTGGAGCGGTACGGCATGCGCTGCGTCGGCGAGATCGACATCACGAGACCGCGCTGGCGCGAGCGCCCCACCACGCTCGTGCCCGTGATCCTCGACAACGTCAGGAACTTCGAGCCGGGCGCCGCCGAGCGGCGTTTCGAGGAAGGCCGGCAGAAGGCGCGGGCGAAGGAACAGGACGTGCTGTCGCGCCTGCGGGCCCTGCCGGACGGGGAGCGGAAGGCCGGCGAGGCCAAGCGGATGATCGACCGGGTCAGAACCTTCATCGGGTACCGGGAGTACCCGAAGTACGGCATCGTCAGCCGCTGCTTCGTCTACAAGCGGGCCCTGCTGGAGGAGGCCGGGCGCCTCGTGCGGGCCGGTGTGCTTCCCGAGAAGGAGGACATCTTCCACCTCACGTTCCAGGAACTCCACGACGTGGTGCGCTCACACCGGGTGGACGACCAGCTCGTCCAGCGGCGCAAGGAGGCGTTCCGGTCGTACCACGCGCTCACACCGCCCCGGGTGCTCACCTCGGACGGTGACGCCCTCACCGGGGCGTACCGGCGCGACGACGTGCCGGCCGGTGCCCTGATCGGCCTCCCGGTCTCCGCCGGGACCGTCGAGGGCAGGGCCCGCGTCGTCCTCGACATGGCGGACGCCGATCTCGAAGCGGGCGACATCCTGGTCACGTCCTTCACGGATCCCAGCTGGTCGCCGCTGTTCGTCGGAATCGCGGGTCTGGTGACGGAGGTGGGCGGCTTGATGACCCATGGCGCGGTGATCGCCCGGGAGTACGGCTTGCCTGCCGTCGTGGGCGTGGAGCGGGCCACCCGGCTGATCTCGGACGGGCAGCGGATCCGTGTGCACGGAACGGACGGGTACATCGAGCTCCTGTCCTGACCACTGTCCTTCATCCGGCATGCGTACCCGAGCAACTCCGGTGCGACTAGCTGGTTTTGACGCCGTAGGCGATCAATACCGAGCAACCCTTCGACACTTCTTTCTCATCTTCTCCTAAGAAACGAAAGAGGCGCCCATCCGGAGGAGAAGCACGTTGAACCATGCCCGGCGCACATTGGTCGCCGTTGCGGCCTTGTTGGCGGTGGTGGGGTCGCCAGGACTGGCGCACGCCCAACCGGCCGCCGATCCCACCCCGTCGACTCCGTCCACCCCATCCGCAGGCCCCGGCGCCGGCCAGGGCCTGCCGGCCGGCTGGCAGATCACCGGCAAAAGATCCGGTCAGCAGCTGACCTGGCGTTCGGACAGACCCGTACCCATGGGTGACGCCGCCGTCGAGTTCTACGCCGGGGACCGGCTCCTGGGCCGGCCCGTGCCCGGCAAGGACGGGCACACGTTCCGCCTCGACCTCGAAGGCGTGACGCTCGGGGCCCCGAAGGACCTGCAAGTGCGGGCCGCGGGGCGGCGTCTCGACGAGGCCGGTGTCAAGGCCGACGCGAAGCGCCGGTCCGCCAGGAAGCAGGTGAAGCCGGCGGAGCCGTCAGCCCTGCCGCCGGCCAACCCCGTGGACCCCGGTGTCCCCGGCCCCTACCGCACGGTCAGCGGCGAGTACACGCTGAAGTCGGTGCGACTGCCCGACTTCCCCGCCCCGGTGGAGATGCGCGCGACCGTCACCGCACCCGCCGGTGCCCAGGGCAAGCGGCCGCTGGCCCTCTTCCTGCACGGCCGCCACGCCACCTGCTTCACCGGGGGCGCGGACGGTGAGGCACTGGGCGCGTGGCCCTGCCCCACCGGCTCGAAGCCGATACCGAGCTATCGCGGCTATCTGCACGACCAGAAACTCCTGGCGTCCCAGGGGTATGTGACGGTGTCCATATCCGCCAACGGCGTCAACGGGCAGGACTACGCGGCGCAGGACGCCGGGACCCAGGCCCGCTCCTCCCTGGTACGGCAGCACCTCGCCCGCTGGGCCGACTGGTCGGGCGCCGGACGGACCGAGGCACCGGCGATCGTACGGAAGGCCGCACGGGCTGACCTGTCGCGTGTCCTCCTGGTCGGTCACTCGCGCGGCGGCGAGGGCGTGAACCGGGCCGCGATGGACAGCCTCGCCAAGCCGCCCGCGGACAAGGACGGCTACCGGGGTCCGGCGCGCTGGAAGATCCGTGGGACCGTGCTCATCGGCCCCACCGTCTTCGGGCAGAACCCGGTTCCCGATGTGCCGTCCATGACGATCCTGCCGGGCTGCGACGGTGACGTGTCCGATCTGCAGGGCGAGATCTACGTGGACGGGACACGCGGTGTGAGCCGTGGTGCCGCCCTGCACAGCGCGGTCTACATGGTCGGCGCCAACCACAACTACTTCAACACCGAGTGGACCCCGGGACAGGCCGAGGCACCGGCCGACGACGACTTCTGGCACGACGAGGAGACACCGCCGGACCCGGTGTGCGCGCCGGGCACCGCGACCCGGCTGACGGCCGAGCGGCAGCAGGCCGCCGGTTCGACGTACATAGCCGCCGCGGCCCGGCTGTTCGTCGCGGGCGACGACCGGGTCCGTCCGCTGCTGGACGGCTCGGGTGTCCGCGCGGCGTCCGCGGGTCCCGCGCGGGTCCTGACGCACGCCGTCGGTGCCCGGCGCACCGCCGCGTTCCTGCCGGACGCCCCGGTCACGGTGGACGGCGGCCGGCTGTGCGCGCAGGTGGATCCCGACCCCGCCACCGCCTGCCTGGACCCTGAGAACCCCGGCAGGTCACCGCACTTCGCCGAGTGGGAGACGGAGCGGGAACCGGGCCGCGACGCAGTGGCCTTCGACTGGTCGGCGCCGGGTTCCGCGGTACGGGTGCGGCCCGCGCGGCCGGTGTCCCTGAGCGGAGCCAAGGCGCTGGCCCTGCGGGTCATCGTGCCGCCGAACACCACCGGCACCCGCGTGGACGTGTCCCTCACGGACTCCGCGGGCCGGCGGGCGACGCTGGGTGCCGTCCGCCTCGACGGGCTGCCCGGATCCGACCGGACGGCCTCGTACTGGGGGCAGGAGGTGCGCGTACCGCTGACCGCTGCGACGGCGGCCGGGCTGGACCTGAAGCGGGTGAAGTCGCTGGTACTGACCCCGCGCAGCGGATCGGGACAGGCGTGGCTGATGGACGCCTGGGGCTGGCGTCCCGGCATGGCGGTGGTGCGGCCGGTCGCGCTGCCGCGCGTGGACATCGGCCTGTTGACGGCCGAAGAGGGCGACTCCGGAGTCCGTACCCACAAGGTGCCGGTGCGGCTCTCCGGGCAGGGCGGTGGCCAGATCAGGCTCTTCGTCGCGGACCCCGAGACGCGTGAGGTCACGTCCCGGTTGGTGACGGTGCGCCCCGGCGGCGGCAGCGTCGACGTGCCCGTCGACGTGCCCGGCAACACCCGCTTCAGCTACGGCACGGCGCACCACGTGTTCGCGAAGGCCGTCCGGGGCGCCGTGGTCGGCAACCACCTCGGTGGCCTGACCGTGACGGACGACGACCCGATGCCCACGTTCAAGGCGACGCCGCTCGCCGGCCGGGTCACCGAGGGCCAGAGCCTGAAGTGGCGGATCGACCAGTCCGCGGTCGCCGACACGGATCTCTGGCTCGCGGCCGCGTTCGCGCCGGTCGACGGGGCCGCGGAACTGTCCAGTACCGACGTCGACCCGCAATGGTTCGAGCGGAACACCGGCGAGTCACCGAGCCCGGCCCGGCCGCTGTCCCAGGTGGAGGTGTTCTACCCGGACATCGCCGTACCCGCGGGAGAGCTGAGCACGGAGGTGACCGTACCCACCGTCGTGGACGGCGTGAGCGAGCCGGAGGAGTCACTGCGGATGCGGCTGTCCGACTGGGAGGACGACCGCGGACGGGTGGAGGGCCCGATGCTCGACGGCACGGTGGTGGACGCGCCGTAGCCGAAACGCCTGGCGCTCCCTGACCGAGGCCGGGCGGAAATGGGCGCGGGGGCCGCACTGCACGACCCCCGCGTCCCTCATTTCCGGGCCTCGGTGCCCGGCTTCACCTTTCTGTCGACGCCGTTCACCCGCACGGTGACTTTCCTCCGGTTCCGCGCCCGGTCGGCCGTGATGCTGAACGACGTGACCTTCCCTTCGCGCCACGCGCAGCTGACCTCGTAGCCGCCACGGGCACGGAGTCCGGTGAAGGAGCCCTTGGGTTTCCAGTCGTCCGGCAGGGCCGGCAGCAGGTGGATGACGCCGTCGTGGCTCTGCAGGAGCATCTCCGCCACGGCGCCCGAGATGCCGAAGTTGCCGTCCATCTGGAAGGGCGGGTGGTCGCAGAACAGGTTGGGCAGGGTGTTGTAGGTCAGCAGTCCGCGCAGCATGATCTGGGCGCGATGCCCGTCACCGAGGCGGGCGAAGAGGGCCGCCCGCCAGGGCCAGGTCCACGAGCGGCGGCTGTCGCCCGACACCGTCGCGGCGGTGAAGGGCACACCTTCCCTCTCGCCGCATCGCGCTTTCAGGGAGACGAGGGCGGCGGCCGCGAACTCGGGTGTTCTCGGGGTGATCTGACGGCCCGGGTAGACCGCGAAGAGGTGCGAGGTGTGGCGGTGGATGTCGGTGGGGCTGTCGAGGTCCTCCTGCCACTCCTGCAACTGACCCCACTTTCCGATCTTGTTCGGCGCGAGGCGGGCCTGCATGTCCGCGACCTTGGCCCGGTAGGCGGGGTCCGCCTTGAGCACCGCCTCGCAGTCGAGGTAGTTCTGGAACAGGTCCCAGATGATCTGCTGGTCGTACATGACGCCGTCCTCGCGCGGCCCGTGCTCGGGTGACCAGCCGTTCGGCGCGACGAGGAGTCCGTCCTCGCGTTCCTTGAGATGGTCCTCCCAGAACTCGCAGATCTCCTTGATCATCGGGTGGGCGAGGGTGCGGAGGTAGTCCAGGTCCTGGGTGAACGCCCAGTGTTCGTACAGGTGTTGTGCGTACCAGGCGCTGGCGACGGTGTTCCACTCCCACGCGTTGCCGCCGAAGACGCTCTGGCTGGTGCGGGCGGTCCAGCCGCGCGTGTCCTTGCCGAAGGCGTTGCGGGTCGCCACGCGGCTGGGCACCGCCACCTGCTCGATGAACCGGACCAGTGCCTCATGACACTCCGGCAGGTTGGTCGTCTCGGCTCCCCAGTAGTTCATCTGGACGTTGATGTTGGTGTGGTAGTCGGAGGCCCACGCCGGCTGGTTGCTGTCGTTCCACAGGCCCTGGAGATTCGCGGGCAGACCGTTCGGGCGCGAGGAACTGATCAGCAGGTAGCGGCCGTAGTCGAACATCGTCTGCTCGAGTGTGGGGTCCTGACGACCCGCCGCGTAACGCGCCAGCCGGGCGTCGGTCGGCAGTGCGACGACGGCGGCGTCGGAGCTGCCCCAGTCGACCGAGACACGCTTCATGAGGGCGCGCGTGTCGGCGATGTGCTTCTCGCGCAGCTGGACGTAGGGCCGGGAGGCCGCCTTGCCGAGCGCCCTGGCGATGCCGATCCCCGGATCGGGTCCGCGCCATCCGGCGGCGGCGTCGAGCCGGTAGTCGGTGCGGGCGTCCAGGAGCAGGGTCAGGGTGGTGCAGCCGCTGAAGCGGAGCATCGATCCGTCGGCGCGGAGGTCGCCGTCGGTGTGCACGGCCTGGACGGTGCACGCGTGTTTGAGGCCGTTGCCCATGACACCGCGGAAGGCGATCCGGCGGGCACGGGCGTCGACGGTCGTCGGAGTGTTGTCCTGTGCGGACGTCAGCGAGATCGCTCCGGAGAGTCCTCGGGCGTGGTCCGACGTGTAGCGGAAGACCATGACGTCCGCGGACCGGCTCGCGAAGGCCTCCCGCAGGACGCGCCGCCCCGGCGCGCCGAAGCGGGTGACGTGCAGTCCCTTGACGAAGTCGAGGGAGCGCCGGTAGTCGACGACCGTCCGCTGTGTGCGCGTGTCGAAGCCCTTGCCTTCGAGCGCGATCCCGGCGATCTGGAAGCGGGCGGACGACGCGCCGGGGGTCAGGGTGAGGCGGTGGACGCGGTAGGCCGTGCTGTTGGCGATCCGGAAGGTCCTGGCCTCGCCGCGGCCGGCGAAGGACGCTCCGGGGTTCTGCGTGTCGAGGGTCGTCCAGGCGGTCCCGTCCTGCGATCCCTCGAGTCGCCATCCCCGGGGGTCGTCCTTCGGACGGTCCGGTGCCGCCGTCAGCGTGTACGAGGTGACGACGGCCGCGCGGGCCGACTCGGCCTGCCATACGACCGCTGGTGCGGGGGCGTCGATCCGCCAGACCGTGGCCGGATCGCCGTCCACCGAACTCGAGATGTCCGTTGTCCGGGACACGGCCCCGGCCCCGGGCCCGTCGCCGGAGCCCTCGGAGTGCCCGCTCGGCGACGACAGGTACAGGGCGCCGCCCGCGCCGAGGTCGACGCCGGACAGGCCGATCTCGCTCACCTGGAAGTGGCTGACGCCTGCCTTGGGGACGAAATCGAACCGGTAGAAGCGGTGGGGTGCGGGATCGGCACAGGTGAACTCCTTGGTCTGGAAGCGGCTTTCGAAGGGCGCTTCCAGCGTGCGGCTGTCGAGCGGGGTCCAGGTGACGCCGTCGGCGGAACCGGAGAACGTCCACTCCTGCGGGTCGCGCTGCGGTACGTCGTTGGCGCTTGTCAGACGGTAGGACGCGACCACGACGGGTTCGGGAAGCTCGACCTGCCACCGCACCTTCGAACCGGGCCCGTCGATACACCACTTGGTGCTCGAGTCACCGTCGTACGTCTTGTCGACGCCCTCCGAGGCGGAACTGCTGTACGGCCCGCCCGGGGCCGTGACCTTCGGACTCGCACGAGGAGCGAAGGTCACGGCGAACTCGCCGAAGTTCCGGTACGAGCCGAAGCCGGTCATGCCGGTGTCGAAATCGCTGTCCGGCTTGCCCGCGAGGGCGTTGTCGTAGTTGTTGACACCGCCCCACAGGCTCTGTTCGTTGAACTGGACGCGCTCCTCGTGGGGATCGGCGAAGAGCATGGCACCGAGTCGGCCGTTGCCGATCGGCAGTGCCTGCGACTGCCAGTCCAGGGCGGGTGCGGAGTAGGTCAGCGCCTCGCGCGACAGCGTCGGCCACCGGGCGGCCGACGCTGCGCCGGCCCCGGCGGCGACGGCCTGCCCCACGGGAGTTCCGCCGGCCAGTTGAGCAAGCAGAGGCGCGAAGGCCAGGCCACCGCCGGCCTTGAGAACGCTGCGTCGCTGTGGTTGGGATTCATTGATCACGGTGAGATCTCCCGCCCCATTCATCGGCTCTTTCACAGAGGAGGTGGCAGCCGCATCGACCGATGTCGAGGGCGCCCACATCGTCGCCGGGGAATAGATCGGATGTCTATAGGCGGGCGTCATTGACACCGCGCGCCACCCGCCTCGGGAGCCAATCCGGGAGGGCGGCAACCGCGCGCCGCGTCGAAGGAGTTGAACTCCTACCTCTACGCCGAGTCCGCTACCGGAAGACGCGGTGAGCGCGTCCGGCAGGGACAGCCAGGAACAAAGCCGCCGTACGCCGAATCCAAGTGATGTCAGTGGTCGTCGCGAACGACCGCGGGTGTCGCGAGGCGGAGGACGGCATGGAACGACTCGATACGGGCGCACTGACGGCCCGGACTGCGCGAATGCTGGAGCACCTCGCCGGAGCGGCGGGCAAGCGGGCGCTGGCGGAGACCGAGTCACGCCTGCGCGAGGCGGCACGCAGACTCGCAGACGGCCGGATCGTCGTCGTGGTCTGCGGCGAGTTCAACCGCGGCAAGTCCAGCCTCGTGAATGCCCTGGTGGAGCGGAAGGGGCTCCTCCCCGTCGATGTGCTGCAGACCACCAGCGTGGTCACCACGGTCGGCTGGGGTCCGCGGGCGCAGGCCACCGCCCGGTTGCGCGACACGGGCGGCGAGACCGAGGAACGGGCGATCCCCCTCGACGAGATAGCGCAGTACGTGACGGAGAGCTCGAACCCGGGCAACCGTCACCGGGCCGAGCTCATCGAAGTGCTGCTGCCCCACCCGAAGCTGGCCGACGGCGTCACCCTGGTCGACACACCGGGCGTGGGAGGCGTGTTCCCCGAACACACCGCGATGACCACGGGGTTCCTCGCCTCGGCCGACGCGGTGGTGTTCGTCGCCGACATGACCTCTCCGCTGACGGCGAGCGAACTGCGGTTCCTGGGGCATGCGGTCACCGCGACGGGCTCAGGACCCGAAGAGGACGGGCTGCTCGTCGTCCTCACCCGGGCGGACCAGGCCGCCCCCGCCGACCGGCGCGAGATGCTGGCCAACACCCGCGCCAAGCTCGCCGAGCTGACCGGCCGGCCCACGGGTGACACATCCGTGCTGCCGGTCTCGACCCGCCTCAGGCTCCGCCATCTGGCCTCCGTTTCCGACGCGCCGGACGAGGACAGCGGCTACCCCTTGTTCGAGGCCGTCCTCTGGCGGGGCTTGCGGCGGCGCCGTGCCCGGTTGCTGCTGGCACGCCCACTCGAGGAGGCCGGTGCCGCGGTGCAGGCGCTGCTGCGCCCGCTGGCGGCGGAACAGGAGGCACTCGCCCGGGAGACGGACGAGACGCTCTCCCGGATGCGGGCGGAGGCCGAGGCCGGGCAACGGCGCATCACCGAGCTGAGGAGCACCGGAGCCCAGTGGCGCACGGAACTGCGGTCGCTGCTCAAGGAACTGCGCCGGGATCTGGTCATGTCCCTGCACGACGAACTCGACACCGTGTGGCAGCGCGTGTGCACCGAGTACCTCTACGACGAGGCTCTCCAGGACGACACGGACGAGCTGGCCGCGCAGGTGTCCGCGGCGTACACGGCGGTGGCAGGTGCCACGGCGCGCCGCGCGGAGACCGAACTGAACGCGCTGGTCGCCGGATTCGCCCGACGTCATGGCATCGGCCTCAGCCCCACCGCGAACAGCCGGATCGACGCCGTCGGCCCGCTGCGGCTGGAACCGGACCTCGGTACCGAGGAGCAGCCGGGCAAGGTGATGCCCATCGGCCGCGACGGTGCGTTCGGGGCGTCGATGGGGGCGGCGATCGGCGGCACCGTGTTCGGCCCGGTGGGCGCATTGATCGGGTCCGCGGCCGGGCTGCTGGTGGGCCTGCTGCGTGGGGTCAAGGCCGCCCGCCACCAGGAGCTGCAAACGCGTCGCCGGAATCTGCGGGACCAGCTCGGCATGGCCCGCGGACGCCAGCAACGGGTCATCGTCCATGGGCTCGGCAACCTGCTGGACACCGCGGCCGAGAGGGCGGAGCAGGAACTCGACAGCCTGCTGCGGCAGCAGACCGAGACCGTGGGCGACACCCTTGAACGGTTGAAGGCGACCGCCGACGCCACGCGCGAGCAGGCCCGCGCCCGTCACGAGGCGCTGGCGCGGGAGCACTCGGAGCTGCTCACCGCCGGGCAGGAGGTGGCCACGCTCGCGGCCCTGGTCAGCGAAGTCGTCACGGAAGCGGACACGGACCTGCCGCACCCGTCGCGGGGCGCCGGACACGAAGAAGCTGGGGACGAGGACGCCGGGGACGAGGAAGCCGGACACGAGGAAGCCAGCGACGAGGGACCCGGAGCAACGGCCGTCACCGAGCCGGGGACCATGGGGCCGGAGCCGGGAGCAGGGCGGGACGCCGAGCCGGGGACCACGGGGCCGGAGCCGGGAACAGGGCGGGACGCCGAGCCGGGCCCGACGTCGGAGACAGCATCCGAGTCGGGGCCGGAAGCGTGAGCGACTCCGCGGCTCTCCGGCAGGCCGCGCTGGACGTGCTCCGGGACAGTGCGACCACGGATGGTCTGCCGGAGGCCTTTCGCCGCACCCTGGCCGACCAGGCCGGCCGGCTGTCCGCACCGTTCTCCGTGGCCTTGGTCGGCCGGGTCAGCGCGGGCAAGTCCACCCTGGTCAACGCGCTGCTCGGCGAGCGCATCGCACCGACCGGCGTCACTGAGCTGACGATGACGGTCAACCGCTTCCGGCACGGCACCGAGCCCTCGCTGACGGTGCGATATCTGGACGGCACCGTGACCCGGCACCACCACCTGTCCGAACTGGAGTCGCTCACCGCACGGTCCGCGGCCGGTCCCGACCGGCAGGCGACACTGCGGCGGATCGACTACCTGGAGACCTGTCACCCGCACGGACAGCTCGCCGAACTGGAGATCATCGACACACCCGGCCTCGACTCCTTCACCGGCCCGGAGTCGGCGTCCACACTGCGTCTCCTGGGCCGAACCGGACAGGACCTCACCGACTCGACGCTCGCGGAGAGCGCGAGGGCCGACGCCATGGTGCTGACGTTCACCGCGCGCGGCGCCCACCGGGACGACATACGGCTCACCGCCGAGTTCACGGCCCAGGTGCCCGGGCTCGGTCCGCTCAACACCGTCGCTGTCCTCAACAAGGTCGAAATGCTGTGGGATCCGGACGACGCGCCCGATCCGATGCGGCCCGCCGGGCGGGTCGCCGACCAGCTGATGCGCACGGCGGGAACCTCCCGGCTGCTGTATGCGGTGGTCCCGGTGGCGGGACTGCTCGGCTCCGGCGCCGCCTGTATGGACGCCGCCGACCTCGCCGGCCTGTCGCAACTGGCCACCACGACCGCTCCGCGGCTGCTGGCCGAACGTGCCGCCGACAGCGACGCGTTCACCGGCCCGGACACCGGACTCCCGCTCTCCCCCGGGGAACGTGCCCGGCTGTTCGGGCGCTTCGGCGGCTGGGGCGTGGTGGAAGCGTGCCGGTTGCTGCGTGCGGGAGCCGACACCGTCGGCACGCTGCGGGGCGAGCTGCTCAGGGTGTCCGGCGTCGAGGCGCTGCGCGCCCTGCTGCGCGACCACTTCGGTGGCCGGGCCGATCTCATCAAGGCCGCGCAGGCGTTCCGTACCGTGCCGCGTCTCGCCGAGCGGACCGCACGGTCGCTGTGTGGTGAACCGGCGCGGGCGGTGGAGGCGGTGGCCGGCGCGCTGACCGCCGTGGAACTGCGGCACTCCCAGGCGTACGCGGAGCTGCGGGCGCTGCGCGACCACTTCGAGGGACGGCTCGATCTCCCCGCCGAGCAGGCCGCGGAGCTCCTCCGGGTGACCGGCGAGCACGGCACCGGCGCGGCCGCCCGGCTCGGACTGCCCGCCGAGTCGGACCGCTCGCTGCTGCTGCGCACGGCCCGCGCCCGGCTGGACCGCTGGCACGCGGAGCTGTCGGCGCCCACGGCGTACGGGGCCTCGCTCCAGGCTCAGTTGACGGTACGGCAGGCATATGAGGCGCTGCACCACCGCATCGCCTCCGGGCAGGAAGGAACGGCCGGATGAGCCCGAGCGAGAACCCCGCGGAAGCGATCCTGGTCGTCGACTTCGGGACGACGACCACCCAGGCGGCCCTGGTGGAGGGGGACTCGATACGCGTCCTGCACGAACCAGCCACCGGGGCGGTGTCCTGGCCCTCCTCGGTGCTCGCCGACGGGGCGGGCGGACTGCTCGTCGGCTCCGTGGCGGAGCGGGGCAAGCGGCTGCGCCCGACCCGCTACCGCTCGGAGATCAAGAGGGATCTGGGCAGTTCCGTACCACTTCTGATCGACGGAACTCCCCATCAGCCGGAGGATCTTGTGAGCGCCGCACTGCGGGCGGTCGCCGCGGAGGCGCGGCGGGTGCTGGGCCGGTCACCGCGCCATGTGCTCCTCACCGTCCCCGCCGCGTACGGCCCCGCCGACCCGCGCCGCGACGCGATGATCCGGGCAGCGGCCGGCGCCGGGCTCGACCGGGCGGAACTGCTCGTGGAGCCGGTGGCGGCGGCGTACTCCCTTCCCGTGGGAGCCCCGTTCGCCGCCGGGGACGTGATCCTCGTACACGACTTCGGAGGCGGCACCTTCGACGCCGCCGTGGTGCGGATCGGGACCGGGCGGCACGGGGCACCGCACGAGGTGCTCGGGCACGCCTCGCTGGAGGACTGCGGGGGCCGGGACCTGGACGCGGCGCTGCTGCGGCATCTGGCCGAGCGCCACTCGGGGCTCTCCGGAGTGCCGGGGGACGCCGACGAGATCACGGCGCTGCGAGGCGGGATCGCCACGGGCGACTTCGTGCGGGAACTCAAGCACGACCTCAGCACCGCGGGCCAGGTGGAGGACCTCTCCCCCGGCGGCGACGTCGTGCTGCTGGAGCGCGCCGTACTGGACTCCATGGCGGAGGGGCTGATCGGCCGCACCGTGGAATGCTGCCGTGACCTGCTCACGAAGGCCGATGTCCGGCCGGAGGGGCTCGCGGCCGTGCTGATGGCCGGCGGCAGCAGCCGCAGCCCGGTGGTCCGAGAGCATCTCGAAGGGGCCCTGGGCATCGCGGTGCGGCACGTGGAGAACCCTCAGCTCGCCGTGGTGCGGGGTGCGGCGTCCTGGGCCTCAGGGGCCCCGTCCCGTGATCTGCGGCCCACCGTCAGGCCGCCCGGGACGGAACCTCTGACATGGACGGTACCGGGGGGCTCCGGGATCTTCCTCGGTCCGGTGGTCGCGGAGGGTAGGGCGTACGAGGCGGGCGCGGTGGTCGCGGACGTGCGGTCGGTCGAGGGCACCCTGCATCGGCTGCGGGCGGAGCGCCGCGGCGAGATCCGGCGCTGGCACGCGGAACCGGGCGAGCGGTTCGTCTCGGGAGACTGGCTGGTCACGACCTCGGAGGCGGCACCGGATACGCAGGGTCCGTTGCGACGAGCGGCCGTGGACAGCGTCAGGGCGATCGGCTGGACCAGGGAGGGGGCACTGCGACTGGCGTTGCCGCACGGTGTGAAGGAGTGGCCGGAAGGCGGCAGAGAACAAAGGGTCGCGACCGCCCGCCTGCCGGAAGGGGAAGCACGGTTTGAACCCGGGGGCGAGGCACTGGTGGTGGCCGACCCGGACTCCAGGACCGCGTTCCTTCTCGCACTGGACGGCGGACGGGCAGGGCGTGAACGCCAGGTCGGACTGGTTCCTCCAGGCTGCGCCCAGGGTGTTCGCGTCGTGCAGGCGCTGCCGGTGGGCCCGGATCGCCTGGTGGTGGCCGTCACACAGAATCCGGATGCCCCAAAGCCCTCGGTCTCTCTCTGGACCATCGACACCACTCGCGGCGACGGCCGGCACGTGCTGAACCTGACGGCCCGCAAGGCAGCGGTGCCTGAGCGGCTGCTGATGGGCTGGTGTTCAGGACGGCACGACGTCGTCTGGGCGTCGAAACAGGCCGCTGTCGCCCTGGTCGCGTTTGACGAGGGTGCCGGACACGTCGTCGGGGAGAGGCCCCTCGCCCTGCGCAGGAACCTGCGGATGGCGGCTGTGCACCCCGACGGCCCGGTCGCGGTGACCCACTCGCTCGTGCACGGCCGGTCATCGACCACCGCGACGATTCGAGTGGGTGAGGCGGAGTTGACGACAACCACCCCGACGACCCTGGAGTTCTCACCGGACGGCCGGACCCTGGCGATCGCGCTGCGGACCGGGTGGTGCCTGATCGTGGACAGCTCCTCCTGCGCCCGTGTCACCGAACTCGCCCACTCCCCCGCCCCGATCACCCATCTCGCCTGGTCCCACGACGGAACACGACTGGCCCTCGCCGGTGGCGGAAAAGTATCCGTATGGGACGGGGAACTTTTCCGGCCTTAGCCCGATCTATGGGCCGTCGGGCGTCGGTTCTCCGCCACATGGCCGGCGGACGCGACTGACAAGGGCACACCTGTGGGGGGTTGGGGTTGGGGAACGTGATGTCGCAGGACCTGACGGGTCTGGGCGACGAGGAACTCGTACCGCGCGCGGTGCAGGGCGACCGGCACGCGCTCGAACAGCTACTGCGCCGGCATCGCACCACGGTGCTGACCGTGTGCGCGGGCATCACCGGCAACCGGGAAGACGCCCTGGACGCCTGCCAGAACGCGCTGATACGCGTGACAGGAGCCATCGGAGGGTTCCGCTCCGAGGCCCGCTTCACGACGTGGCTGCGCGCCATCGCCGTCAATGCCGCGAAGGCCGAGATCGCGCAGCGGGGCCGTCGCCCGTGCCCCGTCGGCGACGACTTACTGCCCACGGAACCCGTCCGTGCGGTGGACGGACGGGTGACCGACGGACTGCGTGTGCAGCAGGCCCTGGCCGCGCTGGACGTCGACTTCCGCGCGGTCGTCGTCCTGCGGCATCTGTGCGGGTGCAGCTACGAGGAGATCGCACATGTGCTCCGGATACCGATGGGCACGGTCAAGAGCCGTCTGTCCCGGGCCCGGCTGGATCTGCTGGAGCTGCTCCGGCTCGACGACACGACCGATGCCCGCCCCGTCGCGAAGAGGAGACCGAAATGAACGAGGAACGGCGGGACCACCTGCCGAACCCCCCGGAACCACCTGACACGGACCCGGACGCGGTGGCCGCGCCCGAGATCCTGGCCCGGCTGCACGCCCTGCTCACCGTCCTGCCCCTGCCGGAGATCGACGACGTGTCCTGGGAGGCGCTGGTCGCCGACGCGCTGGACCACATGCCTGCCCGGCAGCACTGAAGAGCTTCCGTACCGGCCTCAGGCCCCAGGCCCCAGGCCCCAGGCCCCAGGCCCCAGGCCCCAGGCCCCAAGGAAAGGCGGCCCCGCCCCATGGCGCACGAACCCGTCCTCGCCATCGACTTCGGCACCTCCACCTCGGCCGTGGCGCTGCTCGCCGACGGCCGGGTCCGCTTGGTCAAGGAACCCTCGGGCGACTCCTGGGCATGGCCCTCGGCCGTGTCCTGGGAGGGCTCCCGGCTCCTGGTCGGCACCCCGGCCGAGCACCGCAAGGCCATGTACCCGTCCTCCTTCCGCGGCGAGTTCAAACGGAACCTCGGCGAGAGCACCCCGTTGGTGCTGGGCGACACCTCGTATCAGGCGCAGGAGTTGGTGACCGCGCTGATCTCCGCCATGCGTGGGGAGGCGGAACGGCTGTACGGCCGGCCCATCGCCCGGGCGGTGCTGACCTGCCCCGCCTCCTACGGTCCCGGTGACCCGCGCCGCGCCCTGCTCATCGGCGCCGGCGAGGCGGCCGGTCTCACCGCCGTCGATCTGCTGCCGGAGCCGGTGGCCGCGGCGTTCGCCCCGCTGGCCGGGGCCGCCTTCGAACCGGGATGTCTTGTTCTGGTGTACGACTTCGGTGGCGGTACCTTCGACGCGGCGCTGATCAGGACCGCTGCGCAGGACGACCCGGACGGGACCGTGGAGGTCCTGGGACACGCGGCGCTGGACGACTGCGGCGGCCATGACATCGACGTCCTGCTCGCGGAGGAGCTCGTACGGCGCGGCGGTGCCGCACTCTCGTCCTGGCTGCACCCGGAGCAGGGGCAGGACGACGACAAGGGCGGCGGCAAGGCGTCGGGGAGGTCCTCGACGAAGTCCTCCGGCCCGACGGCGAACGTGGAGGAGGGGCTGCGGCGCACTCTCGACCTCGGCGACTTCGCGCACCGGTTCAAGCACCGGCTGAGCGTGGAGGCGGAGATCGAGGACTACTTCCGTTCCGCGGGCCTGCCCGTCGGCCTCGACCGCGCCCGGCTGGCCGAACTCACCGCGCCCCTCGTCACCCGTACCGTCGTCTGCTGCCGGGACCTGCTCGACCGCTGCGGACAGCACGCCGACCGGCTGGCCGCCGTACTGCTGGTCGGCGGCTCCACCCGGATGCCGGCCGTCAGGGAGGCGTTGGAGCAGGCGTTCCCCGGACTGCTGCGCGGAGTGGAGGACCCGGAGCTGGCGGTGGCGCAGGGCGCGGCCGCGTGGGCGGGGGCGGCCACCGAGCGGTACTCGGTCGCCGGGCGGCCCGCCGGGTTCACCGTCCCGCTCTCCTGGGAACTGCCAGGAGGAACCGGGAAGTTGCTGCAGTGGTATGTCGGACCCGGCGACGACTACCCCGCCGACGCGGTGTTCGCCCTGGTCCGGCTGACCGACGGAGGGCTGTGGGAGCTACGCGGGGACAGGCGCCCCGGTTCGGTGGCCCAACTGCACTCGGAGGCCGGATCCGAGGTCTCCTCCGGCGACTGGCTGGTCACCACCGGACGGGGTGAGCCGTCGGGGCGGCCACGGCGGCGCGGCAGCCGCGCGGGCGCCATGCCGTCCTGGGAGGACCTCGCGCCCCCGCCGGGCACCGCCCTGCCCATCGGTGACGGCGCCACGGCCTTCGGACACGTCCTGCTGGTGCCCGGCGGCCGCCATGTCGTGACCCAGCACGGCCAGGAGACGGTGTGCTGGGAACGGAACCCGGACGGGCTGAAGCCGCTGTGGGAGCTGCCCTCGGTGTTCCGGGTGATGTCCGCGGGATCCTCGGGGTCGCTCCTGGCCGTCGTACCGATGGAGGGCGGCGGCCACGCCCGGAGGGTCGACGTGGTCGACGTCGTCTCCGGTGAGGCACATGGATCCGTCCCCTTCGACGGGGCCTGCCTCATGGCCGCCTTCTCCTCCGACGGCACTCGGCTCGCCGTGCTCAACAATCAGCGGCACCTTCGGATCTCCGCCCTCGCCGCCGGGGAGGTTCTCCACGAGACCGATCTCTCGCGCTACAGCATGACGGGTGAGCGGCTGGTCCTCGACCCGGCGCTCGAGATCGCCGCGTTCCCCGCCGGCGGCAAAGTGATCATCTGCCACGTACAGGGCCGTGAGCTCGCCCAGCCCTCGCAGCTCACCGTCAACGACCCGGGCAAGCTGCTCGCCCTGCCGTCGACGGCCGGCTTCGCCTCGGGGGCGAGTGTCCCGCAGGCGGTGGACGTGTGGAGCTTCGGCGGGCACGCCGTCCGCGTGCAGGACCCTGCCCTGCTCAAGCCGCATCTCCTGGCCGTCAGCACGGACGAACGTCTGTTCGCGGCCGCCGACCCCGGTGGTGTCATCGCGCTCTGGGAGCTTCCGCGTCCCGTGGAAGAAACGCCCGACGAGCCGCTGCGGGTTCCCCGCGCCGCACGGCGCATGCTGCTCCCGGGTTCCCTCCACGACCTGGCCTTCGGCGCGGACACCGCCACCCTGATCGCCGCCACCGACCGCGAGATCCGCGTCTGGGATCTCTGACCTGTGACCAGAGGGGATCTCCGACCTGGGATCTCCACCCGGAGGAGAGGACGGAAGTGGCCGACTACGAGTCCATCCGCGATGAGATCCTGACCGTGTTCGACAATATCGTCGAGGTGGCCCGGCAACGGGCCGCCGAGCAGACGGCGGACCGGCTGTACGGGGCGCAGGAGCGGCTGCGCTCAGGAGAGCTGACCGTGGTGGTGTGCGGGGAGTTCAACCGCGGCAAGTCCAGCCTGCTCAACGCCCTGCTGGACCGCCCCAACATCCTGCCGGTCGACCACTACTTCGCGACCTGTGTCGCCGCCACGATCCGCCGGGGGGAGACCGAGGCCGCCGATGTCACCCTGAAGGCGCCGGACGGCTCGCTCGTCGTACGGCCCATCAGGCTCGACCAGATCGGCGAGTACGCGGCCGAGAGCGGCAGCCGGAAGGACGAGGCGGTCCTCCTCGATCTGAGGCTGGACTCGCACCGCCTCAAGTCCGGTCTGGTGCTGGTGGACACCCCCGGAGTCGGGGGCGTCTACCACGAGCACACACTGGTGACGCAGGAGCAACTGCCCACCGCCGACGCGATCCTCTTCGTCGTGTCGGCCGAGGAACCGCTCACCGAGAGCGAGACGGACTTCCTGCGCGAGGCGGCGCACGCCGTGAAGGCGGCCGACCACCCGGACGCGATGTTCTACGTGCTCACCAAGTCGGACCGGAGGGCGGACATCGAAACCGACCTGGCCGCCAACCGCAGGAAAATCGCCGCGATCACGGGCAGGTCCCCGGAGGACGTGCTCATCGTGCCGGTCTCCAGCAAACTCAAGCAGCAGTATCTGGCCGGGATCGGCGGCGACGACCCCGAGCTGCGCGCGGAGCTGCTCCACAACTCCGGTTTCCCCCAGCTCGAGGAGGTCCTCTGGTCGAGGCTGGCCCGCCACCGCGCCCGGGTCCTGCTCGGCGGCGCGCTGGGCGAGGCGGACGCGGCCGTCCGTACGCTGCTGGATCCGCTGCTGGCGGAGGAGAGCGCGCTGCGCGACACCAGCAGGGCCCGGCTGGACGAACTCAACCGGGAGACGGAGCGGGAGTCCGCCCGGCTGGCCGAGCTGTCCTCCGGCGCGGCTCCGTGGCGCAAGCGCCTGGAGGACGAACTGGACGGGCTGCGCGCCAAGGTGAGCGAGCGCACGGCGCGCGAGTTCGACCGGGTGTGGAGCCGGGCGGAGACGGAGTACCTGGCGGTGCGCATGCATCTGGAGCAGCCCGATCTGCTGGCCCTGCGGGTCAACGGTGACCTGGGCATGGCGCGTACGACGGTCTCCGAATGGGCGGCGCGGCGTGCCGCGGAGCTGCAGCGGGGGCTGGCCCGGGACATCGGCCTGGAGCTGGGCGGCAGTGAACTCGGCGAGATGCCGGCGCCGCCCGTGGTGGACCTCGCGGCGTTCGGGCGGCTGCACCGGCCCACCGAGCGTGTGCAGCACGTGATCCCCGCGACCTACCGCAAGGAGACCAGGACCCGGGAGAAGAAGCGGGCCTCCGGCCCTCCGCCGTCCGGCTTCTGGAACAAGGTCAAGCACGGCTGGAACCGGACCAAGGACTTCTTCTCGCCGGTGTACGAGACCTACGAGAAGAAGGTGCTCGACACCCCGGAACAGCGTTGGTACGAGACGGTCGAACGGGAGATCCCGGAGCACGTCATCGAGCAGCGGCGCCGTGAGCTCGCCGACTCCGTCCAGCGGGCCCGACGCGACCAGGCGCCCCGGATCGAGCAGGCCGCGCAGGAGGCGATCGGCGACTTCTCCCGGGAGATCACGTCCGAGTTGGACAGCCGGATCGCCCGCGAGCAGGAACGCACCACCGACACCCTGAAGCGGCTGAAGCAGAGCGCCCAGCGCACCGCGGAGGAGGCGACCCGGCGGCTGGGCGAACTCGAGACGGAACAGCGGCCGCTCAAGGACGGCCGCGAGCGGATCGCCGCCCTGGTGCGCGCGGTCAACCGGCTCGCCGAGGGGCGTCCCGGCTCCGGACCGCACGCGGAGGGCGAAGCGGCATGAGCGAGGGCCTGGCCGACCGCGTGAAGGCGGCCTTCGACTCCGCACTCCGGCTGATGGCCCGTGGCGGCGGCTCGGCGGAGGTGCTGCGGGCCGCGTTCGAGGCGGAACGGGAGCGGGCCGGGAAGAAGATGAGTGTCGCCGTGGTCGGCCGTATCAGCACCGGCAAGTCCACGCTGGTCAACGCGCTGATCGGCGAGGAGCGGGTGGCCACCGGCTCGCAGGAGCTGACCTTCAACGTCAACCGGCTGCGGTACGCCGAGACGCCCCGGCTGCTGGTCCGCTACAAGGACGGCCGCCCGTCGGTCCCTTACACGCCGGACCGGCTGGAGGAGCTGACGGCGCGCCGGGAGGACCATCTGGAGGAGCTGCGGGGCATCGCGGAGGTCGTGGTCGAGATCCCGGCCCCCTATCTGGAGGACTTCGAGCTCATCGACACGCCGGGGCTGGACTGTGTCTTCGGCGAGGACTCGCTCAACACCCTGGAGTTCCTGCGGCTGCGGCCGGAGGACGTGATGGACGCCAGCCTCCGCCACGCCTCGGCCGCGGACGCCCTGATCCTGGTCCTCCCGGTGCGTGGTCCCTCCCGGACCGACGCCGACGTCGTCGCGCAGTTCCTCGGCCCCGACTTCGCCACCTCGACGCCCCTGACGACCCTGGGAGTGCTCACCAAGTGTGAGTACCTGTGGGAGGAGGGCGGCCCGCATCCGCTGGTGCTGGGCCGCCGCCAGGCGGACCGCATCATGCAGGACGCACCCGGCATGCGCAGGCGGCTCTTCGACCTGACGCCGGTGTGCGGGCTGCTCGGCCAGGCGGCCGCCACCCTGGACGAGGAGACCGTCGCCGCCTTCGCCGAACTCGCGCAGGGCCCCGCGGCGACCCTGTCGCTCCGGCTGACGGACGCCAAGATGTTCGTGAACGCCGGGGAGGGGTTCCCGCTCGACGCGGCGCGACGCAGGGTCCTGTGGGACCGCTTCGGCCCGTACGGCATCCACACCGTCTGCGGACTGCTGCGGGACGGCGTGCGGGATCCCGCGAAGCTGCGCACGACCCTGCTGGACGACAGCGGGCTCACCGGCCTGCGAAGCAGGCTCACCGACCACTTCGGCCACCGCTCCGCGCTGCTGAAGCTCGACGGATCACTGGAACGCATCCGCCGGATGCCCAGGGACCTGGCGGCCGGAGCCGGGCCCCGCGAGCGGTCCCTGCTGGATGCGGCCATCGGCGGCTTCGAGGCCCTGGCCCTGAACGAACCGGGCTTCGCGGAGCTGCGGACACTGCGCGAGCTGTACTCCGGGCGGCTGCGGCTGGGCTCCGAGGAGAGCGCGGAACTACGGCGTGCCCTGGGCGAGTTCGGCCGTGGCCCGGCCGCCCGGCTGGGACTGCCCGGGGACGCCGGAGCCGACACGCTGCGGGCGGAGGCGCGGCGCCGGCACTCCGTCTGGCTGGTGCGCTGGCAGTCCGGAACGCTGTACGGCGCGACCCGTGAGGCGGCGCGCACGGTGGTGCGCGGCTACGAGCATCTGCTGCACGAGCTGGACGTGCCGGACACCCACGGTGACGGCTGACGGGAGGTCTGAGAGGCGGGAGGCCGTTGCGTTGCCCGCTCGCCTGCTCAGCCGTCGTCGCCGCGGACCACGGTCAACAGCCACTCCCCGTCCCGCACACGGTCGCCGGGGCGGGCGTGGTGGGCGCGTACCCGTCCCGCCGACGGAGCCGACAGATGGAGGACCGAACCGTCCTCGGCACGCACCCGGCCGAGGACGGCGCCCGCTTGGAACCGGGCGCCGGGCGCCACGTACCAGTCGACGAGGGTCGAGGTGCCCGGGGGCAGCGGCCAGCACAGCGGGGTGCGTCCCGGAACCGGGCCGGTCGCCAGGACGGTGCGCGCCGTCCTGGCCCTCCCCCAGGCGGCGGCACCTTCCGCGACGGCGGTGCGCGGATCCTCGGCCCGGTACAGGGGCAGTCCGAGCTCTTCCTCCACATGGGCCGTCAGCCCGGGCAGCCGGCTCGATCCCCCCACGACGACCACGGCGTCGGGCTTCGGCGGCCGGCCGGAGGAGTCCAGGAGAGCGGTCTCGGCCAGCAGCCGTGCACAGCACCCGGTGGTGAGTTCGTACAGCGGCCGGGCGAGCTCCAGGACGCGGTCCCGGTGGAGGGTGAAGGTGCGCTCGGCCGGCGTGAACACATCGGACGGGGCGCTCTCGGCCGCGAGCCGGTGCTTGAGCTGCCGTGCGAGATCGAGCAGTTCGATGCGGTGACGCAGCGCGCGGACGGTCGGCTCGCCCTCGGGCGGCGGGAGGAGTCCGTCCAGCTCCGGGCCGCCCTGCGCCCGCAGTTCGGCGAGGACGATGCCGTCGACGTCCCGTCCCCCGCGTTCCACACCTCCGTGCGCGAGGACCGTGTGTTCCCCGTCGTCGCCGTCCTCGCCCTCTCCGGCGGCCAGCCGCACGAGCGCCGTGTCGAAGGTGCCTCCCCCGAAGTCGTGCACCAGGACGGTGGTTCCCGGTGGCAGGGGGCCGCCGGCGAGTGGGGCGAGGGCCGCGGCGACCGGTTCGGGACACAGCTCGACAGCGGGCAGCCCGGCCGACCGGGCGGCGCCGAGCAGTTCGTCGCGCCGCGGATCGGCCGGGCCGTACGCGGCGGGAACGGTGAGCACGGTACGGCTGACGGGCCCGCCGCCCACTCGTTCGGCCTCGGCCCGTACCGCCTGGAGGATGAGTGAGACGAGGAGTCCGGGCCGGTGTCCGCGCCCCGCCAGGTCTACGGGTGTGCCCCGGCCCAGGGTGCGCTTGATCTCGTCGCGGTACGCGGCCGGAGCGAGCCGGCGGCGCCGCTCGGCCGCGGTACCGACGTACGGCATGGTGCCGTCGAACAGCACGGCGGACGGCCAGCACCATCCGTCGCCGACGGGCTCGCGCAGCCGGTGCACGGTCCCGCCCCTGGCGAGCGCGGCGCAGGTGCTGGTGGTGCCGAAGTCGATGGCGAGCACGGATTCCGTGGTGGTACCGCTCATGAGGCTGTCTCCTGCCGCTCGTCGCTGCGGAAGACGCTGTCGGCGACGGGTGGGGCAGCGGTCCGGGTCAGCGTCCAGATGACGGTCGTGCCGTCCGTGAGGCCGGCGGCCAGCCGGCTGCCGTCGGGAGCGAAGGCGAGGCAGAGCGCGTCGTCCTCCACGGGGAGGGCGCGCAGGAGCTGGCCGTCCTCGAGGCTCCACAGCGTCACGCCCTCCGCCGGGGCACAGGTGGCGAGCAGGCCCGCGGCGGACGAGCAGGTGAAGAAGGTGACGCCCCGCGCCGGAACCTTCAGGACACTGTCCCGGCGGTGGCCGGCGACGAACAGGGCGGCCGGCGTGGCGAAGACGGTGAGCCGGGCGTGCTCGCCGAAGAGGTCGTCGTACGCGTCCGCCAGTTTGGTGAAGTCGTCCTGGTCGTCGAACGCCTCGAACTTCAACCAGAAGGAGGGACTGCTCAGTGCGGCGATCTCGTCGTCCATCAACGCCAGCACGGGGGGTATTCCGTCCGGCAAGCCGTCGAACGTCTCCGGCTCGGCCTCCTCCCAGGTCTCGGTGAACCACATCGCGTCGAAGTCGATGTCGTCCGGCTCCACCGCGACCAGCAGTCCGCCGTCATCGGTGAAGACGAGGTCGCCGCCCTCGCTGAGTGACTCCTCCTCGAACACGGGCGTCTCCTTCTCGTGGTCGAGCACCACCAGTCCGCCGGCCAGGTCTCTCGCGGCGGCCAACGGCTTCGTGGGCGAGAAGGTGACGGCGGTGACGTCGTCGTCGAGTTCCGCGGACGCGCGCTCGCCGCCGGTGCCCAGGTCCCAGACGCTCACCGAGCAGTCCGCGCCGCCCGTGCCGAGGAATCGGCCGTCCGGGCTGAAGGCGACGGCGGTCACGGCCTGCGCGTGTGTCCGCCAGACGGCCCGTCCCGGCGGAGCGGGCAGTCCGCCGGCCCCGGCCGCCGGCCGGTCCGCGCTCACGGTGACCAGCCAGTCTCCGGTGAACACCTCGTCGTCCACGGCCGCGTGCCAGGTGGTGATCCGGCCGCCGGCATCCGCCACCAGTTGGTGCAGGGAGCCGTCCGGCACCCGGACCCGGGCCAGCAGATCGCCTTCCGCGAACGCCGTCCCCGCCTCGATCCGCCGCTCGACGAGAACGCCGCGGCCGCCGGGCAGATCCCAGGTGAGCGGCACCGCTCCCGCGGCGGGGCGGCGAGGACGGGCGGTGCGGCGCGCACTGTACACGGCCCGGACGCACGCTCCCCGCACGACCGCGTGCGAGGGGCGCTCGACGGACCGCGCCGGGACACCCAGCCGGTGGGTGAGATGGGCCAGCACCACCGGGTTGTCCCCGCCGCCGCCCACCGGGACCACTGCGGTGACCCGCCCCGGTTCCACGCGTGCGGTGGCCATGACCTCCTCGCAGCACGCCACGGCCCGGTCGAGGAAGGGTGCCGCGATCTCGGCGAAGCGGGCGGCGTCCGCCGCCGCCGGGCCCGGGGCGCCGTCCGTGCGGAGCGTGGCGGAGACCGCGCCCTCGATGTCCCGCACCCCGCAGCCGTCCAGCGTGAGATGACCGAGCACGTCGTGATCGGCCCGCCCTGGGCCGCGCATACGGACGAGCGCCGCCGTGAAGGTCGAGCCGCCCAGGTCGTGGACGAGGATCAGGTCGCCGTCCCGCAACCGTCCCCCGTGCCCGAGGGCGAGGACCGCGGCAACCGGTTCGGCCAGGAACTCGACCGTCGTGAGCCCGGCCCGCCGGGCGGCGGAGAGCATCCCCGCGCGACGCGGATCGACCGCGCCGATGCCCGCCGGGAGGGTCAGCAGAGCCGTGGTCACAGGCCGGTCCGCGGTCACTTCCGCCTGGTCCCGCAGGACCCGCAGGAGCGCCCCCACCAGTTCGTCCGGCAGCCAGGACCGCTCCCCCGCCCGGATCCTGGCCCGGCGGCCGAGGTCCCCGGGCAGCTCCCCGCGGAGCGCTTCCGGCCGCTCGCGGCCCCGTCGTACGGCGGCCTCCCCGACGAGGAGGCCGGTCCCGTCGGCGAACACCGCGGTGGGCCAGTCCGCCGTGCCGCCGACGGGGTCGCGGAGCGTCCGTACCCGGGTGCCCATGAGGAGAGCGGCCCGAGTGACGGTCGCACCCATGTCCACGCACAGCACCGGTTCCTCCACCGCCGCACCCCCACCCGTGTCAGCCGGCCCAGTGGCCGCCCACCGGTCCTATGGATCCGGGCCTGACGCCTTTTGTTCCCGCCCGCTCGTGATCGTCGTGTTCCTCGTGGTGCGTGCCGTCGTCCGCCGGAAGCGCCAGTTGTGCTCATGGGCTTGCACGACTCCCGTCCCTGGGGCTCAACTTGGGGACATGAGTCAGCCCGAGTGGCCCGCCGGCCGGCGAGGCGCGGGTGCCCTGCTGCCCCGGCTGCCCGCCGCCGCCGTGGCGGAACTGCGGGGCGTCGGACGCCGGGTGACGTACCGTCCGGGCGCCGTCCTGCTCACCGAGGGGGAACGGTCGCGGCACGCGCTGCTGCTGTGGGCGGGCTGGGTCAAGGTCGTGGCCGCCAGGGGCCGCCCGCAGCCGACGCTGCTCGCGCTGCGGGGCCCGGGCGACATGGTGGGAGAGCTGGGGGCACTGGACGGCCGTCCGCGTACCGCGTCGGTTCTGGCCGTGTCGCCGGTGACCGCCCTGCTGGTGGCCCAGAGCGATCTGCACGGCTGGCTCCGCCGGGTACCGGAGGCCGGACTGGTGCTGCACCAGTACATGAGCTCCAAGCTGCGCGAGGCGACGCGTTTCCGGTTGCGGGCGACGGACCCGGTGGAGATGCGGACGGCCGGGCTGCTGCGTTCGCTGTCCGGCTCGTACGGCAGCGAGGAGGCGGGCGGCACAGTGATCACCGCGCCGCTCACCCAGCAGGAGATCGCCGCCCTGGTCGGGGCCTCCCGGGCCCAGGTGCAGCGCGCGCTGGCCGCTCTGCGCGGCGCCGGGGCCATCAGCACCGGGTACCGCAGCATCGTGATCCTGGACGGGGACGGGTTGGCCCGTCTGGCGGGGGAGGCCGGATGAACGCGGGGACGGCATGGCCGGGAGGCGTCAGGAGGCTGGCGTTCGTGGTGGACACCGCGGACTCCGGGGCGCGCACGGTGCCCCGGCAGGCCGCCGCCCAGGAGCGGCTGCTGGGTGCCTTGCGGGAGGCGTGCGCGGCGGCCGGGATCGACCGGGACATCTGTGACCGGCAGGACCAGGGCGACGGCGAGTTGCTGATCCTGCCGCCCGGGGTCGTGGAGACCACGGCGGTGCCGGAACTTCTGCGGGTCCTGGCACTGGCGCTGCGCCGCGACAACCTGGGCCGTACGGAACCTGAGCGGCTGCGGGTACGGACCGCGGCCGCGGTCGGCATCGTGCACCGCTCGGCGCTGGGCTTCGCGGGAAACGGCGTCGTCGAGGCGTGCCGGCTGGTCGAGGCGGGCGCGCTGAAGGAGGCCTTCCGCGCGGCGCCGTGGGCGGAGGTGAGCTTCACGGTCGGCGAGGAGCTCTACCGGGATCTGGTACGACACGGCTACGACGGCCTGCCCCCGGACCGCTTTCAGCCGCTGACGCCGGTCGTGGACGGACGCCCCTTCCGCGCCTGGCTCGGTCTGTTCGGGCCCGGCGGGGAGCTGTCCCCCGGCCCCGACCGGCCCGCCGCCCACAGCCGGCCGCCCGGCAGCGACCCGGTGGCGACCCCCGCATCGCGCGGCGCGGGCCGATGGATCGAACCACGGTTCGATCTTGGGGCTCCGTTCACCACCGTGGCGCTCTGGGGGCTGGAGCACCACGGCGGTCAGGGCGGGTACACCGAGGCACACCGGAGCCACGAGGACGCCGGCCGGGCGCCGGGCGGGTCGACGGCCTCCGGCCCGTCCGCTCACCGAGCCGTACAGCAGACGCATCACGAGCACATGGTCGATCCGGAGGATCCGCACGAACAGCAGGACTCGTTCCACGGCTCCGACATCGGCGCGTCCGAAGACAACGGGGCAACCGCGGCGGACAGTTGGGAAGGCGGCGACCCCTCCTCGCCCGACGACGAGGACTGGCCCTGAGCCGTCAGCTGGCCCAGCAGCGCGGACCCTCCGAGCAGCAGCTCGCAGCGCACCGCGGACTCGGGGATATTGAGCGCCGCCGCCGTCTCCTGGCACGTCAGCCCGATCCGGTACCGCAGCACGATCACGGCACGCGTCTCGGCGTGCAGCACGATCAGCGGGGGACGTTCCGCCAGGTGGGTGCCCGCCTCTGGAGTCCGCGCCGGGCCGGCTGGGCGGGCCCGGCGCTCGGCAGCCGACGCGACCGCTCCGAGCAACCGGATCCGGTCGGCCGTCGCATCGTCCGCGCAGGCCGCCCTCAGCCCGTCCCGCAGTGCGTCTTGTACGTCGCCGGCACCGCCGCAGGTGATGAGCGCGGCCAACGCGACGAGTTCCCCGCGCTCGGAGTCGATCAGTCGCGCCGCTTCCCTCTCGTCGATGCGCATGGCTCTCCTGTCTGTGCCCACGGGCGGAACCGGATCTGCCCAGGACGGTAGGGCGAGGCCGTTCGCCCCCGCACGGGCAAACGCCTCGAATGAGCCCGTGCCGCTCGGCCGCGGGACACGCCGGAGCGTCAGTCGTCGTCGACGGGCCGGGGGGAGGGGTCCGGGGCGAGAGCGTTGTGGTCGTGGATGTAGTCGTCCATGGACAGATAGCCCTGGTGATCGGCGGCCTCGATCACCTCGTCGGAGGTGTACTCCCCGTCGTCCCAGGTATCGATCGTCGGTTCCGTCATGTCGTCATTCCCCTCATCGCTCACGAGATCGCCGGCGGTTCACGGATGTCAGCGGGGCAACTCCTTGGACTCCGGGCGGCAGGCCGATGTTCCCGGGAACCGCAGGTGACCATCCGCCTCGTCCGACGGCTCGCGGTTGGGCCCTTCGGGTGTGTACGGAGCGGTACCGCACGCGCCGGCGGCCGGGCGGGCATCTTCCGGAGAGAGTCGCGGGCACGCTACGGCTCAAGCGATCGAGGAGTGCTCATGTCAGGACAGTTCGAAGCGACCATCGAGATCGATCGGCCAGTCGAGGCGGTCTTCGACTATCTCTCCGACGGACGCAACGATCCGCAGTTCAGCCCCCGCGTGCTCAAGATCGAGCGGGTTCCCGATACCCCGACCGCCGTGGGGACGGTCTTCCGCAGCACGGTCAAGGACGCCGGGATGAAGACAGCCAGGGAGTTCCGCATCACCGACCTCGAAGCCCCGGTCAGGATCCGGTGGGCCGAGGTCTCGAAGAACAGTGTGACGGCCGACGAAGGCGGCTACGACCTGGAGCCTCTGTCCGGTGACAGGACACGGGTCCGTATCTTCAACGTCCTGGAGGGCCACGGTTTCGGCAAGCTCCTCGTCGGACTGGCCCTGGCAGCTGCCCGCAAGGACGCCGCGAGCTTCGGCGCCCGGATCAAGGCGGCAGCCGAAGCGGCGATCTATCCGCGCTGACGTCTCAGCCGGCGTGGGGTTCCCGGGCCGCGGGCATCAGCCGAAGCGCCCGGAGATGTAGTCCTCGGTGCGTTGGTCGGAGGGGGTGGAGAAGATCCGCTCGGTCTCGTCGTACTCGACGAGCCGGCCGTGCCGTTCGCCGTTGTCGTCGACTTCCGCCGTGAAGAAGGCGGTGCGGTGCGAGACGCGGGCGGCCTGCTGCATGTTGTGCGTGACGACGACGATCGTGAACTCCTGGGCCAGGTGTTCCATGAGGTCCTCGATCTTCGCGGTGGCGATGGGGTCAAGGGCCGAGCAGGGTTCGTCCATGAGGATCACCTCGGGCTCGACCGCGATGGTGCGGGCGATGCACAGCCGCTGCTGCTGGCCGCCGGACAGCGCCAGCGCGGAGGACTTGAGCTTGTCCTTGACCTCGTCCCACAGCGCCGCGTGGGTGAGGGTCTCCTCGACCAGATCGTCGAGGTTGCCCTTGAAACCGCCCACGCGCGGCCCGTACGCGATGTTGTCGTAGATCGACTTGGGGAAGGGGTTCGGCTTCTGGAACACCATGCCGATGCGGCGGCGCACCTCGATGGGATCGACTTCCTTCCCGTACAGGTTCTCGTTGTGGTAGCGGATCTTGCCGGTCACCCGGGCCGTGGGGATGAGGTCGTTCATCCGGTTGAAGCAGCGGATCATGGTGGACTTGCCGCAGCCGGAAGGGCCGATCATCGCCGTGATCTGCCGGTCGACGATGGTCATGTTGACGTCGCGGACGGCCTCGAGGTCGCCGTAGAACACCGACAGGCTGCCTACCTCGAAGACCGGGGTGGCCAGCGGCGGGACATCGCGGGAAGAGACCTGACCGCCGCTCGTGGAGTCGGGGGCGTCGGGTCGGGAGGCCACCGACGGCGGCGCGGGCCGAAGGATCCGCTGACGGAGGCGGTGGAGGCGGCGAGGAGGCTGTGGGGTCATGGCGCGTCACCAGCGGTGGGAGTAGTGGTTGCGGAGCCAGATGGCCAGTGAGTTCATGACCAGCAGGATCACCAGGAGGATCACGATCGCGGCGGCCGCGAGTGACACGAATTCGGCACGGGACTGACTGATCCAGTTGAAGATCTGGATGGGCAGCACCGTGAAGGCGCTGTCCGGGCCGCTGGGGTTGAAGGTGATGAACGTCAGCCCGCCGAGCAGCAGGAGCGGCGCCGCCTCGCCGATGGCGCGGGACAGGGCGAGGATCGAACCGGTCGCTATGCCGGGCACCGCGGCGGGCAGCACCTGGCGCCAGATGGTCTGCCACTGGGTGGCGCCCAGCGCCAGGGAGGCTTCGCGGATGGACTGCGGTACGGCGCGAATCGCCTCCCGGGCGGCGATGATCACGGTGGGCAGGACCAGCAGCGACAGCGTGAGCGAGGCGGTGAGCACGGTCTGCCCGAATCCGAGGCCGCGGGAGATGATGCCGAGCCCGAGGATGCCGTAGACGATCGACGGTACCGCCGCCAGATTCTGGATGTTGATCTCGATCGCGCGGTTCCACCAGCGTTGGGGGGCGGCGTATTCCTCCAGGTAGATGGCGGTGAGGATGCCGACGGGCAGGCAGTACAGCGCGGTGAAGGCGATGACCCAGATGGTGCCCGTGATCGCCGACTGGGCGCCGGCCTGTGACGGGTCGATGATGTCGGGGAAGTTCGTCAGGATCCGCCAGTCCAGCCGCGGCCACGCCTCCACCACGACGTAGACGAGCAGGGAGCCGAGGAAGACGACACCGACGGCGAGCGAGGCCCACAGGCTCAGCTGGAAGAACCTCTCCCGCCACGGAGTGCCGTCGCCCTTGAGCCGGCGCACCTCCGGGACGTCGGCTTCCGGTCCCTCGTCGAGGACACGCGTGTCCATCACTCGTACACCTCCCGGTACTTGCGCACCAGGCGAATGCTGACCAGGTTCATCACCAGCGTCATCGCGAACAGCAGCGAGCCCACCGCGAAGATCGTCTGGTAGCCGAGGGAGCCGGTCGGCAGGTCGCCGATGCCGGCCGCGGCGATGAACGCGGTCATCGTCTGCATGCCTTCGAGCGGATCGAAGGACAGGTTGGGCCGGCCGCCCGCGGCGATGGCCACGATCAACGTCTCGCCGATCGCGCGCGAGACACCCAGCACGATCGCGGCGATGATGCCGGACAGCGCGGCCGGGAACACGACCCGGGTGGAGACCTGCATACGGGACGATCCGAGGGCGAAGGCGCCATCGCGCAGGTCGTTCGGTACGGCGTTCATGGCGTCCTCGGAGAGCGACGCGATGGTCGGGATGATCATGATGCCCATGACGAAGCCCGCCGAGAGCGCGTTGAAGACCTGGGGCCCCTCGCCGGCCGGCCAGATGTCCTGCAACAGCGGGGTGACGGCCTGCAGTGCGAAGAACCCGTAGACGACGGTGGGGATGCCGGCGAGTACCTCGAGGATCGGCTTGAGGACCAGGCGGACCCGGGGTCTGGCGTACTCGCTCAGGTACACCGCCGCGCCCAGACCCAGCGGCACGGCGACCAGCAGCGCGATCAGCGTGACCATCAGAGTGCCGGTGACCAGGGGCAGTACGCCGAAGTGCGGCGGCTTGAACAGCGGTGCCCAGGTGGTGCCGGTGATGAAGTCGCCGAAGCTCACCTTGCCGAAGAAGTCGGTGGCGGGCGGGATGAGGGCGATGACGATTCCGATGGTCGTCAGCACCGACACCAGTGAGGCGGCGACGAGCAGCACCTTGACGGCTTGCTCTCCATAGCGCGGCTGGGACCGCTTGAGGAAGCCGGGGCTTCCTGAAGCGGCCGTGCCCCTGCCGCGCGTGTAGGTCATGCCCCGTGCTGCTCCCGCAGATTGTCCCAGTTCTTGTTCAGCTCGGCCTGCTGCTCTTGGTTCAGCGGCACGAACTGTGCCTTCTCCGCGATCTCGGCACTGTTCTGCACGTAGTACTCGACGAACGCCTCGACCTCTGACTTGTCGAGCGAGGACGCCTTCGGGTAGATGAACAGCGGCCGGGAGAGCGGCTTGTAGCTGCCGTTCTGCACGGTCTTGGTGGTAGGAGCGACGCAGCCGTCTCCGCCGTCGACCTTGAGGAGCTTCAGTTCGTCCTTGTTCTCCTCGTAGTACGACAGGCCGAAGTAGCCCATGCCGCCGCTGGAGCCGGACACACCCTGCACGGTGACGTTGTCGTCCTCGCTGGGCGAGTAGTCCGTACGGGAGGCTCCCTCCTCACCGTTGATGGCCTCGGTGAAGTAGTCGAAGGTGCCCGAGTCGGTGCCGGGGCCGAAGAGCTCCAGTTTCTCGTCCGGGAACTTGGAGTCGACCTGGTTCCAGTTGTTCACCTTCGAGCCGGGCGCCCAGATCTTCTTCAACTGCGCCACGGTCAGGCATTCCGCGAAGTCGTTGTCCTTGTTCACCACGATCGACAGCCCGTCGTTGGCGATCTGGAGCTCCGCGTACTGAATGCCGTTCTTCTCGCAGGCCGCCTTCTCGTCGCTCTCGATCGGGCGCGAGGCATCGGAGATGTCGGTCTCGCCCGCACAGAACTTCTCGAACCCGCCGCCCGTACCCGACGTGCCCACGGTCACCCTGACGTCGGGGTTCTCTCCCTGGAACAGCTGGGCCGCGGCCGTGGAGAGCGGAGCCACCGTGCTGGAGCCGTCCACCCGGATGGTGCCGGACTCGTCGCCCTCGACAGCACCTTCGCCGGCCCCGAGGTCATGGCTGGAACCACCGCACGCACTCGCTGTCAGCAGCACAGCGGCCAACAGCGCGACAGGGGTCAGGCATCTGCGCAACGAAGTATGAAGGTCCACGTGGCTCCCGATCCTCGCGTCGGCGCCCCCTTCGCCACTATGAACCAGATGGACAAAGCTCACTACTCGGACTGATCCCCGCCTGCGACGCGCCTTACCAGACCGCCCGGCGCGCGGGTCCGGAAGAGCGAAACGGCACCGGGCCAACCGGTCGCGGGGCCAAGCTGCTCCCAGCGACGAGAGCCGGGGGGAACGTGCAGGCGATTCTGGCGGGGGCGGTACTTCTGGTGTGTCTGAGCACGCCGCTGATGGGAGGGACGCAGCAGCCGCGGCTGAGGACGAAGCGGCTGGCGCCCGAGTACTCGGCAGGGGCGCCGTTGGCGGTGGGGCTCGGCTCCTGGGTGATGTGGGTACTGATGTTCCCGGTGCTCCGCGTCGGCTTCACCGATACCAGGAACACCTGGATATGCGCCGCGTTGCTCCTCCTGTGCGTACTGGTCGCCCGGCCGATGGTCCGGATGGCGGCGCCCGCGCGGCTCAAGGGGAGCCGCACGCTGGTCGCGGCACGCGCGGTGGGCCTCTGCTGCGTCGTGGCGGCCGTCATGGCACCGCTGGAAACCCAGGTCGACAAGCAGCCCATGGCCGGGATGACCGTGGTCTACGCGACGACCGCCGCCGTACTGGGGCTGATGCGGATCGTGGACCACGGGTACTTTCCGCTGGTCCTGCTGCGGACGGCGCTGTGGAAGGCGCTCCTGGCCGTCGTGACCGGGTACTGGATCCACCACACCGGCGGCACCCTCGTCCCCGACCCGGACGACGCCACCGCCGGGGCGCTGCTGCTCGCCGTCCTGTGGTGGTCGCTGGTGGGGCTGTCCGCCGGCTGTGCGGTGGCCGCCGCCGTCCGTCTGGCGCCCTGGCTGAGGACCGGGCCGCCGGACCGTCCCGCGCCGCCCGGAGTGGCGTCCTGGCCGCCGGCCGTCGGCGACGTGTGGACGGCCGAGCTCACCCACGACGACAACACCTACAAGGAGCGGCCGGTGGTCGTGCTGGAACGCACGCCCGGCTTCGTCCGCGTGCTCGGCATCACCAGCGTCGACAAGTCCGACCGGCCGCGCGGCTACCTGAAGCTCGGTCTGTCCGAGTGGGAGGGCGTACTGCACAAGGACGGCTGGCTGAACCTGGAGATCGCGCACATCCCGTACTGCGACTTCCTGTGGCGGCGCGGGGAGTGCCCGGAACGGGTGTGGGACGTGCTGTGCGCGAAGGCCGACGTACGGGAGCGGTCCGCGAAGGCGGGTCCGGCCCCGGGGTTCACCTTCCGCCACCGGCTGCGGTCAGCGATGAACGCGCACGTCGGCCGTGACGCCCGCACGGTCCGCGCCGGCACCGACAGCCGGGTGCGGAGGGTGTGGACGCGGGAGCGGGTCTGACCGCTGCCCGGTGCGGTCGTCGGCTGCAGGGGCATCCCACTCATGGCGGCGGCTCCTGTGTCGCAGTTCCTCTGCGGAACCGGGTCCGGTGCTGTCGCGGGGTGATCCCCCGTTCTCGTTTGAACGCGGTGCTGAGGGCGGAGGCGCTCGCGTAGCCGACCTGTCGGGCCACGGCCTCGATCGTCGCCTCTGGTTCCTGGAGCAGGTCGGCGGCCATGTCGAGCCGCCAGTCGGCGAGGTAGGCGATCGGCGCTTGGCCGACGAGCTCTGTGAAGCGGCGGGCGAGAGTCGCGCGGGAGACCCCGACTCGCGACGCGAGGGCGCTCACCGTCCAGGGCGATGCGGGATCGCTGTGCAAGTGGCGCAGCGCCCGGCCCGCGACAGGGTCGGACAGGGCGCGGTACCAGGCCGGGGCTCCCGTCTCGGCCTGCGCGAACCACGCTCGGAGCGAGGTGACCAGGAGCAGGTCCAGCAGCCTGTCCAGGACGACCTGCTGACCAGGTTCCTCCCGGATGACTTCCTCGGCGAGCAACGCGACCGGATCGATGGGGCGCTGAGGACCATGAGGGAGGACCACCACCGGCGGCAGGGCGCGGAGGAGTCTGTTGCCGACTTCGCCGGTCATCCGGTACTTGCCGATCAGCATCACGGTCGCGTCGCTGGGGACGTCGTTGCCCCAGGTGCGAGGGCCCAGGTCAACGACCTCGCGCAGGTGTTCACCCGACGGTGTCGTGCGATGGGGACCCGGGCGGACGACCGTCTGGACGGGCGTGGAGGGAGTGTCGGCGAAGGTGTAGGGGGCCGGCCCACGCATCAGGGCGACGCTGCCGGGGCTGAGGCACCTGGCCGCGCCGGCCTCGGGCGTGACCCAGGCCGCGCCGTGAGCGAGGGCCACGACGCTCAGCGGGGCCGCGTCCTCCACCCGGACCGACCAGGGCGGGCTCAGTACGGAACGCAGGATGAAGGCGCCCCGGGCTCTGGGGCCGGCCAGGAGGCCGGACAGTGCGTCCATGGGACCCCAGGTTAGACGCTCAAGCACGAAATCGAGCTTTCCAGCTATTCAGCGTCTGCCCGGTGGCGGCGTGTACTGGGGGCATGAGGACAACGAACAGCAGCAAGAAGACGCTGGTGCTGGCCGGGACGGGCAAGACCGGGCGGCGCGTGGTCGAGCGCCTGGCCGCGCGGGAGCTGCCGGTTCGGGTCGGCTCCCGCAAGGGGTCGCCCCCATTCGACTGGCAGGAGACGGCTACCTGGGTGCCCGCCCTGCGGGGGGTGGAGGCGGTGTACGTGGCATATCACCCGGACGCCGCGTTTCCCGGGGCCGCGGAGGCGGTGGGGTCGTTCGCCGACCAGGCGGTGCGGTGCGGCGTGAAGCGGCTGGTGCTGCTGGCCGACCGTGGTGCGAGCGAGGCGGAGCGCTGCGAGCGGGCAGTGCGCGCATCGGGTGCCGAGTGGACCGTCGTGCGTACCGGGTTCATCTCCCAGAACTTCAGTGAGGACGTCCTCACCGGTGCGGTGCGGGCAGGTGTGGTGGCACTGCCGGCGGGAGAGGTGGCGGAGCCGTTCACGGACGCCGAAGACATCGCTGACGTCGCGGCGGCGGCTCTCACCGAAGACCGCCACGTCCGTGAGACATACGACGTGACCGGTCCACGGTTGATGACCTTCGCCGAAGCCGTCGCGGAGATCGGCGAGGCCATCGGGCGCACAGTCAGGTACCAGGCTGTCAGCGGGGAACGATTCTCCGCCGCTCTCCAGGAGAAGGGGACACCGGTGCGGCTCGCGGAGCCGCTGGCCGATCTCATGGGCGAGGTCTTCGACGGTCGCAGGGCCCGACTCGGTGATGGCGTCCAGCGCGCTGTCGGCCGACCGCCCCGGGACTTCGCCGACTACGTCCGCGGCACGGCCGCCACCGGCATCTGGGCCCCTGCTCGATAGGCAGCGCGCCCGCGGATCCCAGAGAGCCAGGCGCACGGCTGCGTTGCGTTGCGTTGCGGCGAGGATGGCGCCGTGACGATCTGGCGGAGGACTTTGTGGTGGGCGCCGGCGTCGGTCGGGGCCGTGTGTGGGCGGGTCGCCGCGTTGGGCGTCGCGCTGTGACAGCTCAGGGTTTCGACGGCGGGCACGTCGCCGGCGGTTTCATCCGCCTGAGGACCGAGGTTGGGTGCGCTGGGTCGGAGCGCACCTGCGGATGTCGGCCCACCGGGAGGGCCGGCATCACTGTGCCGCGAGGACCGTGTCGTTGTGCTGCGGCTGACCACTACTCCGACCCACCGCGCCGAGAAACGCGGCTCAAGGCCGCTCTCCGCCGGGTTGCCTGGCCGGACACGGCCTTCGTCAGCGGCCCCGCCAGGAACAAGCCGCTGTTCCCCCGGCCGGCACGGGGATGCTGAGCACCGCACCGGAGGCCGCGGTCGGATTCTTCACGCCGTGCCGGGCCGTGGTGACCAGGAGGCGGTTGTCCCCGGGGGGCAGGCACACCGACGTGGGGTGCGGGGCGGGCACGGTCAGGGTGCGGAGCAGGCGGCCGTCGGGGTGATAACGGCGGATCGCGCCGGCGCCCCACATCGCGACCCACAGGCAGCCCTCCTCGTCGACGGTCATGCCGTCGGGGCTGCCTTCGGCCTCGCGCAGCCGGGCAAAGGTCGTCGGGGCGGACAGTCCGCCCGAGACGGGGTCGACGTGGCAGCGGAGGACGGTGCCGGCGGCCGTGTCGGCCAGGTACATGGTCGTGCCGTCGGCGGTGAACGCCGGGCCGTTGGGGATGGTCAGGCCGTCAAGGGCACGTACGACCGTGCCGTCGGGGTCCGTTCGGTAGAGCGAGCCCGCGCCGGGGGTGCCGTCGTAGGCCATGCTCCCGGCCCAGAAGCGGCCGGCGGGGTCGGCGACGCCGTCGTTCATCCTGCTGGGGACGGGGGTCCGGTCCTCGGGCCGGTCCAGCCATTCCAGGGCGCCGTCGGTGGTGAGCAACGCGATGCCCGTGCCCACGGCGGCGATCCACGCCCGCGGTCTCTCGTACACCGGCGCGACGGCGCCCAACGGCACGTCGAGTGCGGCGAGTTGGCGTGGAACCGGGCTCGCGTCGTCGCGCAGTTCGAAGAGCCGGCCGCTGAGGATGTCGACGTACACGTACCGGCCGTCGACCCAGCGCCCGCCCTCGGCGAGTTCGTACCTTCCGTCCACGACGACCATGACGGGCTCTGTCGGGATTGCCATGAGTCACCTCCTGTCGGTCAGCGGACGGTCGTGCCGTCGGGTTCGTCGAAGAGCCCCAGTTCGTCGCGCGTGGGGAGCCCTTCCCAGTCGCCCCGGGTGGCGACCGCGAAGGCCGCGGTGGTGACGGCCCGGTGCAGACGGGCCGGAACGTCCGCGCCGTCGAGGAGTCCGGACAGGTACCCGGCCACGAAGGCGTCGCCGGCGCCGACCAGGTCGACGGCGTCGACCTGCCGCGCGGCGCGGTCGGCTGTTCCCTCGGCGGAGACGACCGTCGCACCGTGTGCGCCCCGTTTGACGATCACCTCTCGGACGCCCGCGTCCAACAGGCTCTTCACGGCCTCCGACTCACCTCCCGCAGGCCGTTGCAGTACCAGCGGCAACTCGTCCTCGGAGGCGACGAGCAGGTCGGTGTGGGCAAGCATCGGCCGGAGGGCGGCGCGGGCGCGATCTGCTGTCCACAGCCTGGAGCGGTAGTTGACGTCCAGGCATACGGTGATGCCCGCGTCGCGGGCGGCCGTGGCGGCGGCCAGGACGGTCTCGGCGGCCGACGCGCTGAGCGCCGGTGTGATGCCGGTCAGGTGCAGGATGCGGGTTTCGGGGGCCAGTGCGGGCAGGACGTCGGCCGGTGTGAGGGCCGAACCCGCCGAACCGGCGCGGTAGTAGCTGACGCGGGTCAGCGTGCCCAGGCGGGGTTCGGTCAGCAGCAGCCCGGTGGGCCGCCCGGCGTCGTCGGTGGCCGCGTGGCCGATGTCGATCCCCTCGGCGCGCAGGGTGCGCAGTACCAGCGCGCCGAGTTCGTCAGCGCCGACCCGGCCCGCCCAGCGCACCCGGTGCCCGAGCCGGGCGAGACCGATGGCGACGTTGGACTCGGCTCCCGCCACGGAGAGACCGAGACTGCCGCCCATCCGGAGGGCGCCGTGGGCGCGCAGCGCCGCCATGGTCTCGCCGAAGGTGACGACCTCGGGTGGAGCCGCTGTCGTCACGACGTCTCCCCTTCGGCCACCTTGCGGAACTCGGCGGCTCGAGCCCGGAGTTGGTCCAGGTCGCCGCCGTCGGCCGCGTCTCCGACCAGCGGTGAGCCGACACCGACGGCGAGGGCTCCCCGGGCCAGGTAGTCACGGGCGGCCTGTGCGTCCACTCCCCCGACGGGCACGAAGGGCACCTCGGGGAACGGGTCGCGCAGGGCCCGCAGATAGCCGGGGCCGCCGAGCGAGCCGGGGAAGAGCTTGATCGCGTCGGCGCCACGGGCGAGGGCGGCTTCGATCTCGGTCGGGGTCAGGGCGCCCATCAGCACGGGCACGCCGTACGGCGCCAGCCCGTCGACCAGTGCCGGGGTGACGAGGTACGACGCTCCGGCGTCGACCGCGCGGGCCGCGTCCGTCGCGGAGCGCACCGTGCCGGCGCCGAGGAGGGCGTCGGGGCCGAGCGCGGCGCGGGCCTGCCTGATCACGGCGAGGGCGTCCGCGGTGGTCAGCGATATCTCGACAGCCGGGATGCCCTCTTCCACGAGGGCGTGCACGGTGCGCAGGGCGGCGACGGGGTCCTTGCCCCGGACGATCGCCAGCAGGCGCTGGCGTCGGAGGGATTCCACCAGGTGCATGAAAGCGGGCTCTCCTTGCGGGTTCGGTTCGAGAGGGGCGGCCGCGCCGCGGTCACCATTCGGTGAACGCGCCGTCGGTGCCGCGCCACACGGGGTTGCGCCAGCGGTGTCCGGTCTCGGCGGCCCTGCGTACCGCCTTCTCGTCGATGTCGACGCCGAGTCCGGGGCGGGTGCTCGCGACGGCGTATCCGTCCTGGAAGCGGAAGGGTTCGGGGTCCATCACGTAATCCAGCAGGTCGCACTGCTGGTTGTAGTGGATGCCCATGCTCTGTTCCTGGATGAGGAAATTCGGTACGGAGAAGGCGATCTGGAGGCTTGCGGCCAGGGCGATCGGGCCGAGCGGGCAGTGCGGGGCCAGGGTGACGTCGTACGTCTCGGCCATGGCGGCGATCCGGCGGACCTCGGAGATGCCGCCGGCGTGCGAGAGGTCGGGCTGGGCGACGGCGATGCCACTGGTCATGACCTCGCGGAAGTCCCAGCGCGAGTACAGGCGTTCGCCGGTGGCGAGCGGAATGCTCGTGGACTCCGCCAGCGCGCGCAGGTGAGCGGAGTGCTCCGGCCGGACGGGTTCCTCGACGAACAGCGGGTGCAGCGGCTCCAGCAGGGGCAGCAGCCGGCGTGACATGGCGGTGGAGGCCCGGCCGTGGAAGTCGACGGCGATGTCCCGCTCGTCGCCGAGCACCTCGCGGACGGCCGCGACACGGTCGACGACCTCGGCGGTGCGTGCCGGGGTGTCGATCGGGGCGAGTTCGGCCGAGCCGTTCATCTTGACGGCGGTGAAGCCCGCCTTCATCTGTTCCTCGGCGAGTTCGGCGACCTCGCCGGGACGGTCGCCGCCGATCCAGGCGTACATCCGGACCCGGTCGCGGACGGGGCCGCCGAGGAGGCGGTGCACGGGGACGCCGTAGGTCTTGCCGGCGATGTCCCACAGCGCCTGGTCGATGCCGGCGACGGCGCTGGAGAGGATCGGGCCGCCCCGGTAGAAGCCGCCCTTGGTGAGCACCTGCCAGTGGTCCTCGATGCGCAGCGGGTCCCGGCCGACGAGGTAGTCGGCCAGTTCGTGCACGGCGGCGCGTACGGTCTCGGCGCGGCCCTCGATCACGGGCTCGCCCCAGCCGGTGACACCCTCGTCGGTCGCGACGCGCAGGAACAGCCAGCGCGGAGCCACCAGGAACGTCTCAAGTCCGGTTATCTTCAAGGGGTTTCCTCGCGGAGCGGGTCGGTCGCGGTGTGGTCGTGGTCTTCCCGGGCCTGTACGGCGGCCAGGTCGTGGGACGCCTGGGCGAGCAGGGACTCGACGGCCGTCACAGCGGCGTCCGGATCGCCCGCCTCGACCGCGTCGAGCAGTTCCTGGTGCACGGGCAGGGAGTCGGAGAAGTGCAGGGCGCCGTGCACGATGCGGTCACGGACGCGCAGACCGGCCTCGATGACGACTTCCATCCGGCTGAGCAGTTCGTTGTGCGCGGCGTCCAGCAGGGCGCGGTGGAAGGCCAGGTCGGCCTCGACCATCGCCTCCGCGTCCGTTCCGGCCGCCGCCATCGCGTCGAGCGCCTGCCGCAGGGCGTCCAGGTCGGCGGGGGTGCGGCGGGCCGCGGCGAGCCTGGCTCCGGCGGGTTCGACGATCGCGCGGACCTCGGCGAGGTCGTCCAGGAACCCGTCGGAGGGAGCGCTGCTGCCCTGCCAGCGCAGCAGGTCGCTGTCGAGGAGGTTCCAGTCGGCGCGGGGCCGGATGGTCGTACCGCGTTTCTGCTTCGACTCCAGCAGGCCCTTGGCCGCCAGTACGCGCAGCGCCTCGCGCACGACCGTCTTGCTGACGCCGAGTTCGGTCTCGAACTTGACCGGGTCGACGACGGAGCCCGGGGGGTAGTCGCCCCGGATGATGCGCCGGCCCAGCTCCTCCACCGCCTGACCGTGCAGCCCCTTGGGGGGATGGGTCACCACGTTCTCCGTTTCCGTATCGGTCCTTGCGCCTGGCCCACCGCACGGTGCGCGACGCTCACGAGGACTCCTTCATGACGCTCCATCCTCCATCGACCACCAGGCTGGCGCCGGTCACATAGGAGGCGTCCGCCGATGCCAGGAAGGCGACGGCCGCTGCCACCTCCTCCGGCTGCCCGAACCGCCCGGCCGCCGTGGCCGCCACACTGCGCGCCCGGTCGGACTCCGGGATCCCGTCCCAGGCGGCGGTCAGGATGGGACCGGGCAGCACGGTGTTGACCCGGATGCCGGGACCGTACTCGACGGCCAGCTGCCTGCCCAGCGAGCACAGCGCGCCCTTCGCGGCGGCGTAGGCGGCATGGCCCGGCAGGCCGATGACCGCGTGCACCGACGAGGTCAGGACGACGGAGCCCTTCGCCTCGCGCAGCGGGGCCGCGAACGTCTTCATCGCGCGCCAGGCGGGCTTGAGCAGCACCGCCATCTGACCGTCCCACTCGGCCTCGCTCAGTTCGTGGGCGGGCTTGTTGAGCTGGGCGAAGGCGTTGCTGTGCAGCACGTCCAGCCGGCCGTGGTGCTCGTCGACGTGGCGGGCCAGGTGCTCCCAGTCGGCGGCCGAGGTCACGTCGCAGTGAACGAACTCCGCGCGTCCGCCGCTGTCCGCGATGTCGGCCGCGACGGCCTTGCCGGCCACGTCGTCCACGTCCGTGACCACGACCACCGCCCCTTCGGCCGCGAGCCGGTGGGCCGTGGCCGCGCCGATACCGTGCGCCGCCCCGGTGATCACCGCCACGCGCCCCGTCATCCTGCGGCATTCCGTCATCACGTGCGTCTCCCCTCGCTCCTGCCTACGCACCCACCATAGCTGTTTCAATTAATTATGAATATATCTTGACGGCGTGGCGATGCCGCTCCGAGACTGACCGGCACGCAACAGGCACCTTCAGGACGAAGCCAGGAAGGACCTCCTCCCATGAGCCGCACCACACCCCGCCGCAGAAGCCGGGGCGCGCTAGCAACGACCCTTGTCGCCGTCTCCCTGCTCATCTCCGCCTGCGGGGGTCCGGCCGATTCGCAGGACAAGGCACAGGCATCCGCCAAGCCCGGCGAGAAGGTCGATCTGCGCTTCTGGTCGTGGGTTCCCGGTGTCGACAAGGCCGTCGACAAATGGAACGCCACTCACCCGGACATCCACGTCAAGCTGGAGAAGATCCCGGCGGGCAGCAGCGGCGGCTACGCGAAGATGCGCGCCGCCCTCAAGAGTGGCAACGCTCCCGACCTGGCACAGGTGGAGTACCAGGAGATCCCCTCGTTCCTGCTGGAGAACGGCCTGGTGAACCTGTCCGACTACGGCGCCGACAAGGACCGGTCGAAGTTCGTGGACTGGCAGTGGCAGCAGGGAGTCTTCGGCTCGGCCGTCTACGCGATCCCCCAGGCGTCCGGTCCGATGGGCCTGTTCTACCGCTCCGACCTGTTCAAGAAGTGGGGCATCGAGCCGCCCACCACCTGGGACGAGTACGCCCAGGCCGCGCAGAAGATCCGCGACGCCGACCCGAAGGCCTCCATCGGCACCTTCCCCCCGGGCAACTCGGCCTGGTTCACCGCACTCGCATGGCAGGCCGGCGCCAAGTGGTTCGGCGTCGACGGCGACACCTGGTCGGTGAACATCGCCTCCCCTGAGACCCTCAAGGTCGCCGCCTACTGGGACGACCTGCGCACCAAGAAACTGATCAAGACCGAACCCGACTTCGCCAACGGCTGGTACAAGGACCTGCAGTCCGGCGCCATCACCTCGTGGGTGAGTGCTCAGTGGGGCGACGCCATCATCAGCGGAAACGCTCCCAAGACCACCGGCAAATGGGCGGTGGCGCCCATGCCGCAGTGGACCAAGGGCGCGAACGTCTCCGCGAACTGGGGCGGTTCCTCCACGGCTGTCCTCAAGGGCGCCAAGCACATCCCCGAGGCCCTGAAGTTCGCCGAATGGCTCAACACCGACCCCGCGAGCGTCGACCTGCTGCTGCAGGGCGGCTACGGCTGGCCGGCGGGGGCCGACGCGTACCAGGGCTCCTCGCTGGACAAGCCGTCGAAGTTCTTCGGAGGCCAGAAGTACAACGAGGTCTTCGCACAGGCGGACAAGAACATCGACACCTCGTGGAAGTGGATACCGACGATCGACGCCACCTACCAGCACCTCAACGACGGCTTCCAGGCCGCCGTGGCGGGCAAGGGCTCGTTCGTCTCCGCGGTCGAGCAGGCACAGAAGCAGACCGTCGAGGACCTGAAGAGGAAGGGTCTGAAGGTTTCCACCGGCCAGTGACCGCCTCCGGAGGGCGCGACACGGCCGCCGCCGTTCTCCCCTCCGGACTCCAGAAAGCATCCTCATGCCCACCCGCACCCGAGCGCCCCGCCGCCGCGGAAATCTGGCGCCCATCGCCTTCGTCGCGCCCTTCCTCCTGCTGTTCCTGCTGACCTTCGCCGCCCCCATCGGTTACGCCGTCTACCAGAGCGTCATGGATGTCGAGCGCACCGGGCCGCTGGGGCTCGGCAGCAGCCGTACCGTCTTCGTAGCGCTGAGCAACTACTCCGAGGCGTTGTCCGACCACGCCTTTCTGCGCAGCATCGGTCGCGTGCTGCTGTTCGCGGCCGTCCAGGTGCCGGTGATGGTCGCGCTGGCCGCCGGGCTCGCGCTGCTGCTGGACACCGCCTCGGCCAGAGGCGTGCGGTTCTTCCGCGCCGCCTACTGCCTCCCCTACGGCGTTCCGGGGGTCATCGCGTCCATCCTGTGGGGCTTCCTGTACGTTCCGGGCGTCAGCCCGCTCGTGGACGGCATGCGCCACCTGGGAGTGTCGGTGGACCTCCTGGGCGGAGACACGGTGCTGTGGTCCATCGCGAACATCGTCACCTGGGAGTTCGCCGGCTACAACGTCCTGGTTCTCGTCGCCCAGCTGCGCACCGTCCCCGCGGAGCTGTACGAGGCCGCCCGCATCGACGGCGCCAGTGCGTGGATGACGGTCCGGTATGTCAAGCTGCCGCTGCTGCGCCCGGCGCTGGTCCTCACCACGGTCTTCACCATCATCGGCACGCTGCAGCTGTTCGCGGAACCCCTGGTGCTCAAGCCCGTCTCGTCGAGCATCGACAGCGCCTACACGCCCAACCTCAGCGCCTACAACGAGGCGTTCACCAACGACAACTACCACCTCGCCGCCGCCGAGGCAGTCCTGCTCGCCCTCGCCGCGTTCGTGCTCTCCTTCGGGTTCCTGCGGCTGGTCAACAAGAGAGGTGGGGACGCGTGAGTCTCCAGACAGCGGCCCGCACCGTCCCGCCGAGGGGTGAGAAGCCGGCCTCCGGCGACGGCACGACACCGCGCGGCGGCATCACCGGGGTCACCACGCGCAGTCGCATCCTGGTCACCGGCCTGCTCGTGGCAGCCGCCGGGTACTTCCTGCTCCCGGTGTACTGGCTGGTCGTGGCGTCCACCAAGTCCACCGGCGACCTGTTCGGCACCTTCGGGCTGTGGTTCTCCCAACCGCAGTTCCTGAGCAACCTGCACCAGGTGCTCACCTACGACGACGCGATCTATCTGCGCTGGGCCGTCAACAGCCTGCTGTACGCGGGGGTCGGCGCGGGCGTGGCGACGCTGCTGGCCGCGATGTCCGGCTACGCGCTGGCGAAGTTCTCCTTCGCCGGCCGCGACACGATCTTCAACATCGTGCTGGGCGGCGTCCTGATCCCTGGCACGGCGCTGGCGCTGCCGATGTACCTGCTGTTCAGCGAGGCGGGCCTGGCCAACACCTACTGGGCCGTCCTGCTGCCGAGCTTCGTCAGTCCCTTCGGCGTGTACCTGTGCCGGATCTACGCCGCGGCCTCCATACCGGACGAGTTGCTGGAGGCGGCCCGCATCGACGGCGCGGGAGAGATCCGTATCTTCACGGTCGTCGCTCTGCGCATCATGACCCCGGCCCTGGTGACGATCTTCCTCTTCCAGTTCGTCGGCATCTGGAACAACTACTTCCTGCCGCTGGTGATGCTGTCCGACTCCAAGCTCTACCCCATCACCCTCGGTCTGACGTCGTGGCAGTCCTTCGCCGACCGCCAACCGCAGCTCTACCAACTGACCGTGGGAGGCGCCTTTGTCTCCGTGGTCCCCCTGATGATCGCCATGGTCGCCCTGCAGCGCTTCTGGCGCAGTGGTCTGACCGAGGGGAGCGTCAAGGCCTGAACCCTCTAACGCGGAAGGGGGAAGGACAGACCGTCCTTCCCCCTTCCGCCGTACCACGTCAGGTCATCTGCCCCTGGGGTTCACCGCCCTGCGGAACACGTCGTGGACGAGCTTGGGCCGTTCCTCGGCGAAGGTGATCAGACCCATCACGCTGATGCCGTTGTAGTCCTGGTTGTATCCGGCCCGCTGCTTGTAGTCCTTGAGGACCCAGTAGGTGAAGCCTGCGACGAAGTCGCTCCGCTCCGTCACCTGCGCCCAGTGCGCGGTGAAGCTCGCCGCCTGCCACTCCTCCGTGCCCTGTGTGGTGGCGGGGCCGTGGGTGCCGGCCACGGACCAGGTGCCGTTCTCGGTGATCAGGATCGGCTTGTCGGGATACTTCGCGTGCACCGCGTCCAGCGTGGGACCGAGGTCGGCGTCCTTGCCGTAGAAGTAGCCGAAGTACTCGTTGAATCCGATCACGTCGGCGAGGTCGAACGCGGGGTCGTTGCTCGTGTTGGAGGCCCAGGTCACGGGACGGGCGGTGAGGTCGACCGCCTTTATGGCCGCCTTGAGGTCGGCGAGCCAGGCCCGGTAGACGGGGGCGCCGTCGGCGTCGATCTCCGACTCGTTCTGCAGACCCCACAGGATCACCGAAGGGTGGTTGTGCTGGTTCCACGCCATGGTCAGAGCCAGGGCGCGGGCGAGGCCGTAGCGCTCGGTCTGGAGCTTCTCCTGGGCGGTGTTGAGCCACATGGTGTCGATGTCGTCCATCACCAGCACGCCGTGCTCGTCCGCCCAGTCGTAGACGTACGGGTGCCGGTTGTAGACGCAGTTGCGGATGAAGTTGGCGCCCACCGCCGTGATGTGCCCCAGTTCCCGGTCGTACTCGGCCGGCGTCATCGCCCTGCCGTGGGCGGCCGTCTCCTCGTGCCAGTTGAGGCCCTTGAGGAACAGCGGCTTGCCGTTCAGGCGCAACTGGGCGTCCGCGATGCTGAGTTCGCGTACGCCGTACACGGTGGACAGTGTGTCCACTCGTGGCCCCGAGGCTCTGCCCGCGTTCAGGGTGGCCCGGGCGGTGAGCGTGTGCGGCGAGGCCGGGCTCCAGCGCGGGGCGTGGGGTATCGGGATCGAGACGCGCACGACGCCGGCCGACCGGGCCGCGATCCGTGCCGCGACCACGACGGGCCGGCCGCCGCTCCCCCGGCCGGGATCCAGGGTGAGCCGGCCGTCGAAGCCGGTGGCGCCGTGGTTCTCGACGACCGCGTGTGCCTCCAGGCGCCCGCGTGCGACGGACACGAGCAGTTTGGCGATGGTGACCTTCGGGACCGCCTCGATCCAGACGGACCGGGTCAGTCCGGCGTAGGGCCAGTAGTCGACGGGCTTGTACGGCAGCTCGTGGTCGTCGGTGACCGGTTGCGGCGTCGCGGCCGTGTAGTCGGTGTAGCTCGCCCTGCGGAAGACCCGCACGGCGATCGTCTGGCGGGTCCCCGGCCGAAGCGCCCCCGCGACCGGAAGCGCGAACGGCGAGTTGGCGCCTTCGTGTTTGCCCAGGTGCTCGCCGTCGAGCCACACCTCGGCGCTGTATCCGGCGGCCAGGAAGGCGACGCGTACGTGCCGGGCACGCCAGGACGCGGGCACGTCGATGGTGGTGCGGTACCAGGCGTAGCCGTCGGCGAACGCCGTGCCCTGGCCGAAGGGAGCGGTCTGCGAACCGAATCCGGGGGTGTCCAGCAGATCCCAGGCCGCCGGGACGCCGATACGGCCCCAGGCCCGGTCGTCGTGGCGCGGTGAGTGCCAGCCCTCGCCGAGTCCCTGGCCGGTGGGGTCGAACCGGAAACGCCAGCGTCTGTCCAGGGACAGATAGTCGCGCGTGGGCTCATGGGTGCGCCAGCCGTCGAAGGCCGGAAGCACCGTGCCGTACTGGAAGACGACGCTGGTGCCGCCGACCTCGCGCACATGGGTGCCGGAGGGCTCGGTGGCCGGGTGGGTGTCGAGCACCGGGCCGTTGGTGGCCGCCGCGGCCGTGCCGTCCGCCGCTCGTGCCGTCTCCGGCCAGGCGGGGAGCGCGACGGCGGCGGCCGCGCCGAGTGCCGCGACGACGGTGCGCCGGGACGGGTGGATGGATTCGCTCATGGCACATGAGCCTGAGCAGTCCCACCACCCCTGTCAAGCATTATTCATAATTAATGAATTGAGCTACCGTGCCCTCATGACGACACAGCAGCAAGCAATGGCCATCACCCTGTGGGACTTCAGCTGGTACACCCAGGCAGGCCCCGGCGAGCCGTTCGCCGACCTGGATCGCGCCTTCGCCGAGGCGGTGGACCGGGGCTTCAACACCGTGCGCGTCTGCGCCATGCCCTTCCTGCTGTTCTCCGGGCGCGTCCCCGATCCGGAGTCGATCGAGGTCCGCGGCCTGGGAGAGGAGTTCGGACAGCGCACCCGCTGGTACGACGTGCGCGGCGGCTATCCGCTGGACGGCCGCCGCCGGCTCGTCGAGCTGTTCGAGGCGGCCGCCCGTCACGACTGCCAGGTGATCGTGTCCTCCTGGGAGTACCAGCAGTCCCCCAGCTTCGCCGACACCGACGCCTGGCACCGCGCCCTGGCCGAGGTCCCCGGCCCGGACCGCGCCGAGGCGGTGGCCGAAGCACTCGCCGGACTCCTCGACTTCCTCACCGAGCGCGGACTGGCCGACCAGGTCGCCTACGTCGAGGTGCACAACGAGGTCGACAACTGCTCCCTCGTACCGCGCGACGGCGTCACCCACTACGCCTATCTGCGCGGCCCTCTCGACCGTGCCGTGAAGCTGCTGCGGGCCCGGCACCCCGGCATCCCCGTCACCTACTCCCTGGGCGAGCCCTGGCCGAGCGAGATCGACGACCTGCCGGAGGGGGCGCAGATCGCGCACTTCCACTTCTACGTCTACGGCGTGCTCGGCGCGCTCTACGAGGCGGTCGGACTCGGCCACGGCACCGAAGCGGCACCCGAGACGACCACCTGGCCCACCCCCGAACTGGCCGCCATGCTGCGCCCCGACGCACCCGCCTTCGCCGACTACCACCCGGACGAGCCCTGGCGACTGGCCGCCACCGGAATCCCCCGCGAACTGTTCTACACACTCGACTGGGTCGACCCCGACCGCTGGGACCTGTGGCTCTACGAGAACTATCCGGCGCACCGCCAGGCCATGCGGGAGACGCTGGCCGGGTGGGTCGACTCCGTCGCCGAGTTCGCCCGCCTGCGCGGCATCCCCGCCGTGCTCGGTGAAGGCGTCGTGGGATACACCCCGCTGCTGACGCGCTTCGAGGAGGACGCCGTCGGCAAGGACATCGCGGAGTTCGTCGTCGACCGCTGTCTCGCCGCGGGCTTCCGGGGCGTCGTCCTGACCTCGAACGCGGCCCCGCATCACCCCATGTGGCACACCGACCGCGACTGGATGCGGCGGGTCAACGCCCGCGTCACCACAAGCTGAACGCGACCGGCCCTCGGCGTACGAGCGGCACGACGTACCGGCCACGCCGCCGGCACTGCTCCCTTGCTGACCTGCGCGTAGAAGTGCCTCAGCCGGTGGTGGGGTGCTGCTGTGCGGCGGGTGTGCTGTCTTCGGTGGCGGCGAGCGAGGCGAGCAGGCGCAGACCCTCTTCGGAGGGGGTGCCGGGTTCGGCGGTGTAGATGGTCATGCTGAGACCGGGTTCGACGGTCAGATCGAGGGACTCGTAGGCGAGGGTGAGGGCGCCGACGGCGGGGTGGTGGAACCGCTTGGTACCGGTGCCGTGGCGACGGACGTTGTGCGCGCCCCACCGGGTGCGGAACTCCTCCACGCGGGTGGACAGCTCACCGACGAGGTCGTGCAGGTCCTTGTCGTACGGGTTGCGGCCGGCCTGTGCGTGGAGCAGGGCTACGGCCATGTCCGCGAACAGGTCCCAGTCGGGGTAGAAGCCGCGCGAGGCGGGGTCGAGGAACTGGAAGCGGGCCAGGTTCCGCTGATTGACCGGGTTCGCGAACAGGTCGGTGTAGAAGGCCCGTGCGAGCGCGTTGCTGGCGAGGATGTCCAGGCGGCCGTTGCACACGACTGCGGGCCCGGCGGTGATCGCGTCCAGCGTCCACTGCAGGCTGCGGTGGACCTGCGGCCCCGGGGCGCGGCGGCGGGGACGGGTGAGGATGTCGGTGCCGTCGGCGGCATGGGCCAGGTTCAGCAGATGGGCGCGCTCGGCGTCGTCCAGCTGCAGCACGCGGGCGACGGCTTCGAGGACAGCGGGCGAGACACCGGCGAGGTTGCCGCGCTCGAGCTTGGCGTAGTACTCGACGCTCATGTCGGCGAGCGCCGCGACCTCGCTCCTGCGCAGACCCGGCACGCGGCGTCGGGAGCCGGCGGGTAGTCCTGCCTGCTCGGGGGTGATCTTGGCACGCCGCGAGGTGAGGAACTCGCGGACCTCCTCACGGTTGTCCATGCCCTCGACGGTACGACCCGTCAGGCGTGAAAGGGATGCACTGCCGGTACACCCCTCACTGGTAACTCGCTCCCCGCCGGGAAGACCGCTTTCCTGGATGCCGGGCACCGCCCGAGTGGCGTACGCACCTTCCTGGACGGCACCGCCGCCTGCGACTGCGCAGGCGCGTTCGCTCGCCGCTCCGGCGGTGCCTGCCCTGGCCTGCGGCGGCCTGATGACAGCCCGGGCCCTGCCCCCTGTGACCACGGCACGTAAGGAAGACCTCTGATGCGCGGAGCAGTGATCCACGCCCCCGGCGACATCCGCTTCGAAACCCTCGACGACCCGAAGATCCTCAACCCCACCGACGCGATCATCCGCACGGCCGTCACCTGTGTGTGCGGCTCGGACCTGTGGCCCTACCGCGGCGCGGAGCCGACCGAGCAGGCTCACCCGATGGGCCACGAGTACGTCGGCTTCGTCGAGGAGGTCGGATCCGAGGTCACCGCGGTCAGGCCCGGCCAGTTCGTCGTCGGCTCGTTCGCCACCTCGGACAACACCTGCGCGAACTGCGGCAACGGCTTCCAGTCCAGCTGTCTGAACCGTGAGTTCATGTCCACCTGTCAGGCCGACTACGTCCGCATCCCCAACGCCCAGGGCACCCTGGTCGCCACCGATGGCACCCCGGACGAGAAGTACTGGCCGGGCCTGCTGGCCGTGTCCGACGTCATGGGCACGGGCTGGTGGGCCGCGGATGCCGCCGAGGTGAAGCCCGGCTCCACGGCCGTCGTCGTCGGTGACGGCGCGGTCGGCCTGTGTGCCGTGATCGCGGCCAAGGAGATGGGCGCCGAGCGGATCATCGTCATGAGCCGTCACGAGAGCCGGCAGCAGCTGGCCCTCGTCTACGGCGCCACCGACATCGTCACCGAGCGTGGCGAGGAGGGTGTCGCCCGGGTCAAGGAGCTGACCGGCGGGATCGGCGCGGACAGCGTGCTGGAGTGTGTCGGCACCGCCCAGGCGATGCAGCAGGCGCTGAACTCGGCGCGACCGGGCGGCAACGTCGGCTTCGTCGGCGTTCCGCACGAGGTCGCGGTCGACGGGCAGGAGTTGTTCTTCTCCCACGTCGGGCTGCGTGGCGGACCCGCCCCCGTGCGCCGCTATCTGCCCGACCTCATCGACCGCGTCCTGACCGGCGCGATCGACCCCGGCCGGGTCTTCGACCTCACTCTGCCCCTGGACCAGGTCGCCGAGGGCTACCGGGCGATGGACGAGCGCCGCGCCATCAAGACCCTCCTCAAGCCCTGACCCACCCACGGCACTCACGCAGAAGGAAGCAACACCGTGCAGATCACCCGAAGCTCGATCAACACCGTCAAGGGCCCCGCCGACTGGTTCACCGGCGACGTCCACATCGACGCCGTGGCCGCTGCCCCCGCCCCGTCCCGGGTCACCGCGAACCTGGTGCACTTCATGCCCGGCGCGCGTACGCACTGGCACCGCCACCCGCTCAGCCAGACCGTCTTCGTCACCGAGGGCGTCGGCCTGTGCCAGGGCCGCGGCGGACCCGTCGAGGTCATCCGGCCCGGCGACCGCGTCCTGTTCGAGGCCGACGAGGAGCACTGGCACGGCGCCGCACCGAACCGGCTCATGGTCCACCTGGCCATCAACGAGGCCGATGCCGATCACGACGTCGTGCACTGGCTGACCCCCGTCACCGACGAGGAGTACGCCGCCGCCCCCGCCACCGACTGACCCGCCCTCTCCGCCCCCCCCTGGACGGTGGCCGAGAGACAGTCGGCACACCGCCCGCTCGACCTCTGCGCCGGCCAGGTCGATGAGGCGTACGAGCGGGCGCTGACCCCGCCCTTGGCTACCGCTAGGGGGCATCGACACACCGTCAGGCATGCGCTGTCGATACACCCCTCGACAGAAACTCCCTGCCCACGGCAGAACACGCTTGTCTTGACGGCACCGGGTTTCTGCCGCGACGCCGGGAGCGCGTCGCGCAGCACCACCCCGCCCCGCCCTCTGGCCCTTCTCCTGCTCGATCGGAGCCGTGTGAACACCCCCGCCACCCCGAGCGCGCCGCGTGAGCGGACGGTCGGCCGTGCCCTCGCCGTCGTGCTGGCCCTGCTGACCGTGTTCGGGCCGATCTCGATGGACCTGTATCTGCCGGTGCTGCCGGCGCTGACCACCGAGCTGCACGCGTCGACGTCGGCCGCGCAGCTCACGGTCACCGCCTGCCTCCTCGGCCTGGCGTTCGGCCAGCTCATCGCCGGCCCGCTCTCGGACCGTCTCGGCCGCCGCCGCCCGATGCTGGCCGGCGCCGTCGCCTACATCGCCACCTCGGTGCTGTGCGCGTTCAGCCCCAGCGTCGAGTCGCTGGTCGCCGCCCGCTTCGTACAGGGCCTGGCCGGGGCCGTCGGCATCGTGATCGCCCAGGCCGCCGGACGCGACCTGTACTCCGGCGGCAGACTGGTGCGCTACTACGGCAGTCTCACCGTGATCGGCGGCCTGGCCGCCATCGTCGGACCGGTCCTGGGCGGCCAGCTCGCGGCCTTTACCGACTGGCGCGGCATCTTCCTGTTCCTCGCCCTGCTCGGCGCCGTGATCCTCGCCGCCTGCCTCACCGTCTTCCGTGAGACCCTGCCCGCGGCCGAGCGCACCGGCGGCGGCCTGGCCCGGAGCGGACGTGACTTCCGCCGTCTGCTGGCCGACCGGCTCTTCCTGGGCGCCGTCCTGATCACCGGGTTCGTCAACGCCGCCCTGTTCGCCTACCTCAGCGGCGCCACCTATGTACTGCAGGGCATCTACGGGCTGTCCCCGCAGGGCTATTCGTTGGCGTTCGGCTTGAACTCCGCCGGATTCATGGTGTTCGGCTTCGTCGCCGGGAGGCTCTCCGAGCGGTGGTCGGAGAAGGGCACCCTCGTCCTGGGCCTGGTCATGACCCTGATGGGCGCGGCCGGCCTCCTGGCCACCGCGTCGCTGCACCTGCCGCTCGCCGCCATCGTGCTGTCCCTGCTGACCATGGTCAGCGGCGTCGCCACCACCACCCCGCCCTCCACGTCCCTCGCCCTCGCGCACTACCCCGAGATCGCCGGCACGGCGTCGTCGCTGCTCGGCACGGCGCGCTTCGCGTTCGGCGGCATGGCCGCCCCGCTCGTCGGCCTCGGCGGCTCGGCCACGGCCCTCCCCCTCGGAGTTGTCACCGTCGTATGTGCCGCCCTCGCCGTGATCGTCCACGCCTTCGCCGTGCACCCCCACACCCGGGCGGCAGAGCACACCGTCGCCACCCTGCAGCCTGTCTCCGACCGGATGACGGCCTCCTCCTGACCTCCCTCTGCACGCGGAACGGATACCCATCCATCCCGCGCGCCACCAAGGAAAGGACACCCCCATGTGGTGCGCACACGTCGGCGGCGTCGACCTGAGGGTCAGCCGCCTCGCGCTGGGCACCATGAACTTCGTGCACGAGCACGACGGTGGGGTTCATCCGTGCTGTCCTCAGGTGGCGGAGGGTCAGGGGGTCATGGCGTCGCGGACCAGCGCGGTGTCCACGAACTGTTCGAAGCGGACGATCAGGCCGCCGCGCACGACGAAGTGGTGGGCGACCCGGACGTCGATCTTCTTGCCGGTGGCCTTGTTGGCCGCCGTGTAGCGGGCGAGGACGACGACGTTCTCGCCGTCGACGACGTAGGTGTCGTCGTGGGCGGTCCAGCCGTCCCACTCCTTGCCCAGTTGCTCCATGACGTTGGAGGTGACCCCGTCGGGGGTGCGGTAGGTGCCGGCGAGGGGGAAGCCGGCCATCTCCGTCCACTCCACGTCGGGGGCGAGGGTGGCGCGCAGGGCTTCCAGGTCACCGGCCGCGGAGGCCAGGTACTGGCGGCGTACGACGTCGGCGGGGGCGGTGGACGCCGCGAAGTCGGTCATGGTCAGCCCCACTTCATTTCGCCCTTGGCGACCTTGGCGCCGATCTGGGCGGCGATGAGCATGCCGTTGTCCGGGTAGCGGGCCACCAGCGCCTCGGTCAGGGCCGCGCCGTCGGCGGCCTTGCCCAGCTCCTCCTCGAAGGCGAGGAGGTAGTCGCGGGTGGCGGAGATCGCGGAGGCATTCGCCGGGGCGCTGGGCAGGCGGTGGCCGGGGACGACCAGCTCCGGCTGGAGCGCGGCCATCTCGTCCAGCAGCTTGATCCAGGCGGCGCGGTCGTCGGGGGTGGGGGTGTCGGCGACCCAGACGTGCTCCTGCTGGAAGAGCAGGACGCCACCGAGAAGGGCGCGGTGCTCGGCCTGCCACAGGTAGTGCCGGTCGGGCAGTCCGTCCGGGCCGCCCTTGAGCTGGAAGCGGTTTCCTTCGAGGGTGAGGTCGCCGGTCAGGGGCTCGATGTCGACCAGGCGGGTGGGCAGGTTGGGGCCGAGGGCCTCCCAGGCCTTGAGCTTGCCCTCGTAGGAGTGCTTGATGTGCTCGATGACGATCGGGGTCGCCACGAACTTCGCCTCGGGGAAGGCGTCGGCGAGGACCTCGGCGCCGAAGTAGAAGTCGGGGTCGCCGTGGCTGACGAAGACGGTGGTCAGCTTCTTGCCCGAGTCGAGGATCTCGGCGGCCAGGCGGTGGCCGTCGGCGCGGGTGAAGGCGGCGTCGACCAGCAGCGCCTCGCTCTCGCCGGTGACGAGGGTGGCGGTCTTGTTCTTGCTGCCGGCCGGGAAGTTCAGGTCGAAGATCGTGAAGGAGAGGGTGCTGCTCATGGTTGGTGCTCCTTGCATGGGTGGGGACTGCACAGTCAGGAGAGGGCGGCGAGGCGCCGGTCGACCTCGTCGGCGGTGGCGCGACCGTGGGCCAGGACGGTGACGCGGTCACCGTCGACGGCGAGCAGGGTGGGGAAGCCGGTGACGCCCAGTTGGGCACAGCGGCGGAAGTCGTCCGACGCAGCGTCGTACGCCTCGGGGGACTCGAAGGCGGAAACGACAGCGTCGGAGTCAAGGCCGGCGTCTTCGGCGACCTTCCGGTAGGTGGCGGCCTCGGACAGGCTGAAGCCGTCGAGGTAGAAGGCCCGTTGGAGGGCATCGGCCAGTTCCGGTGCGCGGTCGGGGGCAGCCCGGCGCAGGGCGGCGACGCCGCGTGCGGCTGCCTCGGAGTCCATGACGAACGAGCCGTCGGCGATCAGCCGGTCGTACCCCTCACCGAACCGGGCGCCGGTGAGCTCGGCGATCTGGGCGTTGGCGCCCTGGACGTATCCGAACTCGCGGATCGGCACCCGGCGCGAGCCGGTGAACAGTCCGCCGGAGATCACCTCCACGGGCAGGTCCGGGTGACGGGAGACGACCTCGCGCAGGGTGGGGGAGAAACCGTGCGACCAGCCGCAGTAGGCGTCGAAGGCGTAGACGAGCTGCATCGTGAACCTCGGCATCGGGGTGGGGTGCTCGCCTGGTGCGAGCGGTTCACCGACACCAACAGTATCTGACTAGTCAGATATTTCTGAGTTCGACTGTCCGGCGATTCCAGCCTGGCCCACGTGTCGGCCCAGCTCATGGACCCAGCGGGAACTTGGGGTCAAGGAGTGCCAAAGCTTGCGACCGTTCGGACACATCTCGTAGAGCCGCAGTATTTGCACGGGGGGAGATCGCCGGGGGCACGGCCACGCCGCAGCCGGGTTGACGTGCGCCCTTGCGGCGACGAGTGCGGGAAGGGGCCTCCGGGGGCGGGGGCCCCACAGTCCTCACGGAAGCCGGGGCAGAGTGTCCCGCGCCGTGTGGCTCAGGATGCGCAGGTCCTCGGCGAACCGGTCCCGGTCCTCGACCGGCAGGGGCGCCAGGAAGTAGCGCCTGATGTTCTCGACATGGATCCGGGACGCGGAGACCGTGGTCTCCTCCCCGAGCGGCGTCAGGCGCACCAGCCTCCCGCGCCGGTCACCGGGATCCTCGACCCGTTCGACCAGGCCGGCCACCTCCATACGGTCCACCAGACGCGTGGCTCCACCTGTCGTCAGGACCTGCTCCTGGGCGACGGCCCGCATCGACAGCCCCGGCTCCCCCGCCCTGCCCAGGATGAGCAGCACCTCGAACATCAGATGGCTGATACCGCACTCCACCTCCAGAGCCCGCCCCAGGATGTACTCCAGCCGGTTCGCGGCCCCCTGCAGACGCCCGAAAGCCAGAATCAACGCGTTGTTCGCGGCGTCGCTCGATGTCGAGATCTCCGCATGCTCGTCCACGGTCCTGACGCCCCTTCCGTTCCTGCTTCCACCCGACCATCGATCATGCCGCACCGGCTGGGCGCCGAGTCCGCCGACGTGGCTACCGGCCCTGGTGGGCCAGCCGGAACGCGCCCGGGGTCACTCCGGCGTGACGGGTGAAGAACTTGCCGAAGTTGGTGGGCTCGGGGAAGCCGAGGCGGCGCGCGATGGTGGCCACCGGTTCCTGGGTGTGGGCGAGCAGCCGTCGGGCCTCCAGGGCGACGCGGCCGTCGATGACGTGTTTGACGGGTTGCCCGGTGGCGGCCGTGCAGGCCCGGGTGAGGGTCTTGACGGTGTAGCCGAGGCGCTGGGCGTAGTCGGCGGCGCGGCGGGTGGTGGCATAGCCGCGTTCCAGCTCGGCGCGGAACCGGGCGTACACCTCCCCGCCCGCGTGCGGGTCACCGCCGCCCTCAGGGCGGGGCAGCCGGTCGATCTGCAACAGCACGATCGCCAGCAGGAGTTGGAGGATCTCCGCCGACACGGTTTGCGCCTCGCGGTCGTACTCGGCCCGCAACTGGCCCAACAGCGTGGACAGCACGGCGTACTCGGGGCCGGCACCCAACTGCCGGCACCCGGGCCCGTACCACTCGTTCACCAGCCGGTCGGCGCTGCTGCTGTGGGGCGGGAAGGCCGATGTGAACAGCAGGTGCGTCCCGTTGGCCGTGCCCGGCCGGACGAAACGCTGGACCTGGCCCGGCCGCACCCACAGCAGGGTGCCGGGGCGGCAGGGGTAGGTCACGAAGTCGATCGCGTGCTCGCCACTGCCCTCGGTGATGAGGGTGAGGGTGTGGAAGTCCACCCGGTGCACCAGGTCGGGCCGCCTGCCACGCAGCCGACGCCGCTCGTGGAGCGTGGCCAGATCGATGATCTCGAAGCCGGGGACCCGCTCCTCGGGCGGACGGAAGCCGAGCCGAAGGATGGCGCCGCCGTCTGGGACGGGATCGGCTCCCTCAGGAGTCACGGGTCCCACCAGGATCTCCAGATGTCCTCGATCTACCACACCGGGTCTCCAGCGTATCTCGTCCGCCTGCGCTTTCCCGGCGAGAGTGGAGGACGTCAAGGCAGCGCGATGCGCCTTGAACCACAAGGAGATTCCCCATGAACGGCACAGTCACGGTCCTCGACAAGGGCGCGGTCCGCATCCACAGCTACATGTCGCCGGCCGACACCTTCCACACCACCACCCAGCTGATCGAGACCCCGGCGCGGATCATCGCGATCGACGCCCAGCTGCTCCCCGCCTACGCCGACGAGGCGATCGCCTACGCCAAGGGACTCGGCAAGCCGCTCGACCGGCTCATCGTCACCCACGCCCACCCGGACCACTACAACGGCGCCTCCCGCTTCGGGGCCCCCGTCCACGCGCTGGCCGATGTGTGCGAACAGATCATCGCGCGTGGCGACAGCACGCTGCCCACAGGCCAGGTCATCCCGGTCACGGACTTCACACCCGACGTGGAGATCGTTCCGGGCACCGAGGTCATCGACGGCGTCCCGTTCGTCTTCGAGGCCGTCTCCGGCGGTGAGGCCGCCGACGAGCTGCTCATCAGGCTGCCCGACCAGCGGGTGCTGATCGCCCAGGACCTCGTCTACAACAAGGTCCACCTCTACCTGGGCAACAACGACATCACCGGCTGGGAAGAGGCGGTCGACGCGCTGGCCACCGAGTCCGGCTACGACACGGTCCTGGCGGGCCACGGTCTGCCCACCGGGCCGGAGGTCTACGCCGAGGTTCGCCGCTACCTCGCCGACGCCCGCGAACTCCTCGGCGACGACGGCGAGGCGTACAAGAAGGCGATCGTGGACCGCTACCCCGCCCACGTCGGCCCGTTCATCATCGACATCGCCAACCGGTCCCTGGGCACCGTCCGACACGCAGAAGGGCCCACAGGATATTGACCCGGCGTCACCGACGAAGGTGAGCTGGCTCTTGTCCGTGAAGTTCCTGATCTCGCCGTTGCCCGGGATCCGGGAGACCGGGGTCAGCCGCCGCGCCGCACCCGGGCCGCCTTGCGGGCCTCCGCGAGCTTGCGGGCCTCGCTGCTCTTGCGGGACGACCTGCCACCGGAGCCGCTCTTCGCGTCCTTGGCGCTGCCCAGGCCGCGGAACGGGGCGTTGTGGTTCTTGGGGCGCGATACGGCAGGGCCGCCGTCGAGAGGCTCTCCGGAGGGGACCTTGGCGCCGGTGATCCGGCTCAGCTCCGCCTCGCCTGACCGCACTTTGGTGACCTTGGGAGCGACGTCGGCGTCCGCCATGACCTGGCTCGTCTCGCGGCGCTGTCCCGACAGGACGAGTGTCACGACGGTGCCGAAACGGCCGGCCCGAGCGGTGCGGCCGGCACGGTGCAGATAGTCCTTCGGGTCGGTGGCCGGGTCGACGTTGACCACGAGGTCGAGGTCGTCGACGTGCAGTCCGCGTGCGGCGACGTTCGTCGCCACCAGCGAGGTGACCTGCCCGTTCCTGAACTGGGCCAGGGTCCGGGTGCGCTGCGGCTGGGACTTCCCGCTGTGCAGGGCGGCGGCGGCCACTCCGCTGGCCCGCAGATGCCGCGTGAGCTGGTCGACACCGTGCTTGGTGTCCAGGAACAGCAGGACGCGGCCGTCCCGGGCGGCGATCTCCGTGGTCACGGCGTACCGGTCCGGGCCGTGTACGACGAAGACGTGGTGCTCGATCGCGGGCACCGCGCTGCTGGACGAGGGGTCCACGGCGTGCACGGCGGGATCGCGCAGATAGCGCTGCACCAGCTGGTCGACGTCGCGGTCGAGGGTGGCGGAGAACAGCATCCGCTGCCCGTCGGGCCGCACCTGGTCCAGGATCTCGGTGACCTGCGGCAGGAAACCCATGTCACACATCTGGTCGGCCTCGTCCAGGACCGTGATGCGCACCCGCCCCAGTCGGCAGGCCTTGCGCTCGATGAGGTCGTACAGCCGACCGGGCGTGGCGACGACGATCTCGGCGCCGTCCCGAAGCACGGCGGTCTGCCGTCCGATGGACACTCCACCCACCACGGTCGCGAGCCGTAGCCGCAGCGCCTCGGCGTACGGGGTGAGCGCCTCACCAACCTGCTGTGCCAGCTCCCTGGTGGGCACCAGAACGAGCGCCAGCGGCTCTTTGGGCTGCGCGCGCCGCCCGGCCGTCCGGGCGAGCATCCCCAGGCCGAAGGCGAGCGTCTTGCCGGATCCTGTACGGCCCCGGCCCAGGACGTCACGTCCCGCGAGCGCGTTCGGCAGCGCCGCCGCCTGGATGGGAAACGGCACAGTCACACCGTGCTCGTCCAGCGTCCGCAGAACCTCGGCCGGCAGCCCCAGCTGCGCGAAGGACGCCAGCGCGGGCAGCGCCGCGGTGGCGCTCGCCGCCTCGGACACACGGTCCTGCTGCCGGGCATCGCCACGTGCTGATTCGCTCACAAGAAGCCTTCCTCCAAAGGAACCGTACCGAGGAAGGCGCGGCGGGGACGCGGTCACCGGCCAGGGACACCGAACGGAGCACCGACACAGCGACCCTGCAAACGGTCGACGTTAGCACAGGGCACGCCGATACCGTCCGTGACCGCGTCATTGAGCGGACCAACGTCGCTACCCCGTCGGCGTCTTCTGCTCTGCGTGGGCCAGGCCGAACTCGCGGCATGGAAGGTGGGACACAATGTCCGGCAGCAGCGCACAGACCGACCGCCGCCGACCACGTCAGGGAACTGACGCCCTGTCATCAAGGTCAGCATTCAGTCAGCATCAGTACCGCCACAGCCCGCCCCGGACCGCCGCGAACCGCCGCGAACCGCCAAGATCGAAAACTGGTAAAACCCAAGTTGGCCTGCGAAGCTGGAGTTCAAGGGCTCATCTACTAGTTTCCCTAGGAGGTACCCGTGAAGATGTTGATCAACGTCCCGGAGACCGTGGTCGCGGACGCGCTGCGCGGTCTGGCGGCTGCCCACCCGGAGCTGACCGTGGACGTGGAGAACCGGGTGATCGTGCGGCGGGACGCCCCCGTGGCCGGAAAAGTGGGGCTGGTCTCGGGCGGAGGCTCGGGCCATGAGCCGTTGCACGGGGGTTTCGTGGGTCCCGGCATGCTGTCGGCGGCCTGTCCGGGCGAGGTGTTCACCTCCCCGGTGCCCGACCAGATGCTGCGCGCGGCCGCCGCCGTGGACAGCGGGGCCGGGGTGCTGTTCATCGTGAAGAACTACACCGGCGACGTGCTCAACTTCGACATGGCCGCCGAGCTGGCCGAGGACGAGGGCATCCAGGTCGCGAAGGTACTGGTCAACGATGATGTGGCGGTGACCGACAGTCTCTACACGGCTGGTCGGCGTGGCACCGGCGCGACCCTGTTCGTGGAGAAGATCGCGGGTGCCGCCGCCGACGAGGGCATGCCGCTGGAGCAGGTGGAGGCCATCGCCCGGCAGGTCAACGAGAACTCCCGCAGTTTCGGTGTCGCGCTGAGCGCCTGCAGCACTCCGGCCAAGGGCAGCCCCACCTTCGATCTGCCGACCGGCGAGCTGGAGTTGGGCATCGGGATCCACGGCGAGCCCGGCCGGGAGCGGCGGGCGATGATGACTTCCGGCGAGATCGCCGAGGCCGCCGTCGAGGCGGTGGTGGAGGACCTCCAGCCGCGCAATCCCGTGCTGGTCCTCGTCAACGGCATGGGCGCCACGCCCCTGCTCGAGCTGTACGGCTTCAACGCCGAGGTGCACCGAGTACTCGCCCAGCGCGGCGTACCCGTGGCCCGTGTCCTCGTGGGCAACTACGTCACCTCCCTCGACATGGCGGGCGCCTCGCTCACCCTCTGCCAGGTCGACGAGGAGTTGCTGCGGCTGTGGGACGCGCCGGTGAAGACGGCGGGTCTGCGCTGGGGCATGTGACGCGCGGGGTAAAGGATCACCCCGTATCTACCAGGCAAGGAGATCCAGTGCTCGACGCCGATTTCTTCCGTCGTTGGATGACGGCGGCCGCCGCGTCCGTCGACCGTGAGGCGGAACGGCTCACCGCCCTCGACTCCCCCATCGGGGACGCCGACCACGGCAGCAACCTCCAGCGCGGGTTCAGGGCCGTGGCGGCCGCACTGGAGAAGGAGGCCCCCGGAACACCCGGCGGGGTGCTGACACTGGCCGGACGCCAGCTCATCTCGACGGTCGGCGGTGCCTCGGGGCCGCTCTACGGCACGCTGCTGCGCCGTACCGGCAAGGCGCTCGGGGATGCCTCCGAGGTCAGTCCGGAGCAGCTGGCCGAGGCGCTGCGGACCGGGGTGGACGCGGTCATGACGCTCGGCGGTGCCGCCCCCGGCGACAAGACCATGATCGACGCGCTGGTGCCCGCGGTGGACGCGCTCGGTGACTCGTTCGCGGCGGCGCGGGCCGCCGCGAAGGAGGGCGCCGTGGCGACGACGCCCCTGCAGGCGCGCAAGGGCCGGGCGAGCTATCTGGGTGAGCGCAGCATCGGGCACCAGGACCCGGGTGCCACGTCGTCGGCGCTCCTCCTCGCCGCGCTCGCGGAGGCCGCCGATGAGTGACGAGCGGCTTGTGGGAATCGTGCTGGTGTCGCACAGCGCGGAGGTGGCGGCGTCGGTCGCCGCGCTGGCGAAGGGGCTCGCGGGCGGTGGCCCGGCGGTGCCCGTCGCTCCGGCGGGCGGCACCGAGGGCGGCGGGCTCGGCACCAGCGCCGAGCTGATCGCCGCGGCGGCCACGTCCGTCGATCGTGGTGCGGGCGTCGCCGTCCTCACGGACCTGGGCAGCGCGGTGCTCACCGTGAAGGCGCTGCTCGCGGAGGGCGACGAACTGCCGGAGCTGACCCGGCTGGTGGACGCCCCGTTCGTGGAGGGTGCCGTGGCCGCCGTCGTCACGGCCGGTACAGGTGCGGATCTGGCGGCCGTGGAGGCGGCCGCCGCGGAGGCGTACACGTACCGGAAGGTGTGAGACCGGACCCGGGCACGCCGGACGGCGGCGGGCCCGGGCCACGGCCGGTGAGCGTGCGGCTGTCACTGACGCCCCGTCAATCACTGGGCCCCGTCGACGAATCGCCTCGCCACCCGCTCCCCCGTCGTCACGGCCGCCGCGTGATCCTCGATCGGCGACACCCGGGTGTTCTTGAAGACGATGTAGGTGACGCCCGAGGCCGTGCCGCCCCGGAGCGGGTGGGGGCGGATGCCGAGGGCCTCGGCCGTCGCGTAGGAGGCCTCTCCGATGACGCCCCGCGGGCCCGTGTCGCCGACGACCGCGTACTGCACCTGGTCGCGGTAGACGACGGCCACGACCGAACCGCCGCCCACGCCGTGGTCCCGGTAGTCCCAGATGCGGCTCGGGGCGGGCACGACGATGAAGGGGAGACGTTCGGAGCTCAAGGGGCGGCCGTCGGACTGGGAGTAGGCGGTCGTGGCGGCGAAGTACGGGTCGGTGCGGCGGTTGCAGCGGGGTCCGGGGCGGCCGTCGCAGTCGATGTCCATGTCCGCCTTCCAGAAGACGGCGTCACGGGTACCGCAGACCGGGATCTTCGCGGAGGCGCCGTAGTCCTTGCGGTACCGGCCGCGGGAGACGGGAGTGCAGTCCCGTGCCCTGGCCAGCAGGTCGGCGGCGCTGACGGGGTCCCCGCGCCACACCACCGACTGGGTGCGCGGCTGGGCCGGCGCGGCGAGCGGTGTCGTCGGGACGAGCAGGGCGGCGCTGGCCGCGGCCAGTGTGAGCGACTGGACACGCACGATGGGTGAGCCTCTCGTGAGGGAACCTGACGGGCACTCAGCCCCATCTGTTCCCCCGGGCTGTTGATCCGGTCACCCTCAAAGGGCCGGACGGCGCACTCCCCCAACCACCGACAGGGGCCGGGGGCCTGAGTCCGTGTGGGACCCGGGCCGCCCGGCCACCCGCGCCGGCACGGGATCTGCGACGACAGCGGTCCGCGCGACATGCCCGAACTCGCTGGTGTCCGCCAGGAGTTCGACCGTGAGCGACTTCAGCATACGTAACCCTTCCGAGTGCTCACGAACGGCGGGGGTGACGTCCGACCGCCTCGGCGCGCCTTGTCACCCTTCACCACCGCCCTCTTGATGTGATCGCGCCAGTCGCGTCATATTGGTCCGGACCATTCCCGAGTGCCGTACCGGGAGGCAGTGCCGTGCGACGCGTTCCCGTCCCGTTCTCCGCTCCCGCCCGGCTCCTCAGGCGCGTCGCACTCTGCGGGACCCTCGCGCTGGTCGCCGCCTGCGGCTGGGCCGGAGCGGAGGAGAAGGACGCCGGTGGTCTGCCCGGGACGCCGACGGGCGTCACCGCGGAGGCGGGCAGCGCGACGAGCGTGCACGTCATGTGGAACGTGACCGCGCGTGCCGATGCCTACGAGGTGTATCGCGGCACCACGAAGGTCAGGGAAGTACCGGGTTCGAAGCACATGGTGGACGTCACCAGGCTCCGGCCGTCCACGGTGTACGTCTTCACCGTACGGGCGCGGGACACCGACGGACGGCTCGGGCCGCCCAGCCGTCAGGTCCGGGCGCGGACACCCGCGGCCGTCGCGGACGACCACTCGGCGCCGACCCGCCCCTCGGCTCCCGGCGGACGGGCGGCCGGAAGCCGGGCGGTCCAGCTGTCCTGGTCGGCCTCGACGGACGACCGGGACGTGGTGTCGTACGACATCCACCAGGGAGACGCAAAGATCCACAGCGTGAGCGGAGACCAGACTGCCGCCGTGGTCACGGGGCTGCGGCCCGGCACGTCCTACGCGTTCACCGTCCGGGCCAGGGACGCGGCCGGCAACGTCTCCCCGGCCAGTACCACCGTCCGTCTCACCACCCCGGGCACCGACGACGGCCGCGCCACGGCCCCCACCGGCTTCCGGGTGACGAGCCACCGCGAGGACGGGGCGTACCACGTCGACCTGAGCTGGGTGCCGCCCCGTCTGGACGGCGAGATCACGGAGTACCAGATCCAGCTCGACGGCCGCCCGGCCACGTCCCTCGTGTACGGCGGGAGCGCCCCGCGCGACCGGGCGACGCACAGCTTCTACGTGGGGCAGGCCGCCGGTGTCACGCACCGCGTCCGCATCCGAGCGATGCTGCCGGACGGCACCTGGGGCGGCTTCTCGGCGGAGCGGACGGTGACGACGGGCGCGCGGCGGTGACACGGGGACCCGGAGCGGCGACGCGGGGACCCGAGGCGGCGACTCGGGCACCCCGGGCGGTGACGCGGGCACCCGAGGCGGCGATCACCCGAAGCGGCGAGGCGGGCACCTCGGCGGCGGCGCCGGGCCCACGGCGATGTCGTATCCCCGTCGGCCGGCCGGCGGGCGGGCGACGGGCGGTCGGCGTCACCTGCACGGCGGAATCCGGCGTGCGGCCCGGGCCCGGGGAGCTTTGGCTGACCCCTGAGGCAGCACGGGCGTTTCCCGACCCTCGGCGGCGCTAGGGATGTACCGCCAACCGTGCCGCCGGAGGGCAGTCCACATGCGCAACTCATCGCCAGTTCTCCGCTCCGGCCTGACCGTGGCAGCCGCCGCTCTGCCCCTCGCCCTGGCCGCGATGCCCGCTGCGGCGGGTCCGGGCATCTCCGTGAGCACCACGGGTAACACGGTGTCGGTCACGACCAGCGCCTGCACACAGATCAACGGCAGCTGGGGCACCGCCTCCCTGCTCACCAGCAGCCAGGGCAGCTTCGCCCAGGGGCGCCAGGTGACCCTGTCGGGGACGTCCACCAGCCAGTCCGCCGCCTGGTCGAGCGTCAGCGCGGGGACGTACACCGTCATCGTCATCTGCTCGGACGGCACGACCGCGGGCACCCAGTCCGTCGTCGTCTCCCCGAGCCCCTCCCCCACGGCCACGAGGTCCCCGTCCCCGTCGGCGTCGCCGTCCCGCGGCGTCATGGGCGGTTCCGGCGGAAGCGCCACGGACTACGGGACCGTGACGCTGGTGGCGGGCGGCACGCTGGTCGGGGCCGGCCTGTTCGGGACGGCCTGGTATCTACGCCGGCGCAACAAGCCGTACCGGTTCTGACCCGGTACGGACGGCGGCCCGCCCTCCCGAAGCGCTCCGGTCGGGCGGGCCACCGTCACACCCCGGTCAGGCCGGGCGGGTCGGCTCGCCGTCCGGGAGTTCGGCGAACTCCGCCACGGCGCGGCTGAGCCACTGGGTCCAGAAGGTCTCCAGGTCGATGCCGGCCCGCAGCACCAGATGCCGCAGCCGGTCCTCGGTGCCGTCCCGGCCGGGCGGGAAGTCGCGTTGCTCGATCTCCCGGTACTCCGCCAGCTGCCGCTCGTGCAGCCGCAGATGGCGTCGCAGATCGTCCTCCAGGCCCGCCGTGCCCACCACGGCCGCCGCCCTCAGCCGCAGCAGCAGCGTGTCGCGGTGCGGCTTGGGGTCCTGGGAGGCGGCGGTCCAGCGGGCCAGTTCGGCGCGGCCCGCGTGCAGCACCTCGTAGCTCTTCTTCTGCCCGCGCGCCGGCTGTTCGGACGGCAGGGCCCGGATCAGGCCGTCGGCCTCCAGTTTTCCCAGCTCGCGATAGATCTGCTGGTGCGTCGCCGACCAGAAGTAGCCGATCGACCGGTCGAACCGGCGGGTCAGCTCAAGGCCCGACGACGGCTTCTCGAGCAGGGCGGTGAGGATCGCGTGCGGGAGTGACATACCAGTCATCCTAGGGACGGGCGGCGGGCCCCCTACAGCTCCGCCGCCAGCTCGGTGCCCTGCTTGATGGCCCGCTTGGCGTCGAGCTCCGCGGCCACGTCGGCGCCGCCGATCAGATGCGTGCTGCGCCCGGCGGCGACCAGCTCCTCGTACAGTCCGCGGCGCGGCTCCTGGCCGGTGCACAGCACGATCGTGTCGACCTCCAGCACCGTGCTCGCGCCGTCGACCGTGACATGCAGTCCGGCGTCGTCGATCCGGTCGTAGCTCACGCCCGGGACCATGGTGACGCCGCGGTGCTTGAGTTCGGCGCGGTGGATCCAGCCGGTGGTCTTGCCGAGTCCGGCGCCGACCTTGGACGTCTTGCGCTGGAGCAGATGGACGGTGCGCGGCGGGGCGGGCCGCTCCGGCGCGGCGAGGCCGCCGGGGCCGCGGTAGTCGAGGTCGACGCCCCACTGGCGGAAGTACGTGGCCGGGTTCTCGTGGGCCTTGTCGCCGGCGTCCGTGAGGTATTCGGCGACGTCGAAGCCGATGCCGCCGGCGCCGAGGATCGCGACGCGGTCGCCGACGGGGGCGCCGTCGCGCAGGACGTCGAGGTAGCCGAGGACACTCGGGTGGTCGATGCCGGGGATGTCGGGGGTGCGCGGGCTGACGCCGGTGGCGACGACGACCTCGTCGTAGCCGTCGACGTCCGCGACCGTGACGGACGTGTTCAGCCGTACGTCGACGCCGTGCCAGTCGAGCTGGGTGCGGAAGTAGCGGAGCGTCTCGTCGAACTCCTGCTTGCCGGGGACCTTGCGGGCGACGTTGAGCTGGCCGCCGATCTCGCTCGCGGCGTCGAAGAGGGTGACGTCGTGGCCGCGCTCGGCCGCGGAGACGGCGCAGGCGAGGCCGGCCGGTCCCGCGCCGACGACCGCGACGCGTTTGCGCAGCCGGGTCGGGGAGAGCACGAGTTCCGTCTCGTGGCAGGCGCGCGGGTTGACCAGGCAGGAGGTGATCAGGCCGCTGAAGGTGTGGTCGAGGCAGGCCTGGTTGCAGCCGATGCAGGTGTTGATCGCCTCGGGCCGGCCGGCCTCCGCCTTGATGACGAAGTCCGGGTCGGCGAGCATCGGGCGGGCCATCGACACCATGTCGGCCGCGCCCTCGGCGAGCAGTTCCTCGGCGAGCTCGGGGGTGTTGATGCGGTTGGTGGTGACGAGCGGGACGGACACCTCGCCCATGAGCCGCTTGGTCACCCAGGTGTACGCGCCGCGCGGCACGGAGGTGGCGATGGTGGGGATGCGGGCCTCGTGCCAGCCGATGCCGGTGTTGATGATCGTCGCCCCGGCGGCCTCGACGGCCTTGGCGAGGGTGATCACCTCGTTTAGCGTCGAGCCCCCCGGGACGAGGTCGAGCATGGACAGCCGGTAGACGACGATGAAGTCCTCGCCGACCGCCTCGCGCACCCGCCGCACGATCTCCAGCGGGAAACGCGTGCGGTTCTCGTACGAGCCGCCCCAGCGGTCGGTGCGCTGGTTGGTGTGCCGGGCGATGAACTCGTTGATGAGGTAGCCCTCGGAGCCCATGATCTCGACGCCGTCGTAGCCGGCCTGCCTGGCCAGGCGGGCGGCTCGGACGTAGTCGTCGATGGTGCGCTCGACGTCGGCGTCGGTGAGCTCGCGGGGCGGGAAGGGGCTGATCGGCGCCTGGAGCGGGCTGGGCGCGACGAGGTCCTGGTGGTAGGCGTACCGGCCGAAGTGCAGGATCTGCATCGCGATCCGCCCGCCCGCGTGGTGCACGGCGTCGGTGATGACCCGGTGCTGCTCGGCCTCCGTCTCGGTGGTGAGCTTCGCGCCGCCCTCGTACGGTCGTCCCTCGTCGTTGGGTGCGATGCCGCCGGTGACGATCAGGCCCACTCCGCCGCGGGCGCGGGCGGCGTAGAAGGCGGCCATGCGCTCGAAACCGCCTTCGGCCTCCTCCAGGCCGACGTGCATGGAGCCCATGAGGACCCGGTTGGGCAGGGTCGTGAAGCCCAGGTCGAGGGGGGTCAGCAGGTGCGGGTAACGGCTCATCGTCGGGCCCTCCGTGCGCGGTGTCGTCCCCGTAGTTCTAGAGGACCATCGGCGCTTTATGCAACTAGTTGCATAAGGTGATGGAGGGCACACCGGGCTACGGCCAGGGAATCACCGGCTCTCGAGGCGCACGTGCAGTTCCTTCTCCTGGTCGCCGGGGACCGTGGTCAGGTCCTGCACCGCGAACAGGGAGTCCAGCCTCATGCGGAACTGTTCGATCGCCCAGTACCCGCCGTGCAGGTCGGCGTCGACGGAGGACGACAGCCGGGCCGGCCGCGCGCCCTCGTGCGTGTCGGCGACGTCGAAGGTGCCGAGCCACACGGTCGGACGGGTCTCGTGCAGTTCCTCGGGCACGTCGTCGGCGCACCGGTCCGACTCGAAGCAGGCGCACAGCGTGTCGAACACGATCCGGGCGTCGTGCTTGCTGCATCCGCTGATCTCCACCGAGACGGAGTGGGGGTGCGGTCGCTCAAGGTCCATCGTGACGCTCCTCTTCTGGTCACGCTGCCGTATCCGCCCCTACCCCAGCAAAGCACCACCTTCCGACGAGCACTACCGGCAGCACCCCGTCGACAGTGACCGGTTTGCGGGGCGGTACGCGCCGTGTTGGGAGATGGTGGAAGGTGACGGAAGGGGCCTCGAGAAAACGGCTCCGCGCGGTAGAACATGGGGTGTCGGCACCATGACGGCGTGCCGCGAGGATCGGCGAAGGCGGGGCGTGGGATGAGTGCAGCCGGGTCTCCCGTGGCCGAGGGCGACGAGCCCCCGCGCGGGTCCGCGCGACCGAGCGGGCTGCTCGACGTCCTGCGCGTGGCCTCGGTGGTCCTCGACTCCGAGGGCCGCATCGTGCTGTGGAGCCCGCAGGCCGAGGAACTGTTCGGGTACGAGGCGCGGGAGGCGCTCGGGGAGTACGCCGCCCGGATCATGGTCCACGAGCAGCACGTCGACCTCGTGGTCAAGCTGTTCGCGGACGTCATGGGCACCGGGCAGAGCTGGGCCGGCGCCTTCCCCATCCGCCGCAAGGACGGCAGCACACGGCTCGTGGAGTTCCGCAACATGCGGCTGCTGGACGACGAGGGCGACGTCTACGCGCTCGGTCTGTGCGCCGACCAGTCGACCGTGCACCGGCTGGAGCGCGAGGTGGCGCTGTCGACGCGGATGATCGCGCAGTCCCCGATCGGACTGGCCGTGCTGGACACCGAGCTGCGGTACGTCTCGGTCAACGCGGCACTGGAGGAGATCAACGGTCTGCCGGCCGAGGAGCACCTGGGCCGCACGGCCCACGAGGTGGTGCCGCAGATGGACGTCGAGGCCCTGGAGGCCGCGGCGCGCCGGGTCCTGGACACCGGCAGGCCGGTCGTCGACCAGTCCACGATCGGCCGCACCCCGGCCGATCCGGACCAGGACCACGCCTGGTCGATCTCGCTGTACCGGCTGGAGAACGCCTTCGGGACCGTGCTGGGCGTGGCCGTCTCGATCGTCGACGTCACCGAGCAGTACCGGGCGGGCATCGAGGCCGAGGCCGCGCGGCGGCGTCTGGCCCTGATCGCGGACGCCTCCGGCCGAATCGGCACCTCGCTGGACCTGGACCGCACGGCCCGCGAGCTGGCCGAGGTCGCCGTGCCGGAACTCGCCGACATCGCGGCCGTCGATCTGCTGGACGCGGTGGTACAGGGGCGGCGCACCAGCCTCGGCCCCGCCGAGTCGGCCGTGATCCGCGCGCTGGCGGTCCAGGGGTACGACTCGGTCGAGGCCCTGGAGGCGGCGGATCCTCCGGGGCAGGTGGCCCGGTACGCGCCCGACCGGCTCGTCACCGAGTGCGTGCGCACGGCCCGTCCCGTGATGCTGCCGCAGGTCACGGACGAGGATCTGCCGCGTATCGCCCGTTCCCCGGAGGCGGCGAAGCTGCTGGGCCGGGCCGGGGTGCACTCCTATCTGGCGGTGCCACTGATCGCGCGCGGCGAGGTGCTGGGCGCGCTGGATCTCAAGCGCACCCGCAATCCGCTGCCCTTCGCCGAGGACGACCTGCTGCTGGCGCGCGAGCTGGCCGCCCGTGCGGCCGTGCAGATCGACAACGCCCGCTGGTACCAGAGCGCCCGGGACACCGCGCTCACCCTCCAGCGCAGCCTGCTGCCCAGTCATCCACCGGTGACGGGCGGCCTCGAGGTCGCCTCCCGCTACCAGCCGGCCGGGGCCACCAGCGAGGTCGGCGGCGACTGGTTCGACGTCATCCCGCTGGACGGCGGCACGACCGCGCTCGTCGTGGGCGATGTGATGGGCAGCGGCATCCCCGCGGCGGCGACCATGGGCCGGCTGCGTACGGCGACGAACACCCTGGCCTCCCTCGACCTCGACCCGGCGCGGCTCCTGGAACACCTCGACAGGATCACCGAAGGGCTGGAGCAGGCCATCGCCACCTGTGTCTACGCCGTCCACGACCCGCATCTGCGACAGTGCCGGATCGCCAACGCCGGGCATCTGCCACCGGTGCGCGTCCGGGCCGGCCACCCCCCGGAGCTGCTCGACCTGCCGACCGGGGTGCCCCTCGGCGTGGGCGGCGTCGCCTTCTCGACGACCACGGTCGACCTGGAACCGGGCGACCGTCTGGTCCTCTACACCGACGGACTGGTCGAGACCCGCCGCGACCCGCTCGACGAACGCCTCGACACCCTCCTGTCCCTGCTCGACGGCCCTGACCGGCCCCTGGAGGAGGTCTGCGACCTGCTCCTGCGCACGCTGCACGAGCCGGACAACTTCGACGACGTGGCCCTGCTCATCGCGCGGGCGACGGCCCCGGACTGAGCAGCGCCCGCCCCCTCACCCCGATCACCACATGCGCGTACAGCTCCTCCGAGACGGCCAGGCGGGTCGTCAGACCGTGGCGTTCGAAGGTGGCGACGGCGGTCGGTGCCTGGTGCCGGCTGGTCTCCACCAGGACGCAGCCGCCGGGGGCGAGCCAGCGGGGGGCCTCGGCCGCGACCCGGCGCAGGACGTCGAGGCCGTCCGTGCCGCCGTCGAGGGCGACCCGCGGCTCGTGGTCACGGGCCTCGAGGGGCAGCAGGCCTATCTCGTCGCTGGGCACGTACGGCACATTGGCGGCGAGGATGCCGACGCGGCCGAGCAGCTCACCGGGCAGCGCCTCGAACAGGTCGCCCTGGTGGACATGCCCCCCGGCGGCGACGTTGCCGCGGGCGCAGCCCACGGCAACGGGATCGATGTCGGCGGCGTGCAGCTCGACGCGGCCCAGCCCGGCTGCCAGCGCCACACCGACGGCACCCGTGCCGCAGCACAGGTCCACGACGACGGTGGCTTCGGGCGCCTGGGCGAGGGCCTGTTCCACCAGGAACTCGGTGCGGCGGCGCGGCACGAAGACGCCGGGGTCGACGGTGACGCGCAGGCCCCGGAACCCGGCCCAGCCCACGACGAGTTCGAGGGGCAGACCCTCGACGCGGCGCTCGGCCATGGCGGCCGCTTCGGCCGGGGTGCGCGCGGTGGAGAGGATCAAGTCGGCCTCGTCCTCGGCGAAGACGCACCCCGCGGTGCGCAGGGCGTCGACCATGGAGTCACGGGACAGCGGCATGGAGGGCGGGACAGAAGACACAGACGGCATGGATGCCAGGAGCCTTTCGAGAGCCGAAGGGCGCTCCGGCGGTCGCCTACAGGCGGCGATCCGCGCGACATCGAGGAGTGAGCACCCGAGCTGACACAGCGATAATGGGTCTCACCTCCTCGTCTTCCGACGGCCGGGATGGTCCACAGCCGGACGGCAACACTACCTGACGGACCGGCCGCCCGGTACGGGACCGGAATCGGCCGCCCCAGCCAATGGTTGGGTTGTGCAACCATGGAGGGTGAGCAGCAGCGATGTGCGGCAACGCCCTGAGGGAGGCCAGGTGAACGCAGCCGAAGCCGTGGAGACCATCCAGCGGGAGATGACGGTCTTCGCCCGCCGCGCCCGTGCGGCGGCGGGGCGGATGCACCCCGAGCTGTCGCTGGTGTCGTACACGCTGCTCGGGCACCTGGAGGAGAGCGGCGGCTGCCGGGCCACCGACCTGGCGGCCCACTACGCCCTGGACAAGTCCACCGTCAGCCGCCAGGTGGCCGCCCTGGAACGCGCCGGTCTCATCGAACGCCGCTCCGACACGGAGGACCAGCGCGTTCTGGTGCTGCATCTGACGGAGGCCGGCCGACGCATCCTGGCCCAGGTCACCGAGAGCCGCCGGATCGCCTTCCGGGAGCGGCTGGCGGACTGGCCGGCCGAGGACCTGTCGCTGTTCGCCGACTACCTCGTGCGCTACAACGCGGGCTCCGGACCCGGTCGGCACGACTAGGGCGCACCGCACGTACGGTTGAATGCGCAATCACTGATCATGCCGGGCCCGACGGGCACCGTCGGCCCGGTCCGGAGGCAGCACCCCATGCACATCACCAGAGGCTTCACCGGGCGACCGCGCGTCGACGACCCCGGCCTGCCGCCCGGCCAGTACGACGCCGGCGACGACTGGCCCGTCCTGTCCGCCGAGGTCACTCCCGACCTGGCGCCCGCCGACTGGACGTTCCGCGTCGACGGGCTGGTGGACGAGCCCCGCACCTGGGACTGGGAGGAGGCGCACCGGCTGCCGCCGTCTGCGTACGAAGGCGCCATCCACTGCGTGACGAGCTGGTCCAAGTTCGGGGTGCGGTTCTCGGGCGTCTCCCTGGACGCATTCCTGGATGTGGTCCGGCCCCATGGGTCGGCGACCCATGCCGTCGCCTACTCGCACACCGGCTACACCACGAACCTCCCGCTCGCCGACCTGAGCGGTGGCCGGGCGTGGATCGCCTGGGAGTACGACGGCAGCCCGCTGCCCGCCGAGCACGGCGGCCCGGCACGACTGCTGGTGCCGCATCTGTACTTCTGGAAGAGCGCCAAGTGGATCGCCGGCCTGCGGATCCTCGACCACGAGGAGCCGGGGTTCTGGGAGCAGAACGGCTACCACGGGCGGGGCAACCCCTGGGAGGAGCAGAGGTACTCCGGTGACTGAGACCTTCGTGCCTCCCACGCGCTTCGCCGTGCCCGGGCGCATCGCCGTGAGCGAGCAGGCCGCCTCCGAGTGGCAGACCGCCACGCTGACCGAGATCCGCCGCGAGACCGCGCGTGCCGCCACCTTCCGGTTCGCCGTGCCCGGCTGGCCGGGGCACCTGCCCGGCCAGCACCTGATGGTGCGGCTGACCGCCGAGGACGGCTACGTGGCCCAGCGCCACTACTCGATCGCGTCCGCTCCGGACGACTCCGGGCACATCGAGCTGACCCTGGACCACGTCGACGGCGGCGAGGTCTCGGGCTGGTTCCACACCGTCGCCCGGCCCGGCGACCAGGTCGAGGTACGGGGCCCGGTGAGCGGCTTCTTCGCCTGGCCCGGCGACCGGCCCGCGCTGCTGATCGGCGCAGGCTCCGGCGTCGTACCGCTGATGTCGATGGTCCGGCACCACCGGGCGCGGAACCTGGCCGTACCGCTGAAGCTGGTGGTGTCCGCGCGCGGTCCCGAGGAGCTCATCTACGCCCGGGAGTTCGGCGCGGAGACGACGCCGGTGTTCACCCGCGTCGCACCGGAGGGTGTGCCGGTGGGACGTATGACCGCGGCACATGTGGCGCCGCTCCTGGCCGAGCAGCCGTCCGGTGGGTGGGAGACCTATGTGTGCGGCTCCAACTCCTTCGCCGAGCACGCCTCCCGGCTGCTGGTGACGGCCGGTCAGCCCGTGGACCGCATCCGGATCGAGCGTTTCGGCTGATCCGGAAGGCGCGCTGTGCTCGAAGGTGCGCTGATCCCGAAGGCGCCCCCTCTCCCCCGGTGTTTCGCCCGGATCGGCCCGGGCACCCAGCCGGAGGGCTTCGGCACACGACCGCCAGTGACTCCCCGCGCACGCGACGACGCCGCCGGGGAGCGGACCGACGGCCCGGCCACGACGAGCGATCGATGCGCGTCGGAGGGGTACCCGATCCGTGTGGGCACTCGCACGCGTGGCATGACGCGGAGGGAGCGGGAGGTCGACATGCGAACCCGGGTGCGCGGCTGGCGCTGGCGGAGCAGTCCGCTGCGGCGCCGCTCCGATGTCGTCGAGGCGTGGACGGCGCTGGTGGTCGCCGTTCTGCTGCTCGTGGGCGCGCCGCTGGCGGGAGCGGCGGCGGCCCGGTGGGCCCATGACGAGGCGACGTCCCTCTCGATGGAACAGCGGGCCGAGCGGCATCGTGTCCGTGCCGAGGTGGTCGGCGGGAAGGGCGACTCGCTGCCGTCGGCGCAGTCCGGCGGGCAGCACGCGTTCCGCGCCACCGTGCGCTGGACGGAGCCGGGCGAGGGGACGCGCACCGCGACGGCACCGGTCGCGGCGGGCACCCGGCAGGGCGAGGTCGTGGACATCTGGTTCGACTCCCGGGGGCGGAACGTGCCCCCTCCCGTGGACGGCACAGCGGTCTGGCAGCACACCCTCACCATCGGCACATGTGCCGCGGGCGGTGCGGTGCTCGTCGTGCTTCTGTGCCACTACGCCGTGCGCCGGGTGGCACTGCGCCACAGGCTGGCCGAGTGGGACCGGGCATGGGCCCGTACGGAACCGGAGTGGACGCACCGCCGCGCCTGACGCGCCCTGGGGACGGCGAGTGGGGGATGGCGGGTGACGGGCACCGCCCCGGATCCGGGCTACGACAAAATGCCTGGCGAGCCCTCCGGCCGCCCACGTAGTGTGATCATCCGCTCTGTCTCCGCAGCTGTTCCTCACCCAAGGCGGTCCTGCATGGCCCTGTTCGACCTTCCTCTCGATGAACTCCGCGAGTACCGCAGCGCGTCCCCCGAGCCCGAGGACTTCGACGCGTTCTGGTCCAAGACGCTCCAGGAGACGCGCGAGCACGAGCTGGACGCCCGCTTCGAACCGGTCGACACGGGCCTGTCCACCGTGCAGGTGTTCGACGTGACGTTCGCCGGCTTCGGTGGTCATCCGGTCAAGGGCTGGCTGACACTGCCGGCCGGGGCGGACGGGCCGCTGCCTCTGGTCGTGGAGTTCATCGGCTACGGCGGAGGACGCGGACTGCCGCACGAGCATCTGCTGTGGGCGTCCTCGGGCCGGGCGCACTTCGTGATGGACACCCGCGGGCAGGGCAGCGCCTGGGGCGCCGGCGGCGGCACGGCGGACCCGGTGGGCGGCGCGCCGGCCTTCCCGGGCTTCATGACGCGCGGTATCGACGCGCCGGAGAACTACTACTACCGCCGGGTGTTCACGGACGCCGTGCGGGCCGTGGAGGCGGCCCGTTCGCACCCCCTCACCGACGCCACGCGCACGGTGGCCGTCGGCGCCAGCCAGGGCGGCGGCATCACGATCGCGGTGGGCGGCCTGGTCCCCGACCTGGCGGCCATCGCGCCGGACGTGCCGTTCCTGTGCGACTACCCGCGCGCGGCGACACTCACGGACCGGCACCCGTACCGGGAGATCGGCCTGTACCTCAAGACGCACCGCGGTCGCGCCGCGGACGCCCTGCGCACGCTCTCCTACTTCGACGCCGTGCACTTCGCCGCCCGCGGCAACGCCCCCGCGCTCTTCTCGGCGGCCCTGGAGGACCAGACCTGCCCGCCCTCGACGGTCTTCGCGGCCTTCAACGCCTGGAGCCACGAGGACAAGGAGATCGAGGTGTACGACTTCAACGACCACGAGGGCGGCGGCCCCTTCCAGGAGGCGGCCAAGCTGCGCTGGATGCGCTCGTACATCTGATCCGGCCGTTCACCGCCGACGGGCTTCCGCACGGTCCCGACCAGTCGGTACGTTCTTCGCGCCCGGGCCGCTCCACGGCGGCCCGGCCCCGAGACGGTCGGCGGAGGGGCTCATGTCCGAGAACGAGACACAGGTGAGCGGACACTGCGACGCGCGGTTCGCCGCGGTACGCGGGGCGTTTGAGGAGAACTTCCGGGAGCGGGACGAGCTGGGCGCCTCGGTGGCCGTCACCGTCGGCGGCGCGACGGTGGTGGAGCTGTGGGGCGGCTGGGCCGACGCGGAGCGCTCCCGGCCGTGGGAGCGGGACACTCTGGTCAATGTGTGGTCCACGACCAAGGGCCCGGTGGCGCTGTGCGCACACATCCTCGCCGACCGGGGGCTGCTGGACCTCGACGCGCCGGTCGCCGAGTACTGGCCCGAGTTCGCGGCGGCGGGCAAGGAGAAGGTCCTCGTACGGCATCTGCTGTCGCACCGCGCCGGTCTGGCCGGGCTGCGCGAACCGCACTCGCTGGAGCAGCTCTGCGACTGGGAGCTGACCACACAGCGGCTCGCGGCGGCGCAGCCCTGGTGGGAACCGGGAACCCGGTCCGGCTATCACGCGCTCACCTACGGCCATCTGGTCGGCGAGGTCGTACGGCGGGTCACGGGGCTGCGCCCCGGGGCCTTCCTGGAGCGCGAGGTGACCGCGCCGCTGGGGATCGACTTCCGTATCGGACTGCCGGCGAAGGACTCCGGCCGGGTGGCCGAGCTGGTCCAGCCGCCGGTGACGGCGAGCAGTGCACAGGCCGCAGTCTTCGCCCAGTTGGCACCGGCGGCGATCGCGGCGCTGACCAACCCGTCGGTGGCCGCGGCCGGGGCCAACACCCCCGAATGGCGGGCCGCCGAGATTCCCGCGGCGAACGGGCACGCCACCGCGCTCGCGATCGCCGAGCTCTACGGCGTCTTCGCGGGGCGCGGTTCGCACGGAGACCACCGTGTCCTGTCCCCCGAGGCGGCCGAACGGGTGCGCGAGGGGCAGGGCAGCTGCCGGGACCTGGTGCTCGGCGCCGGGTTCGAGCACGAGACGGAGGTGGGGCTCGGGCTGTGGCTCAGCGGATCCAACGGCTCCTACGGACCCAACCCGCGCGCTTTCGGCCACGACGGCTTCGGCGGCTCGTGCGGGCTGGCCGACCCGGAGGCGGAGGTGTCCCTCGGGTATGTGATGAACCGTATGGGGCCTCACATCGCGGACGACCCGCGGAAGACGGCACTGGTCGACGCCCTGTACAGCGCGCTGTGACGGCGGGCTCGGGCGGTCCGGTTTCGGCCGAACCGTCCGGCCGCTCTTCCCGTCTGGTTTAGACCAATGCTAGATCTGGTGGCGCACCGAGTCCGTACCACTACCGCACGTCACCACCAGGAGGCGCGGCATGGCCCGCACCACCCCGCACGACCACCCGCCGGCCGAGGAAGAGCCCTTGTACCGGCGGATCGCGACGCGATTGCTCGGCGAACTGCGCGACGGCACCGTCCCGCCCGGTGAACGACTGCCGGGCGAACGGCGGCTGGCCGGGCACTTCGGGGTCAGCCGGGAGACCGTACGGCAGGCGCTGGAGCTGCTGCGCCGAGACGGCCTGGTCACCACCGACCGGCGCGGCAGCCACGCCACCCTGCCCGGTCTGCCGGTGGAAACCCCGGCGTCGCTCGCCTTCCCGGTAGGCGCGGCGGCCGCCACTCCGGGCACGGTCGCCCGCGCCACCGTCACCTGGGAGCCGCCCCCGCCGGACCACGCCGAGGTGCTGGGACTGACCCCGGGCCGGCCCACCCTGGTCCACACCTACCGGTGCGCGACCTCCGACGGACGCGGCCTGCGGACCGCCGTGACGTCCTTCTCGGCCGTGGCACTGGCGGAAGTGGAGGAGCTGGCCCTCCCCCACTGCCTGAACGGCGTGGGAGGTGCCCCCATCCGCGACCGCGCCGACGGCACCGCCACCGCACACCTGCGGCGGGCCTACGGCTGGATGCGCCGGGCCGGTCTGACGCTGCACCACCGCGACGCCATCACCCGCCCCGCGAGCACGCCGTCGGTGCGGGTCACCAGGCAGGTGCACGACCAGTACGCGCGCCCGCTGGAGATCACCGACCTGGTCGTGGACGCCCGACAGGACGCGCTGGTCTACGAGTTCACCCTGCCGGGCCGCGCCGGCTAGTCCGGCGACCGGGCCACGACGAGCCGTACCCGTGGACTGCCGTCCCGTCGCTGTCCGAACTCCGGCAGCGCGTGGAGGTCCACCCGGAAGCCGGCGCGTGCCAGCTCGCGCTGTACGTCCCCGAAGCGGAACGCGCGGTAGTACATGACGAACGGAGGCCGCCACAGCGCGTTGCGCACCCGCATCACCACGTCGAAGCCGAGCAGCATCCAGTAGCCGAGCGAGCCCGGGCGGGGCGGGGCGACCAGCGGGAACGCGAAGCAGCCGCCCGGCCGCAGGACCGAGCGGACCTGGGTGAACAGACCGGGCAGTTCACGGGGCAGGAAGTGGCCGAAGGCCCCGAAGCTGACCACCAGGTCGAAGGCGGGAGCGAAGGGCAGGGCGCGGGCGTCCGCCCTGACCCAGGAGACCGGCGGCCCCTCGGGCTTGACCCGCTCCCGTGCGATGTCGAGCATGCCCGCGCTGAAGTCGACGCCGGTGACCCGCTCCCGGCACACCCCCGCCAGCACGCCGACGCCCGCGCCGGTGCCGCAGCACAGGTCGAGGCCGGCATCGAAGGGGCCCATGCGGCGCAGTGCCGACCCGACGGCGTCGAGGACCGCTTCGGGTGTCCGGAAGGGGGTGTGGTCGAACTTCGGCGCGAGGAGGTCGTAGCCGCGCTCGACGGACGACAGCGCCTGGACGGCGAGTTCGCGCAGCGTGGGACCTTCGGGGCTGAACATCGGCTCAGCCTAGGGGAGCTCGCTGCTCGAGGACCGTGAGTACGCGTTCGCACCAGCGGAGGTTCTCCTCCTCGAAGCCGATGCCGCCCATCAGGGTGAGGTACGGGCCGACGCGGTCGGTCTCCCGCAGGTACTCCTCCTCACTGCGGCCGGCCAGCAGGCGTTCCCGGACGCGCAGGTAGCGGGCGAGCTTGCCGCGGGCCCACGACTCGCGCTCCTCGACCAGCGCCCGGGTGGCCTCGGGGTCCGCGCCGTCCATGGCCTGGATCTTGATGAGGAGTTCGTCCCGGATGACGGTGGGCCGCCGGGGCGGTGTGGCGGCGAACGCGCACAGATCATCGCGGCCCGCCTCGGTGAGCGTGAACATCCGCTTGTCGGGCCGCCGTTCCTGGCGTACGACCCTGGCCTCGATCAGCCCGTCCTGCGCGAGGCGCTCCAGCTCCCGGTAGAGCTGCTGCGGCGTCGAGGCCCAGAAGTTCGCGAGCGACACGTCGAACACCTTGGAGAGCTCGTAGCCCGAGGCCTCCCCCTCCAGGAGAGCGGCCAGGACGGCGTACTTCAGCGACATATGGACACCGTAACAGCGGTTGACTAATCTCATCCGCACCTACTCAACAAATTGACTAAGGCAGGTTCGATGCGTGCATTCCGCGAGGCCATCGAGGCGAGCGACCTGGACGCCGCCGAGGCGCTCCTGGCGCCGGACGTCGTGTTCACCAGCCCGGTCGTGTTCAAGCCGTACACCGGCAAGGCGATCACGGCGGCGATCCTGCGCGCCGTCGCCGGCGTCTTCGAGGACTTCCGCTACGTACGCGAGATCAACGACACGGACGGGCGTGACCACGCCCTCGTCTTCAGCGCGCGGGTGGGCGACCGGGAGATCAGCGGCTGCGACTTCATCCACGTCGGCGAGGACGGGCTGATCGACGAATTCACCGTGATGGTGCGCCCGTTGTCAGGGGCACAGGCACTCGCGGCGGCCATGGGCGCGCAGTTCGAGCGGATCGCCGAGGAGGCGCGAGCACGCTCGGTGTGAGCAACTCGTCTGGTTGGATGGCCGCATGACGTCCGCCGAGCACGACGCGCTGATGCGGGCCAACCAGGCCAACTGGGACGCCCGCACGCCCGTCCATCTCGCCAGCCGGTTCTACGGTCTCGACCAGGACCTCCACCCCGAGCGCTGGTTCGCCTCCTTCGAGTGGGAGGACCTCGGCGAGCTGGCCGGGCGTGACGTGCTGCACCTGCAGTGCCATCTCGGCACGGAGACGATCGCCTTCGCCCGGCGCGGAGCCCGTGCCGTCGGCCTCGACTTCTCCGAGGCCTCGGTGGCGGCGGCGAACGGCATCGCCGCGAAGGCCGGGGCGGACGTGACATACGTGCAGGCGAACGTCTACGACGCCGTCGAGGCCCTGGACGGGCGGCGGTTCGACGTCGTCTACACCGGCAAGGGCGCCCTGTGCTACCTGCCCGACCTGGACCGATGGGCGGAAGTCATCGGCCGGCTGCTGCGGCCCGGCGGCCGGTTGTACATCGTCGAGTTCCATCCCCTGCTCAACTCCCTCGGCCCGAAGCCCGCTCCGGGCGAAGGGCCCGAGCTGCTCCTGCGCCATGACTACCTGAGCGGCGGCGGTCCGGTGCACCGGGACGCGACCCGCACCTACACGGACGGCCCGGCCGTCGAGGGCGCCACGGACAGTTACGAGTGGATGCACGGAATGGGCGAGGTCGTCAACGCGTTGACCGGGGCGGGACTCACCGTGCGGCGGCTGCGGGAAGGCGACGAACTTCCCTGGCCGCGCTGGCCGCAGATGGTCCGTACGGAGTCCGGCTGGTGGCGGCTGCCCGAGCCGCGGATCCCCCTGCTGTACGGGCTGCTGGCCGGCCGCTGAGGCGGACGAGACACATTCCACTCCCCCGGCATCGCGTCCGGTGGTAGAGTGCGAACAGCACTTGTGTACGCCCGGTCTCGGGCGCCGGTGCCAGTTCATTTTCTCTTTCTCGTTTCACCTTCCAGCACCACCTCGCTGAGCAGGACGTTCTTCGTCGTAGCCACGGTGCTGTGCGGTTCTCGCCGCCCGGAGGCGTGCCCAAGGCCCCTCCCTTCGCGGTTCTCCCCTTCCCTTCGCATGTCCCATGCCTTCCGTCCTTGAAAGGACACACCACCATGACCACCACACTCGACAACCCACCCGTCCAGCGGCAGCCGCAGGCCCAGGCCGCGACCGGCGTCCTCGACATCGACACGGCCGGGAAGGGGCATCTGCGCGGCGACGACTTGCTGCCCACACCCGCAGACCCCGCGGTCTCCCCCGCACTGATCCGCCGGTACGGCCTGCGCAAGGGCGACCTCGTCGAGGGCGTGCGCGGCGACCGGCGCGGCCTGGCCGACGTCGTACGGGTCGACGGCCGCGAGCCCGGGGAACCGGGCGGCCGGCGTCACTTCCGGGACCTGACACCGCTGCATCCGCACGAGCGGCTGCGTCTGGAACACCCGGCGGCGGGACTGGCCGGACGGGTCATCGACCTGATCGCACCGGTCGGCAAGGGCCAGCGCGGGCTCCTCGTGGCCCCGCCCAAGACCGGCAAGACCGTCGTCCTCCAGCAACTCGCGGCCGCCGTCGCCGGCAACCATCCCGGGACCCGGCTGATGGTGCTGCTGCTCGACGAGCGGCCCGAGGAGGTCACCGACATGCGGCGCGGTGTGCGGGGCGAGGTGTACGCCTCGACCTTCGACCGCAGCGCCAAGCAGCACATCGCGCTCGCCGAGCTCGTGATCGAACGGGCCAAGCGGCTCGTCGAGGCCGGCGAGGACGTCGTCATCCTCCTCGACTCGCTGACCCGGCTGTGCCGGGCGCACAACAACGCGGCCGCGTCCGGTGGCCGCATCCTCACCGGGGGCGTCGACGCGTCCGCGCTGACCGGCCCCAAGCGGTTCTTCGGCGCCGCCCGGGCCGTCGAGGAGGGGGGCTCCCTCACGATCCTCGCCACCGCCCTGGTGGAGACCGGCTCCAAGGCCGACGACTTCTACTTCGAGGAGCTGAAGAGCACCGGCAACATGGAGCTGCGGCTGAGCCGTGACCCGGCGTCCCGCCGCGTGTTCCCGGCCGTCGACATCACCCCCTCCGGCACCCGCCGTGAGGAACTCCTGCTGTCCCCGGCCGAGTTGGCGGCCATGCACGGCCTGCGGCGCGTACTGCGGAACCGGGACGGCCAGGGCGGCCTGGAGACCCTCCTGGAGCGGATGCGCGAGACACCGGACAACGCGACGTTCCTGCGGCGCGTCCAGCCGACCCTGCCCTCGGGCTGACGGAGCCCGGCACCCCCTGCCAGGACGCCACCGGTGTGGCATCCGGGTGCTCGCCGACGCGGTACGGCCCGGTCGTCGCCACGCGGAGCACATCCGTTTCTACGTTAATCATATGATCCTCGGACTCTCTTTCCGGATGGCCGTATCGGCCGGTGTGCTCTGTGCGGTGGGGCTCCTGGCGGTGGTGCCCGCCGCGGCGGACGTCTCCGGCAGGGCGGAGCCCAGTGCGCCGGCCGGGCCGAGGGCGGCGGCCCCGCACCCCTCGCTGCTGCACCGCCCCGGTACCCATGTCCGCCCGCGCGCCGGAGTGCCCCGTCTCCCGGAGGTCTCCGCCCTGTCGTGGCTGGTGGCCGACGCCCGCGGCGGCGAGGTGCTCGCCGCCCACAACGCGCACCGCAGGCTGCCCCCGGCCAGCACCCTGAAGACCCTGTTCGCCCTCACGGTGCTGCCCGCGCTGCCGGGGCGCGTCCGGCACACGGTCCGCGCGGAGGAACTCCGGGGCATCGGTGCCGGCAGCAGCCTGGTCGGGGTCGCGGAGGGCCGTACCTACCGGGTCGCCGACCTCTGGCGCGGTGTCTTCCTCAACTCCGGCAACGACGCCGTGCACGTCCTGGCCGAAATGAACGGCGGCTGGCGGGCCACCGCAAGGCGGATGCAGGCAGAGGCCCGCTCCCTGGGCGCGCACGACACGCGCGTGCTGTCGCCGGACGGCTACGACGCACCGGGCCAGGTGTCGTCGGCGTTCGACCTGGCGATCTTCGGGCGGGTGGGGCTGCGCAACCCGGACTTCGCCCGGTACTGCGCCACGGTCGAGGCCAGATTCCCGGGCGGCGGTGGCTGGTCGTACGCCATCCGCAACACCAACCGGCTGCTGAGCGGCACCCGTGGTGTGAAGCCGTACCGGGGGCTGATCGGCATCAAGAACGGCTACACCAGCAAGGCGGGCAGCACGCTCGTCGCGGCGGCGCGCCGGGGCGGGCGCACCCTCGTCGTGACGGTGATGAACCCTCAGCAGGGCGGCGGGGCGGCCGTCTACGAGGAGGCACGCTCGCTGCTCGACTGGGGGTTCCGGTCGGCCGCGAGGGTCGAACCGGTGGGCTCGCTCGAGACCTCGAAGCGGGCTTCCGCGCGGCCGGGAGCGACGACGCTGCCCGCGGCCGCCGCCGCGGCCGTGCCGGAGGAACCCTCCTCCGCCTGGACCGAGGCGGGCCTGATCGTGGGTGCCGTCGGGCTGGGCGCGGCGGTCGTGGTGCTGGTGCTGAGGCTCCCGGTCCGCCGGTCGGAAGGGAGTTGACCGACCGGCAGCCACAGCAGCAGGCCCAGGGTGATCCAGGCGTAGGTGTTGCTGCCCAGGAACCCGTCGACGCCGGACGCGTCGTCGAACCACAGCCACACCACGCTGGTGCACAGCACGGCGTACAGGGCGCCCGCGATCCGCGGGCGCCCCGTCCGGACCAGCACGGCGAAGGACGGCAGCAGCCACACCAGATGGTGCACCCAGGTGATCGGGCTGACGAGACAGGCGGCGAGGCCGGTCAGGGCGAACGCGGCCGTCCAGTCCTGCCCGGCGACCGCCCGCCGCACGCGCAGCGCCCACACGCCGAGGATCAGCAGCACCGCTACCGCCCACACCGCCCGGTCCGGTTCACCGAGGCGGGCCAGAATGCCCTGCACCGACTGGTTCGAGACGTAGCCGAGGCGCCCGATGCGGCTGGTGTCCCACAGCGCGTCGGTCCAGTAGAAGCGCGAGGCGTCCGCGTCGACCCAGGCCGCGAGGGCCGTGGCCCCGAGGGCGACGGCCGTGGCGAGAGCCGCCGCGCGCCACCGCCGGGCCACCAGCAACAGTCCGATGAACAGCGCCGGCGTGAGCTTGATCGCGGCCGCGAGCCCGATGCCGACGCCCGCCCAGCGTCCGCATCCGCGTCCGGTGGCGAGCAGCGCCGCGTCGGTGAGCACGAGAGCCAGCAGAAGCAGGTTGACCTGCCCGAAGCTGAAGGTGTCACGGAGCGGTTCGAACAGTGCGAGCAGACAGGCGATCAGGGCCCAGCCGTACCAGCCGTGGCGCCGCCGTCCGGGGCCGGTGAGCAGGCGCAGGATCACGGCCAGGGCCGCCAGGTTGAGCAGCAGCGCGGCGGCGATCGCGGTGCGCAGGTCCAGCAGGGCCATCGGCAGCATGGCGACAGCGGCGAACGGCGGGTAGGTGAAGCCGTACGTCGTGCCGGGCACCCGGTAGTCGTAGATCCGGCCGCCGTGGTGGACCCAGGTGTCGATGCTGCCGTAGTAGACGCGCAGGTCGAACCAGTCGCGCAGCAGGGGCACGGTGGCGGTGAAGACGGTCACCACCGTGGCGAGGGCGAGCACGAGCAGCAGCCGTCCGCGGTCGGTGCGCGGCAGGGCCGGGGTCATGCCGCGCGTCCCAGCGCCGGGGCGAGTTCGGCCTGGCGGGCCTGCCACAGCACGACCACCGCGAGTGCGCCGCCGGAGACGGCTAGGACGAGTTGCCCCGTGTCCGCCGCCCCGCCGCTGGGCAGGACGCAGAGCGCGAGCACACCGGTCACGGCCGCCATGCGGTGGCGTACGGAGGTGCTGGGCGCGGCGGCGGCGATGAGGAACAGGCCCCACAGGGCGTACCAGGGACGGATCGCCGGGCCGAGGGCGGCCACCGCCGCGAGGCTCAGGCCCAGCGCGTAGACCGGTCGTGGGCGCAGCCGGAGCCATATCAGCACGATCGCGACCACGGCCGCCGCGATGCCGAGCGCGTGCCAGGCGGGGATCGCAAAGGGCGCGAGATCGCTGCCCAGGTGTTCCAGCAGGGCCCCGGTGGCTCGGCCGAGCAGGGTGGTCAGGGCCCAGTTCTGGGGTGAGGCGGGGGTGTTCAGTGCGCCTATCCAGCCGTATCCGGTGCCGGCCACGGCCGTGGCGGCGACCGTCGTCCCCGCGGCGGCGACGGTGGTGGTCAGGAGCGCCTTCGCCGGACTGCGGCCGGCGCGGACCTGGAGGACGACGACAGCGGCGAGACCGAGGACGGCGGGGGCCTTGACCAGGGCGGCGAGCGTGACGAGGACGGCGCCGAGGATCGGCCACCGGCCGAGCGCCGCCACCAGGCCGACGCCGAGCAGACCGAGCATGACGGCGTCGTTGTGGGCGCCCGCGACCAGATGCAGCAGGACGAGCGGGTTGAGGGCGCCCAGCCACAGCGCGGCGGACGGGTCGGCGCCGCTGTGGCGGGCGAGCCGGGGCAGTGCGGCCGCCATCAGGGCCACGCCGGCGAGCGCGACGAGCCGCATCCCGAACAGCCCGGCGGGCAGTTCTCCCCGGGTCAGACCGGACAGGGCCGCCGCGACGGCGAGGAACACCGGGCCGTACGGGGCTCCGGTGTGCTGCCAGAGCGGGGCGACCTCGTCGGCGAGCGGGCCGCCGAGCCGGGACGGCCCGTGCGCGTAGACGTCCATGTGCGCGTCGACCATCGCCCCCTGGGCGAGGTAGCTGTAGACGTCCCGGCTGAACAGCGGCGGGGCGAGCAGCAACGGTGCCGCCCAGACGGCCAGGACGAGCAGCAGGGCACGGGGAGTGGGCGGCCGCGGCCCGCGCACCAGCCGGCCCAGCAGCGCCCAGGCCGCGATCAGCAGGACGACGCCGAAGTAGACACCGACCAGACCGAGGGCCGCGCCGGCGGAGGCCGGGTGCAGGAGGTCCCGTACGGGCAGGGCACCGGCCGTCTCACCGCCCGCCGCGAGGAAGGCGGTACCGGCCAGACCGAGTATCTGGCAGCGGCGGAGATCGACGGGGAAAGCCATGGCCAACACTCAGTCAGGGTGTCGACGTCGGGTGGCCGGAAGCTGACGGGGTCTGTTCCAGGAGGCAGCGGCAGTGTGACCGGCCGGTGATCGGACGCGGGCCGGAGAGGGCTTGTCGCAGCCGCGCGGCGGAGCCGCACATCGACAGAGCCCCGCGCCCCCGGAGAACGCGGGACAACCGCCTTCAGAAGACAGAGAGGCCTGTCAGCGTCGTGAATCGGTCGAGGGCCGCCACACCCGCCACCGAATTGCCCCGTTCGTCCAGGCCCGGGCTCCACACGCACAGTGTGCAGCGGCCCGGGACGACGGCGATGATGCCGCCGCCCACGCCGCTCTTGCCGGGCAGCCCCACGCGGTAGGCGAAGTCGCCCGCCGCGTCGTACGTGCCGCAGGTCAGCATGATCGCGTTGATCTGCTTGGCCTGGCTGCGGGTGAGCAGCCGGGTGCCGTCGGCGCGGACGCCGTGGCGGGCCAGGAAGGTCGTGGCGAGGGCGAGGTCGGCGCAGGACGCGGTGACCGAGCACTGCCGGAAGTACTCGTCGAGCAGGACCGGCACCGGGTTGTCGATGTTGCCGTAGGCGGCCATGAAGTGGCCGAGAGCCGCGTTCCGGTCGCCGTGCGCCGTCTCGGAGGCGGCGACCTCCTCGTCGAAGGACAGGCCGGGGTTTCCGCTCTCCGCCCGGAGGAACGCCAGCAGTTCACCCGAGGCGTCGCCGGTACGGGTGTGCAGCCGGTCGGTGACGACGAGGGCGCCCGCGTTGATGAACGGGTTGCGCGGGATGCCGTTCTCGTACTCCAGCTGGACGAGGGAGTTGAAGGGGTTGCCGGAGGGCTCGCGGCCCACGTGCTCCCACAGGGCGTCGCCCTCGCGGGCCAGATCGAGGGCGAGGGTGAAGACCTTGGTGAGGGACTGCGCGGAGAACGGCTCCCGCCAGTCCCCCACGCCGTACACCGTGCCGTCGGGTTCGGCGACGGCCATGCCGAACCGGCGCGGGTCGCGGGCGGCGAGCGCCGGGATGTAGTCGGCGGGCCGGCCCCGGCCGGGGGTCCGCTCGATCTCCTCGGCGATGCGCTCCAGGACCGGCTGGAAGGACGTCGGGGATGTCATGATCACCATTGTCCCCCGGTGCCGGTCCCGGTGCGCTCGGCAGGCCCTGGGTCAGGCCGTCGGAGCCGGGCCGCTGCCCGCCAGGACCTCCGGGCGCAGCAGCCCGGCGAGGGTCTCGGCGGGCAGCAGGCCCTTCTCCAGGACGAGTTCGGCCACGCCCCGGCCGGAGACGAGGGCCTCCTTGGCGATGTCGGTGGCGGCGGTGTAGCCGATGTGCGGGTTGAGGGCGGTGACCAGGCCGATGGAGTTCTCCACGGTGGCACGCAGCGCCTCGGTGTTGGCGGTGATGCCGGCCACGCAGCGTTCGGCGAGGGTGAGGCAGGCCGCGCGCAGATGGGTGATGGACTCCGACAGGGAGTGCAGGATGATCGGCTCGAAGGCGTTGAGCTGGAGCTGTCCGGCTTCTGCGGCCATGGTGATGGTGACGTCGTTGCCGATCACCTCGAAGGCGACCTGGTTGACGACCTCGGGGATCACCGGGTTGACCTTGCCGGGCATGATGGACGAACCGGCCTGTACCGGCGGCAGGTTGATCTCGTTGAGGCCGGCGCGCGGACCGGAGGACAGCAGCCGCAGGTCGTTGCAGCTCTTGGAGAGCTTGACCGCGATGCGCTTGAGCACGCCCGACATCTGGACGAAGGCGCCGCAGTCCTGGGTCGCCTCGACCAGGTTGGCCGCGGTCACCAGGGGCAGGCCGGTGAGGGCCGCGAGGTGGCGGCGGGCCGCCTCCGCGTAGCCGGCGGGGGCGTTGAGGCCGGTCCCGATCGCCGTGGCGCCGAGGTTGATCTCATGGATCAGCTCGACGGCCTCGGCAAGACGGGACCGGTCCTCGTCAATCATGACCGCGTACGCGGAGAACTCCTGGCCGAGCGTCATCGGCACCGCGTCCTGCAACTGTGTACGGCCCATCTTGAGCACGTCGTGGAACTCGACGGCCTTGCCGGCGAAGGTGTCCTGCAGGACGGACATCGCCGAGAGCAGCCCGCGCACCGCGAACACCGTCGCGATCTTGACCGCGGTCGGGTAGACGTCGTTGGTGGACTGACCGAGGTTGACGTCCTCGTTCGGGTGCAGGTACTGGTACTCGCCCTTGGCGTGGCCCAGCAGTTCCAGCGCCCGGTTCGCCACGACCTCGTTGGCGTTCATGTTGGTGGACGTCCCGGCGCCGCCCTGGACGACGTCGACCACGAACTGGTCGTGCAGCTCGCCGTCACGGATCTCCCGGCAGGCGGCGACGATGGCGGCGGCCTTCTTCGGGTCCAGCAGACCGAGTTCCTCGTTGGCGAGGGCGGCGGCCTCCTTGACGGCGGCGAGGGCGTCGATCAGATGCGGATAGGCGGAGATGGGCGTGCCCGTGATGGGGAAGTTCTCGGTGGCACGCAGGGTGTGGACACCCCAGTAGGCGTCGGCGGGCACATCACGGTCACCGAGCAGATCGTGTTCGGAGCGGGTGGCGGCGGTCATGAGAGTTCTTTCTGAGGTGAGGGTGGGTGAGCGCCCCTTCAGGGGCGCGGGGAACTGCGCGATCAACCACAGGCCCGCAGACCGGCGACGCCCGCAGTCCCCCGTCGGATCCGGCGCAGGATCACATGTCGGCCGTCGCCAGGACAGGATCCAGTGCACGCACCGGCCGCACACAGCCCACCGGTTCGCCACCGCCGAGCAGCGGCTCACCCGCGAACTCGGTGAGCAGCTCCGGGTCGACACCCGCCCGGGCCAACGCGGCGGCGGCCACGGGGACCCGCGCCCGGTTCGCACCATCGGCGATCTTCACCGCCACAGCCCGCCCGTCCGCCAGCGCAGCGACCTGCACGCCCTCGAAGCCGTCCTTGGAGAGCAGCCCCGGCACGGCCCGCATCAGCGCGGCGACGTCCCGGCCGGAGCCGGAGGCCATCTCGGCGTGCTCGCGCATCGCGTCGGCCACCCGGGCCTCGGGCGTGCCGGGCGCCGCGGTGGTGATACGGGCGGTGGCGCGGGCGAGGCCGTGCAGCGAGATGGAGAACAGGGGCGCGCCGCAGCCGTCGACGGTCACCCGGGCGATGCGCTGCCCGGTGAGGTCCTCGACGATCTCGGCGATGGCCTGCTGGAGCGGGTGGCCCGGGTCGAGGTAGTCCGCCAGGGACCAGCCGTTGAGCATGCAGGTGTAGAGCATGGCCGCGTGCTTGCCCGAGCAGTTCTGCGCGAGCCGTGAGGGCATCCGGCCCTCCCGCACCCAGGCGTCCCGGACGACCGGGTCGTAGGGCATGTCCGTGACGTTGCGCAGGTGGCCCTCGGTGAGCCCGGCGAGTTCGAGGATGCGCCGGGAGCCGGCGAGGTGGCGTTCCTCGCCGGAGTGGCTGGCCGCGGTCAGCGACAGCAGCTCGCCGTCGAGCGGGAGCCCGGCCCGCACCATGGCCACGGCCTGGAGAGGCTTGAGCGCGGAGCGCGGGTAGAAGGCGGCCTCGATGTCGCCGAGCTGGAGCTGTACCTCCGCGTCGGCGCCGAGGACGACGACGGAGCCGTAGTGGATGCCTTCGACGATCCCACCGCGGATGAGGTGGGCGACGGGGGCGTGGACGGGTTCACGGACAAGGGGTGCGTCCGCTGGGGAACTGCTGTACATCACTGCCTGCTTCTCGGGGAGCGGCGCGTCGGTCACGCGTCGGCTCCGGTGGTGGACTTGGCGGCTACACGGCCGCGGATGCAGAACCATCCGGCGACCAGTGCCCCGACGATCAGCGGCAGGCACAGCACGGTGGTGCGTCCCGCGCCGCCGTCGGCGTACATGAGGACCAGGACGGAGGCGAGGAACGCCAGTGTCACGATCTCGGTCCAGGGGGAGCCCGGGAGCCGGTAGCCCGGGCGGGTCAGCTCGCCCTTCTGGGTCTTCTGCCAGAAGAGGAGGTGACAGATCATGATCAGGCCCCAGGTGGCGAGGATGCCGATCGCGGCGAAGTTCAGCACGATCTCGAAGGCCTCGGCGGGCACGACGAAGTTGAGGCCGACGCCCAGGACACAGATGCCGCTGGTGAGCAGGATGCCGCCGTAGGGGACCTGGCTGCGGCTCATCACGGCGGTGAACCTGGGCGCGGATCCGGCCATGGCCATGGAGCGCAGGATGCGGCCGGTGGAGTAGAGGCCGGAGTTGAGGGAGGACATCGCGGCGGTGAGGACGACGAGGTTCATCACGTCGCCGGCGGCCGGGATGCCGATGTTGCCCAGCACGGTCACGAAGGGACTCTCGCCGGCGGTGTACTTGTTCCACGGCAGCAGCATCGACAGCAGGACGACCGAGCCGACGTAGAACAGGCCGACGCGCCACATGATCGAGTTGATCGCCTTCGGCATGATCTTCTCGGGGTTCTCGGTCTCACCGGCGGCGACGCCGACCAGCTCGACGGAGGCGTAGGCGAAGACGACGCCCTGGATGATCAGCAGCATGGGCAGCAGGCCGTTCGGGAAGACGCCACCGCTGTCGCTGATGAGGGACGGGCCGGGGCTGTGGCCGTCGACGGGGTGCTGGGTGACCAGCAGGAAGATGCCGATGCACATGAAGAGGACGAGCGCGCCGACCTTGATGATCGCGAACCAGAACTCCAGCTCGCCGAAGATCTTCACCGAGATCAGGTTCACGGTGAGGACGACGGCCAGCGCGATGAGCGCGATCACCCACTGCGGTATGTCGGAGAACATGCCCCAGTAGTGGGTGTAGGTGGCGACGGCGGTGATGTCGGCGATGCCGGTGGTCGCCCAGTTGAGGAAGTACATCCAGCCCGCGGTGTAGGCACCCTTCTCCCCCATGAACTCACGGGCGTACGACACGAAGGCGCCGGAGGAGGGCCGGTACAGCACGAGTTCGCCGAGGGCCCGTACGACGAGGAAGGCGAAGAGGCCGCAGACCGCGTAGGCGATGAAGAGGGAGGGTCCGGCGTCGGCGAGGCGGCCGCCGGCACCGAGGAAGAGGCCGGTGCCGATGGCTCCGCCGATGGCGATCATGTTGACGTGCCGGGACTTCAGGGACTTGCTGTAGCCGGCATCTCCGGCGTCGACATGGCCGGAACGTTTCTGCACGCCTTCGTGCAGGGATTGCTCGCTCACGCCTCGGTTCCGCCTTCCGTGGGGGTGTCCGTGCGGGGGGAACGCACGATGTCGGTGAGGGTGGTCTCGACGCGGTCGAGGTGGTGGGCCATGGCATCCACCGCGTCGTTCTCGGAACCGTCGATCAGCGCCTCGACGATGGCGCGGTGCTCGCGGTTGGACTGCTCGCGGCGGCCGCCCAGCTCGTTGAGGAAGGCGGACTGGCGGGCCAGCGCGTCCCGGATCTCCTCGATGACCCGGCGGAAGACCGGGTTCTGGGCGGCCTCGGCCACGGCGAGATGGAACAGCGTGTCCATGGCGACCCACGCGGTGGTGTCCGTCTCCTTTTCCATCCGGTCCAGGATGTGGGCCAGGTGGTCGAGGTTCTCCGGGGTACGGCGCCGGGCCGCGTACCCAGCGACCGGGATCTCGACGTGGCGGCGCACCTCCAGCAGGTCGCTCGCCGCGTAGTCGCCGAAGGTGGGGTCCTCGACGGTGCTCGCGACGACGAAGGTGCCCTTGCCGGTCCTGGACACGGTCAGGCCCATGGTCTGCAACGCCCGCAGGGCCTCGCGCAGCACGGGCCGGGAGACCTCCAGGGTGCGGCACAGCTCCGCCTCGGAGGGGAGCTTGTCGCCGATGGCGTACTCGCCTCGCTCGATGGCGCCGCGCAGGTACGCCAGTACCGCTTCCATGGCACTGACGCGACGCAGGGGCTGTCCGGCTGTCCGGCTGTCTGACAGGTTCACGGGAGAGATACTCCGGGCGACGGGCGGCGGCTGTCAAGAGGCGCCCCCTAGGGGCGCGGGGAACTGCGCGACGAGCCACGATGGCGCCGCAGACAGCCGACGGCGCCTCCCGGCAGAACACTCAACTGTGCAGCACACCCGCTCCGAGCAGGCCGAACAGCAGCACCCCCACCACGATCCGGTAGATCACGAACGCGTTGAAGGAGTGCTTGGCGACGAACTTCAGCAGCCAGGCGATGGAGGCGTACGCCACGAGGAAGGACACGAGCGTGCCGACCGCGAGCGGAGCCGCGCCCACCCCGGTGCCCAGGGCGTCCTTGAGCTCGTAGAGACCGGCGCCGGTCAGGGCGGGGATGCCCAGGAAGAAGGAGAGCCGGGTGGCGGCGACGCGGTCCAGGTCGAGCATCAGCGCGGTGGACATGGTGGCGCCGGAGCGGGAGAAGCCGGGGAAGAGCAGGGCGAGGATCTGGGAGCTGCCGACGAGCATGGCGTCCTTGAAGGAGGTGTCGTCCTCGCCGCGCTTGTGCCGGCCCATCCGGTCCGCGGCCCACATCACCCCGCTGCCGGCGATCAGCGAGCCGGCCACCACCCACAGTGAGGCGAGAGGGCCCTGGATGAGCGGCTTGGCGGCGAGTCCGACGGCGACGATCGGGATCGTGGCGCAGATGACCCACCAGGCGAACTTGTAGTCGTGGTGGTACCGCTCCTCACGGTCGAACAGGCCCCGCCACCAGGCGGAGACGATCCGCACGATGTCCTTGAAGAAGTACACGAGTACCGCGGCGATCGCGCCGACCTGGATGACGGCCGAGAACCCGACCACGGCGTGGTCGTCGACGGGGATGCCCATGAGCCCCTCGACGATCTTCAGATGGCCGGTGGAGGAGACGGGCAGGAACTCGGTCACCCCCTCGACGGCTCCGAGGACGACGGCCTGACCGACGCTGATGACGCTCATGGGATCCAGTTCTGCTCGGGAGGCGGGAGCGGAGAGGACCGTCTTACTACACGCGGGCGAGAACGGATCTCAGCCACGCGGCCCGTCTGCGCGCGGTTCACATACGCGCGAGTGCGGCCCCCGCGCATGCCGCCCCGAGACCGGCCACCACACTCGCCGCCACATTCACGGTGGCTCGCAGGCGGGCCCCCGTCTCCGCCAGCCGCAGCGTCTCGTAGGAGAACGTCGAGTACGTCGTCAGAGCCCCGCACAGACCGGTGCCGAGCAGCAGCTGGACTTGCGAGGCGGCACCGGTGAGCAGGCCGAGGAGCAGGCAGCCGGTGACGTTCACCGTGAGGGTGCCCCAGGGGAAGCCCGAGCCGTGCCGGGACCGGACCGCCCGGTCGGTGAGATAGCGGAGCGGGGCGCCGGCGATCGCGCCGCCGATGACCAGCAGCCAGTTCACAACGACTCCTTACCCTTCGTGTCCGCTCTGCCCGCTCCGCCCAGGAGCCGGCGGGTCGACCGGGCCCCGAGCCACACCGCCGCGAGCGCCGCGAGCGGGGTCGCGGCGAGGTAGGCCAGGCCGGTGCCGACGTCGCGGCCCTCGAGCAGCTTCTGGATGTCGACGGCGTACGTCGAGAAGGTGGTGAAGCCGCCGAGGACGCCGGTGCCGAAGAAGGGCCGCACGAGGGGGTGGACGGTCCGGATCTCGGTGACGACCACCATGAACACACCGATCACGGCACAGCCGGCGACGTTCACCCAGAAGGTCGTCCAGGGGAAGCCGCCCGCGGCGGAAGGCCACCACAGGGAGACCGCGTACCGGGCGGCCGCCCCCGCTCCCCCGCCGAGCGCCACGGCGGTCACGACGGGCACCTGGGCGCGCCAGGAAGGCGGATGTGGGGCGGGGACCTGAACGCGCAGGCTCTCGGGGGCTGTCATGGGGGTACGTCTCCTACTCGCCGGGGCCCGGGGTGGTGCGGGCGTGTGCCGTCGCAAGTAGGGACCGTTGGCGGCGTCCTCGCCGCGGTTCGGATACGGCGGGCCCCACCGCCGCGCCGCGAGAGGTGGTCGCGGCCGGGTCCAGGTTAACCCCGGCCGGTGTGCCGGTGCCGCTTCCGAGCGGGTGGCTCGGGTCACTTCGGCGCGGGCGGCTCGCAGACGGCCACGCCGGGCTCCCAGAGGCTGCCCAGCACCAGGTGTCCGTCCGCTTCGCACACGCTGGTGACCATGCGGTATCCGGAACGGCGGCGGGCGAGGTGGTGGACGACACGGCCCTTGTCGTCGAAGGCGAGCACGGCGATCGTGCCGGTGGGGCGGAACGGGGCGTGTACGGCCACGCGGGCGGCGGCGCGGCGGACCGAGGGCGTGCCGCGGTGGAGCAGGTCGAGGGGCGGGACGCGGGGTCCGGCCAGCGCGACCCAGACCGGCCCGTCCGGGGCGCCGCGCCAGAGGTTGTCGGGCATGCCCGGGAGGTTCTCGGCGAAGGGCTCGCTCCGTCCGGCCTCGGGCCCGGTGAGCCAGTGGCGGACGAGCCGGCAGGCACCGGTCTCGGCGACCACGAGGAGGGCCTCGTCGGCGCCGACGGCGAGCCCGTTGGCGAACTGCAGCCCGTCCAGCACCACCTCGGGGGTGTCGTCGCCCGGAGCCAGGCGCAGCAGCCGTCCCGTCCCGATGTGCTCGACGATGTCGCCGATCCAGTGCTCCAGGGGGTGGCGGCGGCTGGAGACGGTGAAGTAGACGGTGCCGTCGGAGAGGGACACGACGTTGCTGCAGAACCGCAGCGGCTCCCCCGCCACCGAGTCGGCAAGGATACGGACCGTGCCGTCGCCGGTGTCGACCCGCAGCAGGCCGCGTTCGGCGTCGCACACCAGCAGGTCGCCGTCCGGGAGGAGTTCGAGCCCCAGTGGCCTGCCGCCGGTCTCGGCGATCACCTCGGTCCGGGCCGTGACGGGGTCCGCCAGTCCGTCAAGGCGCAGGATGCGGCCGTCCGCCACGCCGGTCAGCACCCGGCCGCGCGGGTCGGCGACCACGTCCTCGGGGCCGTGGCCCATGGCGATGTAGTGGCGTGGGACGAGTGCCGGGGGACGGTCCATGGTGCGCATGCCCTTCATCCTCAGGAGGAGATACCGCTGTTCCGGGTCGCCTACCAGCCCTTTTCAAACATGCGGGCGACCTCGGCGATCCGCACCTCGTCGCGGTGGTAGTGGACGCGGCCCGCGGACCGGCTGGTGCGCAGCATGCCGGTGGCTTCGAGCAGCCGGAGGTGGGTGACGGCGACCGGGCGGGTCAGCGAGAACCTCTCGGCGACGGCGTCCGCGGTGACCCCGCCCTCGGCGGGGCCGGCTTCCTTCAGCCAGGCCAGGATGCGCAGCCGCGTCTCGTCCGTGGGAGTCCTCAGCATGTCGTGCCCCTGCCTCGCGGCTCTCGCTCTCCTACCGCGTTTCTTCCCACTGTCTCGCAGCCCAAGCCGCCGCGTACGGCAGTCGGCATCGTTGACCGATACCGAACTGCCGTACGCTCTGGCGAAGTTCGGGGCTGGGCGTCGCTCCGCCCTCTCCCGTGGGGTCAGCGGTGGCGGAACCAGGACATCGACGAGAGTGCCCGGTCGTCGTAGCCGAACAGCGCCTGGTTCTCCCAGCCGTTGCCGGAGGAGGCGTCGGTCGGGTCCCAGCCGTTGCCGCCGACCGCGGTCCAGGTGGCCTCCCAGTAGAAGATGCCGAGGCCGCGGCCGTTCGGGACGGCCTCCACGATGCTCGCCATGTCGTTCATCCACCGGGTCTGGCCGGCCACGCTCGCCGGATAGCCGGAGACCAGCTCGTCACCGGTGTCGATGATGTTCTCGTGGGAGTCCTCGCTGTCGAGGCGGAACGGGTAGGCGGTCTCGGCGACGAAGACCGGCTTGCCGTAGCGGGTGGCCGCGTCGTCGAGGGTGGTCTGGAAGTCGGACAGAGTGCCGTGCCAGTAGCCGTAGAACGACAGGCCGATCGCGTCGAACTTCACGCCGTTGGAGCGCGCGCTGTCGAACCACCAGCGGGTGCCCTCCAGATCACCGCCCTCGGCCAGGTGGAGGGCGACGGTGGTGGACGAGTTGACCGCCTTGACGGCGTCGTAGCCGGAGTTGAGCAGACCGGCCAGTTGCGTCCAGTTGGAGGTGGATCCCTCGGTCCACAGCATGCCGCCGTTGATCTCATTGCCCACCTGGACCATGTCGGCGGTGGTGCCCTGGGCCTTCAAGGCGTTCAACACGTCGTACGTGTGGTTGTACACGTCCGTCCTGAGTTGACCGTACGAGTGTCCGGCCCAGGCGGCGGGCTTGTCCTGGCGGCCCGGGTCGGCCCAGAAGTCCGAGTAGTGGAAGTCGACCAGCAGCTTCATGCCCTGCGCCTTGACCCGCTTGGCCATGGCCAGGACACGTGCCTTGTCGTTGTAGCCGTCGGCCGGGTTCACCCACACCTTGAGGCGCGCGTAGTTCATGCCGGACGACTTGAGGACGGCCAGGGCGTCGCCGGCCGTTCCGGAGCCGGTGCGGTAGACGCCGCCCTTGGCCTCGCTCTTGGCCAGGGACGAGATGTCGGCGCCCTTGATCGACGTACCGGACGTGCCCGGCGTGAAGGTCAGGTCGTCAACATTGATCCAGTTACCCGCGTTCGCGTCACTGTTGATGCTGATGGTGCATTGGTTGCCGGTCACATTGACCGGCACGACGATCCGGATCCACCCACTGGCCGAGACCGGCAGATCGGTGCGCTGCTCGGCGCCGCCGCAGTTCTTCAGCGCTATGTACGCGGACTTCTGCCCGCCGCCGGAGCGCACCCAGGCGGTGAGCTTGTAGCTGCCGTTGGTGAGTCCTGACAGGTACTGATAGGTCTCGACCTTGTAGGCGGTGGAGGCCCAGTGGCTCAGCCGGTAGCTCCCGCCGTGGCCGCCGGACTCGGCGAACGAGGCGCCGGTGTCGCCGTACTCGGACCAGCCGCCCGGCGTGGCCGCGCCCGAACCGTCGGTCTCGAAGCCTCCGTTGGTGAGGGTGCTCGCGGCCTGGGCGGTCTGGGCGGGCAGGGCGGTGAGGGCGAGCCCCGCGGCGAGCGGCAGCAGCAGGGCTCTGAGGGTGCGTCTGGGATGGAACATCGTCGTCCGTCGTCCCTTCGACGTCGGGGATGGGGGGTGCTCCTCACCGGGGGGCCGGTGAGGGGCCCCTCCGCCCGCGGCTCGTGGGCTCGCGCGGGCGGAGGGAGTCGGTTCAGCCGTCGAGCCGGACGACCCGGACGGCTCCGGCCGGGACCGCCAGGCGGCCGGCCGCGGGTTCACCGGTCAGCAGTTCGGTGCCCGGGGTCTCCAGCGGCACCTTGGCGTCCGAGCCGGTGTGGTTGAAGGCGAACAGATAGGTGCCCGACTCGCCGGAGCGGCGCACCACTTCGACGTCCCGGGGCAGGTCGGTGCGCGGGGTGAGCCCCGCGTCCTGGCTCGCCCGGCCCAGCAGCGCATCGAGACCCTCGGTGCCGAGCCGGGTGGAGACGTACCAGGCGGTGCCCTCGCCGAGGCGGTGCCGGGTGACGGCCGGGCGGTCCGCGGTGAGGCCGTCGGCGTACGTCCAGACGGTCTCGGCGCCGCGCGGCACCACGAACTCGGTCCACACGTCGGCGCCCAGGTCGGAGCCGTCGGGGCCGGTGACGCGGACCCGTTCACCGGGCAGCAGCGGTGAGAACTCCTCGACCGTGAGGCCGAGGACGTCCCGGAGCGGGCCCGGGTAGGCGCCCTCGTGGACGGCGTCGTGCTCGTCGACGATGCCGGAGAAGTACGAGACGACCAGCGTGCCGCCGTTCTCGACGTAGGCCTTGAGGTTGTTCCCGGCCGTCTCCGTCATCAGGTACAGGGCCGGTACGACGACAAGGGGATACCTCGACAAGTCGGCTTCCGGGTGGGCGAAGTCGACGGTGAGGTGGCGGTCGTAGAGGGCCTCGTAGAAGGCGTCGGCGCGTTCGCGGGCGTCGTGGTCCTCGCTGGGGCGCCAGTCGAGGTTCTGCGCCCACCAGGAGTGCCAGTCCCACAGCACGGCCACGTCGGCCTCGGTGCGGGTACCGCGGATCTCGCTCAACGTCTCGACGGCCGCGCCGAGTTCGGTGACCTCGCGCCAGACGCGGGTGTCGGTGCCGCCGTGCGGGAGCATCGCCGAGTGGAACTTCTCGGCGCCGCGCCGGGACTGCCGCCACTGGAAGAACATGGCGCCGTCGGAGCCGCGCGCCACATGGGCGAGGGAGTTGCGGGCCATCTGGCCGGGGGCCTTGGCGGGGTTGCGGGGCTGCCAGTTGACGCCCGAGGTGGAGTGCTCAAGGAGCAGCCAGGGGGCACCGCCCGCGACGGAGCGGGTGAGGTCGGCGGCCATCGCGAGGTTGACGTGGGTGCGGCGGCCGTCGGTGATCAGGTAGTGGTCGTTGGTGACGATGTCGACCTCGCGGCCCCAGGCCCAGTAGTCGACGGAGTCGCACTGGCTCAGGGCCGTCATGAAGTTGGTGGTGACCGGGACGCCCGGTGAGAGGCGGTGCAGGATGTCCCGCTCCGTCACGAAGTTCTCGCGCATGGTGGCGTCGGCGAACCGCTTGTAGTCCAGCGCCTGGCCGGGGTTGACGGACGTGGGGGTGAGCCGGGGCGGGTTGATCTGCTCGAAGTCCGCGTAGCGCTGGCCCCAGAAGGCCGTGCCCCAGGCCTCGTTGACGGCGTCGACCGTGCCGTACGTCGCCGCGAGCCAGCGGCGGAAGTGCGCGGCGCACGCGTCGCAGTAGCAGGCCGAGACGGGGACGCCGTACTCGTTGTGCACGTGCCACATCGCCAGGGCAGGGTGGTCGCCGTAGCGCTCGGCGAGCTCGGTGGTGATGGCGGCGGCGGCCGAGCGGTAGTCGGCGTTGCTGTGGCAGATCGCGGCCCGGGAGCCGAACTCGTGGCGCACGCCCTCCTGCGTGACGGGCAGGGCCTCGGGGTGGGCGCGGTAGAACCAGACCGGCGGGCAGACGGTGGGGGTGCCGAGGTCGGCCCGGATGCCGTTCTCGTGCAGCAGGCCGAGCACGCGGTCGAGCCAGCCGAAGTCGTACACGCCGGGCGACGGCTCCAGCAGCGCCCAGGAGAAGATCCCGACGCTCACCATCGTGACGCCGGCCTCCCGCATCAGCCGGACGTCCTCCTGCCAGACACTCTCCGGCCACTGCTCGGGGTTGTAGTCCCCGCCGAAGGCGAGCCTGGTGAGGCCCCTGGGGGTGGTCTCCGGCATGGATGGTCTCCCGGTTGATCGGTCAAATGGGAACGTGCACACACAAGGAAGCAGTGCGGAGCCCAACATAACCGCACAGCAACAACCATTGACAAGTGTCCGGGATGTTTCTCTACTGTGAACGCTCACAGAAGCATGGCAGGTCTTCGCAGCAGGCGAGGACCCCAGGTCAGGGGAGAGATCCATGCCGTACACGAAGCGCCGCCGCCTCGTGAGAACCGCCGTCGCCGTCGCGCTCGGCGCCACCACACTCGCCGCCTGCGGCACACAAGACGCGGACAGCGAGGCCGAGTCGGGTCCGGCCTCGCTGACGTACTGGACCTGGACGCCCGGCATGGACAAGGTCGTGGACCTGTGGAACAAGGGTCCGGGCAAGAAGGACCAGATCACCGTCACGGTGAAGAAGCAGGCGTCCGGCGACACGCTGGTCACCAAGATCCTCACCGCGCACAAGGCGGGCAAGGCGCCCGACCTGGTGCAGGCGGAGTACCAGGCGCTGCCCACCCTGGTCAGCAATGACGCGCTGGCGGACATAGCGAAGAACGTGGACGACGCGAAGGGCAGTTTCGCCGACGGCGTCTGGCAGCAGACGACGCTCGGCACGGACGCGGTCTACGCGGTCCCGCAGGACATCGGGCCGATGATGTTCTACTACCGCGAGGACCTGTTCAAGGAATACGGCCTGACGGTGCCCACGACCTGGGACGAGTTCGCCGAGACCGCCCGCAAGCTCAAGAAGGTGGCTCCCGACAAGGACCTCACCACCTTCTCCGCCAACGACTCCGGCCTCTTCGCGGGCCTCGCCCAGCAGGCGGGCGCCAAGTGGTGGACCACCTCCGGCGACCAGTGGAAGGTCTCCATCGACGACGCGGCGACACAGAAGGTCGCGAAGTTCTGGGGCGGCCTGGTCGAGGAGGGTGCCATCGACAACCAGCCGATGTACACGCCGGCCTGGAACAAGGCGCTCAACACCGGCAAGCAGCTCGCCTGGGTCAGCGCCGTATGGGCGCCGGGCACGCTCACCACCGCCGCTCCCGACACCAAGGGCAAGTGGGCCATGGCCCCGCTCCCCCAGTGGTCCGCGAGCGAGACCCGCACCGGCAGCTGGGGCGGTTCCTCCACCGCGGTCACCACGGACTCCGAGCACCAGGCGGCCGCCGCGAAGTTCGCCGCCTGGCTGAACACCGACAGCGAAGCCCTCAACGCCCTGGCGAAGGAGAGCGGCATCTACCCGGCCGCCACGAACGCCCAGACCAGCGGCGCCTTCCTCAAGCCGCCGGCCTACTTCTCGAACCAGGCCGACTTCTACACCAAGGCCGCCGACATCGCGGAGACCACGGCACCGTCCGCATGGGGCCCGAACGTGAACGTCGCCTACACCACCTTCAAGGACGCGTTCGGCGCCGCCGCGAAGAGCAAGTCCGACTTCGGTGCCGCTCTGAAGAAGATGCAGGACGACACCGTCGCCGACATGAAGAAGCAGGGCTTCGAGGTCGCTCCGTGAAAAGCACGGCACGTCGGCGGTCGTACGGGGCGAAGGGCGCCCCGTACGCCCACCCGTCTCCCACCACCACCCTCAAACGAGCGCGAAGCGCCCCTTATTTCTTCCTCCTCCCAGCAACCCTCCTCTTCGCACTGTTCTTCGCGCTGCCCATCGGCTACGCGATCTGGCTCAGCTTCCGCAAAGTGAAGGTCTCGGGCCTCGGACTCGGCTCCGGCGCCCGCACAGAGGTCTGGGCCGGTCTGGAGAACTACACCGACGCCCTCACCGACAGCGAGCTGATGCACGGGGCCCTGCGCGTGCTGGGCTACGGCTCCATCGTCGTACCCGTCATGCTCGGCCTCGCCCTGCTGTTCGCGCTGATGCTCGACTCCGAGAAGGTGCGGCTCGCGCCGTTCACCCGGCTCGCGATCTTCCTCCCGTACGCCATCCCCGGTGTGGTGGCGGCGCTGCTGTGGGGCTTCCTGTACCTGCCGGACGTGAGTCCGTTCTACTTCGTCCTCGACAAGCTGGGCATGCCGCAGCCGGACCTGCTGGACGGCGGGCCGCTGTATCTCGCTCTCTCCAACATCGCGGTCTGGGGCGGCACCGGCTTCAACATGATCGTCATCTACACCTCGCTCCAGGCGATCCCGGCGGAGGTCTACGAGGCGGCGAAGCTGGACGGTGCCACTCCGACGCAGATCGCTCTGCGGATCAAGATCCCGATGGTGGCGCCCTCACTGGTGCTGACCTTCTTCTTCTCGATCATCGCCACGCTCCAGATGTTCAACGAGCCGACCACCCTCAAGCCGCTCACCAACTCCGTGTCCACGACGTGGAGTCCACTGATGAAGGTGTACCGGGACGCGTTCGGCGAGGGTGACATCCACGGGGCCGCGGCGCAGGCCGTGATCATCGCCTTCGCCACGCTCCTGCTGTCCTTCGGCTTCCTGCGAGCCGCGAACCGTCGTCAGAAGCAGGAGGCAGCTCGATGAGTTCCCTTGCCGTCCCGAAGGCCGAGCCGCTGGCGGGCAGCACGTCCGGCACCGACCGGGGCCGCCCGCCGCTGCGCCGCCGGATCGCCCTGATACCGACGGTCACCCTGCTGCTGGGAGCGGTCTACTGCCTGCTGCCGGTGGCCTGGGTGGTCATCGCGGCCACCAAGTCCGGACGTGAGCTGTTCGCCACGTTCACGTTCCTGCCGGGTTCGGGATTCGCCGACAACGTCCGGGACCTGACCGCCTACCGCGACGGCGTGTACTGGGCGTGGATGGGCAACTCCGCCCTGTACGCCGGAGTGGGTGCCCTGCTGTCGACCTGCGTGTCCGCGATCAGCGGCTACGCCCTGGCGACCTACCGCTTCCGGGGCCGCGAGACGATCTTCAACGTGCTGCTCGCGGGCGTGCTGATGCCGCCGGTGATCCTGGCCGTCCCCCAGTACCTGCTGCTGGCCAAGGTCGACCTCACCGACTCCCACCTGTCCGTCCTGCTGCCGCAGATCCTCTTCCCGTACGGCGTCTACCTCGCGCGGATCTACGCCGCCGCAGCCGTACCCGCCGACGTGGTCGAGGCCGGGCGGATGGACGGGGCGAGCGAGTGGCGGATCTTCACGCGGATCGCGCTGCCGATGATGATCCCGGGCATGGTGACGGTGTTCCTGTTCCAGTTCGTGGCGATCTGGAACAACTTCCTGCTGCCGTACATCATGCTCAGCGACGACGAGAAGTTCCCGATCACGCTCGGTCTGTTCACGTTGCTGGAGCAGGGCGCCAGCACCCCGGCGCTGTACACGCTGGTGATCACGGGCGCGTTCCTCGCGGTGCTCCCGCTGGTCGCCCTCTTCCTGGTCATCCAGCGCTTCTGGAGTCTGGATCTGCTGTCCGGAGCCGTAAAGTCATGACCATGAACGCTGCGGGAGGCAGGCGCAGGCCGCCCACGATCCACGACGTGGCGCGCGAGGCGGGGGTCTCGCGCGGCACCGTCTCGCGGGTGCTCAACGGCGGCCACTACGTCAGCCCGGCCGCCCAGGAGGCGGTCAACGCGGCCATCCGCAGGACGGGTTACGTCGTCAACCGGCACGCCCGCTCCCTGATCACCGGCCGGTCCGACTCGATCGGCTTCCTGCTCACGGAGCCGCAGGAGCGGTTCTTCGAGGACCCCAACTTCAATGTCCTGCTGCGCGGCTGCACCCAGGCGCTCGCCGCGCACGACATCCCGCTGCTGCTGATGCTGGCCGGCACCGAGGACGAACGGCGGCGCATCACGCGGTACATCACCGCCGGGCACGTCGACGGGGTGCTGCTGGTCTCCAGCCACTCCGGTGACCCGGTCGCCGAGCAGCTGCGCGGGGCCGGGGTGCCGCTGGTGGCGTGCGGGAAGCCGATCGGACTGGCCTCCAAGGTGAGCTACGTGGCCGCCGACGACCGTGACGGCGCCCGCGACATGGTGCGTCATCTGCTGTCGCTCGGGCGGCAGCGGGTGGGCATGGTGACCGGTCCGCTGGACACGCCGGGCGGTGTGGAGCGCCTCGCCGGCTACAAGGAGGTGCTCGCGGACACGGGCCTGGAGTTCGACGAGCGGCTCGTCGTCTCCGGCGACTACAGCCGGGCCAGCGGCGAGGCGGGCGCCGAGCGGCTGCTGGCGCAGGCCCCGGACATGGACGCGGTGTTCGTCGCTTCGGATCTGATGGCCCAGGGGGTGCTGGCTGCGCTGCAGCGGGCGGGGCGGCGGGTGCCGCAGGATGTCGCGGTCGGCGGCTTCGACGACTCACCGGCCGCGCTGGGCGCCGTCCCTGAGCTGACGACCATCCGGCAGCCGTGGGACCGCATCAGCGCCGAGATGGTGCGGGTGCTGCTCGCGCAGATCGGGGGCGAGGACCCGGCGGCGGTGATCCTGCCGACGGAGTTGGTGAAGCGGGAGTCGACGTAGGCCCGGCCTCGCCCTCCCCGGAAGGCGCCACAAAGAGGCCGCTCCATGCACAGTCATTGAACCTCGGACCGGTGTACCGTTCGGTCATGGCAGCGAAAACGGCTGGTGCGGGGCTCGAGGAACGGTGGCGGGCCATCCTGTCGGCGCACGCGCGCACGATGTGCGAGATCGACCGGGCGCTCCATCCGCACGGCCTCGGCGCCTCCGACTTCGAGGTCCTGGACATGCTCGTGACCGCCGCGCCCGAGGAGGGCGAGCAGTGCCGGGTGCAGAATCTGGTCGGGCGGGTCCATCTGAGCCAGAGCGCGCTGTCGCGGCTGATCGCCCGGCTGGAGAAGGACGGTCTTGTGACACGCACCGTGTGCGTGGAGGACCGGCGCGGCGTGTGGGTCTCCCTGACCTCCAGGGGCCGTGACCTGCACGCCGAGGTGCTGCCGCTGCAGCGGGCGGCGCTGGCCCGGACGCTGGGCGCGTAAGGCTGCCCAGGCCCGGACCGGACCGGTCGCCCTACGGACGTGCCAGCAGGGTGCGGACTCCCTCCGAGGTGAGCGTCAGGCGGTGCTCCGAGCTGCCGTCGATGGTGAGCGACAGGTCGTCGGCCGGCCACTGCGCGGCGAGGGCGCCGAGCGGCACCATGCGGTAGCGGGAGACGAACGGCAGCAGCCCGGCCATCTCCACCTCGGAGGTGAACACGGGCACCACCGGTTCGCCGCCCGGCTGCTCCAGCACCGGCAGCGCCACCGCCGAGGGGTTGGCGGCGTCGGCGTCGTTGGCGTCGTCGGGCACGGGGATGAGCACGTCGCTGTCGGCGAGCGCGTTCAGAGCCGCCGCGTCCTCGGTGTTCTCGGCGAGGACGTCCAGAGCCCGCTGGGCGGGCGTGGGCGTGGGGTTGTTTGCGGGTGTCTCCATGGCAGATTCCCTGGTAGCGGCGGTCTTGCGGCCCACCCGGGACATGATCCGCCCCGGGCACGGTCCTGCTCGCGTACCCGATCGGGGCCGGGACAATCCTGGTGGATCACCGATGTTCAGGGGATCAGTGGGATGTGGCGGGTGCCGATCACCGCCGAGGCGGGGAGCTGGAAGGCGTGAGGGCCCGGCAGGGCAGCCCCTGCTCACGCACCCCGCCGCTCCCGTCCGGCTCCACCCGGTACACCCCTGCTCCGGGCGCCCGGGTGACGGCTTCCGTGAGCACACCGTCCGTGAAGAGCGCTCCGGCCCCGTCCTCCACCGCCCAGCCCGCCGTCAGGTTCCCCGCCGCCACGGCCGCACGGTACGAGGGCCGCCGGCCCGGTTCACTGTCGTAGTGCGGGCAGACGGAGCCGGGCAGCAGCCCCAGCCCGTCGGTGAGATACGTCAGCGGCCCGAAGGAGTCGGTGTGCGAGCCCTCGGCCCAGCAGTTGGCACCGGCGCTGATGCCGCACAGCAGCGTGCCGAGGCCGTAGGCCTCCCGGAGCAGCCGGTCCACGCCGTGGGTGCGCCAGACCGCGAGGAGGTTGGCCGTGTTGCCGCCGCCCACGTAGACGACGTCCTGGACGAGCAGGAAGGAGCGCAGAGCGTCGTCGTCCAGTTCCCGGCGGAACAGGTGCAGGACGGAGGGTTCGCAGTCAGGGCGTGATCCGAACGCCGTGCGGAACTGCTCGACGTAGGCCGGCGCGTCTCCGCTGGCCGTGGGCACGAAACACACCTTGGGGCGGGGCCCGCGCGCCTGAGCCAGCACCCAGTCGTCCAGCAGACCGTCGTCATCGGTGGAGAAGCCGCCCCCGAGGAGGGCGAGACGGTGTGGGGGTTCGGCGGCCACGACGGCGCCTTTCTGGATGAGGGCGGGCGGGCAGGTCAGGCCGTGGGACCGCTGTGCAGAACGGCCAGCGTCCCCCGGGTGCGGATGCCGTCCGGCAGTTGCCAGGAGCCGGTGAGGTGGCCGGTCGCTCCCTGCGCGGGAGTCAGCGGCGTGTCCGGGGCGGGCTGGAGGACCCGGTTCAGACGGAGGGTCGCGCCCTGGGGCGTGGTCAGCAGGGTGCCGTCCCGGTCGTCGCTGGCAGTGAAGTCCGCGGGGAGGGGCCCGTCGCCGGTATAGGAGGCGGTGACCTCGAGGTCGGGGGCGTCGCTGATGTTCTGGTCCTGGGCCTGCACCCGTCCCTCGATCAAGGCCGCCAACTGGCCGACCGTCACGGGGTCGTGGCAGCCGTCGTAGGCCCAGCGCCGCCCGAGCACGCCGTGCTCCATGGTGCCGACGAGGGCATGCTCCGCACCGTCGAGCGGGGCGCCGCGGTAGGTGAGCGGCACCAGGTAGACGATCGGATGAGGGCCTGAGGTGTCGGTGACGACAAGGAACTCGATCCCCACCTCGCCTCGCGGATCGTCCAGCCGGAACCCGCCGGCCTTGACCAGCTTCGGCTCGGCCGCGCCGGCGCGGTACCAGGGGCGGGTGGGCAGCCAGGAGGTGAGGAGCTCCAGCTTGGTCGGTGTCAGCGTGGTGTGGTGGATGACGGCCATGCCGGTCCCCTCCCCCTCGGGTCGATGCGAGCCGTAGGACACGCAGCATATGTTCGAGCGGATCCGGGGATGTTGACGACCGTGATGTTACCGGTAACATCACGTCTGCTCCAGCCGTACGCGACTGTGTCCTCCGCCCACCCCACCCCGATGGGCCGTCCTCCGGAGTCCGCGTGACCGACCAGCCGACCGCACAGCTCGCCCCCAGCCCCTCCCCCATCTCGACCTCTCCGGTCTTCAGCAGGGCCGCCGTCGGGGCGTCTTGCGTCGGCTTCGTTCTCATCGGTGCGTTGCAGGCGCTGTACGGGCCCGCGATCCCGGCCTTCCGTGCGGAGTTCGGGCTGTCGCCCTCCGCCGCCGGGCTGGGGCTGAGCGCCCACTTCGTCGGCGGTGTGGCCGGTGTGCTGCTGTTCGACCGGCTCTACGGCCGGGTCGGCAACCGGCACATCCTCGGGAGCTCCTATCTGCTGATGGCCGTCGGCGCCGCGGGCTTCGCGCTGGCGCCCGACTGGCCCACCGCGCTCGCGGCGGCACTGCTCGCGGGGCTCGGTTTCGGTGGCATCGACTACGGCCTCAACCAGCTGTTCGCCGTGGGCTTCGGCCACCGATCGACCGCGATGCTGAACATACTCAACGCCCACTTCGGCATCGGCGCCATCCTCGGCCCCGCCCTGATCGGCGTGGTCGGCTCGGAGCACTACCCGGCCGTCTTCCTCTGTTTCGCCCTCGCCAACCTGCCCTTGCTGCTGTGCCTGAGGGGAGTCCGGAAGGACGTGCCCCTGCCGGGTGGGGCCGAGGACGGCCGTGGGCGGGTTCTGGGCCGCAGCCTCGGCTCCGTGCTCGCCGTCTTCGTCGCGCTCTACGTCCTGCACGTCGCCGTCGAGGCCGGTGTCGGCGGCTGGGAGCCCACGCATCTGGAGACCGTCGGCTACGGCGCGGGCGTCGCGGCCACCGCCACCTCGGTGTACTGGCTGATGATGACCGTCGGGCGCTTCCTGGTCGCCCCGCTGGCGCTGCGGTTCTCCGCGCAGGCCATCATCACCGTCTCGTGCGCGGGCATGACGGTGTGTCTGCTGGCCGCGTCCGTGCCCACGCTGGCCCCGTACGCGTACGCCGGTGTCGGTCTGTTCATCGCGCCGGTCTTCCCCACCGGCCTGCCCTGGCTGAACCGGGCCGCGCCGCGGGCCCGGCGGGCCGGTGCCGTGGTCATCGCGGCCTCCATGGCCGGCGGTGTCGCGGCCGGGCCGGCGCTGGGCAAGGCCATCGAATGGTCCGGGATCCGCGCGGTGCCGCTCCTGTTGTGCGGGGTCTCCGCGCTGTGCCTGGCCGCCACGCTCTGGCTCATCCGCGCCACCCGATCCCACTGACTCCCCCTACTCCGAAGGGAAGCCTCCGCATGCCCGCTCTGACGACGACGTCCGACGGATTCCTGCTGCACGGCGAGCCGTTCCGGATCCTCTCCGGCGCGCTGCACTACTTCCGCGTCCACCCCGACCTGTGGGCCGACCGGTTGCGCAAGGCCCGGCTGATGGGCCTCAACACGGTGGAGACGTACCTTCCGTGGAACCACCACCAGCCGGACCCCGACGGGCCGCTGGTGCTCGACGGCCTCCTCGACCTGCCCCGGTTCCTCCGGCTCGCCCAGGACGAGGGGCTGTGCGTGCTGCTGCGCCCCGGTCCGTTCATCTGCGCCGAGTGGGACGGAGGCGGCCTGCCCGACTGGCTCACCTCGGACACCGACATCCGGCTGCGGACCAGCGATCCGCGTTTCACCGGGGCCGTGGACCGCTATCTCGACCTGCTGCTGCCCGCGCTCCGCCCGTACCTGGCCGCTGCGGGCGGTCCCGTCATAGCGGTGCAGGTGGAGAACGAGTACGGGGCCTACGGCGACGACGGCGCGTATCTGAAGCACCTGGCCGACGCGTTCCGCTCCCGAGGCGTCGAGGAGCTGCTGTTCACCTGCGACCAGGCCGACCCGGAACATCTGGCCGCCGGAAGCGTGCCGGGCCTCCTGGCGGCGAGCACCTTCGGCAGCCGCGTCGAGCAGAGCCTCGGGCGGCTGCGCGAGCACCGGAGCGAAGGACCCCTGTTCTGCGCGGAGTTCTGGATCGGCTGGTTCGACCACTGGGGCGGTCCGCACCATGTGCGGGACGCGGCCGACGCCGCCGCGGACCTGGACCGGCTGCTGTCCGCCGGGGCGTCCGTCAACATCTACATGTTCCACGGCGGCACCAACTTCGGCTTCGCCAACGGCGCCAACCACAAGCACGCCTACACACCGACCGTCACCTCGTACGACTACGACGCCGCGCTCACCGAGTGCGGCGACCCGGGGCCGAAGTACCACGCCTTCCGTGAGGTCATCGCCCGCCATGCGGGCGTCCCCGACGAGCCCGTTCCGGCGCCGGGACCCAAACTCCCGCCCACCGATGTCGAGTTGGACGGCCGGGCACCTCTGCTCCCGCTCGCCGCCTCGCTCGCCGCACCCGTGCTCTCCGACGGCCCGGTGACCATGGACGATCTCGGGCAGCGCACCGGCTACGCGCTCTACCGCACCGCCCTTCCCGCCGCCGGCGACGGCCTGCTGCACTTCTCCGGCGGTGTCGGAGACCGCGCCCAGGTCTTCGTCGACGGCGCCCCGGCCGGTGTGCTGGAGCGCGAACGCCACGACGAGACACTGCCCGTGCGCGTCCCACGCTCCGGCGCGACGCTGGAGGTCCTCGTCGAGAACATGGGCGGCGTCAACTACGGGCCCCGTATCGGCGCACCCAAGGGACTGCTCGGGCCCGTCTCCTTCAACGGCACCGTCCTGCGGGGCTGGGACTGCCGCCCGCTGCCGCTGGACGACGTGGACAGGCTGCCGTTCGAACCGGCCGACGGGGCGGCGGTCACCGTGCCGGCCTTTCACCGCGGCACCTTCGAGGTGGACACGCCCGCCGACGCCTTCCTCGCCCTGCCCGGCTGGACGAAGGGCCAGGCGTGGGTCAACGGCTTCCCTCTGGGCCGCTACTGGAACCGGGGCCCGCAGCACACCCTGTACCTCCCCGCTCCGGTGCTGCGGCCGGGCGCCAACGAGCTGGTTCTGCTGGAGCTGCACGGCACCACCACCACCCGCGCCCAGCTCACCGACACGCCCGACCTCGGCCCGGAGAACACCTGGTGACCCCGCACCGACTGCGCGTTCCCGCGCCCTCCGCAGCTCCGCTCACCGGCCATCTGCCCCTGGCCGACGCGCCGGGCGTGCCCGATCCGATCGAGGTGACCAGCCGCTGGCTCACGCGTGGCGGCCGCCCCTGGTTCCCGGTCTCCGGCGAGTTCCACTACTCCCGCTACCCGAACGAGGAGTGGGAGGAGGAACTGCTGAAGATGAAGGCGGGCGGGGTGACCGCCGTCGCCTCCTACGTCATCTGGATCCACCACGAGGAGATCGAGGGCCGGGTCCGCTTCGACGGCGACCGCGACCTCCGGCGCTTCGCCGGGCTGTGCGCCCGCCACGGCCTGGACTTCGTCCCGCGCATCGGCCCCTGGTCGCACGCGGAGGTGCGCAACGGCGGCCTGCCCGACTGGCTGCTGGCCCGCGCCCGCGCGCCGCGTACCGACGACCCGGCCTATCTGGAGCCCGTACGCAGCTGGTTCACGGCCGTGGCTGAGCAACTGCGCGGCCTGGACCGGGAGCACGGCGGCCCGATCGTCGCGATCCAGATCGAGAACGAGCTCTACGACCAGCCCGGCCATCTGCGCACGCTCAAGCGCCTCGCCCGGGAGGCCGGGCTGAGCGCCCCGCTGTGGACCTCGACCGCCTGGGGCGGGGTGCAGCTCCCCGGCGAGGAGCTGCTTCCGCTGTACGGCGGCTATCCCGAGGCTTTCTGGACGGAGGCGGACGGCGGCTGGCCCGACACCTGCCGCAAGCACTTCTTCTTCACGCACGAGCGGGACGACGAGGGCATCGGCGCCGACCTGCGGCCCACGACGGTGCGCGACGCCGACTCGGCTCCGACGGACCGGTTCCCCTGGGCCACCTGTGAGTTGGGCGGCGGCATGGCGACGGCCTACCACCGGCGGCCCCGTGTCGAGGCCGCCGACGTGGGCGCGCTCGGGCTGACCAAGATCGGCTGCGGTTCCGTGTGGCAGGGCTACTACATGTTCCACGGCGGCACGAACCCGCCCGGAGAACTGACCACCCTTCAGGAGTCGCACGCCACCGGCTACCCCAATGACCTGCCGGTCCTGAGCTACGACTTCCAGGCCCCGCTCGGCGAGTACGGCCAGGTGCGGCCCTCGTACCACGAACTGCGGCTCCAGCACCTGCTGCTGGCCGAATTCGGGCACCGGATCGCGCCCATGGAGTCCGTGCTGCCCGAGCGGCTGCCGGCCGGTCAGCACGATCGTGACACCCTGCGCTGGGCCGTCCGCACCGACGGCACCTCGGGCTTCCTGTTCGTGACCAACCACCAGCCGCACGAGCCGCTGCCGGACCACCCGGAGACGACGTTCAGGGTCGACTTCCCGGACGCGCCCTCGCTGACACTGCCGAGCGCGCCCGTCACCGTGCCTTCCGGCGCCTTCTTCTGCTGGCCGTTGCGGCTGGACGTGGCCGGGCTGCGGCTGGAGTGGGCCTCAGCGCAGCCGGTGTGCACGGTCGAGGCGGACGGTCGCACGGTCCTGGTGCTGGCCGCGACCGACGGTATCGCGCCCGAACTCGCCCTGGACGCGGACACGGTGGCGTCCGTCGCCGTGCCGGCCGGGGGCGGGGCGGTCACGCCGGTCGACGGCCGGATCCTGGTCACCGGTCTGCGGCCGGGCACCGACGCCCTGGTCGAGGTGGACGCGGCCGACGGTTCCCAAGTCGGTCTGCTGGTCCTGGACGCGGCGACGGCCCGTACCGCCTACCGGGGTGTCGCGTGGGGCGCCGAGCGGCTGGTGCTCTGCGGGGACGGGATCGTGTTCGACGGTGAGGAGGTACGGCTGCACAGCCCGGCCGCAGAGCCGTCGTTCGCGGTGCTGCCCGCGCCCGGTTCCGCCCTGGTGGTGGAGGGCGAACGGGTACGGGAGGAGGCGGACGGTGTGTTCAGGCGGTACACCGTCGAGGCGGGGGCCCTCGGTCACACCGCCGCGCACGTCGCCCTGGTCAGGCCCGCCGGTCCGGCCCCGGAGCCCGTGACCGGCGTGCAGGGCCGGGCGAGCATGCCCGCCGACAAACACGTGGACACCGTGGCCGCCGAGTACCGGGTCGACATACCGGAGGAACTCTTGCGGGAGCCCGCCGGTGTTCTGCTGCGGCTGCGCTGGACCGGTGATCTGGCACGGGCGTATGTGGGGGACGTCCTGGTCGCCGACCAGTTCTACTCGGGGCGGGTCTGGGACATCGGCCTGGACAGGTTGCCCGCCGAGGAGTTGCGTGGTCGGGGGCTGCGGCTGAAGGTGCTGCCGCTGGCCGCCGACGCGCCGGTGCATGTGCCGGGGCAGGTGGGTGATGCCTGGCGGGCGGCCGGGGTGGGGCGGGCCGAGTGGGTGGTCAGGCGCGTGTGGGCGGTGCGGACCGGCTGAGGCCGCCGCGGGCACCGCGCCGCCTATGCTGGGCTCCTGCCGGGCGGGTTCAGGACCGCCTCACCCGACGTCGAGGAATCACCCGCCATGACACCGAGCGCCACCGACGGCCCGGTTCCCAAGGGCCGCAGCAGGCGCAACTTCGCGGGGGCGCGGCCGGTGATGGCCGATGTGGCGCGACTGGCCGGCGTCTCCAAGCAGACCGTGTCCCGCGTGCTCAACGACCACCCGGCCGTCCGCCCCGAGACGCGCGAGGCGGTCCTGGAGGCCATGCGCACGCTCGGCTACCGGCCCAGCCGCAGCGCGCGGTCCCTGGCCAGCGGCAGGACCCGGATGCTCGGGGTGATCTCCTTCGACGCAGCGCGCTACGGGCCCGCCTCCATCCTGACCGCGATCAACACCGCGGCCCAGGAGGCCGGTTACCTCGTCAGTTCCATCGCCCTGGACACGGCCGACCACGGGACCGTCGTCGAGGCCGTGAACCGGCTGTCGGCCGAGGGCGCGGACGGCGTCATCGCGATCGCCCCGCAGCAGTGGGTGGGCCGGGCACTGGCGGAGACCGACCTCGGGACTCCCCTGGTGGTGCTGGAGAGCGCCCTCGACGCCAGCACTCCCCTGGTCACGGGTGATTCCCGCACCGGCGCCCGCAAGGCCACCGAGCATCTCCTGGGCCTCGGGCACGCCACCGTCTGGCATATCGCGGGCCCGACCGGCTGGACCTCCGCCGACCATCGGCTGGCGAGCTGGCAGGAGACGCTCCAGGCGGCCGGTGCCGACGTCCCGGCTCCTCTCGTCGGGGACTGGGGCGCCGACTCCGGCTACGAACTGGGCCGTCGGCTGGCCCGGCGCCCGGAGGTGACGGCGGTGTTCGCCTCCAACGACCAGATGGCGCTGGGCCTGCTGCACGCCCTGCACGAGTCGGGGCGGTCCGTCCCCGGCGAGGTCAGTGTCGTCGGTTACGACGACATCCCCGAGGCCGCGCATCTGCTGCCCCCGCTGACCACCGTCCGCACCGACTTCGCCGAGATCGGCACCCGGTCCCTGCGTCTGCTCCTGGACCGCATCGACGGCCCGGGCGAGCGGCCCCGCGTGGACAGCCTCGTCCCCGTCGACCTCGTGGTGCGCGCGAGCAGCGGTCCGCCACCGGTGCGCTGACGGGCTCAGGCACTCCCCTCGGCGGCGGCCTTTCGCCAGGCCGACTCCCTGAGCAGCCGCAGGCCGTTCAGCCCGACGAGGACCGTGGAACCCTCGTGGCCCGCGACACCGAGGGGCAGCGGCAGGTCCCCTGCCAGGTCCCAGACGACGAGGCCGGCGATGAACACCCCCGCGATGACGAGGTTCTGGACGACCAGCCGGCGGGCGCGGCGGGAGAGGGCGACGGTGGCGGGGACGGCGGCGAGTTCGTCGCGCACGATCACGGCGTCGGCGGTCTCCAGGGCGAGGTCGGAGCCCGCCCGGCCCATGGCGATTCCGGTGTGGGCGGCGGCCAGGGCGGGTGCGTCGTTGACGCCGTCCCCGACGACCAGCACCTTGCGGCCCGCGCTCTCCATCTCCTGGACGGCGGCCAGCTTGTCCTGCGGCAGCAGCCCGGCGCGCACGTCGTCGATGCCGGTCTCGGCGGCGAGCTGTGCGGCCGCCCGGGGGTTGTCGCCGGTGAGGAGTGCGGGAGCGGTGCCGGTGAGCGTGGTGAGGGCGGCGACCGTGGCGGCGGCGTCCGGGCGCGGCCGGTCGGCGATGCCGAGCAGTCCGGCGGGGGCGCCGTCGACGACGACCAGGACGGCGGTACGGCCGGACTCCTCCAGTTCCGCGATGCCTTCGGGAGCGTCGTCCGTCAGCCGGGCCGGGGCACCGACCGAGACCGCGTGGCCGTCGACGACGGCGGTCACTCCGACGCCCGGGGCGGAGGTGAAGTTCTCCGCATCGGGCAGGTCGAGGCCGCGCTCACGGGCCGCGTCGACGACCGCCCGGGCCAGCGGATGCTCGCTCGGCCGCTCGGCGGCTGCCGCCAGGGTCAGCAACTCGCCCTCGTCCAGGCCGGATCCGGGCAGCGGCCGGACGTCGGTGACGCGCGGGCTGCCTTCGGTCAGGGTGCCGGTCTTGTCCAGTGCGACCGCGTCCACCTGGCCGAGCCGCTCCATCACCACGGCCGACTTCACCAGCACACCGTGCCGCCCGGCGTTGGCGATGGCCGAGAGCAGGGGCGGCATGGTGGCCAGCACGACCGCGCACGGGGAGGCCACGATCATGAACGTCATGGCGCGCAGCAGCGCGTCGGTGAGCGGCTCGCCGAAGGCGAGCGGCACCAGGAAGACGGCCAGGGTCGCGGCCACCATGCCCAGCGAATAGCGCTGTTCGACCTTTTCGATGAACAGCTGCGTGGGCGCCTTGGTCTCGGACGCCTCCTGCACCATCCGGACGATCCGGGCGATCACCGAGTCGGACGCGTCGCGCTCGACCCGGACGCGCAGGGCGCCGGTGCCGTTGAGGGTGCCCGCGAAGACCTCGCCGCCCGGCTCCTTCGGCACGGGGAGCGGCTCGCCGGTGATCGTCGCCTGGTCCACCTCGCTCGCCCCGTCCAGCACCCGGCCGTCGGCGCCGACGCGTTCTCCGGGGCGGACGAGGACGGTGTCGCCGACCGTCAGCTCCTCGACGGGGACGACCTGTTCGCCGCCGTCGGGAGAGAGCCGGGCGGCCCTGGCGGGGGCCAGGTCGAGCAGGCCGCGGACGGAGTCGGCGGTACGGGCCGTTGCCAGCGCCTCCAGGGCGCCGGAGGTGGCGAAGATGACGATGAGCAGGGCACCGTCCATGACCTGCCCGATCGAGGCGGCGCCCAGTGCGGCGACCACCATCAGCAGGTCGACGTCGAGGGTGCGGTCCTTGAGCGCCTTCAGCCCCTCCCAGCCGGGCTCCCAGCCGCCCGTGGCGTATGACACCGCGTACAGCGGGCCCCAGGTCCAGGCGGGGGCGCCGGTCAGCTGGAGCGGCAGCGCGAGCAGGAAGAAGGCGGTGGCCGCCGCGGCCCAGCGCGCCTCGGGGAGCGCGAGGACACGGGTGCGCCGCCGCGGCACGGTCCCGCTACGTGCGGGTTCCGCCTCCTGGGCCGGCCGCGGCGTGAGGGTGGAAGTCAACAGGGGTCCTTCTGGCGGGGACGCTCGGGCGCCCCTCACCATACAGGAACACATGAAGACCCCTTCATACCTTCATGTACCTCTAACGGGGTCCTCGAACGGCACGCGCGAACGAGCGTCAGCGCAGCTTGTCCTTGGCCTTGTAGTAGGCGCCGCCGAACGGCAGGAACCAGGCGGTGCCGTTGTAGAAGGGCACCGGGACCTTCGGGAAGCCGAGGCCGCGCAGTGGGTTGGCCTCCGGGCGGCCGTCCATCATCTCGGCGACCGCACGGCCCATGTAGGTCGCCATCTGGACCCCGTGGCCGCAGTACCCCATCGAGTAGTACAGGCCGTCGGTCTCGCCCGCGTGCGGGAGGCGGTCCCAGGAGAAGCCGACCATGCCGCCCCACACGTAGTCGATCCGCACCCCGGCGAGCTGCGGGAAGATCTCGGTCATCTCCCGCTTCAGGATGTCGCCGCTCTTGACGTCGGAGGCCGGGTTGGAGGGGGCGAAGCGGGCCCGGCCGCCGAACGCGAGGCGGTGGTCCGGGGTGAGGCGGATGTAGTGGCCGATGTTCTTCGAGTCGACCACCAGACGGCCGTTCGGGATGAGTGACTTGGCACGCTCCTCGCCGAGCGGCTCGGTGACGATGATGAAGCTGCCGACGTTGATGAGCCGCTTGCGGAACCACGGCATCGCCTTGTCGGTGTAGGCGTCGGTCGCGGCCATCACCTGCCTGGCCCGGATGGTGCCGTGCAGCGTCTCGACGACGAAGCCGCCGCCGGGGAGGCGGGTGAGGCCGGTGGCGGCGTTGCGTTCGTGGATCTCCGCGCCGGCCCGTTCGGCGGCCTCGGCGAGTCCGTGGACGTACTTGCCGACGTGCAGGGCGGCGCTGAGCGGGTCGAGCAGGGCGCCGTGGTAGTAGTCGGAGTTCAGCTCCGACTTCAGCTCGGCGCGGGTCAGGAGCCGGGTCTCGTGGCCGAAGTTGTCGGCCAGATCGCGCTGGGTGGCCCGCATGGAGTCGAAGTGCTGCGGTTTGAAGGCGACTCCGAGGCGGCCGGCGCGGTGGAAGTCGCAGTCGATCCGCTCGGTCTTCGTGATCTCCTCGACCACGTCGACCGCCTCGCGGAAGGCGTCGTACAGCTCCCGGGCGCGCTCCTGGCCGTAGCGTTTGCGGGCCTCGCCGACGCCGATGGTGAGGCCCTGGGTGCACATGCTGCCGTTGCGTCCGGAGGCGCCCGAGCCGATCTTGTCCTTCTCGACGAGGACGACCCGGGCGCCCTTGCGGGCGGCGTGGTAGGCGGTGGACAGGCCGGTGAGGCCGCCGCCGATCACCACCACGTCCGCCTCGTCGGGCAGGTCCTTTCCGGAACGGTCGGGCAGGGCGGGGGCGGTGTCGAGCCAGTACGGGATCTGCTTCATGGCGTGCGTCCTCACATCCGTCCGGGGGGTCAGCAGCCGAGCAGCTTCGGCAGGTCCGTCATGTCGCGCAGTTCGTCGTACGGCTGGTAGTCGGCGCTGCCGGGGCGGCCGAAGCGGTTGATCCATACCCGGCGCCTCAGGCCGAGGTCGCGGGTCGGGATGTGGTCGTACTCCCAGCCCTGGGCGGTGTGGATGACCTGGGAGGGCTCGACGCCCATGGTCTTGAAGGCGTGCTCGAAGGTCTGCCGGTCCGGCTTGTAGGCGCCGGCCTGCTGGGCGGTGATGACGTGGTCGAACTCGACGCCGATGTTCTCGACGTTCCGCGCGATCAGGTTGTCGTCGGTGTTGGAGATGATGGCGATCTCGTACCTGGTCTTCAGGGCGCGCAGGGCGTCCGGGACCTCCGGGAACGGGCCGAAGGTGGGGACGGCGTCCACGAGGGCGTCGCCGTCGGAGGTGCGGTACTCCAGGCCGTGCAGCCGCATGGCGTTGCGCAGGCTGGAGTGCAGGACCTCGTGGTAGGGGCGGTAGGCCTCCAGGACGGCCTGGAAGCGCATGACGCGGAAGTCGTCGAGGAACTCGTCGACATCCAGGTTGTCCAGGTCCAGCCGGTCCTGAAGGACCTTCAGGGTCGTGGGGCCGAGCTGGAAGTCGACCAGGGTGCCGTAGGCGTCGAAGGTGACGATCTCTCGCATGGTGTGCAGCCTCGTTTCGGGGTTCTGTGAGGGCGTCAGACGACGCGTTCGCGGGGCGTGACGATCGCGTCGAGTGCGGCCAGGTCGGCGGGGTCGGGGATCCAGTCGGCCGCCGCCGCGTTGGCGGTGACCTGTGCGGGGTTCATGGCGCCGCAGATGACCGAGCCGACCGCGGGCAGTGCGGCCAGTGCGCCCACGGCGACCTGGAGCAGGGTCAGTCCGCGTTCGGCGCCGTACGCGGTGAGCGCCTCGACCCGGTCGAGGGCCGCGTCGGTGAGCCAGCCCTGCCGCCAGGACAGCCTGCTGCCGGGCGGGGGCTCCTCGCCGCGCCGGTACTTGCCGCTGAGCAGGCCGTTGGCCAGCGGGTAGTACGGCAGCAGCCCCAGACCGTCGCGCAGGCAGGCGGGGATCAGATCGGCCTCCGCGCTCCGGTCGAGCAGGTGGTAGCGGGCCTGTGTCGACACGAAGGCGCCGGTGAGGTCCTCGGCCGGGAGGTTGGAGCAGCCGATGTACCTGATCTTGCCTTCGTCCACGAGCTCGGTCAGGGCGGCGACGGTCTCCTCCAGCGGGGTGAGGCCGTCGGGCTCGTGGTACTGGTACAGGTCGATCCGGTCGGTGCCGAGCCGGCGCAGGGAGGACTCGACGGCGTACCGGATGTAGGGTCGGGCGCCCCGCCGGCCGTACAGGTCGGCGTCGGGGCCCATCTCCATGCCGAACTTGGTGGCGAGGACGACGTCGTCGCGGCGGCCCTTGAGGGCGGCGCCGAGGAGTCGTTCGCCATCGCCGCGTTCCCCGCCCCGCTCGCCGAACCCGCCGTACATGTCGGCGGTGTCGAACAGGGTGATCCCGGCGTCGAGGGCGGCGTGGACGACCGCGTTCGTGCCCTCCTCGTCGAGGCGGGAGCCGAAGTTGTTGCCGCCGACGCCCACCACCGAGACGACCGGGCCCTGTTCACCGAGCGTGCGATACCTCATGACCGGTCCCCGAATCCGATGCAGACGTTCTTCGTCTGGGTGTAGCTCGCCAGCGCCTCCAGGCCCTTCTCCCGGCCCCAGCCGCTGTGCTTGTAGCCGCCGAAGGGCAGCTCGATGCCGCTGCCGGCGCTGGTGACGTTGACGTAGACCTGGCCGGCCCGGATGCCCTCGGCCAGGCGCATCGCCTGGTCCAGGTCGCGGCTCCAGACGTAGGAGGACAGGCCGTACGGGCTGTCGTTGGCGATCCGCAGGGCCTCGTCGGCTTCGTCGAAGTCGATGACGGTGACGACGGGGCCGAAGATCTCCTCGCGGGCGCAGCGGGCCTGGTTGGTCAGGCCGGTGAGGACGGTCGGCTCGATGTAGTAGCCGTCGGCGAGTTCCGGGGCGGAGGGTGCGCCGCCGCCGACCCGGGCCACGGCGCCTTCCTGCCGGGCCAGTTCCAGGTAGCCCAGCACGCGGTCGCGCTGCCGGGCGGCGACCAGCGGGCCGATGTCCGGGTCCGTGAGACCGGGTCCGACACGCAGGGCGGCGATCTTCTCCACCAGCCGGTCCAGGAACTCCTCGGCGCCGCGCTGGAGCAGCAGCCGGGTGCCGGCCGAGCACATCTGACCGGCGTTGCTGAACGACCAGCCGAGGATCGCGCTCAGCGCCAGGTCGAAGTCGGCGTCGGCGAAGACGATGAACGGCGACTTGCCGCCCAGTTCGGTGACGGAGGGCACCACGTTGGCGGCGGCGGCCTGGGCCACCTTGATGCCGGTCGGGACCGAGCCGGTGAAGGTGACCTGGTCGATGCCGGGGTGCCCGGCGAGGGCCGCGCCGGTCCCGGCGTCGCCGGGTACGACGTTCAGCACGCCCGGCGGCAGCCCGCACTCCAGCGCGATGCGCCCCACCTCCAGCGGGGTGAGCGGCGCCTCCGGGGAGGGCTTGAGCACCACGGTGCAGCCTGCCGCGAGTGCTGGGGCGGACCCGCGGGCGGTGTTCTGGAGGGGGTAGTTGAACGGGATGATCTGGCCGGAGACTCCGATGGGCTCGCGGACGGTGTAGTCGATCAGACCGGGTCCGAGGGGGATCGTGGAGCCGCCGAGCTTGTCGGCGACGCCCGCGTAGAACTCGAAGTAGCGGGCGGCGGACTCGACGTCCGCCCTGGCCTGGCGGAGCGGCTTGCCGACGTCCTGGCACTCCAGGCGCGCCAGCCGCTCGCCCTCGCCCCTGATCGCATCCGCGATGCGGTTCAGCAGCCTGCCCCGGTCGGCGGCGCGCATCCGGGCCCACTCGGGCGCGGTGAAGGCCGCGCGGGCCGCCGCCACGGCCTGGTCCACGTCCGCCGGTCCGGCCAGCGCCACCCGGGTGAGGGCCGTGCCGTCCGCCGGGTCGAGGACGGTGAGGGTACGCCCGTCGGCGGCGGGGATCCGCTTGCCGTCGACGAGCAGCAGCTCGGGCTCGCCGCTCATGGCTTGATCTCTCCCTGCACCTCGCCGAAGATGACGACCTCGTCGCCGGGCCGGACGGTGCGGATCCGGCGCACCCAGAGCACGATGCCGTCCTGCGGGGCGCGGACCTCCTCCAGCGTGTTGCCGTAGTGGTCGACGATGTGGGCGATCAGGTCGCCCTCCTTGCACGTCTCGCCGGGTGCGGCGTGGCCGAGGAAGAAGCCGCCCGCGGCGGAGCGGGCGAAGGTGCCGGAGACGGTGGTGTAGGTGTCGAGCAGCTCCGCCTCGCCGTCGATCATGCCGAGTTGGCGCATGACGTTGCCGATCGAGTGCATGTGCAGGGCGACGTTCTGCTCGCGGTAGGTGCCGCCTCCGGCCTCGATGGTGATGGCGGGCTTGCCTGCGGCGAGGGTGGGGTGGCGGACCGTGCCGCCCCACTTGCCGCCCTTCCAGACCAGCTCGTGTCCGGCGGCGAGGGCGAGGTCCGTGGCCAGTTCCTCGTAGCCGCCCTGGAGGATGACCAGCGGGGCGATCTCGCCGAAGGTGCCGCCGGTGTGCAGGTCGACCAGGGCGTCGACGGCGGGGACGACCTGCTCGACGAAGGTGGCGGCCAAGCGCAACGAGTAGGAGCCGTCCGCGTCGCCGGGGAAGATGCGGTTGAGGTTGAGATGGTCCAGGCCGCTGGTGCGGGCCGCCGCCTCGAAGGCGGGGGTGTTCATGCAGGGGATGCCGACGAGGGTGCCGCGCAGACCCACCGGGTCGATCTCGGCGAGGACGCGGCGGATGGCCTCCTGGCCGTCGTACTCGTCGCCGTGCACACCGGCGTCCACGCACAGGACCGGTCCGTCCTCGGTGCCGTTGACGACGATCAGCGGGATACCGAGCTCCACGCCGTAGGTGCTGGTGCCGACGGGGATCAGACCCTGGGCGCGCTCGCCGGGGGCGACGGTCAGGGGGCCGATGGAGTACATGGGGGTTCCTTTCCAGAACGTGTGTCAGATCCAGAACGTGTGTCAGAGGCGGGCGGAGGCCTCGTCGAGGGTGGCCGCGATGATGTCGGCGACACGGTCCAGGAGTTCGCGGTCGCTGATCAGCGGGGGCGCGATCTGGACCAGTGGGGCGGCGCGGTTGTAGACGCGGGCGAGCAGCCCGGCCTCGCGCAGCCGGCGCGGGATCAGGTCGGCGACGAGTGCGGTGCGGGCGGTGTCGCTGAAGCCGCCGTCGTCGAGGTCGCCGGTGAGTTCGACGGCGTAGAAGAAGCCGGCGCCGCGGACGTCGCCGACGATCGGCAGCTCGGCCAGGGAGTCCATGCGCCGGGCCAGATGCGCCTGGTGGCCGCGGACGTTGTCCAGGATCCGGTCCCGCTCCATGATCTCCAGGCTGCGCAGGGCGATGGCCGCGCTCAGCGGGTGGCCGGCGAAGGTGTAGCCGTGGTTGAGGACCGCGCCGGGCCGGTTGATGACCTCGGTGACACGGTTGCTGACGAGCGTCGCTCCCATGGGGGCGTAGCCGGCGGTGATGCCCTTGGCGACGGTGACGATGTCGGGGCGGGCCCCGTACAGGTCGCCGCCGAACCACTCCCCCAGCCGTCCGAAGGCCGTGATGACCTCGTCGGCCACGAGCAGGAACCCGTACCGGTCGGCCAGGGCGCGCAGGCCCGGCCAGTAGCCCTCGGGCGGGGTGATGCAGCCGCCGCGGTTCTGCACCGGCTCGGCGATCAGCATGGCGACGGTGTCCGGGCCCTCGGCCACGATCGCGGCCTCCAGCTCGGCGAGCAGGCGGGCGGTGAACGTCTCGTCGTCCGCGCACTCGGGGGCCTCGGGGGCGAGGCCGAAGCGGTTGGTGTTGGACACGAACCGGGTCTCGATCGCGCCCGGCCCGTACGGTTCCCGCAGCCCGGGGTCGTCGGTGAGCGACAGGGCGCCGAGGGTCAGGCCGTGGTAGGCGCCGCGGCGGGCGATGGCCTTGGTGCGGCCCGTTTCGCCGCGCAGGGCGTGGTAGCGGCGGGCGATCTTCCAGGCGGTCTCGACGGCCTCGGCGCCGCCGCCGGAGAAGAAGGTGTGCTCGATGTCGACGGGGGCGATGCGCGCGAGGCGCTCGGACAGCTCGATGGCCGTGGGGTGCGCGGAGGAGGACCACAGGGGGCTGAAGCACAGCTCGCGCAGCTGGCGGTCGGCGGCCTCGGCGAACTCGGGGGCGTAGGAGTAGCCGAGCTGGCAGCAGTACAGGCCGGAGAGGCCGTCGATGTAGCGCTTGCCGTCCGCGTCGTCGACGTAGGGGCCCTCGCCGCGCCGGACGACGAAGAGGTTCTCGCCGGAGCGGCCGAGGGAGCCGTTGGGGGTCATGTTGAGGAGGAGGTGTCTGGCCGCGGTGGCGGAGAGTTCGCCGGCCGGGGCCTGGGTGCTGATGGTCATCGGGTCTCACTTCCGGCGGGGAGGCTCACGGCGGATTCCGTGGGCAGCAGGCCCGCCTGCTTGCCCGGGCCGCCCAGCCGTCGCACGGCGGCGACCAGGGCGAGGGCGACGACGGCGACCGCGATGAGGATCGCGCTGATGGCGGTCACCGACGGGTCGACGTTGTACTGGAGGACGTTGAACACCTGGACGGGCAGCGTCACGGTGTCCACGGAGGACAGGAACTGCGAGATGAAGAACTCGTCGAAGCTGGTGATGAAGGAGAAGATCGCAGCGGCGATCATGCCCGGCGCGGCGAGCGGGAAGGTGATGCGGCGCCAGACGGTCAGCCGGCTCGCGCCCATGCTGGCGGCCGCGTCCTCCAGGCGTTCGTCGATGCCCTTCAGCGTGGCCATGAGGATCATCACGGCGATGGGCGAGGCCAGCACGGTGTGGCCGAAGGCGATGGCGATCGGGCTGCCGAGCATCGCGGCCGGTTCGAAGAGCAGGAACAGGCCGAGGGCGATGACCACTTGGGGGATCACCAGCGGGGCGAGGACCAGGCCGTAGACCGCGGAGCGCAGGGGCAGCTCGCTGCGGACCAGGGCGGTGGCCGCCGTGATGCCGAGGACGAGGGAGAAGACGGTGGTCAGGGAGGCGACCAGGACGCTCAGCGAGAGCGCGGCCGGCCACTTGCTGCCGTCGGCGAACAACTGCTCGTACCAGCCGAGGGTCCAGGCCTCCGGCGGGAAGGAGCCGAAGGCGTCCTTGCCGAAGGAGGTGACGACGATGACGATGATCGGCATGGCCAGGAACAGCAGGATCAGGGTGGACAGGACGGCCAGGGCGATGCGTCCGGCCAGGGTGGCGCGCAGCTCGATCATGACGCCGTCCCCCGGTTCCGGTAGGCCTCGCCCGCCGACTTCAGCAGCCGCAGCAGGATCAGCCCGGCGAAGGTGAAGAGCAGCAGGATGATGCCGAGCGCCGAGGCGCCGTTCCACTGGTTCTGCTTCATGACCTGCTCGTCGATGAGCGAGGCGACCATGGTCTGCTTCTCGCCGCCCATCAGGGCGGGTGTCAGGTAGTAGCCGAGGCAGAGGATGAAGCACAGGACTCCGGCGTTGACCAGGCCGGGTGCCACCAGGGGCACGTAGACGCGGCGGAAGATGGTGATCTTCCCGGCGCCCAGGCTCGCCGCGGCGGCCAGGAGCCGGCGGTCGATGCCCTTCATGACGGCGTACAGCAGCAGCACGGTGTACGGCAGCATCACGGCGGTGGTGCCGATGACGACGCCGATCTCGTTGTAGAGCAACTGGAAGGGGGCGCCGGGGAAGCGCGTGTCGGTCAGGGCGTTGTTCACCACGCCGTTGTCACCGAGCAGGATGATCCAGCCGTAGGTGCGCACCAGGGCACTGATGAAGTGCGGGACGACCACCACGAGCATCGCGAGGCCCGCCCACAGGGGCTTGAGCCGGCAGATCGCGGAGGCCAGCACGAAACCGACGACCAGGCTGATCAGTGAGGTCTCGGCGGAGATCCGCAGGGTGGTGAGCAGGATCTCCAGGTTGGCGCCGCGGAAGGCGTCGGCGTACCAGTGGAGGGTGAAGCCGCCGGCCTGGTCCTCGATGCTCAGCATCAGGGTGCTGAAGATCGGATAGACGAAGAGGATCAGCAGGTAGAGGACGACGGGCGCGGCGTTGAGCAGTCCGAAGCGGGTACGGCGGTCGGAGAGCAGACGGGCCGGTCGTTTCCTGCGGGGCACCGGGGCGGCGGGGCGGGATGCCGGAGCGAGTACGGCCACGTCCTCAACCCCCGCTTTCCGTGTCGGGGAAGACGCTGACGTTCGCGGGGTCCGCGGTGAGGCCGACGCGCTCGCCGAAGGAGGGGGCGCGTCCGGCGGGCAGTTCGAGCCGTACGAGTTCGGTGCCGGCGCCGCCCATGGGACGGACGGTGACGCGTACGAGGGTCCCGACGTAGGTGACCGTCTCGACGGTCCCGGTACAGAACCCCTGGTCAGGCGGGCACAGGACGAGCCGGCCGGGCTGGACCGCGGCACGCACCCGTGCTCCGTCCGGGACGGCCTGCGGACGGGCCGTGATCAGGCCGCCCGAGTCGAGCCGGACGGTGGTGCGCTCCCCCGTCTGCGCCTCCAGGTGGCCCGGGAGGAAGTTGGCGGCGCCGAGGAAGTCGGCGACGAACGGGGTGCGGGGGCGTTCGAAGAGCTCCTGGGGGGTGTCGAACTGGTCGATCCGCCCGTCCCGCATGACCGCGATGCGGTCGGAGAGGACCAGGGCCTCTTCCTGATCGTGCGTCACATAGATGACGGTCAGGCCGAGTTCTTGCTGGATGCGCTTGATCTCGGTCTGGAGCTGGTCGCGCAGCTTCTTGTCGAGGGCGCCCAGTGGTTCGTCCATCAGGATGACCGGAGGCCGGTAGACCAGGGCCCGGCACAGCGCGACGCGCTGTTGCTGGCCTCCGGAGAGTTCGCGCGGCCTGCGGCGGGCCATGGCGGACAGCCCAGCCATCTCCAGGGTCTCGCCGACCCGGCGGCGCTGGTCCGCCTTGGACACACCCCGCAGGGTCAGCGGGAAGGCGACGTTGTCCCACACCGTCATGTGCGGGAAGAGCAGGTACTGCTGGAAGACGAAGCCCAGTCCGCGCTTCTGCGGGGCGAGGCGGGTGACGTCCCGGCCGCCTACGACGATGCTGCCGGAGTCGGGCTCGCAGAACCCGGCGATCATCATCAGGGTGGTGGTCTTGCCGGAGCCGGACGCTCCGAGGAAGGTGACGAACTCCCCCGCCGCGATCTCCATGGAGACCTCGTCGACGGCGGTGACGCCACCGTAGGTCTTGCGAAGTCGCGTGACGGACAGGGGTTTTCCGGTGCCGGCCGGCATCGACGGGGCGGCGAGCGAGGGTTCGGGCATCACGTTCAGATCAGGCATGCGTCCACTCCTGCCAGCGCTTGGACACGGCGTCCTGGTTCTTGATCCACCACTCGACGTCCAGGTCGAAGCCGCTCTTCAGGTGCTCGGGCGAGCTGCCCAGGTTGGCGGCCGTGGCGGGCTTGAGCTTCTTGTAGGCGGCGGGCACCGAGGGGGCCATGGGGTAGATCTCGGCGTAGGCGGCCTGCACCTCGGGGCGCAGCGAGAAGTCGACGAGCCGGTAGGCGGCGTCGAGGTTGGCGGCTCCCTTGGGGATGCCGAGCCCGTTGCTCTGGCGGCGGGCGCCGTTCCACTGGTAGGCGAGCGGTGCGCCGCCCTTGATCAGGGCGTCCAGACGGCCGTGCCAGACGCTGGAGGCGTCGACCTCCTTGCGGCCCAGCAGCACGCCGGGCAGGGCACCGGTGTCCCAGAACTTCCGGACGTGGGGCTTGATCTCGCCGAGGACCTTGAAGGCACGGTCGACGTCGAGCGGGTAGAGCTTGTCGAGGGGCACGCCGTCGGCGAGGAGGGCGAACTCCAGCTCGGGCAGGTCGGCGTCCAGGGCCTGGAGGGCGCGGTTGCCGGGGAAGGCCTTGGTGTCCCAGAAGTCGGCCCAGGAGGAAGGCTTGCTCTTGCCGAAGGCGTCCGTGCGGTACGCCATCACGCTGGCCCAGTAGTTCTTGCCGACGGCGTTGGACGTGACGAGGTTCTTCGCGACGCCGGCCTTCTTGAAGTTCTTCAGCCGGTCGTAGTCCAGGGCCTCGGTGGCGCCCTCCTGCTGGAAGAGCACGAAGTCGGCCATCGAGTCGTCGATGACGTCGAACTCGGGGCGGCCCTGCTTGATCTGGGCGAGCATCTGGGCGTACTCGATGTTCACCACCTTGACCTGGATGCCGGTCTCCTTGGTGAACGGCTCGTAGATCGCCTGCTGGTTGGCGTCGCCGTAGGAACCGCCGCTGTTGCGGACGACGAGCGTCTTGGAGCTCTTGCCGCCGCTGCCGACGGAACGGCTGGTGCCGGTGCCGCAGGCGCTGAGCGTGCCGGCGGCGGCGATGCCTGCGGCGACCGAGCCGACGCCGCGCAGGAACACTCTGCGGTCGATCCGGGTGCCACGCGGCGGAGCCGCAAGTCGATTCTGCACGGGGGCCTCCTGGATGTGCTGTTCGGAAAAGGGGAGCGTGGGGGTGAGGCGTGCTGCGGGGTCTCGATCTGTGGAGTGCGGATCTGTGGAGTGCGGGGGTACGTCGAGGGAGGTGGGGTCAGGGGGCCGGGTCCCGGGGAGCGGGTGCGGCGATGGCGGCGAGTTCGGTGCCGGGGGCGACGGTCAGTGCGTGCATCCCGTAGAAGACGCGTCCGGAGGCCGGGGTGTGGATCTTGTGCTCCCGGCCGTCGGCCGGGTCGATGACATGGCCGATGACCTGGCCCTCGGTCACGTCGTCGCCGAGGGAGAACTCGGGGTACCAGAGGCCGGTGGCGTCGGACGTGACGCCCGCGACCCAGAGCCACTCGCGGACGGCGGTGCTGTTCCGGGTCTCTGACTCCAGGACACCCAGCCGAGCCAGCACCCCGTACAAGCCGTCGACCAGGCGCCGGGCGACGCCCGGGTCCCGCTCACCGAGCTGGCCCGTCTCGACGAGAATCGCCGGGATGCCCTGACGGGCGGCGGCCGCGTGGCTGTTGCCGCCGTCGGCGTTCAGCCCGAGGATGACGTCCTCGATACCGGCCGAGCGGGCCATGTCGGCGGTCCTGGCGTCGAGTTCGGGGGTCCCGGTGAGGCGGTAGCCGACGAAGTCGCGCAGGACCTCGTCGATGCCGCCGGAGTGCAGGTCGATGTAGGCCTCGGCGCCGTCCAGCAGCTGTGCGAAGAGCCAGGCCGCGAGGCGCTCCGTGGGGCCGCCCTCGGGGTCACCGGGGAAGACGCGGTTGATGTTGACGCCGTCGAGCGGGGAGACGCCGAGCCGGCCCTGGTACACGGCAGGTGGATTGGCGACCGGGCAGAGGACGATCTGGCCGCGCACCTCGCCGGGCTCCAGCAGGGCCGCGAGCCGGGTGGCGGCGTCGATGCCGGTGAACTCGCCGCCGTGCACGCCGGCCGTGATGACGACCCGGGGACCGGGCCGGGCGCCGTTGACCAGGGTCAGCGGGATGTCGACGGTGAGGGTGCCGAGGTCGGCGGGGACGGTGCCGCGGGTCTTGGTGCCGGGTTCGGCACTCAGGGACCCGACGGTCAGCGTGCCCACGGTCGGTTGCTCGGTCATGGTCGTCAGGCCTCCGTGCGGTCCTGGGTGGAGAGGAAGTCGATGGGCTGCGGCGAGGCGCCGTCCAGCGCCAGGTCCGCCGCGATGTCGCCGAAGGCGGGCGAGAGCTTGAAGCCGTGGCCGGAGAATCCGGCAAGCAGGACGACGTTCTCCGCGCCGGGCAGGGGGCCGACGAGCGGGCGGCTGCTCTCGGTGTAGCCCTCCATGTAGACGGAGAGGCGGACCGGGTCGGGGTTCAGGTCCGGCATGTAGCGGCCCATCAGCTCCGTGAAGATCTCCAGCTCTTCGGGCGCCACCGTGCGGTCGAGGCGGTTCGGGTCGCCGGCCGGGCGGTGCAGGGCGCGGGACAGGCCCAGCTTCACGGAGACGCCGTCCGGGGAGGGCAGTCCGTAGCAGTGGGTGGGGGCGGTGCGGATGAACGCCGGGCGCTCCTCGCCGAACCAGGCGTCGGTGGTGGGCACGTACCAGGCGCTGAGCAGGCGGCGGACGTCCACCTCCCACGGCAGGTCGGGCAGCAGGTCGTTCACCCACGGGCCGGGGCTGATCACGGCCGCGTCGAACCGCTCGCCGCCGGTGTCGGTGCGGATCTCCACGCCGCTGCCGGTGGGCACGATCTCGCGGACGGTGGTGTAGCGGTGGATGCGGGCGCCGAGTTCCTCGGCGCGGCGGGCGGCGGTCTGGACGGTCAGCTCGGGCCGGATGAAGCCCGCGCGCCGGTCGAGCACGGTGGCGTCGCCGTCCTCGATCCGGAACTGCGGGAAGCGCTTGGCGAGCCCGTCGGTGTCGAGCACCTCGTGGTCGAGGCCGTGCTCGGCGATCGACTGGAGGACGGTCGCCATCTGCTGGTGCGCGGTGGGCCCCATCAGCAGGCATCCGGTCAGGCGCCGCAGCTCGCGGCCGGTCTCCTGCTGGAGCGTCTCCCACAGGGTGTCGGCGTGCTGGAGCAGCGGCACATAGCGGGAGTCCTCGAAGTGGGCGCTGCGGAAGATCCGGGTCTCGCCGCCGGCGGCACTGCGGTCGTGGCCCGGGGCGAAACGGTCGTAGCCGACGACCTCGGCTCCGCGGGCGGCCAGGCGCCAGGCGGCCTGAGCGCCCATCGTTCCGACGCCGACGACGGCGACGCGCTTCTTGGCAGACACGAGGGGTTCCTTTCGTCTCCCGGTGCGCGGATGCTGTACGCCCGGTATGCGGACTCTGGAATTCCGGAAGGGACGGCGTAGGCGATGGACCGAAGGGCCATGGCTCGCACTGTCCGGGGGAGGGGGCTTCAGGCTGCTTCTTCGCTACCTGCTGTGCCACATTGTGGAACGGTGTGCTAGAATCTGGCACGAGAATGGCAGTGGCGAGGAGGGGAGTCAAGGGGTGTACGCCAGGGATTCCGCGAGTTAACGGGGGAAATCAGATGGAAATGAAGAGCGTGACCAGGTCTTTGCGAATCCTGGAGGCGGTAGCGCAGCACCAGCCGGTGACGGTGGGGGAACTGACCAAGCTCTTCGGGCTGCCCAAGTCGACCGTGCAGCGCACGCTGGTCACTCTGAACGAGGCCGGGTGGCTGCGGGCGAACCGCAAGGACACCACGCGCTGGGAGATCGGCGCGCGTGTGCTCGCCGTGCGGCCGGCGGCGCTTCAGGGATCGAGCCTGTTCGCGGCCGCGCGGGAGCCCATGATCCGGCTCCGGGACGCGCTGAACGAGACGATCCACCTGTCGGTGCCGGACGCGCTGCAGTGCATGGTCGTCGTGGACCGGGTGGACTGCCACCACGCCGTGCGGACGTTCCACGCGATCGGCGACACCTCGCCGCTGCACGCCACCGCGACGGGCCGCACGGTCCTGGCCCATCTGCCGCGCGCCGACGTCGAGGAGCTGGTGGAGCGCGGGCTGGAGAGCTACAGCGACGCGACGCTCGTCGATCCGGCCGAACTGCGCGCCGAGCTGAAGCGGGTGCGCGCCGACGGCTACGCGCTCAACCGCAACCAGTACCGCCCTGACGTCTGCGCGATCGCCGCGCCCGTCCTCGACGAGGACGGCACCCCGCTCGCCTCCGTGGCCGTCTCCCTGCCCGACTCGCGCTACGACGAGGCACGGCTGCCCGAGTGGGGCCGTCTGGTCTCCGACACGGCGAAGGAGATCACCGAGCGCCGCCTGGGCGCGTAACGGCCCGGGACACACGGGACGCCCTCTGGTGACGACAGACACCAGAGGGCGTGGCACGTCACGGAGTCAGGCGCCCGGACGCGCCGGGCGGACACGCCCTCACCGCACGGGCACCGCGATGTACTGGTACTCCAGGAACTCGTCGATGCCGACCCGGCCGCCCTCGCGGCCGAGACCGGACTGCTTGACCCCGCCGAAGGGCGCGGCCGGGTTGGAGACGAGCCCGGTGTTCAGGCCCACCATGCCCACCTCCAGGCCCTCGCTGACGCGCAGGCCTCGGTCGAGCCCCTCGGTGAAGACGTAGCCGACGAGACCCCAGGGCGTGTCGTTGGCCCGGCGCAGGACCTCGTCCTCGTCGTCGAAGGTGAGGATCGCGGCGACCGGGCCGAAGATCTCCGTGTCCATCAGGCGGCTCTCGGGGGAGACGTCCGCGAGCACGGTCGGCGGGTAGAAGCAGCCGGGCCCCTCGGGCGTACGGCCGCCGACCAGCACCTGGGCGCCGCGCTCCACCGCGTCGGCGACCAGTTCCTCGACCTTGGCGCGCCCGGCGGTGTCGATCAGCGGGCCGACGTCCACGCCGTCGCGGGTGCCGGGGCCGACCTCGAGCGCGCCCATCCGCCCGGCGAGCCGCCGTCCGAACTCGTCGGCGACCGACCGGTGGACGAAAAAGCGGTTCGCCGCGGTGCAGGCCTCACCCATGTTGCGCATCTTGGCGACCATCGCGCCGTCGACGGCCACGTCCAGGTCGGCGTCGTCGAAGACGATGAAGGGCGCGTTGCCGCCCAGCTCCATCGACGTCCGTACGACGGTGTCGGCGCACTGCGCGAGCAGCAGCCTGCCGACGGCCGTCGAGCCGGTGAAGGACAGCTTGCGGATCCGGCCGCCGCGCAGCAGGGGTTCGCAGACCTCTGAGGCGCGGGAGGTGGTGACGACGTTCAGCACGCCGTCGGGCAGCCCGGCCTCCTTCAGGATCCCTGCGAGGGCGAGGCTGGACAGCGGGGTCTGCGGGGCCGGCTTGAGGATCATCGTGCAGCCCGCCGCGATCGCCGGGCCGATCTTGCGGGTGCCCATGGCCAGCGGGAAGTTCCACGGCGTGATCAGCAGACAGGGGCCGACCGGGCGGCGGGAGAGCAGCATGCGGTTGCGGCCGTCGGGCAGCGTGCCGCACCCCCCGTCGATCCGCACGGCCTCCTCGGAGAACCAGCGGAAGAACTCGGCGGCGTAGGCCACCTCTCCCCTGGCCTCGGCGAGCGGCTTGCCCATCTCGGAGGTCATCAGGCGGGCGAGTTCGTCGGTTCGTTCGAGGATGAGCTCGTGCGCGCGGCGCAGGATCTCGCTGCGCGCCCGGGGTGCCGTACGGGCCCATTCGGCCTGGGCCTGGACGGCAGCCTCCTCCGCGAGCCTGGCGTCCTTGGCGCCCGCGTCGGCGACATGGCCGATGATCTCGCCGGTGGCGGGGTCGTCGACGGGCAGGGTGGCGCCGTCCGCGGCGTCCACCCAGGCACCGCCGATGAACAACTGGTTCAGTAGCTCGGTCATGATGTCTCTCCTGGTCGGTCGGCGCAGGGGTCGAGGAGTTCCGCGAGGTGCAGGGCGCGGACGCCCCGGTCACCGGCGAGATGGTCGATCTGGGTGGCGCAGCTGAAGCCGTCGGCGACGACGGGCCGTCCGTCGAGGGCCTCGAGGCGGGGCTTGAGGGCCAGGTCCGCCACGGCCATCGAGGTGTCGTAGTGCTCCGCCTCGAAGCCGAAGTTCCCGGCGAGTCCGCAGCAGCCCTCGGCCTCGTCGACCGTGCGGACGCCGAGACGGCGCAGCAGGTCGGCGGGGCGGCGCCCCTTGAAGGTGGCGTACTCGTGGCAGTGGGTCTGCAGGACGACGTCCCCGGGCAGCGGCGGCGGGGTCCAGTCCTGGTCGGCGAGGTCGGTGAGGGCACCGGTGAAGGTGTGGACGCGGTCGGCGACGCGCTGGGCGGCCTCGGTGCCGAGGAGTTCGGGCACATCGCGTTTGAGGGCGGCGGCGCAGCTGGGCTCGGCCACGATGATCGGCCGTTCGTCGCCGTCGTCGAGGGCGGCGACCGTACGGGCCATGACCCTGCGGGCCACGGACAGCTGGCCGGTGCTGACCCAGGTCAGTCCGCAGCACAGGCCGTCCCGCGGGGTGCAGGAAACGCCGGCTTCGGCGAGCACACGGCTCACCGCTCCCGCGACCTGGGGGCGGAAGGCCCGGGTGAAGCTGTCGACGAAGAGCAGGGCCTTCGCCGGCCCCGGGGTCTTCGCCGTGCTCAGAGTCCTCGCCGCGCGCAGGGTCTTCCTCAGGGCGCGGCGGGAGGCGAAGGCCGGGATCCTGCGTGCGGTGGTCACGCCGCCGAGGCGGGCGAGGAGCCTGCCGAGCGGTCCACGCAGCAGGGCGTTGACCGGTCGGGCCGCGTATCCGGCGAGTGCGGAGGTCCTGGGCAGCCAGCCGAGCGAGTAGTGGGAGCGGGGCCTGAGCCTGCCCTTGTAGTGCTGGTGCAGGAACTCCGCCTTGTAGGTCGCCATGTCGACGCCCACCGGACAGTCGCTGGAGCAGGCCTTGCAGGACAGACACAGATCGAGGGCGTCCTTGACCTCGGTCGAGCGCCAGCCGTCTGTCACCGCCTCGCCGCGCACCATCTCCTGGAGCATGCGGGCCCGGCCGCGGGTGGAGTCGTTCTCCTCCCCCGTGGCCAGGTAGCTCGGGCACATCACCCCACCGGAGTCGCTGCGGCAGCGGCCGATGCCGACACAGCGGCGGACCGCGCCCGTGAAGCCGTCCGTGTCGTGCGGGAAGGTGAACGACGTGTCCACGAGCGGGAGTTCACGCAGGGCGAGGTCGGCGTCCAGGGGCGTCGGCTCGACGATGACCCCGGGGTTGAGCAGTCCGTCCGGGTCGAAGATCCGCTTGAAGGCGGCGAAGGCGCTGATCATGCGGTGGCTGTACATGACCTCCAGCAGTTCGCTGCGGGCCCGTCCGTCGCCGTGCTCGCCCGACAGGGTGCCGCCGTGCGAGACGACCAGGGTGGCCGCCTCGGAGAGGAACCGCCGCATCACCGCCCGGCCCTCGTCACTGACCAGGTCGAAGTCGATGCGCACATGCACACAGCCCGCGCCGAAGTGCCCGTACAGCACACCGGTCAGCCCGTGCGAGGCCAGGAGCTTGCGGAAGTCGCGCAGATAGGCGGCGAGGTTCTCGGGGGCGACGGCCGCGTCCTCCCAGCCGGGCCAGGACTCCCCACCGTCCACCAGCCGGGCGGCCAGCCCGGCCCCGTCCTCGCGGACCCGCCACAGCGAGCGGCGCTCGGCCGCGCTCTCGACGACCCGCCCGCCGGTCAGCCGGCCCTGTGCCTTCAGCACGTCGAGCAGCTCGGCGGCACGTGCGTCGACCGCGGCCTGGTCCTCGCCCTCGAGTTCGACGTAGAGCCAGGCTCGGCCCTCGGGCAGGCCGGTGACGGAGTCCGGGCCGCGGCGGGCGCGCATGGTGGCGACGATCGCCTCGTCCATGCCCTCCACCGCGCTGGGCGAGAAGCGCAGGATCTCCGGCACGTCCTCGGCCGCGTCGACGACGTCGTGGTAGCCGAGGGTGAGCAGCGCCGAGGCCTGTGCGGTCGCCACCAGGCGGACCGTCGCGGCGGTGACGACCGCACAGGTGCCTTCGGTGCCCACCAGGGCCCGGGCCATGTCGAAGCCGTTCTCCGGCAGCAGGCGGTGCAGCTGGTAGCCGGAGACCTGGCGCGGGATCCGGCCCAGTTCGGTACGGATCGGCTCCAGGTTGTCGGCGATCAGCTTCCGGAGGTCGGATTCGAGCCGGGCGATGGTTCCGGTGTCGCGGGGATCGACGGGGTGCAGGCCGGTGCGGTCGGCGACGGCCCGCACGCCGTCGGCCGTCACGATCTCCAGGGCCTCGACATGGCCGCTGGTCCGCCCGTCGCGCACCGACCGGTTGCCGCACGCGTCGTTGCCGATCATGCCGCCGAGGGTGCAGCGGCTGTGCGAGGACGGGTCGGGGCCGAAGTCGAGCCCGTGCGGGGCGGTCGCGGCGCGCAGCGTGTCGAGGACGACGCCGGTCTCGACGCGTGCGGTGCGGGCCTCGGGGTCGATGTCCAGGATCCGGTTCATGTACCGGGAGAAGTCCAGGACGACCCCGAGTCCGACGGCGTTGCCCGCCATGCTGGTGCCGCCGCCCCGGGCCGTGACCGGGACGCCGGTCTCCCGGCAGGCCCGCAGCACCGCGACCACGTCGTCGGCGGTGCGCGGGAAGGCCACGGCCCAGGGAAGTACCCGGTAGTTGGAGGCGTCGTAGGCGTAGGGGCCCGTCGCCCCCGGGCCGGTCTCCACCCGCAGACCGGGCGCGATCTCGGCGATTCGGGCCGTCAGACCCGCCAGGTCGCGGGTGGCGGTGGTCATCGGTCGCCGGCTCCCGAGGTGCCGGCCTCGACCGCCTTGGTCCAGGCCCGCAGGCCCTCGTCCACGCCCGCCTCGTCGATGACGAGCGCCGGGATCATCCGGACCACCTGGTTCCAGGCGCCGCACAGCAGCAGGAGCAGTCCCTCGTCGACGGCGGCGCGCTGGACGCGGGCGGCGGTCTCGGGGTCGGGGCTGCCGTCCTCGGTGACGAACTCGCTGGCGAGCATGAGGCCGAGGCCGCGGACGTCGCCGATGCCCGGGGTGCGCTCGGCCACGGCCTCCAGCCCCTGGCGCAGCCGCTGGCCCATGGCCTCGGCGTTCTCGACGAGCTTCTCGTCGCGTACGACGTCGAGGGTGGCGCAGGCCGCGGCGCAGGCGACGGCGTTGGCGCCGTAGGTGCCGCCCTGCGAGCCGGGCCAGGCCTTGGCCATCAGTTCCTCGGAGGCGGCGATGCCGGAGATCGGGAAGCCGCTGGCGATTCCCTTGGCGGTGACGAGGATGTCGGGGGTGACGCCGAAGTGGTCGTGGCCCCAGAAGCGTCCGGTGCGGCCGACGCCGGTCTGCACCTCGTCGAGGATCAGCAGGAAGCCGTGCCGGTCGGCCCGCTCCCGCAGCCCTTCGAGGAAGGCCCGGTTCGCGGGCACGTACCCGCCCTCGCCGAGCACCGGCTCGACGATGATCGCGGCCGTGTCGGCGGGCGACGAGATCGTCTGGAGGGTGTAGTCGAGTTCCTGGAGGGCGAAGCGGGTGGCGGCCTCCTCGTCCCAGCCGTAGCGGTAGGCCGTCGGGAACGGCGTGACGACGACTCCGCTCATCAGCGGGGAGAACCCGGACCGGAAGCGGATCCCGGAGGTCGTCATGGAGGCGGCGGCGACCGTACGGCCGTGGAAGCCGCCGTGGCAGACCAGGACGTTGGGACGGCCGGTGGCCTGGCGGGCCAGCCGCAGCGCCGACTCGACGGCCTCACTGCCGGAGTTGGTGAAGAACAGGCTGTCCAGGCCGGCCGGCAGCACCTCGCCCAGCTTCTCCACGAGGCGGCGCAACGGCTGGTGCATGACGGTCGTGTACTGGCCGTGGATGAGCGTGCCCACCTGCTCCTGCGCCGCCGCCACGACCTTGGGGTGGCAGTGCCCGGTGCTGGTGACGCCGATGCCGGCGGTGAAGTCGAGGTAGCGGCGGCCGTCCTCACCGTAGAGATGGACGCCCTCGCCCCGGGCGGCCACCACGGGCGTGGCCTGGCGAAGGTGCGGCGACAGTGCGGTCATGTTCGTCTCCCGGCCGTACGTCGAGGTCTGCTTGCGGTGATCCGCGGTACTGGTCCGACAACCCCGAGCATCCGGGCCGCCGCGGGGCACGACAACGCGTGATCTGTCCAGCCGGAACGCGTTGTTCGGACGTTGTGTCAACCACCGGACCCCCCTGGCACCGCCCGTCCCTCCTGTGGACAGCTCTTGCGCAGGTCAGTGCGGCTTGTCAGAGTGACCAGGCATGCAGGGAGCCACCGTGAACCCACACCCGCCGAGCGTCGCCGACGTGCTGGCCCTGCCCGTCCTGGCCGCCGGGCAGCCCCAGGTCGTGACCGGGCCGGGCGGTCTTGACCGGCCGGTGCGCTGGGTGCACATCACCGAGCTGACGGACCCGGCCTCGTTCCTCAAGGGCGGCGAGCTGGTCCTGACCACGGGCATGCCCCTGCCCGACGACGCGGCGGGAGTCCGCCGGTACGTCGACGAACTCACGGAGGTGGGAGCGGCCGCCCTGGTCATCGAGCTGGTACGGCGCTACCACCGGCCGCCCGACGCCCTCGTCCAGGCCTGCCGCGCCCGGGGGCTGCCCCTGGTCACCCTCGCGCGGGACGTCAACTTCCTGGAGGTCACCCAGGTCGTCCACGCGCTCATCCTCGGCAGCCAGGCCGACGCGATGCGCCGGACGCAGCGGATCCACGAGGCGTTCACCGCGCTCACGCTGCGCGGCGCGGGACCGGAGGAGGTGGTGCGGGCGGCGGCGGAGATGAGCGGCCGCACGGTCGTCCTGGAGAACCTGGTGCACCAGGCGCTGATCTGCGAGCCGTCGGGGAGCACGGTGGAGGAGGCGCTCGGCGACTGGGAACAGCGCTCCCGGGCCACCGAGCCCGGCGACCACACCGAGGCGCGTGGCCCGGAGGGCTGGCTCACGGTGCCCGTCTCCTACCAGGGCGAACGCTGGGGCCGCCTGGCCATGCTCCAGGGGGCCGACGACGGCCCGGCCTTCGGGCCGGAGCACATCACCGTCCTGGAGCGGACGGCGATGGCCCTGACGGTCGCCCGGCTCATCCACTCCACGCCCTGGGAGCACACGGCCCAGCGCACCGCCCTGCGGGAGCTGGCGGAGCAGCGCCACCACTCCCCCGAGGACACCCGCGCCCGCTGTGCCGCGCTGGGCCTGCCCACGGAGGACAGCCGCTATCTGGCGATCCTCGTCGACCTGGGCCCGGGTGCCGAGGGAGGCGAGCTGGAGGCCCGGCTGCACGGCGAGCTGCGGTCGGCTGGGATCCCGGCCCTCGTCGGCGAGCTCGCCCCCGGCCGCCTCGGCATCCTGCCTGCCCTGCGCCCCGACCGGCCCTGGCGCCCCATGGCGGAACGGCTGTGCCGCACCGCGCTGGGTCTGGTCCCGGGGGCGATCGTCGGCGTCGGCTCCGAGGTGGCGGACCTCGCCGACACGGCACGCTCCTTCCGGGAGGCGGCTCGAGTCATAGAGGCCACCCCGCCCGGCCAGCCCCTCCCCCCGGACCGCTCCTTCCACGAGCTGCCGGACATCGACCTGCGCCGTCTGCTGTACGCCCTGCGCGAGGACACCCGCGTCCAGGACTACACGGAACGCCGCCTCGGCCGGCTCATCGACCACGACACCCGGCACGGCACCGACCTGCTCACCACGCTGGGCCACTACCTCGACGCCGCCGGCAACAAGACCACCGCGGCCCGTCGCGGCGGCCTGTCCCGGGAGACCATGTACCAGCGTCTGCGCACCATCGAGCGCCTCCTCGACTCCGACCTCGAGTCCGGGGAGCGACGCACCGAACTCCACGTCGCCCTCACGGCGTTGCGCGTCCTGCGCGCCGGGTGAAGGATGCCTCTGCCAAGGCGTCCGCGGTAGCTGTTGAGGGGGTTCGATGAGAGTCGGGCACGGTGGAAGGGCCTGCACTTGAGTACCTGCCGGCGGATCGCCGTCGTCTGGGCGGGTGCGTGCCTGGCCGGGCTCGCCGCCACCTCCGCGCTCAACTCCGCTTCCTACACGGACGATTCCAACTCCCCGGCCCGGGAGGCCACACCGACCGGCACGTACGACTGCCAGGAGATCCACGACTCCATCGAGCAGGCCCGGGCCGAGGCCAGGCGAGAGCAGCAGGACATGATCGCCGCCTCGCCGGACGCCTCGTACCAGTCGGTCGTCGTCGGGACCATGGCTGTGCCGGAGGAGTGTTCGGGCGAACGGTGACTCAGGTGTCGAAGTCCACCGTCAGCGCGTCGGAGACCGGGAACGACTGGCAGGTGAGGACGTAGCCCGCGTCGACCTCGGCCGGTTCGAGGGCGAAGTTGCGCCGCATGTCGGCCTTGCCGTCGGTGACCAGGGCGCGGCAGGTGCCGCAGACGCCGCCCTTGCAGGCGAACGGCAGGTCCGGGCGGGTCTGCTGGGCGCCTTCGAGGATGCTCCGCTCCCGGGGCAGGGCGGAGGTGGTGGAGCGGCCGTCGAGGGTGACGGTGACCTGGCTGACCGGGCCGGTCGGGCCTGTCTCGGCGTGGTGGACCTCGCGTACGGGCTCGTCGTCGGCGTAGAACAGCTCCTGGTGGACCCGGTCGGCGGGCACGCCGAGGCCGGTGAGGACCTGCTGGGCGGCGCGGACCATGCCGTGCGGGCCGCACAGCCACCAGTGGTCGGCAAAGTCCACGTCCACCAGCGCGTCGACCAGGGCCGACAGCCGGTCGGCATCGAGGCGGCCGGAGAGCACCTCGGCCTCGCGGGGCTCGCGGGAGAGGACATGGGCGAGCTGGAAGCGTGTCGGGTGGAGGTCCTTCAGATCGGCCAGTTCGTCGGCGAACATCACGGTACCGGTGCGGCGGTTGCCGTAGAGGAGGGTGACCGTCGAGCGGGAGTCGGCGGCCAGGACGGACTCGGCGATGGAGACCATGGGCGTGATGCCGGAACCGGCCGCGATCAGGACGTGGTGGCCGGGGGCGGTGAGGTCGGGCGTGAAGGCGCCGGTGGGTGCCATCACCTCGACGGTGTCGCCGGGGCGTACGTCGCGCACCAGCCAGGAGGAGAACAGGCCGCCCGGTACGACCCGGACGCCGATGCGCGGGGCGGTGCCGGCGGGTGAGCAGATCGAGTACGAGCGGCGCTCGTCCCGGCCGTCGATGTCGCGCCGCAACGTGAGCGACTGGCCGGGCTCGAAGGCGAACTCCTCGGCCAGCTCGGCCGGGATGTCGAAGCTGACGGCCGCCGCGTCCTCGCACAGCGGCTGCACGGCGGCGACCCGCAGTCGGTGGAAGACCGGACGCCGGCGAGCCCGCGCGCGTGCCGCCGGGACGGGGGCCGGCTCCATCAGGTCGTCCATCAGATCTCCTTGACGTACTCGAACGGCTCGCGGCAGGCGAGGCAGCGCCACAGGGACTTGCAGGACGTGGCGGAAAAGCGGGAGGTCTCCTCGGTGTCGTGGAAACCGCAGCGCGGGCAGGGCACCGAGCGGCGGGTCGGCGACAGCACGAGCGGGACCGGGCCGGTGGTGCGCGCGGGCGCGGCCCCGGGCGGGGCGATGCCGTGCTCGGCGAGCTTGCGCCGGCCGTCCGGGGTGATCCAGTCGCTGGTCCACGGCGGGTCCAGGACGGTGCGGATCTCCACGCGCGCGTAGCCCGCGTCCCGGAGCCGGGCGGCCACTCCGGCGCGCATCTCCGCCATCGCCGGGCAGCCCGAGTAGGTCGGGGTCAGGCTCGCGACCACCGTCCCGTCCGGGGTCAGGGACACGTCGCGCAGCACTCCGAGGTCGGCCAGGGTGAGCATGGGCAGCTCGGGGTCGGGCACCTGCTCGGCGATGCGCCGGGCCCGCCGTGCGTCCAGGAGCGTCGTCACCATGTCGCCTCCGGGTGGGCGCGGGCGATGCCCTGCAACTCGGCCAGCAGCGGGGCGAGATGCTCGGTGTGTTCCCCGGTGCGGCCCGAGCCGGGCAGCGGCCGGTAGACGGGCATGGGCAGTCCGGCCGTCTCGGTGACCTGGCGCAGGACGGCGACGACCTCGTCCCGTACGTCGTACGCCGTGAACAACTCGCCCAGGTAGGGCGCCGCCTGTTCCAGCGCCCTGCGCGTCCGGCGGTGCGACTCCTCGGTGCCGTCGCCGAGGCGCACCACCCACTCGGCCGCGTACTGCCGGTGGTAGGCAAGCTCCTTGACGCCCTTGGCGGCGATCGCGGCGAGCACCGGGTCCGGGTGGGCGGTGAGCCGCTCGAAGTACGCGAGGCGCCAGCTCGCGAACACCAGCAGCCGTACGGTCGAGAACGCGAAGTCGCCGTTGGGCAGTTCGGCCAGGCGCACGTTGCGGAAGTCGCAACCGTCCCGGAAGTAGGCGTAGGCGTCCTCGCCGCGGCCGGTGCCGTCGATCTGGCCCGCTCGGGCGTAGAGCAGCCGGGCCTGGCCGAGCAGATCGAGGCCGATGTTGGCCAGGGCCACCTCCTCCTCCAGCTCGGGGGCCCGGGTGGTCCACTCGGCGAGCCGCTGGGCCGAGACCAGGGCGTCGTCGCCCAGGGTGACGCAGAGGGCGGCCAGTTCACCGGTGTCGACGCCGTCGGGCACGGCCGTGTCCACGCCGTGCAAGGGGTCCTCGAAGCCGGTGCCGTAGGCCCAGCGGGTGTCGTCCTCGTGTCCCTCGGCGAGGGTCATGTAGACGTGGTCGTCACTCATGCCCTCTCCTTCAGATGTGCGGGACGTCGTCAGGGATGTCGTAGAAGGTCGGGTGCCGGTAGACCTTGTCGGCGCTGGGCGCGAAGAAGGGGTCCTTCTCGTCGCGGGTGGAGGCGGCGATGTGCTCCGAGCGCACGACCCAGATGCTCACGCCCTCGTTGCGCCGGGTGTACAGGTCGCGGGCGTGGGTGAGCGCCATACGGTCGTCGGCGGCGTGCAGCGAGCCCACGTGGACGTGGTTCAGGCCGCGCTTGCCGCGCACGAACACCTCGTACAGCGGCCAGTCCTTCTTGTCGGCGGCGCTCATGCCACCGCTCCCTTCTCTGCGCGGGCCGCCTGTTTGGCGGCGTGGGCGGTGGCCGCCTCGCGGACCCAGGTGCCCTCCTCGTGGGCCGTGCGGCGTCGCTCCGTCCGCTGGGCGTTGCACGGGCCGTCGCCCTTGATGACCCGCATCAGCTCGTCCCAGTCGGGGGTGCCGAAGTCGTGGCGTCCCCGCTCGTCGTTCCAGCGCAGCTCCGGGTCCGGGAGCGTCACGCCGAGCTTCTCGGCCTGCGGGACGGTCATGTCGACGAAACGCTGGCGCAGTTCGTCGTTGCTGTGCCGCTTGATCTTCCAGGCCATCGACTGCGCGGAGTTGGGCGAGGCGTCGTCGGGCGGACCGAACATCATCAGGGACGGCCACCACCAGCGGTCCACCGCGTCCTGCACCATCTCCCGCTGGGCCGCGGTGCCGCGCATCATCGTCATCAGCAGCTCGTAGCCCTGCCGCTGGTGGAACGACTCCTCCTTGCAGATCCGCACCATCGCGCGCGCGTACGGTCCGTACGACGACCTGCACAGCGGCACCTGGTTGCAGATCGCGGCACCGTCCACGAACCAGCCGATCACCCCGACGTCCGCGAAGCTCAGCGTGGGGTAGTTGAAGATCGACGAGTACTTCTGGCGGCCCTCGATCAGCCGGTCCGTGAGATCCGCGCGGTCCGCGCCCAGCGTCTCCGCCGCCGAGTACAGATACAGCCCGTGTCCGGCCTCGTCCTGGACCTTGGCGAACAGAATGGCCTTGCGCCGCAGCGACGGCGCGCGCGTGATCCACTCGCCCTCCGGCTGCATGCCGATGATCTCCGAGTGCGCGTGCTGCGCGATCTGACGGATCAGTGTCTTGCGGTAGCCCTCCGGCATCCAGTCACGCGGCTCGATCCGCTGGTCCCGCGCGATCGTCGCGTCGAAGTGCTGCTGGAGAACCGGCTCGGCGCCGTCCGCCTCCGCGGGGCTGGAGCGTGTCGTATCCATCCGTCCCACTTCCCAACCGACCATTCGTTCGGCCCATGATATGACAGGGCGAGCCCCTTGGTAAGCCCTCGACCCTTGACATGCCCGGAGGCGATGGGATTACTTGGCAACGCCGAAGCTAACCGAATGTTCGGTCGGTAGACAAGGTGGTGCGAAAGGTGACCCACTGCAACAGCCACGGCTCGGTGACCGTCGCGGCCGGGGCCGACGTCACCTTCGTGGCTCCGGCGTACGAGCGCGAGTACGACGTCGAAGGAGTCGCGATGACCGGCGAGCCCCTCCCCCGTGATCTGCGGGACGACGATCTGCTGGACGACGCCGAGCGCCTCACCCGCGAGGAGCTGCGCGAGCTCCAGCTAGACCGGCTGCGCCGGAGTCTGCGGCACGCGTACGACAACGTCGAGACGTACCGGAAGAAATTCGACACCGCCGGGGTCACGCCCGAGGACTGCCGCTCGCTGGAGGACCTGGCCCGGTTCCCCTTCACGACCAAGGCCGATCTCCGCGACACCTACCCGTTCGGCATGTTCGCCGTCCCCATGGACCAGGTCAGCCGCGTGCACGCCTCCAGCGGCACCACGGGCCGCCCCACGGTCGTCGGGTACACGGAGAACGACGTGTCGATGTGGGCGGACCTCGTCGCCCGCTCGATCCGTGCCGCCGGCGGACGCCCGGGCCACAAGGTGCACATCTCCTACGGGTACGGCCTGTTCACCGGAGGCCTCGGCGCGCACTACGGCGCGGAGCGCGCCGGCTGTCTGGTGATCCCGGCCTCCGGGGGCATGACCGCACGCCAGGTGCAGATCATCCAGGACTTCGAGCCCGAGATCATCATGGTCACGCCGTCCTACATGCTGACGCTCCTCGACGAGTTCGAGCGACAGGGCGTCGACCCGCGCTCCACCTCGCTGAGGGTCGGAATCTTCGGCGCCGAGCCCTGGACGGAGGAGATGCGCCGCGAGATCGAGGAGCGCATGGACATCCACGCCGTCGACATATACGGCCTGTCCGAGGTGATCGGCCCGGGGGTCGCGCAGGAGTGCGTGGAGACCAAGGACGGTCTGCACGTCTGGGAGGACCATTTCCTCCCTGAGGTCGTCGACCCGATGACGGGTGAGGTGCTGCCCGAGGGCGAGGAGGGTGAGCTGGTCTTCACGTCCCTGACCAAGGAGGCGTTGCCGGTCGTCCGCTACCGCACCCGGGACCTGACCCGGCTGCTGCCCGGCACGGCCCGGCCCGCCTTCCGCCGCATCCAGAAGATCACCGGCCGCTGCGACGACATGATCATCCTGCGCGGGGTGAACGTCTTCCCCAGCCAGATCGAGGAGATCGTCCTGCGCACGCCCGGCGTCGCCCCACACTTCCAGATCCAGCTGACCCGGCACGGCCGCATGGACCACATGACCGTCCACGTCGAGAGCCGCCCGGGCACGCCCGCCGACTTGCGCGAGACCGCCGCCCGCGCGATCGCGGGTGGCGTCAAGGACGGCATCGGTGTCACGGTCGACGTGGAGATCGTGGAACCGGAGACACTGGAGCGGTCGGTCGGCAAGCTGCGGCGGGTGAAGGATCTGCGGTGAAGTCCTATCGCTTGGCCGCCGGGCAGCCGGTTTCAGTGGACTGGTCGGGCACATAGCGGGACTGTTCCAGTGGGGTGAGCGTGGTGTCGATGGCCGCGCAGATGTCGCGGATCGCGCGGGCCGGGTCGGGCAAGTCGATGTTCCACAGCTCGACGGAGGGGCCCACGCTGATGGCCAGGGTGTGGCCGTCCGGGCTGAACCTCACCGCCCCTGCTTGCGTGCGGGTCGGCAGGGTTCTTCTGATCTGGCTGGTGGCGAGGTCCCACAGGTGGACTCCCCTGGCGTTGCTCGCGGCCAGAGTGCGTCCATCTGGGCTGAAGGCCAGCGACGTCACCTCACCGCTGACATTGAAGCTGTCCTTGAGCTGACCGGTGCGTGCGTCCCACGTCTTCACGGCCCCCTTGGCGCTGCTCGCGGTGGCCAGGCTGTGGCCGTCCGGGCTGAACGCGAGGGACACCAGGTTCCCGGCGCTCGGCTTGATGGTGCGCTGGGTCCGGCCGGTCGCGGCGTCGAGCAGCTTGACCTGTTCGTGGCCCGCCCTGATGTGCGCGACGGCGAGTGTGCGACCGTCCGGGGCGAACGCCAGCGTCCTGACGGGTTCGTCCTGGCCTGAGTAGACGGTGCGTAGTGCGTCAGTCGAAAGGTGCCAGATCCGAACGGATCCGTCATGGCCTACGAGGGCGAGCCGTGTCCCGTCGGAACTGTAGACCGCCGTGTCGATGTTGCGCAGAGCGCGGCTTTGAAGAAGGCGGCCCGTGGTGACCTCTCGGACTTCGATCACCTCGTTCTTGGTGGCCCGGGCGGCTAGGGCACGTCCGGCCCGGCTGAACCCCACAGCTCCGAAGCGGTGAACCAGGTCCGGCAGCTGCTCTCCCCGGGGAGCCGGTTCGGTGTCGAGCGTCAGTGTGCCGTCGCGATCTCCGCTCCTGGTATCCCACAGCTGTACCGCCCCACGGCCGGGCGGTGCTTGGCGAACCGTGGCCACCGTATGTCCGTCCGGACTGAATGCGAGGTCGGAGATGAACGCGGCGGCATGGCCTGGCAGCGTGCTGTGCGGGTGATCGGCAGACAGTCGGTGGATACGAATGGCGGGGTCCCGGCTGCTACTGGTCACCAGGGTGCTGCCATCCACACTGAGGGCCACGTTCGTCAGGCCCCGTCCACGGTGACCTGCGGTCACGGTGCCCAGCGTCGCGCCGGACGCGATATCCCACAGTCGCACCGTGTCTTCACCGCCCCTGATCGCGACTGTGCGCCCGTCCGGAGCGAAGGCCACTTCGTTCACCCCGATGGGCCCGTCATCGATGGTGCGCCGGACTCTGCCGGTGGCTACGTCCCGCAACTGCACCGACCTGTCGCTGCGGACTACAGCGTAGGTCCGGCCGTCAGGGCTGATAGCCACGGCATATCCATCGATTGGGCTCTCGTGGGCGGTCCGGGTGCGACCGTTGGTCACGTCCCACACCCGCACCTGTCCGCTGTAGCTTGCCGCGGCAACAGTGTGTCCGTCGGGGCCGAACGCGACTGTCCGTGGGGCATCGCTGGAGAAGCTGTGCCGCGTGCGGCCGGTGGCCACGTCCCACACCTGCACGGCCGACAAGGATGCGGCTGCCACGGTACGCCCGTCAGGGCTGAACGCCGTTGCCCATACCGCACCGTCGGGGACGGTGACGGTACGGATTCTCCTGCCGGTGGCCGGATCCCACAGTCCGATCACCGCGCCGACGTCACCGGAGATCGCGACTGCGAGGGTGCGTCCCTCGGCGCTGAGCGCCACGACTTCACCGGAGCCAGGGACAGTGAGCGTGTGCCGGAGCCGTCCCCCGGGCAGTTCCCAGATCCGCACCTTGCCGTCTTTGCTGTGGGTGGCGACGGTACGTCCGTCCGTGCTGACGGTAAGGGAACGCACGGGTTCCTTCCCACCGACCAGACGCTCGCTCAGCGGCAACGCCGCAGCGTCATACAGAGCGGCAGCCGCTTCCCGCGTCGGACTGATCCGGTACGCATGCACAGCAAGCAGCGACGCCAGATCGGGTTCGGTATCCAACAGCGCCCCGGACTGCGCGGCCAACTGCCGTGACTGCGCCACGTGCTGTGCGCTCACCGCGCTCTGCCACTGCCCCACCGCAAGCCCCGCGGCGACGAGCGCGAGGCACAGCGCGGTGGTGACCGCCGTGAGCACCATCCGGTACCGGCGACGGCCCTTCCGCTCATGGACACCGCTCGCGTCGAGGAAGGCACGCTCCAGCTCGGTCAGCTCCTCGCGCGGTGCGTCACCGAAGTGCTCCCGGGCGGCGGCGAGCCGGCTCCCCCGGTACAACGCGCCCTCCTCTCGCCCCAGTTCCTGCCAGGCGTGGGCCGCTTCGGTGAGGTCTCGGTGCACACGCAAACGCTCGCGATCCGCCTCGATCCACCCGCGCAACCGGGGCCAGGCCGTGATCAGGGCCTCGTGGGCCATCTCGACCGTGTCGCCGTCCAGGGTGAGCAGCCGCGCCCCGGCGAGTGCGTCGACCACCTGGGCGGTGCCGGGCAGTTCCGCGCGGTCGACGGGACGGCGGGTGTCGGGGGTGCCGTCGCCGGGGGCGACCAGGCGCAGCAGCACCCGGCGGGCGGCAGCCGCCTGGTCGTCGGTGAACCGGCCGTGGACCTCCTCGGCGGTCCGGGCGATCGCGCCGTCCAGGCATCCGGCGGCCTCGTAGCCCGCCAGGGTCAGTGTCTTGCCACGGCGGCGGCGCCAGGTCTCCAGCAACGCGTGGGACAGCAGCGGCAGTCCACCCGGCGCGTCGGCGACCTCCTCGACCAGCCGGGCGGTGAGGGCGCGTTCGACGGTCAGTCCGGCGGCCTTGGCCGGTTTGACGACGGCGGCCCGCAGTTCGGCCTGGCTCATCGCTCCGGCCAGGAGGTTGGCATCGCGCAGTGCGTCGGCCAGCTCGCGGTGCTCGGCGCAGCGGCCGTAGAAGTCGCCGCGTACCGCCAGCAGCACCCGCAGGCGGCTCTCCGGCTGCCGGGCCCTCAGCAACAGGTCGATGAAGCGGGCGCGTTCGGCCGGGTCGTGGCAGAGCGTGAAGACCTCCTCGAACTGGTCGACGATCACGAGCGTGTCCGCTCCGGCGTCGCCGTCGCGAGGAATCACCGGTGCGAGGAGGGCGGCGTTGCTGCGTGCGGGGCGTTCGCCCGGTGTCAGGATCCGGATCGCGGCCGGGCGCAGGTCCGGCTCCTGGGCGTGCCGGAGCACGGGTATCAGTCCGGCCCGTAACAGGGAGGACTTGCCGCTGCCGGAGGGGCCGAAGACCGCGGCGAACCGCCGTCGGCGCAACAGCTCGACCAGGTCGGCGGTGAGCTGTTCCCGGCCGAAGAACAGGCCGCTGTCCCCGGTCTCGAACCGTGCCAGTCCCCGGTACGGCGCGAGGGATCCGTCGTCGTCCCGGGAGCCGTCACCGGCGGACTCCTCCACCGCCTCCTTCCACCGGGCCTCCCATTCGGCCGGGTCTCCGCCGCACGCCTCCGCGTAGGCGAGGGCCACCGGCAGCGTCGGCAACCGCTCGCCTCCTGCCGCCTGCGCCAGAGTGGTCACCGAGTAGCCCGCCCGCCGGGCCAGCGACCGGTAGGTGATCCCGTCCGCCTCCGCCCTCAGCTTGCGTAACTCGAACGCGAACCGCTGCACCGGTCCCGCCGCCGGATCCACCGGCACCTCATGACGCCCCGCCACCCCCGCACCCCCTCCGGCCCGCCTCATTGTCAGGCCGCCAGAACCGTACTGCCGAACAATGATCAAGCCGCTGAACTCGGCCGCATGGAATCCCCACCCCTCGTCCCCGCCTCCCCGACGCATCTGTCGCGCTTGGGCTGGCTGGACGCGTTGCGCGGCATCGCCGCACTCGTCGTGGTGTTCGACCACTCGTCGTACACCTTCATGCCGGAACTCCGGCGGGAGCTGATGCCGGAGTTCAACACCAGCCGCTACGGCATCATGGTGTTCTTTCTGGTGAGCGGCTACATCATCCCCGCGTCGCTGGAGCGCCGGGGCTGTGTCCGGACGTTCTGGGCCAGACGGATCTTCCGCGTGTATCCGCTGTGGGCGGCTGTCGTGAGCGCGCTTCTCGCCCTCGGCTTCACAGGCATCGTCGAGCTGCGTGACTTCGGCGGGCAGGGCGTCGTCACCGTGGCGGTCGCCCACGCCACGATGCTTCAGGAGTTGCTGGGGACACCCAGTCTCCTGCTCGTCCTGTGGACGCTCTCGTACGAGATGTCCTTCTACCTGCTGGTCGTCGCCCTGTTCACGGTCCGGCTGCACCAGCGGTCGGCGGCGGTGTCCGTCGCTCTGGCCGGGCTCGCCGCCATGAGCGTGGCGGCAGGGGCCGTGCTGCCGGTCTCCGCTCTGTCCGGCCTGGTGGGCACCGGACCGCTGATCGCGTTCGCCTCGATCGCCATGGCGGTGGCCATCTGTTGCGCGAGCGCCGGGTCATCCGGGCTCCGGGTGTTCGGGGGTGTGCTGGGCGGGGGCCTGGCGCTCGCCCTGGTCCTGTTCAACGGCACGGTCCCGCTGTGGGAGGGCCTGGTGATTCTCGCCGTGATGTTCCTCGGCACCGCCGTCCACCGTGCCGAGAACGGTCAGAGCACCTGGCACGACGCGGCTGTCGCTGCCGCCTTGGTGGTCGCCTGTGCCGTGGGGAGTGCGTACGGGTTCGGCGACGGTGACCATTTCACGCGACGCGGCTGGATCGTCGCGTTCCTGCTGGCCGTGCTCACCTTCGGCGCGGGACTGTGGTCGCGCCGCCGACGCGTAACCCGGGTGCTGACGGCCTTGGGAACGATCAGCTACTCGGTCTATCTGGTGCATCCGGTACTGCTGGCGGTGATCGACAGCACGATGGGCCGACGGCGGCAGGACAGTCTCGCGCTGGAGGTGGCGTTCTTCGCCGTGCTGCTGCCTCTGTGCCTGCTGACCCACCGTTGGGTCGAAGTGCCCGGCCGGACCTGGGGCCGTGGGTGGGCACGCCGACTGCGGTCACGCGACGAGCGTCAGCGGCACCCCGCCTCGCATGCCGGAGCGTGAGCCGCGCTGCCGGAATCGATCGCCGCCGCGACGCCTGCCTCGGACGCGGCCGGCTTGCGGATCAGGAGCAGGGCCGCGTCGTCGTGCAGCCGGCCTCCGACATGGGCCAGCAGTTCGTCGTGGAGTGCGCCGAGGGTGTGGGCCGGCTCGTGGGAGACATGGCGCTCCAGTCCTTCGGCGAGCGGATAGAAGGCCCGGCCGTGGTCGCGGGCCTCGGTGACACCGTCGGTGTAGAGCAGCAGCTGGTCGCCGTCGGCGAACGGGAGCTCCTGGAGGCCGGGCGCGTGGCCGGCCAGGGCGCGCAGCCCGAGGGGCGGGGACGGCAGGTCGGGCTCGACCGGGGTGACGCTCCCCGAGGCGCTCACCAGCAGCGGAGGCGTGTGCCCGCAGTTCACCACCTCCAGATGACCGCCCGGCGGGTATCCGGCGACCACGGCGGTGACGAAGTCGTCGTGGCCGAGATTGCGCGTCAGGCTGCGCTCGATCCTCTCGACCACGGCGAGCAGGTCGGGCTCGTCATGGGCGGCCTCGCGGAAGACGCCCAGAACCAGCGCAGCCGTCCCCACGGCGGGCAGCCCCTTGCCGCGCACATCGCCGACGATCAGCCGCACCCCGTGCCGGGTGGGTATCAGCGCGTAGAGGTCCCCGCCGATGCGGGCCTCGGCCGCCGCGGCGCTGTAGCGGACGGCCACCTGGAAGGGACCGACGTTCGCCGGTACGGGCCTGAGCAGCGCGTGCTGGGCGGTCTCCGCGACCGAGCGGACGGCCGCGAGCACCCGTTCGCGGCGCCCGCGCAGGACACTGGCCAGGCCGCTGGCGAGCGTGACGGCCATCAGGGCCGACAGCACCGCGGCCAGTTCACGGCTCGGAACGCCGTCCCGGACCCCGAGCAGCGCGCCGAGCACCGCGGCGAGGAGGCCCACGCAGACGACACCTCGCGGCCCGTTGGTGGTGGCCGCGAGGGCGGGCCCGGCGGCGAGCAGGGGCAGCCAGATCATCCCCGCGCCGCCGTCGGCGAGGTCGGCGAGCAGGACGGCTGTGACGACCAGTACGGGCAGGACGGGCAGGACGGGCAGACCGGCGGCCAGCTGCGCGAGGGCGCGCCTGCGGGCCGAATCCCCGGCACCGGCCACTCGGCTTCTGGACGGCCCGGCAGGCCGGTGGTCGGCACCAAGGTCACGCTCATGGCTCATGTCGGTATCCGGGTCCCTCACCTGTGCGTGGGGCGCGAATCCGAGAAGCGCACCCCTGAAATGTCTGTTTCATCCAGATAAAGGGGTGACCTGGGGCACCGGCAAGGAGCGGATTTTCAGATAGTGAGCGAGAGGCTCCGGGTCACCCGGCTCGCGGTCGGGAGCAGCCGCTCCCGGACCTCCTTCAGCCGGGAGAAGCGGTTCACCGGCAGGGAGACACCGAGGGATCCGAGCGTGTCCCCGCTGTAGACGGGGACGGCGACGCAGACCGTGCCGAGGGCGTACTCCTCGAGGTCCGTGACGGCCGGGGCCATGGGCTCGGCCTCCAGTCGCCGGAGCAGTTCCGGCAGGCTGGTGACCGTCCGCGGGGTGAGGTCGGCGAGCTGGTGGCGGGAGAGGTAGTCCTTGCGGGCCTCGACGTCCAGCTCCCGCAGCACGGACTTGCCGAGCGCGGTCGCGTGTCCCGCGTCCTCGAAGCCCACCCAGAGGTCGACGCGGGGCGTCCCGGGGCCGTCGACGATCTCGGCGACCCGGATCTCGCCGTCCTCGTAGAAGGTGAGGTAGGCGGCGGACGTGAGCTCGTCCCGCAGCGCGGCGAGCGTGGGCCGGACCCGGTTCAGCAGTGCCTGGGCGCGGCCGGTGGACTTCAGCGTCTGCAACTTGTCGCCGAGGACGAACCCGCCGTCGTCCAGCTTCCGCACATATCCGTCGTGGACCAGCGTCCGCAGCAGGTGATAGGCGGTGGCCAGGGGCAGGCCCGTCTCCCGCGCCAGCTGCTTCGCCGGTGCGCCGTTCTCGTGCGCGCTGACGACCTCAAGCAGGCGCATGGCCCGCTGGACGGACGTGATCAGCGTAGGGCCGGCTTGCTCAGCCATAGGACCAGCCTGCGTCAGGCGCACGACGGGGGCAAGGCGGCCGGACATCCTGCGCGACTCACCCCCCGACCTCACGGGACGGCCGTTGCGTTTGTGACGACTTCTTCACAGCCCGAAACAGCTCGAAGGGTTGGCTTGAAACCGCCTGCTCGCTATCGTTCACGGACTTCACTCAATCGTTCAGCGTACGAATAGCGACAGGGAAGGTCGGTTCATGTCCGGCACGCACTCCCCAGGACGCCGCTCGGTGCTCGCCGCGGGCACCGCCTGTGCGGCCTCGCTCGGCGCGTCCTGGCTGCTGTCCGGCTGCTCGGGCGCCACCGCCGCACCCGTCCTGCCTGCCGCCGCCCAGCGCGGCGCGCCCGACCGCGGCGGAACCCTGCGGATCGCCCGTCCGCCCGCCTCCGACGCCGAGACCCTCGACCCGGCGAGCTCCCTGTCCGCCTACGAATACCTGGGCGCCCTCTACAACCGGCTGGTCCGCGTCGGCGCGGACGGCAAGCCGGCCCCCGACCTCGCCGAGTCCTGGGAGCCGGACAGCACGGCGCGCACCTGGACCTTCCGGCTGCGCGAGGGCGTCACCTTCCACGACGGCCGCGCCTTCACCTCGGCCGACGCGGCCTACACGCTGCGGCACATCCTGGACAAGGCGACGGCGTCCCCGCAGGCCGGCGTGCTCGCCCCGCTCGTCGACCCCGGGCGGCTGCGCACACCCGACGCGCACACCCTCGTCGTGCCGCTGAAGGCGCCGAACGCGGAGTTCCCGAGCCTGCTCACGCACTACAACTGCTACGTCGTCCCCGAGGGCAGCGGGAAGTCCATCGGACGCACCGGCATCGGCACCGGCCCCTTCAAGCTGGAGTCCTTCGCACCGGCGGGCCCCGGCCGCGTCACCGCGTACCGGGACCACTGGGCGGGCCGCCCGGTGCTCGACGCGATCGCCTTCTACTCGGTCGCGGACATGTCCGCCCGCTCGAACGCCCTGCTCGCCGGGCAGGTCGACCTGCTGTCCCAGACCAATCTGGACTTCGCCACCGCCCGGGTCGTGGCCGCCTCCGACCGCGCCACCATCGCGCGGGTGAAGAACGCCCAGTGGTACGTGCTGCCGATGCTCACCACCGACAAGCCCTTCACCGACGTCCGGGTCCGCCGGGCCATGAAGCTCGCCTACGACCCCGAGCACATCGTGAAGGCCGCGCTGCAGGGCGCGGGCAGGCCCGGCTGGGACAACCCGGTGCCCCCGGACGACCCGGCGCACAGCTCCGCGCACCCCGAGCACGATCCGGACCAGGCGCGGTACCTGCTGAGGAAGGCGGGCCACGAGAACCTGGCCGTCGACCTGTACACCTCCGCGTACGACCCCCTCTTCACGCCCATGGCGCTCGCCTACCAGGAGTCGGCGAAGCGGGCCGGCATCCGGATCCGCGTCAAGACGGCGTCGGCCGACTCGTACTACACGCAGATCTGGATGAAGCAGCCGCTGATGGCCACCTACTGGTACACCGGCCGGCCCGTCGACCAGCTCTTCAACCAGGTCTTCCGCAGCGGCTCCTCGTACAACGAGACCGCCTGGTCCGACAAGGGCTTCGACGCGCTGCTCGACCGGGCGCGTGCCGAGACCGACGACGCGAGGCGCCGTGACCTCTACGGCGAGGCGCAGAGCTGGGTGATCGACAAGGGCGGCGCGATGACCCCGATGTTCGCCGACCGGCTCGTGGGCATCTCGCGCAAGGTGCGCGGCTACGCCGAGCACGGCTTCGAGTTCGACTATCTCGGCATCGGCCTGAAGGGGGCCTGAGCATGCTCTCCTTCGTCGCCCGCCGGATCGCCGCCGCGCTCGGCACACTCCTGCTCTCCTCGCTGCTGGTCTTCCTCGCCGTCCAGGCCCTGCCCGGGGACGTCGCCACCCAGGTGCTCGGCAAGGACGCGACCCCGCAGGCGGTGGCCGAGCTGCGCGGCAGCCTCGGCCTCGACCGGCCCGCCGTCGAACGCTACGGCGACTGGATGTGGGGCGCCCTGCACGGCGACTTCGGCACGTCCCTGGTCTCCACGCAGGCGGTCGGCGGTGAGGTCGCCCAGTACCTGGGCAACTCCGCGCTGATCGCCGGCATCACGATCCTGTTCGCCGTGACCGGCTCGCTGCTGCTCGGCATCGTCGCCGGGCTCTACCGCGACCGCTGGCCCGACCACCTCATCTCGACGGTCGGTCTCGTCGGCATGAGCATCCCCGAGTTCGTCGTGGCCACCGTCCTGGTGCTGTGCTTCTCGGTCGCGCTGCCGTGGTTCCCCGCGGTCGTCCTCTACGGCCCCGAGGCCACGGTCGGCCAGCTGCTGCCCGCCGTCTGGCTGCCGGCCCTCTCCCTCGCCGTGGTGATGGCCGCCTACATCGTCCGTATGGCCCGCACCTCGGTGATCGACGTGATGGCGAGCGAGTACGTCACCACCGCCCGCCTCAAGGGCCTGTCCACCTTGCGGGTCGTCACCCGGCACGCCCTGCCCAGCGCCCTGCTCCCCGTCCTGCACGTGATCGCGCTCAACGTGGCCTGGCTGCTGGGCGGCGTCGCCGTCGTCGAGAACGTCTTCAACTACCCGGGCATCGGCAAGCTGATGCTCTCCTCGGTGCAGAACCGGGACCTGCCCGTCATCCAGGCCATCGCCCTGATCAGCGCCGTCGTCTACGTCGTGTGCAACCTCGCCGCCGACCTCGGCGCGATGGCCCTCAATCCCAGGCTCCGCACCCGAGGGAGGACCCGATGACCACGGTCGACACCGTCCGGGCAGCCGACGCCACGGCCCCGCGCGCCACCCGAGCGTGGCGCACCCTGCGCTCCTCGCGCACGGCCGTCGTGGGGCTCGCGATCGTCGCCCTCCACATCGTGATCGCGCTGCTGGCGCCCCTGCTGACCTCCTACGACCCGATCGCGGGCAACGCCTCGCAGGCCCTGCTCGGTCCGGGCGCGGACCACTGGGCGGGCACCGACCAGTACGGCCGCGACGTCCTCGCGCGCGTCCTGTACGGCGGCCGTTACGCGCTCGGGGTGTCCGTCGCCGCCACCGTCGTGAGCGTCGCCCTCGGCACGGTCATCGGCTGCGCGACCGCCCTGCGCGGCGGCTGGTTCGACGACCTGATCGGACGGGTGCTGGACGCCGTACTGGCCGTTCCGGCGGTGCTGGCGCTGCTCGTGGTCGTGACCGCCCTCGGCACCGGACCGGCGGTCATCGTCCTCGCCGTCGCCGTCGTGTTCGTCCCGCAGGTGGTACGGGTGGTGCGCGGGGCCGCCCTGGCGGTGGTGCCCGCCGACTACGTCACCGCCGCCCGGGCCCGCGGGGAGGGCACCTGGTCGATCCTGCGCCGGGAGGTCCTGCCGAACATCGTCGACGTGGTGTGCGTCGAGTTCGCGATGCGTGCCTCCTGGGTCGTGCTGCTGATCTCCTCGCTGTCCTTCCTGGGCTTCGGCGCCGACCCGCCGACTCCCGACTGGGGCCTGATGGTCGCCGAGAACCGCACCGCCATCACCGTCGTGCCGATGGCGAGCGTCGCGCCGATCATCGCCCTGGCCACGCTCGTGATCGGACTCAACCTCGCGGCCGACGGCCTCTCCAAGGCCTGGGGCGTCGACCGGATCAGGGAGGGCCTGTGATGACCCCGCTCGTCTCCGTCGACTCCCTGTCCGTCGCCTACCGCTCCGGGGGCCGTCAGGTACCCGTGGTCCACGAGGTGTCGCTGGAGGCCGCCGCCGGGCGGACGCTCGCGCTGGTCGGCGAGTCCGGCAGCGGCAAGTCGACCCTCGCCGCGGCCCTGCTCGGGCATCTGCGGCACGGCTCCCACGTCACCGGCGGCTCGGTGACGGTGGACGGCCGGGACGTCTTCGCCCTGTCCGCGCCCGAGCTGCGGCGGCTGCGCGGCCGGACGGTCGCCATGGTCGCCCAGAACGCGGGCCAGGCGCTGACCCCCTCCATGCGCGTCGGCCGGCAGATAGCGGAGGCGGGCGGCGACATCCCCGTCACCGACCTGCTCGACCAGGTCCGGCTGCCACGCCCCGCCGAGCTGGCCCGCCGCTATCCGCACGAGCTGTCCGGCGGCCAGCAGCAGCGCGTCGCCCTCGCCATGGCCATCGCCGCCCGCCCCAAGGTGCTGGTCCTCGACGAGCCGACGACCGGCCTGGACGTCGTCACCCAGCGGGGCGTGCTGGACCTGATCGCCGCCCTGCGCGACGAACTGGGCCTGGCGGCCGTGCTGGTGAGTCACGACCTGGGCGTCGTGGCGCACTTGGCGGACGACGTGTGTGTGCTGAAGTCGGGCCGGGTGGTGGAGTCGGCGCCCACCCGGCAGCTGTTCGCGCTGCCCCGGGAGCCGTACACGAAGCGGCTGCTGGCGAGCGTGCCGCGACTGGACGACGCCGGTCTCGCGCTCGTGCGGGAGACCGGCGAGCGCGAGATACGACCCCGGGCCGTGGTGCCCGAGGACGCGCCGGTCGCCGTCTCCGCCCGGGACGTCACCGTCGACTACGGCAGCTCACGTGCGGTGGACGGGGTCTCCTTCGAGGTCCGGCGCGGTGAGGTCCTGGCCTTCGTCGGCGAATCGGGCAGCGGCAAGTCCACGCTGGCCTGGACCCTCGCCGGGCTGCGCACGCCGTCCGGCGGCGCCATGACCCACGAGTCGGGCGATCTGGCCCGGCCCGCGCAGCGGCGGCCGATGTCCCTGCGGCGGCGGGTGCAACTGGTCTTCCAGAACGCGGACACCTCGCTCAACCCCCGGCGCTCGGTCGGCGACGCCATCCGGCGACCGCTGCGGTTCTTCGGCACGGCCGGCGGCCGGGCGGAGTCTGCCGAGCGCGCCCGGCGGCTCATCGCCGACGTACGCCTGGACCCGGCCTTCGCCGACCGGCTGCCCGCCCAGCTCTCCGGCGGCCAGCGGCAGCGCATCGGCATCGCACGTGCGCTGGCGGGCGAGCCGGACGTCCTCATCGCCGACGAGATCACCACCGCGCTGGACGTCTCGGTCCAGGCCGAGGTGCTGCACCTGGTCGACGACCTGCGCCGGGAACGCGAGCTGGCCTGTCTGTTCATCAGCCATGACCTGGCCGTCGTGCGCGGCATCGCGGACCGCGTGGTCGTCCTGCGCGGCGGTGTCGTGGTCGAGGAGGGCCCGACGGAAGCCGTCTTCTCGGATCCCCGGCACCCCTACACGCGCGAGCTGATGGCGGCTGCCCTCGAGCCCGACCCCGACGCCCAGCCGCCGGTAAAGGCGTCCCCCGACTGGACCGACGCCGCCCAGGAGGGCGAGGTGTGGACCGACCACGGCGACGGCCACCGGGCCCGCCGCTGGCGGCCCGTCGGCACCCCCGACGACAACCCGACCGCTCCCGTCGCAGAAGGAGTTTCGTGAAGTACCGCGACCGGTTCGAACGCCAGGTCGTCCGCGAGGACGTGTGGATCCCCACCCGGGACGGCGAAACCCGCCTGCACGCCCGGATCTGGCGCCCGGCCGACGCCGAGTCGGACCCCGTCCCCGCACTGCTCGAGTACCTGCCGTACCGCAAGAGCGACTGGACCGCCCCGCGCGACGCCCAGCGCCACCCCTGGTACGCCGGTCACGGCTACGCCTCCGTCCGGGTCGACGTCCGCGGCCACGGCGACAGCGAGGGCACACCCGGCGACGAGTACGACGCCCAGGAACTCGCGGACGGCGTGGACGTCGTCAACTGGCTCGCCGCACAGCCCTGGTGCACCGGCAGGGTCGGCATGTTCGGCATCTCCTGGGGCGGCTTCAACTCCCTCCAGATCGCCGCCCTCGCCCCCGAGCCGCTCAAGGCGGTCGTGACGGTCTGCTCCACCGACGACCGCTACGACAACGACGTGCACTACACGGGCGGTGCCGTCCTCGGCATCGACATGCTCGCCTGGGCCGGCACCATGCTCGCCTTCGCCGCACGCCCGCCGGACCCCGCGAACGTGGGCGCGGACCGCTGGCTGCCGATGTGGCGCGAGCGGCTCGACGCCCTCGAACCCTTTCTGCACACCTGGCTCGAGCACCAGCAGCGGGACGACTACTGGCGGCACGGCAGCGTCTGCGAGGACTACCCGGCGATCGACGCGGCCGTCCTCGCGGTCGGCGGCTGGAACGACCCGTACCGAGACACCGTGCTGCGGCTCGTGGAGCACCTTCCCGGCGAACGGGTGCGGGGGATCGTCGGCCCCTGGTCGCACCAGTACCCCGACCGCGGACTGCCGCCCGGCCCGGCCATCGGGTTCCTCCAGGAGACGCTGCGCTGGTGGGACCAGCACCTCAAGTGCGTCGACACGGGCGTCATGGCGGAGCCGCTGCTGCGCGCCTGGCTGAACGACCCCGTACCGCCCTCCCCGTCGCACGAGGAGATGCCCGGCCGCTGGGTGAGCGACGCCGAGTGGCCGAGCCCCGACGTCACCTGGGACACCCGTCCGCTCGGCGAGAGCCGCGACCCGGTCCTCGTGCGCTCTCCGCTGCACACCGGCCTGGACGCGGGCCGCTTCTTCCCGTTCGGCAACGCCGCCGACCTGCCGCCCGACCAGCGCGAGGAGGACGGCAGGTCCGTCTGCTTCGACTCCGCGCCCCTGGAACAGCGGGTGGAGATCCTCGGCCGGCCGCGTGTCCGGCTCCGCCTCGACAGCGACGCCCCACGGGCCCATGTCATCGCCCGCGTGTGCGACGTCGCTCCCGACGGCTCGTCCACGCTCGTCACCCGGGGCGTGCTCAACCTGCTCAGCAGGAAGGGCCGCGAACACGCCGTCGAATGGACTCCGGGGACGTACGAGGACGTCGAGTTCGACCTCAACGGCATCGGCTACGCCTTCCCGCCCGGCCACCGCGTCCGGGTCGCCGTCTCCGACGCGTACTGGCCCTGGGTGTGGCCGCACGGCGAACGCGGGGCGCTGCACATCGTCCCGGCCGGCAGCGCGGTCCTGCTGCCCGTGCGCGAGGCCGCCGACGAGGTCACCGTCCGCTTCAAGGAACCGGAGCAGGCGGTACCGATGCCGGTCGCCTACGACACGCCCGCCGACCCCCGCCCCGAGCGGCTGGTCACGCACGACGTCGCCAAGGGCGAGTGGACCCTGGACGTCGACCCCGGCTACGGGGGGTCCCGGACGTACCCGGACGGGCTGCGCTACGAGGAGAGCGCCCGCGAGACATACACCATCCGCACCGACGACCCGCTGTCGGCGCGAGCCGTCTCCGAGTGGCGCATCCGGCTGCGGCGCGGCGACGACTGGGACGCTGAGATCATGGCCCGGACGGAGCTGCGCGCCACGGCCGCGGAGTTCGTCATGGACAGCCGTATCGAGGCACGGGGGAACGGAGAGACAGTGGCCGAGCGCGCATGGCACCGCACCACCCCGAGGACCTCGGGATGACGGCCGCCGAGCAGCCGCGGCAGGGCGGCGGGAAGAGCCCGCGCCGTGCCGTCGCCGCCCGGGACCGGACCCGGCAGCCCACCGAGGTACGGCGGCGCCTCATCGTCGACGCGGCCGTCCCGCTGATCGCCGAGCGCGGCTACAAGTCGGTCGGCGTACGCGACGTGGCGGCCGCGGCCGGGGTGTCCGTCGGCACGGTCACCTACCACTTCGACAGCGTGCAGGAGGTCCTCTCCGAGGCCATGGTGCTGCACATCGAGCAGTACTACGCGGCGCTCAGCGAGGCCGCCGAGCACGCGACCAGCGGGGCCGAGGCGCTCAGGCTGCTCGTCGACGCGCTGTTCACGGAGGACACCGACCGGCACTGGCGGATGTGGTTCGACTTCTGGCACGCGGGCGAGCAGAGCACGGACGAGACCTTCGCCCGGGGGCAGGCCGACCGGTACGCGGCCTGGCACCGGCAGATCCGCGCCCTGGCCGAACGGGGCGTCGCAGACGGCGAGTTCAGCGGTGACGACCTCGACGGCTTCACCGCCCGCTTCGCCGCCCTCGCCGACGGCCTCGCCCTGCAACGCCTGCGCCAGGCACCTCCCCTGACCACACAGGAGGCACGGCACCACCTCAACCGGTTCATCGAACGGGAGCTTGTTCCCCGGCCAGGTACGTGACCTCGTCGAAGTCGGCGGGGTGCCCGCCCCCGGTGAGGTCCCAGGCCCACAGTCCGACGAACGCGCCGGTGAAGCCGAGTGCGCGGATCTGGCCGTCCTCGATCTGCTCGGCGTGCTCGTCGGACAGGACCGTCGCGTCCAGGACGGGGCCGAAGGTCTCCCAGCCCCTGCCGGTGTCGTACCGGAAGCGCAGGTCGGCCCCGTCGAAGTCGAGGCCGAGCCGCAGTCGTGCGATGTCGCCGAGCGGCGCCTCACCCGCTTCGTCGACGCTGAGCACTCCTCGGTCGCTGCTCGCGACGCGCAGGACGGGCCGGCTCGCGTCGTCGACGGTGACGTACAGGTAGTACCAGTTGCGGGTGTTGTAGTACGCGGTGATCCCGGCCAGGTGCTGGAAGGTCCGGGGCCTGTACTCCATCGTCGCCTCGAACGAACAGCGCACCTCGGTCACACGTCGGGCCACCAGGCTGGGTTCGACCAGGCTCTGCGGTGACCGGCCGCCCCGGAGCCGCAGGTGGGACGGGCGTTCGGTGAGCGAGACCCAGTCGGGGGTCGCGGGGCGGCGCAGTGTCGACCACTGGGGGCCCAGGGCCGCGCCGTCGAATCCGTCGGTGTCGTCCTCGTCCGCGCGGTCCCGCCCGAGTTCCGCGTGGTCCCTCCCGAAGTCCGCCTGGTCCCTCCCGGAGGGCGTGCTGCCGACCGGCACCTCCAGGGCCGGCAGGCCGGTCTCGACACGCGGCCAGCCGTCCGCGGTCCAGGTCACGGGCGCCAGTGCCGTCTCGCGGCCCAGGACGCACGGTCCCCGACGCCCCAGGGGCCGGGCCACGAGGTAGGCCAGGTACCAGTCGCCGTCCCCGGTCTCCACCAGGCTGCCGTGCCCGGCCTTCTGCAGGGGCAGGTCGGGGTGGTCGCGGGCGGTGAGCAGCGGGCCGTCGGGGTCGCGTGCGTAGGGGCCCGTCAGGGTGCGCGAGCGGGAGACGGTGACCTGGTGGTCGTAGCCCGTGCCGCCGTCCGCGGTGAGCAGGTAGTACCAGTCGCCCCGGCGGTAGAGGTTCGGGCCTTCGATCCAACCGGCCTGCGGCGGCAGCTCGATCCGCTCGGGGTCACCGACGAGGCGGCGTTCGGCACGGTCGTAGCGCCGGGCCTCCAGGCCCGCCGAACCGCCGTGGCCGGGGCGCCAGTCGTGGACCAGGTTCAGCAGCCGGCTGTCGGGGCCGTCGTGGAAGAGGGAGGCGTCGAAGCCCCGGGCGTGCAGCGGTACCGGATCCGACCAGGGGCCCTCGATGGCAGGGGCGGTGATCAGGTAGTTGGGGCAGTCGGTGAAGCCGCCTACGTAGGTGGAGACGTTGCTGTGGACGAGGTGGAACAGGCCGTCGGCGTGCGTGAGGCTGGGCGCCCACACACCGCCCGAGTCCGGGCACCCGGTCAGGTCGAGCAGGCGGGTGCCGTCGAGGGCGCCGCCGAGGGGTCGCCAGTGCACGAGGTCCGTGGAGTGGTGCAGGCGTACGCCCGGATACCACTCGAACGTCGACGTCGCCAGGTAGTAGTCCGGCCCCACCCGCAGGATCGACGGGTCCGGGTGGGACCCGGGCAGCACCGGGTTGCGGATGACGCCGGCCGGCCGGTTTCGCATGCGATGTCCCCTCGTGACGCCGCTCCGGCGTGCGCCGGGTGATCACCGCAGGACCGTAATGTCGAATACGTTCGCGAGCAACGTCCGCCTGAAAGGTTTTCCAACTGGAGTCGCTCGCAACACTATTGACACTTCATCAGCTCGCTCCTACGTTGCGAAAACCTTTTAGGTCGTTTCCGTGCTCTGCAGGTCCGGACAGGGAGCTCCGATGAGAAGACCGCAGATCCTCCTGGCCGCACTGGTACTCGCCGTCTGTTGTGTCGTCCCCGCCACCCCGGCCGCGGCGGCGCAGACCATAGGTTTCCCCAGTTTCAGCGGCCCCGCGATCCCCGCCCCGCCCGTCGCCCACACCTCGGGCGACATGATGCGGGCGATCTACGACGCGGAGAGTTCGGGGACCGACTTCTGGATGGACCGTCTGCTCGCCCGCTCGGGCAACGACCCGGCCGGACCCTGGCTGATGAGCCGGGGGCGCGCGCTGTTCATGAAGGAGCACGACCCGGCCCGGTTCGGCTTCGGCGGCAAGGTCGCCTACTGGGAGAACATCAACGGCAACAACGCCTTCACCGTCGCCGTGACCCCGGGGACCTTCACGGAACAGGTCGGACAGCGCCGGCAGACGCCCAGCCACTGGAAGAGCGTGCACACCAGCGGCTCGGTCACGGTCGACCAGACGAAGTTCATCACGGACAACAACGTGGCCGTGACCAACCTGTCGATCAAGAACAACGGCTCGTCCTCCACCACGCTCCAGGTGCGGGCGACGTCGCCCTACGCCACTTCGGGCAGCGGCAGCGAACTGACCGGGCAGGTGAACGCCTACAACAACCTGACGACCCTCCGCCCCCGGCTGACCGGTGACGGGTTCGCCGTGTCCAGCGGCGGACTCAACCGGTCCGTGACGGTCGCGGCCGGTGCCACGGTGACGGCGAAGGTCGTGATGGGTTTCGTCACCGACGAGATCCCCGAGTCGCGGAGCGAGTACGACGCCTACGCGGGCTACTCCCCCGCGACCGCGTTCGCCACCCACGTCAGGGCCTACAACCGGTGGTGGGCGCAGAACGTGCCGTACATCGACGTGCCCGAGCCCGCGATCAAGAAGAACATCTACTACCGCTGGTGGCTGATGCGCTTCAACCACCTCGACGCCGACATCCCCGGGCAGACCTTCCAGTTCCCGACCTCGACCGAGGGCGTCCTCGGCTACAACAACGCCATCGCGCTCACCCAGCCGATGCACATCGACGACCTGAAGTACCTGCGCGACCCGTCCTACGCCTACGGCGACTGGCTGAGCGTCGGCCAGACCTCCAAGGGCGGCCGCTTCCTGGACAACCCGGGGGACCCGGAGAACTGGTCCAACAGCTACACCCAGTACATCGCCGAGGCGGCGTGGAAGAGCTACCAGATCCACGGCGGCCAGCCGGGCATCGCCGCGAGCCTCGCCCGCTATGCGGAGGGCGACGTCAAGGGCCAGCTCGCGCACTACGACCGCGACAACAACAAGCTCATCGAGTACGACTGGGGCGCCCTGACCGGCAACGACGCCGACGCCGTCTCCTTCCACTGGAAGCCCGGGAACATGGACCGCGCCGAGTCCGCCTACCAGTACAGCGGCGCTCTCGCCGCAGCTCAGGCCTACGAGGCGACCGGCAACACGGCCAAGGCGACCGAGATGCGCACCCTCGCCAACCAGATCAAGGACGCCATCGTCAACGTCCTGTGGAACCCCAACCGGCAGTTGTTCGAGCACCGGCTGAAGTCGACCAACGAGTGGGTGCCCTGGAAGGAGATCAACAACTACTACCCGTTCTCGGTCGGCGCCGTGCCCGACACGGCCACGTACAAGCAGGCCCTGCGGCTGTTCGACGACCCGGCGCAGTATCCGGTCTTCCCCTTCTACACGGCCAACCAGGTCGACAAGAAGGCGGCGGCCGAGGCCGGGGAGCCGGGCTCCAACAACTTCTCCACCATCAACTCCACCGTCCAGTTCCGGCTGTACTCCTCGGTGCTGCGCAACTACTCCAACTCCTGGATGAACGCCACCGACTACAAAAAGCTCCTGTACTGGAACACCTGGGCGCAGTACGTCGGCGGCAACACCCAGTGGCCGGACGCGAACGAGTTCTGGGCCGACTGGAACGGCAGCTCCGTCAGCTACCGCTCCTGGATCCACCACAACATCCTGGGCAGCAGCAACTGGACCGTGATCGAGGACGTGGCGGGGCTGCGGCCGCGCGGCGACGCCAAGGTGGAGCTCTCCCCCATCGACATCGGTTGGTCCCACTTCACGGTCAACAACCTGCGCTACCGGGGCGCCGACCTGTCCGTCGTCTGGGACGACCCGGCCGACGGCGTGGTGCGCTACCCCGGCATCCCGGAGGGCTACTCGATCTACGTCAACGGCACCCGGGCCGCCACCGTGAGTTCCCTGGTGCCCTTCACCTGGGACCCGGCCACCGGCGAGGTCAACACGAAGGGCACGGTCACCCACCGCACGGCGGTTTCCGGGCTGAAGTCCCCCAACCAGGTCGTGCAGGACAGTCCCCGCATGGTCGACATGCTCGCCAAGGCCGGTGTCGATCTGACCGGCGACCCGGCCGACCTCGCCTCCGGGGCGACCGCGTCCGCCTCCCACACCGGGTCGGGCAGCGCCGTCTCGGGCGCGGTCGACGGGCTCCCCACCAACGAGCCGTTCTGGGGCGCGGGCGGCTCCTCGAACAGCCAGGACTGGTACGAGCTGAACTTCGGTACCGCCCGGACGCTCAACGAGGTGCGCCTGTACTTCAAGGACAGCCGCCCCGCCAGTACCACCTACCGGGCGCCGTCCTCGTACTCGATCCAGTACCACAACGGCACCTCCTGGGTGAACGCCGAGGGCCAGACCAAGAGCCCGGCCGCGCCCCGTGCCAACTACAACCTGGTGCGGTTCCCGGCGATCAGCGCCCAGCGCATCCGGGTCCTGGCGACCAACGCCTCCGGGGCGAAGACGGGCCTCACCGAGATCAAGGTCCACAACCGGGGCGGCCCCCAGCCACCCGCCAACCTGGCGACGTCGGCCACCGCGTCCGCCTCGTACACGTCCTCCTGGGAGAGCGTCACCGCGATCAACGACGGGGTCGACCCGCCCTCGTCCAACGACACCGTCAACACCCGCTGGGGCACCTGGCCGGAGAGCGGGCAGCAGTGGGCCGAGCTGACCTGGCCGTCGGCGAAGACGCTGAACAAGGCCGAGGTGTACTTCTTTGACGACGACCAGGGCATCGACATGCCCGCCTCGTGGAAGCTCCAGTACTGGAACGGCGGCGCCTACGTCGACGTGCCCGGCGCGAGCGGCTACCCGGTGGCGAAGAACCAGTACAACGCGGTCACGTTCACCGCGACGGACACCACGCGGCTGCGTGTGCAGCTCACCGGCAACGGCACCAACTCCGTCGGCCTCCTCGAAGCGAAGGTGTACGGCCCGTGACTCGTCTCAGATGTCTGTCCGCGCTCCTCGGCGTCCTCACCATGGTGTTCGCCTTCCTGACCGCGCCGCAGCCCGCTGCCGCAGCCGTCGCGTTCACGTCGACGGGGGTGAACCAGAACGGTGGCAACTGCCTGGATCTGCCCGACGGTTCGTCGACGAACGGGACGCAGTTGCGTGCCTTCTCCTGCGGTTCCGGGGCGAACCAGAACTTCCGCTTCGCGCCGGTCTCCGGTTCGGATGACACGTACACGATCACCACCCAGTCCGGCCAGTGCGTCGACGTCTCCGGCGCGTCCACCGCGGACAACGCCACGGTCATCCAGTGGCCCTGCCACGGCGGCACCAACCAGCAGTGGCGGCTGGTGCCGGTGAGCGGCGCCGACAAGGCCTTCAACCTGGTCTCCACGGCCTCGGGCAAGTGCGTGGCGCCGAGCGGAGGTTCGCCGGCGTCGAACACCGGCCTGGTGCAGCTGCCGTGCTCCGCCGCGAACGGCAGGGTGTGGCGGCTGTCGGGCTTCACCGGCGGCGGCACGAGCCCGAACACCTTCACCAACCCGATCGCCCAGCGCGGCCCCGACCCCTGGCTGACCTACCACGACGGCTACTACTACCTGGCCACGACGACCTGGAACTCGACGGTCACCATGCGCAGGTCCCGCACGCTGGGAGGCCTCGCCACGGCCGCCGAACAGGTGATCTTCAATCTGACCAGGCCCAACGGGGCGGGCACGATGTGGGCCCCGGAGTTCCATCTGCTCGACGGCCCGAACGGCAAGCGGTGGTACTTCTACTACACCGCGGGGCGGGAGCCGTTCGACCTGGGCACCCAGCGGATCCATGTCCTGGAGAGCGCCGGGCAGGACCCGATGGGCCCCTACACCTTCAAGGCGGACCTGCTCGACCCGTCCCAGGACAACACCTGGGAGCTGGACCCGGGCATTCTCCAGCTGAACGGCAAGCTGTATCTGCTCGGCACCTTCTACAACGGCTCGCAGCCGATGTTCATCCGGCCGCTGTCCAACCCGTGGACCGCGAGCGGCACGCGCCGGATCCTCTCCACCCCCACGTACGGCTGGGAGACGGTGGGCGGCGCGGTCAACGAGGGCGCCGAGGTCCTCCAGCGCAACGGGAAGACCTTCATCGTCTACTCCGCGAGCCACTGCTCCACGCCCGACTACAAGCTGGGCATGCTCACGTACAACGGCGGCGACCCGCTCAGCTCCTCCTCCTGGGTCAAGTCACCGAACCCGGTCTTCCAGCGGTCCAACGCCAACGGGGTGTACGGCCCCGGCCACAACGGCTTCTTCAAGTCCCCGGACGGCACGGAGGACTGGATGGTGTACCACGCCAACAGTTCCGCGGGCGGCGGCTGCGACATGAACCGCTCCACGAGGGCGCAGAAATTCACCTGGAACGCCGACGGCACGCCGAACTTCGGCACCCCGGTCGGCCTGGGGGTTCCGCTGACCGCTCCGTCGGGAGAGTAGCCCGGAAGCGGGCGAGGGGCGCGAAACGCCGCAATGGTACTTCTCGGCCCTCGTCCGACCGGCGAGCATCCCATGCTATGGACATCTTGCTCGTCGTCAGCGCGTTCAACAGCCTGTCCCAGCGTGTGTACGCGGAACTGTCGGATGAGGGGCACCGGGTCGACGTCGTCCTCGCCTCGCACGGCGCCGACGCGGTCCGGGCCGCCGTACAGGAGGTGCGCCCGGACCTGGTCGTCGCCCCGATGCTGAAGTCGGCCCTGCCGGAGGATGTGTGGCAGGAGCACACCTGCCTGATCGTGCACCCGGGGCCGCCGGGCGACCGGGGCCCGTCGTCGCTGGACTGGGCGATCGCCGAGGGGGCGTCCGAGTGGGGCGTGACGGTGCTTCAGGCCGAGGCGGCGATGGACGCGGGCGATGTGTGGGCGGACGGGTCCTTCCCCGTGCCGCCGGCGGGCAAGAGCAACGTGTACCGCAACGAGGTCGCGGACGCGGCGACAGCCGCGGTCCTCCAGGCCGTGCGGCGATACGCCGACGGCTCGTACAAACCGCGCCCGCAGAGCGAGCCCGGGATCCACGTGGTGTGGCGGGACTTCTTCCGCCAGGAGCGGCGTCGGATCGACTGGGAGCGGGACAGCACGGAGACGGTGCTGCGCAAGCTCCGCGCGGCGGACTCGCAGCCCGGCGTCCGGGACGAGATCTGCGGCCGGGAGGTGTTCCTGCACGGGGGGCACCCCGAGGACCGGCTGCGGGGGGAGCCCGGGGAACTGCTCGCGACCCGGTCCGGCGCGGTCTGCCGGGCCACCCGGGACGGCGCGGTGTGGATCCCGGAGCTGCGCCCCCGCAAGAGCTCCGGCGATCCGGCGCCGTTCCGCCGGCCGGCGGCCTCCGTCCTCGCCACGTTCCCGGCCCCGCCCGGATCCCACGGCCTGCCGACCTCGAGCGACCGCCCGCACTGGCTGCCCGAGATCGCCGCCCCGCTCGAACTGCCCCGGGACCGCACCACCTGGACGGACATCCGCTACCGGCAGCACGGTGCGGTCGGCTTCCTGGCCTTCTCGTTCCCCGGCGGGGCGATGAGCACGACCCACTGCCGCAGGCTGCTCGCCGCCTACCGGTACGCGCTCAGCCGCCCGACGTCGGTGCTGGTGCTCGGCGGCGCCCGTGACTTCTTCTCCAACGGCATCCATCTCAACGTCATCGAGGCGTCGAGCGACCCGGCGGGCGAGTCCTGGTCCAACCTCAACGCCATGAACGACGTGGTCGAGGCCGTGCTGCGCACCACCGACCGGCTGGTGGTGGCGGCGCTCGGCGGCAACGCGGCGGCCGGCGGTGTCATGCTCGCCCTGGCCGCGGACGAGGTCTGGTGCCGCAGGGGCGGCGTCCTCAACCCGCACTACCGCAACATGGGCCTGTACGGCTCGGAGTACTGGACGTACTCGCTGCCGCGCCGCGTGGGAGCCGAGACCGCCGAGCGGCTGACGGCCGAGGCGCTGCCGGTGAGCGCCGCGACGGCTGAGCGGATCGGGCTGGTGGACCGTCTGGTGCCCACCCGGGCAGAGGAGTTCACGGCCGAGGTCGAGCGGCTGGCCGCCGCGGTCGCCGAGGACCCGGACCTGGCAGCCCGGATCACCGCCAAGACCACGGCACGTCACGCGGACGAGCTCCAGCGCCCCCTCGCCGAATACCGGCGGACCGAACTCGCCCGTATGCGCACGATCTTCTTCGACCGTCAGGCCCCGTACCACGCGCTGCGGTCCGCCTTCGTCCGCAAGCTCCCGACCGGCTCCCCCAGGCCGCTGCTCACCGGGGACGCTCGATGAGCGCGCGGCTGCTCGTGGCGGGCGTCGGCAACATCTTCCTCGCGGACGACGCCTTCGGCCCCGAGGTGATCCGGGCCCTGGAGCGGAAGCCGCTGCCGCCCGAGGTGCGGGTGCGGGACTTCGGCATCCGCGGGATGGACCTGGCGTACGAGCTGCTCGACGGCTACGACACGGCCGTCCTGGTCGACGCGGCGGTACGGGGGCACGAGCCGGGCACCCTGTCGCTGGTCGAGCCGGACCTGCCGGACGGCGGCACGGCGGGCGCCCCGCCCGAGGCGCACGGCATGGACCCGGCGAAGGTCCTCGCCCTGGCCGCCCACCTGGGCGACGAGCCGCTGCCGCGTGTCCTCGTCCTCGCCTGCGAGCCAGAGCTGCGGGCACCCGCCGACGAGGACATCGCGCCGGGCGTCAGCATGACGGTGCGCGAGGCGGTCGGGCGGGCCGTGACGGCGCTGCACACCATGGTTCCGGTGCTGCTCGCCGACCCGGCGGCCACACCCCCGTTGAGCCGCCCGGACGAATCCGCCGCCCTGTCGTCGGCCGGGCTGCCGGGCACGGTGAGCGGCGGCGCGGAGGATCGGTAGCGGACTGATTTCCCTACCGATGTCCTTACCTACCGCGAGGAGCGGCCCCATGTGCGATTCCGTGGACGAGGTCACCCAGGCCGTCCTGGCGAAGAACGACTCCCTGGCCGCGGGGCTGCGCGAGGAGCTGGCCCGGCGGGGTGTGAGCGTGGTCAACCTGCTGTCCAGCCCGGGCAGCGGCAAGACGGAGCTGCTCGGGCGGGTGCTGGCCAGGGCGGTGGAGCGGGGCCTTCCGGTGGCCGCGCTCACCGCCGACCTGGCCACCGAGAACGACGCCGACCGGCTCGCCCGTTCGGGCGCCCCGGTGAAGCAGCTGCTGACGGACGGGTTGTGCCATCTGGAGGCGCGGCAGCTGCGCGGCCATGTGGAGAGCTGGCTGCCCGGGGACACCTCGCTGCTGTTCGTGGAGAACGTCGGCAACCTCGTCTGCCCGGCCTCCTACGACCTCGGCGAGAGCCTGCGGATCGTGCTGATGGCGGTGACGGAGGGCGAGGACAAGCCGCTGAAGTACCCCACGGCCTTCGGGTCCGCCCATCTGGTGGTGCTCACCAAGATCGATCTGGCCGGGCCGGCCGGGTTCGACCAGGCCGCCTTCGCCGCCAATGTCCAGCGCGTCAACCCCGGGGTGGAGCTGCTGTTCTCCTGCGCCCGGACCGACGACGGTGTCGACACCGTCCTGGAGCGGGTGCTCGCCGTGCGGGACGGGGCCCCCGTGCACCGGCCTCCCTTGGCACCCCGGCCGCACTCCCATTCTCACTCCCACGAGGGCACCGAAGCCGGCCTCGTCTCGTGACGGCGCCCGCCGCTCAGGCGGTGCGCCGCCGCGTCACCGTGCGCGGCACGGTGCAGGGCGTGGGGTTCCGCCCCTTCGTGCACCGCCTGGCCACCGATCTCGCGCTCGCGGGGTTCGTGAGCAACACGGCGAGCGGTGTCCTCATCGAGGTGGAGGGACCGCCGCAGGGCATCGCCGACTTCTGCGACCGGCTGGCCCAGGAGCCGCCGCCGTTGGCCACGGTCACCGGCGTCGGGTTCGAGGACCTGCCGGTCAGCGGCGCCGACATCACCTTCAGCATCCTTTCCACCGACCGTTCCCCCGGTCGCACCCTGCTCCCGCCCGACACGGCGACCTGCCCCGACTGTCTGCGGGAAGTGGCCGATCCGGCCGACCGCCGTCACCGGCACCCGTTCGTCACGTGCACCCACTGCGGGCCCCGCTTCACCATCGCCACGGGCATGCCGTACGACCGGGCGGTCACGACCATGGCCGGTTTCCCGATGTGCGCCGACTGCGCCCGGGAGTACGGCGATCCCGGCGACCGGCGCTTCCACGCCCAGCCCGTGGCCTGCCCCGCGTGCGGCCCCCGGCTGCGTCTGGTGCCCGCAGCGGGGAGCGATGTGCGCCCGGCGCGGGACGCCGACGCCCTGGCCGGGGCGCGGGCGCTGCTTGCCGCCGGGGGAATCGTCGCCGTGAAGGGCCTCGGCGGCTACCACCTGGCGTGTGACGCCGGCGACGCGCGGGCCGTAGAGACGCTGCGCACCCGCAAGGCGCGCGGAGGCAAGCCGTTCGCGGTGATGTGCGCGGACCTCGACGCGGTACGCAGGATCGCCACCCCCTCCACGGCTGAGGTGGCCGCCCTCACCAGCGCGCGGCGCCCCATCGTGCTGCTGCGGCGGCGAGCGGAGCCGGCGGGCCTCGCACCCGGCGTCTGTCCCGGCAGCCCGCATCTCGGCGTCATGCTGCCCTACACGCCCGTGCACACCCTGCTGTTCGGCCTGCCCGACGATCCGCCGGGCCCGCGCGTGCTGGTCATGACGAGCGGCAACCGTTCCGGCGAGCCGATCGTCACGGACGACGACGAGGCGCTGACCCGGCTGGCCGGTCTGGCCGACGCCTGGCTCACCCACGACCGGCCCATCTCCTCGCCCTGCGACGACTCGCTGCTGCGGGTGCGCGCCGACGGAACCGAGCAGGTGCTGCGCCGGTCCCGGGGGTACGTGCCCCGTCCGCTGCGGCTGCCCGTCGCGGTGCGCCCGACGCTCGCCGTCGGCGGGGATCTGAAGAACGCCCTGTGTCTCGGCGAGGGCGACCACGCCTGGTTCGGCCCGCACATCGGCGACATGGGCGATCTGGCCACCCTGGAGGCGGCCCGGCGGGCCGAGGCGCACATGCGGTCGCTGACCGGCGTCACCCCCGAGCTCGTCGCCGCCGACCGGCACCCGGGGTACCACTCCGCGCGGTGGGCCCGTCGGCGGGCCCACCGGGTCGCGCCCGTCTTCGTCCAGCACCACCACGCGCACATCGCCTCGGCGATGGCCCAGCACGGCCTCGACGGCACCGCGCCCGTGATCGGCGTCGCCTTCGACGGCACCGGCTACGGCGACGACGGCACCGTCTGGGGCGGTGAGATCCTGCTCGCCGACTACTCCGGCTACCGGCGCTTCGCCCGTCTGGCCCCCGCCCCACTGCCCGGCGGGGACGCGGGCGTGGCCAACCCGTGCCGGCTGGCCCTGGCCCGGCTGTGGGCGGCGGGCCTGGCGTGGGACGCGGATCTGCCCAGTGTGACCGCCTGCGCGGCCGACGAACTGGCCGTTCTACGGAGGCAGTTGACGCGCGGGGTGGCCTGCGTGGCGACCTCCAGCATGGGCCGGCTCTTCGACGCCGTGTCGTCCCTGGTGGGCGTGTGCCATCGCGCGGGGTACGAGGCGCAGGCCGCCCTGGAGCTGGAGGCCGCCGCCGCTTCGGCCTGGGGCGAGGGCACCTCGGCCTATGACTTCGGCTTCACCGCCGGTACGTACGACCCGGCGCCCGTGCTGCACGCACTTGTCGCCGATCTGCGGCGCGGCACTCCGGCCCCCGTGCTCGCCGCCCGCTTCCACCGTGCGGTGGCGGGGGCCGTCGCGGAGATCTGCCGGCGTGCGCGTCAGGACACCGGCCTGGCCACCGTCGCCCTCAGCGGCGGGGTCTTCGCCAACGCGCTGCTGGAGGAGGAGTGCGCGCGGCGGCTGTCCGAAGACGGCTTCGCGGTGCTCCGCCACGGCGAAGTCCCGCCGAACGACGGCGGGCTGGCCCTCGGCCAGCTGGTGGTCGCGGCGCACCTACGACAGGAGGAGTGACCCATGTGTTTGGCAGTGCCCGGCAAGGTCGTGGCCATCGACGACGGCGCGGAACCGCTCACCGGGCTGATCGATTTCGGCGGCGTGCAGAAGAAGGCGTGCCTGGAGTACGTGTCCGATGTGCGGGTCGGTGAGTACGTCATCGTGCACGTCGGCTTCGCACTCCAGCGCCTGGACGAGGAGTCGGCCCTGGCCTCGCTGAAGCTGTTCGAGGAACTGGGGCTGCTGGAGGAGGAGTTCGGGGACGCCTGGGAGCAGGCGGCGAAGGAGGCGGGAACAGCGTGAAGTACATCGACGAGTTCAACGACCCCGAGCTGGCCCGGCGGCTGCTGGACGAGATCCGCGCCACCGCCACCCGGCCGTGGGCCCTGATGGAGGTGTGCGGCGGTCAGACCCACTCGATCATCCGGCACGGCATCGACCAGTTGCTGCCCGAGCAGGTGGAACTGATCCACGGGCCCGGCTGCCCCGTCTGTGTCACGCCGCTGGAGGTCATCGACAAGGCGCTGGAGATCGCCTCGCGGCCCGGCGTGATCTTCTGCTCCTTCGGTGACATGCTCCGGGTGCCGGGCACCGGCCGCGACCTGTTCCGGGTCAAGGGCGAGGGCGGCGACGTACGCGTGGTCTACTCGCCGCTCGACGCCCTGGAACTGGCCCGCCGCCACCCGGACCGGGAGGTGGTGTTCTTCGCGATCGGCTTCGAGACCACGGCCCCGGCCAACGCGATGGCCGTCCACCAGGCGAGGCACCTCGGCCTGACCAACTTCAGCCTGCTGGTGTCCCATGTGCGGGTTCCCCCGGCCGTCGAGGCGATCATGACGGCGCCCGCCTGCCGGGTGCAGGGCTTTCTGGCCGCGGGGCATGTGTGCAGCGTGATGGGCATGGCGGAGTACCCGGAGCTGGCCGAGCGGTTCCGGGTGCCGATGGTGGTGACCGGCTTCGAGCCGCTGGACATCCTGGAGGGGATCCGCCTGGCGGTCCGGCAGCTGGAGCGCGGTGAGCACCGGGTGGAGAACGCCTATCCGCGTGCGGTGCGCGAGGAGGGCAATCCGGCCGCGGTACGCATGATCGAGGAGGTCTTCGAGGTCACCGACCGGAACTGGCGCGGCATCGGGCCGATCCCGCTGAGCGGCTGGCGGCTGACCGACGCCTTCCGCTCGTACGACGCCGAGCACCGCTTCGACGTCAGCGGGATCCGTACCGAGGAGCCCGCCGAGTGCCGCAGCGGCGAGGTGCTCCAGGGGCTGATCAAGCCGACCGAGTGCGAGGCGTTCGGCACCACCTGCACCCCGCGCAATCCGCTCGGCGCCACCATGGTGTCCAGCGAGGGCGCCTGCGCGGCCTACTACCTGTACCGCCGGATGAACGCCGCGACACCGCAGGCCGAGCGGGCCGCGCGGGAGGAGATGAACCCCGTTGCCTGAACAACTCGCGGACACCGTCGACCCGGCGAACTGGACCTGCCCCGCTCCCCTGCGCGACCAGCCGGTCGTGGTGATGGGGCACGGCGGCGGAGGCGCGCTGTCGGCGGAGCTGATGGAGCAGGTCTTCGTCCCCGCCTACGGCAACGCCACCCTGGCCGGTCTGGCCGACTCCGCGGTCCTGGAACTGGGTGGCGCGCGGCTGGCGTTCTCGACCGACTCGTACGTGGTCAGGCCGCTGTTCTTCCCCGGCGGCAGCCTGGGCGACCTCGCGGTCAACGGCACCGTCAACGATCTCGCGATGAGCGGTGCCCGGCCGGCCTACCTCTCCGCCGCCTTCGTACTGGAGGAGGGCGTGGAGCTGACCGTCGTCGGGCGGATCGCGCGCGCCATGGGGACTGCGGCGAAGGCCGCCGGGGTCACGATCGCCACCGGTGACACCAAGGTCGTCGATGCCGGGCACGGCGACGGGGTGTATGTCACCACCGCCGGGGTGGGGCTCGTGCCCGACGGCGTGGACATCCGGCCGCAGCGCGCGCGGCCCGGTGACGCCGTGATCGTCAGCGGGCCGATCGGGCTGCACGGGGTGGCGGTCATGAGTGTGCGGGAGGGGCTGGAGTTCGGGGTCGAGGTCGCCAGCGACACCGCACCGCTGGCGGATCTGGTGGCGGCGATGCTGGCCGTCACGCCGGACATCCATGTGCTGCGCGACCCCACCCGGGGCGGCCTGGCGGCGTCACTCAACGAGATCGCCCGCGCCTCCGGGACCGGGGTGCGGCTCCAGGAGCGGGTGATTCCGGTGCCGGACGCCGTGGCGAACGCCTGCGGCTTCCTCGGTCTCGATCCCCTGTACGTCGCCAACGAGGGCCGGCTGGTCGCCTTCGTGCCCCCGTCGGCGGCGGACGAGGTGCTCACGGCGATGCGCGCCCATCCGCAGGGCACCGGAGCCACGCTGATCGGCGAGTGCGTCGCCGAGCACCCCGGGATGGTGGTGGTCGCCACCGGTCTCGGCGGGACACGGGTGGTGGATCTGCCACTGGGTGAGCAGTTGCCGCGCATCTGCTGACCGGGCGTGCGAGTGGGCCCCGCCGGACGTACCGGCGGGGCCCACTCGCGCTATGCGGGGGCCGGTGACGGCTCGATGCCCGTGATCTCCAGCTCCCGTCCGCTGCGCAGATCGCTGGAGGGCTGATCGCAGCGCGGGCACCAGAAGAACGGGGGCATGCCCACCGGGAACTCCTCGGCGCACGGGCCGCACCAGGCCTGCCCGGGGACCTGCTCGACCACGAGCCTGGCCCCGGCGAGGGCGGTGCCGTCGCGGGCGACCTCGAAGGCGAACCCGAGGGCGTCGGGGACGACGCCCGCCAGTTCGCCGACCCGGACGGTCACGGTCGAGACGGCATCCGTCCCGTCCGCCCGGGCCAGCTCGTCGGCCCGCTCGATGATCGCGGTCGCGATCGACAGTTCGTGCACGGCCGGATCACGGATACCGGTTGCCCGCGCGGAACCCGCCGGACATCCGCCAGATCCGTGCCTCGCGCCTCAGGCTGGGCCATTCCCAGCACACCAGTGCCAGGGCCAGACCGCCCACCAGGACGGCTTCTGCCTTCAGCACCCGCTGTCCGCTCATGCCGCCTCGCCTGCGCGCGACGGGTCTGCGTGCTCTCTTGACCTTCATTGCGGCGACTCCCTGCTCCGTCCGAGAACGGCTCTCATCCCGGCGAGATGTTCGGCATGCCCTCCACGAGGGCGTCATGCCGCTTCCAGTGGATCCCCGTGGAGCGGCGCGCGTCGGCGGTGCCGTCCTCGTGGTGCCCCTTCTGGTCCTCGTACCGTCCCCTGTTGCCCTGGTGCATGCCGGTGACGTGCCCGGGGGTGTCGGGCTTCGCCTGGGGCCGGCCCACTCTGATGCTGCCCATGGGGTGTGCTCCTTCCTCGCCTCCGACCTGCGGAGTGCGTGCTCATGGCCGCTCGGTGAGGTCCTCGAAGAACCGTTCGACGACCGGCCAGACCCGGCCTCCGCCGGACAGGCCGCGCCACTCCCGGCGTACGACGGCGACCATCCGGTAGCAGTCGTCGACCGGCACGATCCAGTGGTGGTCGAGACCGTGGACCGTGTTGACCAGCAGGGCCTCCACCTCGGGTTCCACGGTGGCGAGCTGTGGAACCGTCCCGGCCAGTTCCCGCCAGGCCGCCGCGTCCACCTCCCACCGCATGGCCCCCGCCGGGCTCGGGCCCTGCGCGGTGACGGTGCCGTCCGCCCGGGGCACGAAGAAGACCAGACCGACCGGTACGCCCAGCACCGCCGTGTCGACGTGCGGCAGCCGGACCCGGCGCCGGGGCACCAGCCGGGACTGGCCGCCACCCGCCCCGGACTCGGCGAACAGCACCGAGCAGGGGCGGCAGACACAGCGCACCTCGTCCTGCCCGGCGTCGTGGAGATGGGCGTGCTCGTCGGCGAGGGGCGCGGCGCACAGGTCGCACACCTCCTCCGCGGCCGCCGCCGTACGGTCGGCCGAGGAGCGGATGAGGCGGGCCAGTGCCCCGTCGGTGGTCACCGAGCGTCCCGGGTCGTCAGGGTGGTGAGCGGTACGAACGCGGGGGCCGGCGTGCTCGGCAGCGGCTCCACCGCCGTCAGCTCGGGAGCCACGGCGAGGACCGCAGCGCGGACCGCGTCGGTGACCTCGGAGCCTCCGCCGCCGCAGCCGGAGCCGCACCCGCCGCCCGAGGTCAGGCGCACCCGGGCGACCTGCCCCTCCACCCCGGCCCACTCCACGTCGCCGCCGCGCTCCTGCACGGCGGGCCGCAGCCGTTCGACGGCTCGGGCCGCCCGGCGCTCGGCGGGCTCGGGGTGGATGTCGTGCAGGACCAGCAGGTGGCCCAGCAGCTCGTCGCCCACCAGGTTCTCGGTCAGCTGCCCGTCCACGTGGTCCATGACGCGGGCCAGAGCCTCGCCGTAGACCTCGGTCAGGAGCGCGACCGCCTCGGTGGCGGAGCGGGTGGTGGGGCCGGGCGCGGACTCCAGGCCTTCCAGCAGGTCGTCGAGCCGGGCGAGCCGGGCCTCGACGTCCGGGTCGGCCAGCCGCGCTCCGGCGGCCTCAGCCATGGTTCGCCCCGTACGTCGGCGAGTGCAGCGTGGTCAGCGTCTTGCCCTTGCCGACGTACATGTGCACACCGCAGGGCAGACAGGGGTCGAAGCTGCGGACCGTGCGCATGATGTCGACGCCCTTGAACTCGTCCGGCCCGTTCTCCTCGAAGATGGGCTGGCCCTGGACGGCGTCCTCGTACGGACCTGGGGTGCCGTAGATGTCGCGGGGGCTGGCGTTCCACGGCGTGGGCGGGTACGGGTGGTAGTTGGCGATCTTCTTGTCCTTGATCACCAGGTGGTGGGAGAGGACGCCGCGCACCGCCTCGTGGAAGCCGCAGCCGATCGCCTCGTCGGGCACCTCGTAGTTCTCGAACACCTTGGTCTCGCCCGCGCGCACCATCCCCATGGCCTCTTCCAGGAACTGGAGGGCCATGGCGGCCGCGTACGCGACGAAGTACGGCCGGGCGCGGTCGCGTTCGATGGTGTTGCTCCACTTGGGGATGCGCCACTCCAGGGTGGTCTCCGGCAGCGACTCGCCCTTGGGCAGCGAGATGCGCACGCTGTGGCCGGTGGACTTGACGTACGGGGTGTCGACGATGCCGCTCAGCGCGGTCGACCACAGGCGGGCGAGCGGGCCGCCGCCGGTGTCGAGGGCGAGGTGGTCGTCGGTCCGCTTGTCGTACCAGCGCGGGCTCATCACCCAGCTGTACTTGTCGTCGAAGTCGCGCTTCTGCGGCACCGGGACGGTGGTCTGGTTCCACGGGTGGCGCATGTCGACGGGGTTGCCGAGCGGGTCGTGCGTGACGAAGGGCGATTCGTTCACCCAGTCCTCGTAGTACGAGCTGCCCAGCATGATGCGCAGGCCGAGGTTGATGTCGACGAGGTTGTTGGTGACCAGCTCGCCGTCGACGATGATGCCGGGGGTGACGTACATGTCCTTGCCCCAGGAGTTCATCGTCTCGTAGCGGTAGTCGACGGTCTTGGGGTTCTGGAAGGCGCCCCAGCAGCCCAGCAGGGTGCGGCGGCGGCCGACCTCCTCGTAGCCGGGCATCGCCTCGTAGAAGAAGTCGAAGACGTCGTCGTTCATGGCGACGGACTTCTTCACGAAGTCGATGACCCGCATGAGCCGGCTGAGGTAGTCGGTGAAGGCGGTCGGCTGCGGCATCGTGCCGACACCGCCCGGGTACAGCGTGGACGGGTGGACGTGCCGCCCCTCCATGAGGCAGAACATCTCGCGGGTGATCCGGCTGACCTTCAGGGCCTCCTTGTAGACCTCGCCCTCGAAGGGGTTGAAGGCGCGCATGATGTCGGCGATCGTGCGGTAGCCGTGGGTCTCGCCCCGGGGCGCCTCGGTGCGTTCGGCGCGGGCCAGCACACTGGGGGTGGTGGCCTTGACCATCGCCTCGCAGAAGTCCACGAAGACCAGGTTGTCCTGGAAGATCGTGTGGTCGAAGATGTACTCCGCCGCCTCACCGAGGTTGACGATGTGCTCGGCGAGCGGGGGCGGCTTGACGCCATAGGCCATCTGCTGGGCGTAGTCGGAGCACGTGGTGTGGTTGTCGCCGCAGATGCCGCAGATCCGGGACGTGATGAAGCCCGCGTCGCGCGGGTCCTTGCCCTTCATGAACACCGAGTAGCCGCGGAAGAGCGACGAGGTGCTGTGGCATTCGACGACTTCCCGGTTGGCGAAGTCGATCTTCGTGTAGATGCCCAGGTTGCCGATGATCCGGGTGATCGGATCCCAGGACATGTCCACGAGTTGTGGCGGCTTGCGCTCCGTGGGCCGGGCCTCGGTGGTGGTCATCTGTGGTACTGCCCCTCGCTGTCGGTGTTCCGGTGAGTGGTGGGGTGCGCGCCCGTGCGCGCGGCGGGCGTCACGAGGACCGCCAGTGCGGGTCGTAGCCGCTGGTCAGCTTGCGCTTGTTGTGGCGCCACCTGGGCTCGTGGTTGACCAGTTCGTTGGTCACGCCGCGCAGCCGGCGGATGACGGCTCCGTACGGCTTGACGACCAGCGACGACAGGGTGCTGCCGGGAGGCTCGTCCATGAACGGCATGAACGCGTCGGGGAAGCCGGGCATCGTGCAGCCGATGCAGATGCCGCCGACGTTGGGGCAGCCGCCGATGCCGGCCATCCAGCCGCGCTTGGGCACGTTGCAGTTGACGACCGGACCCCAACAGCCCGTCTTCACCAGGCACTTGGGCGAGTTGTAGTCCTTGGCGAAGCTGCCCTGCTCGTAGTACGAGCCGCGGTCGCAGCCCTCGTGGACCGTCTTCCCGAACAGCCACTGCGGGCGCAGCATGTGGTCCAGCGGCGGCGGGGGCGCGGAACCGGCCGCGTGGTAGAGGACCCAGACCAGGGTCTCCATGAAGTTCTCGGGCTGGATCGGGCAGCCGGGCACGTTGACGATGGGCAGCCCGCCCTGCGAGGTGTAGTCCCAGCCGAGGTAGTCGGCCAGGCCCATGCAGCCGGTGGGGTTGCCGGACATGGCGTGGATGCCGCCGAAGGTGGCGCAGGTGCCGGCGGCCACCACCGCCCAGGCCTTGGGGGCCAGTTGGTCGATCCACCAGTTCAGGGGCTGCGGCTCGCCGGTCTCCGGGTCGTTGCCGAAGGACGTCCAGTAGCCGTCGCCCTCGATGATGTTCTGGTTGGGGACCGAGCCCTCGATGACGAGGATGAACGGGGCGAGGTCGCCGCGTACGGCGGCCCGGTAGGGAGCGAGGAAGTCCTCGCCGCCCAGGCTCGGGGAGAGCACCTTGTTGACCAGGTTCACCTTCGGCAGGCCCGGGATCAGACCGAGCACCAGGTCCTCGATGGAGGGCTGGTCGGCGGCGGTCAGCGACACGGTGTCGCCGTCGCAGCTCATGCCCTCGGAGATCCAGAGGATGGTGATCTCGTCGAAGCCCTTACGGTCCTCGGCGCGGTCGGGTTCCTTGCTGACCTCGGCTGTACTGCTGTTGGTTGTCATGTCACTCGGCCTCCGCTGCGGGGGTCTCGGAGTCGGTCGTGTGCCGGGCTGGTGCCGCGGCGGGAGCCGGTGCCGACGGCTCGTCCGGGGTTCCGGCGGGCTCGAGCGGTTCGAGCTCGTCGGGCCGGAAGTAGTGGAAGCGGCCGTACCAGGTGTGCAGTTCGGCCGCGGGGTCGTCGTCGAGGGTGACGGCGAGGTGCACGCTGCCGTCCACGTCGTGGAAGACGGCGGCGACCTCGGCGGTCCGGCCGGCCAGGAACATGTCCTGGGCGTCGGCGCCCCGTCCGCGGGGACGGAGCCGGACGCGGCTGCCGCCGCCGAGGGGCACGCCGTCGACGAGCACGGTGTCGGTGGTCGGGGAGAGACCGTCGTCGGCGCCCTCCTGCCACCAGGCGGGGCGTTCGGCGGTCGCCGGAGCGGTCGCGGCCGGGGCGACCGGTGCCAGGGAGCGGACGGCGCCGTGCAGCCGTTCGAAGACCTCCTGCGGCATGGTGTCGACCCGGTCGAGGATCGCGGCCGCGCGGGGGTCGGTGGCCCGCGCTTCGCGCTTCTCCTCGTCGGTCAGCAGCATCGTGCGCAGGGTGAGGATCTCGTCGATCTCGGCGGCGTCGTGCAGGTCGCCCGGGCTTTCGGGGGCGACCTGGGGGTGGTCGGGGAGGATGATCGGCGCGGACAGCAGGAGAGGCCCGGTGCCTTCGGCGTCCCCGGCTTCGCCGGCGAGGACGGGGAAGGTGAACTCGTTGCGGCACGCGCGCGCGGGTGCCGCCAGCTCCGCCGGCGGGTCGATCAGCGAGACGAACTCCACTCCGTCGCCGCCGATGAGGGTGTGCGTGGCGATGAGAGCGCGTCGCAGGGCCTCGTCACGCGCGGCCCGTCCCTCCGGTGCGGGCCCGGTGTTGGCCGTCCGGACGCGCAGCCGGCAGAGGTCGTCGGTGAGGCGCTCGGCGGTGACGGTGGTGTCGGCCCGTACCTCGTCGCGGTGCCGTACCACCCGCCCGGCGCCCGCGGGCAACGGCTCGACGTCCCTGCCGGCCGCCGCGCCCACGGGAACGGTGCGTCCCGTGTCCAGGAGCTCACGCAGGGGGACCACGACGTCGCACTCGCGCGGTACCGCCTCGTCGAAGGTCAGATGCACCGTGCCGTCGTCGGTGCGCAGCGACGCGACGGGGTGCCGGCCGCTGTCCTCCACCTGCTTGTGCTGCGTCTGGAGGTAGCGGATCCGCACGCGGACCGAGGCGTCGCCGGGCCGCCGGATCCGCAGCAGACACTCGGTCTGCTGGTACCAGGAGTCGGCGGAGCCCGACACACCGGGGACGACGGGGCCGTCCGACTCCACCCAGTCCCGGGGAAACAGCACCCCGAACTGCCATCGGACGCGGTTCTTGGCCGAGGACCGGCGGTAGGGGTAGAGGAGGTAGCCCTCGTAGAGGACGGCGTCGGCGACGGCGCTCAGCTGCTCGAAGACGTCCCGGGACCGTTCCGGCGGCTGTTCCGCCCCGCCCGTGGTGGCAGCGCACGCCCTGCCGCCCTCGACCAGTCCCTCCGCCATCGCGCCTCCTCGTCCGTGTGTGCACGCATCCCTTCCACCACGGTCACACCGCTCATCCACCCCCGCCTCCTCCGGCCCATTCGGTTGGGCTGTTCGGGGTGGGGAAGTCGTCACCTCATGGACCAGCCCATGAATCACCACCCCCGCACCACCACGAGCCCCGCCGTCACGACCCTGGCCGACCCGCTGGTCAACAAGGGCACCGCCTTCAGCCGGCGGGAGCGCGCGGAGCTCGGGCTCGACGGGCTGCTGCCGCCCGCCGTGGAGACCCTGGACGAGCAGGTCGCCCGCGCCTACGAGGCGTTCCACGGCTACGACAAGCCCCTCAACCGGCACATCTATCTGCGGCAGTTGCAGGACACCAACGAGGTCCTCTTCTACCGTCTGGTCACGGAGTACCTGGGGGAGCTGCTGCCGGTCGTCTACACGCCGACGGTGGGCGAGGCCTGTCAGCGTTTCAGCGAGATCTACCGACGTCCGCGCGGGCTGTTCCTGAGCTGGGAGGACCGGGACCGCTTCCGCGACATCCTGCGCAACCGCCCGTACCCGGACCACGACGTGGACGTCATCGTGGTCACCGACGGACAGCGCATCCTGGGGCTGGGCGACCAGGGCGTCGGCGGCATGGGCATCCCGATCGGCAAGCTCAGCCTCTACACGGCGATCGGCGGCATCCACCCGGCGCGGACGCTGCCGATCTTCCTGGACGTCGGCACGGACAACGAGGCCCTCCTGGACAACCCGCGCTACCTCGGCCGGCGTGACCGCAGGCTGACCGGCGCCGAGTACGACGAGATGATCGAGGCCTTCGTGTCGGCCGTCGAGGCGGAGCTGCCCGGCACGCTGCTCCAGTGGGAGGACTTCGCCACCGCCCACGCCCACCCGATCCTCGCCCGCTACCGCGACCGGCTGCTCACGTTCAACGACGACATCCAGGGCACCGCCGCCGTCGCGCTCGGCGCCCTGTCCACCGCGGCGGACGTGGCGGGCACCCCGCTGCCCGACCAGCGGCTGGTGATCCTGGGCGCGGGGTCGGCGGCCATCGGCGTCGCCGACATGATCCGTACGGCCATGCTCGACGGGGGGCTGCCGGAGGACGAGGCCACCGCACGGTTCTGGATCCTCGACGTCGACGGCCTGCTGGTGCGCTCCCGCGGCGAACTGACGCCGCAGCAGCGGAGGTTCGCCCGGGACGACGGCGAGGTGGCCCACTGGGACGGCACCGGCCTCGCCGAGGTGGTGCGCCGCGTCGAGCCGACGGCGCTGATCGGGCTGTCGACGGCGCACGGCGCGTTCACCGAGGAGATCGTGCGGCAGATGGCCTCGACGTGCGAACGGCCCGTCGTCTTCCCGCTCTCCAACCCCACCTCCCACTCGGAGGCGGAGCCCGCCGACCTCACCCGCTGGACCGACGGCCGGGCCCTGATCGCCACCGGCTCGCCCTTCCCGCCGCTGACGGTGGACGGGCACGAGGTGCCGGTGGCGCAGTCGAACAACGTGTACGTCTTCCCGGCCATGGGGCTCGCGGTGACCGCGAGCCGCGCCACGCGCGTCACCGACCGCATGCTCGTGGCCGCCGCGCGTGCCGTCGCCGAGTGCGCGGTGCGTGCGGCGGACGGCGAGGACGGGCCCGTGCCGCTGCTGCCGCCCCTGACCGGGATGCGGGACTCCGCCCGCGAGATCGCCCTGGCCGCGGCCCTCGCCGCCGTCGAGGACGGGGTGGCCCCGCAGGCGACGGAGGAGGAGCTGCGCGAGGCGGTCGCACAGGCGCAGTGGACACCCCGCTACGAGGCCTAGGAACCCGTCCGAGCACTCCGGGGGACGTACTGTCGGACACACGACGGTCGACCCCGGAGGCATCGGCAGCATGGACCAGCGGCAGCCCCTCGACGACGACGCGCTGGACGCGGCCGCGGACGCCTTCGAGCGCTTGCGACCGAGGCTGTTCGGTATCGCCTACCGCGTCCTGGGCAGCGTGTCCGAGGCCGAGGACGTGGTGCAGGACGTGTGGCTGCGCTGGCAGGGCGCCGACCGGGGCGCGGTGCTCGATCACGGGGCGTTCCTGGCGAAGATCACCACCCGTCTGGCGATCAATGTGGCGCAGTCGGCGCGGGTGCGCCGGGAGGCCTACGTCGGGCCATGGCTGCCCGAGCCCGTGGACACGAGCGTCGATCCGCAGGTCGGCGCGGAGCGCGGCGAGGCGCTGGAGCTGGCCGTGCTGCTGGTCCTGGAGCGGCTGAATCCGGTGGAGCGGGCGGCGTACGTGCTGCGCGAGGCGTTCGACTACGCGTACGACGAGATCGCGGGCATGCTGGAGCTGAGCCAGGCCAACACGCGGCAGATCGTCAGCCGGGCCCGCAAGCGGCTGTCCGCCGAGCGCCGGGAACCGGTCGACACGGCGCAGCACCGGCGGCTGCTCGACGCCTTCGTGGCCGCCGCGCGGCACGGTGACGTCGCCGCGCTGGAGACCGTGCTGTCGGCCGACGTCGTCGCCTACGCGGACGGCAACGGCATGCGCGGCGTGGCGCGGCTGGAGATCGTGGGGGCCGGGCGCGTGGCCAGGGTGACGGCCTTCGCCCAGAAGTTCTTCCCCGGGGCCGACTACGGCATAGTCCAGGCCAACGGACAGCCCGGTCTGCTGCTCACCCAGGGCGGGGTGGCTGTCGCCCTGGTGAGCGCCACCGTGGGGCCTGACGGCATCGACGGGCTCTACTGGGTCCTGACGCCGGACAAGCTGAGGGCGTACGGGCGGTCGGCCCGCAGGCTGACCGACCGCCCGTAGCCTCCTGGCCTCAGTGCTGCTGGAGCCACTCCTCGTAGCGGGTGGCCGCGACGTGCGCGGTCTCGTCGCCGGTGAGCACGTCGGGCATCCCCGCGAACAGGCCGGCGGTCTCGTCCCTGACGACGGTCCGGCCGTCGGGCTTCGCCGCGAGGGTGAGCTCACCGAGCCGGTCCAGGCCGTGTGTCTCGGGTCCGGCGATGTTGCGGATGCCGTTCGACGGTTCGCCCTGCGCCGCCTCGGCGACGGCTGCGGCCACTTCGGCGGAGGCGATCGGACGCAGCCGCAGGGACGGCAGGCGCACCTCGCCGCCCTCGGTGGACATGTCCAGCACCGGGGCGATGAACTCGAAGAACTGGGTGGCGCGCACGAGGCTGTAGGGCACGCCGCTGCCGCGCACGGCGTTCTCCTGGGCGACCTTGGCCTCGTAGTAGCCGTAGCCGGGCACCTGGTCCACACCCACGATGGACAGTCCGACATGGTGCCGGACGCCCGCCTCCTTCTCGGCGGCGAAGAGGTTCCGCGCCGAGCGGGTGAAGAAGTCCAGGGCCGGCTCCGCGTCGAAGGACGGCGAGTTCGACACGTCCACGACCACGTCCGCGCCCTTGAGGACCTCGGCGAGGCCCTCGCCGGTGAGCGTGTCGACGCCCGTGGTGGGGGCGGCGGCCACGGCCTCGTGTCCCCTGTCGCGCAGGAGCGTGACCACCTGCGAGCCGATGAGGCCCGTTCCGCCGACGACCACGATCTTCATCACTGTCTCCGTTCGATGAGTTGCTGACGTTGCTGACTCACCAGAGAGACAGGGCAGGGCCCGGGTCTGTGACAGCCGGCCGGGACTCAATCCGTAGGGACGGTGTCCGGCAGGCCGAGTGCGGTGGAGACATGGCGCCAGACGGAGGTGAGCGCCGAGTCGAGGGTGACCGTCGGGTCGCGCAGCATGAGGCGGATGCCGTAGCCGTCGCTCAGGGACAGCACGAGCGTGCTGAGGTCGTCGACGTCGGTCGGCGTGAACTCGCCGGAGTCGATACCGCGCCGTACCGCGTCCCCCACCCAGGCGTGCAGCTGCGCGTACAGGTCCACGGCGAAGACCCGGGTGGCCTCGTCGCGCAACGCCCTGACCCACAGTTCCTGCCAGAGCCGCCAGTCCTGGTGGAGCTGGGGGTCGGTGGGCAGCAGGTTGCGCAGGATGCGGGCCAGGATGACCGCCGCCGGGGCCGTTTCCGCGTCCCGTTCGAGGTCGACGGCCGTGTGGGCGAAGGAGTGGGTCATCGCCTCGGTGAACAGCTTCTCGCGGGTGTCGAAGTGGTAATGGAGCAGCGCCGTCGACACCCCTGCGCGCTCGGCGACCATGCGCATGCGGATCTTCTCGAAGCCGATGTCGGCGATGACCTCGCACGCCGCGGTCAGGATGCGCTCGCGCGTGTCTGCCGTGCGCACCTTGGTGGACACCCGGTGGCTCCCCTCGTTCGGTGGTCGTGGGCCATGACCATCTTCCCTCACGGCCGGCTCGCCGGTACCGGGGCCTCCTGCCGCGGTTCTTCGTCGTACGTGTGAAAGCCCCGCCCCGACTTCCGTCCCAGCAGACCGGCCTCCACCATCCGGGACAGCAACGGGGGCGGTGAGTACTGGGGCTCGCGGAACTCGGCGTACAGCGACTCGGCGATGGCGCGTGTGGTGTCCAGGCCGATCAGGTCCGTCAGGGCCAGCGGGCCGAGCGGGTGCGCGCAGCCGAGGACCATGCCCCGGTCGACGTCCTCGACGGTCGCGCTGCCCGACTCCACCATGCGGATCGCCGCCAGCAGATACGGCACGAGCAGCGCGTTCACGACGAACCCGGCCTTGTCCCGGGTCCGGACCACCTCCTTGCCGAGGGTGCCGGTCACGAACTCCTCGGCCCGTGCCGCCGTGGCGGGCGAGGTGAGCAGCGAGGGCACGAGTTCGACGAGGCGCAGGACCGGTACGGGATTGAAGAAGTGCGCTCCGACGACCCGGTCGGGGCGGGTCGTCGCGGCGGCGAGTCTGATGACCGGGATGGAGGAGGTGTTGGTCGCCAGGATCGTGTCCCCGCCGGTGATCACACGGTCGAGGCGGGTGAAGACATCGACCTTGAGGGTCTCGTTCTCGGCGACCGCCTCGATGACCAGGTCGTGGTCGTGCAGGGCTTCGAGTTCATGGCCGACGGTGATCAGGGACCCGGCCGTTTCGCGTCGTGCGCCGGTCAGTCTGCCGTGTGCGGTGGCCCGGTCCAGCGAGCGGGTGATGCGGAGGCGGCCGGTCCGTGCCGCCTCCGCGTCGCGCTCGACGACCGTGACCGGTACGCCGGCCCGTGCGCAGACCTCGGCGATGCCGGCGCCCATCAGCCCGCAGCCGACGACTCCCACGCGCTTGATGTCGGTCATCCGTATCCCTCTCTCCGGTCTGCGACGGTTCTCTGGTCCGCGACGGTGCGGGTCAGGCGCTGGGCAGGTCCAGAACTCCCGAGCCGCGCTTGATGAGTTCGTTGGCGATGATCAGCCGCTGGATCTCGGAGGTGCCCTCCCAGATCCGGTCCACGCGCAGCTCGCGGTAGAGCCGCTCGACGGCGTAGGAGCGGTCGTAGCCCCGGCCGCCGTGGATCTGGAGGCACCGGTCGATCACCCGGCCCGAGGCCTCGCTCGCCGAGAGCTTGGCGATGGCCGCCTTGGCGTGCAGGGTCTTGCGCTCCTCGGCCGAGGCCTGGTCGATCTCCCAGGCGACCTGGTGGGTGTAGGCCCGGTTGACGGCGATGTCCACCGCGCAGTCGGCGAGCATGCCCTGGATCAGCTGGTACGAGGAGATCGGCGCCCCGAACTGCTCGCGCTCCACGGCCCAGTCCCGGGACAGCTCCAGGGCCCGCTCGGCCGCACCGATGGTGCGGGCGGCGATCATCAGGCGCTCCTCGGTGAACCACGAACGCGTGATGTCGTATCCCTCGCCGATGCCGCCGAGCACGGCGTCGTCGCCGACCTGGACGTCGGTGAAGGTGAACTCGGGGTGCTCGTAGACGAAGGTGTGCATCCAGCGCGGGACCCGGGTCATCTCGATGCCGGGGGTGTCCTTGTCGACCAGGAAGAGGGTGGGTGCGCGTTCCGGCCCGGCCGCCGCGAGCACGATCATGAAGTCGGCGTGGTCGCCGACGGTCACGAACCACTTCTCGCCGTTGAGGACCCAGCCCCGGTCGTTCTTCGTCGCCGTGGTGGCGAGGTTCTGCGGGTCGGATCCGGCGCCGGGCTCGGTGACGGCGTAGCAGTCGCGCCGCTCGCTGTTGATCACCGGGACCAGGAACCGCTCACGCTGCTCGGGGGTGCAGAACCGCAGCGCGTTCGCGGGCCGCCACACCATGTCCCAAAGGGCGCCGGTGAGTCGCCCCAACTCCTCCTGCACGGTGACCTGTTCGGCGATGGTGAGCCCGGCGCCGCCCCACTCGGCGGGCATGTTGACGGCCTGGAGTCCGGCGTCGAGGACGGCGTCACGGACCTTGGCGTGGGCGTCGGCGGGGAGGCCGTTGTCCTCCTCGCACTGTGTCTCGTACGTGGCGATGAAGTCGGTGAGGGCGCGCGCGTCGGCCTTGAGCTGAACCTGGCGCGGGGTGAGGCGGAAGTCCATGGAAGTCCTCGCTGATGAACGGTGGGGAGTCAGGGCGTGGGCAGGGCAAGGGCGCGTGTGCCGCGCTTGATGAGCTCGTTGGCGATGATCAGCCGCTGGATCTCGGAGGTGCCCTCCCAGATCCGGTCGACGCGCAGCTCGCGGTACATGCGCTCGACGGGGTAGGTGCGGTCGTAGCCCCGGCCGCCGAAGATCTGGAGGCAGCGGTCGGCGACCCGGCCTGCGGCCTCGCTGGCGGCGAGCTTGGCGGTGGAGGCCTTGGCGTGCAGCGTCTTGCGGTCGGTGCCGGGCTGGTCGGCCTCCCAGGCGACCTGGTGGGTGTAGGCCCGGTTGACGGCGATGTCCACGGCGCAGTCCGCGAGCATGCCCTGGATCAGCTGGTACGAGGCGATGGGCGCTCCGAACTGCTCGCGCTCCACGGCCCAGTCACGGGCGAGTCGGAGAGCACGCTCGGCCGCGCCGACCGTACGGGCCGCGATCATCAGGCGTTCGTCGGTGAACCATTCCTTGGTGAGCTCGTAACCGTTGCCGACGCCGCCGAGCACGTCCTCGTCGGCCACGAAGACGTCGGTGAAGGTGAACTCGGGGTGCCCGTTGACCGCGGAGTGCATGAAGTGCGGGACCCGGGTCATCTCGACGCCGGGCGCGGCCCGGTCCACGAAGAACAGCGTGGGCTGCCGCTCGGGCCCGGCGTCCGCCTGCACCAGCAGGAAGTCGGCGATGTCGCCGCAGGTGACGAACCACTTCTCGCCGTTGAGCACCCAGCCGCCGTCGGTGCGGTCGGCCGTGGAGGTGCCGGAGGACGGGTCCGATCCCGCGCCCGGCTCGGTGACGGCGAACGCGTCGAACTTCTCCGCGCGGATCACGGGCAGCAGGTACTTCTCGCGCCGCCGCTCGTCGCCGTAGGCGAGCACGTTGGCGGGCCGCCAGGGAATGTCCCAGAGGCAGTTGGTGACCTTGCCGAACTCCTCCTCGACGATGACCTGGTCGAGCAGGCTGAGTCCGGCGCCGCCCCATTCGGCGGGCATGTTGATGGCGTAGACGCCGGCGTCCATGGCGGCCCGGGTCAGTTCGGTCACGAGCTGCTGCGGCAGGGGTCCGCCGGCCTGCTCGGACTGGTCCTCGTACCGCATGAGCAGCCGTGCGTAGCCGGCGGCGCGACGCTTGAGGTCGGCCTGCTCGGGGGTGTAGCGCATGTCCATGGGGCCTCTTCCGGTGGGGCGTTCGAAAACGGCTGGGTCAGGCGAGTACGGCTCGGGAGTCGAGGGCGAGCACGCCGTCGGGGCGTACGAGAAGGGGGTTGACCTCGATCTCGGCGATCTCCGGGTGGGCGGCGGCGAAGGCCGTGATCGTCTCGACGGCCTTCGCGGCGGCGGCGACGTCGACGGGTGGCTTGCCCCGCACTCCGTCGAGCAGGGCGGCGGTGCGCAGTCCGCGCAGCAGGCTCTCGGCCCGATCCGCGCGGACGGGGGCGAGGGTGAAGGCGACGTCGTGCAGTGCCTCCGCCAGCACTCCGCCCAGGCCGACCATGGCGACGGGACCGAAGCGCGGGTCCTGGTTGACGCCCACGATGAGCTCGATGCCGTCGGTCAGGTCGGCCATGGCCTCCACGGAGTAGGAGGAGGCGCCGAGCCGGGCACGCATCTCGCGGAAGGCGGCGAGCAGTTCGCCGGGCCCGGCCAGGCCGAGTGCCACTCCCCCGGCGTCGGACTTGTGCAGGAGGTGGAGGGCCTTGAGGACATACGGTCCCCCGAACTCCTCCGTGACGGCCAGGAGTTCCTCCTCGTCGTGGACCTCACGGGCGGCGGGGAAGGCGAGTCCGGCTTCCTCCAGGGCTCTGCGGGTCTCCAGGTAGCCGCTCTCGCGCAGCGGGGATGCCGGCCGGGGAAGAGGTGTGACCCCGGTGTGCCGTCCGGCGGGAGCCGTCACGGCGAGGGCGCGGGCCGCGTCCTCGGTGGCGGCGAAGACCGGTATGCCGGCGGCGGCGAGCGTGCGGCAGCTCGGGGACTCGGGGTACATCGACTGCACCACGATGGGCTTGGCGGCGGCGCGGTGCCGGGCGGCGATCACGCGTGCGGCCTCCTGTTCCCCGGCCGCGAGCGCCGCACCGCCACCGCCGAGCCCGCCGTCGGCGGCCGCGTAACCGCCGAAGTAGCCGGTCATCAGCACGGCGTCGACCTCCTCGGCCGCCAGCAGCGCGGCGACGGTCTCCGCGTACGAGCCGGGGTCCTGCTCGCCCATCCCGGCGAGGTCCACCGGGTTGGCGACGGCCGACTGTTCCCAGAGGGCTTCGCGAAGCTGTTGCCTGGTGGGCTCCCGGAGTTCGGGCACGGCCAGCCCGGCCGCCTCGACGGCGTCGGCGGCGACGACGCCGTGCCCGCCGCCGTCCGTGAGCACGGCGACCCTGTCTCCGGACGCCCGGCGTCCGCCGCTCGACGCGACCAGGGCGACGGTGAGTTCACGAGGGGTGGCGACCAGTTCCACACCGGCGGCCCGGCAGGCCGCGCTCACCACGTCGGCCGAGGTGGTGAGCGCGCCGGTGTGCGACTGCGCGCTGCGCGCGGAGGCGTCGCCGCGTCCGGCGGTGAGCAGCACGACGGGTTTCCCGGCGTCGGCGGCGGCCTCGGCGAAGGCGCGTCCGTCGCCGAAGTCCTCGGCGTAGACCGCGATGGCCCGAGTGCCTTCGTGCCGGGCGCAGTCGGCGAGCAGGTCGACGAGGGTGACGTCGGCCTGGTTGCCGAGCGACACGAACCGGGAGAAGCCGAGGCCGTGCGGGCGGAAGCGGAGCTGGAGTTCGAGGGCGAGGTTGCCGCTCTGGCTGAGCAGCGCGACACCTCCGGGGGTGAAGGTGTCGGAGGCCAGGAAGAGGTCGGTGGTGTTGTCGGCGATCCCCAGGCAGTTGGGCCCGACCATCACGGCACCGGCGGCACGGACTCGTTCGGCGACGGCCTGCTGACGTGTCCGCCCCGCGTCGCCGGTCTCGGCGAATCCGGCGGTGATGGCGACGATCGCCCGGGCCCCGCACCGCAGGGCCTCGTCGACGGCGTCCTCGAAACCGGCGGCGGGCACGGAGACGACCGCCAGGTCGACGGGTTCGCCGATCGCGCTCAGGCTGGGGGCGACGGTGCGGCCGAGCACCGTGCCGCCGCGGCGGTTGACCAGGTGCACGGGGCGCCGGCCGTCGGCACGGACGGCCTGGGCGGCGATGGCGTGGCCGTACTTGGCCGGGTCGTCGCTGGCTCCGACAACGGCGACGGAGACGGGGTCGAAGAGGGCGGAGAGGTCACGTCCCATGTCACTTCTCCAGCCGCAGCGCGGAGTTGGGGCAGGCGGCGACGGCGGCCTCTGCGGCCTCCTCGGCACCGTCCGGCACCTCGGCCGGGCGGACCTGCGCGTAGCCCCACTCGTCGAGCTCGATCAGCTCGGGTGCGGGTTCCTGGCAGAGGCCGTAGCCATGGCAGCGGGTGGAGTCCAGCAGGAGTTTCATGGCGGGTCCTTTCGGAGCGGCGGGGGCCGGGGCCGTAGAAGGGGGCGGGGTGGGGTTCAGGGCACCGGCACGGTGAAGCGGCGCCCGTCCTCGGGCGCGACGCCCGCGCAGACGGGGCAGCCGGGGCGGCGGTGGGTGTCGATCCGGTCCGGGAAGTGGGTGAGGAGGGTGCCCGCGGTACGGGCGGCGGCATCGAGCAGTCCGCAGGCCCCGCGGCCCGGCAGCTGCTCCGACCAGCGGCGCAGCTTGCCGACCGCGTCATGGCCGGCCTCGCCGCGTGCGACGGACGCCAGGGTCCTGGCCAGCGCCCCGGTGCCGGAGACACACACCCCGCACTGCCGGGCGCTCTGGGCCGCCAGGTAGGCGACGGCCTCGACGGCCACGGCGAGCGGGCAGTCGTCCGGGCCCGGGAAGTACAGTGCCCCGCAGCCGAGCGCTCCGCCGGCCGCGCGCAGCTGGTCGTGGTCCAGCGGCAGGTCCGGCCAGCCCTCGCCGTACAGACCGCCGAACAGGCCGCCCAGCAGGACCGCTTCCGCCCTGCCGTATCCGCAGAGGTCGGCGAGGACCTTCAGATGCGTACCGGCGGGCACCTCGACGAGCGCCGCGTCGGCGGTACCCGAGAGAGTCACCAGCTGCGCACCGGCGACGAGGGCCGACGCGTCGGGCCGCGTGTGCATCGCCGCGATTCGGGCCAGGGTCTCCACGTTGGCGACGAGGGTGGGCGCACCGCCGACACCGCTTTCGAAGGGGCGCGGTGGTTTCGCGGTCGGCAGGGCCGGGCCGCCGTCGATGCGTCGTACGACCGCGGTCTCCTCCCCGGCGACATAGCCGTGCTCCGTCCGTACGACGTCCAGGCGCAGGTCGAAGGGACGCTCGGCGAGCGCGCGCCGGACGGCCTGCTCGGCCAGGACGTCGGAGACGTACACATAGCCGCGTCCGGCCCGGGTCACGGCGGCCGCCAGCCGCAGTCCGTCCAGGACCGTGTGCGGCCGGTGCCGCAGCAGCCAGCGGTCCTTGACGGAGCCGGGCTCGCCCTCTTCGCCGTTGGCGACGACGACGTGCGAGCCCGGTGCGTCCCGGACGGCGCGGAGCTTGACGGCGGCGGGGAAACCGGCGCCACCGCGGCCGCGCAGCTCCGCCGCGCCGATCAGGTCGAGCAGCCGGTCGGGCGCGGGCAACGGCGCGTAGCCGCCGCCGGCGAGATAGCCGGAGAGGTCCTCGGCGGCGGAGGGCGAGGGGATGAGGACGTCTTCGGGGAGGAGGGAGAACACGCCGGTCACAGGGTGCTCCTGAGCTCGGACCGTCCCAGAGCCCCGCGAGACCTCAGCCGGACCAGCGCACGCTCCAGCTCCCGCCGTTGTGCGGCCGTGCGTTCGTAGCCGGCCCCGGGCAGGCCGATCAGCATGCGGTGGTGGTCGAGGACGACCTCACCGGCCAGCAGCGCGGCTCGCGGATCGGCCGTCCCGGATCCGGCGGCGGCTTCGACGACCAGCTCGGTGACCTCGCCGAGGTAGCGCAGCCAGCCGCGCTGTGTACCGCGCAGCACCAGCCGCTCGACCCGCCGCCGCTCGGCGGCGACGAGGGGCGACGGCGGGCGGCCGTCCGCCCGGGCCCGCAGGGCGGCCACCGCGGTGGGCAGCTCCTGTTCGGGCTCGGGCGTGAGGCCGAGCCAAACCAGACTTCGGCGAGCGCTCATGCGTGCCTCCGGGGTCGCGCCGTCCCCCGGGGGTCCGGAGACGGGGGTGGCGCGGCGATGACGTGAGTGGGGATGCTCCGGCGCCGTGGCGAGAAGGGCGGGGGAGCTGTACGGGCGGGGTGTGCCCGGGCATCCGTCGTCGGGTCCCGGCCATCCACCTGCCACGAGACTAACTAACTAATTAGTCAGCCCACAAGTCTTGACTTGCTTCCGCGGTGGTCCCAGTCTGACTAACCAATCAGTCAGCCGGATGGGCAGCTCTTGGAGCCGCACCGGCCACAGCCTCACCGCCCATCGCCGCCGCAGCGGCGCGGAGGAGGACCCCATGCACCCCTCGACCACCCGGGCAGAGACCAGCGCCTCTCCCCCGCCCCAGGCGCCGCTCGAGCACCCCGGGGAAGCGCTGCCCGCCCGCTACTACACCGATCCGGCCATCGCGAAGGCGGAGACCGACCGCATCTTCGCCAAGTCCTGGCAGCTCGTCTGCCACGAGTCCGACCTGCCGGGGCCCGGCGCCCGGCTCGCCGCCACCGCCGCCGGCCGGGAGGTCCTGGTCGTGCGGACCGAGGACGGCGGCCTCGCGGCCCACCTCAATGTCTGCCGGCACCGCGGTACCCGCCTGGTCTCCGCCCCCGAGCCGTCGGGCAAGGCGATCCGCTGCCCGTACCACGGCTGGACCTACAAACTGGACGGACGGCTGGTCGGCGCCCCCGAGGCCCGCCGGATCCCCTGTCTGGACAAGCCCGGACTCGGGCTGCACCCGGTCAATGTCGAGTCCTTCCTCGGCTTCGTCTTCGTCAACCTCGACCTCGAGGCGACGCCGCTCTCCGAGACCTGCGCCGGACTCGCCGAGGCCGTCGGGCGCTACGCGGGTCCCGGTCTCGTGCCCGTCGGCAAGCACCGCATCCACGATCTGGCCGGCGGCGAGGAGCAGAACGCCAACTGGAAGGTGATCGTCGACAACTATCTGGAGGGCTACCACGTCCCCGTGGCCCATCCCTCGCTCATGCGACTGCTCGACTACCAGGCGTACACGGTGGACGTGCGGGAGAACTACGTCCTCTTCGAGTCCCCGCTGCGCGACAAGCCCTCCTCGAACTGGACCGAGCGGCTCTACCAGCGGCTGGCGGCTCCGATGCCGGGGCTGGCCGAGGCGGACCGGCGGGTGTGGCGGTACGCCGTGATCTACCCCAACACGCTCATCGACTTCTACCCTGACCACGTGCTCGCGTGGACCGCCCTGCCCACCGCCCAGGACCGGGCGGCGATCCCCGGCGCCTTCTACACCAAGCTCGGCGAGGACGTCCGCACCCGGCTGGCCCGGCGGCTCAACATCCACATCGGCTGGGTCACCAACGACGAGGACGCCGAGCTGGTGGAACGGGTGCAGGCCGGGATGCGCACCCCCGGTTTCGAGCCGGGTCCGCTCTCGCAGCGCGAGGCCGCGGTCGGCTGGTTCGCCCGCCGGGTCCGGGAGGACCTGGAGGGGATCACCGAGTGAAGCCCTTGGTAGCAGCCGGCTCACCGCATCCGCGCGACACCGCCGTCCGGCTCCCGTCGTCCTTACCGCGCGCCTTCTGACCCGCGCGTACGCACCTCCCCAGACCGGTCTTCACTGCGGAATCAGGGCCTGAAGTGAGCCGACCAGCCGGTCCCGCCCTGGAGTTGTGCCGTTCCTCGACGGAGAGGACGCTTCATGTCCCCCGAGGCAATACCGCCGTCCCGCCGTGCCGTGCTGCGGGCGGGCGCCTGCGGCCTGCTGGGCGCCGCGGCCGGCGGCTGCGGGTTCATGCCCGCGAAGAAACCCGACGCCGACCGGCTCGCCCCGGTCGAGCCGCGCGTCGACGGTGATCTCGTCTACTTCAACTGGGCCGACTACGTCGACCCGGCCGTGTTCAAGGGCTTCGAGAAGGAGTACGGAGTCAAGGTCGTCCAGTCGAACTTCGACTCGATGGAGGGCATGGTCGCCAAGCTCAACGCCGGCAACCGCTACGACATCGTCTTCCCCTCGGCGAAATGGGCCCAGCGCTTGGTCCGCGGCGGCCGGCTGCGCCGTATCGACCACTCCCACCTCACCAACTCCCAGGCCGTGTTCGGCTCGTCCAGCTACTTCTCCGACCCCTGGTACGACCCGGGCTCCGCGCACACCGTCCCCTTCACGACGTACAAGACCGGTATCGGCTGGCGTCGCGACCGGATCGGTGAACTCGCCGACAGCTGGCGGGACCTGTGGAGCGACAGGGCCAAGGGCAAGGTCTTCCTGCTGGACGACCGCGACGAGGTGCTCGGTATGGGCGCCCTCGCGCTCGGTCTCGACGTCAGTTCCGGTGACACCGGTGACCTCGACAGGATCACCTCGCTGCTGGGCACCCTGCGACCGCGGCTGCGCGGCTTCTCCAGCGACAGCTACAACAACCTCCTCAACGGCAACGCGCTGATCCAGCAGGCGTGGAGCGGCGACATGGCCGCCATGCTCAACCAGGCCGAGGACCCTTCCGTGTTCGGCTTCCAGGCCCCCAAGGAGGGCTCGCCGATCAACTCCGACTGCTACGCCATCCCCTGGAACGCGCCCCACCCCGGCACCGCGATGCTGTTCGTCGACTACATGCTGCGGCCGGAGAACGTGAAGAGGAACATCGAGTACATCGGCTACCCGATGCCGGTCGCGGGCGCCGAGAAGGTCTACGCCGACCTGGTCGCACCCTTCCCCGAGTGCCTCGTCACCGAGGCGGACCTGAAGGCCGACCTGTTCTTCCGCAACGGCGGCCGCGCGGCGGAGGACGCCCGCGACACCGCCTGGACCCATGTGAAGGCGGGCTGAGACATGGCACTGCCGCGCCACTCCTCCCGCACCCGCCGCCGGGATGCCGACGGCACCCGCGTCTGGACCTGGCTCATGCTGCCCGGCACCATCTGGATGACGGGCTTCCTGATCGCCTCGCTGGTCCTCGTCGCCGTCCTGGCCGTCGGCACCACCGACGAACTGGGCAATCCGCGCTTCGGCTTCGACCTCGCCGGCATCCGCGCCCTCGCGGACCCCGCCTACACCGAGGTCCTGGCCCGCTCCCTCGGCTACGCGCTGCTGACCTGCCTGATCTGTCTGCTGATCGCCTATCCGGTGGCGTACACCATCGCCCTGCACGGCGGGCGGTACAAGCACGCGCTGATCGCCGCGATCGTGGTGCCGTTCTTCGCCAACTACCTGGTGCGGATGTACGGCTGGTCCGTGGTCCTCTCCGACGACGGGCCCGTGCTGCGCACCCTGCGCGCGGTGGGTCTCGCCGACGCCGGCACGAAGATCCTCAACAGCGGCTTCGGCGTGGTCGCGGGACTCGTCTACGGCTTCGTCGTCTTCATGATCATCCCGCTGTACGCGGCCCTGGAACGGCTGGACGTCTCCCTCATCGAGGCCGGCCGCGATCTGTACGGCGGCCCGGTCCGCACCTTCTTCTTCGTCACCCTGCCCGCCACCCGGCAGGGCGCGGCGGCCGGGCTCGTCCTGGTCTTCCTGCCCGCGATGGGCGACTTCGTCAGCGCACAGCTCATGGGAGGCCCGGACCAGATCATGATCGGCAACCTCATCCAGGACAAGTTCTTCCAGGGCCAGAACTGGCCGCTCGGCTCCGCCCTCACCATGCTGCTGATGCTGGTCCTGCTGATCGGGATGCTCGGCTATCTGCGCAGGACCCGCAAGGACGAGGCGGAGGCACGCCGATGACCCTGCTCCGGCTCCCCTCCCCCACCGCCCCGTCCCGTCCGGCTGCCCGCACCCGCACGCGACGGGGCCGGGCCCAGCGCAGGCCCCGTGTCCTCGTCGCGGTCACCGGGCTGTTCTTCGCGCTGCTCTATCTGCCCATCGCCGTGGTGACGCTGTTCTCCTTCAACTCCCAGAAGTCACTGACGGTGTTCGACGGGTTCAGTCTGCGCTGGTACCGCGCCTTCGCCCACGACGACGTCCTCCTCGCCTCCTTGGGCACCAGCCTGCGCGTCTCCCTGGTGGCGATGGCCGGTTCGCTCCTCCTCGGGGTGGCGCTGGCGCTCGGCCTGGTCCGGTGCCGCACCCGGCTGGGCTCGCTGGCCGGCCTGATCATGCTCGTGCCGCTGATCACGCCGGAGATCGTCACGGGCGTCGCGTCGATGCTGCTCTTCAAGGGACTGGGCGTGCCCCTGTCCACCGGCACGGTGATGCTCGCCGAGATCACCTTCTCCATCTCGTACGTCACGGTCGTCCTCCGCTCGCGGGTCGCCTCGCTGAACCCGGAGGTGGAGGAGGCCGCGATGGACCTCGGGGCCACCCGGTGGCAGGCGGTCCGGCTGGTGACCCTGCCCGCGCTGCTGCCCGCCGTGCTGGCCAGTGCCGTGCTGATCTTCGCGCTGGTCTTCGACGACTTCGTGCTCGCCTACTTCACCACCGGCGTCGACCCGCTGCCGCTGTCGGTGCGGATCTACTCGGCGATCCGCTTCGGGGTGCAGCCCACCATCAACGCGGTCGGCACCCTGATGCTCGCGGGATCCATCGCCCTGATCGCCCTGGCCCTGTTCATCCCGCGCCTCTTCGGCCGCCGCGGCGGCCTCGACCTCTTCTCCGGGAAGTGATCCATGGACGCGACCCCCGCCGTCCGGCTCGACGGCGTCTCCAAGCAGTTCACCGACTCCTACGCCGTCCACCAGCTCGATCTCGACATCGAGGCCGGCCACTTCTTCTCCCTGCTGGGCCCGTCCGGCTGCGGCAAGACCACCACGCTGCGCATGATCGGCGGGTTCAGCGACCCCACCGAGGGATCGGTGCTGCTCGGCGGTGAGGACGTGACCGCGCTGCCGCCGAACAGGCGCAACGTCAACACGGTCTTCCAGAGCTATGCGCTCTTCGACCATCTGAGCATCGCCGACAACGTGGGCTTCGGTCTCAAGCGCAAGGGCGTCGCCAGGGCGGAGATCCGGCGGCGGGTCGGCGAGATGCTGGAGCTGGTCCAGCTCGCCGGGCTGGCCGGCCGCAAGCCCGGCACGCTCTCCGGCGGTCAGCGGCAGCGCGTCGCGCTGGCCCGCGCGCTGGTCAACCGTCCGGCCGTCCTGCTCCTCGACGAGCCACTGGCCGCCCTCGACCTGAAGCTGCGCAGGCAGATGCAGGTCGAGCTGAAGCAGATCCAGCGCGAGGTCGGCATCACCTTCGTCTTCGTCACCCACGACCAGGACGAGGCGCTGACCATGTCCGACCGGATCGCCGTGATGAACGGGGGCCGCATCGAGCAGTGCGGCACCCCCGAGGACATCTACGAGCACCCCGCCACCGGCTTCGTCGCCTCCTTCATGGGGACCTCCAACCTGATGACCGGCACCTACCGGGGCGGTGAGGTGACGCTGGAGAAGGGCCCCGCGCTGCCCGTCGGCCCCCGTTCCGAGATCGCGGACGGCACCGCCGTCAGCGTGTCCGTACGTCCCGAGAAGATCTGGCTGTCGGACTTCGAGCCCGGTATGTCGATGCTGAGCGGCGTCATCCGCGAGACCGTCTACAGCGGCCCGACCACGACGTACCTGATCGAACTCGCGCCCGGCGTCACGCTGTCGGTGCTGGAGCAGAACACGGCCCGTGCGCGCATGGAGGACCGCTGGTGCGGCGGCGAGACGGTGGAGTTCGGCTGGCGGCCCGAGCACTGTCTGGTGCTGGCCTGAGCGTCCCGACATCTCTGACGAAAGCGAACCCATGCATCACGACGTGATCGTGCTGGGTGCCGGGTTGGCGGGGCTCTCCGCCGCCCGGGACCTGGCCGCCGCCGGCACCGACGTGCTCGTCCTGGAGGCCCGCGACCGGGTCGGCGGCCGGGTCGAGCAGACCCGCACGCCCGACGGCCGTACCGTCCAGCTGGGCGGTGAGGTCGTCGGCCGCGGGCACACCGCCTATCTCCGGCTCGCCGAGGAGCTGGGCCTGAAGCTGGTTCCCAGCTATGTCGTCGAACCCGGCCGCATGACCCGGGCCACCCCGGAGGGCCGCTCGGCCGGTGACCCGCCGCACTGGTTCGGCCCCGGCGACACGGCCCTGCACCAGCGCCTGAGCTCCGAGTTCAGCGCCCTGGCCGCCTCCGTCGACCCCGACAATCCCTGGTCGCATCCGGACGCGACCGACCTGGACCGGCTGTCGGTCGCCGGCTGGCTGCGCTCCCGGCAGGCCACGCCCGCAGTGGTACGCCTGTGGGACATCGGCCAACTCGCCCTGGCCGGCGGCTCCTACGAGCGGATCTCCCTGCTGGCGGCGCTGCGCAAGAGCGCGGCGGTCCCCGGGCCGGGCACGGGCGACTACGACTACGAGGACTGGGAGGGACTGCGGCTCGCCGACGGCTCGGCGACGCTCGCCGAGGTCATGGGCCGCGAGCTGGGAGCGCGTATCCGGCTCGGCTCCCCCGTCGCCGCCCTGGACATCCGCCCGGACCGCGGCACCGTGCGCCTGGTCACCGGCGAGCTCCTCACGGCGAACGCCGTGGTGAGCGCCCTCCCGGTGGGCCCGCTGCGGTCCGTCGCGATCAGCGGGGTCAGCGAGGCCAGGCTCGCCGCCCTGCACCGCCAACGTCACGCGGTGGCCGCGAAGTTCGCCGCCGTATACGACCGTCCCTTCTGGCGAGAGGCCGATCTCAACGGACTGTCCGAGTCCGAGGGCGTGCTGGGCAGCACCTGGCCGCAGAACGAGGGCGTCCTGTCGGCCCTGATCCCACCCGAGCGCTACGGCGTCCTGCTCGGCACCCCGCCCCAGCTCCGCACGCCCGAACTGCTCGCCGAGATGGCCGGCATGTTCGGCGACGAGGCGCTCCGCCCGGCCTCCTGCCATCTGCGGCTGTGGGGCACCGACCCGTGGACCCAGGGCTATGTCACCCAGTGGCCGCCGGGCGAGGTCATGGCGGTCGGCCCGCTGCACGGCACCCATGAACCGCCGTTCTACGTCTGTGGCTCCGACCAGTGGGTCGCCGGATACATGGAGGGCGCCGTCCGCACCGGCCGCGCCGCCGCCGAGGAGGCACTGCGCCGTGGATGACAACGACCGTCTGAACCACATCGGCGGCAAGGAGGTACCGGCCGCCTCCGGCGCCACCCTGCGGCTGATCGACCCGGCCACCGGACTCCCGCACGGCACGGCCCCGCTCTCCGGCCCCGAGGACGTGGACGCGGCCTGCCGGGCGGCCGAAGACGCCTTTCCCGGCTGGTCGGTGACGACTCCGGCGCAGCGGCAGGAGACGCTGCTGCGGATCGCCGACGCGCTGGAGCGGGACGCCGGTGCGGTGGCGAACGCCGAGGTGGCCGACACGGGCAAGCCGCGCGCACTGTTCCTGGGCGACGAACTGCCCGCGATCGTCGATGTGTTGCGGTACTTCGCGGGCGCCGCCCGTAACCTGCCGGGCGCGGCGGCCGCCGAGTACACGCCGGGCCGTACCTCCGTGCTGCGCCGTGAGCCGGTCGGCGTCTGTGCCCAGATCACCCCGTGGAACTATCCGCTGATGATGGCCGTGTGGAAGATCGCCCCGGCGCTCGCCGCCGGCAACACGGTCGTCCTGAAGCCGTCCGACACCACACCGTCCTCGGCCGTGCTCCTGGCCCGGCTGGCCACCGAGCAGCTGCCGCCCGGCGTGCTCAACGTCGTGTGCGGCGACCGCGACACCGGGCGGTCCCTCGTCGGCCACCCCGACGTGCGGCTGGTGGCCGTCACGGGCAGTGTCCGCGCGGGGCAGGAGATCGCCGCCGCCGCGGCCACGGACCTGAAGCGGCTGCACCTGGAACTCGGCGGCAACGCCCCGGTGCTGATCCACGCGGACGCCGATCTCGACGACGCGGTGGAGCAGTTGTCGTCGCTGTCGTTCTACAACGCGGGGCAGGACTGCACGGCCGCGACCAGGATCCTGGTCGACCGGCGGATCCACGACGGCTTCCTGGCCCGCTTCGCCGAACGGGCAACCGGCCTGCGGCCCGGAGCGCCGGACGACGAGCGGGCCGCGTTCGGCCCGCTCGCCAATGCCGCGCAACTAGCCCATGTACGCGGCCTGTTGGACAGGCTCCCGGACCACGCCGAGATCGTCGCCGGTGGCACGGCCCTGCCCCGCTCCGGCTACTTCCACCAGGCCACGGTGGTCGCCGGGGCCCGGCAGGAGGACGAGATCGTACGGAGCGAGGTGTTCGGCCCGGTCGTCACCGTTCAGCCCTTCGCCGACGAGTCCGAGGCCTTCCGCCTGGCCAACGGCGTGCCCCAGGGACTCGCCGCGAGCGTCTGGACTCGCGACCACGACCGGGCCATGCGGGCGAGCCGCGCACTGCGGACCGGCATCGTCTGGGTCAACACCCATGGCACGACGGTGTCGGAGATGCCGCACGGCGGCGTGCGGCACTCCGGGTACGGCAGCGATCTCTCGCTCACCGGTCTGCTCGACTACACACAGGTCAAGCACGTGATGCTGTGACCGAGGAGAGGTCGATCGCCCGGTCGACGTCCTGCGGCCGCAAGACTCGCAGGATGCCCTCCAGCAGGTAGTAGTCGGCGTACGGGAGGGAGATCTCGACGCCGTCCTCGTTCGGGCGGTGGCGGGTACAGCGGGCCACCACCGCCTCCGCGCGGGCCGAGTTGCGCGTCAGGCACGTCTTCGAGAGGGCGGTGAGCAGCCGTAACGCCACCTCGCGATAGGCCTGTCGGCCGGTGGCGGCGGACAGGTCGAGGAGGCCGCAGGCCGTGATCGCTCCGGCCGACGCGTCCTTGATGTCGTGGGGCTGCTGCGGAGCGCGGTAATCCCACACCGGGACGTGGTCCGGGGTCAGCGCTCCGATCGCGAAGTCCGCGAGCTCGCGGGCGGTGGCCAGGAAGTCCCGGTTCCCGGTCCTCCGGTACATCGTGGTGAATCCGTACAGGCCCCACGCCTGCCCGCGCGACCAGCACGACGTGGGGCTGTACCCCTGCACGGTGTCCGGGCCGAGCGGCGCGCCGCTCCTCGGGTCGAAGTCGTAGACGTGCGGGGTCGATCCGTCCGGGCGCGGGAAGAACCGCCGGGTCGTCCTCGCGTGCTCCACGGCGATGTCCAGGTACTTCGCGTCGCCGGTCTGGCGGCTCGCGAACGCCAGCAGGTCGAGGTTCATCATCGTGTCGATGATCACCCGGCCGGCGTTCTTCTCGTCGTTCAGCGCGCCCCACGCTCTGATGAAACGGCCCTGCGGGTTGTACCGCTGGATCAGGGAGTCGGCCGCCCGCAAGGCGCCCGCCCGCCAGGCTTCCTCGCCCGTCAGCCGCCAGGCGGTGACCCAGGACGGGTAGAAGAGGAAGCCGAGGTCGTGGGTGCCGGTGTCGTACTGGCGCGGGGCCAGCTTCCGGGCCGAGGCCGCCGCCAGCGTACGGAAGGCCTCGTCCTTGCTGTGGAGCCATGCCATCCACAGCGTGCCCGGCCAGAACCCGCCGACCCAGTCGCCGCTCTGTGAGTAGGTCCACTTCTCGAACTTCGTGCCGACGGGGAAGGCGGTCACGGTCGGTGCGACGGCGTGGAGCTTCTCGACGGCGTAGTCGGCGGCCGCGCGGAGCGTGCGCAGGGTCGGTGCCGGGGTCTTGTCGGAGGTCGTCGCCGCGGCCGGTGTCGCGGTTGCGCCGGTCGCCACGGCACCGGCCGCCGTGGCCAGCACCGTACGTCGGGAAACACTCATACTGGTCCTCCAGAAAGCTCAGCGGTGACAGCTGGTCAGGCCCGGGCGCCAGGCGCAGGCGATGCCGGCGAAGCCCCCGTTGGCCACGACGTCCACGGCGAGCGTGTCGCCGCCGCGCAGTACCTGACGCCTCTGGACAAGACCCCCGGTACCGTCCTCGATCGTCTCGACCAGCCAGCGTCCCGGACCGATGGTCAGCGGAACCTCGGCCCTGCGGGCGGCGCCGGCGTACACCCCGCCCAGGAACCAGCGGTCGCCGCCGCGGCGGGCGAGCACGGCTTCCTGTCCTGGACGCCCGGCGAGCAGCCGGGTGTCGTCCCAGGCCGCGGGGACCTGGTCGAAGTAGTCCCGGGCGAGCGGCCGGGCGTCGTACGACTCGGGGGTGCCTGCGAACATCTGCAGGCCCGACTCGTAGGCGACGCTGAGGCCGACCTCGGCGGCGTCGGAGTTGGGGCGCAGGGCGACGCGCTGGAAGGCGCCGGGGGTGAAGTCCATGGAGCCGATGACGTTGCGGGTGAAGGGCAGGGTGGTGAGGTGGGCGGCGGTGTTGGTGCGCTTCTCCTCGCCCGCGACGCCCTCCAGGGTCATGACGTGCGGCCAGGTGCGCTGGATGCCCTTGGGGATCGTGGAGCCGTGGAAGTTGACCAGGAGGTGGTGGGCGGCGGTCTCCGGGAGGATCGCGTCGTACCAGCGGAGCGTGGACTGCGCCTCCGAGTCCATGAAGTCGATCTTGACGCCCTTGACGCCCCAGCGTTCCAGGGTGGGCAGCCACCGGGCGCGTTCCTCGGCCGTGTCGAGGTCGCGCTGGTGGATCCAGACGATGATGCCGACGCCCTTGGCGCGCGCGTAGTCGACGAGTTCGGGCATCCAGCTGTTGGTCTGCCAGTCCGGGTCGGTGGTGTCCCAGGCGTCGGCCTTGAAGTACCAGCCCGCGTCGACGGCCTCGTAGGGCCAGCCGCGTTCGGCGGCGTAGTCGACGTAGGCCTTCTGCGCGGCGAGGCTCTGCCCGGCCGGGCGGCCGCCGGCGAGCCAGGTCCACAGGGCGGTGCCGGGCTTGATCCAGGAGGTGTCGCCGGCCTTGGAGGCGGGGGCGAGGTCGTCGGTGAAGGTGGAGCGGGTGACGGTGGCGAGGTCGCCGGTGACCATGGCCCGCCAGGGGGTGGTGAGGGGGCCGTCGGTGCGGACCCGGTCGTCGGCGAGCTTGACGCGGTAGGCGCCGGTGCCCTGGTCGTGGGCGAGCCGGGCGCCGGAGTAGGCGCCGGTGAGGTCGGACTCGGCGAGCAGGGTGTAGCCGCCGTCGGTCGCGAACAGCGCCTGGTCCGAGTACTCGCCGGTGGGGGCGGTGGCGGCCGTGTACCGGACGAACTGGCCCTCGTTGTCGGCCCGGTAGGTGCCCAGCCACGCGCTCGCGTCCGGCGGCAGGTGGAAGGCGGAGGTCTCGCCGAGCACGTCGCCGGACGCGGCGGGCAGGACGTAGCGGTAGGCGACGCCGTCGGCGGAGGCCCGGACCAGGAGGTCGAGCCGGGCGCCCCTGGGGGTGGCGAACGACAGCCGGGTCTCGTTCATGCGGACCCGGCGGTCCAGTCGTTTGCCGGACTTGGTGCGGTACCGCTCGTCGATCGTCCGGCTCTTGCGGTGCAGGAAGCGCAAGTCCTGGGAGAGATCGGCCTGTTCGGTGACGATGCCGACGGGCGACGGCTCGATGACCGTACGCCCGGCCCGGGTCACGGACAGGCTCAGCGTGCCGGTGCTCTCGTCCAGGGAGATCCGTGCGCGGGGTGCGTGTGTGGAGGCGGAGGCGGACACCGCCCAGGTGTGCTCCTGCTTCTCGGCCCGTGCGGGGACGGTCGTGAGGAGTGTGGCCGCGAGGCCGGTGCACAGCGCGGCGACCGCGGTTCTGATCGGAACGGCCATGGAACCCTCCGAGGTGTGTGGGCTTTACGGCAGTCCCCAGGCGGGGCCCGGTTCGCTGAAAGTGACCGGCGCGATGACGAGGTCGGGGCGGGAGCCGGAGTGGACGAGCACCTCGCGGCCCTTGGGCAGATCGATGGAGAGCACTCCCTCGCCGAGGCCACGGGTGCGGGCGGGGCGGCCGTCGTCGAGGAGTACGGTGAGCCGGCCGCCCAGCCCGTGCTTCAGCTTGAGCGGCTCGCCCGCCAGGCTTCTGATCCGGATGAACCGGGTCTTGCCGGCCTTGCGGACGGCGCTGACCAGGAAGGCGCCCTGCGTGCGGAAGTCGTGCAGGGTGAGGTCCGCCCACGCGGTGGGGACAGCGGGAAAGACCCGGATCACACCGCCCCAGCTCTGGCAGAACATGTCGTGCAGGGACTGCGAGGCGGACAGCGGTGTCTCGATGACCGGACCGGCCTCGGTGTAGTGGGTGTTGGCCTGGCAGGGGTAGCGGGTGGAGGTGTCGAAGAACTTCCGCAAATACGTGATCGCGGTGTCGCCGTCGCCGGTCATCGCGTACATCGAGGCGGCCCCGGTGTAGCTGTAGCCGCGGTGGGCGCCGGTGAGCGCGTGCCAGTGCTCGATCGACCTGGTGATCAGGTCGCGGTTCTCGGGCTGGTCCCAGTTGACGAGGTACAGCGGGTACACCATCAGCAGGTGCGAGTAGTGCCGGTGGGACTGGGCGTAGGGGGTACCGGCACCGATCATGTAGCCGTTGCCGTCGACCGGGTAGGGCGTGAGCTTGGCCAGCACCTCGTGCCAGCGCGGGGCCGACGCGTCGTCGATGCCGAGGAGTTCGGCGGACTCGATGAGGGTTTGGCAGGCCCAGCGGATCAGGGCCAGGTCGTAGGTGGTGTCCTGCGGCGGTACGACGGGGTACTCGGGCGAGAGCGTGCTGGGCAGATGGAGCTTGCCGTCGCTGCCCGGGGTGAGGAAGTGCAGGTAGTAGGCGACGGCCCGGCGCAGCAACGGGAAGACCGTGTCCCGCAGGAGGGCCTCGTCCATGGAGTGCCGGTAGGACAGCCACACGTTGTGCAGCGCCCAGGTGAGGTTGCCGACCTCGGAGCCGGAGCCGGGTCTGCCGACCTCCCGGTTGGCGAACATGTCGGAGCTGCGTCCGACGCCTGAGCTGTCGGCGCGGTAGGCGGCGGGCACGTTGGCGACTAGCTGTTCCTGGTTGCGGCGCAGGGTGGTGGCGAGCGCGTCGAGTTCCAGGTGGTTGGAGCCGTGGACGAGCCAGTACTCCAGCTGGATGTTGAGGTTCCACCAGACCGCCGGCCAGGGGGTGGGCTCCAGCCACGGCCCGCAGGTGGCCATCACGGGGCCGTCGGCGCGGCTGGCGGAGGCGACCTTGTAGAGCTGGATCCAGTGGAAGCTCTGCAGCCGCTGGTCGGGGAACGACACGAAGCTCTTCTTGTAGAAGGCGTGCCACCAGCGGGTGTGCCGTCGTCTGAGGGTTCCGTACGAGGTCGCTCGCCGCAGGTTGCGGAGCGAGTCGGCCTCGGCGGCGGTGGTGGAGGGGGCGCTGTGCCCGACGCTGAGCAGCAGTTCGTCGCCGTCGCGCCGGTGGGCGGTGGCGGTCTGGCCGCCGGTGAGGGGCTGGAGGACCTGCTCGGTGCCGTCGGCGGCGGTCCGGGTCGTCCAGGGCGGGTTGGGGGTGTAGCCGGCGGGCGGGGCCTCCTGGATCTTGCGGGGGCTGATGGCCTCCTCGGGGTGGAAGGTCCAGTCGGCGCGCTCGCCGCCGGAGGCACGGACCCGGACGGCGAGCACCTCGTCGTGGACCAGGGCGGAGAGGGTGAGGGTGCCGGCGGTGGTGGTGACCGTGCCGGTGAGTTCGGCGTTCCACAGGCTCAGCCGCCAGTCGACGGCGGTGATGGTGCCGACGGGGTCGAGCGTCAGGTGCCCCACCGGCAGACGGCAGGTGCCCCAGCCGCTGCCGAACTCGGGGCGGTGGTCCTGGACCCGGCCGTGCTGGACGGTGAAGCGGATGCGGTTGGCGTCCGGCTCCCGGTAGATCATGCTGCCGAGCAGCCCGTCGCCGAGGAACGGGCCCTCGTACCAGCGGGTGGGCAGCCTGGTCCACAGCAGGTCCTGGCCGCGCAGGAACCTCGCCCAGGCACCGTCGGTGGTCATGGTGTCGCGGAGTCTCCAGGGGCGTCGTCCGCCGCCCCCGTCAGCGGCGGACGGCAGCGACGGTTCGGGCTCCTCCGCGTGCGCTGTCCCGGGCAGGGCGGCTGCTGCCGCGCCGGAGAGGGCGGTGCCGAGTACGGCTCTGCGGGCCACCTTCGAATGGTGCTCCGGCTGTGAGGTCATGCGTCCTCCAGAGCTGACGGCTCATCAATACATCGGGTGTATCGCGGAACCTAGCAGCACTCGTGCACCTGTCAATGACCTCAGTGGCGCGACTCATCCGATGTATGTTCACGGGGGTGGAACGTCAGCCACGCAGCCTGCGGCGAGGGAGGCGGTCAGTCGAGCGGGACGCCCGTGTGGTGCTCCAGGGTTTCGATGAGACGAGCCTGGAACTGTTCGTCCCGCGAGGCGGGGTGCGGTGTCTGTACCCGCTGGTGGTACCAGTAGCCGCCGGTGCTCGGGGTCACGTCGGGGTGTGTGGCGAGCCAGACCTGGGTCTGATGTCCGGCGATCAGGTCGTCCGGTGCGTGGCGACCGCCCATGCGGGTGGGGACCCACCCCGGGTCGACCGCGTGGCTGGACGTTCCCTCCCAGCGGGACGCGAAGGCGAGCGCGAGTGCAGTGACCCACAGCTTGGTGTCGTCGTAGGAAGCGGTGCCGGAGGTCAGCCGTCGCAGGTCGGTGGAACCGGTCCGGTGCATGGAACTGCTGAGGTGGACGAGCCTGCCCGGCTTCTCCATCAGGGCCGTCAGGAGATAGGGCGCGACGGTGTTGACGGTGACGTCCTCCGGGCGGTTCATGACGCCGGCGTTGTGGATGACGGCGTCGAAACGGCCGAACCCGGAGGCCTGCCGGGCGACCCCGCGGATCTCCTCCGGCTCGGCGAGATCTCCGGTGACGGCGCCCTTCCACCGGGCCGTGTCGCCCACCTCGGTGAGACGGGCCGGGTTGCGGACGTGGATCACCACCTCGTGCCCGTCGTCGGCCAGCGCGTTCGCCGTGTCGCGCCCGAGTCCGTCGGCCGCGCCGGTCACCAGGACCAGTGCCATGTGTCAACTCCCTTTCTTGAGATCGACTTCTCCGGGGTCTGGCTCTGCGCCACGAGCCAACTCGCTCCGACTGGCGGCCTACTCGGTGTCGATCTGGTGGTCGGCCCAGACATAGCTCTCGGGGAGCAGGTCGGTGACAGGGACGGTTCGGACGCGGTCGCCCTCGCCGACGATGACCCCGAGGGCGGGAAAGTAGTCGAGAAGGACCTGACGGCACCGGCCGCACGGAGGCACGACCCCCCGGTCGCGGTCCCCCACGGCGACGATCGTGTCCAGCTCGTAGACCCCCTGGGCGGCTGCCGCGCCGATGAGGACCAGCTCGGCGCAGGGGCCTCCGGTGAAGTGATAGGCGTTCACCGCGGTGACGATCCGGCCGTCCCGAGCGCGGGCCGCGGCCGCCATGGTGTGGTTGTCGCCACGGCAACGGGTGCGGGCGATGTCGGCCGCAGCCTTGATGAGTTCGTGGTCGACGTGGTGCGACTGCGTGGTCATGGGTCTCTAGCCTTCGTCAGGAATGGATCCTCACGAGTGTCGCTGATAGGCCTTGTTGGCGATGCGCCAGCCGTCGTCGGCGCGGATCAGCAGGAAGATGTCGGTGAACAGGTCAGCGCCGTGCCGCAGCGTCATGGTGGCGGTCGCGACCGTGCCGTGGGCGTCGACGGCGTCGATGCGACGGGAGCGGGTCGCCTCGTCCGGGGCCGGCCGGCCCGGGAAGAGAGCGCAGTACTCGTCCAGGCGCCACGAGACGAACGCCCCGTCCCGGAGTCCCTCGATGTGCGCGCTGGGCAGGAACGCCTCGCGGAAGTGGGCGGGGTCGCCGGTGGCGTGCCCGCGCATGTAGGCGCGGAGCGGTTCGAGCACGGCGTCCGCCACGGCGGGGACCGTGGCGGCGACGGCGATGTCGGCCTCGGGGTCGGCGGGAGGGTCGGCCAGGCCGGCCGCGCCGCGCAGCGGGGTGTTCGACGCGGCGGCCAGCAGAGCCATGTCCTTGGCCAGCGCCCCGATGGTGAACTCGGCCGTGACAGCGGCCGATTCTCCGGCGAGGAACGGTCTCTTGGCGGTCACGAGTCCGCCGAGCCGGCCGAGTTCGAGGACGTCCAGCACCTGGGCGCGGGGCAGGCCGAGGGCGTCGGCCTGCCGCAGCGAGTCGCGCAGCGCGAGGACGGCGCCGGCGAGGCTGTTGTTGGCGATCAGCTTGAGCGCCGCGGCCGTGGCGGCGTCGGCCACGCGCCGCACGGTGCCCAGCGTTTCCAGAACCGGCAGGACGCGGCCGACCGCGTCCTGGTCGCCGGCGGCGAGAATCCGCAGGGCGCCTTCGGCGGCGGCCGGCACGGATCCGAGCACGGGCGCGTGGATGTAGGACGGGCCGAATCGCCGGGCCAGCTCGGACGCTTCGGCGGGCGCGACGGTGCTGGTGTTCAGCACGATCGTGTCTGTGCGCAGCGCGTCACGGACCTCGTCGAGGACCTGGAGGCAGGCCGGGCCGTCGAACAAGGCCAGGAGCACGAGGTCGGCCTTGGCCACGGCCTCGTCCGGATCGGCGGTCGTCTCGACGGCGCCTGCCGTGCGCCCTGAGCGGGTCCAGCCGACGACGTGCCGGCCCTGGCCGGTCAGGCGGGTCGCCATCGCGTTGCCCATGCGCCCCAGGCCTAGGACAGCGATCGTGTGTGGTGTGGTCATGGGCGCCAGACTCGTGCACCGCGTCGGCTGCGACAAGCGCAGACTTCGCAGCCCTGCCCTGCGGAACTCGCATACCCGCTGGGCATACTGGCGCCATGGAGCTGACGGTGTGGCGAACGTTCGTGACCGTGTGCCGCCTTGGGTCGCTGTCCGCGGCGGCGGCAGAACTCCATCACACGCAGTCGGCCGTCTCCCGGCAGATCGCCGGTCTGGAGCGGGAGCTCGGCGTGCCCCTGATGGAACGCCATGCGCGCGGCGTCCGTCCGACGCCCGCCGGCGAGGTGTTCCGGCGCCACGCCCAGACCACGCTGAACGAGGCCGACCGCGCCGTTCGCGCCACGCGAGACGCTCATGACGGGGCGATCAACCGGCCGCTGGCCGTCGGTGCGACGCCTTCTCTGGCCACGGGCATCGTGCCCGAAGCCATCCGGGCGTTGTTGCGGCAGACCGGATCCGTCCGGTGGAGTCTGCTCCCCGCCCTGAGCCCGGAGCTGCACCGCCGCGTGCTCGACGGCGATCTCGACATCGCCGTCGTCACCGACGCCCCGCCGGGGCTGCCCCAGGACCCGCGGGTCGAACGACGCCTCCTCGGGCTGGACGACATGGTCGTCGCACTGCCCGTCGACCATCCGCGGGCCGGGCGCGGCCCGGTGCACATCCACGACCTGGCCGAGCAGACCTGGGCCGAGGACAACGACGGCTCGGCGGCGCTGCTGCGCCAGCACGCCGCCCGCGCCGGAGTCAGCGCCCGTATCGACCTCGTCGCGGCCGATCTGCCCGGCAAACTGGCCCTGGTCGCGACCGGTCACGCCATCGCGCTCATACCCGGCGTGCTGACACGCGCCCTGCGGACCGACGTCACCACCGTGGACCTCGTCGACCCCCCGGCCCGCGGCATCTACACGATCACCCCGCGCCGTGACCCGCACCCCGCCGCAGCGCCGCTGCTCGACCACCTCGCCACGGCGTTCGCCTCGATCCGCCCGGCGGCGGCCCACGCCGTGCCGGTCAGCGGTCCAGTGCGGGAAGGCGGTCCAGGCCGGTCTCGAGCATGATGCGATCGGCGGTCTCGTGCAGGGCGCTGCCGGCGCCGATGACGGTCTCGACCCCGCCCGGCAGCAGATCGAGCGGCCGGTGCCATGCGCGCAGCTGTGCCTCGCCGACCTCGTCGGCGATCGGCTTGGTGGCGTGCCGGGCGAGGGTTTCGGCGAACGGTACGTCCAGGTAGTAGCTGTGGCTCGGGCCCCGATGGTCGGCGCGCAGCCGGGCGAGCATGTCGCCGTAGCGGTCGGCGTAGAGGATGCCCTCGACCACGACATGGAATCCGGCGTCCAGCGCGTAGCGGGCCGTCAGGTCGATCAGGCCGATGTTCGCCGCACCGGGCCGGTCGCGCTCGCGCAGGACGATGCGGCGGAGGTTGTCCTGGCCGACCAGGGCCAGGCCGCGGCCGAACCTCTCGCGGAGCGCGGCGGCGACGGACGACTTGCCCGAGGCGCTGTTGCCGCGCAGGACGACCAGCCGGGTTTCTTCGGTGCCCACCATCACGGCGGTCAGGTTACCTACGGCTCTGCCCGGCTCGGCCGGTTCGGGCAGGCCCCCGAGCGTCGCCGAGAGGCGGGGCCGCCCGGCCGGTTCGGGCAGGCCCCCGAGCGTCGCCGAGAGGCGGGGCCGCCCGGCCGGTTCGGGCAGACCCCCGAGCGTCATCGAGAGGCGGGGCCGCTCGGCCGGTGGCCCGGCGTCCCGGCGTCCTGGCGTCGGATCAGGTTGCCGGTCCCGACGCCAGCAGCCCGTTGACCACCAGCGTCGCCAGGGCCTCCGCCGTGGCCGTGAGCTGTTCCGGTGAGGCGGCGTCGGGCCGGCCGAGGCGGCGCGCCAGCGGGACCTCCACCATGCCCGAGACGGGCGGGATGACCGCGAAGAACAGCACGTGCATCGGCACGGGCGCCATACGCCCCGCGGCCACGAGCCGCTCGATGCCGGGCTCCATGAGCCGCAGGGTCGGCGCGATGTACTGCTCGTACAGATAGTCCAGCCGTTCGGAGTCCCGGGCGAACTCGCTGACGAAGAGCCGGCCGATCAACGGCTCGTCCACGGCGGTCCGGTAGAAGCCGGTGATGATCCGCCGCAGGGCCTCGGCGTCGTCGACCGCGTCGTCCACCTTCGGCAGGCGCGCCAGCTGCGCTCCCAGCGCGTGGTCCACCACCGCGCGCCAGAAGGCCGCCTTGGAGCCGTACCGGTCGTTGATGAAGTTGTGGCTGACGCCCAGGCGACGGGCCAGCTCGCGCGCGGAGGCATGGTCGTAGCCCAGCTCTGCGAAGGCCTCCAGTCCGCGCCGCAGGATGCTCTCCTCGCCCGGGACCGCGGGAGTGTCCGCGCCGGGGCGCCCCGGCCGTCGGGCGGATTCGGCTTGTGCTCCCACGACTGCCTCCATGCGTGCGTCCTGCGCTGCTCGTGCTCCGGGCCATCCTAGGGACCCTCCATCACCTTACTTGACACCTGTCAGATTACAGCTAATCTGACAGGTGTCAGGCAGTGCCGGTCAGCCGGCCCGCGAGGTCACTCGGCCGGATCACCGGCCATCGCACCGGCCGCCCCACGTGACGAGCTCCATCGACGCAGCCGTCCCGCACCGCATCACACCGGACATCCGATCCCTGCCCCGCTTCCTCTGGAGTCCCGTCATGCCCAAGACCTCCACCGACACGGCCGGCGCGGCCCCCGTGTCCTCACTTCCGTCCGCCGGCACACCATCACCTCACCGCTGGTGGATCCTGGCCGTCATCGGACTGGCCCAGCTCATGGTGGTGCTGGACGGGACGATCGTGAACATCGCGCTTCCCTCGGCCCAGAAGGATCTGGGCTTCTCCGACGGGGACCGGCAGTGGGTCGTCACCGCCTACGCGCTCGCGTTCGGCAGCCTGCTGCTGCTCGGCGGACGCATCGCCGACCTGTTCGGCCGGAAGATGACCTTCCTGGTCGGCCTGGTCGGCTTCGCCGGGGCCTCCGCGCTGGGAGGCGCCGCCGGCAGCTTCGAGGTGCTCATCGTGGCGCGTGCCGCGCAGGGTCTGTTCGGCGCCCTGCTCGCCCCGGCCGCCCTGTCCCTGCTGACCACGACCTTCACCGACGCCAGGGAACGCGCCAAGGCCTTCGGCGTGTACGGCGCCATCGCCGGCGCGGGCGGCGCCATCGGCCTGCTCCTCGGCGGCTTCCTGACCGAGCACCTCGACTGGCGGTGGACCCTCTACGTCAACCTGGTCTTCGCCGCTGTCGCCGCCGTCGGCGGCATGCTCCTGCTCCAGCGCACCACCCGCGACAAGAGCGCCACCATCGACATCCCCGGCGCGGTCCTCGTCTCCGGCGGCCTGTTCTGCCTGGTCTATGGCTTCGCCAACGCCGAGAGCCACGACTGGAGCTCCGTGCGGACCTGGGGCTTCCTGGTCGCCGGCGCCGTCCTGCTCGCCGCGTTCACCTGGTGGCAGACCCGCGCCACCCACCCTCTGCTGCCCCTGCGCGTCCTGCTCGACCGCAACCGCGGCGCCTCCTTCGTCTCCATCCTGATCACCGGCGCCGGAATGTTCGGTGTCTTCCTCTTCCTCACCTACTACCTGCAGCAGAGCCTGGGCTACACCCCCATCAAGACCGGACTGGCCTTCCTGCCGATGGTCGGCGCGCTCATGCTGTCCTCGACACTCGCCTCCACCGTGCTGATCCCCCGCGTCGGGCCCAAGGCGGTCGTGCCGCTGGGCATGGGCCTCGCCGCGGCCGGCATGGCGTGGCTGACGGGTCTGGGCCTCAGCAGCAGCTACACCACCGACATCCTGCCCCCGCTGATCGTGGCGGGACTCGGCCTCGGCCTGGTGATGGCCCCGGCCATGAGCCTGGCCACGGCCGGGGTGCGGGCCGAGGACGCCGGGGTCGCCTCCGCCGCCGTGAACACCATGCAGCAGGTCGGCGGCTCCCTCGGTACGGCACTGCTCAACACCCTCTCCACCAGCGCCGTCACCGACTACCTGGCCGGCCGGAACCCCAAGGACCCCGCCGTTCTCGCGCAGGCCGGTCTTGAGGGCTACTCCACCGCCTACTGGTGGTCGGCCGCCTTCTTCGCCGCCGGCCTGGTCATCAGCGTCGTCCTCTACCGGCGCGACATACCGGCCACCGACCCCGACGCGGCACCCGTGGTGCACATGTGAGGCCCGGCCGGGTCGGATCGACGAGCAGCTTCCGGCCCGCGATCAGGAGCCGTAGTAGGGGTTGGCGGCGATGTACCCGGTCTCGCACTCGTCAGGTGTTCCGGGTGCGCTGCGGCACAGGGTCATGGTGAGGCTTCTGATGCCGGTCGGGTCGGTGGCGGCGATGTTCTGGAAGTCGGTGGTCGTGTCGCAGCCGTCGGTGTTGCGGTACTCGCTCAGAGGTCGGGCGGCACCGGATCCGGTCTGGATGGTGAGAGTCGCGTGGACGGGCCGGTCGTCGCAGGTCCGGTCGGCCACGGCCAGGGCGCCGTTGTGGAAGGAGTTCCGGTCGACCCAGGTCAGCTGGACCCGGGTCCGGTCTCCCCAACTGGTGGTGATGTCGCCACTGGTGGTCTCCGCCCAGCCCTGGCCGGCGGTCCCCAGCGTGAGCGCGGTCGTGGCGACGACGACGAAACCTGCACGGCGCATGTAGATGCCTCCTCCGGCGTAGCGGCCGGCTGTTCTGCCGCGTATGTCGTGTCAATCCTCGACCGCTCCCGGCACTCACTTCTCGCGAAGGGCCGCCAAACGCGTGAGCGACGCGGGAGGAGGTCCGGACGCGGAGATCGTCACTGTCCGCGTCGGTCAAGGTGTCGCCACTCGCCCAGGGTGCCGCCGGGGCGGGTGCGCCGCGGGGTCTCGGTGGCACGTCAGGAGCAGGAGAGAGGGAGGTGCGGACCCGAAGAGGGTGCCTTCCAGGTCGGCCGTCTGGGATCACCAGCCCTCCCGAGGGGGGACGGAGCCCGCCGTGTTCCGATAAGGCGGGCCCCATGTCGTCGCAGGTCAGTCGGAGTTGGGCGGACTGAGGAGGAGTGCGTTTCGCGGTTCCATGAGGCCGTTCGGGCCCTGCCGAGCGGGCCCCTCCGCGATGTGAACGGCCCAGTCGAGAATCTGTACCGCCGCCCCCGCGGCCTCCAGCCCTTGGCACTGGGCGTGGTGCCTGCGGGCGATGCCGTCCAGGTCGAGATGGCGACCGAAGGCGGGGTGGGCGGCGAGCCGTCGGGCGTAGGACCACAGATGCGGATGGCCGGCGACACGGTGGACCGCGGCGGCGTCCAGGTGCAGTCGGTGGACGGTGTCGAGCTGCACCAGCGCCACCCACAACCACACGTCGGCGGCGGTCAGTTCATCGCCGAGGACGAAGGCCTGGCCGGCGAGGCGCCACTCCAGCGAGCCCAGGACCCGAAGGAGGCTGCCGAGGGCTGTGTGGCGTGCCGCGGCGTCGGTGTCGGCCTGCCCGGCGAGCTGTGCGGCCTCGTTGACGCCGTGGTCACAGAGGCGTTCGACGGCCTCTGTCTCCTCCTCCGCACCGGCCGGGTAGAGGACGGGACGGTCAGTGCCGTCGTCGCCGAAGCACCGGGCCAGGTCCCGGAGGATGTGCGAGGAGTGCGTGGTGACGATCCGCCCGGTCCAGGTGTCGCTCAGCACCGGCGCGAGGGCTGGTCCGGGATGCCGGTGCGAGCTGGCCTCGTACAAGGGGCTCAGCGCGGAGTGTCCGCCGTCGGGCCGGTCGGGGAGGGCCGGCAGCAGCACGACCGGGAGGGTGTCCTCCAGGCCGAGCAGGCTGTGGGTGACGGCGATCCGCAGACAGTGGGGGCAGGACAGCGAGAGGTGGAGGCGGTAGCGGCGCGGCGCGGCGTAGTAGCCGCTGTTGGCGTCACAGCCGATCCTGCCCCGGAACGGCGGCGGTGAGAGGAGGGACGGCACGGTGGTCAGGGGTGCGGCGGGCATGTGTCTCCCTGGGTCCGGATCCGGCTTCTGGTTCTGGGAGGTGCGGCGGGAGGGCGGCGCACGTGGGGACGGGGGCGCGGCGGCGTCGGCGCGTACCCGTGCGCGGCGGGGTCTCGGCGCCGGGGGCGCCGCCGGTTCAGCGGACGGGGTTCGCCGCGCTGCAGACGCGCAGGAGATCGATGTGCCGGCGGGAGGTGAGGAGCAGAGACCAGCGGCCCGCGCGCGACGCGCGGTCGGCGGGCGGCTCCAGACGCTCCATCATTTCCTACCGATGCACTAGGAATCTCTGCTCTGGAGTGTCAGGCGGCTTTCCCGCCACGTCAAGAGGGCCTGCGATCTGCCGCGTCTCCTCCGCCTCCCCTGATCGGTGCGCAGTGCTCAGGCGCGCTGATCGCTCAACGCCGGCACGGTGCACAGCCTGAGCGGCCTATCGTGGCGCTCATGGTCTTCGAGTCAACGACAGAACCCGCCGTCTTCCACTCGGCGTTCCGCGATCAGTTCGAGGTCTTCCTGGATGAGCATCGTTCCGCGCTGCACGACAGTCTCGACGGGCTGACCGAGGAGCAGGCGCGCCGGTCGCTGGTCCCGTCGAAGACCACCCTGCTCGGCCTGGTCAAGCACGCCACGTTCGTCGAGAAGGTCTGGTTCGACGAGGCGATCACCTACCGGTCCCGTAGCGAGATCGGCATTCCCGACTCGCCCGACGAGTCGTTCGACCTCCACGACGACGACACGATCGCCTCGATCCAGGAAGCCCATCAGCGGGCGTGCGCGGCGTCCCGCCGGGCCACGGAGAAGCTGACGCTGGACGACGTGCTGCAGGGCAACCGCCGGGGCCCGCTGCCGCTGCGCTGGGTCTACCTCCACACACTGCGCGAGCTGGCCCAGCACTGCGGCCACGCCGAGATCCTTCGCGAGCAGATCCTCGGCGACACGACGCACCCCAGCTGACCCGGGGCGCCGCTCCCAGGTCCCGTAGGGTCAACATCGTTGCACCGTGAGGGACTTGGGAGGCGGAGACATGAGGCGTGACGAGCTGATCCGGCCGGTGCCGGAGCTGTTGCGGCAGCACGCCGAGGCGGCCCCGCAGCGGATCGCCTACTCCGACTCCGCGCGCAGCGTCACCTACGCCGAGCTGGAGCGACGCACCCGCTCGCTGGCCTCCTACCTGAAATCCCGGACAGCGCTGCGCGGCGGCGACCGCGTCGCGATCTGCCTCGGCAACTGCGTGGAGGCGGTGGAGAGCTGCCTCGCCGTGCTGCGCGCGGGCATGGTCGGTGTGCCGCTCGATCCGCGGTCCTCCGAGGCCGAACTGGCCCACTTCCTTCAGGACAGCGGCGCCGCGTTGGTCATCACCGATGCCGCGCACGTCGCACAACTGCGGCGCCTGGGACCGCCGTACGACGGACTGGGCGTCCTGGTCACCGGGGCCGGACCGGTCCCGGACGGTGGCGCGCTGTTCCTGAGCGCGGTCGAGAGCGACGCGTCCGCGGAGATCGACCTGCTCGGGCTCGACGATCCTGCCTGGATGCTCTACACCTCGGGCACCACGCAGCGGCCCAAGGGCGTGCTGTCCACGCAACGGGCCGCGTTGTGGTCCGTGGCCGCCTGCTACGCCCCCATCTTCGGCCTCTCGCCCGACGACCGGCTGCTCTGGCCGCTTCCGCTGTTCCACAGCTTCAGCCACTCGCTGGCGATCCTGGGCGTGACCGCTGTGGGCGCGAGCGCCCGGATCGCGGGTGAGCTGCTCCCGCCGGGCGGACTGCGTCAGGAGCTGCTCACGGCGTACGAGGGGCTCGGCGGGCCCTTCACCATGCTGGCCGGCGTGCCGACGACGTACCACCGACTGGTCGACTCGGCGGGCCGGCTCCCGCAGGCGCTGCGGATGTGCGTGGTGGCCGGCGCGCCGAGCGGTCCCGCTCTGCGCGCGGCCGTGGAGGAGACACTCGGGGCTCCGCTGCTCGACGCGTACGGCAGTACGGAGACCTGCGGCATGATCGCGGTGAACCGCCCCGACGGGCCCGGAGTCGACGGTTCCTGCGGGGTGCCCGTCCCGGGCATGGACGTACGCCTCGTAGACCCGCGCGGCGGCCAGGACGTCCCGGACGGTGCCGAGGGCGAGGTCTGGGTGCGCGGGCCGAGCCTGATGACCGGGTACCACGGGCAGCCCGAGGCGACGGCCGCCGCACTGCGGGACGGCTGGTACCGCACCGGCGACCTGGGCCGCCGCGTCGAGCACGGCCAGCTCCGGCTCACCGGCCGGGTCAGCGAGTTGATCATCCGCGGCGGTGAGAACATCCACCCGACGGAGATCGAACAGGCCCTGGCGCGGTGTCCGGGTGTGTCCGAGGCCGTGGTCGTGGGTGTGCCGCACGACGTGCTCGGCGAGGTGCCGGTCGCCTTCGTCGTACCAGGACCGGAGGGGATCGACGCACGGCGGGTGCTCGCCGAGTGCCGCACTCGGCTGGCCGACTACAAGGTGCCGGCCGAGATCCACGAGATCGCCGCCGTCCCGCGCACCGCGTCCGGCAAGATCGCCCGGCACGCGCTGGCCGCCCCGGCTCCGGCCAGGGCCGACACCGCTCGAACCGCCCTGCGCGAGCGGCTCCTGCCCCTCTCGCCGGAGGACCGGGAACGCGCGCTCCGCGAAACGGTGCTCACCACCACGGCCGAGGTCTGCCGGCCCACGCCCGGTGATCCGCCCGACGCGGACAGCCCCTTCGCCGATCTCGGCATGACGTCCGTCGGCGTCGTCGAGCTGGTGGACCGGCTCGGCGAGCTGACCGGCCTGGACCTGCCGTCGACACTGGTCTTCGACCACCCGACACCGGCCGAGGTCGCCCGGTACCTGCGCGTGGCCCTCCTCGAGGAGGAGTCCGACGACCATCACCGTGCGCCCCGCGCACGGGACCGGTCCCCCGACGACGATCCCGTCGTGATCGTCGCCATGGGCTGCCGGTATCCCGGTGACGTCAACTCCCCTGAGGACCTCTGGGAGTTGGTCAGGCTGGGGCGGGACGCCATCTCGGAGTTCCCGACCGACCGCGGCTGGGACCTGGACGCCCTGTACGACCCGGATCCCGACCGGATCGGCACGTCGTACACGCGACACGGCGGATTCCTGCACCGGGCCGCGGAGTTCGACGCCGGACTGTTCGGGATCTCGCCGCGTGAGGCGCTCGCGATGGATCCGCAGCAGCGGCTGCTCCTGGAGACGTCCTGGGAGGTGTGGGAACGGGCCGGTATCGATCCGGCCTCGGTGCGCGAGAGCGACACCGGCGTGTTCGTGGGCGTGATGTACGGCGACTACTCCGCCCGATTCAGCCGCTCCCACGAGCTGGAGGCGCACCTGGGGCTGGGCTCGGCGGGCAGCGTGGCCTCGGGGCGGATCTCGTACGTCTACGGTCTGCGCGGTCCCGCGATCACGGTCGACACCGCGTGTTCGTCCTCGCTGGTGGCGCTGCACCAAGCGGCGCGGGCGCTGCGCTCGGGCGAGTGTTCGCTGGCGCTGGCCGGCGGGGTCACGCTGATGGCGACGCCCAAGCCGTTCCTCGCGTTCAGCCGGCAGCGCGGGCTGTCGCCGGACGGGCGCTGCAAGTCGTTCTCGGCGGCGGCCGACGGTACGGCCTGGGGCGAGGGCGTGGGCCTCGTCCTGCTGGAGCGGTTGTCCGACGCGCGGCGCCGCGGCCATCCGGTCCTGGCCGTGCTCCGCGGCTCCGCCGTGAACTCCGACGGCGCGTCCAACGGACTGGCCGCGCCCCACGGGCCGGCACAGCGGCGGCTGATCACACGGGCGCTGGCGGACGCGGGGCTGCGTGCCGCCGACGTGGACGCGGTGGAGGCCCACGGCACCGGCACCAGGCTGGGCGACCCCATCGAGGCGGGGGCCCTGCTGGCCACGTACGGACAGGGCCGCGAGCGGCCGCTGTGGCTCGGGTCGGTCAAGTCCAACCTCGGGCACACACAGGCGGCGGCCGGAGTCGCCGGCGTCATCAAGATGGTGCAGGCCCTGCGGCACGGCGAACTGCCCCGGACTCTCCACGCCGACTCGCCCTCACCGCATGTCGACTGGTCCTCCGGTCGCGTGGAACTGCTGACCGACGCCCGGCCCTGGCCCGCTTCGGACCGGCCGCGGCGCGCCGGGGTCTCGGCTTTCGGGATCGGCGGGACCAACGCGCACGTGATTCTGGAGGAGGCGCCGGAGAGGGAGACGGCGGTCTCCGTGGAAACGGGGGCGGCGCCGCCCGTGCCGTGTCCGGTCTCCGCCATCGTTCCCTGGTTGCTCTCCGCCGCCGACGAACCCGCCCTGCGCACCCAGGCCCGCCGGCTCGCGGCCGACGGGGCGAACCGGCCCGGGCTGTCGCCCGCCGACGTCGCCTACTCGCTGGCGGTGTCGCGCTCCGCCCTCCCCCATCGCGCGCTCGTGCCGGCCGGTGACCGGACCCGGATGCTGGACGCGCTGACCGCGTTCGCCGAAGGCCGGGACGCACCAGGAGTCGTACGAGGACTGGCGGACCCGGAGATCCGTACGGCCTTCCTGTTCACCGGGCAAGGCGCCCAGCGCCTCGGGATGGGCGCCGAACTGCGCGCCGCCTTCCCGGCGTTCGCCGACGCCTTCGACGAGATCTGCCGGTATCTGGACGACCGTCTCCCCCAGCCGCTCAGCGCGGTGCTGTCCGCCGAGCCGGGCTCACCGGAGGCGGCTCTGGTGGACCGTACGGACTTCACCCAGGCCGGACTGTTCGCCTTCGAGGTGGCGCTGTTCCGGCTGCTCGAGTCGTGGGGCGTGCGAGCCGATCGCCTGGTGGGCCACTCCGTCGGCGAACTGGCTGCCGCGCATGTCGCCGGGGTGCTCGATCTGCCCGATGCCGCGACGCTCGTCGCCGCGCGAGGCCGGCTGATGCAGGCACTGCCCGACGGCGGCGCGATGGTGGCGCTGGACGGGACGGAGGAGGAAGTCCGCACGGCACTGGTCGAGTTCGGGACACAGGCGGCGGTCGCTTCCGTCAACGGTCCGCGTTCCGTGGTGATCTCGGGCTCGCGGGAAGCGGTGCTCGCCGTCGCGGGCCGCTTCGAGGCGCGGGGCCGCAGGGCCGTACGGCTGCGGGTGAGCCATGCCTTCCACTCACCCCTGGTCGAGCCGATGCTCGACGCGTTCCTGGGTGTGGCCAGGGAGTTGACCTTCCGGCCGCCGCGCATCCCGATCGTCTCCACCGTGACGGGCCGGCCCGCCGAGCCCGCGGAACTGTGCTCGCCCGAGTACTGGGCGCGGCACGCCCGGCTTCCCGTGCGCTTCGCCGACGCCGTGCGCCTGCTCGCGGACGACGGGGTCTCCGCCTACCTGGAACTCGGTCCCGGGCCCGTTCTCACCGCGGCGGCCACCGAGTGTCTGCCCGACGCGCCCGCGACGGGCGCCGTTCTCGCCGTGGCGACCCGAAGCGGGGCGTACGAGCCGGAGACGCTGCTGTCGGCCGTGGCACGGCTGCATGTGGCCGGGGCCGCTGTCGACTGGGCGGCGGTGTACGCGGGTTCGGGCGCGCGCCGCGTGGATCTGCCGACGTACGCCTTCCAGCGGCAGCGGTACTGGCTGGACGCGCCACGCCCGGCGGCGGCCGACGGCGGGCCCCTGCTGGGCCCGGCGTTCCCGGTGCCGGACACCGGGCGGACGGTGCTGACCGGACTGTTGTCCCTCGGGACCCACCCCTGGCTCGCGGATCATGTCGTCGCCGGGAGGGTCATCGTGCCGGCGACGGTGTTCGTCGAGATGGCCGTGCGGGCGGGAGACGAGGTGGGCTGCGGCACGGTCGACGAACTCGTGCTGCCGGCGCCGCTCGCGCTGCCCGGTTCCGCGGTGGTGCGGGTCCAGGTCGTGGTGGGCGCGCGGGACGACTCGGGCCGGCGGACGGTCGACATCTACTCCCGGCCGGAGGAGTCCGCCGAGGACGCCTCATGGACCAGGCATGTCACGGGACAGCTGGGCCGGGGTCGCGGTACGCAAGGCGAGTTGACCCAGTGGCCTCCCCAGGGCGCCGAGGCGGTGGACCTCACCGGCGCGTACGCCGCCCTCGCCGAGGCCGGGCTCGCCTACGGGCCTGCCTTCCAGGGGGTCCGCACGGTCTGGCGGCGCGGCGACGATGTGTTCGCGGACGTCGGGCTGCCTCCGTCGCACAGGTCGGAAGCGGGCCACTTCGGACTCCACCCCGCGCTGTTCGACGCCGCGTTGCACGCGCCGCTGCTGGCCCGGTCCGCCGGCACGAGCACGGTCCGCGTGCCGTTCGCATGGAGCGGCGTGAGTCTGTACGCCTCGGGAGCCTCGGAGCTGCGGGTCAGGGTGACGCCGACGAGCCCGGACACGGTCTCGCTGACCCTGGCCGACCCGTCCGGCCGGCTCGTGGCACGCGTGGACTCGCTGGCCACCAGGGAACTCCCGGCCGACCGGACCGCCGCGACAGGCAACATGCCAGGCGACATGGCTGACAACATGGCTGACGACATCGTACGAAGGGCTCTGCTACGCCCTGAGTGGTCCGCCCTCGACGTCTCCGGCGACACCGATGAGCGCGCATGGACGGTGCGCGGGCCCGACGAGCTGAACCTCGCCGGGTTCCTGCCCGGCCCCGCGAACCCCGAGGTCATCGCCGTGACAGCCATCGCCCGTGCCACCGGCGCCGACCCACTCTCCGCCGTACACGAACTGACCTGCCGTGTACTCAAGGCGCTTCAGGACTGGCAGGGCGATCCGGGTACGGCGGGCTCAACGCTGGTGGTCGTGACGCGGGACGCCACCGGGCCGGTGCCGGACCTGGCGGGCGCGGCGGTCTGGGGGCTGGTGCGTGCGGCGCAGTCGGAGCTGCCCGGTCGTGTGGTCCTGGTGGATGTGGACGGGCGGCCCGAGTCGCTGCGGATGCTGCCATCGGCGATCGCCGGTGGTGAGACGCAACTCCGTGTGCGGGAGGGGCAGGTGACGGTCCCGCGACTGGTCGCGGCCGGTGCTGCCTCGGTCTCCGCGGCTCCCTTCGACGCGAACGGCACGGTGCTGATCACCGGAGGCACCGGCGCGCTCGGCGCGGAGCTGGCACGTCATCTGGTCGCCGAGCACGGTGTGCGGCATCTGCTGCTGACCGGGCGCCGTGGGCCGCAGGCGCCCGGAGCCCGGGAACTGCGCGGCGCGCTGGAGGAGGCAGGAGCGCGGGTCGCCGTCGTCGCCTGCGACGCGGCCGACCGCGCCGCCTTGGGCGAGGTGATCAAACGCTGCGAGCCGCCGCTGACCGCGGTGGTGCACGCCGCCGGGGTCCTCGACGACGGCGTGCTGGACTCGCTGACCCCCGGGCGGATGGCGGCCGTGCTGGGGCCGAAGGCCGACGCGGCCTGGCATCTGCACGAACTGACCCGGGACATGGACCTCTCGGCGTTCGTCGTGTTCTCCTCCGTATCCGGCCTGCTGGGCCGGGCTGGTCAAGGCAACTACGCGGCAGCGAACTCGTTCCTCGACGCCCTCGTCCAGCGCCGTGCCGCCGAGGGGCTCCCCGCGGTGTCGCTGGCGTGGGGCCCGTGGGAGCACGCCGACGGCATGGCGGCTGGGCAGCGCACACAGCCCCCACAACGCCAGCAGCGCCCACAGAGCTCACAGAGCTCACAGAGCTCACAGAGCTCACAGGCAAGTGACGTGCTCGTGCCGCTGTCGACACAGCAGGGCCTGGCCCTGTTCGACGCCGCGCTGTGCTCGACGGAGCCGGTCCTGGCGCCGATCCTGCTGGACCGGGCGGCGCTTCGGTCCGGAGCGGGGCACCTGCCGCCGCCGTTGCGCGGGCTCGTCCGTCAGAACCGGCCGGCCGTCGCCGGGACGTCCTCCGGTTCCGCCGGGCCTTCCGGGCAGATGCTGGAGCCGGGGGCCTGGCGGAAGCGGCTGGCCTCCGTACCCCCGGGTGAGCGGGAGGCGGCGCTCGTGGAGCTGCTGCGGGCCGACGTCGCCGCGGTGCTCGGTTACCCGGACGCCGACGCGCTCCCGGCCGGCAAGACCCTCGCCGACCTGGGGTTCGACTCCCTCACCGCCGTGCAGATCCGCAACCGGCTCAGCATCGCGCTGAAGCTCCGGCTGTCGGCCGCGGTGGTGTTCGAGCACCGTACGGCCCAGGAACTGGCACGCCATGTGCTCGGCCTGCTGGACGGCGAACCGACCGCCGCCGCGGTCCCCGAGAACACGGAGGTGGCCGGGCCGGCAGGGGCCGAGCGCCAGGCGTACACCCTCTCCTCGCTGTTCAGGACGGTCAGTGCGGCCGGCCGACCGGTGGCGGCGATGCATCTGCTCGTCACCGCCTCCTGGGCACTGCCCACCTTCCCGGCCGCCCAGGGGCGCGAGCACGCACTGCCCCCCATCCGCCGCTCCCACGCCCGCTCCGGCTCCGTCAGGCCGACGGTCGTCTACTTCCCGGCCTACCATCCCTCGCTCGCGTCGGACGACGGGGACTTCCCTCGCTTCCACCACGCGTTCCAGGACGACCTGAAGGTTCTGGAGTTCCCGCACCCCGGGATCGGCGCCGGCGCCGCCGTACCGGAGGACCGGGCCGCGCTGGCGCGCACCCAGGCCGAGAACGTGCTGCGGCACGTCGGGGACGAGCCCTTCGTGGTCGTAGGACGCTCGGCGGGCGGCAATGTGGCGCACCTGGTGGCCCACCGGCTGGAGACCATGGGCCGGGCACCGACCGGTCTGGTCCTGCTGGACACCTACCACATCACACCGGACAACAGCGGCAAGGACTGGCTGCTGTCCCTGGGCGCCCCACCGCCGCAGGACACCGGACGGCCCCTCTTCACCGAGGACGACGACGCTGCCCTGGCCGCGATCGGTGCCTACAACCGGATCTTCCTCGGCTGGGATCCCGAGCCGGTCGCCTCGCCCACTCTCCTTGTGCGCGCGCTGCGGCCCACACCCGCCATGGCGGCCTCCGCCGACGCGGACCACTGGCGGACGTCCTGGCCCACGGCACACGAGATCGCGGACGTCCCCGGCGACCATCTGACGATGATGCGGGAACACGCGGAGAGCACCGCGTCGGCGATCCGCACCTGGATCGACGCGCGCACGACGAAGGGAGACCGGTGAATCCGGCCCACCCCCCGCAGGACTTCGACGTCATCGTGGTCGGTGGCGGCCCGGCCGGGTCGACCGTCTCGGCGGCCGTCGCCCTGCATGGCCATCGCGTCCTCCTCGTCGAGAAGGAGACCTTCCCGCGGTACCAGATCGGCGAGTCCCTGCTCCCCTCCACCGTGCACGGCGTGTGCCGGATCCTCGGGGTCGAGGACGAGGTGGCGCGGGCGGGCTTCAAGCCGAAGCGCGGCGGCACGTTCCGCTGGGGCCGCAACCGTGACCCCTGGCAGTTCTCCTTCGCGCTGTCGCCCCGGCTGGCCGACCCGACCTCGTTCGCCTACCAGGTCGAGCGGTCCCGGTTCGACGCGATCCTCCTGGACAACGCCCGCCGGGTCGGGGTCGACGTACGGGAGGGCTGCCGTGTGACCGGCGTGCTCGCCGACGAGGAGCGGGTCCGCGGGGTGCGCTGGACCGGCCCCGACGGCGAGATCCGCGAGGCCGGCGCCCGGTACGTCGTGGACGCCTCCGGCAACGGCAGCAGGATCCACCCGCAGGTCGGCGGAAAGCGGATCCACTCCGACTTCTTCCGCAACATCGCGGTGTTCGGCTACTTCGCCGGCGGCGCGCGGCTCCCGGCACCGAACGAGGGCAACATCTTCTGCGCCGCCTTCGACGAGGGCTGGATCTGGTACATCCCGCTCCGGGACGATCTGACCAGCGTCGGAGCGGTGGTCGCGCGCGAGAACGCCGGGGCCGTCCAGGGGGACCCGGCGGCCGCCTGGCTTCGGCTGATCGACGCCTGCCCGGAGGTACGCGACCTCCTCGACGGCGTCCCGCGGGCCACGGAGGCGCCCTACGACCAGGTCCGTGTCCGCAAGGACTGGTCGTACTGGAAGTCGCAGCTGTGGCGGCCCGGCATGGCGCTCGTCGGAGACGCGGCGTGCTTCGTCGACCCGGTGCTGTCCAGCGGGGTCCATCTGGCGACCTACGGCGGACTGCTCGCCGCCCGGTCCCTCAACGGCTGCCTCGCCGGAACCCTGGACGAGGAGCGGTCGTTCGCCGAGTTCGAGGCCCGCTACCGGCACGAGTACGGCTTGTTCCACGAGTTCCTGGTCTCCTTCTACGACATGCACCAGGACGAGCGGTCGTACTTCTGGCAGGCGCGCAAGGTCACCCATGTCGGCACGACGGAACTGGAGGCGTTCGTCGAGCTGGTGGGCGGTCTGGCGTCAGGCGACGCGTCACTCACCGGGGCCGGACCGGCGGGCGAACGGCTGACCGCGGCCGCCGACGACTTCGAGCGAGCGGTGCGCCGCCTTCCCGACGCCGACGACCTGCGCAATCCGCTCTACGAGTCCCAGACCTTCCGGCAGGTGTTCCAGGAAGGGACCGTCCTTCAGGAACGCGGGCTGTTCGGCGGCCCGCTGGAGGACGAGGCGCCGCTGCGGCCTGGCGGTCTGGTGGCGTCGGAGGACGGGCTGTCCTGGGTCGACCCCGCGCCGTAGGAATCACAGGGTCACCGCCGTGAGACACCCCTTGCCCGACTGTATGGCCTCATGCAGAGTTCTTGGTGCATGAATAGCGGTCAACTGCCTGGATCGAGGGGTGTTTGGGCTTGATCTCGTCTCGGACTGTGGACACTCCCAGAGGTGTCGGCCATGGCTCGGCTCTCGTCGCTCTGGACGGCACCGGTCTCGGTGTGGCGGACGTCGCGCGGCTCGCCCGCGGGACCGTGCGGCCGACTCCCCGGAGCGAGGCGATGCGGCGTATGGAGGAGTCCTGGAACGCCGCCCGGCAGATCGCCGCGACCGGCCGCGTATACGGCCGCTCCACCGGCGTCGGCGCCAAACGCAACGAGGACGTGCCCAGCGGGGCCGACGCCGAGCACGGTCTGCGGCTCCTGCGCAGCCACGCCGGCGCCATCGGTGAGGAGCTCCCTGCCCGTCAGATACGCGCGATGCTGGCCATCCGGGCCAACCAACTGCTCGCCGGAGGCGCGGGGCTGCGGCCCACCGTCGTGACGGCGCTGTGCGAGGCGCTGGAGAGCGGTGCGTACCCGGTCGTCAACGAGTTCGGCTCCGTCGGCACCGGCGACATCGCGGCCCTGGCACAGGCGGGGCTGGCTCTGGCGGGGGAGCATCCCTGGCGCGGGGGCACCCCGCCGGAGCCCCTGCCGCTCGACAACAACGACGCGCTGGCCTTCATCAGCAGCAATGCCCTGACCCTCGGCCAGTCGGCTCTCGCCCTGCACGAGCTGCGCGGGCTGCTGGAGGCCACCCAGGTCGTCGCCGCGCTGTCCCTGCTGGCCACCGACGGCTCGCACGAGGCCTACGCCGCCCCCGTGCACGCCGCCCGTCCGCACCGCGGCTGCGCCGAGGTCGCCCGCCGTATGCGGGAGTTGATCGGCGCGGCGGATCGTCCGACCCCGCCGCTGGACCGTCTCCAGGACCCGTACGGCTTCCGCTGTCTGCCGCAGATCCACGGCCCGGCCCACGATGCGGCGGACGCCCTGGAAGAGGTCGTCGCCGTCGAGATCAACGCGGCCGCCGAGAACCCGCTGATCTTTCCCGAGGACATGGCCGCCTACCACCACGGCGGCTTCTACCAGGCCCAACTCGGCCTCGCCCTGGACCACTTCCGACTGTCGCTGACGCAGGTGGCGCGCCTGTCGACCTCCCGCCTCGCGACCCTGAACGAGCCCGCCTACACCCGGCTGCGCCCCTTCCTCTCCGACCAGGAGCCCGCCTCCTCCGGCGTGATGATCCTGGAGTACGCCGCCGGGGCCGCACTCGGTGATCTGCGGGCGTTCTCCGCGCCCGCGTCGCTCGGCCACGCCGTGCTCTCCCGCGGCGTCGAGGAACAGGCCAGCTTCGCCTCCCTGGCCGCACGTCAGACACTGCGCGCCTGCGGCGCGTACCGGCTCGTCGTCGGCTGTGAACTCGTCGCCGCCGTACGGGCATTGCGCCAGCGCGGCCTGAGGCCCGAGCCGGGGCTTCCGGTGACCCATGCGCTGGAACTCGCCGGGTCGGTGCTCGACGAGGACCACGCGGACCGGCCGCTCACGGACGATGTGACGGCGGCGGCCGCACTGCTCGACCGGTTCACGGACATCTGGAGGAAGAGCGCGTGAGGTCACCCGTTGAGGCGCTGGTCAGGGGCCCTCGCTGAGGGTCGGATCCACGTCGGTGTACAGCAGGTCGTGGTCCGAGTACGGCGTGGTTCGCACTCGGTGCCCGAGCGGGGCGAGGCCTCGCAGGAAGACGTAGTCGAACTTGCTGCGCCAGTCGGTGGTCGGCTCGCAGGTGCCGACGGACGAGGGACGGCACTCGGGATCCGTGTCCGCGGCCAGAGCCCAGAGCGGGGCGAGCTCGGAGGCGTCCGGCACGGCGTTGAAGTCGCCGAGCACGATCGCACGGTCGTGCCGGGCGACGTCCGCGGCGAGCACGCGGGCCTGGTCCGCCCGGACTGCCTCTTGACGTCGTTGGGCGAGGTGGGTGTTGAAGACCCGGACGGGCCGGCCGCCCACCATGGTGGTGACGGCCATGTACCCACGGTCCTCTGATCCTCCGTCGGGGTACTCCACCTCGACGGGGTCTGTCATCGGTGCCGCGGACAGGACCGCCTGGCCGAAGGCTCCCGGATTCCACGGCGCTCCCCCGCAGCGGCCCCAGTCCTGAAGGACCGTTCCGTACTCGACGTGGTATTCGAGCCCGTGAAGGCTCTTCAGGTACTCCCGGATCCTCTCGACGTCACGCACGCACGTCTCCTGCATGCCGACGACCTGAGGCGCGTACGTGGCGATCTCCGCCGCCCGGCCGACGTTGCTCGCGTCGCAGGGGTTGCAGATGTTCCACGTCATGACCCGGTTCGGTACGGGGTCCCTGACGGCGTCGACGGGCACGGACCTGCCGAAGAGGGCACCGCTGGGCGCACTGGGTCCGACGAGCACCATGCAGGCCGCGACCACGGCCACCGCGAGCAACCGCGTACCCCTGACGAGCACCATCGCCTCCTCCATGCGGACACAGGTGGCATCCGACGTCTTCACGCACGAGGTTATGGGACGGATCCGCCGGCGACACACGCTTCTGATCCATCGACAGGTGCGCGATCCGCGCAACCGCGGCGGGCTCCGCGGCTCCGCTCGGCCGCTGACCCGTGGTGCGCGAAGTGCGCGCGAACCCTTGCGCGATTCGCGCAGCCATGCGAGCGTTCCCCTGGCGCCGACGCCTGTCACCCCAGGACGGCGCCGCCACCTGCGCATTTCGCGCACCAGGCGCACAGACGCACATCCGGCGTCCGACAGCAGCGCCCGTCACGAGGCATCACCCGCCCACGCCCCGTCCCGGCACCGCTCGCACCACCCGCCCAGGAAGGAAACGCCGTGCCCGTCGGCATCCCACTCCCGCAAGTCCCCGTACCGCTGTCCCGTCGCGTCCTGGGCAGGATGACCTTCGGCGACCCCACGGACCGCACGAGGCCCGTTGCAGTGCCGGAGGCCGCGCTCGCCACGGGCATCACGGGCGTGGACCCCGCCGACGGCTGCGCGGCACGCGGCGGAGCGCGCTGATGCCGACCACGCTCATCACGACGCCCACCTTCGCGCGGCATTCGGCACTCCCCTGGCAGATCCTCGAGGAGGCCGGGGCAGGACCGCTCCGTCCGTGCGCCGACGCGGCCCTGCCCACCGCCGAACTGTTCTCCCGCGCCGCCGAAGCGGACGCCCTGATCGTCGGCATGGACCCCATCACCGTCGAGGTACTGGACGCCGCACCACGCCTCAAGGTGATCGCCAAGCACGGCGTCGGCGTGGACACCATCGACGTGGCCGCCGCCCACGCCCGCGGCATACCGGTGGTGTGCGCGCCGGGCAGCAACTCCCGTGCGGTGGCGGAGTACAGCTTCGGTCTGCTCCTGTCGGCGACGCGCTCCCTCACGGCCTCGCACACCGCCGTGGAGTCGGGCGGCTGGCCGAAGCTGTTCGGCCCCGAACTGCACGGCAAGACACTCGGCATCGTCGGCTTCGGCCGCATCGGGCGGCTGCTCGCCGGCTACGCCCGCGCCTTCGGGATGCATGTGCTCGCCCACGACCCGTACGTCCCGGGCGACGACGTCCGCGCGCACGGCGCCGAACCGGCCGCCCTCGACGACCTGCTGGCCCGCGCCGACGCCGTCAGCCTGCACACCCCGCCCGACCCGTCCGGCACGCCGCTGCTGGACAGCTCCCGTCTCGCGGCGATGAAGCCGGGCGCGATCCTGGTCAACGCGGCGCGCGGCGGCCTCGTCGACGAGAGCGCGCTCGCCGCCCTGCTGCGCTCCGGGCACCTCGGTGCCGCGGCCCTCGACGCCTTCAGTACCGAGCCCCTGCCCGCCGACCACCCCCTGCGCGAGGCCCCCCGCACCCTCCTCACCTCGCACATGGCCGCCTGCACCCCGGAGGCCAACCAGGCCATGGGCGCGATGGTGGCCGAGGACATCGTCCGCGTACTGGCAGGCGAGGCACCGCACCACCAGGCCCGCTGAGCCCCGCCCTTGACGGCCCGGCCCCGGTCACCTCCTCCCCCACCACGACACACCTCTGTCCCCGTACCGGATACCGGTGACGACGCCGGAAGATCCCCTAGGACCTGACATGGCCATCACGTCGACCGACGGCGCCGCCGCGGCGCCGCCCCCCGCGCAGCCCGACCCTTACGCGCTGCGCGCCGAAGACGCCCGCCCGGCCCCCGACCGCTTCCGCGGCCGCCTGCGCCACCTCGGTCCCGGGCTCATCCTGTCCGCCGCGGTCGTCGGCTCCGGTGAACTGATCACCACCACCTCGCTCGGGGCGAGGGCGGGCTTCGCCCTGCTGTGGCTCGTGATCATCTCCACCGCGGTCAAGGTCTGGGTGCAGATGGAGCTGGCCCGCTGGACCATCCTCAACGGCCGCCCCGCGCTGGACGGCTTCCGTGACGTCGGACCCCGTATCGGCCGCCTCAGCTGGATCAACTGGCTGTGGATCGGCATGGACTTCGCCAAGATGTTCCAGCGCGGCGGCATCATCGGCGGTACCGCGGCCGCCTGTTCCATCCTCTTCCCGATCCACGGCGGGTCGCTGAGCGGCACGTCCCTCACGATCTGGGCCGTGATCGTCACCGCCGCCGCCATCCTCATCCTCCAGACGGGCAAGTACCACGTCGTCGAGCGGGTCGAGGTCATCGGCATCACGCTCAAGACGGTGATCACCGTCGGCCTGGCGCTCGCCCTGCCGCTCACCGCGTACGGCTACGGCACGGAACAGCTCGCCGACGGGCTCAGCTTCCAGATCCCGGCCGGTACGGTCGGCATCGCCCTCGCGATGTTCGGCATCACCGGCGTCGGCGCCGACGAGATGACCACCTACACGTACTGGTGCCTCGAGAAGGGCTACGCCCGCTGGACCGGCCCCGACGACGGGACCGAGCAGCGCGCCCGGCGCGCCGAGGGCTGGCTCAAGGTCATGCGGCTCGACGTGGCTGTCTCCTGGTTCGTGTGCACCATCTGCACCCTGTCCTTCTACGTGATCGGCGCCTCCGTGCTGCATCCGCAGGGCCTGGTGCCCGAGGGCAACGACATGATCACCACTCTGTCGCACAGCTACACCGACACACTCGGTCCCTGGGCCGAGTACCTCTTCCTGGGCGGTGCGATCTCCGTGCTCTTCTCGGTCACCGTCGCCTCGTCGGCCAGCGTTCCGCGGCTGTGGACCAACACCCTCGGTCTGCTCGGCGCGATCGACTGGAACGACATGCGCGTCCGCACCCGCACCATCCGGATCCTCACCTGGTGTCTGCCGCCGGTGTGGATGTGTTTCTTCCTGTGGGTCCAGTCCCCGGTCCTGATGGTGCAGATCGGCGGTATCGGAGGTGGCGTCTTCCTCCTCGCCGTGGTGATCGCGGTCTGGCGCCTGCGCTACACCGGCGTCCCGCCCCGCTTCCGCGCCAACCCCTGGATGACCGCCGCCCTCGTCCTCAGCAGCGCGGCGATTCTCTTCCTCGGGGTGTACGGCGTGCTCGAAACGCTGGGCCTCGCGCCGGGCGACTGAACCGGCCGCGTCCCCACGCGGCGACGGGGCGGCGCCGAGGAGCCGCCCCGTCGCCGCGTGGGAATGCCCGCCGCTCCGGTCGGCCGGAGCGGCGGTGCTCAGTCGCGCACGGCGGCGTCGTAGACGGCCCGCGCGGTCTTGCCGAGGGTCGGCCCGTACATCGGGGAGCGGCCGTCGCCCTCGCCGTGGCTGTTGACCGAGACCACGGTGCCCTTGCCGGTGGCGGAGTCGAAGCCGGCGAGCCAGGGACCGCCGCTCGCGCCGCCGCCGAGGTCGCACGGGACGCGCTGCTCGCCCTCGGGGGCGCGCTGAGAGGTACCGGTGCAGTGCAGCAGTTCCTCGCCCCGCTGGGGAGTGGTCCCGGGATAGCCGAAGGCGGTGACCCGCTCACCGGCCGGACGGCCGAAGGCGACCTTCTGCGCCCCCACCGCGTCGGTGAGCCGCTTCCCCCCGGCCGGGGTGGCGACGACCATCGCCGCTACGTCGTTGACGGTTTCCTCGGCCCAGGAACGCGGTGTCATGGTCGACTTGACGGCATAACGGCCGTACGGCGCCTTGCCCTTGGCGTAGCCGGGGACGAAGACGATGTCGGTGTAGGTGTTGACGGGCGAGGAACCGAGGCGGGCACAGTGGGCGGCAGTCATGATCACTGAGCGGTTGGCGCTGGTGACGGCGCTGGCCGTGCACCAGGTGTCCTGCCCCCGCGAGTTCACGAAGAAGAGCCGGCCGATGCTGGGGACGGCCTTGCCGGTCCAGGGCTTGCCGAGCGGTCCGGTCGGCCCCAGATCGACGGTGCGGCCCACCTGCTTCATGCGCGCCGGCGTCCAGTACGAGAGGGTGGCTGCCTGCTCCGCCGCCGTGTAGGTGACCGTACCGACCTGCCCGGCTCCGGCTGCCGCCGCCGCGGGTACGGCTGGAACCGCCAGCGGACCGGCCAGGGCCAGCAGGGCGGTGGCGAGACCGGAGACGGCGCGGCGCGCACCTGGGGACGGGCTGTGCGACATGGAGGTCCTCTCGGATGATCGGGGTCGGGCGACCATCCGGAAGGACGCGGCTTCGGCGGGTGGGGTGCATCCGCCGTCCGAACTTTGTGTCGGGACGGTTAGGATCGGGAGCCCGATTCCCCCCGTCAGAGCTGGGATTTCCGTGCCGACCGGACCACACCTTCCCGTCACCCGGCCTGCGACCGGGGCAGATCTCGATGATCTCCAGGTTCTCGCGCGTCGCACGATCGACGCCCGCTACCGCGCGTTCCTCGGTGACGAGGCAGTGGACTGGTTCATCGGCAGCGGGGCTTCGGACGCTCACGTCAAGAGCCATCTGGAGGCGGGTGGTGTTCAATGCCTCGGCCTGGAGGGCCGGATCATCGGCTTCTCCATCCTCGACGGCTCCACGATCGACCTGATGATGATCGACCCGGATCACCATCGCCGGGGGTTCGGCCGTCTCCTGCTTCGCCACGCGGAGGAAACGCTCCTCGCCCGGTACACGACCATCCGGCTGGAGAGCTTCGCGGACAACACCGCGGCCAACTCGTTCTACGAGGCGTGCGGTTGGCGGCACGGGGATCGGCTCGAGGGCGAGGGGCCGGCCAAGGTGGAGTACGTCAAGGGATCGTAGCCCTGTCCGGGGTCACCCGGGCTCGTCCTCCACCACCGCGGAGGGCATGGAGATCCGCCAGGTGACGCACCCGGCCGCGGCGAGCCCGACGATGGCCAGGAGGCAACTGGCGAGGTACGGGTCGGTGCCGTTCATGGCAGGGGCGAACCCGATGCCGACGTAGATCGTGACACCGGTGGAACCGCCCAGTTGATCGGCGGCTCGCTGGACGCCGGACGCGATACCCGCGTCCTCTTCGGTCACGCCGGTCACCGCGACGTACTGCAGCCCGACCAATCCGAACCCCATCCCGGCAGCGATGAGCATCATGGCCGGAACCATCGCCGGACCGGTGGCTCCGAGGCCCGAGACCAGCGCGATGGCGGCCATCGCCAGCACGGTGAAGCCGATCCCGGCCAGGACACAGGCCCGGGCACCCCACCGTCGGAGCAGCCGGGGAACCAGCATCGAGGCCACGATCAGAGTCCCCGCCAGCGGCAGCATCGTCAGCCCGGCCTGGAACGGTCCGGCACCCGACCGGTCCTGCAGGTAGTAGGTGAACAGCAGGAACGACGTGGACAGCGCCGCGCTCAACAGAGCCGTGGCGAGGTTGGCCAGGACGCGCGGCCGGTTGCGGAGGAACCGCAGCGGCACGAGCGGCCTCCGAGAACGGCGCTCAGCTACGACGAACAGGGCCCCCGCTACGACGGCGCCGGCGAGCGCCACCGGCGGCAGCCACGGCAACGCGCTGTCCGCCGCTCCCGCCTCGACGACGCCCAGCGTGAACAGCAGCGGGGCAGCGATCAGCAGGAGCGAACCGCGAAGGTCCAAAGGCACGGGCTCGGCAGGCCGTTCGTCCGGCACGAGAACGGCCGCGGCGGCGAGTACGACCAGGATGAAGGGTACGGACACCAGGAAGATCCACCGCCAGCCGAGCAGCTCGGTGATGATCCCGGAGACCACGAACCCGAGGACGAGGCCACAACTCGCCACGGCAGCCCATGCGCTGAGCGCGCGTGACCTGCGCGGCCCCTCGGGGAACATGAGCACGATCACCGCCATCGCCGCCGGAAGGGCGATCGCTTCACCGGCACCCTGCAACAGCCGCGCTGTCACCAGTACGGCGAAGGAGGGCGCGAGCCCGGCCAGCAAGGACGCGGCGCCGAAAAGAGCGGTGCCGAGCAGGAGGATGCGACGCCTGCCGAGCACGTCGCCCAGCCGGCCGCCGAGCATCAGCAGCCCACCCCCGGTGATCGTGTACCCGACCACGACCCAGGTCAGGGAGTGCCCGTCGACGCCGAAGTCGGCGCCGATCGAGGGCAGGGCGACATTGACCACGGTCACATCCACCGCGATGAAGAACTGCAGCATGGCCATGCAGCACAGCACCAGCCACGCACGCACCGGGGACGATCCGTCCCCGCGCGAAGAGAGAACGCCTGAAACCACTGAGTGCTCCGTTGCCCAGAAGAGGTCCGAGCAGCACGAGCGTGCCGCTCCGGTTCAACCACGGAGCGACAGAACGTTCAACAGAGGTGTGATGAACGCCCCGCCGCTAGCGGAGCGTCCTCGTCACCGCGGCACAAGCCGCGCATGAAGCACCAGACATACCGTCGATGCTACCGGAGCCCGTGGGGCCGCGCCGGTCGGGACCGTCGAGACCGTCGGGACGGTCCGGCCGCAGGAACCCGGACGACAGAACGGCTCCCCCCGCTGCCCGGCGGCGACGTCACCCGCGGTCCGTTCGCTGTGCCGGGTGGGGCGGCCAGGGCCCGAGAGCGGGCAGCCCCTCCGCCGCCACGGGTGTAATCCCAGGCGTACGTCCGGCGAGCCAGGCCGCCAGGTCGCGCACGCCTCCGGTGACCACCGTGCCCGGCTGTCCGTCGCCGGCGGACCATCGGTGACACACATCCTCGGCACGCAGGCGTGTGCCCGCAGGAAGGCGGCCGAGGAGAAGGGCGATGGCATGTACGGCCAGGTCCTCGGGCCAGTCGTCCGGCCGCACCCCGCAGTCCAGGTCGACCATGTGGATCCATGCCTCGCGCCGGCGCGCGAAGACCGTGGCGGCAAGGTCCGCGTCGCGGAAGGTGACGGGCCGGACCCAGTCCACGTCGCCTGCGCGGGCCCAGACCGCCTCCAGCGAGGCCGTGTGCACGGCGAGTTCCGCGCGGTGCTCGGCGGCGCCGCGGCCCGCCGTTGCCTCGATGATCGCGTTGCGCTCGTCCACCCCGCCGTCGTATCCCGGCACGGGCGGACCCGCTCCCGGGACTGGTCAGTGCTGGGGGTCGCCTCCGGCCTTGATCGTCGGGCTGAGGTCGAAGACGCTGATCACGTGGGTGATCTTGCCGTCCTTGACGGTCATGTAGTCCATGCCGCGGAAGTCCTTCGCGAAGGGCACATCGGTGGTGTAGACGGTGGCCGCCTGGGTGTCATTGCCCAGTACGTCGATCACCGCGCCGCTGATGACGGTGCTTGCGAACGGCTCCAGGAACTGGCGGTAGCGGTCCCGGCCCTCGAAGCGGCCGTTCGGAGCCTCGCACACGACATCGTCGGCGAGGAGATCCAGTGCCTTCTCGACGTCACCGCCGAGCCAGGCGCGGACGAACTCGTCGGCGATCTTCTGGGCGGAGTCACTGGTGGCAGTCATGGGGAACAGTCCTCTCCAGGTGGTTCATCCGTAGGTCGTGTCCTCATGCTGGCAAGGGATACCTGACAGACAGCGTCAGGTATCTCAGTGGATTTCCTCCCCCACGCCCTCCGTGTACAGGGAGACCGTCTCCCGAGCCCGGCGCACCAAGGCCTCACGCAGTTCCGCAGGCTCCAGCACCTCGACCGCCGGGCCGAACACCAGCAACTGTTCGGCCGCGCGAAGCGCCGGGAACCGCAGCTCCAGCTCCACCGGTTCCCCCTCACTGCCCGTCTTGGCCTCGGCCTCCTCCAGAACAGGCATCGGGCCCCCGAGGTCGGCCTCGTGGTAGCGCAGAAACCGGGCCAGCACCGACCGCTGCACCCGGGCCACCACCCGCACCGGGGCCGGAATCCGGTCGATGCCCTCTCGCAGCGCCTCCCACACATCCGCCAGTTCCACCCCCGCACGGCGGCGTACCGGCTCGTCGACCACCGACGCCGACAGCATCCGGTCGAGGCGGAACATCATCGGCTGCCGCCTGTGGTCCGCCACCAGGTACCAGGCTCCGGCCTTGCTCACCAGCCCGTACGGATCCAGCGTGTACGAGCGCACCTGAGCGTCCCGGCCGTGCCGGTAACGCAGCCGCAGCCGCCGGTCGTTGAACACCGCCGCCTGCAGCACGCCGAGATCGACCGCCGAAGGACGCGGGCTCGTGCGCCAGCGCACCGGATCGATCATGATCCGTCGGCTCGCCAGGTCGGCGTCCCCGCGAAACGGCGCCGGCAGCGCCACCATCACCTTGCGCAACGCCGAACCGATCGCCTGCCCCAGCCCCAGATCCGCGTGCGCCTGCTCGGTGACCAGCACGAACAAGGCACGAGCCTCGTCCGCGGTCAGACCGGTGACGTCGGTCCGGTACCCCGGCAGCAAGGCGATACCCCCCTGACTCCCACGTTCCGCGTACACCGGCACTCCCGCGGCCGACAGCGCCTCCACGTCCCGGTAGATGGTGCGCACCGAGACCTCCAGTCGCGCTGCCAGATCGCCGGCGGGCAGCTGCCCGTGCGTTTGCAGCAACAGCAGGATGGAGAGCAACCGGTCCGACTTCATGCCTCAAGCATGCTCCCCAGATGGGGTTGACCTTGTCTCAGGGGCAGAGCTGACCCTTCTGGTCATGAGCAGCGACGACGATGCCCTCTTGGCGGAGCAGCAGGCCTACTACCGCGCAGCGGCTGCCGCCCCCAACGTGCGGTTTCTTCAGGCCGATCTGTTCGAGTGGCAGCCGTCTCGGCGCTACGACACGGTGTTCTTCGCCTTCTGGCTCTCCCATGTTCCGCCGGCGCGGTTGCCCGGCTTCTGGAGCACCATCGCCGCCCTGCTCGCACCCGGCGGCAAGATGATCTTCATCGACGATGAGCCTCCCGCCGCCGCGAACGAGGAAGGTGTCACGGAAGGGCCCGTTCCCACGGTTTCGCGCCGACTCGACGACGGCAGCCGATACCGGATCGTGAAGGTGTTCCATGACGCCCGGAAGCTCGCGGGCGACCTCACAGCACTGGGATGGACGGTCCACGTCCAAGCCCTGGCCGGCAACATCATCGGCGTCGCAGACCCACGGAACAGTCCACCGCCGGGGCCGCGTGCCTCACGGAGTGCGGAACCCGCGGAACGTCACGTGTTTCCGGGTCTCGAACCCGAGTCGCTCGTAGAGCGCGATCGCGCCGGTGTTCGCCTCGGCCACGTGCAGGAAGGGACGTTCACCCCGGCCCACGATGCGCGCGACCAGCGCACGCACCAGGCGGGCGGCGTGGCCTTGTCCGCGTGCCTCGGGAGCGGTGCAGACAGCGCTGATCTCGGTCCACCCGGGGGGCCGGAGCCGCTCCCCCACCATCGCCACCAGGGTGTCGCCGTCGCGGATGCCGAGATAGGTGCCGAGTTCATGGGTGCGCGGCCAGAACGGCCCCGGTTGGGTCCGCTCGACGAGGCCGAGCATCCCGGGCACGCTCTCGGCGCCCAACTGGACCACGGCGGGGTCGAGCTCGACACGAGACGCGTCCGGACGGCTGTCGCCGGTCCAGATCATCTGGCGGCCCTCGAGGACGAAGACCGGTTCCCAGTCCGGCGGCGGAATCGCCGGGCAGCTGAACATGTCAGCGAACTCGCCCCGCCCCAGCAGCCCGGCGAGCTCGCCCCACTCCTCCGCGTCCGCCTCAGCGGATACCGCGGAGAAGGTCGCGACTCCCGGCAGATAGGTGACAGCCCGGCCGAGCCGGCGAGCGAGATGCCCGTGGTGGCCGCGAAGCGATTCCCCCACCGGGTCGTCGAGTGCGACGACGTCGCGGAGACCTGTCATCGTGCTGCGCTGCTCCTGCCCAAGGTCGAAGTCGGCCGCCGGTGACCGACACGGTGCAATTCGAGTGCCGACGGACCATCGTAGTCAGCCCCGGATTCAAGGACCGCGGGGCATGCGCCGACTGCGATGTCAGCGCAGCGCAGCGGTCAGCCGGTACCGCCCGGACGGCAGACGGTACGCGCACACCCCCTCGGCGAATCCGAGGAAACGCACTCCGGACACCCGCGCCAGCGGGGTGCGTCCCTCACGGACGGCGTCGGCGGAGGTGGCGGGAAGGCGCAGGGTCGCCTCGCTGTTGGCGGGCACCGCGGCCTCGTACTTCAGGGCCCGTCCCGCCTCGACGACCTCCCAGGCGCTCCGGATCTCGCCGTACGGCGACTCGTACGAACCCGCCACCCGCGTGATCCTGCCCGTGGGATCGAGGTGGGGCCGCAGCAGGAAGTGCTTGAAGCCGGGGCTGTCCGGGTCGCGGGCGATGCCGGCCATGTGCGTGTACATCCACTCCATGATCGCGCCGTAGGCGTAGTGGTTGAAGGAGTTCATGCTGACCGGGCCGAAGCCCGCGTCCTCGGAGTAGGAGTTCCAGCGCTCCCAGACGGTGGTGGCGCCGTTCTTCACCGAGTACAGCCAGGACGGCAGGGCGTCCTGGTGGAGCAGTGCGTACGCCAGGTCGGCGCGGCCCTCGTCGGACAGGACGGGGGCCAGGACGTTGACGCCCAGGAAGCCGACGGACAGCGTGTTCTCGGCGTACTTGACCCGGCTGCTGTCCGGGTGCGCCGCCTTGTAGGCCGCGTCGTTGCCGATGTTGTCGGCCAGGTGCTCGACGAGCGCGCGGCGTTGTGCCTGCGTCTCGTAGAACCCGAGCTTGAGGACCCAGAGCAGCGCGGTCTGGCTGTTGTCCTCCGTCTTCTGGTCGGGGTCGGCGCCGGGTTCGATCGGGGAGGCGGCGCCGAGGCTGGACTTCACCGTGACCCGGCCGCCCTCGGTGCTCAGGTACTTGGCGATGAACGCCTGCCTGATGCGCCCGAAGAGGCGCTGGTACGCCTCGGCCTCCTTCGTCCGGCCGATGGCCCGGGCCATCTGCGCCATCAACCGCGCGGAGTAGCCGTAGTAGACGTCGCTCATGAGCTGCGCGCTGGTCTTCTGCGGTGCCAGCCAGTCGCCGGTGAGGGACCCCTGGCCGGCGTAGGTGTCACCGGTCTGCTCACGGATCCAGTCCAGGTAGCGGGTCATCGCCGGCCAGCTGCTCTCGACGATGGTCGCGTCACCCGTCATCTGCCACACGGTCCACGGGAGGACGACGCCGCAGTCCGCCCAACCGCTCCCGCCGTCGGGGAAGTTGTACCGCCCGCCGGGAGCCACTCCGGTGAACTGTGCCTGGTCCGTGCCGTAGATGGTCTGGGAGTCGACGACGGTGTCCTGGAAGTGGCCGAGGAAGACACCGGCGTCCGCGTTGTACAGACCGGTCGTGGCGAAGACCTGGGTGTCGCCGGTCCAGCCGAGGCGTTCGTCGCGCTGGGGGCAGTCGGTGGGCACCCAGAGGTAGTTGCCGCGCTGGCCCCAACGGACGTTGCTCATCAGCTGGTTGATGTCGGGATCGTTCGTGGTGAGGCTGCCGGTCTCGCGGATCGCGGATGTGGCGGTCCTGCCGGTCAGACCGGTGATCGTGACGGTGTCCGTCGCGGTGACGGAAACGTAGCGGAAGCCGTAGAAGGTCAGTGAGTCCTGATGGGTCTCGCCCTTCCGGTCGCCCTTGAGGATGTAGGTGCTGGTGGCCTTGGCGCTGCGGAGGTTGGCCCGGTAGACGGAGCCCTCGGGGCCGTCCGCTCCGGCGCTGTCGTCGTTGAGCATCTCGCCGAACCTGAACTCGGCCCGCGCGCCGGCCGGACCGCGCAGGCGGTAGCGGGCGACGCCGACCATGTTCTGGCCGAGGTCGAAGACGGCGGTCTCGCCGCTGCCGATCGTCACGGAGGCGGAGGCCGCCTGCTCAGGGTCGGTCACCGTCCGGGCGGGGTCCACGACGATGCGCCCCTTGCCGTTGGGGCTGCCGTCCTGGCCGGTCACTCCGGTGGCGACGGTGATCGACCGCGGCCGGCGGTCCCACTGCGGCATGAGGCGCGCCGTCTCGGCCGGGTAGGCGAGGACTTGCGCGCCCGGGTAGGTGTCCTCGAAGGCGACGCGTGTCACGTCGGCCCACGCGCTGTCGTCGAATCCGGGCGCCGCCCAGCCGGGCAGTTCCTTCCGGGCGTCGTAGGTCTGGCCGTCGTAGATGTCGTCGGCCCGGTGGGGGCCGGTGTCCGTGGCCTTCCAGGTGCCGTCCGGCTCGGTGACGACCGTCTGCGAGGTGCCGTCGGCGTACCGGATCAGCAGCTTGGCCTTGATCGCGAGGGCGTTGCCGTCCTTCGACCAGTACGTGCTGCCCTCGGAGACCCGGCCGTTGTACCAGCCGTTGCCCAGGACGAAGGCGAGGGCAACCGCCTGCTCCCGCGTCACGAGATCCGTGACGTCGTACGTCAGGTAGTTGACGCGCGCGTCGTAGTTGGTCCAGCCCGGGGGCAGCAGTTCGATCGTGGTGCCGCCGTCCTGCGGGACGGTCACGTGCTGTCCGTTGACGTAGGCGTCGTAGACCCCCAGGGCCGAGACGTACAGCCGTGCCTCGCGCACCCGCCCCCGGCCGTCGGTCCTGAGGGGTGTCCTGAGGGGTGTCTCCCTCCGCAGCATGGGAGCACCGGCCGAGCCGGGCTCCTTCCCCTTCATCCCGATCCACTGCGCGCCGTCCCACCCGGCCACACCGTCGGTGCTCATCAGGCCGGTCTCGAAGGTGGACGGGAAGGCGACTCCGACCGGACGGCCTTCCGCGTCCCAGACGGTGACGGTCCAGTGGTAGCGGGTGGAGGCGCCGAGCGGCTTGCCCGCGTAGCGGACGGCGACGGAATCGGCGGAGCGGACGCGTCCGCTGTTCCAGAGGTCCGCGCGGGCTGCGGACAGTTTGTCGGGCGAGCTTGCGACGAGGATCTGGTACGACCCTTGGCTCCGGCCACGGCTCGACGTCCGTATGCGCCACCCGAAGCGCGGCCTGCTCGCGTCCACGCCCAGCGGATCGGTGCGGTGTTCGACGGTCAGCGCCCCCACCGCGTGGCCCTCAGGAAGCAGGGAGGGCTCCGCGGCGGCGGCAGTCGTTCCGCCTCCCGGGACGCCTGCCCCGGCGCCTACCGACACGACTCCGGCCGTCGCGGCGAGTACGGTCCGACGACGCACTGCATCATGACTCACGCCTGCATCCTCCGGTGGTGAATCGATTCAAAATTCGGCTGTCAAGATCCTCGAGGGCCGTGGCCCGAACAAGCGCTGGAAGATCGCGCCGCGCTTCGGTGCGGCGATGGGTAACGTTTTCCGAGGAGATGTGGGCCTGACCCTAGAGAGCGCCCAGGGGGCGTCAAGATGCCGGGCATACACTCGGCGGCAGCGTTTCCCAGAGAGGCAAGGGACCGGATGGAGCCGCCAGCACCGCGTCGCAGGGTCACCATCGTCGACGTGGCACGTCACGCCCAGGTCTCCACGACCGCCGTGTCGAAGGTTCTGCGCAACGCCTATGGCGCCAGCCCCGAGATGCGCGCCAAGGTGCGGCGCGCGATCGACGAGTTGGGCTACCGGCCGCATGCGGGCGCCAGGGCGTTGCGCGGTCAGACGTACACCATCGGCGTGATGCTGCCCGACATCCGCAACCCGTTCTTCCCCGAGATCCTCGACGGCATCACGGGTTCACTGGAGGACACCGAGTACCAGGTGTTCCTCGGGCCGGGCTGCAACGGTGAGAAGGCGGAGGCCCGCGTCACCGAGGCGATGATCGACCGCGGCATGGACGGCATCGTCCTCGTCGCCCCCGTGTCCTCGCGAGCCCGCCTCGAACACGTCGCGTCCGCCGTGCCGACCGTCGTCATCGGCCGCCACGGGTCGTCCCCGCTCCACGACACCGTGACCGACGACGACATCGAGGGCGCTTCTTTGATCGTCGGCCATCTCGCCGGTCTCGGGCATCGACGGATCGCCCACATCGACCATCACGAAACCGATCCCGCGCGCCTCGCGGAGATGCCCAACGCCCGGCGCGCCGACGGATACCGGCAGGCCATGCGGACGCACGGCCTGGAGGAATCGATCGACGTCGTGTCCACCAGCTACACCCAGGAAGGCGGGTACGAGGGCGCGCAGCAGCTCCTGGCCCGCCCGCATCGGCCCACGGCCGTCTTCGCCGGAGCGGACATCGTCGCCATGGGTGTGCTGGAAGCGGTCGCCGAGGCCGGACTGACCGTCCCCGGCGACATCTCCGTGGCCGGCTACGACAACACCACGTTCGCCGCGTTCGGCCCCATCTCCCTGACCAGCGTGGACCAGGCAGGACATGAGATGGGCAGGAACGCCGTACGCCTGCTGCTGGACCGGATCGCCGACCGGCACAGGCCGTCGACCCGGCTCATGCTCTCCCCCACACTCGTGCCACGCCGGACCACGGCCCCACCGCCGACGTAGGCCGGCCGGCCCGCGCCCGACGGGGTACGCAGGGCTGTTCGGCGGGAAACGTTATCCACCAAGAGGACCCCTGGTTCGTCCTGCCTCACAACGGTGTTGCGAAAGTGGCGCGGTCGCCCGACGGGCGGGCCACGCGGCAGGCGTCGCTTCGTATCAGGCTCTGGAGGGCCGCAGTCCCTGGGAGCTGTCGGCCGTGAGGGGAAGACTGCGCAGTGACAGGGCGCTCGGCGCCGGCAGCGCCGCGTGGGCCGCTTCGGCGCGGAACGACTGGAGGAGGTACGCCACCAGACGCCGGGACGCCGCACGGTCACCCGGCAGCGCGGTGACCAGACCGCAGTGGGACAGCAGGGCCACGGCGAGGTCGGAGGGGTGGAAGTCGGCCCGCAGCGCGCCGGCCGCCTGAGCCCTGCGGACCAGGGTCATGAACTCCCGCTCGGCCTGTTCCCGTTCCCGCGCATGTTCTCGCGTGCTGTCCGGATAGGCCGCGACGAACGCGGCCGGGAACCCCCGTTCCTCCCGTTGCAGTTCGCAGACCGTCTCGAACAGCCGCTGGAAGCCCCGCCACGGATCGGGGTCGGCCAGCGCCGCGGTGAGCGTCCGGGCGCAGGTGGCCATCTGGTGCGCGAACGCGGCCCGCACCAGAGCGTCCCGTGTCGGGAAACGCCGGTACAGCGTCGCCACGCCGACCCCCGCCCGGCGGGCCACGGTCGCCATGGGCGCGTCGATGCCGTGCTCGGCGAAGACCGCGCGGGCAGCCACGAGGATGCGCTGCCGGTTGCGCTGGGCATCCGCCCTCAGCCTGTCCTGACCCGCGATCCGAGAGGATTCCCCCGCCACTGTCTCTCACCTCCGGCTCAAGTGGACGATCCCGTCCGTTTAGCAGCCTACGCTCGGCGACCGGATCCCCCCGAACGTCCGCTGACGGCGAAGGTGAGAACGATGGACGACCGCATGATGAAAGCCGTGCTGTTCGACCGCTTCGGCGGCCCCGAGGTGCTGTACGTGGGCCGGGTACCGCGCCCCGTACCGGCATCCGGTGAGGTCCTCGTGCGTGTGCGCGCGTTCAGCGTGAACGGCGGTGAGCTGGCGGCCCGTTCCGGTCGCGTCAGCCTCATCACCGGCCGGAAGTTCCCGCAGCGCGTCGGGCTGGACTTCACGGGCGAGGTCGCCGCACTCGGCACCGGCGCGACCGGCGTCGATGTCGGCGACCAGGTGTGGGGCGTCCTCGGCCGCCGCTCCGGATTCGGCAGCGCGGCCGAGTACGTGACGGTACGGCCCGAGCGGCTCGGCCGGGTCCCGGACGGGCTGGACCTCGTGGCCGCCGCCGCACTTCCGGTGGCCACCACGGCCATCACGGCCCTGCGCGACAAGGCCGCACTGCGCCCCGGCGAACGGCTGCTCGTACGGGGCGCGGCGGGCGGCGTAGGCAACGCCGTAGTCCAGCTCGGACGGGCATACGGCGCCGAGGTCACGGCCCTGGCCCGCGCTGCCAACCTCGACTTCGTCCGCTCGCTCGGTGCCCACCAGGCCGTCGACCACCGGACTGTGTCCCAGGCGGAACTGGGACTGTTCGACGTGGTCCTCGACACGGCGGGCACCGGCCTGCGTACCGTACGGCGGCTTCTGAAGCCCGGCGGACGCATGGTCGCAATCGCCTTCGACCAGGCGCGGCCCGCCGCCTCTCTGGGTTACATCGCGGCCAGCGCCCTCCACGGACGCGGTCGGGTGCGCTTCTTCAGCGGCAACCCCGAACGTGCGCTCTTCGATGATCTCGCCCACCAGGTGACGGAGGGAAAGCTCCGGCCGGCGGTGGACACGGTCTTCCCCCTGGAAGAGACAGCAGCGGCACACCGGGCCCTGGAGGCGGGCGGGGTGCGGGGCAAATACGTGGTCAGGGTCGACTAGCGTCTGTTGGGAAGGTGTTGGTCAGCGCCACTCGTGCGTCCCGGGAACGCCGGCGCCAGTGCCGGATCCTCGCAAGACTTCCTCGCTCACTTCCGCGCCATGCGGAAACGAGGAATGCGTGCCCGCTTCTCGGTCGGATAGGCCATCACCGAGCCGGTCCGCCGCGCTGTCCGGGCTATGCCTGAGTTGCCCCCCGGCCGGGTCACACCGCGCCCGGGTGCAGTCCGGCGTCGCGGGCGAGGAGTGCCGCCTGCACCCGGTTGTCGCAGTCGAGCTTGGTCAGGATGCGGCTGACGTAGGTCTTCACGGTGGCTTCGCTCATGTGCAGCCGCCTGCCCGCGTCCGCGTTGGACAGGCCCTCGCCGAGCAGGGCGAGGACGTCACGCTCCCGTTCGGTCAGCCCGTCGAGGCGGCGTCTGGCCTCCTCCGCGCGGGCGGTGGCCATGGGGGAGGCAAGAGCGTCCGCCACGTGCCGGGTGGCCGCCGGCGAGAGATAGGCGTTCCCGGCCGCCGCCGCCCGCACCGCGTGAATCAGCTCATCGGGCGCGGTGTCCTTGAGCAGGAACCCCGCGCCGCCGTGGCCGAGCGCCCGCAGTACGTTGTCCCGCTCGCCGAACGTGGTGAGGATCAGCACCCGTACCTGCGGCGCGGCGCGGCCCAGCTCGGCCAGTGCCGTCAGCCCGTCCATCACCGGCATCTGGATGTCCAGCAGGGCAACGTCGACGGCGGTGCCGCGAGCGCTCCTCACCGCCTCCCGGCCATCGCCGGCCTCGGCGACCACGTCGATGTCGTCGGCCGAGTTGAGGATCATCCTGATGCCGGCTCGGATGAGCGGCTCGTCGTCGGCGACGAGGACCCGGATCACACGGCCTCCTGGGCGGTGTCGGTCGGAAGGCGATGGCATGGCCTCGCCATCATGCCTTGATCCGGTCGGGGTCCATCGCGCGGACGGCGCTACAACGCGGGTCGTTTCTCGGCCCTGCGGATCAGCTCTCGTCCTTGAAGGTCTGCTTCGTGACCAGCTTTCCGTCGCGGAAGCAGAACCGGAAGATGGTCGAGGTGTCGTCGGGGTCGTCGGACGCGAAGTGGCGGCAGGTGGCGTCCTCGGGTGGCCGCGGGCCCTGGTCCTCCAGATCCGTCGTCAGAAAGGAGTCCTCGTCGGGCAGTTCGGCCTGCACGTCGGCTTCGGGATCCCCCTCCTTCGCCGACTCGTACACGCTCACCGGGATCGTGGACTTCTCCAGCTCGTCCATCAGCGCGCTCACCCCCCAGACGCCAAGGGCGATCACGCTCACGACGAGGACTACGGCTGTGACGGCACAGCCGATGGCCACGTTCTTCTTGCTGCTCATGATGGCGGCGTACTCCCCGTGCTTGTCGGAACGGTTGATGACCGTTCCACTGTTGCCCTCGGGTCCCGCCCCTGGCTGTCCTCCGAAGTCGTCGTCCGGGCTGACGGAGGTCGCGTCGTCCGGGCGGGGCCCGGGCTCGCCGTGCCCGGTGCCGTAGGGAAGCATCCCCGCGATACGGAAGCCGCCGTCCGCGGTGGGGCCGGTGTGCACCATGCCGCCGATGAGCCGGGCCCGCTCCCGCAGGCCTGCCAGTCCCTGACCGCCGCTGACCGCTGCCGGGGCGCCCGGCACCCCGGCCGGCGCGGGCCCGTTGGCGACCTCCACCACCAGGCTGTCCGGCTCGTAGCGCAGGGCAACGGTGATCGGGGCGCCCGCGGCGTGCTTGTGGGCGTTGGTCAGGCCCTCCTGGGCTATGCGGTACGCCGCGTGGTCGGCGGCGGGCGCCAGTGGCCGGGCGGCGCCGGACCGGTGCAGTTCCACGGTCGCGCCCGCAGTCCGGGACGTTGCCACCAGGCCGTCGATGGAGGCCACGACCCGGGTGAGCGGGCGCCCGCCGCCCGTGTGCGTGGCCGCGGCCGGAGAGGGCTTGGCGTGCTCGGGGAGGTCGCCGGGCCGGTTCGGGTCGTCCCGGTCTTCGCGGAGGATGCCGACGGCTTCGCGTAGCTCCCCCATCGCGGCCACGGAGGCGTCGCGCAGGATCCGGACCCCTTCGCGCTGGCGGTCGGTCAGGTCCGGATCAACCTGCAAGGCGCCCGCGTGCACGGAGATCAGGGCGAGTTGGTGGCCGAGGCTGTCGTGCATGTCCTGCGCAATGCGGCCTCGCTCCAGCAGGCGCGCCTGTCGTGCCACCATCGCCTGCTCGCGCACGAGCTGGGCGTTGTTCCGCTGCAGTGCGTCCAGCAGCGAGTGGCGTTGCGCCCGGTAGCGGGACATCAGTCCCGGCACGATCCCCAGCGTGAGAAACGCTGCCGCGCTCAGCGCGCCCGTGACCGGAAGCGACAGGCCGGAGCCACTGATCTCCTCGTGGGCGGACAGCACGGTATGGAGGACGAGCGCGGCGGCGTAGGCAGCGAACACCCGCCCGGGCTTTGTGATGCGGCTTCCCGCCGACCAGCTCGCGTAGACCATCAGCGGCACCGCGGACAGCAGTACCGCTGCCGCGCCGGCAGAGACGACCAGCACCGTCACCGGCAGCGCACGCCTGATCAGCGACAGCACGGCAATGCCCGCCACGACGGCGAAGGTTCGCACCCCGTAACCGGACCTCACTGCTTCGAACAGCACCGCGAGCCCAGCGAGGGCGACGGTGAGCACGATCTCCCCGGCGATCCTTCTGCGGCTCCAGGGGGACGCGGCCGCAAGCCGGAGGCGGAGCGACCGTACGGTGCGGGCGGGGTGTGCTTCGTCCAGTTCCACGGGCCGACGATAGTCAGCGCCCGGGAGCACAACATCATCCCTGGGTCGTGACGCCGAACGACGAAAGTCGACAACCACAGGTGCGGCAGAAGCTGTTGGACGTGCCCTGGCCCATCGCCATCGGTCGCTGCGAGACACGACTTTCGGGGACTGCGTCGAGTCGCCTGTCGCGGTGACGATGGCTCAGCAGCAGAGCGCAAGCGGTGCGGGCGGTTCACAACAGGCCCGTGTATGGGATGAAGAGGCGGGAGTCGTCACGTGGACAACGCACGATTGCAGGCGCACGATCGGTTCAGCGTCCTGCAGAAGATGACCTTCATGGCCAACCAGTACGTGGTGACCGTGGCCCGTCCCGACGGCTCGGGCGGCTCGGAGGGTGAGGTCGTCGCCTTCGCTCAGCAGAAGCGGATGGCGCTCAAGGAACAGGTGACCATCTACACCGACGAGTCCAAGAACCGCGTCCTGTGCACCTTCGAGGCCGGCCAAGTCCTCGACATCGGCGCCGTCTACACCGTGCGGGACGAGGACGGGAACCCCATCGGGTCGTTTCGCGAAAGGGCTGTGGCCTCCTTGCTGCGCTCGACATGGGTCCTGGAGCAGCCAGGCACGGTGGAGCTCACCGGCCGCGAGCGCAACCGGTTGGTGGCCGTGCTGCGCCGAGTCTGGGAGTTCCTCCCGGTCACCGACTTCGTGCCGTTCGCATGGCCGTACCACTTCGATTTCACCGAGGGCGACAAGCGGTTGATGAGGGTCGACAAGAAGTTCGGGCTGCGCGACCGGTACGTACTCGACATCGCAGCCCCCGGCATCGACCGCCGCCTCGCCATCGCACAGGCGGTGGCGCTGGACGCCCTGCAGTCACGTTGACGCGGAATACGGGCCATCGAGCGGAACAGGAGAGGAAAGGCCGCATGGAAGCGATCAAGGAACCCGACTGGAACACCATCGGAATCCTGGGGGCAGCCCGCGGCGCCCGGGGATCCGCCGAGGGGCCCACGGGTACCGAGCATCTACTGGCCGGCATCACCACGGCCAGAGGGCCGGCGCGCAAAGCACTCGACGATGAAGGAGCGACCAGGACGGCGCTGATGGCGGTACTGCGGGACACGATGGACAGGGACGGTGCGTGGAGCGGCACCGACGACATCGAGGCAAGCGTCGCCGCGCAGGACGTGCTGGGCGACGACGGTGACCGGGACAGCCTCACCGGCGCCGCGGCCAGGGCGCTGACCGCGGCGATGCGGCAGGCACAGCGGGAGAACGCAGCGAAGTTCACCGGCGTTCATCTGCTGCGGGCGCTGCTGGAAGAGGACAACCGCGCGGTGGAACTGCTGGGCGCGTGCCGCGTCTCACCGCAGGCGGTACGCACCCGGCTCGACGGCGGAACCGGAGGCCGGCAGGACGGCCTGGGCCCCCTGCTGCACGCCACCCGCGACATTCTCCTCGGCCGAAGCCACTATCGTCACATGCCCTTCTGGCAGCGTTGGGTACTCAGGTTCGCTGGGATCAACTGGGCCTCACGTCCTGCCTGGTGGGTCAGTACGGAGACCTATGACCAAGCACGCCGTCTCGGCAACGGCCCCGTGGGGACCGAGCATGCCCTGCTGGCGGTCCTGGCCACCCACGAGGTGGCGCTGCGGTACCCGCACCTGGCAAAGGCCAGCACCCCCACTCCCGACACCCGCTATGCGGGCGGTGAGCGGCTGGCCCGCCTGGGCATCGACTACGCCTCGGTTCACCATGCCCTCACCCGTGACGGAATCCGCCTGACAGCCGACCCCCGGCCCGTCAAGAAGTACCTCGATGAGGCTGCACGCCCCCGCGCGGTGCGGTCGGCCGACTCCTGCAACGCATCGACGAACGACCCGGGTACCGGCCCCCTCGTCGAGACCCTCCTGAGGGAGCAGACGCGAGCCCGGCAGCTGATCCACGCACTGACCACCGCTCCCGGAGACTGACAGGGTGGGTGCCCGATTGCGGCCCCTGGGACACGGCTGCGGGCCAGGACCCGTCGCATCGGGGTGCGTCCCGCGCCGAGCCGTTGCACGCCTCCGAGCTCACCAGGCTGGGCCGCCCCGACTCCGCCCACCCGTCCGTACGCGCCAGGGCCCCGCCACTGTCACGGATCCACGCCTTGCTCATCGGGTCCATGAACGAAGGTTCGGACACACAGCGCGGTGAGGTGGGAGCATGGGACACGTTGGTCTGGCCGGCGTGACGCTGTCGACGGGGATGAGTGGCATGAGCGAGCGCACTGGATCTTTGAGCGAGGCCATCGGTGGGATGGAGGTCCTTCGCCGGTTGAGCGACACCTTCTACGACCGGGTCCTGGCCGACCCGCTGCTGGCGCCGGTCTTCGCCGAATTCACCCGCACTCACATCGAGCACGTCGCCATCTGGCTGGACGAGGTCTTCGGCGGTCCAGATGCGTTCACCCGGGAACTGGGCGGCCATCAGGCCCTGATCCGCTCCCACCTCGGACTGGCCATCACCGAGGAACAGCGCCTGCGGTGGATGGAGCTGATGACAGAGGCCGTCGACAAGGAACTCCCCGACGACGACCTGCTGCGACAGCGAGTGATGGCGTACTTCGACTGGGGCACAGAGATCGCCCGGGCCGTCTCGGCCGATCCCGTCGGCACCGACCTGGGCGACCCCGGCCCCACCCCCCGCTGGGGCTGGAAGGGACTGTCCTGAGCTGACCCAGGCCGATGTCAGGTCGGCCGGCGCTCAGTGGATCATGGACCGACGACTCCTCGGTCCCTCACGTCCGAGCGCCTCAGCGCCAGGGCCGCGATGTCGTCGTCGAGCCTTCCGCCGCTGTGCCGCAGCAGATCCCGGTGCAGCTGATCGAGCAGCTCGCGGGGCTGCTCCAGGCCCTGCCGCCGCATCCAGTCCGGCAGCGGAAAGAACTGGCCGGCATGGTCCCGGGCCTCCGATACGCCGTCCGTGTAGAGAAGCAACTGGTCACCCGGGGCAAAGGCGACGCTGTCCACCCAGTAGCGGTCACCGATGAGCGCCGCGAGGTTGAGTGGCGGGGAGGGGATGGCGGGCTCCAGGACCCGGACCTTCCCGCGATGCGCGATCAGCGGCGGTGGATGTCCGCAGTTGAGAAGTCGTATGCGGTCGCCGTCGGGCGGGATCTCGGCGAGGAGAGCGGTGGCGAAGTGCTCGGGCTGGTCCTGAACGGGAAACACAGCGCTGTGGCGCGTGACGGTGGTCTCCAGGCGATGGACGATGCCCCGCAGGTCGGGCTCGTCGTACGCCGCCTCCCTGAAGCAACTGATCACCGCCGAGGCCACCCCCACTGCGGACAGGCCCTTGCCCCGGACGTCGCCGATGAGCAGCCGGACCCCGTGCGGTGTCCCGATCGCTTCATAGAAGTCGCCGCCGATCCGGGCCTGTTCCTGGGCCGCCAGATACATCGACTCGATCTCGATGTCCTCGACGCGGCGCGGCAGCGGGCGCAGCAGCACCTTCTGGGCGGCGTCGGCGACGAGCCGGACCTGGAAGAGCACTTCCTCTCGCTGAAGCCGGACATGACTCCCGTATGCGGCCGCCAAGGTGACCGCGACGATCGCGGCCGACGTGTACTGCGTCCCCAGATCGGTGTAGAAGAGGCTGAGGACTGTCATGAGCACCAGGCAGAACGCCCCCAGCATGAGGGTGGGGAGCACGGGCCACATCGCTGCGGCAAGGGCGGGTGCGGCGGGCAGAAGGCGGCTGATGGCGATCTCCCGGGGTGTGGAGAACGCCAGTACGGCGATGAGGACGGTCAGGACCACGGGTGACAGCCGGGCAGCTTCCCATCGGCCGCTGTAGGCGGGGCGACGACGCCTCAGCCGCGCAGACATGATCACAAATGCATAGTATCGACCTAATCGGGCGTCGAGCGCGGAGAAGATCATGCGCCGCGCGCTCCGCGGCGCGGCGAACGGGCCCGCCCGGAGGAGCCGAGGCCATGTGTGACACGCATGGCCCGCACAGACTCCCTGGCGACCAGGCGAGGATCAGGCGGGCCCTGGCCGGTCGGGATCACCAGTGTTAAAAAGGTCGCATGGCGAATCGCTTCGCCCGCTTTCAGCACCTCTCCGTCAAACGCGTGATCAGCAAGAGCACGCGGAGCGTGGCCGGGCAGGTGTTGATCTTCCAGGTGGCTCTCGTGGTGCTGCTCGTGGCCTGCGGCGTTTTCGCTCTCATCCTGCAGTCGGAGCGGGACACCAGCGCCGAGGCCAGGCGCCGCTCCACGGCCGTGGCACAGACCTTCGCGCATGCGCCAGGCGTCCAGGCGGCATTGCGGACTCCGGATCCGAGCAGGATTCTCCAGCCGCTCACCGAGGAGGCGCGCCGGGCCGCCGGTGTCGACTTCATCGTGGTCATGGACACCGAGGGCATCCGGTACACGCACCCCTTGCCGGACCGCATCGGAAAGAAGTTCGTGGGCGAGATCGGACCGTCGCTGGCGGGGAAGGTCTTCGTGGAGAGCGTCGACGGCCCGCTCGGCCGCGAAGTGCAGGCCACAGTCCCGATCAAGAACGCCGACGCCGAGGTGGTGGGCATCGTCTCGGCGGGGATGAAGGTCAAGAACGTCCAAAGCCAGTTGACCCGGCAACTGCCCATCATCCTGGGCGCCGGGGCCGGAGCGCTCGTCTTGTCCACCGGGGTGACGGCACTGGTGGGCAGGCGGCTGCGGCGACAGACACACAGCCTCGCCCCGGACGAGATGACCCTCATGTACGAGCACCACGACACGGTGCTCCACTCCGTCCGGGAAGGGGTCCTGATCGTGGCCTCCGACGGGCGGCTGATGCTGGCGAACGACGAGGCCAGACGACTGCTGGAGCTGCCCCCGGACGTGGAGGGGCGACTCGTCTCGGACCTGCCGGGCCTCGACCCCGAGACAAAGGCGCTGCTCGTCTCCGGGCGCGAGGCCACCGACGAGGTGCACCTCGCGGGCGATCGGCTACTCGCGGTCAACCAGCGCCCTACGGACCGCAAGGGAGGCCCCAGGGGGACAGTGGTGACGCTGCGCGACTCCACCGAGCTACAGGCGGTGACCGGCAGGGCGGAGGTGGCACGGGAACGGCTCAGGCTGCTCTACGACGCCGGGCTCCACATCGGTACCAGCCTGGACGTGCTGCGCACCGCCGACGAGTTGGCGCGGGTCCCCATTCCTCGCTTCGCCGACTTCGTCACCGTGGACCTGGCCGACACCGTCCTGCACGGCGATGAGCCGGCCCCCACCGGGACGGACATGCGACGCGCGGCCGTCTACGGCATCCGGGACGACCACCCGCTCTCCGAACAGGGCCGGCTCTTCGACTACCTGCCCTCCACTCCCCAGGCCCGCGGCTACGGCAGCGGCCGCTCCCAGCTGGTGAGCGATCTGCCGAGCGCCACGGGCTGGCGCCTGCAGGACCCGGAGCGTGCCCAGGCGATCATCGACTACGGCATCCATTCCCTCATCACCGCCCCCATCCAGGCCCGTGGCGTCGTGCTGGGCATGGCCAGCTTCTGGCGCGGGCGGCAGCATGAACCCTTCAACGAGGAGGACCTGTCGCTGGCGGAGGAGCTGGTGGCCCGCGCCGCGATCAGCATCGACAACGCCCGCCGGTACACCCGCGAGCACGCCCTGGCCGTCACCCTCCAGCGCAGCCTGCTGCCCCAGGCGATGCCCGAGCAGAACGCCCTCGACATCGCCTACCGCTATCTCCCCGCCCAGTCGGGCGTGGGCGGAGACTGGTTCGACGTGATTCCCATGCCGGGGAGCCGGGTGGCACTGGCCGTCGGCGATGTGGTCGGCCACGGCCTGCACGCCGCCGCCACGATGGGACGGCTGCGCACCGCGGTCCACAACTTCTCCGCGCTCGATCTGCCACCCGACGAGCTGCTGAGCCATCTGGACGACCTGGTCGGGAGCATCGACCAGAACGAGACGGCGGAGAGCGCGGCGGGCGTCGTGGGCGCCACCTGCCTGTACGGGATCTACGACCCCGTGACGCGTCGCTACGTCATGGCACGTGCGGGGCATCTGGTGCCCGCGCTGGTCCACCCCGACGGGACCGTCACCTTCCCGGACGTGCCGGCCGGCCCGCCCCTGGGCCTCGGCGGCATGCCGTTCCAGACGGCCGAGCTGTGCCTGGCGGAGGGCACCCAGCTCGTGCTGTACACCGACGGCCTCATCGAGGACCGCAGACGCGACCTGGACGTGGGAATGGACCTGCTGCGCGATGCGCTGACGGGCCACCCCGGCCGGCCGCCCGAGGAGACCTGCCAGGACGTGCTGGACATCCTGCTCCCCGGGCGTCCCAAGGACGACGTCGCCCTGCTCGTCGCCCGTACGCGGGAACTGCCGCCCGATCGGATCGCCGACTGGGACGTACCACCGGACCCGGCCGCCGTCTCCGGCATGCGCGACGCCGTGTCGCAGAGGCTCGAAGGGTGGGGCCTGTCAGAGTTCGGCTTCACCATGGAGCTCATCCTTAGCGAGCTCATCACCAACGCCATCCGCTACGGCGCCGGGCCGATCCACGTCCGGCTGATCCGCGACCGTACGCTGATCTGCGAAGTGGCCGACGGCAGCAGCACCTCACCGCATCTGCGGTACGCCGCGACGACCGATGAAGGAGGCCGGGGTCTGTTCCTGGTCTCGCAGATGGCTGAGCGCTGGGGCACCAGGTACACCCCGCAGGGCAAGGTGATCTGGGCCGAACAGGCCCTGCCCGAGGCCATACAGCAGCCCGCCCCGAGTCCGGCCGACGCGGACACGCCCCTCGGCGACGAGGGGGCCGGCCCGTGATTCAGGCCGTCGCTCGGCCCCACGCTCCCGAGAGGCGCCGGGTGACCACGGCACTGAGCGTGCGCACGCCTCGTGTCGATCCGGGGTCGATACCCGTGAGCTCACGGACCCGGCGCAGACGGTAGTCCAAGGTGCGGGTGTGGACGTTGAGCGCGGTCGCCGTGGCACCGCGGTGCATGTCGTGGCGGTAGTACGCGTCGAGGGTCGTGAGGAGGTCGGGGCCGGTCTCCAGGCGGCGGGCCAGTGAGCGGAGCCAGTCGTCGACGAGTGGCACGTCCGCGACGGCGAGTTCGACGAAGACATCCGCCAGGGTGTGCGGCCGCAGCCGGGCGGACGCCCGGCGCGGCGGGGCTGCCCGGCTGATCCGGCGGGCACGGTCCAGAGCGTCGGCCAGCTCCGGCAGCGGTGCGACGGACGTGCCGACGGCGCAGGGGCGGCCCAGGACCTGGGCAAAGTCCTGTACGAGGCCCGGCAGGTGGGCAGGGGTGAGATCGGGCAAGAGGTCGGGAACCACGTGCGGCGGTGCACCTTCCGCTGCCTCGGGGCCGGAGAACGGCGGAAACAGGGCGATCAGCTCACCGCTCCCGTCGCCGCCCTCCGGCCCCCACATGACCGGCGCACGGTGGCTCTTCACGAGCGCCCCGATCTCGCCTTCCAGGAAACGATCGATGGTGGGCCGGTCCGGAATCCGAAAAACCGTCACCGCGTAGCGATCCGGGAGTTCCATGTCGACGGCCGCGGCGAGTTCCGCCGAAATCGGATCTCCGTTCAGTAATGACCGGGTCAGCAGGGCAACCTGCTCGGTGTACGGCATTCGGCGGCGCAGTACGCGCACGAATCCCTGGCGGTAGGAGGCGATGCCGCGTTCACCCTGCGGGGCGAACCAGGTCATCATGCGCATGATTTCGTCGACACCGCCGCCACGCTGGGCCTCGGTCGCCTCGTTGATCTCACGCAGCATGAGGGCGGTGTGCACGCGCAGCACCCGCTGCCGCGCGTCGAGCGACATCCCGGCTGCTGCCCGCAGCTCCCCCATCGACGCGATGTAGCCGAGATCGTCCCCGCTCAACTCGCTGTTGTCCGGCGAAAGTTCGACGGTACGACGCCGGAACCACATCGAGTGTTCCAGCGTCTCGGCTCGCGCCCGGGAGTCCTTGTCCAGGAACCCGAACTCCGGGATCTCACGTGTGTATGTCTCGACCTCACGACGGGCGTTGGTCGACGCCTGCCGGGCCAGCTCGACGAAGAGGCTCCCCATGAACGCGAGCTTGCCATTCAGGACAAGCGGGCCGACAGGGGGGATCCGGACGGTGTTCATCACTCCGCACAAAACGGCTTCAGGTGTAGCGACAGGGCTTTTATCACAGTGCGCAAAATTCCCGGATCGGGGTGTTTCCGTCAACCTTTCTGCTTGTGGAGGAAGTGTGAAACGGCCTTAATGAGAACCGCCTGCACACCCCTCGGAAGAACATCGCCGGAATCACTCCGGCTCGATTCGCAGCCAGGCGCCTTGAATGGCGCTCACCCAAACGGGAGGGAAACTCCGATGACAGCGGACACGAGAAAGAGAATCATGGCGGCGGTCGCGGTCATGGTCACATCGACGGCGCTCATGCTCGGCACCCCCGGCACCGGCTCGGCCGCTCCCGCCGCCACACCCAGCCTGCGCGCCTTCGGCATCAGCGGTGACGGCACCCTGATGGCCACGTTCACGACCGACCGGCCGCAGATCCTCGACTGGGTCAGGGCCGTCACCGGCCTCAGCGGCGACACCGGCCTGATCGGGATCGACTTCCGGGTGCAGAACGGTCTGATGTACGGCGTCGGCAACAAGGGCGGCATCTACACGATCAAGACCCCGTCAGGCACCGGGGACGTCCTGGTCACCAAGGTCTCCCAGCTCCAGTACGCGCTGAACGGCGCGAACTTCGGTGTCGACTTCAACCCGGCGGCCGACCGCCTGCGCGTGATCAGTGACAACGGCCAGAACCTGCGGCACAACCTCAACGACCACAGCACCATCCAGGACCTGAACCTCACCACCCCGCCGATCGAGGGCACGACCAAGGGTGTCTCGGCCGCCGCCTACACGAACAACGACCTCAACGCGGCCACCGCGACCACGCTGGTCGACATCAACACGACCACCGACCAGGTCGCCCTCCAGTCCCCGGCGAACAACGGCACGCTCGCCCCGACCGGCAGCCTCGGCATCGACGCGGGAATCAACGCCGGCATGGACATCTACAGCACCCTGTCCGGCGGGAAGACGGTCGACAACGCCGCCTTCGCCTCCCTCACTCCGTCCGGCGCCGCCACCCCCTCGCTGTACAGCATCAACGTCTTCACCGGCCAGGCCACCTCCATCGGCCAGTTCCCGCTGAACATCACGGACCTGGCCATCTCCCTCACCGGATCCTGATCCCCGGCCCCAGCCGCGGCCCGGCCACCGCTGGACCGCGGCGAACCGGCGCCACCCTCGACGGCTCGGGCTCGGGCGGTCTCATGCCCTGAAGTTCGTCCCGCCGGCGCGACCGTGACCTGCCCGGGCGACGAGGAGAGCCACGTCGTCACGCTCGCTGCCATCCCGCAAGGTGCGCAGCAGCAGGTCGCAGGTGGCGTCCAGCGAGCGGCCGGGGTCGTCGAGGGCGTCCAGGAGAGTGTTCAGACGGGCGTCGATGGGCTCGTCTCGTGTCTCGACAAGGCCGTCGGTGTACAGGAGGAGCTGATCACCCGTGCCGAAGGCGAGGGAGGTGGTGTCGAAGGTGACGCCACAGCCGCCCAAGGGGGCCCCGGTAGGCAGATCCAGCAGTCCGCGGGTGCCGTCCGAGCGCAGCAGCACGGGCGGCAGGTGCCCGGCAAGGGAGACGTGACACTGCGCGATGTGAGGGTCGAAGACGGCATAGACGCAGGTCGCGATGGTGTCGAGACCGTCGGTGATGGAGTCGAGGTGGTGCAGGACCTGGTCGGGGGCCAGGTCGAGGTTGGCCAGGGTTCTCGTGGCGGTGCGCAGCTGTCCCATGGTGGCCGCGGCCGTGACACCGCTCCCCATGACATCGCCGACGACAAGGGCGGTCTTGTCGCCGGCCAGGGGAATGACGTCGAACCAGTCGCCGCCGATCTCCATGATCGCCTCGGCGGGGCGGTAACGGTAGGCGACGTCGAGACCGGGCCGCCGTGGAGAGGGGCGGGGCAACAGGCTGCGCTGGAGAGTGAGGGCGGCGTGGCGCTGTGCCTCCACGGCGCGGTGCCGCTCGGTGACGTCGACGCTGGACGTCGCCACTCCCAGCACCTTCCCGTTGGACGTCTCGAGCCGGTAGAACGAAATCGACCAGGCATGATCATGGTCCGGATCGGCCGCTGTGCGCCCGACGGTGTACTGGTCCACGATCGGGGCCCCGGTGGCGAGGACCTCACGCATAGCCGCTTCGAAGGTCTCGTCGATGAAAGGCAGCACGTCATGGACGTGCCGGCCGACGTGCTCGGCGACCGGCACCCCGTTCATCCGTTCCTCCGCAGGGTTGACCGAGATGTACCGGAGATCGGTGTCCAGCATGGCCAGGCCGATCGGTGACTGGGACACCAGCTGCGCGGACAGGGACAGGTTCCGCTCCACCTGTCGCAGCGTTGCCTGATCCGTGGCCAGACCCAGTGCCCAGTAGTCGCGCTGGTCGTCCTGCAGCCGCATGTTGCGGAACTCCACCAGGCGCGTACTGCCGTCCTTGTGCCGGATCGGGAAGACACCGGCCCAGCTCTCGCCCTCCTGCATGACCTGGGCGAACAGCTCCAGGACCGTGTCGAGGTGCTCTTCGTCGACCAGCAGGTGGCCCGCGTCCTGGCCCAGGGCCTCCTCGGCGGTGAAGCCGAAGAGGATCTCCGCCTGCGGGCTCCAGAGATCGATCCTGCCCTCCGCGTCGAGGAGGACGGCGGCCACGTTCAGCACGTCGAGCAGGCCACCCGGCTTGGACGGCACCACATGCGCCGCGCCGGGATCGTCCCGGACGGGTTCTGTCGCACCCATACCTCAGGCTCCTTCCGGCCTCCGGGTGGCGGGCCGCCGGCACCCGTGCGCCGTTCCCTCCATCGTCCCCTCCGGCGCGCAGGCAGGCACCCCCACTACAGAGTGCTACCGCTGCGACGTGGCAAGGAGCCTGCCGCCACCGGACTGATGATCCCCCCTCCTCCGCGGGCTGGGTCCATCACGAAGCGTGACAGTCCGAGGTGCGCGCGGGCGGCCGAGCTGATTTCTTGAAGGAGCAGCCCGTCCACCGCGATCACGCGGATACCCCGCGCCCAGCAGCCTGAGGCGCCACCTCGCACTGGCCACGCTCCACAGCGCTGAAGCCGAGGCCACGAGATCGTCCCCGGACGGCAGGCATCCGCGACAACGAAGAGTGAACACGGAGGAATGCGATGGCGAGTGGCCAGATGACCAATGCCTTCATCTGCCTGAGGGTCCCGCCCGAGCTGGTCGACGCTCTGGTCGACCTGCAGCGCGAGTTCCAGGACCGCGTCGACCCGCAGCGCCCGGAGCACATCCACATCACCCTGGGTTTCCTGCACGGCGCCGACGACCAGAAACTGGGCGACGCCCGCTCCTTCATCAGCGCAGGACCGTGGTCCGCACCTGCCATCCGCCTCACCGGCGAAGTACGTCATGGCAGCTGGACACTGAAGAACAACCCGGCCTACCGCTACGACGAGGCCACCGTCCAAAGGGGTGAACAGGTCCGCCTGGGCGTCGAGCACAGCCCTGAGCTGGCCCGCATCCAGCAGGACATCACCCAGCACCTGAACATCGTGGAAGACGGCTTCTGGCCCCACGTCACGCTCGGCCTGGCACGAGAGGACTTCCCCGCCTCCGAGGTCAAAGCCCTCAAGCTCCCCGCGGTCAGCGGCGCAGCGCCCAGCGTAGACATGCAACAGGAGGCGTCGGCCACCGCGTTCACCACCCTCGTCAGGAAAGACCTCACCGCCTGACCTCCAGGGCGAGCCGGAATCCATCCGGGCACCGGTGCCGACACCGGTGCCCGTCCGGCGGGGCGGGGCGCATGCCAGGGAACTGTTTGCCGGCCGGTGCGGCCGAGCACCCCCTCATCCTCTGCCAAGACCTTGATCCTCTCGCGGCAGCGCCGGGGATGCCAGACGCGGCAGGGCGTTCGAGGTCGCGTCGTCCGCCGGGTGGAAGGCCAAACCGATCGGTTTCGTTTCCTCGACCACCGAGTTAGCCTCGCACCATGACGGCAGAGGCGAAGCGGACTTCCCGGGAACGGCTGATCGAGGCGGCGGCCGCACTCTCCTACCGCGAGGGCGTCAATGTCGGCGTCGAGGCTCTGTGCAAAGCGGCCGGGGTGTCCAAAAGGTCGATGTACCAGCTGTTCGAGAGCAAGGACGAACTCCTGGCGGCGAGCCTGGAAGGACAAGCCGCTTCCTACACGGCCCAGCTCCTGCCCGACATGAACGACGACCGGCCGCCCCGCGAGCGGATCCTGCATGTCTTCGGGCAGTTGGAGTCGCACTCGACCTTGCCGGAATTCCGGGGCTGCGCCTACCTGGCTGTTCAGATCGAACTCAAGGACGAGACGCATCCGGCGAGTCGGGTCGCCTGCCGGGTCAAGGGTGACCTGACGGCCTTCTTCCGTGCCGAGGCGGAGCAGGGCGGCGCGAGCGACCCGGATCTGCTGGCCCGGCAGCTGACCTTGGTCTTCGACGGCGCGAGCGCCCGCGCGGGAATCGGCGCCGAGAAGCTGGCAGGCCTCATCGCACCCACGGTGTCCACGCTGCTCGACGCGGCCGGCGTGCGCTGACGCCTGTCGCCTCTTCGAGCGGACCGAGGACCGCTCCGCTCTCCGACCGATGACACCCGCGTCGATGACGCCGACCAGGTACGAGGCGGCCCGCCGCCCGTGCGCGGAGCCCGACGCCGGTCCGCGTCCGCTCACTGTCCGCTCACTTCGGCGCGGTGCTGATCAAGCATGCCGCGCCCCGTGACCGACGCCCCATGACTTGCGGCAGGACTGCGCCTTGCACGCGGAAACCGATCGGTTTACAGTCTAGGAAACCGATCGGTTTTCTACTGTGGAGGCAATCATGACCGCACTCAAGGACGCAAGCGTCTTCGTCACCGGCGGCAGCCGTGGCATAGGCAAGGCACTGGTGGAGGAGCTCTACGCGCGCGGCGCGGGCAAGGTGTACGCCTCGGCCCGCGACCCCCGCACCGTGACGCATCCCGACGCCGTCCCGGTGGCGCTGGAGATCACCGACCCGGCTTCCGTGGCGGCGGCCGCCGCCCAGGCGGAGGACGTGACCGTGCTGATCAACAACGCGGGCGCCGTGGTCGGCGCGAACTTCCTCGACTCTCCGGTCGATGACGTTCGGCGGGAGTTCGAGACGAACTTCTACGGCCCGCTGCTGGTCACCCGCGCCTTCGCGCCGATCATCGAACGCAACGGCGGCGGACACATCCTCACCATGCACTCCGTGATGTCCTGGCTGGCCACCGGCTACTCCTACAGCGCCTCCAAGGCCGCGCTGTGGTCGCAGACCAACTCCCTGCGCCTGGAACTCCGGCCGCGCGGCATCGCTGTCACCGGACTTCACATGGCCTACGTGGACACGGACCTGGCCGCGGGCGTCGACGCGCCCAAGGCCGACCCGCGTGACATCGCGGTACTCGCCCTCGACGGCGTCGAGGCGGGAGCGCACGAGGTGCTCGGCGACGACATCACCCGACAGGTCAAGGCCGGTCTGGCCGGCGATCTGACGGGTCTGTACCCCCAGGTGGCCTAGGAACCACCGGTATACGCGGAAAGGAGCAGCAGGTGCAGGGATACGTCATGACGAAGTACGGGGACGCGAATGTCATGGAGCTGCGGGAGGTGCCCAAGCCCGTCCCGGGGCCTGGAGATCTCCTGATCCGTGTGCATGCGGCGGGACTGAACCCCGTGGACCACAAGCTGCGACAGGGCCAGTTGCGTTTGATCAACCGTTTGGCCCTCCCGGGTGTGGCCGGGTCTGAGCTGGCCGGCGTCGTGGAAGAGGTGGGCCCCGGCGTCGAGGATTTCGCGGTCGGCGACCGGGTGATGACCCGGGTCGACCCGAACCTGCTGGGGGCCTTCGCCACCTATGCAACCGTCTCGGCCGGCCTGGTGGCGCCGATGCCCGAGAAACTCGACTTCGAGCAGGCCGCAGGTCTACCCCTGGCTGGTCTGACGGCGCTTCAGGCGCTGCGTGACGAGATGAGGGTTCGGCCGGGGCAGCGGATCTTCATCTCAGGCGGCGCCGGAGGCGTGGGGACGCTCGCCATCCAGCTCGCCGTGTGGATGGGCGCGCACGTCACCACCACGGCCTCGTCCGCCGGCGAGGAGCTGGTGCGGTCGCTGGGCGCGGAGGACGTCATCGACTACAAGACCACTCGATTCAAGGACGTCCTGCATGACTTCGACGGAGCCTTTGACCTGATCGGTGGCCAGGATCTGACGGACAGCTTCGGCATCGTCAAGCCCGGTACGAAGGTCGTGTCCGTGGGAGGCGTACCCGAGCCCCTCACCGCCCGCAAGGACCTGGGTGCGGGCTTCGTCATCACCGCGATGTTCCAGGTGATGAGTGCGAAGCTGCGCCGTCAGGCCAAGGCCCACGACGTCGACTACCGCTTCCTGATGATGCGGCCCAGCGGAACGGACCTGCGTTTCCTCGCCGGTCTCGTCGACGAAGGGCACCTGCGGCCTGTCCTGGACCGGTCCTTCCCGCTCGAGCGGATAGCGGACGCCGTCGCCTACCTCGAGGGAGGCCGGGCCAAGGGCAAGGTCGTCGTACGGATGACCTGAGTGCCGCTCTCGTGCCGCGTACGGCGGTCGGATCCCGACGGCGACGGCCGACAGGGAGCATGAGGGCGGCGACACCGAGCGCGCGACTCGTCCGAGAGTTCGCCGAAGGTCAGGCACCGGACATCAAGCTCGCCGCCGACGACGACCTAATTGCAAGCGGCTTGGGTCCACCTGGCGAATGACTCGTCAACTTCGTTTTGCCTGTACCCGATCTGGTCGGCTGCAGGTCAGCACGGCCTCGCGCAACCAGCGATGGGCAGGATCATTGGCTCGCCGAACGTGCCACGCCTGCTGGTAGGCAAATCGCGGGAGGTCCAGGGGAGGTGTGAATTTCCGCAGGGTTCTGTGCCTCTGCATCGGCCCGACGGCTCTGCCGGCCACTGTCAGGATGAGATCCGTGCCCGCGAGCAGATCCACTGCGGCGCTCCAGTGGGGCAGGGTCACGGCGAGATGCCGCCGTAGTCCCCGCGCCGCCAGAGCGATCTCGATCTCGTCGTTCGCATCGGGGCGCAGGGCCAGCATGATGTGCGGCCGTTCCAGCCACTCCTCCAGCGACAGATCTCCTTGTGCGGGCAGTACCGCCTTGTCCGCGAGGCTGACAAACCCTTCCTGGAAGAGATCCTGGACTTCGATGCCCTCGGGCACGTGGGGAAAGATTCCCAGAGCGAGGTCGAGCTCGCCGTCCGTGAGCTGCGCCACCATCGCCTCCCGGCTGGCCTGACTGATCGCCAGGTCGAGGCCGGGTGCGCTGCTGCGGACATGGCGCACGAGCGGGGGCAGCACGATGCGCGAGGCGTAGTCCGACAGCGACAGCCTAAATCGCCTGCGCGTGAGTGCCGGATCGAAGCCCGGTGCCCTGAGCAGTTCGTTCAGACGGTTCAGGGCATCGTCCAGCGGCTGCACCAGAGCCTGAGCGCGAGCGGTGAGCACCATACGGCCGCCCTGCCGCACCAGCAGGGGATCACCGAACTGGGTTCGTAGTTGGGCGAGGGCGTGACTGACCGCCGGCTGGCTCTTGTTCAGCCGCGACGCGGCTCGCGTGACGTGCTTCTCGGCCAGCAAGGCATGCAGCGTCAGGAGCTGGTTGAGGTCGATCCGGCCGAGTTCATCCATGCCGCGAATAATAACCATGCATACAAAGCATTTCCATAAATGAGCCTGATGACAGATGGTCGAAGTGTCGATCAAATGCACGTCCACATCAGGGAAGACCAGAAATGACGAACGCAGACCAGGGCCTGAAGCTCTCCTACTCCGACGGCAGGCCGGCGACGATCGGCGTCGAGTCCGTCAATCAGGTGCTCGGCACCGTCGGCGTCCACGCCTGCCAGATCCCCGTTCCCGCCGGAGCTCATCCGATCCTGGAGGCCTCCGAGGTCCGGGCGCTTTCGGCAGAGGAACAGGCGGAGCTGATCTCGCTGTTCAGCCTGGACCGAGCGAAGCTCCTGGAGCACGTCGAACTGGCCGGCCGCACACCCGAAGCACCTGACGGCGGGTTCCTGAACCCCTCCGAGCACGACGTTCCTCCGTACCCGAAGGTGTACGACATGAAGACGATGGACGCCGCCGCCCGGCACGCTGTCCAGGCGCGCTTCGGCAGGCTTCACGTCAACACCTCCGACGACGGTGTCGGCATCGACGAAGTCATGACCGTCGTCTCCGGTGGCCCCATGACGTGGTTCTACCGGCTTCCCGGTGGAGTGGTCGCCAAGCTGTCGGTGGGCGCAGTGGGCATCGGCGACCCGGCCTGGCGGATCAGCTACCCCGGCATCCGGCCGCACGGCGCCTTCCTGGACGCCGGGCACGGCCTGATCGTGGCGTACGCCCACGGCCCGGAGAAGTTCGTCATGCGGTACGAGGCCCCGGGCTCGGAGGGTGCGGAGGCACTGGGGACGAACCCGTGGATCGACTTCAGTGGGAACGCGCCCCGGATGCTGCACCACGTGACCACGGCCTGAAGCGCGTTCGAGAGGGGTCGGCGGGCCACGACATCGCCCCCTTCTCGCCTTCGAGCCCCAGACCTCCGCCACAGGAAGAGCCATGTCCACCATCTCCGGGCCGGCCGCCACGCGCGCCCCCTCCGCCATGAGCGGATCCTCCCGTCATGTCCCCATCCTCTGGCTCGCGTTGCTCGCCACGCCGGTGGCCGCCGCCAACAACGCGTCCGTCCTGATCCTCGGCGACCTGAGCCGGTCGCTGGGGGTCACCACTGCCACCGCGTCGTGGCTGGTCACCGTGTTCGCGCTGGCCCTGGCGGTCGGGACACCGCTGATCGCGACGCTGCTGCGGCGCCGCGGCACACATACCGCGCTGTTGGTCAGTGCCGTGCTGGTCGCCGTGGGAACCGCTCTCGTGGCCGCCTCGCCCTGGCTGCCGGTCACCCTCGTCGGGCGCGCCGCGCAGGCTGCCGGCGGCGCGGGCATGATGGCCATCGCCATGAACCTGGCCGGCACCGCCCGGCGCATGGGCGTGATCAGCGCCGGCTCCGGAATGCTAGGGGCGGTGGGGCCGCTGCTCGGCGAGCGCCTCACCGACGCGGTTTCGTGGCGGGCGGCGCTGTCCGTCCTGGTGGTCACGCTCCTGGCCGTACCCGCGGTCGGCCGCCACACCACCACACAGGCGCCGTCGGCCGCGGGGCGTTTCGACACCCGGGGAGCACTGCTGCTGGCGATCCTGTCCAGCGGCCTGGTCCTGCTGCCGTCCAACCCGTTGCCCGCCCTGGCCGCGACGGGCGTCACGACCGTCCTCCTGGCCCTGCACGTCCGGCGCCGTCCGGAAGGCTACGTTCCAGCCGCTGCGCTGCGTTCCCCTGCCTTCCGCGGCTCCGTCCTGATCGCCCTCGTCCTGTCCGTGTCGTACTTCACCCTCCTGTTCGCGATCCCACGGCTGATCGCCGTCCGGGCCGGCTGGTCGACCGACTCGGTGGCCGCGGGCCAGATGATCGCCATGATCACCGGGTCCGTGTTCACCCTCGTCTTCGCAGCCGTCTCCTCGCGTCTGGGCCAGACCAAGGTGCGGGCGATCCTGCTGACGGTGGGGGCGGTCGCGACCGCGGCAGCTGTCCTCGCCCACAGCGCGGTGCTGCTCCTGGTGGCGATCGGACTCGCCGTGTTCAGCGCCACCGCCGCCAACGCCACCCAGTCCATGGCCGCCGCCTCCGCCGTCCCCGGCCCCCAACGCCCCACCGGCATCGGCCTGTTCCAGCTCAGCTACCTCATGGGCGGAGCCCTCGGCCCGGCCCTGGCGACCGTGCTGGTCCTGAGCTAGCCGCGTCTTCCCCGGTCAGTGCGCTTCCGGTCGCCGGCCGGAGCCCAGCCGCTGACGATGAATCACCGTGCGGTGCCACGCCGCTGCTTCGAAGGAAGCTTCAATCGCGCCCCGGCTCATCGCCGGGCCCGCACGTGGCGTGTGACGAGGGCCGTCGCGCACAGTGCGGTGACCGCGCCGCACATCAGGTGGACCTGGGTGGAGGCGGCGCCGAACGAGGCCGCCATGTTGCCGACGGTGCTGATGACCAGTACCAGCCACAGTGCCGTCCGTACGACTCCGCCTCCGATGACGCCGTCGCGGGTGATGCCGTCGCGGGTGGCGCCAACGCGGGTGGCGCCCGGTCCGGCCGGGCGCGGGCTCTCGGCTCCGCCGTCGAGGCGGTAGGGGTCCGTGGTCGTCATGGCTGTCCTCTTCGCAGTCTCGGATCGCTCCGGGCCCCGGCAGGGCCCGGCTGTCGTGCCACCGAGGCTATGGATCGGGGCCTCGGGCGGCCGAGCCCGCCAGCAGCCCGAGTGGGGGTACAGCAGGCTGTACCTCTACGCTCCTCATCGACGGCGAACCAATCTGCCAACCGGTGGCCGTGACCGGGTTGTTGGGGACGGAGAGGGAGTGGACGCATGCTGACCTCCAGCCGGCACGGCGGACGCGCGTCCGCCGAGGACGGGTCCGCCCCGTCCGGCGAGGACCGGGGGACGGAACGGCCTGGGGTCGGAGTCGGGGTTGTGCGGGCCGCCAATGCGGCCGGCGACGCGCTCGGCGAGCTCGTCACCGGACTCGGTACGGCCCTGCTCGCGCTCCTCGTCCTGATCTGGTCGGCCGTGACCGCCGTGACGTCCCTGGCGGGCGTCGGACTGCTCATGGCCCCGGCCGTCCTGCGCGCCCTGCACGCCCTCGCCGGCCGCGAACGCCGACGGCTCGGGCGGCGCGGCCCCGAAGTCATCGGCCCGGCCCCGGCGCCGACCCGGCTGAGACTCGCCCTCGTCGACCCGACCACCCGACGCGAGCTGCGCTGGCTGGTCCGCCACGCGTCGCTCGGCCTGTTCCTGGGGCTGTGCGCCGCGTTGCTCCCGGTGCTGGCCGTGCGCGACGTTGCCTTCCCGCTGTACTGGCGCCTGCTGCCGGAGGGCACGACCAGCACGTCCCTGGGCATCGGGGTCGCGGCGACGTGGGCCGACGCGCTCGCCGCCGGCCTCCTCGGGCTTGGCTGGACCGCCATCATCCTGGGCCTCACCCCCGGCATGGCACGACTCCAGGCCCACCCGGGACGCACCCTCCTCGCGGCCGGACCCGACACCGACCTGTCCCTGCGCGTCGCGGAACTCACCGCCACCCGGGCCGCCGCCCTGGACGCCCACGCGACCGAACTGCGGCGCATCGAACGCTCGTTGCACGACGGTACGCAAAACCGGCTCGTCACCGTCACCGTGCTGCTCGGCGCCGCCCGCCGAATGGTGGCCCGCGACCCGGCGGGCGCCGAGGAACTCCTCGAACGGGCCCAGAGCGCAGCCGAGCAGGCCCTGTCCGAGTTGCGTTCGGTCGCCCGAGGCATTCTGCCGCCCGTACTGGCCGACCGGGGCCTCGCCGGTGCGCTGACCGGGCTCGCCGCGAGTTGCCCGGTGCCCTGCACGATCGACGTCGAGGCACCCGAGCGGTGCGCGGCGTCCGTGGAGGCGACCGCCTACTTCGTGGTCGCGGAGACGCTGACGAACATCGCCAAGCACAGCGGGGCCCGGCAGGCATCGGTCACGGTCCGCAGCCGGGGCGGCCTGCTGTACCTGGACGTCACCGACGACGGCCGGGGCGGGGCAGAAGAGCCCGGCGGGTCCGGCGGGTCCGGGCTCACCGGCATCCGCAACCGGATCGCCGCCCACGACGGAACCCTCGAACTGGCCAGCCCGCCCGGCGGCCCGACGACCCTCAAGGTGGAACTGCCATGCGGATTGTGATTGCCGAGGACGACCCGCTGCTGCGGGAGGGGCTCGCGCTCCTGCTGCGTGCCGAGGGCCTGGACGTGGTGGCCACGGCCGGGACCGCCGACGGTGTCCTCGACGCCATCGACATCCACAGGCCGGAAGTCGCCATCCTCGACGTACGGATGCCGCCGACTCACACCGACGAGGGGATCGTCGCGGCGGTCGAGGCCCGGCGGCGGCGGCCGGATCTGGCGGTTCTCGTACTGTCCGCGTACGTCGAGCAGTCGTTCGCCACGGAGTTGCTGGTCGACGGGGTCACGGGGCTGGGCTATCTGCTCAAGGAGCGTGTCGGGCGGGTCGAGGAGTTCCTGGACGCGCTGGGCCGGGTGGCGGGCGGCGGTACGGCCATCGACCCGGAGGTGGTGGCGCAGCTCTTCACCCGCAGTCGGCAGGACACCCGTCTGGAGCGGCTCAGCCCGCGCGAGCGCGACGTGCTCGCCCTGATGGCGGAGGGCCTGGGCAACAGTGCCATCGCGGAACGGCTCGTTGTCACCGAGGGCGCCGTCCACAAGCACATCCGTAGCATCTTCGCCAAACTCGACCTGTCCCCCGCCGACCAGGTGGACCGGCGGGTCGCGGCGGTCCTGCGCTACCTCGACGACGTCCGCCTCCACTCCTGACGACCCGTCATGGACCTTGCGTCCACCGCTCGTGCCTGCCCCCTCGGCGCATGTCCGGCGGCGTGTGTGTCTTCCGCTCTCCGGCCTGGTCGGGGCCGGACGGTACAGCAGGCACTACCCGCACCCGGCGGAGTACACCCCCTGCGCATGACCCGCCTGCCTGATCGTTTCGAACAGCCGGAATCCCTAGCGTCGTGGTCACGCCGCGACGGCGGCACGGCCGAGACGACGCCCAAGGAGTCCGCGACTCATGAAACCCAAGCTCACTTCCCGTGTGGTGGCCACGACCCTGGTGACAGCGCTGGCAGGAATCGGCCTGATCCTGCCCGCGGCGGGCGCGACCGGTCCCGTGCACGGCACCGCGCATGACGCCGCGCATGGCCGAACGCACAGCGCGGCTCTGCGGTCCGGCGTGGACGCGATCATGAAGACGGGGACCGTCGCAGTCGTGGCGCAGTCGACGGGGCCGCGCGGCACCCGGTATGCGAACGGTGGGGTGGCCAACGAGGCGACAGGGGAGCTCGCACGCTCCGGTGACCGGTTCCGCATCGCGAGCACGACCAAGACGTTCGTCGCCACGGTGCTGCTGCAACTCGTCGGGGAGAGGCGCCTGTCGCTGGACGACAAGGTGGAGAGCCGACTGCCCGGGGTCGTCTCCGGCAACGGCAACGACGGCAAGGCCATCAGCGTGAGGCAGCTGCTCCAGCACACCAGCGGACTGCACGACTACACGGTGGACCTCCCCGAGTTGACCAGCAAGGCCGGCTACCTGGCCGACCGCTACACCACCTGGACCCCGGAGCAGCTGGTCGCCACCGCGATGCGGCACGCCCCGAACTTCGAGTCCGGCGAGGGCTGGAGCTACTCCAACACCAACTACATCCTGGCCGGAATGATCATCGAGAAGATCACCGGGAACAGCTGGAACCAGGAGGTCACTTCGCGCATCATCCGCCCGCTGGGCCTGCGCGACACCCTCGCCCCGACCACGCATCCGCGGATACCAGGCCGCCACCTGCACGGCTACTCCACCTTCGACGAACCGGGTCCGGCGCTCGACGTCACCGAGATCAACCCCTCCGCAGGAGGCGCGGCAGGGGCCATGATCAGCACGACGGCCGACCTGAGCCGCTTCTACCAGGCGCTCCTGGGCGGCCGGCTGCTGCGCCCGGCGCAGCTGGCGGAGATGAAGAGGACCGTGCGGGCCCCGGAGCTGGATCCCGCGTGGGCCGGTGTGCGCTACGGCCTCGGGCTGATGGAGATCCCGCTGTCCTGCGGCGGCGCCTACTACAGCCACGGCGGCGACATTGCCGGCTACACCACCCGCACCGGCGTGAGCGCGGACGGCCGCCGTGCCGTGGTCCTGAACTCGTCCGGCGACGGCTCCGCGGACTCCTCCACCCAGCGGGCCCAGAACGACCTGATCGACAGCGAGCTCTGCGCGTGAGAACCAGCTGACCAGCGGTGGCGGCATCCGAACCGGATGCCGCCATCGCTGCTTGGCCGCAGGCGCCGGCCTGCCGGCGGAAGACCCGGGTCCGGCACTGTGGGAGGCCGCCGTGACCCGCCTCCCGACCCGCAACCGTTTCACGCCGAGCCAATCGCGGACACGCCCCCGTCGAACGGGGCGGCAGCCTGCCGACCTGCGGGTAGGTAGTGCCTGCACTACCGCAGGTGGGCAGCAGATGGGTTGGTGACGGACCCTGCGTCCACAGGAACCTGGAGGCATGACGCGACGCAAGGCGGTACTCATTCCCTCGGTCCTCCTCTCCGTTGGCGCGCTTGCCCTCGCCACGCCGGCCATCGGATCCCCCGCACACCCCTCGTCCACCACCGTGTCGAAGACATCCCCTCTGTGGCAGCACCACGAGAGCGTGGTCGACGCCATCGACCGCAGCGCCCACACGTTGAGGACCACACAGCCCACGGGCTCTCTGCGGGACTTGGACGCCCTCGGCCGCATGATCAAGGACGCCGAGGTGGTGGGGCTGGGCGAAGCCACCCACGGTTCACGGGACTTCTTCCGCATGAAGCACCGAGTGTTCCGCTACCTGGTCGAGAAGAAGGGCTTCCGGTCCTTCTCCCTGGAACTGCCCTGGAGCAGCGGCGTGCGGCTCAACGAGTACGTGGTGCACGGGAAGGGCGACCTCGGCGAGATAGCCCGGGAGGAGTTCCAGGGCTCCTACCGGATCTGGAACAACCAGGACTACCGTGACCTCATCGTCTGGATGCGCGACTACAACCGCCAGCACCCCAGCGACCCGGTGCAGTTCATGGGCAACGACATGGGCTACGCCGGCCCGGAACTGTACGGGCGCGTCATCGACTACGTCTCCCGCACTTACCCGCAGTTGCTCGGACAGGTCACCGAGTTGTACCGCGGCCTGGCCCCGACCACAGACGCCGGCACCTACAGCGAGGAGTACCTCAAGCTGCCGCTCGACGAGCGCCAGGAGCGAGCCGAGCGGACCCGGAGGGTCTACGACCTCCTGCGCACACAGCACCCCGGCACCGGTGACAGGCAGGACCACGTGTGGATGGTGCAGCACGCCCTGGCGATCCACCAGATGGCCAAGGGCATGTCCTTCGACATCAACGACGAGGCCCAGATCGCGCAGATGATGAAGTACCGCGACCAGGTGATGGCCGAAAACGTGCAATGGTGGCGCCACCACACCGGTGACCGCACGCTGCTGTCGGCCCACAACACCCATGTGTCCTACGACTCGTTCGACGAGCGCTACCCCAAGACCCAGGGTGCCTTCCTGCACGACGCACTGGGCAGCGGCTACGTCAGCATCGGCTTCAGTTTCTACGAGGGTGCTTTCAAGGCGTTCGGCACGGACGACAACGTGATACGCACCTACCGCGTGGCCGGTGCCAAGCAGGGCTCCAACGAAGAGACCCTGGACAAGACCCGCCGCGAGGACTACATCCTCGACATGCGCACAGCCCCCAAGGCGGCACGCGCGTGGCTGGACACGGAACGTGCCACCTGGAACATCGGCGCCGGGTGGCCCGACCCCACGCAGTACACGGCCGCACTCGGCAGGGCCCACGACATCCTCATCCACCTCCACGACATCAAGGCCACCACCTACCTGGGCGCCCCCTGACCCTCCCCTCACCCCACCTCCATCGCGTGGACCGACAGCCTCACCTGCCACCCGGGCCATGGCGATGACGAATGCCCACCCCATGAGTGGTGTGCAAGCTGAGGGTCCCTGGCCGCGGGACTGGTGTGCGTGGGCATCGCCCCCCGCTGCCATTCTCACCGACAAGGACGTTGGTGGCGGGGCAGAAACCCCAGGTGGATTCCAATCAGCCATGTCCGTCACGGGCACGCCCTTTGCGAGGGACGCAGGTGCTCCTTCACCTTCGTCCGAATCGTGCGCGGAAGCGGAAGTTCCCGCGCTCAGGAATGTCGAGCGGCACCTGGACACATGCCACACGGGTCCCATCCCGCAACGGACAGACCGCATCCAACGGAGGCACGCATGCCAGACAACGCCCGACATGCCATCCCAGCCATCCCGAATCCGGTGACAGGAGACGGACCGCGGGAGCACCACATGCTGACCAGCCGGGAGCGTTCGCTGTAGCAGGCCAGGGCGGCGACGGACAATCGCCGGCGGGAGCGGCCCCGCACCCGCACGACGGGAGTGCGTCCGCTACGGGACCAGGTGCGGGCGGTCGGCGGCGCTCTGCGCCGGCGCTGCACCAAGCGGACGGTGACCCGCAGGTCAGAAACCAACGTCCGTAAGGGCGCTGCTGCCCGTGTGCGAGGGGGTGGCCTCCAGCGCCTCCTCGAACTGCTGCGAGGTGACACTTTCCTTCAGCTTGATCCGCATACTGTGGTAGATCAACGGACTCTCCGTCTGTCGGACGCTCCGCGGAATCGGCTCACTGCCCCGCTCAGCCCGTCCGCCTTCTCTTCAAGCTCCTCGGACGGGGCGTGTCGTGGTGTCAGCGTCGACGACGTCTCTGCCCGCCGCGCCAGAACAGTGACCTGCATGTCCTGAAGGAGCCACTGGGGAGAAGTGGCCGCTTCAGGGTCAGTGCTGGTTGGAGGCGAGACGGCGGTGTTCGAGGAGAGTGGCAAGGGCGTAGGCGCCGCCGCCGGCGAGGGTAAGGACCCAATAGAAGTTGGGAGTGCCCAGGAGGAGGGCGGCGGTAGAGGTGAGGGCGAGCCAGGTGCCGAGGGTGTAGTGGAGGAGGTTGCGGCGGGCGGCGCCTTCGGCGACGTACATGAGGCCGACGACGAAGCCGGAGCCGGTGGGCCAGAGCAGGGTCTGGATGTCGGGGTGGTCGACGGTGGCGCTGAGTCCGGTGATGGCGAGGAAGAGCGCGGCGAGTGCGGTGACCCAGGCGACGCCCAGGAGTTGGCCGGTGCGGACGGTGGCGGGGTCGGTGTCGGCGCGCTGGGCGCGCAGGGCGGCACGGGTGGCCTGGACGGTGCCGAGGGCGAGTCCGCTGCCGAGGAGGACCATGGGCAGCCAGCCGGGCAGGTCGAGTAACGGATTGTCGCCCTGGGAGAGGGCGGCGGAGCCGTGACCGAGGACGTAGGCGAGGCCGAAGCAGCTGTAAGTGCCGAGGTTGGCGACGTCTCCGGAAGCGCGGCGGACCGGGGACGACTGCTCTGCGGTGGCGATGACGGGATACATGAATATACCTCAGGGGGGTATTGAGTGGGCCGTGTTGGACCGAGGACGGGAGATGAGGGCTTAGCGCGGAGCAGAGGTGATGCCGGATCAGCGGGCAGCGGGCAGCGGGCTGTGCCGCTCGGCCAGTGAGGCTGCGGGGACTAGGCCCGGGGAAGGATGACGACCTTGCCGGCTACGGTGCGGGATTCGGCGAGTTCGAGGGCTGCGGCGGCGTCGGTGAGGGCGAAGGTGGCCGCAATCTGGGGGGCGAGGATGCCGCGGGCGACCAAGAGCAGGACCTGGGTGAGGTCGTTGCTCATGCGCTGCTGCCAGGCCTTCTGGTTGCGGCGCTTGCCGGCCCAGAGGTTGTAGAAGTGGGCGCTCCTGCCGTTGGGCAGGACGTTCCAGGCGAAGAGCCGTGCGAACAGCTTCAGAACTGGGAGTTGGGAGCTGCCGTCCTCGTCCTTGGTGGCGGCGCTGCCGTAGGAGACCAGGGTGCCGCCGCGGCGCAGGAGCCGCCAGGACTGTGTGATGGCGGCGCCGCCGACGTGGTCGAAGACGGCGTCGACGCCGTCGGGCGCGATCTCGCGGATGCGGGCGTACAAGTCGGGGTCGCGGTAGTCGAGGGGGATGGCGCCGAGCTCGCGGACGAGGTCGTGATGGCGGGGCGAGGCGGTGCCGATCACGGTGATGCCGGCGTGGCGGGCCAGCTGGACGAGGGTGGAGCCGACGCCTCCGTTGGCACCCAGGACCACGATCGTCTGCCCGGATCGGACTTCGGCGACGCGGTACAGCATCTGCCAGGCGGTGACGCCGTTGACGATGACCGTTTCGGCGGCGGCGGGGTCGACCTCCGCGGGGATGGGCAGTAGGCCCGCAGCGTCGACCAGCAGGTGGCTGGCCCAGGCGCCGGTCTTGGTGATGGCGGCGAACCGGCGCCCGATGAGCGCGGCATCCACCTGCGGGCCGATCGCGGTGACGGTGCCGACCAGGTCGTAGCCCGGCACGAAGGGGAAGGGCGGCTGGTCGTAGTACTTGCCGCGACGCATCTGCTGCTCGGCGAAACTGACGCCGGTCGCCTCCATGCGCAGGACAACCTGGCCAGCGGCAGGGGCGGGCAATTCCTGCGTGCGCAGGTGCAGGCCGTTCGGCTCCACTTTGCCGGGCAGGACGATCTCGGTGGCGAGGGTGGTGGCGGTGCTGGTCATGGTTGCCCCTGAAGGTTTCGACTGTGCGCTTACACCCGTAAGGCTATGCGCGTTAACTCCCGTCAGGCAAGAGGTATCGACAGTAAACTTACGGCGTTAGGCGAAGCCGCAGGGGCGGAGGGGAGGTGCGCGGCGTCGCCGCCGAGAAGGGCTAACACTCATAAACTTGTATGCGTAAGATTACGAAGATGAATGAGGCTGACGTGACTGGTCTGGACACACCTCAACAAGTGGCCCGCGTGCGCAACCGGCGCGGCGAGGGCGGCCGACTGAGGGAGGACATCATTGATGCCGCCTCCGCGCTGCTGGACGAGACCGGCGACGAGCGGGCGATCACCCTGCGGTCGGTCGCGCGCAGGATCGGCATCGCCGCCCCGTCGATCTACCGCCACTTTCCCGACCAGCCGGCCATCATGCTGGCCGTCGTGGAACGGGAGTTCGCTGCGCTGGCAGACCATCTGCGCGAGGCCGCCCAGCACGCCGGAGATGATCCGCGGGAGCGGCTGCACGCCCTCGGCCGCGCCTACCTCCGCTACGCGCAGGACCACCCCGGCCGCTACCGCACGATGTTCGGCGGTCTGTGGATGCCAACTCTGGGCGACAACTCCCTGACGGAGGAGCAGCTCACCGGCCTCGGCGCGCCGGCCTTGCGCATTCTGGCCGACGCCCTGGCCGACTGTGCCGCCGCGGGACAGTCGACGGTCACCGATCCGGAACTGGATGCCGTCACCCTCTGGATCTCCATGCACGGCCTCGCACATCAGTACGCAGTCATCCGCATCTTCCCGTGGCCCGCGGAGAGCGTCGCCGACGCCATCATCGCCAGGGTGGCCAAACTGACCTCGCGGTAGAGCCGCCGCCGGCCCACCATGTGGTCCGGGAAGCGGTTCCGCGCAGTGCGATCGGCGATCGCGAGTCCGAAAGACCGCCCCAGTTCCCGTGCCTGCATGGCCCTGTAGGAGAGTCCCGGGCTCTGGCCGTCGTCGGTGAGCGCCAGATGCCCGCCTGAGGCCGGTTTCGGCAGATCACGTTCCTGGCCCTGTTCATACGCCGCTCTCGTGGCGTGCCGCCCTGCTGGGGTACTACTCGCGCTGGACGGAATCACCGTCAACGCTCTCCAGGCGCCAGGCGAAGGACTGCTGCCCGCGAGGCCGACCAGAGGGCGAGGGGGCGCGGGCACCGAGATCGCCCAGTACCCGACCGACAAGCAGGGCCACAAGCACTACAAACAGCAGACGTTTGCCGGTTCGTCCAGCGTCCGGGACGCACGACAGCCGCCCGCCCTCCTGCTGCGGGAACCCCTCAACCGCCCGGGTCAGGGGACGGCGTTTACGACGTTGACCGTCCATGTGCCCGGGGACTGGATCCTCACGAAACCGGGTCCTGGAATGGTGGCCGTGCCCCGGGTGCCGCCGTCACACTCCAAGCGGTCTTGCCTTCCGTCGTCGAAGGAGAAGAAGCCGAATGAGTTCCGGCTGTACTTGTCCGTGAAGTCGAACCGGAAGCGTCCCTCGGTGCCTCGCCAGCTGAAGACCTCCGAGCCGGTCCCGATGACCCGGCCCCGAAGGGGCCGCAGTTCATCGACGGCAATCCGGTCAAGACTCCAGCGAGCAAATCCGTTCGACTCTCGGCCGGCTCTCGCCACCTTGACATGCGTGTACTCGCCCGGCAGCACGAACGTATGGGGCGCGGTGCCCCACGTCCGCAGCAAGTAGCCCCCCGTCCTCTTCACACTCGGCGTGTCGATGACCGGCGTGATCGTAAAGTTCGTCAACGGCCCGCGAGAGCGCACCACGAGAACGGCCGGGCTCCCTGCCGCCCGGTGCACGGGCACCGTCCTTGTACGCCAGCCACCGACCGGAAATCCCTCAAAGCTCATGCTCCCCCCTCAACGTCCGACTTCCAGGGCATGATGCGCACGCGCCACAGATCGTACTGACGTCCGCTCCAAAGGTCGTCTCCTTCCCATCATGGCTTACAGCGAACCCTTCCCGACGTGCGCCGGGCGATCCACCACCTGGTCTCCGAGTGCACAACTGCCGGGCAGCCACCAGGCTAGGGCCTGTTCCTCCGATCACGATCGGAGCCAGATGGGGAGTCCGGCAGCGGTGACAGTGCCGAGATAGACATATCCGCGCTTGTCGGGGACGGCCGCGTCCCGGACGCGGAACGCGGATCTTGTCCATGACCGGCTCCAACTGTGTGCAGTCCGCCCGTTGTCCCGGCGTGATCAGTAGAGACAGCGGGCGACAGTGGCCCTCCGCGGCGATGTGAATCTTGGTCGTCAGGCCGCCGCGGGACCGGCCGAGAGCTTCTCCCGGAGCGCCACCCCCTCCAAGGAGGCATGCGGCATCGCCCTGGGCGACAGCCGCCGCAGTGACCTTCGGCGTGCCCCTTTGAAGGGATCGGCGTCGGCGGCGGACTGGATGTGCCGCAGGAGCCTGTCCCAGGTCCCGTCGGCCGACCACAGCAAGTGCCGCTTGTGGACGGTCTTCCATGGGCCGAAGCGTTCGGGCAGTTCCCGTCACCGCACCCCGGTGCCCAGCCGGTGGATGATCCCGTTGATCACCTGCCGGTGATCGCGCTACCGGCCGCACCGGTTGTCACTCACCGGCAGAAGCGGCTCCAGCGCCCCAGGCCTGCCGCGCGAGTTGCCCACCGGCAACGCACTGAGTGCGGCCACTGCTGGCGAACCCGGTTCGTGCATCACCCGCGTAACAAGATGATCCGCTTCCTTGTGCGGGCCGGGTCCACGCCCGTGAAGTGGACTGATGCACTTTCCGACAGCAGGCGGTCCGTTTCTCCGCCACCTGCGCATGTGGCACGCCGCGCCGGCCCTTCTCGTAGTGGTGACAGTGGTGGCGTTCCTCGTCCTTCTCCCGTCCGACGGCGCGCGCTCGGTGCCCAACAGCCCCTGCCGACCGACCGATTCGGCGCGCGAGGACAGGCCCGCGCCCCCCGACCTCGACGGGGACGGCTTCGTCGATCTGGTGCACGAGATCTCCGACACGGCGGAGAACTTCGACGTGACCGTCGTGCCCGGCTCCGAGCACGGTCCGGACCACGACCGCACGACCGTCCTCACCAACGATGACCTCGGTCTGCCGGACGACATCCAGACGGGCGACGACCCGTGGCAGCCCACAGTCGCCGACCTGGACGAGGACGGCCACGCCGACCTCATCGTCAGCGGCGCCGCCCAGGTCTTGTGGGGAGGCCCCAAGGGTCCGCAGGCCGGCGGACCGCACGGGCGCGTCCCGCTGCCGGGCAGCGGATACCGCACCGCGCCGATCGCCGGCGACTTCGACGGGGACGGCCACACCGACCTCGCGGCCTTCAGGTTCTCGAACGAGGATCAGGAACTGGTCGTCCTCAAGGGACCGTTCAAGCGCTCCGGCGCTCCCACCCGGACCGTGGAGATCCCCAGCCCCGTCCACGAGGGCGCGTCACCCATGCTGGTCGCCGGGGACGCGAACGACGACCGCGCCACCGATCTCGCGCTCTACGACTCCCCGTGGGATCCGCCCCTGCTGTTCACCGGCGGCGCCCGGACCGCCGGCGGGCTGAGCAAGGAGCCCGAGCGGCTGCCGGAGGGCGAGAACGTCGTCTTCGGCGACTTCGACGGCGACGGGCGGCAGGACGTCGCCATCGGCCGGAGCTTCGTCGACAGCTACGACGAGATCGACACCCCCCACCGACGCGGCCAGGTCAGCGTCCGCTACGGGAAGGAGCCGGGCAAGTGGGTCACCATGGATGGCGGCGACTTCAAGGAGGGCTTCGGCACCAGGCTCGCCGCCGGAGACTTCAACGGCGACGGCTGCGACGACCTGGCCGTACAGCTCACCAAGAAGAAGGAGACGGGGGACGCGCGGATCGAGGTGCTGCGTGGCGGCTCCGAGCACGGGCTCGGGTCGAAGCCCTGGCGCTCCACCAAGCGCTCCGTGCCGGGTGACAACGGCCCCGTCGACGGCACGCTCTTCGCCGTTGACGACTGGGACAGCGACGGTCGCGCAGAACTGGCCCTTCTCGGCGGGGACAGATGGTGGATCACCGACGGCACGGACCGCGACGAGCTTTCCTTCCCGGTCGCCCCCAGCAACGACCGAAGGTCGTAGGCATGCCTGTTGTCCCCGGCCCCGTAGCGGGTGGCCGGGGGCGCCCTCCGGGGCCTGCACTTGTGTCGGGCGGCCAGGACGAGGCTGCTGACGTGGCGGATGCGGCTGTCGCCGGGGCGGTGTCCCGTATGCCGTAGATCAGCAGATGCAGCATCAGCCGCGGATCGCAGGGCGGGGAGCCTCGCTTCTCGGTGCAGTCGGCCAGGACCGGCCCCAGGTCCAGCACTTCGCCCACCAGGCCGGCGACGAACCGGGCCAGGTGATCCTGGGGCAGGTCCGGCCGCCGGCGGCTCATGGAACGATGATGACCTTGCCTCGGATCCGGCCGGCCTCGCTGAGGCGGTGGATGACGCCGAGGTCGGCCAGTGGGCGCGACTCACTGATGTCGATGGTGACCACACCCGCGTCGATGAGTTCCACCAGCGCCGCCAGATGTTCCACATCGTTGCGGGCGACGATGTGCATCGCAGTCACCCCGGCATCAGCGGGCGGCTCGATCGGGGTGGCGATCGAGACGATCCGCCCGCCCGGCTGCACCAGCGGCGCCAGAGCCGCGGCGTCCGGCGGGCTCAGCGGGACCAGGTTGAGCAGCGTGTCCACCGGGCCGTCGAGCGCTGCAACCACCGGCTTGGCGGTGTAGTCGATCACTTGGTCCGCCCCCTGCCGCCGGACCGCCTCGGCGCTGCGGGCTCCGGCCGTGGCGATCACCTCGGCTCCTGCGTACTTGGCGAGTTGCGTCACGAAGCCACCGACACCTCCGCCCGCACCGTTGACCAGTACCCGCTGACCGGCGGCTGCCTTCCCGTGCTCGAACACCGCCTGCCACGCCGTGAGACCGGCCACGGGAAGGGCCGCAGCGTTCGCAAGAGGGATGGAGGCGGGGGCCGCGACCAGCGTGGCCACGGGCGCCCGTACGTACTCGGCGGCCGCACCCGCGCTGTCGAGCCGCCCGACGACCCGGTCGCCGACGGTGAACCCCTGCGCACCCGCGCCGATCTCGGCGACAGTGCCGGCAACGTCCCATCCGAGCGTGTAGGGCAGGTCCAAGGGTAAGAACGCCCGCAGCAGTCCGCCCCGCAACGCGGCCTCGGTGGGGTTGAACGAGGTCGCCGCGACATGGATGAGCACTTCACCGGCTGCGGGCTGAGGGCGCGGAACGTCGTCGTAGCGGATCACGGACGCGTCGCCGTACTCGTGGATACGTGCGGTCTTCATCTTCATGCCGCGAATCTACGACCGCACTCGGAGACGATCCATGCGGCAGAGCGCCCAGTTCATACGCGTACGTCTCGCCCGCGTAGTCTCACCGCATGGATGTGCTCAGTGACGTCATCGCGGTGATGCGGACCGGGCGGCCTCGGTCGGCGCACGTGCGGTGGCATGCCCCGTGGGGGCAGGAGTTCGCCTCCGTACCGGGGTCGGCGGGCTTTCAGGTGATCCTTCAGGGCTCCTGCTGGCTACTCCCTCCAGACGCAGAGCCCGTCCCGCTGGGCGTGGGCGACGTGGTGTTCCTGCCCCACGGCAGTGGACACACCCTGGCCGACAGCCCCAAAACCCTGGCGACGGCCCCCGCCTGCGGCCCCGACGACCCCCGATTGTCCGAGCCCTACGCGTCGGACAGCGTCGACCGGACCGGAGACGGCGGTCCAGTCACCGTCGTGCTCTGCGGGACCTACCAGCTCGACCCTTCCCGCACCCACCCGCTGCTGCGCGACCTGCCGGACCGGATCCACCTCCCCGCGCACCCCGATCAGCACCCGGAACTGCGCTCGGCCGTGGGGCTACTGGCCACCGAACTGGAGCACCCGCGCCTCGGCACGGACGCGGCCGTTCCCGCGCTCCTGGACACACTGCTGCTGTACATCCTGCGCATCTGGTTCAACGAACAGCCCGCCCGGGGCAACACCACCGGCTGGGCCGCCGCGCTCAACGACCCACCGGTCGCCGCCGCCCTCCACGCCATCCACCGGGCCCCGGCGGCACCGTGGACAGTGGCGAAACTCGCCGCGGAAGCAGGGCTTTCCCGCGCACCGTTCGCCAGGCGCTTCGCCACACTGATCGGCCAACCACCCCTCAGCTACCTGACCTGGTGGCGGATGACCACGGCCGCGCGCCTGCTGCGGGCATCGGACGCACCATTGAAATCCGTCGCCGCCCAGGTGGGCTACGCCTCCGAGTTCGCCTTCGCCACCGCGTTCAAGCGCACGCACGGGACAGCCCCCGGCACGTTCAGACGCCGGAGCTGAATCCAGCGCAGGCGTCCTGAGCACGCTCAGCTGTACGTGACTGGGTACATTCGGGTGCACTCCGCCAGCGGGTAGCCGGTTACTGAGACACGCTCCCAGGGTGCGTTTCCGCATCCTGTATCGAGCCGTCACGGGGTGGCAAACCCTCCGGGCCGGCAACGACCGGAAGCAGCGAAGGTGGGTGCAGAGCTGGGCGGGACGCGGCCGGCGCTGGCTGGACCAGGTGGTTGCGCGGTTAACGGCCGTGCGACAGTTGCCGATTGCTTCGGCCGGCGGGGAAAGCGCGCGGTGGAAAGCCGCAACGACTGCGGCTGACCCCTCCCCCACCCACCGATCGCGCCCGATCCGCAGAAGACAGCGAAAGTGCCGCTCACCTCCATCCCAGCGCTTGCTTTGCCTATCGAATCTCGATAGATTCCCATCGTGTTTCGATGGAAGGGTGGGTCATGGGAAAGCTGACCGTACGTGCGCTGCGCGCCGTGGTCGTGGTGGTGCTCGTCGGCACCGTGTTCGTGCAGGCATTGATGGTGTGGACATTGTTCAGCGGGAGCGACCCGGAGGACGGGTCGCTCCCGCTGACCGCGCTGCGGGTGATCACGATCCTGGGCATGCTGTCGGCCCAGGTCGCTTTGATCTGCGTATGGCGGCTGGTGACGATGGTGCGACGCGCAACCGTGTTCTCCCACGCCGCCTTCCGGTACGTGGACGGCGTGATCGGCTCGATCGTCGGGGCTGCCGTCCTGTGGTTCGCGGTCACGGTCATCAACGCGCCGGGCCAGCGGGACGACCCGGGCGTCACCGTCATCATGGGCGGGATCGGTGTGGCCATCCTCGGGGTCGCGCTCATCGTCCTCGTGCTGCGGATGCTGCTCGCCCAGGCCGTCGCGCGCGACATCGAAGCGTCGCAGATGCAGGCCGAGCTGAACGAGGTGATCTGATGCCGATCGCTGTCGACATCGACGTGATGCTGGCCAGACGGAAGATGTCCGTGGGCGAGCTCGCGGACCTCGTAGGGATCACGCCCGCCAACCTGGCGGTACTCAAGAACGGCCGCGCCAAGGCGGTGCGCTTCGCGACGCTCGCCGCACTCTGCGAGGTACTCAAGTGCCAGCCGGGCGACCTGCTGCGCTGGGAAGCCGAGGACACCGCAGGCGAATGACGCGCCCTTCCAAGCCCCTGCCACGCGTCGAGCTACCACAAGGGCGACCAGAGACTTCGATCAGCCGTCGTACCGCTCGATGTGGACTGGCACGACCCGGCCGGGCCCGAACCTTCCCAGGCAAGTCCCGGCACGGGCACCACAGGTCAGCCGTCACCGCCGGTACGGCGCAGGTGCTCTGGAGGTCGCTCATCCACAGGCGGCGACCCTCACCCGCTCCAGGCACCAGGCACCGTCGTCGCCCTTGGACTTGAAGCGGATGCGGGCGGGGAAGCGGTCGTGGTCGCTGGTCTCGAGCCGGGCGGTGGTCCGGGAGCGCTGATGAGGCTCCTTGAATCTCCCCACCCAGTTCTCGGGGGCGGGGCAGAACTGCTCGTCCGAGATCCCCATCTGCGGCCCGCCGGTCTAGGTCCAGGGATCAGGCAGACTTCTGGCCAAGTACGCGAAGGCGACCACGTCGACCACGGAACCTATCTTCGGCAGAGGCTCGTTTGTGCGGCATGGCCGACCGTACGCCAGGCACTTGTGCCCCCCGTACACGGTCACGCCGTCGGGTCCGCACGGCGAGCGGGCAAGCTCCTCCCCCCTTCGGGTCAGGCTCACATCCGGACGCATCGGCCGCGCCTTGCCAACACCCCTGCTGAACAGGCGAGATGGACATGAGTGAAGAGATTGTCCGAGAACGCCCGGTTGCGGTTCACCACCCCTGGAATATCACATTCCGCGCATGAGTGAATGCGGAGCGTAGCGCTCTCTCGCCCCGTTTCGCGTGGGCCTCGACGAAAGGGCACAGGCATGCCTCCGGCCATGCGTAAGAAGACAACCACTCCCAGGGCACGGCGGCTGGCCGCCGCAGCAGTCGCGCTGGGCAGTTTCCTGGCACTCGCCGTCCCGGCGGCACCCGCCGGCGCGGCACCCGCCGACCCGGTGCCGACCGTCTTCTTCGGCGACTCCTACACCGCCAACTTCGGCATCGCCCCCGTGAACAACATGGACAACGAGAGAGGCTGGTGCTTCCAGGCCACGGAGAACTATCCCGCCGTCGCCACCCGGAGCCTGGCCGACAACGGCATCACCCTCGACGTCCAGTCGGACGTCTCCTGCGGAGGCGCGCTCGTCGAACACTTCTGGAAGGAGCAGCAGCTGCCCTTCGGCGCCGGGACGCTCCCGGCGCAGCAGGACGCGCTCAAGGAGGACACCCAGCTGGTCGTGGGCGGTATGGGCGGCAACACGCTGGGCTTCACCAGCATCCTCAAGCAGTGCTCCGCCAAGCTCCGGGGCGACGAGGGAGCACTGCTGCCCGGGTATCCGCTGGACCCGGACAAGCCAGCGGGCGAGTGCCGGGAGTTCTTCGAGTCGGAAGACGGAACAGCATGGCTGGACTACCAGTTCCAGCGGGTCGAAGGGGACCTGGAGGAGATGCTCCTGCGCATGAGCTACTTGGCTCCGGACGCCGAGCGTGTCCTGGTCGGCTATCCCCGGCTCGTGCCCAAGGACACGACCCAGTGCCTGACCGCGGCCCCTGGCCAGACGGAACCACCGTTCGCCGACATCCCCCAGGACGCGCTGCCGGTCCTGGACCAGGTCCAGAAGCGGCTGGACGACGTCATGAAGAAGGCCGCCGCGGATGACGGTGCCGACTTCGTGGACCTCTACGACCACACCGGGAACAACACGGCGTGCGACGGCGCCGACCGGGGCATCGGCGGCCTGCTGGAGAACTCCAAGCTCGAACTCCTCGGCCAGCCGATCCCGTGGTACGCACACCCCAACGAGAAGGGCCGTGACATCCAGGCCCAGCACGTGGCCACCAAGATCGAGCAGATCCTCAACCGGTAAGAGCCACAGCCCCTGCTGGAGACCGCTCCCGCATCCCTGCCGCGCGCGGGTCCGGCTCCCGCCCTCACCCCTCAGCGAAGCCCCAGGCCATCGGCCTGGGGCTTCGACGTGCGGCTGCCTCCCGGACCGGACACCACGAGTTGCTTGACCTTCGCGCTGTGCCGACAGTGGGGTCCACGTCGATGACACCGCCGAGGGGTCAGCCGACCTGCCTGATGGCGCACAAGGGCATGGCGAGCAGCGCGACGATCACGGCGACGAGAACGGGGCTGGCGCAGGCCCCTATTCCGGCATACGCCACCGTGCTGTGTACCTCGGATCATGGCCCGAGGTACAGCCGGGCCGCGCGCGGGCACCTTGCTTAGAGGCCGCCGAGCGCTCGGGCATCAACTCGGTCGTGTTCGTGTTTGCAGGGAGTCCCGTAGGGGCGCCCGCAGGTGCCCAACTCAACTTTGCGAAGCGCGAAATGCTGCTGGAACTCGCGCCATTCCTCGTCGGTCGGGTCCCGGTATTCAGCCTCCGGTCGAACGCGGCGCCGTCGGGCGAGGAAGGACCGGTAGGAACGGATGAGGTCGATCTGGAACACGGCAAGGTGTGCAGGTCCGTCAACACCAAGTGGTTTGACCAATTGACCAAACTCAGGAGCAGTCGGTGGACGTCAGCTACTTCGATGCCCACGGGCACGTTCCGCTGCGCGTGGCCCTGCTGCTGGCCGCGGTTGGGGGCATCCTGCTCACCGCGCTGGGCGGGCAGCGCGCGGATCATGCAGTTGCGCGCGACCGCCCGCAAGCATCGCCGGGCCGACCACAGGGCTGTGAAGGCCGGGACCAAGGACTCGTCGAAGGCCCGGCGATAGCCCGGACTACCGGGAGTCCGCCACAGGCCGCTGCTTGTAGAAGGACTCCTCCAGGTAGACGGCCTCGTGCGGCTGGTAGGGCTCCTCCAGGTAGGCGGCCTCGTCTTCGTCGAGTTCGACGTCCACTGCGGCGACCGCGTCGGCCAGCTGGGCCGGCTTGGTGACCCCGACGATGGGCGAGGTCACCGCCGGGTTGCGCATGACCCAGGCCAGGGCGACCTGGGCCGGAGACAGACCCCGCCTGCCCGCGATCTCGTGGACGCGCTCGGCCACCGACTGGTCCTCCTCGCGGTAGAGGATCTTGCCGCCCGCGTCGGTCTCGGCACGCGCCGTGGCGGCGTCCCGGGCCCGCGTCAGCCTGCCCCGTGCCAGCGGGCTCCACGGGATCACGCCGATGCCCTGGTCGGCGCAGAGCGGGATCATCTCCCGCTCTGCTTCCCGGTGGATGAGGTTGTAGTGGTCCTGCATCGACACGAACCGGGTCCAGCCGTTCAGGTCAGCCAGGTACAGGGCCTTGGCGAACTGCCAGGCGTACATGGAAGAGGCTCCGATGTAGCGGACCTTCCCGGACTTGACCGCGTCGTGCAGCGCCCCGAGGGTTTCCTCGATCGGGGTGTCGTAGTCCCAGCGGTGGATCTGGTACAGGTCGATGTAGTCGGTCCCCAGTCGCTTCAGGGAGGCGTCGAGCTCGGCGAAGATCGCCTTGCGGGACAGCCCGGCGCCGTTCGGGCCGGGTCGCATCCGCATCCAGACCTTGGTGGAGAGAACGACCTCCTCGCGCCGGGTGAAGTCCTTGACCGCCCCGCCGACGATCTCCTCGCTGCTTCCGGCGCTGTACCCATTGGCCGTGTCGAGGAAGTTGACGCCGCCCTCGAGGGCCTGCTTGATGATGTCCCGGCTGGCGTCCGCGCCCAGCGACCAGGGCTCGCCACCTCGGTCCGGCTCGCCGAAGCTCATACAGCCGAGGGTGATGGCGGAGACTTCCAGTCCGGTCGTTCCGAGTTTGATGTATCGCATGCTTCCGAACCTAGGAGTTGGAGTGCGCTCTGACGCAAATACGTCTCGGTCCGGAATTCGGAGACGGGTGGCATGTGCGCCCTGTCAGCTTCGACCGTTTCAGCCGGACGTCAGCGAACCCAGTGGTAGCAGGTAACAAACTGTCAATTCTCGGCCGAGCGCGTGGGGCACTACTCAGCCCCCTGACGGCAAACCGCCCTCGCGGGTCCCGTCGCCACGACCGATCATCGCTCGATCACTAAGACGTCATCCGCTTTCCGAACGTGATCGTTTAGGCCGCGCTCGCCGACCAGGCGCAGCTGGCGACCGCCGACCCGGAGGAGGCCGACCGGATCGCCGCCCTCTACGCGGCCCGGCTGAACGCGCTCAGGGAGTTGTAGCCCGAACTCCTCAGCACCAGGGGCCAGATGGGCGTGTGCGGCCGGTCGATCCGGGCCGACTGCACCCGAGGCGGCATCAAGGGCCGGGCGAGCGCGGCGATCTCGTCCAGCTCGGTCCGGTGCCGGGGCAGCGCCCGGCGCAGCACCTGGTGGAGGCGGAGGAACGCGCCAGCCTCCTGCTCGGTGTACGGGCGGAGCCGTTCCGCGGTCAGTGCCCACGAAGCCCGCCCGGCGCCGCCAGCCTCGTGGCGCGCCAGGGCGTGGCCGTCACGGCGGATCACGGTCATGGCCGCGATCTGCGGGTGCCGCTCGGCGACGGCGATGAGGTCGGTGAGCGGTGAACCTTTGAGGCTCACAGGCCATCGCTGTCGGCATGCGTCGCTACGGATCAGGGGGGCAGCCCGTTCCGGGGTCGGGCAATCCTTGGAACCGACCACCTGGCAGGGTGGTCGGCCCATCTGGTGGTATCGCCGACCCCGAGGACCAGATCAGCCCGCCTCACGCCACCACGAGGGAGACACGCTAAGGCTCCAGACCACACCCGCCTGCCCCTGGGCGCCTTCGTCCGCGCGGACGAAGATTCTCACGCCGGACTCGCGGACCCGGTAGCGGTGAAAGTCCCCGGTTGTGCCGCCGTCGTCCGGTTCGGGTTCGACCGAGGAGCCGAGGCCGACGATCGCCGCGGCCAGGTCTTCGAAGCGCGTCGAGGGAGCGAATTCGCCGTACGCGCCGCGCAGGGCTGCCGGTACGGACGACTCGGTGTCCGACCGCAGACGATGCACCTGCACGCTCACCCCGAAGCAGGGCCAAGCGCTGCCCTCTTCCTGGAACGACAGCTCCACGAGCCCGTAGTCCCGGCGCAGCAGGTCCCCGTCCTCGGTGTCGAGGAAGTCGGCGCCGAGCTTGGTCTCCCACTCGGCGGGCTGCGCGCCGATGCCCACGCCCAACACGTCGCCGCGGGTGGCGACGTGGGCGTAGAAGTCCAGGTCCGACATCTACATCTTCTCCATCGCCTCGATCAGGGCCTGCAGTTCGGCTGTGCGGTCGTTACTGAAGCGCCATTGAGGGTTGCGGCCCTCCTTCATAGCCTTGGCGCTGGACTCGAAGACCTCCTTGGCGGCCTTCGTCACCCTGATCATGTCAGCGCGCACCTTGGGGTCGGACTTGATCGTCGCGATGACGGCGTCGACCTGCTTCTGCGTGGCGGTGCCGTTCTTCAATCGGATCGCCTCGCCCCGGATGCCGCCCTTGCCGTCCGGGCGCAGTGCCACTTCCATGCCGTCCTTCATGTTGACGTGAGCGCCCTTGGTGACCCAGTCCTGGTCCACCTGGCCTACGTGGTCAATCTCGAGGCTGCACTTGTTCTTCTTGGCATTGTGGACCAGGAGGGGCGTGCTTCCGGCGAGCACGTAGTACGTGTGGGTGCCGGCGACGGTGAGGTTGTGGACTGTCTGCTCGACGGTGCGCGTCCCGACTGCGGTGACCTCCACGTCCGCGCCCGTGCCGGTACGCAGTCGCATCCCCGCAGCGAGGTCGACGGCATCGGTCCACACTCCCGGGCCAGGCGTCCAGAACGGGTGGCGGTCCGTCGCTGTGATCGTGTCGGTGCGGTCCCCTGCCTCTCCGTCGGTGTCCACGACGAGCGTGATCAGCCGCTTCTCCCCCGATCCCGTAATCAGGTCGGTCACAGGCTCCGCCCGGGTGAGGCCGGTTGCGGGATCGGTGGCTAGCACCTTGTCGCCCTCGTGTACGCGCTCGATCGGCGTGCTGCCGCCGTCGCCCATGAGGACCGTGGTCCCGGCCGGGAAGCTGTTGTCAGTGACGCTCGCGGAGGTACACGCGCCCTTGCGGGCGGCCCGCACGTCGTCGCCGTCGAGGGCCTTCTTGCCCGTCTTGAGCCAGCGCAGCACGACCAGTGCGCCCGTGGCCCGTTCGAATCCACTCAACTCCTCGTCGGTGGCGAGGTCCTTGCCCATCACCGCCTCGACGATGCCCTTGCCATCACCGATGCCGGGCAGCAGGTCCATGAGCAGTCCCATGCGGCGCTGCTGCTTATCGGTGTCGAGCCCGGAAGTCCCCGAGCCCCAAGTGTCCTTGAGGTGCGAGAAGTCGAACTCAATGCCGGGCACTTCCTTGAGCTTCTCGGCACCCTTCTTGATGCCGGGCACGTGCTTGTTGAGCTCGTCCATGCCCTTGTTGGCCTGGGCGATGCCCCGGTTCATCTCCTTCATGCCCTTGTTGGCGCGGTCGACCCCCCGGTTCATCTGGGCCAGCGCGCCGTTCACCTCAGCCATGGCCTCATTCATGGTGTCGAGGCCGCGACTCGTCTGTTCGAGGCCGGCGTTGATCCGGTCGAGGTCCTTACCCATGCCTTTGAGGCCAGTCTTGATGCTGCGCGCCGCCTCCTGGAACTCCGGATCGCCGACGAGCGCGGCCAACGCGAAGATCATTTGCAGGAATGCGACGGTGACCTCGGCCAGGACCACCACGGTCTGTATGGCCTCGTTGATCTTCGCCCGCCGGTGGTCTACATCCGCCTGCGCAGCGGCGAAGGCGGCGCGGATCTGCTTCTCCGCCTTGGCCCGCAGTGCCGGGTCGCTGATGGCGGCAGGGTCCTGCACGACCGCCTTCTTCAGCTCCTCAAACCCGGCAAGTTCCTTGCGGAGGTTGGCGAAGTGCTGGGTGCTGTCCTTGTGCACTTGGTGGATGACATACCCCGCCACACCCACGCCGACGCCGACCCGGATCGCCTTGTCGGCGAACTCGCGGTAGCAAGCGGGCTTTTCGAGCAGCGGCTTGCCGCTGCAGCCGGAGTACTTGGCTGCGGCCGTGACGATTTCTGTGAGTTCTTCGGCGGCGCCCACGGCCGCCTTACGATTCTCGATTCCCTGGGCCGCCGCAGCGGTCTTCTCCCCCAGCCCCGGACAGAAGAAGACCGCCAAGGCCATCAGAAACGCGACAGCGTGCCGCGTCATACGGTGATGCATATACGTCCTACGTCAAGAGCCCGCGGATACACGGCTGGTCGACCGTCGCGCGAGCCCAGAGTTCCCGGACGAGAACTCCCCCTGAAAATTACCGATCGGTAGCTTACTAGGTGCGGCGAACTCCCCCGCATCCCAAGCATCGAGGACTCTGTGGGCGGCGATCGGACGAACGGGCAGCGGTGGGCGACGGTACGGCCACCCTGTCCGTCCTGAGCCCCGGCCACCTCACCACACCAGGCCGGACGGCAACGCGAATGGCGCCCCGTGGCAGTCAACAACGACTGGGGCCGGGTGCGTGACTGAGCACTTCACCGTCTGAGACGTCATCCGCTTATCGATGACGGGGCTGGTCTGGTCGAACAGGGTTCCTGATCGGGTGATCACGCGAGGGTCGGCGCATGACAGCAGGGCCTCTTGGTAGTTCGGGGGTGCGATCCCAACCGAGTACCAGGAGGCCCTGTTGCCGCAGTCTTTCGCGTCCGCGTGTGCGGAGTCCAACTCGCTGCCACCGTCGTGTGACTGCCTCGCGCACAGGTTCGGCAACGCGGCGGATGGGCCGGAGCGCACTTCGAGTTATGGCTCCGACATGACGGAGGCGGAGTGGCGGGTGGTGCGGCCACTGCTGCCGGTTCCGGCCTGGCTGGAGGGTCGGGGCGGGCGGCCGGAGGGCTATTGCCACCGCGTGATGTTGGACGCGGTGCGCTATGTCGTAGACAACGGTGTGAAGTGGGTCAACCTGCCCGCGGACTTCCCGCCGTATCGGCGCGTGCACGCCTTCGCCCGCCGCTGGCAGGTCACGGGGCTGCTCGCCGAGCTCCACGACCGGCTGCGCGATCTGGTCCGCCGGAAGGAGGGCCGTGCGGTGGACCCGACGGCCGCGATCGTGGACTCGCAGTCGGTGCGGGCGGCGGCGAACATCCCCCGCCCGACGTCCGGCTGGGACGGCGGGAAGAAGGTGTGCGGCCGTAAGCGGCACCTGGTGGTGGACTGCCTCGGCCTGGTCCTGGCCGTCGCGGTGACCGCGGCGAGCGTGCAGGACCGCGACGCCGCCGTCCCGCTGCTTCAGCAGCTGCGAGGGCAGTATTTCTCCATCCGGCTGGTGTGGGCGGACGGAGGCTATGCCGGCCGGCTCGTCGACTGGGTCCGCGAGAAGCTCAGGCTCACCCTTCAGATCGTCAAACGCACCGACGACACAGCGGGGTTCGTGGTGCTGCCGCGCAGGTGGGTGGTGGAGAGGACGCTGAGCTGGCTGATGCGCTCGCGTCGCCTGGTGCGCGACTACGAAACCCTGCCCGCCATGCACGAAGCCATGGTGCTGTGGTCGATGACCATGCTCATGAGCGGCCGCCTGGCCGGACGCCGCCCGGCCGGATTCAGACGGCCGGCACCGCGAGAGCGGTGAACACTCCCGGCCGCACCTGCAGAGCCCACCCCCGTTCCACCAGGCGTTTCGCCTTCGACCGCAGCCCCTCCACCTTCGTCGGCACCGCATCCAGCCCCAGAGCGACGGCCAACTGCTGGCAGCGCATGCCCTCCCGGCCCGCTTCCGACTCCAGCACCGACAAGATCTGCTGGTAGTCCGGGGCGAGGACCGACACAGCCATGTCCCCGGTCCGCCGCGGCACCACCGCCCCCGCCACCGCTCCAGACACCGGCTCCGCAACTTCGGAAGCCGGCTCAGCCAGTACCTCGGCGACCGTTGCACGAGCATCCACCAGCCGCTCAAGCACTTTCCGCGGCACCGAGCGCGGCCTGCACCCGCTCGGCCTCCTCCCGCAACCGGGCGATCTCTTCCCGGACCCTCTTCTCCCGAGCCTCCAGCAGACCGAGCACCGACGCCACCAGCCACCTCCACGAGCAAGACGAGCGGACGAACACACCCATCTCTCCCGCCGCCAGTCGGAGTTCATGCCCACCCAACCCGAACTAAACGATCACGTTCGGAAAGCGGATGACGTCTAAGAGATTCCGCTGGTCCGGGCGCCGGTATCGCGGCGCTCGCGACGGCGCTCCTACCCGCGGCATCTCTTGGACGCCATTTCAGTTGGCGTGATATTGCAGCAGTCTGGGGTGACGACTGCTGCGCTTGTCGAGCGGATGGCACCGGAAGAGCTGTGGACGTTGTTCCAGCGGGTGGTGCCGCCGGCACCGGTTCGTCCGCAGGGTGGAGGGCACCGCCGACGAGGGGAACCGCGAGGCGCTGGCCGCCCGCCGCCGACCTCCACGACAGCCAGGCCCTCATCCCGCTGGTCCGAGACATCCCGCCCATCCGTTCCCGCCGCGGCCCGCGACATCGGCGGCCCGGCAAGCTGCACGGAGACAAGGGCTACGCCTGGGCCGGCACCGCTGGGTCGTGGAGCGGACCGTGTCCTGGCTTTCCGGCTGCCGACGCCTCCACCGCCGCTACGAGCGCAAGCCGGAACACTTCCTTGCCTTCACCGCCATCGCCGCGACCCTCATATGCCACCGCAGACTCGCCAAATGAAATGACGTCGTAGAGACCATGCCGCAAGCGCTCGCTGAGCCTCAGCGTCGACGGTGCACAGGTTTCCGCGGATGAGGTCAGGTAGGAAGTACCTGATGTGCTCCTCCAACTGGTTCATCCAGCCGCTGTTGCAGTCGGAGCAGACCTTCGTCAGAGGAGTGCACCCGCAGAAGACGCAGACCTTGGCCATGCCAAGACCATAGAGAGCGTCGGCTGTCGCGTGATCCATTCGTCCCCGGCCTCAGGGCGAACCACACCGAAGAATCCCCTGGGGTCGGAGGCTTGTTCCCTGCCGCGCACCCTCTACGCCGTCACGTGATGAAACCGGATGTATCCGGCAAACGCCGGGGCCCTGCCTGCTGCCCGGGCAGGAAAGGACCGAGATCGAGGAATGACTCTCGTTCGCAGACGCCTACATTCAGCAGCTCACCGAGACCGTCTCGGCGTCGCAGCTCCCCACGCCACCGCAACCCAGCAGCGCGAATCTCGACCCACACCTCGCCTCCCTGAGACCCTCGCGAACTCAGCTTTCAGCCTTGCAGGTGACTTGTCGCGCAGCATGGCGCACAGCTCTGATCGTGGGTTCGGAACGTCTTCGCCGTAGCCAGGCGAGAGCGGATGTCGAGGGCGGGAGGTCAACCACCGTGCTGTATCGGATACCTGGGCGTGGGAAGTATTCGCGGGCGGCCGCCGGCAGAAAGTACATTGCTTCTCCGGTAGCCACCGTGTGCATCAGCGATTCCATGTCGGTGACCACGGGACCATATCGAACGCGACTGCCGTCAGGGCGTGGGTCAACCGCCCAGAAGTCCCGCCACAGCCGTGGAATCTGCTCGGGCATGCCGACCACCGGGATATCGGCGAGTTGGGCCAGAGTGAGCTGGGGCAAGACTGCCAATGGATGGTCGGCAGGGAGACAGGCCACTCGCGGTTCGGTGGCCAGGTGCTGCAGTTCTATGTCGTCCGTCGCGGGAGGACGGAGGAAAACCACATCGACCTGCTGATGTGCCAGCGCCGCCATGTGATCGGCGAAACTGAGGTTCATCAGATGCAGGGTCAGTTGAGGGTGGCGATCTCTGAGTAGGCCCAGCACTGCGCGGGTGTGCGCCATTGAGGCCTCAGCACCGATGGTTCCCACTATGACTCGGCCGGAGATCTGTCGCTGCTGTGCGCCGGCGACGCGCTTCAGTCGATCGACAGCTTCGACCGCGGCACGGGCTTCAGGAAGCAGGGCTCTTCCTTCCTCGGTCAGGGCGAGCGTCCGACTCGTGCGCTCGATCACACGCACCCCCAGGCGCTTCTCCAGCTCTCTGATCTGCTGGCTGAGCGCCGGCTGCGTGATGAACAGGCGCACCGCGGCGTTTCCGAAGTGAAGCTCCTCGCTCAGTGTGAGGTAGAGCCGAAGCTGATGGATGCTCGGTTCCCTTGCCAGGGACGCTCCCATTGCCGTGAACCCTTTCGCCGGTTCGACTTGCAGCCATAACGAATTCCTTATCGATCAGCAGACATCGTGCCTCCCGGCATCGGTGACATGACTGAGTCGACCATGTGATAGTCAATGCGCGGGGAACAGCACTCTGTCATCAGTCGAAAGACGGTTGCCGAAGCGCGGCTGATTCCCGCAACCAAGCGAATGTCCCCCGACCGATCCGGGGATGGTGACACAGGGGGCCACCACTAATGTCCGCGCAACTTCGCCTGCACAAAGCCCATGACCGCACATCCCGGCAAGCCGCAGGCAACAGCGACGCAACCTGGCGCGCCCATCGCATCCGGCGTTCCGGCCGAAAGGCGTTCCTTGCCGCACTCCTGTCCGTGGCGGTCGCATGGATTACGGCCTGCGAACCCAACGGCTCGCAGACAGCTCAGGTACAGCGGGATTCGCCACGACTCCTCACCATCGCGGAACGAGAGGTTCTGGCCCAGGCGGAGAAGATTCTCACGCGTGACTGTATGAGAAGAGAGGGTTTCTCTTTCTGGGTCACCCCGGAACTCCCCGAACCTCTGGAGCGCCGGTTCCCGTACGTCATCGACGACAAGCAGTGGGCCGCCGCGAATGGTTACGGCCGCGGCATCCGAGAACGCCGGGAGGCATCGGCTCGCAACGACCCCAACCGCCGCTACTTCGACCGGCTCTCCACCGACCGCAAAGCGGCCGCGATCACGGCACTCAACGGGCCGACCCCGGAAGGGCTGGAAGCCGACGTCCCCGGGATGGGCAGGATCCGGCACAGCGACAAAGGATGCGTCTCCTACGCCCAGCGTGAGCTCTACACCGACCTGAGTGCCTGGTACCGGGCCAAGAAGGTCACCGACGCCCTTGACCGAACGGCCAGGGTGGCGGTCGTAGGCGATCCCAAACTTCTTCCCGCAACCCGGCAGTGGGCCACCTGCATGCATGAACGAGGCCTCCCCTACGACATGCCTCAGAAGACACGCGAACACTTCGGGCCTCGCCCCGAGGCCGGTGAGTTCGCCACGGCTCAGGCTGAGGCCGTCTGCGCGCGATCGACGGGCCTTGCCGCGACGCTCCGAGAACTGAGCCGTGCACATCGCCAGCGGATGGACTCCCGCCATCCCACTGAGGTAAAGAACCGCGCCTTGCTCGAATACAAGGCGCTCAGCCGTGCCCGCGACATCGTCCGCCGCGGCTGATCAACCCGACAGCAGACAACGAGAGGAACAGGAACAGGACATGAGTAAGCTCGCTTCACTCGCCGGCGTGGTCGCCCTGACGGCCGTCGCACTCACCGCTCCCACGGCTCAGGCCGCTGAACCGAGACCGGCGGAGTCCCGCACGCTCACCGCGGCCGCAGCAGACGGCAAGCTCCACGCCTGGACGGAGCCCTACCGAGGCGGCGCCCACTGCGCCTGGAGCGGGGCCAACCGCAACTGGGACTATCCGGGCCCTGGGTGCCAGCCGATGCGCAACCTCGCTTCCTCGGTGGAGAACCGGGGATACGCCGGCGGCTACGACGACGTCGACCTGTACTACAACGAGGACCAGAGCGGTCCGTACGCCTGTCTCGGCAACGGCGACATGTGGTTGGACCTGACGCTCGGACGCGAAGTCTTCAGCCACGGCTTGCCGTGGTGGGACGGCTATGGCGAGTCCGTGAACAACAACATTGCCTCCCACAGCTGGACGGACAGCTGCTGATTGTTCACTCGAACTACGGAGGGCCCTGAGGGCCCTCCGTAGCCCTCTGCACCCGCCGGGCCGTCGTGGCGGACCGGCGGTCTGGCGGTCTGGCGGTCTGGGGGAACACTGTGGACGCGATCATCTTCACCTCTGCAGAAAGGACACCGATCGGCTTCGTTGTGGGTCACGCCTGCAACCGTTCCGCAGCCGAAACCGAGCGCGAGCGTAGTGACGAAGCCGCGTCCACCGGTCCTGACACATGTCTGGGCAACCTTGCTTCCGAGGACCGGGCCACCCAACAACTTACGGAGCCGCCTTGAGGCCGTGTGACTCACGGTGCGGGGCGACAGCGGTGATGGGGCGTGCGTGCTGTTTCGCGTTTTCCCAGGTCAGCGAAATGGTGGAGTTCATACACTGAAGTGGAACTCCACAACGTTCGCTGCGACGGTCTCGACCAATGGAAGGCCGACGGGTTCCGCCGCAAGTACCTGCGCCAGTACGGAACGCAAGGCGTGGGAGGGAAGCTGCGAGAGCGCTGGTTCACCCGGATATTCACGCCGGACCGCATCGTCCACTGCTTCGTCGGCAACCTCGCCCGAAGCGTGGTTTGCCATTTCGTGGTCAGGGCCGGCCGGCGTGGGAGGCGACACGGGCGGCCGTGGGAAAGCTGGTTGCGTCGCCGACGGTGACCAGCAGGACGGCGGCGGTCCCGACGCCGACGCCGGGCATCGACGTCAGGACCGGGGAAAGAGGGTGGGCCTCGAGCACGGGGAGGCGTCACGCAGGAGGTGGTGACCTCACCGGCTGCGGCCTGGCGGAGGCCACCGGCTCTCCACCTGCGATACCCGCCTCACACGGGAGGGGAAATCCGCCGCGGTCGCCAGCCGGGCCTGGGCACGGAGTCCAGCAGAGCCTGGGTGTAGGGGTGTTGGGGAGCGGTGAGGACACGGCCGACCGGTCCGGCCTCGACGACCCGGCCCCCGCGCATGACCACCGCCTCCTGGCACAACTGCCGTACGACGGCCAGGTCGTGGGTGACGAACAGCAGTGTCGTGCCCGTGCGTTCGCGCAGGTCGGCGAGGAGGTTGAGGATCTGTGCCTGAACGGAGACGTCGAGCGCTGCGACGGCCTCGTCCAGGAGCAGGATCTCGGGTTCCAGCGCCAGGGCGCGGGCGATGGCGACGCGTTGGCGCTGTCCGCCGGACAGCCGCGCGGGCCGGGCGTCGGCGAGGCCGGGCAGGCCGACCGTGTCCAGCAGACCGGTGACCCGGTCCCGTCGTGCGGACCGTTCGCCGAGGCCACCGGCCAGCCGGCCGGCGTGCAGGCGCAGCAGTTCCGCCAGTCCGTCGCCGATGGGCTGACGGGGGTCCAGGCTGGAGTACGGGTCCTGGTGCACGATCTGCACGGCGGCGGCACGGGCCAGGCGGGCGGATCGGCCCCGCGGGCGGTCGCCGGTGTGCTGGCCGTGGAGACGTATCTGGCCTGAGGTCGGTTTCTCCAGGCCCGCGATCAGGCGAACGACCGTGGACTTGCCCGCGCCGGACTCGCCGACCAGCGCGAGAGCGCCGCCCGGGGCGATGCGGAAGCCGATGTCCTCGCAGGCTGTGACCTCGCCCTGGCGCGTGGGGTATCGCTTGGTGAGGCCGTGGACGTCAAGAAGTGGTGCGGCCCTCTCGGGCGCGGCCGCGGTCATGAGGCGGGCTCCTTCGGGCGGTCCAGATCGCCGGCGAGTTCGTGGGCGCGGTGGCAGGCGACCGCGCCGTCCTCGTCCGGGCGTAGTACGGGACGTTCGAGACGGCAGCGGTCCTCGGCGAAGGCGCAGCGGGCGGCGAAGGGGCAGCCTTCGCCGGTCTCGTGGGCGGCGGCCGGGCGGCCGGGGATGACGGGCAGCCGCTCCCCCGGCTCGCCGAGGCCCGGCCGGGCGGCGAGCAGTCCGGCGGTGTAGGGGTGGCGGCGGCCCGTGTGCAGCCCTGCGGCTGGGCGCTGTTCGACGATGGTTCCGGCGTACATGACGGCGACGCGGTCGCAGGTGGCGGTGGCGAGTTCCAGGTCGTGGGTGACGAACAGCATCGCCAGTTCCCGCTCGCGGCGCTGTTCGTCGAGGACGGCCATGACGTCCTGCTGGGTGGTGACGTCGAGGGCGGTGGTGGGTTCGTCGGCGAGGAGAAGCCGGGGTTCTGTGATCAGCGCGGAGGCGATCATCATGCGTTGCAGCAGTCCGCCGGAGAGCTGGTGGGGGTACTGGCAGAGGCGGCGCGGGCCGTCGGGGACGCCGATCTGCGCGAGGAGCGGGACGAGGCGTTCTTCGGCCTGAGGGCGTGTCAGGCCGTGGTGGCAGACGAGTGGTTCGGTGAGGAAGTCGCCGAGGGTGTGTACCGGGTTGATGTGGGCCCGGGGGTTCTGGAAGATCATCGCGGCTTCGCGGGAGAGGTACCGGGTGAGCCGCTCCCCTTGTAGCGCCTGGACGTTCTCGCCCTCGAATTCCGCGGTGCCGTGTGTCCGCGTGTCCTTCGGGAGCAGCCGGATGACGGCGCGTGAGGTGAGCGACTTGCCCGAGCCGGACTCGCCGACCAGGCCCAGGGCCTCCCCGGGTGCGAGGTCGAAACTGACGTCGAGGACGAGCGGCCGGGGCTCGCGCCTCCGGCGGTGCAGGTCGATGCCGAGGTGGTCGAGCCGCAGGAGTGGGGTGGCGGTCATCGCGCGTCCTCCTGGTCGGTGCGGGCGATCAGCGTGTCGCCGAGGAGGTTGAAGACGACGACGGTGACGACGATCAGTCCGCCGGCCATCAGGCTCTGCCCGGGTGCCCCGGCGAGCAGCGACGACTGTCCCTCGGAGACCATCAACCCCCAGTCGGAGATGGGTGGTTGGACCCCCAGTCCGAGGAAGGACACGCCCGCGAGGTCGATCAGGGCGGAGCCGAACGCGGCGGTGGCCTGGGCGACGATGAACGGGGTCAGGTTGGGCAGCAGATGCCGCAGGTTGATCCGCCAGGCGGACATGCCTGAGGCTTCCAGGGCGGCGATGTAGGGCATGCGGCGTTCGCGTACGGCGACGCCGCGCACGATACGCGCCATGTAGGGCAGGTACGCGACGGCCAGGGCCACCACGGGCGCGGTGAGGCCGGGACCGAGGACGGCCACGGCGAGGACCGCGAGCAGCAGGCCGGGGAAGGCGAACAGCACGTCGTTGACGCGGCTGATCACCCGGTCGAGCCAGCCGCCGTGCCAGGCGCAGGCCAGGGCGACGGCGACGCCGCCCACGGTGGCTCCGGCGATGACGAGGGCGGGCCCGAGCAGGCTGATGCGGGCGCCGTACAGCAGCCGGGAGTACAGGTCGCGGCCGAGGGCGTCGGTGCCGAGCCAGTGCGCGGCGGACGGGTCCTGGCTGGCGGCGGCCATGTCCACGGTGTCGGGGTCGTGTGTGGCGAGGACGGACGCCAGGGCTGCGAGGAGCACGAGGAGCCCGGCGAGCGCGGCCAGGGCGGTGGTGGAGGGTGCGAGGCTGCGCAGGCGGATGCGCAGGGACAGGCCGCGGGTGCCGATCCTGACGGCGTGCGCGGCGCCGGAAGCGTTGCTCATCGGGAGCTCACCGCCCGGATTCTCGGGTCCAGTGCCGCCTGGAGCACGTCCGTGGCGGCGTTGACGACGATGAAGACGACGACCATCAGCAGGCCGACCGCCTGCACCACGGGGGTGTCCTTCTGGGCCACGGCGGAGACCAGGGCCGCTCCGAGGCCGTTGAGGCCGAAGGCCTGCTCGACGACCACGTCCGCGGCGATCAGTCCGCCGACGGTCAGTCCGGCCGCGGTGCTGATGGGGATCATGGCGTTGCGCAGGATGTGGTGGCGCAGCACCCGCCGGGCGGGCAGGCCGCGGCTGCGGGCCGTCTCCACGTACTCCCGGCCGGCCTCCTCGCGGACGGAGGCCCGGGTGATCTGGGCGAGGTAGGCGGCCCAGGCGAGGGCGAGGGTGATGGCGGGCAGGGTCAGGTGGTAGAGCCGGTCGGCGAGTGACGGCCCGCCGCCGCCGAGGGCGGGGAACCAGTGCACCTGCACCGACAGCAGGGCGACCAGCGCGGAGGCCGCGACGAACGCCGGGACGGCCAGGCCGACGCTGGTGAAAGCGGTGATGACGCCGCCGATGCGCCGGGACAGCGCGGACCAGACGCCGAGGCCCACACCGAAGACGACGATCAGGACGGCGGCGTATCCGACGAGGAGCACGGTGTCGGTGACGCGGGGGCCGAGGAGGGAGGAGACGGACTGGCGGTACGTGAGCGAGGTGCCGAAGTCGCCCTGGAACAGGCCGCCCAGCCAGTCCCAGAAGCGGGTCGGCAGGGGCTGGTCGAGGCCGAGTTGGTGACGGACGGCCTCCAGGGTGCGCTGCGAGGCGCGTGGTCCCGCCAGCCGGGTGGCGGGGTCGCCGGGGGCGAGGTTCAGCGCGGCGAACAGGGCGAAGGCGGCGACCAGCATGGTGGCGGCCAGGCCCAGCAGCCGCAGCGGCCAGGTGAGCAGGGAACGGGCGAGAGGTGGCATGCCGCTCACCTGCGTCCGATCCGGGCGAGGGACGGGGAGAAGATGTAGGCGAAGGAAGTGGGAGCGCCGGTGATGCCGTTGTTCATGTAGGTCACCTCGTGCAGGGAGAGCAGCGGGACGGCCAGCGTCTTGGCCTCCCACCGGCGCTGTGCCCCGATGATGAGGGCGGCGCGGGCTTTCGGGTCGCTGGTCTGCTGTGCCTTGGCCAGCGGAGTCGACGGCCGGGTCGGAGTAGCCCGCCCAGTTGAAGATGCCGTCGGTGAGGGCCAGGTTGGGGACCCAGTCGAGCGGGTCGGGGATGTCGAGGAACGTCTCGGCCAGCGCGAAGTCCAGGCCCTTCCGGTAGGAGGGGTCGTAGAACACGCTGGAGAACTGGAGCGCGGGCAGCTGGCGGACGGTGAGCTTGATGCCGATGGACTCGGCGGCCTGCTGGATGACGGTCGCCGTGCTGATGAGGTCCTGGGCGCCGGCCTGTACGGCCAGTACGGCGGGGCGAAGGTCGTCGCGGTGCTTGGCGACGAGGGCCCTGGCCTCCTTGAGGTCCGCCGCGGTGGGGACGTCGTGGGCGAGGGGCATCGACTTGGCGGCGGCCCGGTAGGCGTCCTCGGCCTCGGGGTCCCAGCCGGTCTCCGGGAGCACGGTGGTACTGGGGGCGGCGGCGCCGCGATAGACGGTGCGGGCGAGTTCCTCGCGGTTGACGGCAAGGCTGAGGGCCCGGCGGATGTCCGGGTTGGCGGACATACCGGTGGGCTGGATGGGGATCATCTGCAGCGACTTGAGGCTGGGGCCGAAGTACAGCTGTCCCCGAGGGCTGCCCTTGAGGGTGGGCAGGGCGGAGTTGGGGACCTCGTAGGCCCCCGCGATGGCGCCGCTGGCGAGGGCCTGGGTGAGGGCGGTGGTGTCCGTGACGAACAGCAAGGTGACCTTGTCGGCCCGGGCCCGGTAGGCAGGGTCCCAGTAGTGGCGGTTGGCCTTGAGTTCGATCCTGGACCCGGAGGTCCACTTGGTCAGTTCGAACGGTCCGGAGCACATCATGCCCCCGGTGGCCGTGCCGAACTTCTTGCCCGCCCGCCGGGCCTGGCGGGCCTGGACGACGGTCCCGGCGGTGGTCGCGAGTTCTTTGAGGAACAGTTCGTCGGGCTTGGTGAAGCGGACGGTGACGGTGTGGCTGCCGGTCGCCTCGATCGTCTTGACGTTGACGAAGAAGGAGCCGGCGACGGCGCTCGGGGCGAGCTGCCGTTTCAGGCTGTAGACCACGTCCGCCGAGGTCAGGGGGGTGCCGTCCCAGAACGTGACGTCGTCGCGCAGGTGCAGCACCAGGGTGCGATCGTCGGGCTGCTCCCAGGACCTGGCGAGGCCGGGTGAGGTGCTGTAGTCGGGGTTGAGGCGCAGCAGGCTGTCGCAGAGGTTGCTGACCACGTGGTACGGGGAGAAGTCGCCGGCCTGCTGGTAGTCGAGGGTGGTGGGCTCGCCCATCGGCAGGTCCCACACCAGCGAGGACAGCCGCCCGCCGGCCGGGTCCGAGGTGGACCGCAGGGTCTCGCTGCCCAGTGTGGCGGGCGGCAGTCCGGTGCAGCCGGCCGCGCCGAGGGCCAGCGCCGACGCCGCCGCGGTCACGGCGAGCAGGCGCCGCCACCGGGCCGGGGCGCTCATGACGGAACCTCCGAGCCGACGACGGTCAGGGAGAGCCGGGAGGGCTGATCACCGCCGACGGTGAGTGTCTGCGTGGTGGGCTTGCCGGACGCCGCGAGCCAGGGGTTCTCCTCCGTGCCCGGGTGGGGCACATAGGTGGGGTAGTCGCTGGAGGCGATGTGCAGGCGCAGGGCGTGCCCGGGCCGTACCCGGTAGCCGGTGTGGGTGAGGTCGAAGGCAGCCGGGGTCGGCGAGCCGCCCGGTATCGACCGCTGCCCTCGGACCAGGACGTGGGCGGAGCCGTCGGGAGCGACATCCAGCAGCTTGAGGTAGATGTGGGCGCCCGGTCCGTCGGTGCCGACGCTCAGCGTGGCGCGGACCGGGCCCGCCAGGTCGAGCGGCTCGGTGAAGGGCGTGGTGGTGAAGGTGAGCACGTCCGGGCGGCTGTGCAGCGGCGACTCGTCCAGGTGATGGCGGACCGCGGAGAAGGAGTCCTCCAGGAGGCTGGGCACGAGATCCGCGGGGTCGTGCACCCAGCGCGCGGAGTGCTCCCCGACCGGCGTGTCCGCGGTCAGCGCGCCGCCGCGGTCGTCGAGGGACGCCCTCGTCGCTTCGGACAGGTAAAGCCGGAGCGTACGGGCTCCCGGTGGCGGCCAGGACGATGCCGTGCGGTCGCCGACATGGCCGTGGTGCCAGCGCACCCGCGGCAGGCCTTCGGCGGGCCGCTGCTCCTTGACGAAGACGTCGAAGAACTCCACCAGCGGATCGAGGTGACGCGGCAACAGGCGCTCCACCGCCGTGTCCTCGATCGCGTGGTCCAGTTCCGGCGGCACCGGGACGTCGTCCAGGTGGTATCCCTCGTGGTCGATCGAATCGACGTGCAGGTACTGAAGCGGCGCCCACTGCGGGCGGGCAGCCAGCTCCGCCCAGTCGTTGATGCTCGGCTGCAAGCAGTTGTCGAACCAGCCGGCCTGGTGCAGCACCGGGATCGGACGGCCCTCGAAGGGGTGCCCGTCGGGGAACGCGGGCAGCGTCCTGACCTCGGGGAAGAAGGCGTCCCACATCGCGGGCCTGGCTCCGATGCCCTCCGCGATCGCGTCCATCACATCGGCCAGGGGCCGCCGGGTCAGATCGGGTGTGAACTCGTAGGCCCATCGGTCGGTCCAGTAGGCGGCGAAGTAGAGCGCCCCGAACAGTTGGGTGATCCCGTCGCGCTGCCAGTAGTCGGGGCGGATGCCGTCGGCGCCCGTGACCCGGGGGGCGATCGCCCGCAGGGCCGGATGGCCGGCCGACACGGCCGCCCACTGCGTCGCGCCGTAGTACGAGTCGCCGAACATGCCCACCCGGCCGTCGGACCAGGCCTGTCCGGCAATCCAGTCAAGGGTGTCGTATCCGTCGGCGGCCTCGTGCACGAACGGCATGGTCTCGCCCTCGGAGCGGAACTTGCCGCGCACGTCCTGGACCACCACGGCGTAACCGCGCGCGGTGAGGTAGGCGGCGATGCGGTCCATGAAGACGTAGCGGCTGTTCTTGTCGTAGGGCAGTCGGACCAGTGCCGTCGGCAGCCGGCGGCCCGGGGCGGGGCCTGGCGGCAAGTAGACGTCGGTGGCCAGGCGTACCCCGTCCCGCATCGCGACCATGACCTGGGTCGCGGTGTCGGGGACGGGGGCGGGTTCGGCGCGCTGTACGGGAATCGGCATCGCTGCTCCAGCGTGGCGGTGGGGCTTGGCTTGCCGAGGATTGAACAGTGATGTGAACACTGTTGTCTAGACTGTGTACTCACCTTTTCCCTAGGATCACCGACAGCAGCGAAGGTCGGCACGGCCGGGGCAGGCACCGGGAGGGACAGCACGTGCGGGAAGCAGGAACCGTTCGAGGGCGTGGCCGGGGCAGCACGCTCACCCGCGAGGAGATCATCGAGGCCGCGGTGGAGATCAGCACCGCCGAAGGGCCGGCGGGGGTAACCTTCCGCGCCCTGGGCAGCCGGCTGGGCGTGGTGGCGACGGCGCTGTACCGGCACTTCCGCGACAAGGACGAGCTCATGCTCGCCCTGGCCGACCAGATCTTCGTGGAGATCGCCGACCGCTTCACGCCAGGGGAAGACTGGGCCGCCGATCTCCACCGCATGGCCGATCTCGGCCGTGAGGTGGGCCGCCGCCATGCCGTCACCCTCGCCTGGCTCGGATACCGCAACACCGGAGGCCCGGGTGACCAGGCTGTGGCCCTCGCCCTGCTTCGGGTGCTGCTGGACGCCGGACTGACGCAGGAGCAGGCTCTCTTCCACTACCAGCTCTTCACGGACACGCTGATGGGGCTGCTGACGGTGGACGCCATGCGTGAATCCCTCGACGCGGACATCCGCCGCAAGGACGACGCCGCGCTCGCCGCCCTCTACGCCAATGTGGCCCGTGAGGAACCAAGACTGAACCGGGTGCCGGCTCTCGCCGTCACGGCCGACGACGACGCCCTCTTCACCGCCCAGATCGAACTCCACATCCAAGCGATTCGCGCGACGGTGTCGGGTGCGCCGGTCATGGAGGTCCCCTCACCGGAAGGTTAGGCACCGGCGGACTACGCGAAAGGGGGAGCACCTCGTGACGATTCAGCGGATGGACAACGTAGGCATCGTCGTCGACGACCTGGACGCTGCCGTCGCCTACTTCACCGAGCTCGGCATGGAGCTGGAGGGCGAAGCGCAGATCGAGGGGATGGGCGCGGACCAGATGCTCGGCCTCGACGGGGTCCGCAGCGCCATCGCGATGATGCGCACCCCGACGGCCACGGCAAGCTGGAGCTGACGAAGTTCCTCGCCCCCGAGGCGATTGCCGCCGGACCGCTCAACCCGCTGTCCTGCCGGAACGGGTCCGCACAGGCGACCGGTTCGACGCGAATCTGGTACTGAAAGAGCGGTGCGGGTAGTGGCCAGTGCGGCCCTGCGCCTCGAAGCACGTCGAGCCGCTCGCGATGCTCGATTGAGCGAGCACGGCGATTTGTCCAGCCCAAGACGGCGCTTGCGCGTACGGGTCAGCACGCTTCCAACGGCGCTACCGAGGCAGATCGTGCGGTCGCCGTCAACTGCACCTCTCCAGCACCCGACTCGGCGCTCGGCCTACGACGAAACCGTCCGCAAGCCCACTCCACGCCGGGCCAGACGGAGGCACCTGTCCGATCCGCCCCAGATGGCGAGGTTCAACGCAGCACAGTCAGCACCAAGTCAGCACGGGAGGGGTGGGAACGGGTGATGACGTGGGCTTTTAGTCGGCACCAAACCAGCACGGGAGTCAGCACGGCAGCTCCAAATCATGCCCGAACGGCGCAAGTCAGACAGTACCCTTCGCGGCCTCATTGGGGCCATGGGCGACGCCCCGTCAGCAACTTCATGGTGTACACGCGCACTCCAAGGCCCACAACTATGGTGTCCCACCACATACGCCTCTGACCTGCACGTTCCTACGGTATGGCGACACACAACCGTCCCCGCCAACCGCCTGGAAGTGGTGCCGATGTCCTCCCCCGCGACCGCTCCCCCACCCCCCGCCAACCTCAAACGCATCGTCACCGCCAGCCTCATCGGCACCACGATCGAGTGGTACGACTTCTTTCTCTACGGCTCCGCCGCCGCGCTCGTGTTCAACAAGTTGTTCTTCCCGGACTCCGACCCGCTCGTCGGCACTCTGCTGTCCTTCCTGACGTACGCGGTCGGATTCGCCGCCAGGCCCCTCGGCGCGCTGGTGTTCGGGCACTACGGCGACCGGATCGGGCGCAAGAAGCTGCTGGTGCTGAGTCTGCTGATGATGGGCGGGGCGACCTTCGCGATCGGGCTGCTGCCCACGCACGCCACGATAGGGACGGCCGCGCCGGTCCTGCTCACCGTGCTCCGGCTGGTCCAGGGGTTCGCGCTCGGCGGTGAGTGGGGCGGTGCCGTGCTGCTGGTGTCGGAGCACGGGGACGCGCGCCGGCGCGGGTTCTGGGCCTCGTGGCCGCAGACCGGCGCGCCGGCGGGGCAGTTGCTCGCGACCGGTGTGCTGTCCCTGCTGACGGCCCTGCTGTCGGACGCCGCGTTCGGCAGCTGGGGCTGGCGGATACCGTTCCTGCTCTCCGGGGTCCTGGTGATCGTCGGTTTGTGGATTCGTCTGTCTGTCGATGAATCTCCGGTCTTCAAGCAGGCGTTGGCGCAGGCCGAGGCCCGCAAGGCGGACCGGGGGGCGGAGGCGGAGAAGCTGCCGCTCGTCGCCGTGCTGCGGCACCACTGGCGTGATGTCCTGGTCGCGATGGGCGCGCGCATGGCGGAGAACATCAGCTACTACGTGATCACCGCGTTCATCCTCGTCTACGCCACCACCTCGGCCGGTGTCTCCAAGCAGACCGCGCTCAACGCGGTGCTGATCGCCTCGGCGGTGCACTTCGTGGTCATCCCGGCCTGGGGCGCGCTGTCCGACCGGATCGGTCGCCGTCCCGTCTATGTGATGGGTGCCGTGGGTGTCGGGCTGTGGATGTTCCCGTTCTTCTCACTGATCGACACCGGCGGCTTCGGCAACCTGCTCCTCGCCGTCACGGTGGGCCTGGTGCTGCACGGGGCGATGTACGCCCCCCAAGCCGCGTTCTTCTCCGAGATGTTCGCGACGCGCATGCGCTACTCCGGAGCCTCCATCGGCGCGCAGTTCGCCTCGGTCGCGGCGGGCGCGCCCGCGCCGCTGATCGCGACGGCGCTGCTGGCCGACTACGGCAGCTCCACGCCGATCGCCCTGTACGTCATCGCCGCCTCCGTGCTCACGGTCGTCGCGGTGGCGGCGGCCAAGGAGACACGCAACCGGGACCTGGCCGACGTCGCCGCGCCCGCCGACACGGACCGGACGACGGCCGCCCCGGCGGCGGACGCCCGGACCAGCTGATCCCGCCGGCCCCGCCCCCGTACGTCCGTGCCGGCCACGTACGGGGGTCAGTGCCGTCCGGGTTCAGACAACCGGTGCAGACGCAGGGCGAGTTGGATCTCCAGGGCGCGGGCCGGGGTCTGCCAGTCCTCGCCGAGGAGGCGGCCGACCCGCTCCAGGCGCTGGGCGACCGTGTTCACATGGACGTGGAGTTCGTCCTTGGTGCGGGCGGGGCTCATGCCGCAGGCGAAGTACGCGTCGAGGGTGCGCAGCAGCTCGGTGCCGCGTCGCCGGTCGTACGTGACGACCTGGCCGATGGTGCGGTCGACGAAGCCGGGTATGTCCCGGTCGCCGGCCAGGAGCAGCCCCAGGAAGCCGAAGTCCTCGGCCGCGGCCCCGTCCCCGGAGCGGCCGAGCAGCCGCAGGGCGTCGAGGCAGCGCCGGGCCTCCGCATAGGCCGTGGCCACGGCGTCGGTGCGGGTGGCGAGGTCCTCGGCGGGTGCGGAGGCACCGACGGTGACCGGTGTGTGGACCGCTGTGCCCAACTGCCGGGCGGCGCGGCGGGCCAGGTCGGTGGCGCTGTCGCCGGAGCCGAGGGGCAGCAGCAGGACGGTGCCGCCGTCGCGCGCGGCGGCCAGGCCGTGCCGGGTCGCGGCGAGGTGGGACGCCGCGGCCGCCAGGCGTCGGCGGGCGTCCGCCTCCTGGTCGGCGTCGGCCGCGGCGTCTTCGAGGCGCGCTGCCAGCACCACGTGGACGGCGTCGAGGTCGGCGTGCAGGCGGGCCGCGCGCTCCCGCAGCAGGCGCGGGTCACGGTCACGCGCGTCCAGCAGATCGTCCAGCAGTTCGCCGCGTACGCGCTGTTCGGCCTCGGCGGCGGACCGGCGGGCGAGGAGCAGCAGGGAAGTGACCATGGCGGCCCGCTCCAGGGTGCGCTGGTCGACGGGGTCGAGCCCAGGGTGGCCGCGCAGCACGAGGGCGCCGAGCAGCTCCCCGCCGGCGGCGACGGCGGCGATCCAGTCGTCCTCGAACCGCACGGCGTGCCCGTCCGCGCGGGACGACTCCAGGGCCTCGGCCGGTGTGGCGGCGGCCTCGGCGAAGACGACCGTGCCGTCGAGGACCTCGGAGACCGCCGCGGCCACGTCGTGCACCCCGCCGCCCCGCAGGACCAGTTCGGCGAGCCGGTCATGCACGTCGGACGCCCGCTCGATGACGCCGCTGCGGTCCCGGATGATCTCGTTGGCCAGCTCCAGGTCGGCGAGCGCCGACCGGGTCTCGGCGAGCAGGTTGGCGGTGTCGATGGCGGCCGCTGCGAGGGCGGCGAAGGAGCCGAGCAGAGCGATCTGCTCGCGTTCGAAGACCCGGGCGCGGCGGTCAGCGGCGAACAGCACGCCGATGACGTGGTGCCCGAGCATCAGCGGCACTCCGAGGATGGCCACGAGCCCCTCGTCCCGCACGCCCGCGTCGATGGTGAGGGTGTGCTGAAAGCGGTCGTCCTTGAAGTAGTCGTCGGTGACGTAAGGGCGGGCGGTCTGCGCGACCAGGCCGCCGAGGCCCTCTCCCATGCCGAGCCGCAGCTGCTGGAACCGGGCCGCGACCGAGCCCTCGGTGACCCGCATGTGGGTGTCGCCTCTGACCGGGTCGTTCAGGCTGAGGTAGGCGACGTCCGTGCCCAGCAGCGACCGGGCGCGCTGCACGATCGCCTGGAGCACGGCGTCGAGATCGCGCAGCCCGGCGAGGTCGTGGGCGGTCTCGAACAGGGCCGACAGCTCGGCCTCGCGCCGACGCCGTCCCTCCAGCTCCGAGCGCACGCGCAACGCGAGCGGCTTGGCCCGCTGGAGCGCGGCGATCCACTCCGCGGACCGGCCCTCGGCGCGCGCGAGCAGCACCGGCTGCTCATAGGCGTCGGCGGAGGCGCCCCGGGCCAGCAGCTCGAGGAACGGCGTCTCGACGTCGGCCGGCGGTGCTTCGGCGGCGCCGGCGGAGCGCTCGGCTGACTGCACGTGATCGCTGGACATGCTCACAGGATTCACCATGACCGGGCCGTCCCGTCAGGCCTGTGGACAACCCAGGAACCGACACAGCCGGGCCAGGCGGTCAATGGGCGGTCCAGCCACCGTCGAGCACGAGCGAGGTGCCGGTGACGAAGGACGCCTGCGGACCGCACAGATACGCCACGGCCTCGGCGACCTCCTCCGGTTCGATGAGCCGCTTGACGGCGCTGTCCTGCAACAGCACCTCGGACAGGACCCGTTCCTCGGGGATACCGTGCGCCTGCGCCTGGCCGGCGAGCTGCTTCTCGACCAGTGGGGTGCGCACATAGGCGGGGTTCACACAGTTCGAGGTGACACCGTGGGGTGCGCCCTCGAGGGCGGCGGTCTTGGAGAGTCCCTCCAGGCCGTGTTTGGCAGCCACATAGGCCGACTTGTAGGCCGAGGCGCGCAGCCCGTGGACGGACGACACATTCACGATGCGGCCCCACCCCTGTCCGTACATATGGGGCAGGGCGCCGCGAATGAGCCGGAACGGTGCCTCGAGCATCACGGTGAGCACCAGGTGGAAGGCGTCGGGCGGGAACTCCTCGATGGGGCGCACCAGTTGGAGCCCGGCGTTGTTGACTAGGACGTCGGTGCCCGCGGCGGCGCGTTCGGCGGCGTCCAGGTCGGTGAGGTCGAGGACGTGCGGTTCCACGGTGCCCGCGAGATCGTGTCCCTGTTCGGCGAGTGTCTCCAGGCCCGCGGCGTCGCGGTCGACGGCTCTCACCTCGGCCCCGGCGGCCGCGAGCCGCAGCGCGCAGGCGCGGCCGATGCCGCCGGCGGCGCCGGTGACGAGCGCGGTGCGGCCGCCGAGGTCGAGCGAGGAGGCGTGGGGGGCCGGGGAGACACGGGGCACGGTCATGCGTCGACCTTAGGAAGCGCCCCTGCCTCGCCCCATGTGGTCACGCCCCATAGTTCAGCTGGAGGCAGTGGGGTCGAACCATGTGGGGGCGTCCGACACAGCCTGCTTGATCCTGAGCAGGCCGAACTCGTTCAGTTCGGGCAGTGCGTCGATGTCGAACCAGCCCACGTCCAGCGACTCGTCGTCGTTGACCCGTGCCTCGCCGCCGACGGCCCGGCAGCGGAGGGTGATGTCCATGTACTGGCAGGTGTCGCCGTTGTCGTATGTGACGGGGTTGAGCGCCTGGACGAGGACGACCCGTTCGGCGACGCAGTGCACGGCCGTCTCCTCGTGGACCTCCCGCACGGCGCAGGCCGCGGGCTCCTCCCCCGGGTCGGGGATGCCACCGATCACGGACCACTTGCCGGTGTCGGACCGGCGGTTGAGCAGCACTCTGCCCTCGTCGTCGAAGACGATGGCGGTGACTCCGGGGAGCCAGAGCAGCTGATGGCCGGCCGATGCGCGGAGGGTGCGGATGAAGTCAGGAGTAGCCATGGCGACGACCCTAATCGGCCGTTCGCGGTGTCCCGCGCGATTCAGGCAGCGTGCGACGGGCGTACGGCTACACGTCACCGGCGCGTCGTCCACGCAGACCGGCGCCGACGGCCCACCCCAGTCCGCCGGCCGCGACCAGCACGAGGGCGATCTCCGGCAGGACTCCCAGCCGTGTTGCGGGGGTCTGGGAGGAACGCAGCGGCACCTTCTGCACCAGCGAGTCGGCGACGAACATGCCCGTCTTCTGCGTGATCTTCCCGTCCGGCATGATCATCGCGCTGACGCCGCTGGTCACCGGCACCGTCACGGTCCGGCTGTGCTCGACCGCGCGCACCCGGGACATGGCGAGCTGCTGGTAGGTCATCTCGCTGCGGTCGAAGGTGGCGTTGTTGCTCGGCACGGAGATCATCTGGGCGCCGTCGGTGACCTCGGAGCGCACGGTCCAGTCGAAGGCGGCTTCGTAGCAGGTGACGAGCCCGACCTTGGCGCCGTCCATGGTGAACACGCCCGGCTCGGTGCCGCGGCTGAAGTCCTGGCGGACCATCGCCGTCCAGTTCTTGTTGATCGCGCCGATGAACGAGCGCAGCGGCAGGTACTCGCCGAACGGCTGGATCTGACGCTTGTCGTAGGTGTCGACGGGGCCCTTGGCCGGGTCCCAGAGGATCTGCTCGTTGTACAGCTTGCCGTCGCGCTCCACGACGCCGCCGACCGAGATGGGCACCCCGATGGCCTTGGCCGCCTTGTCGATCACGGCGCGGGCGTCGGGGTTGGCGAAGGGGTCGATGTCGGAGGAGTTCTCCGGCCACAGCACGAAGTCGGGCTGGGCGACCTTGCCGGCCTTGACCTCGGCGGCCAGGCGTTCCGTCTCGCGCGCGTGGTAGTCGAGCACGGCCCGCCGCTGGGAGTTGAAGTCGAGGCCCGCGCGGGGCACGTTGCCCTGGATCGCGGCGACGGTCACGCTGCCGTCCTCCGCCTTGTCGCTGACCAGCGTCCGGGCGGCCACCGCCCCCAGGACCGGAACGCCCAGGCTCAACACGGCAACCGCTGCCGCCATGTGCCGCACGACCCCGGTGGCCCGCCTCTCCAGACCGAGACGCACGGCCTCGTACAGTCCGAAGCCGCACAGGACCACGGCGAAGCCGAGCACCGGGGTGCCGCCCACGGCCGCTAGCGGCAGGAACACGCCGTCGGCCTGCCCGAACGCGACCTTCCCCCAGGGGAAGCCCTCGAACGGCACGCGCGCGCGTGCCGCCTCTCCGGTGATCCACACAGCGGCCGCCCACACCGGCCAGCCGGGCAGCTTCGACACGGCCGCGACGCCCGCGCCGACCAGTGCGACGAAGATCGCCTCGATGACGGCCAGGGCGAGCCAGGGGCCCGGCCCGACCTCCACTCCGGTCCACACCAGCAGCGGCAGCAGGAAGCCGAGGCCGAAGAGATAGCCGAGGCCCAGTCCTGCCTTCCAGCTCCGGCCGCGCAGCACCCAGCCGAAGACGGCGAAGGCCGGCAGGGCCAGCCACCAGAGGGTGCGGGGCGGGAAGCTGACATAGAGGAGCAGGCCGGAGAGCGCGGCTGCGGCGGCCGGAACGAGACGCCGGGCCCACGTCCGCGCCCCGGGCGCGTTCCGCGGCTCCAACTGGTCCGACTCGCCGACGGAGGTTGCGGTGACGGTCACTCCCGGAGTCTAAGACGAGTGACCTTGAGGCCGACAGCGCGGTCCCCGGGGCGGCGGCACCACGCCGTTCGGGCGCCCGCGCGCGGCGTCGGCCCGCGTCCGCGGCATCGTTCCTGCTCATTTCGTCACGACACATCCACAAACCGTCCACCAGCGGCTACGGTGTGCCGAAGCCTCAGTCGTGCGGCCGGTGGCGGCCGGTGCGGCCGGGGTCTTCACAGGTCGGGGGCGACGTGGTGCGGGGGGCGGGGCGGGGTGGGTTCACGTGGGCTGACGTCTGCGTCCGGGCTGGACGCGGACGGCGAGAGAAGAATCGTTTCCGATGCGGCGGGCGTCGTGGTGCTGGGGGCCTGCGCCGGCTGGTCCCTGATCACGGCCGCGGTGCACGAGGGCCGGCCCGAGGGCGTGCTCCTCGCGATCCTGGCCGTGGCGGCCGGGTACGCCGCGGGACGGATCGGCGGGTCGCTGCTGCCGGTCGGCGCGCCGTGCGCCGGGGCGCTGGCGGGTGTCGCGCTGACCGTGGCCGTTCCGCACCTCGCCCCGGGCCCGCAGATCACCGCGCCCCTGGGACACGCCGGGGCCACCGCGGCCGTGCTGACGCTGTCGGCCGGTGCCGCGTGCTGCGCGGCCTGGGCCGCGGCCGCTCCGGCCGTCCGGATCGCCCTGCGCCTGCTGGCCGCCGGCACCGCGGTGCTGGCGGCCGTGCTCGGCTCGACCACCGGCTGCGTCACCTGTACGGCGGTGCTGTTGTGCTCGCTCGCCGCAGGACGCACCCGGCACCGCGGTGCCGGCCTCGCCGTACTGGCCGCGGTCGCGGCCCTGGTGACCTGCCTGGCCTGGGCGGTCGCCGCGCGGGCCGTGCCGGGCGGGTTCGTGGCCGCCCTCGAAGGACGGCTGACGCCGCACCGCGTACAGCTCTGGGAGGACGCGTGGCAGCTGCTGCGCGAGGACGCCGCCCTAGGGGTCGGCCCGGGCCGCTTCGGGGAGCTGAGCACGACGGCCGCCCAGTCACTGGTGTCCGACGGCAAGCCCCATTCGGCGCCCCTGCAGCAGGCGGCCGAGCAGGGCATCGTCGGCGTGGCCCTGCTGGCGGCGGCGTTCGGCTGGGTGCTGTACGCCCTGTGGCGCGGCCCGCGCCCGACGCCGGTGGTGCTCACCGCGGGCGCGACCCTGACGGCGCTCGCCGCCATCGCCGCGATCGGCAACGCGCTGAGCTTCACCGCCGTGTCGGTGGGTGCGGGCCTGCTGGCGGGCATGGCCACGGCACGCCCCTGGGCCGACGAACCGTCGACCCGCCCCCCGGACACGCACCCGCGCGGAGCCGGACGCACCCCTGCCTGGTGACCGGCCGCCCCGGTGATCACGGCCGCGTGCCTCCGGACTCAGTGCGCGGGAGCGCCCGGCTTCGTGGGTCGCAGCCGTGCCTCGATCACCTGTACGGCCGCCTCCGCGTCGTCCACGGTGACCGTGAAGGTGTGTCCGTCCCACAGCTCCAGCACGACGCCCTCGCCCTGTCGCACGACCACGGCGGTGCCCTTCTCGGGCCGCCAGCGGTAGCCCCAGCCGCCCCAGTGGCGGGGGGTGACGTGCGAGATGTACGTGGCGCCCGCCACCTGGGAGAGCGGGATGCGGCGGCGGGGCAGGCCGATGTGGCCGCAGCGCACCTCGAGGTGCTCGTCGTCGACCCGGAGCGCGACGTGCACGAAGGCGAGGGTGCCGAAGAGGACCAGCAGCCCGGCGGCGATGCACCCGACGACGGCCATGACCAGCGCGGCGCCGGACGTCCACGCCGAGTCGACGGCCAGCTCGATGCCCAGCGCCATGCAGGCGGCGCCGACGAGCGCCAGCAGCCACTGGACCCGGTTGGTGGCACGGCCGGTCCAGACATCGGGGTGCGAGTGGGGGGCGTTCTCGCCGTGGGGGTCGACCCTCATGCATATGAGGTTACTCAGGTTTCGCTCTGCCGGTAGCCGGTGGCGGAGCGTGACTGCGCCGACCGGGCGGCGGGACCGCCCGGCCCGGGCGACGGCGTCCGGTGACCGGTGCCGGTCAGCGGGCGGGCGTGACCGCCTGGAGCAGCCGCCCTTCGTCGTACGCCAGGGCCGGCGCGGGCAGCGTGCCCTCGCGTCCGCTCAGCAGCACGGTCAGGGTGCCGTGGGGCGTGGCTCCCGGTGCGGGCTGCTCGCCGAGCCGGCGCAGGGCCTGGGCGGCGACGGCGCCCGCGGAGCCGTGCAGCACGAGAGGCGGGCGCCCGGGGCGCTGGACGGCGGCCCGGATGCGCTCGGCGACCAGTTCGTAGTGGGTGCAGCCGAGGACGACGGTCGTCACGTCGTCGGGAGTCAGCGCGGCGGCCGCTGACACGGCGGTGTCGATCGCCGCCTCGTCCGCGTGTTCCACGGCCTCGGCGAGGCCCCAGCAGGGCACCTCCGCGACGGGCACTCCGCCGGCGAAGTCCCGGATCAGGGCCTGCTGGTACGGGCTGCCGGTGGTGGCCGGGGTGGCCCAGATGGCTATGGGCCCGCCGCCTGCCGCCGCCGGCTTGATCGCCGGGACGGTGCCGACGACCGGGAGCTCCGGTTCGAGGCGGGCGCGCAGGGCGGTGAGCGCGTGCACGGTCGCGGTGTTGCAGCCGACGATCAGGGCGTCGGGGCGGCGCGCGGCGGCCGCCTCGGCGACGGCCAGGGCGCGCTCGGTCAGGTCCTCCGGGGTCCTCGGTCCCCACGGCATGCCGTCGGGGTCGAGGGAAAGCACGAGATCGGCGTCGGGGCGCAGCCGCCGCATCGCGGCGGTGGCCGCCAGCAGACCGATTCCGGAGTCCATCAGCGCGATCTTCACCCGATCACGATAGACGATGAGCCTTCCCGGCCAGGTCCGGTGGGGCAGACTGCGCGCGTGAGCGCCGTTGTGTGGACTGCCGCTGGATCGCTTCTCGCCTGGCTGTGGCTGCTGCTCTGTCAGGGCTTCTTCTGGCGCACGGATGTGCGACTGCCGCCGCGCCGGGACCCGGACGCGTGGCCGTCCGTGTGCGTCGTCGTCCCGGCCCGCGACGAGGCGGCGACGCTGCCCGACGCGCTGCCGTCGCTGCTCCGGCAGGACTATCCGGGGCGGGCGGAGGTCTTCTTCGTCGACGACGGCAGTTCGGACGGCACCGGTGATCTCGCTCGGGATCTGGCGCGCCGGCACGGCGGGCTGCCGCTGACCGTGGGCTCGCCGGGCGAGCCGCCCGCGGGCTGGACCGGGAAGCTGTGGGCGGTGCGCCACGGCATCGGCCTGGCACGCGCGCGTGATCCCGAGTATCTGCTCCTGACGGACGCCGACATCGCGCACGCGCCGGACAGTCTGCGGGAATTGGTGGCGGCTGCCCGCGCCGGAGGGTTCGACATGGTCTCGCAGATGGCCCGGCTGCGGGTGGAGAGCTCCTGGGAGCGGCTCGTCGTGCCGGCCTTCGTCTACTTCTTCGCGCAGCTCTATCCCTTCCGCCGGATCGGCAGGAAGGGAACGCGGACGGCCGCCGCGGCCGGCGGTTGCGTCCTGCTGCGGGCGGAGACCGCCGAGCGGGTCCGGGTCCCGGACGCGTTCCGGCACGCCGTCATCGACGACGTGGCCCTCGCCCGGGCCGTCAAGCGCGGCGGCGGGCGCGTCTGGCTGGGCCTCGCCGACCGCGTGGACAGCGTGCGGCCGTATCCACGGCTGCACGACCTGTGGCGGATGGTGTCGCGCAGCGCGTACGCCCAGCTGCGGCACAATCCGCTGTTGCTGGCCGGGACGGTCGCGGGGCTGGCGCTGGTGTACCTGGTGCCGCCGGTGGCGGTCGTGACCGGCCTGGCAGCGGGGAGCGCGGCGGCGGCGATCACCGGCGGACTGGCGTGGCTGGTGATGACCGGGACGTACGTCCCGATGCTCCGCTACTACCGGCAGCCGCTGTGGCTCGCCCCCCTGCTGCCGTTCACCGCGTTCCTCTATCTCCTCATGACGGTCGACTCGGCGGTGCAGCACTACCGGGGACGCGGTGCGGCCTGGAAGGGCCGCACCTACGCCCGTCCGGACACCGTGCCCGACGAGGGCTGACCCCCGCCGTTGGGAAGGCCGGTCATTTCCTGCCGGGGGTCCAGTTCATGCCCCACCCGTAGGCGTAGTCGACCGTGCGCTGCGGGCTGACCCCGCGCTCGGGCACCAGGTAGCGCGCCTCCCGCTGGACGACCAGGTCGCCGCCGGTGTTGGTGATCAGCGCGAGCGCGCACACGGGCGAGGGGACGGTGCACTCGTCGAGGGAGAACTCGATCGGGGCTCCGTACTGCGGCTGGAGCGTGACGGTGGCGTTCAGGTCGGCGAAGGAGCGGGCGCCTTCGTAGATGGTGACGAAGACGAGGATGCGCCGGAAGGCGTTCCTGTGGTCGAGATTGACGGTGAGATTCTCACCGGCCGCCACGGCGCCGGTGCGGTCGTCGCCGTCGAGGTGGATGTAGGGGGGCTGGTGCAGCGCCCCGAAGGTGTTGCCGAGGGCCTGTACGACGCCCTTGCTGCCGTCGGTGAGTTCGAACAGCGCGCACAGGTCGAGGTCGAGGTCGGAGTGCGTCGCGGCCGGGCGGCCGAATTTGCTGCTCCACCCCGAGAACTGCTTGTGCACCTCCCAGTTGAGGTTCACATGGAGGGCGCCGGAGGTGCCGCCCTGCTTGGTGAGCGAGACGGAGGGGGCCGCCTTGGTGAGCGTCACCTTGGTCAGCCGGACCGGTGCCGGTGCCGCCGGGGGCGCGGCGGGCGGGGGCGGGGGCGCCTGCCGCGTCATCGGCGGGGGCGTGGGTGCCGGGGGCGCGGCGGGCGGCGGGGCGGCCACGGGCGGCACGGCGGCCGGGGCCGTCTGCTGCGGTTCGTCCACCGTGATGCCGTAGTCGGTGGCCAGACCTTCGAGCCCGCTGCTGTAGCCCTGCCCGACGGCGCGGAACTTCCAGGCGCCCTGGCGGCGGTAGAACTCACCGAGCACGAAAGCGGTTTCAGTCGTGGCGCCCGGGTTGTCGAATCGGGCCATCGGGGTGCTCCGGTCGGCATCCTGGACCTCGATGTACAGGTCCGGGACCTGTCCGAAGGTGCCGCCGTCGGCGGAGGCGGCGAGGACGATCGTCTCGATCGAGGGCTCCACACGCGCGAGGTCGACGAGGAGCGTGTCGGTCACCCGGCCGTCGGAGTTCCGCTTGCCCTCGTGACGGATCGCGCCGGAGGAGTGCGCGGGCTGGTTGTAAAAGACGAAGTCCGCGTCGGAACGCACCTTCCCGCTTACCAGCAGCAAAGCGGAGGCATCCGCGTCGGGCACACCAGGTCCGGTCCGCCAGCCCAATTCCACCCGCAGCGCCGCGGTAGGCACAGGAGTGTTTGAACCTTTCAGCATTTGCATGTCCGCCCCCATCGCGTATCACCGCGCCAGGCACATCCCGGCCGTCCGTCGAGTTCCGTGCGGACAACCTATTCCTCCCCGCGCCGAACTCCCATGCGCCGCCACCGGAAGATCCGGCGGCCAACCCCTGGTAACCCGCCCGGAACTCGGCCTTTACACGATCAGAACCCGGTTCGGTGCCCTTTTTTGGCGAGTTCGCTCGCATTGGGGATCCCAGGTCACTGCGGGCGCGGAAAACAACCCTCTTATCGGTCTCCCCAACCAGCACATCGTTGGCTTAACTTATGTGGCATGACCTCCCCCCGCTCCACCTATGGCGGCGGCTACTACTCCGCCTCCTTCCCGGACACTCCGATCTACGACAGGCTCGTCGCCGAGCGGGGCACCCCGCAGATCGCCCCGATCCGGGTCCCCGCGCAGTACGACATGCCCGGCAGCAACCTGCCCGCCCTCCCGTCGGCGCTGCCCGCCCTGCCGGCAGCCCCCTCCCAGCCCGCCTACGGTTATCCGCAGGCGCAGCAGCCCGCCCCGCTCCAGCAGGCGCCCGCGGCGTACATCCCGCAGCAGGCCTCGGCACCGCGCGGCTATCCCGGCCCCCAGCCCCAGCAGCCGCGCCCGGCGGCGCCCGGCGGCTACGAGGCGATGCGCCCCGCGGCTCCCCGGCCCGCACCGGCTCCCTATCAGGACCCGTACAACAACCAGCAGTACCGCGGCTACTGAGCGCCCCCAGGGGTTGTCCGTGCCGGCTGGCACGATGACCCCATGGGGAACGCACAGCTGCACTCGATTCACGTCCATCCGGTCAAGGCCTTCCGGGGCCTGGCGCCCCGGAAGGCCGTCGTGGAGCCCTGGGGGCTGGCCGGAGACCGGCGCTGGGTGCTGATCGACGACGGGGGAATGGTCCTCACACAACGCCGGCAGCCGCGCCTGGCACCCGCCGCCGCAGACCTCCTGCCGGACGGCGGCGTCCGGCTGTCCGCGCCCGGTATGGAGCCTCTGACGGTGCCCGTTCCCCGGCCCGTCGGCACGGTGCCGGTGCAGATCTTCCGCGACAAGGTCGAGGCGGTCCCGGCCGAGGACGAAGCCGCGCACGCCTGGTGCAGCGCCTTTCTGGGTATCGACGCGCGTCTCGTGTACATGCCCGATCCGGCCACGCGCCGGCCCGTCGACCCGGAGTACGCGCGGCCCGGCGAGACCGTCTCCTTCGCCGACGGCTTCCCGCTGCTGCTCACGACGACGACCTCGCTCGAGGCCCTCAACACCCTGATCGCGCAAGGCGACCACGCGGACGAGGGCCCGCTGCCCATGAATCGTTTCCGGCCGAACGTGGTCGTGGCGGGCACCGCCGCCTGGGCCGAGGACGCGTGGTCGCGCATCGCCATCGGGGAGGTGTCCTTCCGGGTCGCGAAGCCCTGCGGCCGGTGCGTGGTGACCACCACCGACCAGGGCACGGGCGAGCGCGGCCGCGAGCCCCTGTACACCCTGGGGCGGCACCGGCGGCTCGGCGGCAAGCTGGTCTTCGGCCAGAACCTGGTGCCCCTGTCCCGGGGCACGATCCGGGTCGGGGACCCTGTCGAGGTCCTCTGACAGCGCGGGCAGAAGGTCTCCGACGGCCTCGGGAACCGCCCCACGGGCCCGGGCGTTGGCCTTGTGTGAGAAGTTCATGAGAGACCCGTGAGAGGTGATGTGGCTCTCTCTTCGACGGATCGGCGCGTGGACAGCTCGGCCGGGGGTTATCACGGAGCGGGAAGGGGGTGCGGTCGGTGCGAGCGATCAGGGGGCTCTGGCGCTGGCGGCGCAATCCGCTGTGCCGTGCGACCGATCTGACCGAGGCATGGGTGGCGCTGGCCGCCCTGCTGCTGATCCTGCTGGTCGCCCCGGTGGCCGGGGCCTTCGTCGGAGGCGCCGCCCAGGACACACTGCAGCAGTCCGTCCGGACCCAGCACGAGGCGCGGCATCCGGTGACGGCCACGGTGGTCCGCAAGCTGGACCGCTCCCCGCTCGACGCCGACCCGGAGACCTCGACGGGCAGGGATCTGCGCAACCGCGTCCTCGCCGACTGGACCGCCCCGGACGGCACCGCGCACCAGGGCCCGGTCCTGGCGGGCCTCAAGGATCCGCAGCAGGGCGACGAGTTCCGGATATGGACCGACCGGCACGGCCGGATGGTGGCCCGCCCGCTCGACTCCGCGACGGCGTCGACGCACGCGGTCCTCGGCGGCATCGGGGCGGCCCTGGCGGCAGGCGGCCTCGTGGAGGGCGGCAGGCGGCTGATCGTCTGGCGCATGGTCCGCCGCAGGTACGCCCGTTGGGACCAGGCATGGGACAAGGCGGGCCCGGACTGGGGCAGGACGGGCGCCGGCAGCTGAGACGGCCTTCCGACTCTGGTCAACCCACCACCCGCGCGCACGCTACGGTGGTCCGGCCGAGACGATCGGCACAACCCGCGCGCGAGCGAGCAGGAGGGGCGCGCCGGTGTCGCTGCCGCGTGCGCGCGCAGGCCCGAGAGGCCGAGCACGGCCGCGACTCACGACACGGGCTGAAGCGCCCCGAGGGCGAACGAGCCATCAGTACGACCGAGGTGGGGGCACAGCTACACCATGGCACAGGGCACGGTCCAGGTGACGCACACCGGCACGTCGCGGTGGCGGCGCCGCACGGGTGAGTACGCATCGCTCGCCGCCGCCCTGGAGGCCGCGGCCGACGGAGACGTCCTCACCGTCGCCCCCGGCACCTACCGGGAGAACCTCGTCGTACAGCGCGCCGTGACCCTGCGGGGGCCGGAGGGCTCCCCCGGCTCGGTGCGGATCGCGCCGGTGGACGGGGTGCCGCTGACCGTGCGTGCCTCGGCGGTGGTGCAGGACCTGCATGTGGAGGGCCAGGACTCGGCCACCCCGGCCGTACTGGTGGAGGAGGGCACACCGGAGCTGCGGGACGTGCGGGTCGTCACGCGCTCGGCGGCGGGGATCGAGGTCCGCGGCAGCGCCCGTCCCACGGTCCGGCGCTGCGCGGTCGACAATCCGGCGGGCGTCGGCATCGCCGTACTCGACGGCGCGGGCGGGGTGTTCGAGGAGTGTGAGGTCGTCGCGGCCGGTCAGGCGGGCGTGGCGGTGCGCGGCGGCGCCCATCCCCGTCTGGAGCGCTGCCGGGTGCACCACACCTCGGGCTCGGGCCTTTCGGCGACCGGGGAGAACTCGGCGCTGGAGGCGGTGGGCTGCGAGATCTACGAGGTCCGGGGCAGCGGGGTGCAGATCACCGGCCGGGCCACCGCGCACCTCACGGACTGCGATGTGCACCGGACGACGGCCGACGGCGTCACGCTGGACACGGACGCCGTGCTGACGCTCGCCGACTGCCGTATCCACGACATCCCGGAGAACGCGGTCGATCTGCGCTCGCGTTCGGTCCTCACGCTGACGCGCACCACGGTGCGGCAGTTCGGGCGCAACGGCCTGTCGGTGTGGGACCCGGGCACACGCGTGGACGCCAACCAGTGCGAGATCTTCGACAGCACGGGCGACTACCCGGCGGTGTGGGTGAGCGACGGTGCCACGGCGGTGCTCGACTCGTGCCGGGTGCACGACGTACCGGACGCGCTGTTCGTCCTCGACCGCGGTTCGCGCGCGGACGTCGTCGACAGCGACCTGTCGCAGGTGCGCAACACGGCCGTGTCGGTGAGCGACGGCGCGACCGCCCAGCTGGACGACTGCCGGATCCGGGACGCGGCGACGGGCGCCTGGTTCCGCGACCACGGCAGCGGCGGCACCCTGAGCAACTGCACGCTGGACGGCACCCAGACCGGCGTCATCGTCACCAAGGGCGCCGACCCCACCGTGGAGCGCTGCACCATCGACTCCCCCGCGGAAGCCGGGGTCTATGTCTCGGCCGGCGGCCGCGGCAGCTTCCAGAACTGCCGGGTGACGGGCAGCGGCGGCTACGGCTTCCATGTGATCGACGGCAGCCGTACGACGCTCAGGAAGTGCCGCACGGAGCGGTGCACGCGCGGCGGCTACGAGTTCGCGGACAGCGGCGCGGACGCGACGTCCGGCACGGGCCCCGTGGTGGAGGACTGCACGAGCGACGAGAGCGCGGGGCTCAGAGCGCCCGCCGCGCGGGAGACGGCCGTGCAGACGGTGAACCACTCCCCCGGTCTGCTGGGCGCCCTCCCGGAGCAGCGCGCCGAACCCGCGCCCCCGGCCCCGGCCGTGGAGCCCGAGCAGCCGTCCCGCACCTCCAAGGCCGTCCTCGGTGAACTGGACGCGCTGGTGGGCCTGGAGAGCGTCAAGCGCGAGGTGCGTGCCCTCACCGACATGATCGAGGTCGGCCGGCGCCGGCAGCAGGCGGGCCTGAAGGCGGCGTCGGTCAAGCGGCACCTGGTCTTCACCGGCTCCCCCGGCACCGGCAAGACGACGGTCGCACGGCTGTACGGCGAGATCCTCGCCTCCCTCGGGGTGCTGGAGAAGGGTCACCTGGTCGAGGTGTCCCGGGTCGATCTGGTGGGCGAGCACATCGGCTCGACCGCGATCCGCACCCAGGAAGCCTTCGAGAAGGCGCGCGGCGGCGTGCTGTTCATCGACGAGGCGTACGCGCTGTCCCCCGAGGACGCGGGCCGCGACTTCGGCAAGGAGGCCATCGACACGCTGGTGAAGCTGATGGAGGACCACCGGGACGCGGTCGTGGTGATCGTCGCGGGCTACACGGCCGAGATGGAGCGCTTCCTGTCGGTCAACCCGGGTGTCGCGTCCCGCTTCTCACGGACCATCACCTTCAGCGACTACGGCCCCGAGGACCTGCTGCGGATCGTGGAGCAGCAGGCCGAGGAGCACGAGTACCGGCTGGCGCCGGGCGCCGCCGAGGCCCTGGGGAAGTACTTCACGGAGCTCCCCAAGGGCCCGGCGTTCGGCAACGGCCGTACCGCGCGGCAGACGTTCGAGGCGATGGTGGAGCGGCACGCGAGCCGGGTCGCCCAGGTCGCGGAGCCGAGCACGGACGATCTGACGCTGCTCTACGACGAGGATCTGCCCGAGCTGCTCTGAGGGTCCTCCTCAGGGCCCGGGCAGGGCGGCTCGCCGGGATGCCGGGGTGCCGGCAGGCCCGGCCGCAGTCGGGCCAGCAGCTTGCGGCGTTCCTCGGCGAACGCCGGGTCGGCCTGGTAGTCGGAGTGGCCGAGGATCGGCGCGGGCAGCGGCAGCAGATCTGTGCGGCCGTAGGCGAGGGGGTCCTTCAGAGGGCCGTGGTCGACCTGGTGGCCGCTGTCGCCGGGCAGGCGCATCGGGCCACCGATGGGGTCGGTGAGCCGGTAGAGGTTGCGCCAGCAGTCGACCTCCCGGTGCAGTGAGCTGAGCGCGGCGGGGCCGAAGTGTGCGGGGAACCAGCGGCCGTAGAGGCGCTCCAGCGGGGAGCCGTAGGTCAGCAGGGCGACGCGTTTGCGGGCGGACGGGGCGAGTTGCCAGGCCGCCGCCGCGGCGAGCACGCTGCCCTGCGAGTGCCCGGAGATGACCAGCCGTCCACCGGTGGTCCGGGTCCAGGTCGCCATCCGCCAGGTCAGGTCGGGCACGGCGCGTTCGGCGTAGCAGGGCGGGGCGAAGGGGTGGGCGGCGCGCGGCCAGAAGGTGCCGACGTCCCAGAGGATGCCGATGGTGCGGCGGGCCGCCGCGTCCTTGTAGGCGCGCCGGCCCCAGGTGACGAACAGTATGAAGCCGAGGCCGATCAGCCAGGAGCCGAGGGCCTGGGCGGTCTCCGCGGCGCCGTGGACGACGGGGTAGGCGCCCTGTGCGGCCTCCCCGGGTGTCTCATCGGTGGTCAGGGCGCCCACCAGGGCTCCGGCGCCGAGCAGCAGGGTGACACCGGAGGTGACGGCGACGATGCGCGGTCCCCGGTCGGTGAGCGCGGCCATCGCGCGGGTGTAGGCGATACGGCGGGTGCGGGCGCGGTCCTGGGCCTCGTCCGGGTAGTCGCGTGCCACGGCCTCGCGCTCGGCCCGGGCCAGCTGCCAGGCGCGCCGGGCCAGCCAGCCGAAGAGCACCAGGAGCACCACGATCAGGGGCGGGATGACGGACGCCTGCCAGGTCAGCAGGACCGGTGGGCCGTCGATCGACGTGCCCGTGCCGTCCAGCCAGTCGGACACGCGCTGGGACACACCGCCGGACATCACCCCGCCCAGGGCGCAGGCGAGCATCGCGACGGCCGGTCCGCCGAGGCCGCGCAGCACGGCCCGCCGGTCGGGGTCGGTGCGGTGCAGGGCGTGGGCGACGCCGGCGAGGACGATCACGAGAAGCCCCTGTACCAGCGCGATGCCGCCGAAGGTCAGGTCGCCCGGCAGCCGCCCGGCCGATTCCCAGCCGGGGCGCTCCCACCCGGCGTACAGCAGGGCGAGGCCGAGCAGGACGAGCGCGGCGAGCGGCAGGCGTCGTACAAAACGTTCGTCGAGCTGCCGGTCGAGGCGCCGCTCGCTGCGGCCCCGGCGGCAGACGACCCAGACCACGGCGACCGCGCAGGCCGCGAGGGCCGCCTCCAGGAGCAGGCCCAGGATGTTCAGTACGGCGGGGCCGCCGGGCTCACGGTCGCGGCGGGCTGCGGCGCCGACGACCGCGGCCGCGACGGTGATCAGTCCGGCGGCGGTGTGCGCGGCGCGCAGCCGGGCCACCAGGCGGCGTCCGTACCAGAACCCGGGCCGGCCCAGCGCGGTCGGGCTGCCGTCGTCGTGGGGCTCGGGGTCGCGTTCGATCGGCTGCTGGGACTCGTAGTCGGTCCAGGTGCGCTTGGACAGGTACCAGAGCAGGGCGGTCAGCGCGGTGGGGACGAAGGCGGCGAGGGCGAGCCTGCGGCCGGGGCTGCTCCACCAGCCGCCGTCCGAGACGGTGGGTGAGAGGAAGCCCAGCCAGGAGTGGCGGTCGGCGCACGCCAAGGTGCCCGCGCACTGCCATGCCGCCAGGTCGAGGGCGACCTCGCAGGCCGCCGCGACGAGCAGCACGGTCAGGGTGAGTCCCGCCAGCCGCACCAGGAGGCCGTAGAGGCGCACCGTGCGTCTTCGGCCGCGGGCGGTGGGGCGCATCCAGTGGGCGAGGTTGACGACCATGAACGGCAGCAGCAACAGCCACAGGGCGCGGGTGCCGTTTCCGGAGGTGAGGTTGCACCAGACGTAGGCCTCGGGCACCGGTCCGTCGCGGCGGTGGGCGTCGGGGCTGGTCTCCGCGTCGACGTCGTCGGCGCGGCGGAAGACGGCCGCGATGTTGTCGCCGGTGATCCGCACCGTGCGCGGATCGTTGAGCATGTCCTGCGGCGTGGTGCCGCCCACACCGTGGACCAGGAGTTCCAGGGCGGTCCCGGTCTCGCCGGGCCGCCGGGCGGGCTGGTCCGGCCCGCCGGTCGAGACATGTTCCTGCGCGCGTTCCACTGATTCGCACTTCCCCCGTGACACGCCGTCGGCTCTGTCCGTGCGGGCACAAGGATCTCCACTTCTGCGGCGCCGCACACCTCCTGTCACGGAATCTCCCCGATCCGTGATGCGGGGCAGCGACAGCTGAGCCCCAAGTGACATGTGCGCGACGAGTGGTCGGTGGCGCCGCCCGCTCCGCGACATGCGAGGATGAGACGTCCGCGCACCGGAGCCCGGGGGAGAATGTCCTAGTGGGGGCGGGTGTGCTGGGCGAGTCGGACGGCATTGAGGCGAAAGGACCGGAGCGTACGTGAGCGAGAATCAGAACCTCCTCGCGGAGCAGCGGCGATCCCTGATCCTCGACGAGGTCCGCCGCCGGGGCGGTGTACGGGTCAACGAGCTGACCCGCAAGCTCGGCGTGTCGGACATGACGGTCCGCCGCGATCTCGACGCGCTGGCCCGTCAGGGCGTGCTGGAGAAGGTGCACGGCGGCGCGGTACCGGTGGTCGAGGCGAGTACGCACGAACCGGGCTTCGAGGCCAAGTCGGGCCTCGAGCTGACGGCCAAGGAGGACATCGCGCGGGCCGCGGCCAAGCTGGTCGCGCCGGGCGCGGCGATCGCCCTGTCCGGCGGGACGACGACCTTCGCGCTCGCTCACCAGTTGCAGGACGTGCCGGATCTGACCGTGGTCACCAACTCGGTGCGGGTGGCGGACGTCTTCCACGCGGCGCAGCGCACCTCGGGCCCTCGGCAGGGAGCTGCCACGGTCGTGCTGACCGGTGGGGTGCGCACTCCGTCCGACTCGCTGGTGGGGCCGGTGGCCGACCAGGCGATCGCGGCGCTCCACTTCGACCTGCTGTTCCTCGGTGTGCACGGCATATCGGTCGAGGCCGGTCTGTCGACGCCGAACCTCGCGGAGGCTGAGACGAACCGGCGGCTGGTGCAGTCGGCCCGGCGGGTGGTGGTGGTCGCCGACCACACCAAGTGGGGCAAGGTGGGCCTGAGTTCGTTCGCCTCGCTGGAGCGGATCGACACGCTCGTGACGGACGCCGGCCTGCCGGACGAGGCGCGCGGCGTGGTCGTGGAGCATCTGCGGCGACTGGTGGTGGCCGGGGAGCCCGAGGAGGGGGCAGACATCTGACGGGCCGCCAGCTAGGGTGACGCATCCGGTCATCGCCCGTGCGAGGAGGGCCTCGTCCATGCCTCACCGTCTGCGCCCCGTCGGGCTCGACTTCGCCGGGATCGCGCCCGTGCGGCATGTCTCCGCGATGGTGATCTCGGCTCCGGTCGAAGCGGTCTACCGTGCGCTGGCGGACGTGCCCGGCTGGGTCGACTGGTTTCCCCAGGTGACGGCCGCCCGCGAGATCGACGGGGGTGCGGGCCGCGACATCACGCTCAGCGGGGGCGTCCGTTTCCGTGAGTCCGTCATCGCGGCGAAGGAACCCGAGGTGTACGCCTACCGAGTCGACGTCACCAACGTGCCCGGGGTGCGGGCGATCGTCGAGGAGTGGCGGCTCGCGCCGGCCGGCGACGGCACCCGCGTGCGGTGGACCTTCGCCACCGACGGGACGGCCGCGTACCGGCTCGCCATGAAGCCGATACGGATCGCCCAGGCGCGCGCCTTCCGGGATGCCATGACGGCGCTGGACCGGAGGCTGGCGGCCTGACGCCGCGGGGCCGGTCTCAGTCCGGCCAGACGCCCGTCTCCAGCAGCGAGTCGATCGCGGCGGTGTACGGCGCGATGTCCAGCCCCTGGGCGGCCAGCCAGCTGTCCGAGTAGTACTTGTCGAGATACCGGTCCCCCGGGTCGCACAGCAGGGTCACGACACTCCCCTGCCGCCCCTCGGACACCATCTCGGCGACGATCTTCAGCGCGCCCCACAGACCCGTGCCCGTGGAGCCGCCCGCCCTGCGGCCGATGGCGCGCTCCAGTGCCCGTACGGCGGCGACACTGGCCGCGTCGGGCACCTTCATCATGCGGTCGATCGCGCCCGGCACGAAGCTCGGTTCCATACGGGGCCGGCCGATGCCCTCGATCCGGGAGCCGGAGTCGCACGCGACATGCGGATCACCGGTGGTCCAGCCGTCGAAGAAGCAGGAGTTCTCCGGGTCGGCGACGCAGACGCGCGTGTCGTACTGCATGTAGTGGATGTAGCGCGCGAGGGTCGCCGAGGTACCGCCGGTGCCCGCCGTGGCGACGATCCACGCCGGCTCGGGATACCGCTCCAGGCGCAGCTGGCGGAAGGTGGATTCGGCGATGTTGTTGTTACCGCGCCAGTCCGTGGCCCGCTCGGCGTAGGTGAACTGGTCCATGTAGTGGCCGCCGGACTCCGCCGCGAGACGGGCGGACTCCTCGTACATCGTGCGAGGGTCGTCCACGAAGTGGCACCGTCCGGCGTGGAACTCGATGAGGCGGATCTTCTCCGCGCTCGTCGTGCGCGGCATGACGGCGATGAAGGGAACGCCGATGAGCTTCGCGAAGTACGCCTCGGAGACGGCCGTGGAACCGCTGGAGGCCTCGATCACGGGTCTGCCCGGCCGGATCCAGCCATTGCACAGGCCGTAGAGGAAGAGGGAGCGGGCCAGCCGGTGCTTGAGGCTGCCGGTGGGATGGGTGGACTCGTCCTTCAGGTACAGGTCGATGCCCCAGCGCTCCGGCAGGGGGAACTGGAGCAGATGTGTGTCGGCCGAGCGGTTGGCGTCGGCCTGGACCCTGCGGACGGCCTCTTTCAGCCACGCGCGGTAGCCGGCGTCGCTGTGGTCGACGTCGAGGGTCACGCCGGTCCGGGTCTGCTGGGGAGTGCTCACGAGGGTGCTCCTAACGCTGCGCGCCGACGGCACGTCGCGCGGCCGACACCTCGATGATATGCAGCTTCCGCACGCTTCTCACCTGCATAAACGCATCTTTGAGCCCCCCAAAGCGCCCCCTGGGGCAGAGGCCGGGGCAAGGGGGCGCGCGGTCCCGGGGGCGCATTCGCGGATGTGCTGCGGGCGCCCCCGGCGAGGGGGTCGCACGCACTGGTGCTCGACGCCGGGTGCGGGCAGACTTCACCGCGGGACCAAGGCCCCGCACGGGGTACCGGCAGGGTGCGACGCACCGCCGGAGCAGCCTTCCGAGGCACACTGGATCAGAAGACGAGCCGTACCGGGCGCCGCGGGGAGCGCGGGCCGGTACACCGAGGCGCACAAGGGGGCGGGTGGCATGGCGGAGCCGGAGTTCAGGGCCACGGGCGTGCGGATCGGGAAGCGGCTGCGTTCGCTCACCCGGGCCGGACAGGTCCGGATCAGCGACGGCCGGCTCGAGCTGCTGACCAGTTACGGCAGTGAGATCGACAGCGCGCCGGTACAGGCGGTGCGCGCGTCCAAGCCCTGGTTCGGCCCCGATGACCGGGCCACGGCGGATCTCAACGGCAATCGATACCTGCTCACCCTGGGCGATCACGACCCCGCCCCGGGCGAGCCGGGGCCGCCCGCGGCACGGCGCTTCATCGAGGCCGTGCGCCGAGCGGCGGGGCGTGGCGACTGAGATGTCCGCGAGTTGCGGTACCTCACCCCCTGCGTCACTCTGGTCTCACGTCACTCTGGGTTTACCGGCGATAACGCTGCGAACCAGCCCGCCGGCCACGACAGCGGGCGGCAGTGCCATGAAGGCGCCCTGCTGGATCCGAACTCCGTGTTCTTCCGGACCTCACGTCGGGGAGTCGCAGCCGTGATCAGCTACCCAAGCAGACACTGCACGGTGGAGCTTCAAGCTTTGCCGTCGCGGATCGGCCAGGTCCGCAGAATCGTATCTGCGCAATTGCGCTACTGGCATCTGGACGCCCTGATCGACCGGGCCTCGCTCGGTGTGACGGAGCTGTTGTCCAACGTCCACCGGCATGCCCAGCCCGACAAGACCTGCACCGTGGAGATAGAGCTGCTCCTCGACCGGCTCACGGTCTCGGTGCACGACCACGATCCGCGGATGCCCGTGGTGGAGGATCCTCAGGACATCGCGCCGCTGGCGACCTGCGGGCGCGGGCTCGCGATGGTGGCCGCCATGAGCGAGAGCTGGGGCGTCCGGCCCGACGGCGAGTCCGGCAAGGTCGTGTGGTTCACCCTGCCGACCGCCGTGGTGGCGGCGCCGTCGCGCCGGGCGCGCCGCGCCGTCCTGGACAAGCCCGCGCGCAGGTTCGCGGAAGTCGGGCCCTCCGCCGACGGGCTGCGGCCCGACCATACTCCCGCCCGGTCCGCCGTTGCCGGTTGACCGGGCGGTGACCACCCCTCGCACGGCGGTCACTCCGAGTCGACGTGTTCGGTCAGGGTGCTCAGGCGCCACCGCCCTTGGCCGAGCGCCCGAACTCCTCGTTCAGTACGGACAGTCGGCGCCAGTACTCGTCCTCGTCGATCTCGCCGGAGGCGAAGCGGTGGCCGAGCACGGCGATGGGCGAGTCGTTCTCGACGGCGGGCTGCCGCCAGGGGGCGCCCCGGCGTCCGCTCCACACGGTGCGGCGCAGCAGCACGACGCCGCCGCCGATCACCAGCGCCCAGATCAACGGGAAGAACAGGATCCAGGGGCCGGGCCCGCCGTCACCGAAGTTCGCCAGGGTCTGCATGTCGTCCAACTCCTCGGATGCGTTGCCGCGATGTTCCGTGTGCGCTTCCGAGGATCGCCCCGTGAGGGGCCCCGGGTCGTCGTACGGACAGCGGCAGTACGCGTACCCCACCGGGAGTACTGGTCTCTGTAACTACCAGTATGTACAGTCAGGGCATGAGCACCTCGGAACGGCTGATCGAGTCCACCCGCGAGCTGCTGTGGGAGCGCGGCTATGTGGGCACGAGCCCCAAGGCGATCCTGGAGCGCGCGGACGCCGGGCAGGGCAGCATGTACCACCACTTCAAGGGCAAGCCCGACCTCGCACTGGCCGCGATCCGGCGGACCGCCGAGGAGCTGCGGGCTGCCGCCGAGGGAGTACTCGACGGCCCCGGAACGCCGTACGAACGCGTCGAGGCGTATCTGCGCCGCGAGCGGGACGTGCTGCGGGGCTGCCCGATCGGCCGGCTGACCATGGACCCGGACGTGATCGCGAGCCACGAACTGCGCGCCCCGGTCGAGGGGACCCTGGACTGGATCCGGGGGCGGATCGCCGGGCTCGTCGAGGAGGGCAAGGAGCAGGGCCAGTTCGTGTCCTCGCTGGACGGCGAGGAGATCGCGGCGGCGGTCGTGGCCACGGTCCAGGGCGGCTATGTCCTCGCCCGCGCCTCCGGCTCCCCCGCCGCGTTCGACGCGGGGGTACGGGGGTTGCTCTCGCTGCTGGCACCCCGTCCCGCCTGAGGAGGCTTCCGTGCACGCCATGCAGTACGAACTCACCCTGCCGGCCGACTACGACATGGGCGTCATCCGCGCCCGGGTCGCCCGTGTGGGGCGGCTGCTCGACGACTGGGACGGGCTCGGCCTCAAGGCCTATCTGGTGCGCGAGCGCGGTCTGCGCGGCTCGCCGGTCAATCAGTACGCGCCCTGCTATCTGTGGAACACCGTGGAAGGCATGAACTCCTTCCTGTGGGGCGGTGGGTTCCAGCGGTTCGGTGACGACTTCGGACGGCCGTCCGTGCGGCAGTGGACGGGGCTCGCGTACGAGGAAGGGGGCGGGTCTCGGGCGCGGTTCGCGGTGCGGAACCGCCAACGGGTACCTGACGGAGGGCTGTTGGCCGATGTCGTGGCGGACGCGGTGGGCGAGACCCGGCGGCTGGCGGCGGAGGACGGGGTCCTGCTCGCCGCGGCCGCCGTCGACACGAGCCGGTGGGAGCTGGTGCACTTCTCGCTCTGGGAGCACGACACGCCCGAGGCCGACGGTGACGTCTTCGAGGTGCTGCACCTGTCGGCGCCGGGCCGGGAGCGGCTGCCCCGAGGGCGCCAGTGGTGACCGCGATACGCACGGTGCTGGGGGACGTACCCCCTGGAGACCTGGGCGTGTGCGACGCCCACGACCATCTGTTCTTCGGCAGCCCCCGGCTGCCCGGCCAGGAGCTGCGCAGCGGGAGCTGGCCGCGTTCCGGGAGCGGGGCGGCGGGTCCGTGGTGCAGTGGACGCCGTACGGGCTGGGGCGACGGGCCGCCGATCTGCCGCCGCTGTCCCGGGAGACCGGCGTGCACATGGTCGCCGCGACGGGTCTGCACCAGGCCGTGCACTACGACGAGGACACACTCGCCGGGCTGCGGGGCCGGCTCGCCGACCTCTTCGTCTCCGAACTCACCGAGGGCATCGGAGTGTCGGGGGTGCGGGCGGGTCTCGTCAAGGTCGCGGGCGGGTTCCACGCCCTGGACGCCCATGCCCGCTGGACCATGGCGGCGGCGGCCGAGGCGCATCACGCCACGGGGGCGGCCGTCGCCGTGCATCTGGAGCTGGGCACGGGCGCGCTCGACGTACTGGACCTGCTGTGCGGGGAGTTGGGGGTGCCGCCGCACCGTGTGGTGCTCGGGCATCTCAACCGCTCCCCCGACCTCGTGACGCATCGGCAGGCGGCGGAGTCCGGCTGCTATCTGGCCTTCGACGGGCCGTCACACGCCCATCACGCCACGGACTGGCGGATGCCTGACGCCGTACGGGCCCTCGCCGACGCCGGGTTCGGCGACCGGGTGCTGCTGGGCGCCGACACCACCACGGCCGCCGCCCGCTCGGTGGACGGCGGCCCCGGGATGCCGTATCTGCTGCGCCGGGTGCGGCCCCGGCTGGTCCATGCCGTGGGCGAGGATCTGGTGGGGCGCATCCTCACGGAGAACCCGGGCCGGGCGTTCGCGGTGGAGTGGCGCTGACCGGCGGGGTCGTGGGCCTCAGCCTCCGGCCTGGTCACTGTCCTTCAGCTCGCCCCAGCCGTGCCAGCGGTCGACCTCGATCCAGGCGCTGACCCGGGGGCGGACCCGGTCGGGGTAGGGCTTTCCGATGTAGTGCCGGGCTAGGCGGTCGATGTCGGCCAAGCCCTCGTCGTCGTACATCTCGGTGACCCGGCCGATCAGGGTGACGTGGGTGTACCAGTCGTCGCCGGCGAGCACGGTGAGGGTGACGCGCGGGTCACGGCGCAGATGCTTGAGGCGAACGCGGCCCTCGTCGAGGTTGATCAGGACGCGGCCGTCCTTCCACAGGTACCAGGTGGCGGTGGAGACGGGCGTCCCGTCGGAGCGCAGCGTGGCCATGACACACGGGTTGGGCCGGCTCAGCAGGGCGTCGGCCTCGGGCGGCAGCGGCGGCTTGGACATACGGGGAACCTCCGTGGTCGATCAGGTGGACGGCTTCTCGTCGAAGCTGGCGAAGTAGGCGGCGACCATGTCCTCGTCGCCGTGGCCCTGGGCGGCGGCACGCTCCATTCGGGTGGCGGCCGCCTCTGCGACGTCCAGTCGGACGCCGTTGTCCGCACCGGCCCGGACGATCAGGCGGGCGTCCTTGGCGGCGGTGGTCACCGCGAACTGCGGCGGCGTGAGCCGGTCGCCGAGGACCAGCTCGGACTTGGCGCGCAGATAGCCCATGTCGAGCGGGCCGCCGGCGACGATGTCGAAGAAGCTGTGCGGGTCGACGTCGAGGGCCTTGGCCAGCGCCAGGGCCTCACCGGCGGCGGCCGTGACCGCGAGGACCCAGCTGTTGGCGACCAGCTTCAGCCGGGTGGCGCCGCCCGCGGCCCCGTCCTCGCCGGCCCACACCGTGCGGGCCCCGACGGCGTCGAAGACCGGCGTCACCCTGTCCCGTCCTTCGGCGGGGCCGGCGGCGAGCACGGTCAGCTGCCCGGCCTCGGCGGGCTGACGCGTGCCCAGGACGGGCGCGTCGTAGAAGGCCAGGCCGTGCTCGCGGGCGAAGGCGGCCAGGTCGGCGATGCCCTCGACACCGGCGGTGGTGGACTGCACCCACGCGATGCCGGGGCGCAGGGCCGGGGCGGCCTCGCGCATCGTCTCCAGGGCGGCCGGGCCGTCGTAGAGCATGGTCAGGACGACATCGGCGTCCCGCACCGCCTGTGCGGGCGTGTCGACGATCCGCACGCCCTCGGCGGCCAGCGGCTCGGCCTTGGCGCGCGTGCGGTTCCAGGCGCGGACGGTGTGTCCGGCCCGGGCGACGTTGCGGGCCATGGCCGCGCCCATGATGCCGGTGCCCAGGACGCTCACGGTGAGCTTGTCGGTCATTGCGCTCAACTTCCTCGGTGGTGCGGTGCGGCGTACTGCCTGCGAACCAGCCTGCCCGCTCAGCGGCGAGCCTTCCCGGAAGCGGCGCGGGCACGCCTGTCCCACCACGCCTTTGTGCCGGTTCAGCTCACCGAGATGTCCACGGACGGCCGCAGCTTCGCCGCCGCGGCCAGCGCCTCGTGCACGGGGTGACTGTCGAAAGCGTCCAGGAGAGCCGCATCCGCCGGGTGCCCGGCGGCCGGGTAGGCGATCTGCTCGTACGCCGCCTGGAAGCGGGGACCCCAGCGACGCGCGCCGAGGCGGGCCGTGCGGGAGCAGTTGTCGACCATGTACGCCACGTCCCGGGCGTGCATGTACGGCAGCAGGGAGTCGACGGCCTCGATGACGGACTCGTTGACGATCTCCGACCAGGGGTGTCCGCGGTCGGCGAACTCGTCGACCTGGGCCGTCATGGTGGCGACGAACACGCCGGCGGTGAACGGGTCGACGGGCAGGTCACGGGTGCCGCGCCGGGCCCGCACCCGGTCGCTCACCGACCACATCGGGGATCCCCCGATCCCGCTCATCGGGCGGGCGCCGAGCCGCCGTTCGGCAAGCGTCACGCTGCGCAGTTCGGTGCCGTCGGCGACCTCGTCGTAGATCTCGGCGACGATCTCGCGCGCGGGGGTGTACGTGGCCGTGTACGCCCGGTCGAAGACGTCCCGGCCGGCCGGGTCGAGGCTCTCGCGCACGGCTCGCAGCCCGGCTTGCGAGATGGTGCGGGCGATGGGGCCGGTGATGTTCTCGCAGCAGCGCTCGTACGCCGTCACCTCGTCGTCGCCGGCCAGGCGGCAGCGGGTGTACAGGCTCTCGACGATGCCGTGGACGGCGCCCAGCAGGATGGCGCGTTCGCCGACGATGTCCGAGCGGTACTCGCTGTCGAGGGTGGTGCGGAAGGTGCAGGGCGAGCCGAGCGCCACGGACCAGCCGAGCGCCAGGTCGACGGCCCGCCCGTCGGGATCGGCGTGCACGGCGAAACTGCTGTTGATCCCGGCGCCGTTGATGTGCGTGCCCTGCTCGTAGAGGCGCCGCACGGAGTCGCCCATGCCCTTGGGGCACACGGCGATCACCCCGTGCCCTGACGGGAACTGCCCGCCGGTTTCCCGGAGATGGCCGAGCAGGAAGCCGTGCGAGAGGCCGATGACGGCCCCCGGCCGCAACGCGGCGAAGATCTCCTGGTGGTGCGCGGCGAGCGCGGCGTCGGCGATCAGCAGGATCACCAGGTCGCTGCCCGCCACGACCTCGAGCCAGTCGCCGAGCGTGCCGTCGTCCTCGGTGAAGCCGTGGGCTCGGGCGTCGGCGCGGGAGCCGGAGCCGGGGCGCAGCCCGACGGTGACCCGGATGCCGGTGCCGGCTAGGGAGTCGCGCAGGTTGAGGGCCTGGGCCCGTCCCTGAGGGCCCCAGCCGATGACGCCGATGCGGCGGACACCGGCGAATGCCTGCGGGAGGAGCGGGAAGAGGTGCCGCCCGCCGTGCAGGACGGTCTCGGTGCCGCCGGGCACGTCCATGGTGTCGAGCGGGAAGACGCGGGAGGTGTACGTGGTCGTCGAGGTCATGGTCGAGTTGTAGGCTCGGCCGGATCCTTGCAGCAAGCGCAACTTGTGCAGCGCGGTGTTGCACCCAGTGAAAGGGCCAGGTCACCCGTGCGGGACGATCATCGGGAGCTGCGGCTGTTCCTGCATCTGGCGCAGACGCTCAACTTCGGCCGGACAAGCCTGGACTGCCACGTCAGCCCGGCGACGCTGACCCGGACCGTGCAGCGGCTCGAGGCCGGCCTCGGGCACCGGCTGTTCGACCGCGGACCGCGCGGGGTGTCGCTCACGGCGGAGGGGCACCGGTTTCGCGAGTACGCCGTCCAGGCCCTGGAGTTGTGGCGCTCGTACCGCGAGGAGCACCCCGACCCGGCCCGGCTCACCGGCCGCCTGGCCGTGTTCGCCACGGTGACGGCGTGCCAGGCGCTGCTGCCGGACCTGCTGGGTCCCTTCCGTGCCGCGCATCCCCGGGTCCGGCTCGATCTGCGCACGGGTGACGCGGCGGCGGCCCTGGCCCGGCTGGACGAGGGTGAGGTGGACGCGGCCGTCGCGGGGATCCCGCCGAGGCTGCCGGAAGCGCTGGTGAGCCGTACGGTCGCGGTCACGGATCTGGTCCTCGTCACGGCCAGGGACCGTCCCGATCCCGGACTCGACGGTCCGTTCGTGCTCCCCCAGCGCGGTCTGGTCCGCGATGCGGCCGACCGGTGGTTCCGCACGCGGGGTACGGCACCCGACGTGGCCTGTGAACCGGACGGCCACGAAGGGCTGCTGACGCTGGTCGCGCTGGGCTGCGGTACGGGTGTGGTGCCGCGCCTGGTGCTGGAGCACAGTGCGGTGCGGGACCGGCTGGTGGTGGTGCCCGCCGATCCGGCGCCGGAGCCGTTTCCGATCGGGCTGTGCGTTCGGCGGGCCGATCTGCGGCGGCCGTCGGTGGCGGCGTTGTGGAGTCTGGCCCAGGTGAGCGCGCCGAGTGGCCTGGGCCCTAGGTGAGCGCACCGAGGGGATCGTCCAGCACCGGCTGCCACGCCAGTTCCGCCGCGCCGACCAGGCTGTTGTGGTCGAGGGTGCACGGCAGGATGGGGACGCCGCCGCTCTGGCCCCAGAGGCTGCGGTCGGCGACGACCGCGCGGAGGCGGTCGGGGTCGGCGTCCAGGAGGGTGCGGTGGAGCCCGCCGAGGATGATGCGGTCCGGGTTGAGGATGTTGACCAGGCCCGCGAGTCCGAGGCCGAGCCGGTCGATGAGGGCCTCGGTGGCGGAGCGTACGCCCGGGTCGTCGTAGTGGTGGCGGACCAGGTCGATGGACTGCTGGAGCAGGGACATCTCGGGGCCCGGGTCGCGGCCCGCCGCCGTGAGGAAGGCCAGCGGGTCGGTCTCCACGTCGAGGCAGCCGCGGCTGCCGCAGTGGCAGGGGCGGCCCTCGGGGTGCACGGTGAGGTGTCCGACCTCGAGGGCGAGGCCCGAACTGCCCCTGTGGAGGCGGCCGTCGAGGACGAGCGCACCGCCGACGCCCCGGTGGCCGGTGGCGACGCACAGCAGGTCGCGGGCGCCCCGCCCGGCGCCGTGCCGGTGCTCGGCGATCGCGGCGAGGTTGACGTCGTTCGCGGCGAAGGCGGGTCCCTCGATGCCGGCCGCGCGCACCTGCTCGGCGAAGATGTCGCGGACGGGCGCGCCCGCGGGCCAGGCCAGATGGAGCGGGTTGAGCGCCAGGCCCTCGGGTTCGGCCACCGCGGAGGGGACGGCGAGTCCGGCGCCCACGCAGCGGAGCCCCGTCTCCCGCAGCAACTCGGCGCCTGCCGTGACGACGGACGCGAGCACCTTCGCCGGGTCCGCGTCGACGACCTCGCAGCCGGGCGCGGTGGCGACGATCCGGCCGCCCAGCCCGACGAGCGCCGCCCGGAACCCGTCGGCGTGCACCTGCGCGGCGAGGGCGACGGGCCCGTTCTCGGCGACGGCCAGCCGGTGCGAGGGCCTGCCCTGGGATCCGGCCGCCGCGCCGGGCCGGGCGTCGACGCGGATCAGCCCGAGGGCCTCCAGCTCGGCGGCGACCGCGCCGGCCGTCGCCCGGGTCACTCCGAGCTCGGCGGTGAGTACGGCCCGGGTCGGCGCGCGTCCGGTGTGGACGAGTTCCAGCGCGGGTCCGAGCGCTCCGCGCCCCCGGTCCAGCCGCGTCCTCGAGGTGCTCCCGTCCCCCGCCGGCCGGGGGTCCGCCTTCCCGCTCATGAGGGCGAGTCTCCCATGATCCGCCGGACCCGCGGCCTACAGACCGCTGACCCGGAGCGTGATGTTGAGCCGTCCGGCCAGGCCTAGTCCGGGCGGCGCCGTGCCCCCGTGTACCCGGGGAACGCCGTGGTAGGCGAGCCGGGACGGGCCGCCGAAGACGAACAGGTCGCCACTGCGCAGCTCGACGTCGGTGTAGGGCCGGGTACGGGTCTCGGTGTTGCCGAAGCGGAAGACGCAGGTGTCGCCGAGGCTCAGCGACACCACCGGCGCGTCCGACTTCTCGTCGCTGTCGCGGTGCATGCCCATGCGGGCGTCGCCGTCGTAGAAGTTGATCAGTGCGATGTCGTGGGCAGCCGTCAGCGGGTCGCCCAAGGCGTCCCGGACCGCTCGGCGGCCCAGCTCACCGAGCCACTCGGGGAACGGCTTGACCGGGGCGCCGTCGCCGTCGGCCACCGTGCGGGCGTAGGCGTACGGGTACCAGTGCCAGCCCAGACAGACCTGCCGGGCGGTCATGGTGCCGCCGCCGGGTGTGCGGACCGTGCGCAGCCCGGCGGGTGGGCGGGCCCATTCCCGGCAGGCGTCCAGCAGCTCCCGCTGGCGCTCGGCGTCCAGCCAGTCCGGTAGGTGCACCGCGCCGGGTGCCACCTGCGTCCGGGCCCTGGGGAACAGCTCGCCGTCCATGCTTCCCATCCTGCCCGACACGGCCTGAGCTGCGGCTCGGCTAGCCTTGACGCACGATGAACGACCGTATGACGACGCCGTGGGGCGAGTTCGCGCTGACCCGTTTCCCCGAGGACCCGCGTGACAGGCTGCGTGCCTGGGACGCTTCCGACGAGTACGTGCTGAGGCACCTGGAGCGGGAGCGGGTCCCGCTGTCGGGCACGGTCGTGGTCGTCGGGGACCGGTGGGGCGCGCTGGTGACGGCGCTCGCCGAGCACGGGCCGACACAGATCACGGATTCCCATCTGACCCAGGAGGCGACCCGGGCCAACCTGGCGCGGCACGGCGTCGAGCCCGGCGCGGTCCGGCTGCTCACCACGCAGGATCCGCCGCCCGACCGCGTCGACGTGCTCGTGGTGCGGGTGCCGAAGAGCCTGGCGCTGCTGGAGGACCAGTTGCTGCGGCTGGCGCCGGCCGTGCACGCGGGGACCGTTGTCGTGGGCACGGGGATGGTGAAGGAGATCCACACCTCGACGCTCCAGTTGTTCGAGCGGATCCTCGGCCCGACCCGCACCTCGCTCGCCGAGAGGAAGGCGCGGCTGATCTTCTGCGCGCCGGATCCCGCGCTGGAGCGGCCCGCCAGTCCATGGCCGTACGTCTACACGCTGCCGGACGGCATCGGCCCGGCGTCGGGAGCCACCGTCGTCAACCACGCGGGGGTCTTCTGCGCCGACCGGCTCGACATCGGCACCCGGTTCTTCCTCGGGCAGCTGCCGAACGGCCGGAGTCGACGCGTGGTTGATCTGGGGTGCGGCAACGGCGTGGTCGGTACGGCGGTGGCGCTGGCCGACCCGGAGGCCGAGGTGCTGTTCGTGGACGAGTCGTTCCAGGCCGTGGCCTCGGCGGAGGCGACGTACAAGGCGAACGGGGTGCCGGGGCACGCCGAGTTCCGGGTCGGCGACGGGCTGGCCGGCGTGCCGTCGGGCAGCGTCGACCTGGTCCTCAACAACCCGCCGTTCCACTCCCACCAGGCGACGACGGACGCCACGGCCCGGCGGATGTTCACCGGGGCGCGGCGCGCGCTGCGGCCGGGCGGCGAGCTGTGGGTGATCGGCAACCGGCATCTGGGCTACCACGTCACGCTGCGGCGGATCTTCGGCAACAGCCGGCTGGTCGCCAGTGACTCGAAGTTCGTGGTGCTGAAGGCCGTCAGGCGGTAGCAGGACCGAGCGTCCTCAGGGCTCTCGCCACCGCCCGTGTCATCGCCTCCCGCGCCACCGTGAGGTAGCCGCGCGGGTCGACGGCCTCGGGGCGCTCGGCCAGGAAGTCCCGGATGGCGCCGGTCAGCGCGATGTTCAGGGCCGTGCCGATGTTGACCTTGGCGATGCCGCCCGCGACGGCCGCGGTGAGTTCCGCGTCCGGGACGCCGGAGGAGCCGTGCAGGACGAGCGGGACGTCCAGGGCGGCCGAAAGGCGTTTGAGGAGGGCGTGGTCGAGGGTCGCGGTGCGGGTGGTCATGGCGTGGGCGCTGCCGATGGCGACGGCCAGGGCGTCCACCCCCGAGTCGGCGACGAAGGCCCGGGCCTCGTCGGGGTCGGTGCGGGCGCCGGGGGCGTGCGCGTCCAGTGGGGGCCTGCCGTTCTTGCCGCCGATCTGTCCCAGCTCGGCCTCGATCCAGAGCCCTTGGGCGTGTGCCCAGTCGACGGCCGCCCGGGTGGTGGCGAGGTTCTGGGTGTAGGGCAGCCGGGCCGCGTCGTACATCACGGAGCTGAAGCCGGCCTCTGCCGCCTGGTACAGCAGGGCGTCGCTCTGTACGTGGTCGAGGTGCAACGCGACCGGGACGGCGGCGCGTTCGGCCGCGGCGACGGCCGCGCGGGCCAGCGGGAGCAGCTGCCCGCCGCGGAACTTGACCGCGTTCTCGCTGACCTGGAGCACGACGGGGGCGTGCGCGGACTCGGCACCCGCGATGACGGCCTCGACGTGTTCCAGCGTGATGACGTTGAACGAGGCGACGGCGGAGCGGGCCGTGGCGGCGCGGGTGACGAGTTCGCCGGTGGTGGTGAGGGGCACGGTGCCTCCAGGGTCGGTGGACGAGGATCACCGAGGTCAGTGAGTGAGGATCACCGAGCGGGTGAGATGGCGTGGGCTGTCCGGGTCGAGGCCGCGTGAGGCGGCGACCGCGACGGCGAGCCGCTGGGCGCGGACGAGTTCGGCGAGCGGGTCCAGGGCTCCGGAGAGCCACAACGCGCCCGTGCCCCGCACCTGTTCGGCGAGGCCGTCCGGCGCGTCTCCGAACATCCAGGTGGCGGTTCCGCTGGTGGTGACGCTGATCGGCCCGTGCCGGTACTCCATGGCGGGGTAGGCCTCCGCCCAGGACAGCGACGCCTCGCGCATCTTCAGCCCGGCCTCGTTGGCCAGACCGACGGTCCAGCCGCGGCCCAGGAAGGTGAACTGGGCGCATTCCACCAGGCCTTCGGGCAGGGGCTCCGCCAGGGCGGTGCGCGCGTCGGTGACCGCCGTGTCGGGGTGGAGTCCCAGATGGGCGCGGAGCAGGGTGAGGGCGGTGGTCGCGAACCGGGTCTGCACGACGGAGCGTTCGTCCGCGAAGTCGAGCACCGCGAGCTCGTCGGCCGCCGTCATCACGGGCGTGTCCGGGTCGGCGGTGATCGCGGTGGTGCGGGTGCGGCCCTTCAGCCTGCCGAGCAGGTCGAGGACTTCGGTCGTGGTGCCGGAGCGGGTGAGGGCGACGACCCGGTCGTAGTCCCTGCCGTAGGGGAATTCCGAGGCGGCGAAGGCGTCGGTCTCGCCCTGGCCGGCGTCCTCGCGCAGGGCGGCGGCGGCCTGCGCCATGAAGTACGAGGTGCCGCAGCCGACGATCGCGACCCGCTCCCCCGCCGCCGGCAGCACCTGCGCGTATCCCGCCGCCTCCGAGGCGGCGCGTGTCCAGCACTCGGGCTGGCTGATCAGCTCGTCCTCGACATGCGTCATGCCGCACCCTCCACTCTGATTGTTCCTGCAAGGTATCGCCACCTTTCGAGCAACATCAAGCATTGAGGGAGATCGGGTGCGCTAGGGTCGCCCGGAGATCGAGACGTGGAGGTGCGGATGTCGCGCGACGCCCGCTGGAAGGCGCTGCTGGACCTGCTCGTGGAGCGTGGCCGGCTGGACGTCGAGGAGGCGGCCGGGGAGCTGGGGGTGTCGGCCGCGACGATCCGCCGCGACTTCGACGGGCTGGCCGAGCAGCAGATGCTCGTACGCACCCGGGGCGGGGCGGTCGTGCACGGAGTGTCGTACGAGCTGCCGCTGCGCTACAAGACGGCCCGGCACGCCTCGGAGAAGCAGCGCATCGCGAAGGCGGTGGCGGATCTGGTCGCGCCCGGCGAGGCGGTCGGGCTGACCGGCGGTACGACCACCACCGAGGTGGCGCGGGCGCTGGCGGCGCGGGGGGATCTGGCGTCCGGGTCGCCCGCGCTGACCGTCGTGACGAACGCGCTGAACATCGCCAACGAGCTGGCCGTACGGCCTCAGTTCAAGATCGTGCTGACCGGCGGGGTGGCCCGCGCGCAGTCGTACGAGCTGGTCGGGCCGCTCGCCGACGGGGTGCTCGGGCAGATCACCGTCGATGTGGCGGTGCTCGGCGTGGTCGCCTTCGACGTCACGCACGGGGCGGCGGCACACGACGAGGCCGAGGCCGCGATCAACCGGCTGCTGTGCGAGCGCGCGGAGCGTGTGGTCGTGGCCGCCGACTCCAGCAAACTGGGCCAGCGGGCGTTCGCCCGGATCTGCGCGGCCGAGGCGGTGGACACGCTGGTCACGGACACGGCGGCCGACGCGGAGACGCTGCACCGCTTCGAGGAGGCCGGGCTGCGGGTCGTCACGGTGTGACACCCGGCCGCTTCCCGGCTGCGGGCCTAAGCTGATAGCCAGGCGCTCGCCAGGGCAGGGAGGCTGCCATGCGGGGAACAGCGGACGGGCGGCGGTATCTGCCGATCGCCGAGCACGGGCTGATCGGCGACCTGCGCAGCGTGGCCCTGGTGGGGACGGACGGCACGATCGACTGGTACTGCTGCCCGGCCTTCGACGCGCCGAGCGTGTTCGCCTCGATCCTGGACGCGGAGCGCGGCGGCCGCTTCGAGCTGGCGGCGACCGTGCCGGCCCGGACCAAGCAGTTCTACTTCCCGGACACGAACGTCCTGATGACCCGGTTCTTCACCGAGGACGGCGTCGGCGAGGTGCAGGACTTCATGCCGGTGGACGGCGAGCCGGCCGAGGCCGAGCGGCACCGGCTGATCCGGCGGGTGGTGTGCGTACGCGGCTCGATCCCGTTCCGTACGCGCGTGGCTCCCCGGTTCGACTACGGCAGCCTGCCGCACACCGTCCGGCTGAACGGTGAGACGGCGCTCTTCGAAGCCGACGGGATGGCGCTCGCGCTGACCGCGACCGTGCCGCTGGAGGCCGACGGGCCGGACGTCTGCGGCGACTTCAAGCTCGGCGAGGGCGAGTCGGCGGTGTTCGCGCTGGACAAGGTCGGCGGGGAGGTGTCGCCCCGCCGGTGTGCGCGCACGGAGGCGGAGGAGCAGCTCGCGGCGACGGTGGCGTACTGGCGGCGCTGGCTGGCGTCGTCACGGTACCGGGGCCGCTGGCGGGAGATGGTGCACCGCTCGGCCCTGACGCTGAAGCTGCTGACATACGCGCCGACCGGGGCGATCGTGGCCGCGCCGACGACGAGCCTGCCCGAGCGGCTCGGCGGCGAACGCAACTGGGACTACCGGTATGTGTGGGTGCGCGACGCGGCGTTCTGCGTCTACGCCCTGCTGCGGCTGGGCTTCACCGGCGAGGCCGAGGCGTTCATGGACTTCGTGACCCGGCACATCAGCCCGGGCGACGGCAAGCACTCCGGCCCGCTGCAGATCATGTACGGCATCGACGGGCGCGCCGACCTGCCCGAACGTACCCTCGACCATCTGGAAGGCCATGAGGGCTCCGCACCGGTACGGGTCGGCAACGCGGCGGCCGACCAGCTCCAGCTCGACATCTACGGCGCGCTGATCGACTCCATCTACCTCTATGACAAGTGGGCCAAGCCCATCTCCAGCGGCCAGTGGGACGACGTGTGCGCGCTGGTGGACTGGGTGTGCGAGCACTGGGACCAGCCCGACGAGGGGGTCTGGGAGACCCGGGGCGGCCGCAAGAACTTCCTGTACTCGCGGCTGATGTGCTGGGTGGCGATCGAGCGGGCCATCCGGATGGCCACCCGGCGCGGGCTGCCCGCCGATCTGCCGCGCTGGCGGGAGCGCCGCGACACGATCTACCGGCGGATCATGAGCCGGGGCTGGTCCGAGGAGCGCCGGGCCTTCGTCCAGCACGAGGACGGCGACGTGCTGGACGCGGCCGTGCTGATGATGCCGCTGACGAAGTTCATCGCCCCGACGGATCCCAAGTGGCTGTCGACGCTGGACGTCCTCACCGAGGAGCTGGTGTCGGACTCACTGGTCTACCGCTACGACCCGGATTCCAGTCCGGACGGTGTGCGCGGCGACGAGGGCACGTTCTCCATCTGCTCGTTCTGGTACGTCGAGGCCATGGTGCACGCCGGCCGGATCGACGAGGCGCGCCTGGCCTTCGAGAAGATGCTGACGTACGCCAACCATCTCGGCCTGTACGCCGAGGAGATCAGTCACACCGGGGAGCAGCAGGGCAACTTCCCGCAGGCGTTCACGCATCTGGCGCTGATCAGCGCGGCCTTCAACCTGGACCGGGCGCTCGGCTAGGGCCTGTCGTTTGGATCAGGTCGCAGGGAATCGGCGGCACCTTGTCAGCGCCGGTGAGCGGGGTCTGGTGCGTGCAGCTGCAAGGCGGAGGAGGGCGTCGATGCGGAGCATCGGCAACCGACGACAACGCGGCAGATGCGCGTGCCAGACCCCGCGTCTGCGACCTGATCCAAACGACAGGCCCCAGGGCTCAGTGCCCGTGGCCGTCGTCCGTATGCCCCTCGGGGGTACCGGGTTCAGCGGTCGTCTCGCCGCCGGTCCGGACGGTGAACGCCGCCGTGTGGACTTTCCCGTCGTGCTTGAAGTCGAGGAACAGGCGGTAGGAGCCGGTGCTGGGTGCCGTGGCCGTGAACGAGACGGCCGGGCCGGGCCGGGTGGTGCCGTCGCCGGGTTCGCCGTTCGGGTGGACGTGGAGGTAGGCGAGGTCGCCTGAGCGCAGGGCGACCAGGTGGCCGTAGGCGCCGAGGTAGGGCTGGAGGTCGGTGACGGGCCTGCCGGCGCGGGAGACCTTCAGTTTCAGTTCGCTCGCCCTGCCCGGGCGCAGGGCACCGGCCAGCTCGACCTCGTAGCCGTTCGTCTCGGCCGTGGTGATCGCCGACGGAAGCTTCTCCGGCTGGTACGGGCCGGAGGCGGCGAGGTCCGCGCCGAGGGTGAGGTTGCGGGCGTTCTTCTTCGCCGGGGTGAAGTCGGCGAAGACGCGGTAGCCGCCGGCGCGGGGCAGGTCGACGGGGGTGCTCCAGGTGCCGTCGGCGGCGCGGGTGGGGTGCAGATGGCGATAGGTGACCAGGTCGCGTGAGGCCACGACGAGGTGGAGCTCCTTCTCGTGTTCGCGCTGGTAGGCGGTGACGGCCCGGCCGCTGCCGTCCCGCACGGTGAAGCGCAGGTCGGCCCGCTGTCCGGCGGTGACGCGCGGGGTCGCGAGGTCGAGGGTGTAGCCGCCCTCGGAGATCTGGAGTCCGCCGGCCGGGGGCACCTCCTGCCCGGCGTGGCCGCCCTCCTTCGGCTCCGGTGAGGGCCGGGTGTGCTCGTCGCCCTGGTGTTTCGGCGGCCGGTCGGCGACGACGGGGTCGATGCCCTGCCCGACGCCGTAGGCCGTGCCGAACGTCGCGGCCAGGGCGGCGGCGAAGGTGGTGATCTTCAGTCCGGTGTTCATGGCCGGCGTCTCCTTCAAGAAGCGGGCCTCCCGCTCGAATGCGGGGACTCCATGCAGTTCACCATACCCCTGGGGGGTAATGAGTCAAGCCGTTCCCGCGCTTGCATCCTATACCCCTCAGGGGTATACAGGAGCCCAGCACCGGATACCCCTACCCCGTATTTCCGCCGAAGCCCACAGAGGAGGCGCCTCATGCTCACCGCCACCGAGGTCGAGCTCGCCATCGGAGGCATGACCTGTGCCTCCTGCGCGGCGCGCGTCGAGAAGAGGCTCAACCGCATGGACGGGGTCACCGCCACCGTCAACTACGCCACCGAGAAGGCGAAGGTCAGCTACTCCGGTGACGTCTCGGTCGGGGATCTGATCGCCACCGTCGAGGCCACGGGGTACACCGCTCAGGAACCGGCGCCGCCCGAGCGGCAGACCGAGCCCGAGGAGACCGACGAACTCCGCCCGCTGCGCGAGCGGCTGGTCACGGCCGTGGTGCTGGCGGTACCCGTCGTGGCCATGGCCATGATCCCGGCGCTGCAGTTCGAGTACTGGCAGTGGCTGTCGCTCACGCTGGCCGCGCCTGTCGTGACCTACGCGGCCTGGCCCTTCCACAAGGCCGCGTTCACCAACGCCCGGCACGGCGCGGCCACCATGGACACGCTGATCTCGGTGGGCACCTCGGCCGCGTTCCTGTGGTCGCTGTGGGCGCTGTTCTTCGGCACCGCGGGCACGCCGGGCATGACGCACCCCTTCGAGCTGACGATCGAGCGCACGGACGGTGCGGGGAACATCTACCTCGAGGCCGCCGCGGGCGTGACGGCCTTCCTCCTGGCCGGGCGGTACTTCGAGGCCCGTGCGAAGCGCAAGGCGGGGGCGGCGCTGCGGGCGCTGCTGGAGCTGGGCGCGAAGGACGTCACCGTGCTGCGGGACGGGGGCCGTGAACAGACCCTTCCGGTCGCGGAGTTGCGCGTCGGCGACCGCTTCCTGGTCCGGCCCGGCGAGAAGATCGCCACGGACGGGAAGGTCGTCGAGGGTTCCTCGGCCGTCGACGCCTCGATGCTCACCGGCGAGTCGGTGCCGGTGGAGGTCGGCACCGGCGACCCGGTCACGGGCGCCACGATCAACGTCGGCGGGCGGCTCGTCGTGCGCGCCACACGGGTCGGCTCCGACACCCAACTGGCCCGCATGGCCCGGCTGGTGGAGGACGCGCAGAACGGCAAGGCCGCGGCGCAGCGGCTCGCGGACCGGATCTCCGCCGTGTTCGTGCCCGTCGTGATCGCACTCGCGCTGGGCACGCTGGGCTTCTGGCTCGGCAACGGCGTCGGTCTGACGGCGGCCTTCACGGCCGCGGTCGCGGTCCTGGTCATCGCCTGCCCGTGCGCCCTCGGTCTGGCCACGCCGACCGCGCTGATGGTCGGCACCGGGCGGGGCGCCCAGCTCGGCATCCTCATCAAGGGCCCGGAGGTCCTGGAGTCCACGCGCCGGGTCGACACCGTCGTCCTCGACAAGACCGGCACCGTCACCACCGGCCGTATGACCCTGCTCGCCGTGCACACCGCCGACGGCACCGGCGAGGCCGAGGTGCTGCGGCTGGCCGGGGCGCTGGAGCACTCCTCCGAGCATCCGATCGCCCGTGCCGTCGCCGACGGGGCGCTGGAGAAGCTGGGCGGCGCGCTGCCCACGCCGGAGGACTTCGCCAATGTGCCGGGGCTCGGCGTACAGGGCGTCGTGGAGGGCCACGCGGTGCTCGTCGGGCGGGAGAGGCTGCTGGCCGACTGGGCGATGGAGCTGCCCGAGGGCCTGGCCGAGGCCAGGACGGCGGCCGAGGAGGCCGGACGCACCGCCATCGCGGTCGCCTGGGACGGCGAGGCGCGTGCGGTGCTGGAGGTCGCCGACGCGGTGAAGGAGACGAGCGCGGAGGCCGTCGGACGGCTGCGTGCCCTCGGGCTGACCCCCATCCTGCTGACCGGCGACAACGAGGCGGTGGCCCGGTCCGTCGCCCGCGAGGTCGGTATCGCTCCCGAGGACGTCGTCGCCGAGGTACTCCCGCAGGACAAGGTCGACGTGGTCAAGCGGCTGCAGGCCGAGGGCCGTTCGGTGGCGATGGTCGGCGACGGTGTCAACGACGCGGCGGCCCTCGCCCAGGCCGATCTCGGACTGGCCATGGGCACCGGCACGGACGCCGCGATCGAGGCCGGGGACCTGACCCTGGTGCGGGGCGACCTGCGGGCCGCGGCGGACGCCATCCGCCTCTCCCGCCGCACCCTCGGCACCATCCGCTCGAACCTGTTCTGGGCCTTCGCCTACAACGTGGCGGCCCTGCCGCTGGCCGCCGCCGGACTGCTCACGCCGATGATCGCCGGCGCGGCCATGGCCTTCTCCTCGGTCTTCGTCGTCGGCAACTCACTGCGGCTGCGCACCTTCCGGGCCGTCGGCTGAGTACGAGGGTCAGCGGTGGCGCCACACCAGCGTGTAGCGCCAGAACAGGCGGCGGCGCAGACGGGCACCGGGCAGGACCGCACGGGCCTCGCGGAGGATCTCGGGGAAGGTCATGTCCGCCGGTCGCGTGGGGGCGGTCATCGAGACCGGGCGTGCTGCCCGGCGGCCCCGGTTCTTCACCAGGGCCATGACGATGTTGAGCGGGACCGACGTGATGCCGAGAAGGTGGTCGGTGGGGGTCTGTTCCCGGGAGACACCGACCACGACCAGGGTGCCGCCGGGGGCCAGACGGTCGCGGAAGGCCTGGAGCGTCTCCGTGAACGGCAGGTGGTGGAGCACGGCGACGCAGGTGATGACGTCGTACGGCTGATCGGGAAGCCCGGTCGGCGCGTCGGCCACCGCGTAGGACACCGGGGCCGTCGCCGGAGTCAGCTCCCGGGCCCGGGCCGTGATCGCCGGGTCGGCGTCGATCCCCCGCACCCGGTCGGCCCGGGTGGCCAGGAGCCGGGCGAGGTCACCACTGCCGCACCCCACGTCCAGGGCGCTTCCCGCACCCGCGGGGAGTTGCCGCAGGAGCCAGCGGTGGAAGTGGGCGTTGTGGTCCCAGGGGCGGGCGGCGTGGAAGCGGTCGAGTGCGCGCAGGGCCCGGTGCAGCGGTGACGTCATGCCGCAAGTTCACCAGGACTCGCCCGGACGGCCGTGCCGGGCCCGACTCACGGCTCACGGGTCACGGCCCTCGGCTCATGGATGGCCGTCCGCCGCGTGGGCACTCAGCAGGTACCGGCCCGCGGGGGCGCCGAGCGTGCGCCCGGCGTGAGCCGGTACCTTGCTGGGGAAAGGCCACTGCGGGGAGAAGCACATGACCGATCCGACGATCACAGACGCGGACGCCCCCCGTCCGCTGCCGGGCGGAGGGAAGCCCGCAAACCGACCCGGCCGGCTCCTGGCCGCCGTCCTCGGCGATCTCAGGGCGGTGGACGGTGCCCTGTACGCGGCCGTGGCGGCCACCCCCACGCCCACCCTCGACCGGACGCTGCGCCATCTGTCCCACGCGGCCGACCACTCCAAGATCTCGTTCGGCATCGCCGCCGCCCTGGCACTGGCCGGGAAGCGCCCGCGCCGGGCCGCGGTCGTCGGCGTCGGGGCGATCGCCGTGGCGTCGGCCTCCGCCAACCTGCTCGGCAAGCGCCTGGTGCGCCGGGCCCGGCCGGACCGGGAGGCGGCCCGGGTGACCGTGGACCGGCATGTCCGGATGCCCACGTCGGCGTCGTTCCCGTCCGGGCACACGGCGTCGGCGGTCGCGTTCGCCACCGCCGTCGGGGTGGTCCTGCCGCCCGCCGCGGTGCCGCTCGGGGCGCTGGCGAGCGCCGTCGGCTACTCCCGTATCCACACGGGCGTGCACTATCCGGGCGACGTGGCCGCGGGCGCGGTCCTCGGCATCGCCAGCGCCGCCGCGGCGCTGGCCGCGGCGGCGGCCACTCCGTCGGCGCGGACCCAGGCGCTCCTGACGACGGCCCGTTCGTGGCCGCGGATCAGCATCGGCTCCGTCGGCCGTTGAGGCCGTCGGCAGTTGAGGCCGTCAGCAGTTGAGGCCGTCAGCAGGGCCGTAAGCCGTTGAGGCCTTGAGCCGTTGAGGCCGTCGACCGGGCGTGCGGCTTGCCGCCCCGCGCCCGGTCCCGGCGCATCGAAGGCCCTCAGCCGAAGGCCTTCACCGCCTGGTAGTACGTCCACGCCGTGCTGTCGCAGGCGTTCTTCGTGCCACCGGTGTAGGCGGCGCAGATCCGCTTGAGGTCCTCGTAGAAGGCGCTGTCGAGACGGGACTTGTCGGCGCTGAAGGTGCCTGCGGCCTTGTAGTTGCGGTAGCCGAAGTCATGGCGGGCGCAGGACATCGAGAAGGGGAAGCCGAACGGGTTGTCCGGCGACGAGGAGCAGTAGTCGGTCGACCAGTCGAAGGCGTACGCGGACCAGGCGGTCTGGTTCGCGCGGGCGGCGGCCCAGGCGTTGTAGCTCGACGCGCTGGTCTGCGTCCAGCTCGCGAGCACCTGGGGCTTGTCGGCGGGGGCGGCACTCGCGAGGGTCGCGGTGCCGACGACGGTGACGAGGGACAGGGTTGAGGCGGCAAGACCGGTGGCGAGTCTGCGGTGCATCCCACACCTCCATGAGGCTGCGGCCCGCCCATCGAGCCACAGGTTCATGACAAGAGCATCGCCACCTCCTGAGGGTGCTCACACCTGACGTGCCCCAATGCCCCCTGAATTCTTGGCTATTGAACGAGAACGGCAGCCGACCGGCGTACGTCGACGGCGGTGAGCGCGAGGGCCAGCGGCCCCGGGGCCAGGAAGGCCAGGGGCAGCAGCATCCACGCGCACAGCACGGCCGTCGCGACGGCGAGCAGGACCAGCCCGCTGCCGCCCACGTCCGCCACGGCGTCCCGGGCGGCCCCGCGCACCGCCGCACGCCAGTCGGTGAGCGACTCGGGGCGTCCGCAGGCCCTCAGTCCGACGACCCCCGCGCAGGCACCGATGACGGCGGCGGCCACCGCGAACAGCGGCGCCCCGGGCAGCCCCGCCCCGGCCAGCGCCAGATCGGCCGCGAACAGCAGCAGACCGGCCAGCGCCACGCCTCCCGCCAGCAGGTCACCGGCGCGGAGCCGCCGCCGCAGCAGGGCGAAGTACCGCCCGGCCGTGACGGGCCGGTCCGCCCCCGCGCCGCGCAGTACGGCGCACGCCGTCGACAGCGCTGCCGGTGCGGTCAGCAGCGGCAGACAGGCCGCCGCCGTGGCGAGGCCGACGCTCAGCACATCGGCGAACAGGGACATGCGCGGCCCGAACACCTCGCCGGCCTCACGTGTGCGCATCCCGCTCACCCCTTGACTCCGGAGCTGGCCATGCCCTCCACCAGGAATCGCTGGAAGGCGAGGAAGAACAGCACGATCGGCAGCAGCGCGATCACCGACAACGCGAACATCGGGCCGAACGCGGAGGTGCTGGAGGCGTCCACGAAGGAACGCAGCGCGAGGGTCAGCGTGAACTTGTCCGGGTCGAAGAGGTAGATGAGCTGGGTGAAGAAGTCGTTCCAGGTCCAGATGAAGGTGAAGATGGCGGTGGTGATCAGGGCCGGCCGGGTGAGCGGCAGGACGACCTGGAAGAAGCTGCGGAAGGGCCCGCAGCCGTCGATGCGGGCCGCCTCCTCCAGCTCGCGCGGCAGTCCGCGCATGAACTGCACGATGAGGAAGACGAAGAACGCCTCGGTGGCGAGGAACTTCGGCAGGATCAGCGGCCAGTAGGTGTTCACCAGGCCGAGCTGGTTGAAGATGATGTACTGCGGGATCAGCACCGCGTGGTGCGGCAGCATGATCGTGGCGATCATGAAGGCGAACAGCGGCCCGCGGAAGCGGAACCTGAGGCGTGCGAAGGCGTAGGCGGCGAGCGAGCAGCTGATGACGTTGCCGAGGACCGCGCCGCCGGCGATCAGCAGCGAGTTGCCGAGCAGCCGCCAGATGGAGACGTCGTTGACGCCGTCCAGGGCGGTGGAGTAGTTCGACCACTCCAGGCGGCTGGGCAGCAGGTTCAGGCTCGCTATGACCTCGTCGGCGGGCTTGAGCGAGGTGGCCAGCAGCCAGGCCAGCGGGTACAGCATGACCAGCAGCGCGGCCAGGCAGCCGAGGTGCACGGCGACACGGCCCCAACGAACGGGCCTGTGCGTAACGGTCGTTGAGGTCACCGGTCCCCCTCGGAGGCGTAGACGACCCAGGAGCGCGAGGTACGGAACAGCACCGCGGTGACGACGCCGATCACGACGAGGAGCACCCAGGCCATGGCGGAGGCGTAGCCCATGTGGGAGGCGACAAAGCCCCGGTCGTAGAGGTACATGGTGTAGACGAGGGTCGAGTCGGCCGGCCCGCCCTTGCCCGCGCTGACCGCGAAGGCGGGCGTGAACACCTGGAAGGCCTGGATGGTCTGCAGAACCAGGTTGAAGAACAGCACCGGGGACAGCATCGGCACGGTGACCGACAGGAACTGCCGCCACTTGCCCGCCCCGTCCACCGCCGCCGCCTCGTACAGCTCGGCGGGGATCTGCTGGAGTCCGGCGAGGAAGATGACCATCGGCGCGCCGAACTGCCACACCGTCAGCAGCGCGACGGCCAGCAGCGAGAAGCCGGGCTTGTTGACCCAGCCGCCGGTGCCGAGCAGGTTGTCGACCGTGCCACCGTCGTTGAAGACGGCCCGCCAGACCAGGGCGATGGACATCGACGCGCCGAGCAGCGAGGGCGCGTAGAAGGCGGAGCGGTAGAAGGCCTTGCCTCGCTTCATGCCCTTCAGGGCGAGCGCGACGACGAGGGCGAGCGCGAGTTGCAGGGGCACGGCGATGACGACGTACGTCAGGGTCGTCACGACCGAGCGCCAGTAGCGCGGGTCCTCGGTGAACATCTGCGTGTAGTTGCGCAGGCCGACCCACTTCGGCGGGTTGAACAGGTCGTAGTCGGTGAACGACAGGTACAGCGAGACGGCCATCGGCAACAGCGTCAGGACGGTCGCGCCGAGCACCCACGGGGAGAGGAACACCCAGGCGGGGCCCTGGCTTTCGCGCTTGGGGCGGCGCTTCGGGGTGGTGGCGGGGGCGCGCTTCGCCTCCGGGGGAATCGCGGTGGTGGTCATGACCTCAGCTCCGCCTTCGCCTCGGTGACGTAGTTCTCGGCCGCCTCGCGGGGCGACATGCGCGCGTAGGACACCTGGTCGTAGTCGCGCTGGAAGGTGGTCTGCAAGGCGTTGTCGCCGGAGGGCGGGGCCTGCGGCGGGTCCTTGAGCTTGCCGTCGAGGGATGCCTGGAAGTCGGCGATGGTCTTGTCGAAGTCCTTCAGGCGCGGGGCGATCTCCTGCTGGATCGACTCGTTGACCGGGATGCCGCGGCTCGCGCCGAGGATCTTCGCGGCCTCCCTGTCGTTGATCATGAAGTCGACGAGCTGGGCCGCCTCCTCGGGGTGGCCGGTGTTGGCCGAGACGCCCAGGAACATGGAGGGCTTGAAGTACTGGCCGGGGGTGCCGTCCGCGCCGGACGGCATGGGGGCGAGCGCGACTCCGGTCGGGACGAGGGCGAGGAAGCCGCTGGCCGGGGCGTCCCAGTTGGCGTCGGTGACGGACTCGCCGCGTCCCAGCGGGGTGTTCTCCACGGAGCCGTCGAGCTGGGTGGTCTGCTCGGCGGGCGAGACGGCGCCCTCGCGGCGCAGCTTGTCCGTGAAGGTCCACCAGCGGGTCAGGTCGCCTGCGGTGAAGCCGAGCCCGCCGTCCTTCGTGTAGAGGGCCTTGCCCTGGCCGCGCAGCCAGACCTCGAAGGCGTCCTCGCTCTGCCCGGGGTCGGTCGCCCCGGGTTTGCCGGTCTTCTTCGCGAGGGCGCGCATGGTGTCGGCCCACTGGCTCCAGGTCCAGCTCTCGCCGGGCAGGGGCACGCCCGACTTCTTCCAGGTCCGGACGTCGTAGGCGACGGTCTCGGTGCCGCGGCCCTGCGGGATCGCGTACTGGACGTCGTCCACGCGGCCGGTGGCGAGGAGGCCCTGGTCGATCTCGGAGGTACGCAGTACCGACCTCTGCTTCGCCAGGTCGAGCAGCACTCCGCCGGAGGCGTACTGGTCGATCTGGCGGTAGTCCAGCTGCATCACGTCCGGCGCGTCACCGCCGGCGGCCTGGGTGGCGAGCTTCTGCTTGTAGGCGTCGTAGCCGGAGAACGACGTCGTCACGTCGATGTTCGGGTGCTGCTTCTCGAACATCGCGACGGCCTGCTCGGTGCGTTCCGCGCGGTCGGGGTTGCCCCACCACGTGTAGCGCAGCACGACCTTGCCGCCGGCGACCGATTCCCCGGATCCTCCGCAGCCTGCCAGCACGGCGCACAGTGCCAGTGCGGCGGCCGACGCGCAGAACCCCTTTGTCCTGTGTCCGGGCATGCCGAGGTCACCTCTCCTTTCCTCGGACTTCCTGTTGGCCCCCCTCGGCCTGTCGCCCCCCGGCTCCCTGGCTCGGCTACTCGCCCTGGTAGGGCAGCGTCGTCCCGGGCAGGTTGTACTCGTCCCGGCGGCCGCACATGCCGAAGCCGCCGAGCCGGGTGGGCGCGGCCTCGTGGGCGGTGGCCTCGCCGAGATGGACGGGCTCCCCCGCTTCCAGCGCGTCGAGCTGGGCGCCGGTGCGTTCGGCGGTGGCCAGCGCACCCGCCCGCCACAGCTCGCGCCAGGTCGGCACCTTGTCGCGCACGATCCTCGCGGCGGCCCGCTGGAACTCCAGGTACGGGGCGTTGTCGCCGGCTTCGAGGGCCTCGCGCAGGACGAGGTAGCCCTCGACGGCGAGGTCCCTGCGACGCCGGGCGGCCGCCGCCGTCTCCGGTCCCGTGCCGGGCGGCAGCTTCGCGGCGGCGGCGTACCGCTCCGGGTCGGCGAGCACCTCGGGCGGGAAGGTGAACACGGCGTCACCGGCCTCGGGCAGGCCGCTGTTCTGCATCAGCACGGTGATGCGCAGGTCGCCGCCCTGCACCATGCGGTGCACGGTGCCCGGTGTGAACCAGGCGAGGGAGCCGGCCGCGAGGGGGATGTCCCGGTAGCCGTCGGGGCTCAGCGTCTGGACCGCGCCCCGGCCGCCGGTGACGACGTACGCCTCGGTGCACACCAGGTGCAGATGCGGGCTGCCGCCGCAGACACCGTCGGCGGCCTCCCAGTCGTAGCCGCTCAGATGGGACAGGCCGATCGCGCCGGGCAGCGGGTGCGGCAGGGCGGGCTTCGGGTCGCTCACCACGGCAGGCTCTCCATATGGGTGCCGACCCGGTCGCGGTCCCAGGCGCCGTCGGCGACGACCAGCCGGTAGCGGTAGGCGAAGGACTCGCCCGGCGGGAGTGCGAACTCCTCGAAGAACGCCCAGGAGAAGGCGACCGTCGGGAAGGGCTCGGCGCGGACGAACCAGTGCGACTCGTGGATCGCGGACGTCTCGTCGAGGTTCTCGGGCGCGTGCGCGAAGACGAGCGTGGAGTGGCCGTCGACGTCGTCGTGCTCGGTGGTGAAGGCGAGCCAGGGGCCCTGGGTGCCCATGAGCTTGCCCGCGTCGGCGTCGGTGTCGGGGGCGAAGACCGTACCGCCGGTGAAGTCGCGCGGGCCGCGCCACTGCAGTCCGGTGTAGCCGGCCATCTCACGGCCCGCTGTGGTCGGGGAGCCGAAGGCCAGGGGCTCGGAACGGAGGTTGGTGAGGCGGATCGACCAGTCGAGAGCCCAGGATCCGGCTTCCTCGTCCACCGAGTGGACGGTCAGCCCCCGTACCTCGCGGGCCCACTCCTCGCCGCCGTTCTCGACCCAGGTGAGGTGTTCGGTGAAGGCGAGCCGGTCGTCCTCGACCGTGAAGTCCGGGAAGCCGTCGTGCCGCATCGAGCCGACGCGCTCGGGCAGGGGCAGATAGCCCTGGCCGTGGACGTAGCAGTTGCCGCCCCAGAAGTTCTGGCCGGACAGATGGCTCGAGGTCATCTGCAGGCCCTTGTGCCAGCGGTGGTCGTTCGGGCGGTAGCCGGTGACCGTGCGGCCGGAGAGAGTGCGCACGGGGTGCGCGTACGGCTTGCGGGACTCGAAGGGGTCCGGGTCGGGGCGGTAGACGTAGCGGAGGATCTCCGTGCCGCCTGCCGCCGTGACGGCGATGTCCTCGCCGTGGGTGTGGGTGACTCGGATGGTCATGCGCGCTCCTTGGGGGCCCAGTCGGGGTACTCGCCGTGCATGGCCTGGTAGAAGGGGTCGCCCGGGCCGATCTCTCCCGCACGCACCGAGCGGCCGGTGAACGCGGCCTTGTACAGGGCGGCGGCGAACTCGAGGGTGGCGCGCGCGTCCTGGCCGCTGCCCGGTGGCCGGGTGCCGGTGTCGTAGGCGTCGAGGAGCGCGCCGAGCTGGGCCGTGTGCGAACTCGGCACGTCGTTCGCGGGGCTGCGCCAGGCGGTGGCGCGGTCGGAGGCGACGTGCGGGGCCGGGGTGTAGGCCCAGCTGTCGTTGCTGTGGCCGTACAGGTGGGTGAGCTCGATCGTGGCGTCCGCGCAGTCGACCCGGATGCGGCTGACCTCGTCCGGGGACAGCACGCTGTTCACGACGGTCGCCAGGGCGCCGCCGCGGAAGCGCACCAGCGCGGTGGAGACGTCCTCGCTCTCGGTGTCGTGGACGAGCCGGGCCGCCATGGCCTGGATCTCCTCCCACTCGCCGAGCAGGTGCAGCAGCAGGTCGTACTGGTGGATGCCATGGCCCATGGTGGGGCCGCCGCCCTCGCTGGCCCACTTGCCGCGCCACGGCACCGCGTAGTACGCGGCGTCCCGGTGCCAGGTGGTCTGGCAGTGCGCGACCAGCGGGGCGCCCAGCTCGCCGCTGGTGATCAGCTCGCGGGCGTGCACGGCGCCGGAGCCGTAGCGGTGCTGGAAGACGACCGCCGCGTACGCGCCGGAGGCCTCCTCGGCGGCGGCGATCTCGTCGTACTCGGCGAGCGAGAGGGTGAGCGGCTTCTCGCACAGCACCCAGGCGCCCGCCTTGAGCGCGGCCACCGTCTGTTCCCGGTGCAGGGAGGGCGGAGTCCCGATCAGGACCAGGTCGGGGCGTACGGCGTCCAGCATCGCGTCCACCGAGGTGTACCCGGCGACCTGGTCGCCGGCCAGCTCGCGGAAGGTGTCGAGCCGCTCCTGGTCCACGTCGACGGCGGCGACCAGCTCCACCCGGTCGGAGTGGGCCCGCAGCGCGGGCAGGTGGCTGCCGCTGACGATGGCTCCGGTGCCGACGACGGCCACGCGGCGGCGGGTGGGAGACCCTGGGGACACGGACATGCGGCGCTCCTCGAAACGGCCGGTGGACTCACGCTTGGAAAGCGCTTGCACTCGGTAGGTGACCCTAGGCGCGGGACCATGTCTGGACAACCCCCCTGCGACGACCTGCACAAGGTCTGCGCGAGCGTTCTCCCAGCTTGGGGCGTCTATTCCGGTTCTCACCGCCCGCGCAGAAACGGCATTCCCCCCGCTGTCCGCTGGGGTTGGCCCCACCGTGAACCGGTGGCCGGCCGGAGTGATCGGGAAGCGTCCCGTCCCTACCGTTCTGTCGCACAGCACCCCTCTTCGGCATGCCCATGCCGTGCCGGCGAGGGGACAGCCGCGACAGAGAGGACAGCTTCGTGCTCCGCTTACCCCGCTCCCCGGGATCTGTGAACAGGACCGCCCTGGCGCTGACGGCCGCCGCCCTGGCCCTCACCGCGCTGCCCGCCACGGCGACGGCCCGCCCGGCCGGGGCGAGCCCCGACCCGCTCGCCCGCTATCACCAGCAGCGCCTCGTCTGGAAGAGCTGTGTGCTCGGCCCCGACGACACGACCGGCAAGGAGCTGCGGCAGGCGGGCGCCCGCTGCGCCGACGTGACGGTTCCGCTGGACTACTCGGACCCCGGCGGCCGCACGATCAGCGTCGCGATATCCCGGATCCGCGCCACCGGCACCGACCGCCGCGTCGGCCCGCTGCTGCTCAACGGCGGCGGCCCCGGCGGGCCGTCGCTGGGCGACCCGCCGTGGGTGCGCAAGGCGATGAAGGACGTCGCCGCACGGTACGACGTGGTGGGCGTCGACCCCCGGTTCGTCGGCCGCAGCACACCGCTGGACTGCCGCTGGCCGACCGGCTCGGCGCTACGCGGCGCGGGTGCGGACCGGGCCGGCTTCGACCGCGTGACCGCGTTCTCGAAGGACCTCGCCGAGCGCTGCCGCACCAACGCGGGCGATGTCCTGCCCCACGCCACGACCCGGAACACCGCGCGCGACATGGACGTCGTCCGGGCCGCGCTGGGTGAGCGGCGGATCTCCTATCTGGGCTACTCGTACGGCAGTTACCTCGGCGAGGTGTACACCACGATGTTCCCCGGGCGCACCGACCGGGTCGTCCTGGACGGGGTGATCGACCCGGACCGGTACGGGCCGAGGCTGCTGCGGGGCGTCGAGCGGGCCAACCGGCACGCGCTGGAGGGGTGGGCGTCCTGGGCCGCCGCGCGCGAAGGGACCTACGGGCTGGGTCGTTCAAGGGGCGAGGTGCTGGCGAACGTGGAGCGCATCCGGAGGGCAACGGCCCGCACAACGCTGCGGCTCGGCGACCACCGGCTGGACGAGCACGTCATGCCCATGGTCGTCTTCAACGGCCTCTCCCAGCACAACGACGCCGCCTACGGTGACTTCGCGCAGGGCGTGCGGGACATGCTGCGGGCGTCACAGGGGCAGCGGGTGACGCCGTCGCCCTGGCTCGCCGGGGTGCTCGAGTTCACGCTCACGGGCAACGACTCCCCCTACGGCAGCGCGCAGACGGCGATCCTGTGCGGCGACGGCGCCGCGCCTCGTGACCCGGAGGTCTACTGGCGCGACATACAGCGCGGCCGGGCTCACGACCCGCTGTTCGCGCCCGTCACGCACAACATCAACCCGTGCGCGTTCTGGGACCGGCCGCGCGAACGTCCCACCACGGTCCGGGACGACCTGCCCGCCCTCCTCGTCAACGCCACCGGCGACCCGCGCACCGACCACGACGGCGCCAGGACCGTGCGTGGCATGTGGCCCTCCTCGCGCCTGGTCACACTGAACGGTGCCGATCAGCACGCGGTGTACGGCGTCTACGGTGCGCCGTGCGTCGACGACACGGTCAACGCGTACCTCGCGACGGGACGCCTGCCGGCGAAGGACGTCGACTGCGCCGCGCGGTAGCGGGGCGTTCGCGGCTGTTCCGCCGGCGACGAGCCCCCTGGACCGGCCTGCGGACGTGCCGCGCGTTCGGCGAGGCCCAGGACCGCGCTGCTCGAGCGGTCCTCGGGCCGCCGGGGGGCGACCTGGCGCTGGTCGGGGCCGTCGGCCCCTGCGCGAACCCGGCCTAGGCGCGTACCTCGCCCCCGGGCCGGAGCTCAGTGGGGCCGCGGAAGCGGTAGCGGCGTTCGGGGCGGCCCGCCACGCCGTAGCGCAGGGAGACCTCGACGCGGCCGACGGTGTGGAAGTGCTCCAGATAGCGGCGGGCGCTGACGCGGGAGACGCCGGTCATCGCGGCGCACTCGCTGGCGGACAGGGTGCCGTCCGTCTCGCGCAGGGCCCGCTCCACCAGCTCGGCGGTCTCCACGCTCATGCCCTTGGGCAGGGCGGCGACGGTCGAGGCCCCTCCGGCGGCTCCGGCCAGCACCCGGTCGACGTCGGCCTGGCTGCGCACGACCGTGCCGAGCAGCCGGCCGCGCCGGTCGGCGTAGCGCTCCAGCCGGGCGCGCAGTTCCTCGGACTCGAAGGGTTTGAGGAGGTAGTCGACGACCCCGTGCCGGACGGCGCCGCGGACCGTCTCGGCCTCCCGGGCGGCGCTGACGACCATGACGTCGCAGTCGTGGCCCGCGGAACGCAGCCGGGGGATGACGTCGAGGCCGAAGATGTCCGGCAGGTGCAGGTCGAGCAGCACGAGGTCGGGGCGCAGCGCGTCGGCGGCGGTGACGGCCTGGGCGCCGGTACCGGCGACGCCGACGACGCGGAAGGAGTCGACGCGCTCGACGAAGGCGCGATGGACCTTGGCCACCATGAAGTCGTCGTCGACCACGAGGACGTCGATCGTGCCGGTGGTGGCGGACGTGCGGGACTCGCTGGTCATCGGGTCGCTCCTTCCGTGCCGGGGCCGCCCATCATGGCGTCCACCTGCGGTGAGGGAAAGGGATGTGCGCGGTGCGGTCCACGGGGCCGGGGTGCGCACGGCTGTTCCGGCGACCGCAAAGACCAAAACCTCCGTTGGTTCCGCAAGAGAGACAGCCCGTCGGCGTCCGGTGCAGCATGTGGCCCACATCACCCTCCCCCACAGGGCCTTTACCTACCCGCATCGACGTACCGACAGGTGGTGGCACTCGTGCGCCTGCGCACTCCCCTCGCCCTGCTCGGGGCCGCCGTGCTCGTGCTCGTCGGACCGCCGCTGCTGACCACCGGCAGCGGCACCGAGACCGGCACACAGATCCCTGGCCTGCGTTTCATGGTCCCCAACACGCCCGGCGGCGGCTACGACATCACGGCCCGTACGGCCGCGAAGAACGCCGAGGACGCCGGACTGACCCACAACATCGAGGTGTTCAACCTGCCCGGAGCCGGCGGCACCGTGGGCCTCAGCCGGCTGGTGAGCGAGCAGGGCAACGGCAAGCTCGCGATGTCCATGGGCCTCGGGGTCGTGGGCGCCGTCCGTTCCAACGACGCGCCGAAGACGCTCGGCGACACCACGCCGATCGCCCGGCTCACCGAGGAGCAGGACGTCGTCGTGGTCGCCAAGGACTCCCCGTACAAGACGATCGACGACCTGATCGGCGCCTGGAAGGAGAACCCGGGCAAGCTCCCGGTGGGCGGCGGGTCCTCCCCCGGCGGGCCTGACCACCTCGCGCCGATGCTGATGGCGCGGGCCGCCGGGATCCCGCCGAAGCAGGTCAACTACATCCCCTTCGACGGGGGCGGCGAACTCCTCGCCTCCATCCTCGGCAACAAGGTCGCCTTCGGTGTCTCCGGTGTCGGCGAGTACCTGGACCAGATCAAGGCGGGCGAGCTGCGCCTCCTCGCGGTCACCGGCCCGAAACGGGTCGAGGGGCTCGACGCGCCGACGCTGACGGAGGCCGGTTACGACGTGAACTTCACCAACTGGCGCGGCATCGTCGCCCCGCCCGGCCTGAACGACGGGGAGCGCGACAAGCTCGTGAAGCTGGTCGAGGAGCTGCACGGCTCCGACGAGTGGCGCAAGTCCATGAAGCAGAACGGCTGGGACGACGCCTTCCTCACCGGTGACAAGTTCGGCGCGTTCCTCGACGCCGAGGACAAGCGCGTGGTTTCGGTGCTGAAGGAGCTGGGACTGTGACGACGCAGACCGACATTCCCCCCGCCGAGACCGGCGGCGAACGGCGCTCGTGGCTGCGCGAGCACTCCGAACTCGGCGTGTGCGCGCTGCTGCTGGCCCTGGGCGTGCTCGTCCTGACCGACGCGCTCACCATGGACGTCGACATCGCCCAGCGCGGCCCCGTCGGCCCGAAGACCGTGCCGATCGTGGTCGGCGCCGGGCTGCTGGTGATCGCCGCGCTGCTCGCCGTGGACGTGCTGCGCGGCGGCCGGGGTCAGGCCGAGACCGGCGAGGACGTCGACCTGTCCGAGCCCGCCGACTGGCGGACGGTGCTGCTGCTCGCCGGGGTGTTCCTCGGCGCGGCCGTGCTCATCGAGCCGCTCGGCTTCCCCGTCGCGGGCGCGCTGCTGTTCTGGGGCGCGGCCTTCGCGCTCGGCAGCCGCCGGATCGACCGCGATCCGCTCATCGCGGCCGGGCTGTCCCTCGTCACCTACACCGTGTTCAACAATCTGCTCGGAGTGCCCCTGCCCGGCGGTCCGCTGATGGGAGTGCTGTGACATGGATGCCTTCAACTCCCTTCTGGACGGCTTCGGTACGGCACTCACGCCGATCAACCTCCTCTGGGCCGTCATCGGTGTGCTGCTCGGCACGGCGATCGGCGTCCTGCCGGGCATCGGCCCGGCGATGGCGGTCGCGCTGCTGCTGCCGGTGACGTACGGGCTCGACCCGACCGGCGCGTTCATCATGTTCGCCGGCATCTACTACGGCGCGATGTTCGGCGGTTCGACCACCTCCATCCTGCTCAACACGCCCGGTGAGAGCGCGGCGGTGGTGGCGGCCATGGAGGGCAACCCCATGGCCAAGTCCGGACGCGGCGCCCAGGCCCTCGCGGCGGCCGCCGTAGGGCACTTCGCGGGCGGCCTGATCGGCACGCTCCTGCTGGTGGCGCTCGCGCCGACGGTCGCGAAACTGGCCGTGGACATCGGCGCGCCGGACTACTTCGCCATCATGGTGCTGGCGTTCATCGCGGTGACGTCGGTGCTCGGCTCGTCCCGCATCCGCGGCCTCGCCTCGCTGCTCATCGGCCTCACCCTGGGCCTGGTGGGCCTGGACCAGATGACCGGCCAGCAGCGTCTGACGTTCGGCTCGCTCCAACTGGCCGACGGTATCGACGTGGTGATCGTCGCGGTCGGTCTCTTCGCGATCGGCGAGGCCCTGTGGGTGGCGGCGCACCTGCGGCGCAGTCCGCCGGAGCCGATCCCGGTGGGCCGGCCGTGGCTGGGGCGCGGGGATGTGAACCGGACCTGGAAGTCGTGGCTGCGCGGCCCCTTCATCGGCTTCCCGTTCGGCGCGATCCCGGCGGGCGGCGCCGAGATCCCCACCTTCCTGTCGTACGTGACGGAGAAGCGCCTGTCCAAGCACAAGGACGAGTGGGGCAAGGGCGCGATCGAGGGCGTCGCGGGGCCGGAGTCGGCGGCGTCGGCCTCGGCGGCGGGCACCCTGGTGTCGATGCTGACCCTGGGCCTGCCGACCACGGCGGTCGCGGCCGTGATGCTGGCCGCCTTCCAGCAGTACGGCATCCAGCCCGGCCCGCTGCTCTTCGAGCGCGAACCCGACCTGGTGTGGGGCCTGATCGCCTCCCTCTTCGTCGGCATGGTGCTGCTCCTGGCCCTCAACCTGCCGCTGGCGCCGGTGTGGGCGAAGCTGCTGCGCATCCCGCGCCCGTACCTGTACGCCGGGATCATGTTCTTCGCGGCGGTCGGCGCGTACGCGGTCGGCGGCGAGGTGATCGACCTGGTGATCCTGCTGATCATCGGCCTGATCGGCTTCGGCATGCGCCGCTACGGATTGCCGGTGCTCCCTGCCGTCATCGGCGTCATCCTCGGCCCCAACGCCGAGCAGCAGCTGCGGCGCGCCCTGCAGATCAGTGACGGCAGTGTGACGGGCCTGGTCAACACGCCGTTCGCGGTGACCGTGTACGCGGTGATCCTGGTACTGCTGGCCTGGCCGCTGCTGAAGAAGGCGGTGACACGCGGGCGCGTGGAGGCCTGACACCGCTCGACCCCGTGGGGGCGTGGCTCACCCGAGCCGCGCCCCCTCGGCCTGTCCTAGGGCACCGACTCCCGAGCGCCGTCGGGGAACCGGATCTCCACGGACCCGTCGGCGGCGACCCGTGCCAGGGCCCCGGTGACCGGTACGCGCGGATCGGTGCCGAGCACGACCAGAGTCACCAGGAGCCGCGTCCCACCGGGGTGGGACGGCAGCGTCAACTGCGGCGTCGCCGAGTGGTGCCCGTAAGCGTTGCGGCCCTCGGCCGCGACGACCGTCCCCGCGTCGTCGCTCCAGCCGTGCAGTGCGGCCAGCGCGCTGGTCAGGCCGTCCGCACGCCGGGCCAGTGCCCAGCCGGAGCCGGTCCGGGCGGCCGGCGGCGCGGTGTCGTCGGCGACCGCCCAGCCGCCCTCGCGCACGGGCGTGCCGGCGGGCGCGTCGACCCGGTGCACCCGGACCTCCCACGGGCCGTGCACCACGCTGACCGTCTCGATGCGGTGTCCTTCGCCGCTGCCGGGGAGGAGGGCCCGGTGCCAGGAGGCGGCACGAGCGCCCGCGGCGCCGAGGGGGTGGACACGGCCGCGCGGGGTCGGTGTGCCGTCGGGGGCGAGCAGGGCGATGTGGTTGTCGGGGCCCGTGTGCGGGGCCGGAGGGGTCTCGGGGGCCGTGGCACTGGAGTAGGCGAACCGGGCGTAGTGGGGGCTGTCCTGCGCCTCGGCGGGTGGGGGCGGCAGTCGGTCGCTGCCGTGGTTGACGAGCCGTACGATCCCGTCGGCCGCGGTGGAGTGCAGCAGCCAGCCCGGGGCGGGTAACGCGCGGCGCACATCGGCCGATTCGACCGGGCCGGGTTCCTCGGTCGCGGTCCACACGGGGTGGTCGGCGGGCAGGAGCAGGCCGAGGAAGGCCTTGCTCGCCCAGTACGGGGAGGCTGGGCCCGAGTATCGCTGGGTGACGGGGAGGAAGGGCCCGTACCAGCCGAGCGTGAGCAGCCCCTGCTCGTCGGGCACGCCCCGCTCGGCGAAGTGCTTCAGCGCCCCGGAGGCGAGGCGGCGGGTGCGGCCGGGCGGCAGCTCAGTGGCGTCGGCGAGAACGCCCGCCCACAGGGGCGCGGTCGTGGCGAATCGGTAGGTGAGCGAGCGGCCCTGGTGGACCGGTGCACCGTCCGCGCCGAAGAAGTGCTGGTGGTCGTGGAGGAACGACCGCAGGCGTGCCCGGTGGGCCGCCACCAGCGCCGGGTCGGCGCGCGGTCCGGCGATACGGGCCCAGAGCACCGGATACAGGTGCAGGGCCCAGGCGTTGTAGTAGTCGAACTTGCGGCCGTCGCCGTCGGTGTACCAGCCGTCGCCCCGGTACCAGTCCTCCAGGCGTGCCAGCCCGTCGTCGATCTCGCGGCGGCTGTGCGGGGCGCCGACGGAGGCGAGGAACTCCTCGGTGATGACCTGGAACAGCCGCCAGTTGGAGTCGTTGACGACCGCTCCGACGAAGCCGCCCAGCCAGTCGGCGATCCGCTGCCGTACGCGGTCGTCGAGCCGGTCCCAGATCCACGGGCGGGTCTCGTGCAGGGCGATCGCCAGTGACGCGGCCTCGACCATGGGCTGGCCCCGGTCGGTGATGGGCGGCCAGCGGTCGGGGCTGTGCGGGTCGGTGCCGGAGGCGAGCCCGGCCGCGTACCGGTCGATGAGTGCCGGCTGCTGCCCTCCCGAGCCGGCGATACGGAACGCCGCCAGCAGGAAGGAGCGGGCGAAGCCCTCGAGACCGTCGGACCAGGGCCCGGAGTGGCTGGGCGGCCCGGGGAGCCGGTACTGGGCCAGGCCCGGGGAGGCGTAGGGCAGCAGTGCGTCCAGGAGGCGGTCGGCGATCGCCTCCCAGTGGGCGCGGGTCCAGCCGGTGAGGGGCGAGCTCAGCGGGTCGGGGGGCGGCAGGTGGGGAAGATGGGGGAAGTGCGTCGGGTCGGGGAGCGACACATGCGGCGCGCTCATGCGGGTGCGGTTCCTCCGTTGGTCACAGGGCGCGCCCGGGCGGGGGCGCGCCGACGCTGTCGCGGACGACGATGTGGGTGCCGAGCAGATGGTGGGCCCCGGCGGCGTGCTCGGGGTCGCGCAGCGCGATACGCACGGCGGCGCGGCCGAGCTCCTCGGCGGGGGTGCGGACGGTGGTGAGCGGCGGGTTGAAGTCCTCAGCGAGCGGGATGTCGTTGTAGCCGACGACGGAGATGTCACCGGGCACGCTCAGCCCGCTGTCGGCGATCGCCCGCAGGGCACCGGCGGCGACCATGTCGTCCCCGGCGAAGACGGCGGTGAACTCCCTTGTCCGCTTGAGGAGTTCGGTCATGGCGCGGTGGCCGGCGGCTCGGCCGAGTCCGCAGTCGACGACGTGTGCGGCCTCGGGCGGCAGCCCGTGCTCGGCGAGGGCGGCCCGGTAGCCGGCGACACGGGCGTCGAGGGCGGTGTTGCCGGGCAGTCCGCCGAGGAAGACGATCCGGCGGTGTCCGGCCGAGAGCAGATGCGCGGTGGCGGCGCGGGCCCCGGCCTCGTTGTCGAACTCGACGACGAGCGCCGGGATCTCGGGGTCGGGCGCGGGCCGGCCGCAGAGCACGAGCCGGGCCCCGGAGGAGTCCAGGGCGTGGGCGTAGTGGGCGACGCGTTCGCGGTAGGCGTCGTCCTCGACGACCCCGCCGACCAGGATCACCAGCCGGGCGCCCTCCTCCCGCATGAGCTGCACGAACTCCATCTCGCGCTGGGCGTCCCCGCCGGTGGCGCCGACCACGCAGAGCCAGCCGCGGTCGGCGGCCTCCGCCTCCACGCCCTCGGCGACCTGGGCGTAGAAGGGGCTGGTGACCTGGCGGACCACGACGGCGGCCATCTTGCGGCCGCCGCCGACCAGGGCGCGGGCGTGCGCGTTGGCCACGTAGTCGAGGTCGCGGGCCGCGCGCAGGACCCGGGCCCGGGTCGCGGCGGGCACCGGGTGGTTGCCGCTGAGCGCCCGGGAGGCGGTGGCCGTCGAGACGCCCGCCCGCTCGGCGACCTCGCGGATCGTGACCCGCCCCCTGGACACCATGTCGTTCCCCATCCCCCGCGTCTCCTCTTCCGCCCACCGCTGTTCAGGTGTTGGCCGCGTAGTCCTTCGCGTATTCCTCGGCCATTCTGTCGCCGCCCCGGCTCCGCCACTTCTTCACCGTCGCGTCCCACTCGGACAGTGGCAGCCGCCCGGCGATGATCCCGGTGGCGGTGTCGTCGAGGAGGGTCTGGAGGGTGGCGCCCTGGGCATTGTGCGTCGCGGACTGAAGCCCGAACGAGGCGTTGCGGACGGCGTGCGGCACGACTTTCCGCTGCCAGTCGTGCAGGGCGCGTACGGCGTCGGGCATGCCGGGCACGAACAGCACCTGGGGGCCTTCGGCGAGGTACTTCAGCGGCAGGTTGGTGTTGTTCTCCACCTCGCCGAGCTTGGTGTACTCGGGCGAGCCGTCCTTGGCGCGGGTGAAGTGGACGCCCTCGACGCCGTAGTGGGTGAGCTCCCACTCCACGCTACCGAAGGGCGCGGCGAGGTAGTCGAGGATGCGGAGGAGGAGTTCGACGCGCTCCTTCTTCGCCTTCCTCAGGATCGTGTAGCCGAAGGAGCGGCGGGCTGCGACGATTCCGCCGGGTTCGCCACCGACGCTGTACGGGAGGGCGGCTGCCGGGGTCATCTTGCCCTGGGACTCACGGTACTTGGGCAGATAGGCGCCGAAGCCGTCCTGCATGGAACCGACGGTGCCGTTGTAGTAGAGGGTCGTCAGGTCGATCTGTGAGATGGACGTGGCGGCGGGGTGGTAGGAGCCGTTCTCGCGCAGCTGTGCCCGGAAGGCGATCGACGCCTTGTAGCGTTCGTCGGCCGCCGCCGGGAGGAAGGTCCCGTTCTCGGTGACGGCCCAGCTCTGGGGCGCGTTGTGGGCTGCGGAGTGGTAGCCGTTGCCGAACCCTGACTGGGCGGCGGCGCCCAGCATGTACGTCTTCCCGCGGGTGCCCCGTCGCGCAACGGCGGTGAAGTCCTCGGCCGTCCAGCCCTCCTTCATGCCCGCGTCGGCGAACAGGTCCTGGTTGACCCACAGGGTCGAGCCGGGCAGCGGGCGCTCCAGCGGGATGCCGTAGATCTGTCCGCCGATGCGGCCCATGTCGCGCCAGGCGTGGGTGGGGATGTTGGCGAGGTTCGGGTAGTCGGCGATCGCGTCGCCGGACAGGTACGGCGTGAGGTCCTGGGCGCGGCGCTGCACGAACTGTGCCTCGCGGGGCAGGGTGAAGCCGGAGAACATGTTGATGATGTCGGGCAGGGCGTCGGCGTCGCCGGCCATGACCGTGGCCATCTTCTTCTGGTAGTCGGCCTGGGAGATGATCGTGTACTCGATCTTCACGCCGAGGGCCTTCTCGACGGCCGCCCAGAAGCGGTTCTGCGAGGCGGGCTTGGGCGGTGTGCCGAACGAGACGGTCATGACGCGGACGGTGGAGCCGTCGCCCGGGGTGCGGGAGACCGACTTGACCAGGTCGGAGGGGTAGGAGGTGTATCCGGCCTGGACGCCCTCCTCGGTGGCGGCGAGGTCGGGCTTCGGGCCGGTGGCGGGACGGTGGGCGGGCCAGGGGGCGAGCTTCTTCCCGGCGTTGGAGACGTCGCCGCCGTCGGACCCGGAGGAGCAGGCGGTCAGCAGACCGGGGACGGAGACGGCAGCGCCGCCGGCGGCCATGGAGCGCAGGAGCGTGCGTCGGGACATGCGGGGCATGGGTGAATCACCTCGTGTCGGCTTGTGTCAGCTCTTGCTTGGGTCAGCTCTTGATGGCGCCGGTGAGCACGCCCTTGGTGAAGTACTTCTGCAGGAACGGGTAGACCAGCAGGATCGGCACGGTGGCGATCACGAGCACCGCCATCTGCACGGTCTGCGGAGCGGTGACGGTCGCCTCGCCGGTCGTCGCGTCGGTGAGCCCGGCCCCGGCCACCACATAGGTGCGCAGCACCTGCTGGAGCGGCCAGTGGTCGCTCTCCAGGTACAGGGAGGCGTAGAACCAGGAGTTCCAGTAGGCGACGGCGTAGAACAGGCCGACGACGGCGAGAGCTGCCTTGGACAGCGGCAGCACCACCGACACCAGCACCCGCCAGTCCCCCGCCCCGTCCAGCCGGGCCGCCTCGTACAGCTCCTCGGGGATCGACTGGAAGAAGCCGCGCAGCACGACCAGGTTGAACACGTTGACCAGGACGGGCAGCACGAGCGAGGCGTAGGAGTCGAGCAGGCCCAGTTCCTTGACGAGCAGGAAGCTCGGGATCATGCCGGGCGGGAAGAGGAACGTGAACAGCACCAGCAGCAGGACGGGCTTGCCGCCGAAGACACCCGGGCGGGACAGCGCGTAGGCCAGGGTCACCGTGCAGGCGAGGCTGAGTAGCGTGCCCACGACCGTCACCCCGGCACTCACACCGAGGGCGTGGGTGACGATGCCGCCGTCGAAGACGTCGCGGTAGGCGTCGAGCGTGGGCTCGCTGGGCCACAGCACCCAGCCGCCGTTGTCGACGACCTCCTGGGTGGAGGCCAGAGACGTCGACACGATCACCAGGAAGGGCACGCACACCAGCAGCACGACCGTGGCCAGGGCGAGCGCCTTCGCGGTCTGGGTGAGCGGCCGGGGCTTCTCCATCCAGCCGGGCCGGGCGGACGCGCTCACCGGTAGACCCCCTGTTCGCCGAGGCGGTGGGCGGCCTTGTTGGCCGCGTAGACGAGCAGGGCGCCGACGAGCCCCTTGAACAGGCCCGCGGCCGCCGCGAAGCCGTAGTCGCCGCCGACGATGCCCTGGTAGTAGACGAAGGTGTCGATGACCTCGGCGGTCTCCGGTCCGACCGCGTCGCGTTGCAGCAGCATCTGCTCGAAGCCGACGGAGAGGATGTCGCCGAGCCGCATGATGAGCAGCAGCACGACGACCGGGCGGATGGCGGGCAGGGTGACGTGCCAGAAGCGCCGCCAGGGTCCTGCGCCGTCGATGGCGGCCGCCTCGTACTGCTGCTCGTCGACCTGGGCGAGCGCGGCGAGGAAGATGATCGTGCCCCAGCCGGCGTCCTTCCAGATGACCTGGGCGACGACGAGCGGCTGGAAGGCGTCCGGGTTGCCGATGATGTCGACGGTGTGCAGACCGGCGCCGCTCAGGCCGCTGTTGAGCAGGCCGGTGTCCCCGAGCACCTGCTGGAACAGGGCGACGACGATCACCCATGAGATGAAGTGCGGCAGATACGCCACCGACTGCACGAACCGGCGCACCGAGCTCCAGGTGAGGGTGTGCAGCAGCAGGGCCAGACCGAGCGGCACCGGGAAGTAGAAGACCAGCTGGAGGACGGCGATCCAGAGGGTGTTGAGGACCGAGTCCCAGAACGCCGCGTCCTCGAACATGCGCTGGAAGTTGCCCGGACCCACCCACGGACTGCCCAGGAGGCCGTCGAACGGCACGTACTCCTTGAACGCGATGACGTTGCCCGCGAGTGCGCCGTAGTGGAACAGCAGGAAGTAGGCGACACCGGGCAGCATCAGCAGGAACAGCGTCCGGCTCTGAAAACGTTTAAGTTTGCGCTGAACCCCGCCGGAACCGCGACGGGGTGGACTCACCCCCTTCGCACCTGCTCGTTCCCGTAAAGCAGTTGCCACGGCTCCCCCTCGCCTCGGTGTGTCCGATGAAGGGAAATTAAAACGCTTTCACGACGCGGTCAACACTTCTGACACAGCCGGGAGTTCACCCCGGGCATCAGGTGGAGAGCAGTGCCCGGCCGAACCAGTCGGAGGACGAGCGCACGCCGGGCAGGGCGAAGAAGTAGCCGCCGCCGGTCGGGGAGATGTAGTCGACGAGGGGTTCGTCGATCAGCCGGGTCTGCGTCGCCTCGAACTGGCGCCGCACATCCTGCTGGTAGCAGCAGAAGACCAGCCCCATGTCGAGATCGCCGACGGTGTCGACGCCGCGGTCGTAGTTGTAACCCCGGCGCAGGATGCGGGAGTCGCCGGTCGCCCTGGTGCGCGGGTTGGCGAGGCGGATGTGCGCGTCGAGCGGGATGGCCGTGCCGTGCGGGTCCTTGGCGTAGTTCGGGCTGTCGGTCTCCTCGGCACCGTCCAGCGGCGCTCCGGTGTCCTTGCGCCGGCCGAACATCAGCTCCTGCTCGGTCAGCGACACCCGGTCCCAGAACTCCACGAGCATCCGGATGATCCGGATCACCTGGTAACTGCCCCCGGTGGCCCAGCCGGGTTCGCCCTGCCCGTCCCCGACCCATACGAGGCGGTCCATCTCGCGGGCGGACGCGACGTCCGGGTTGGCTATGCCGTCCTTGAAGCCCAGCAGGTTGCGCTGGGTGCCGCTGGGGCGGGGCGTGTTCTGGAAGCCGTCGACGCGCCAGCGGATCCGCATCGCGCCCCGGGTGTGCTTGGCGATGTCGCGCAGCGCGTGCAGCACGGTGTCCTGGCGGGCCGCACAGATCTGCAGGGACAGGTCGCCGTGGCACTCGGCGGGGTTCAGATTGTCGTTGGGGAAGGTCCGCATGGGGGTGAGCCGGCGCGGTCTGGCCGCGGCGAGTCCGTACCGCTCGTCGAAGAGGGAGGCGCCGACACCGACGGTGACGGTGAGCGCGTCGGCCGGGACGACCGGGCCGAGGATGCCGTTGTCCGAGGGCGGGGCGCCGACGCCCAGGTCGGCCGGGGTCCCGCCGGACGTGAGGAAACGGACCCGTCGCGTCACCGTCCTGAACAGATCGGCCAGTTCGGCGCGGGTGTCGGCGATGACGTCGAAGGAGACGAAGGCGGCGGCCCGCTGCGCGGGGGTGAGGATCCCGGCCTGGTGCATTCCGTGGAAGGCCACCGGGTCGGCGTCCGTCCCCTCGGCCGCCCGGGCGGTGCCGCCGCCGCTCTCGGCGAACGCGACTCCTCCCCCGGCGAGGACCGCGCCCGCGGCTCCTGCGCCCAGGGCCGTCTTCACGAAGGAACGGCGGCCGGTGTGGGCGGGGCAGCCCGGCGGGGGCGTGTCGGCGGACGGCATGGGGGCGTTCCCTTCGGCGGCTTTCGCGGGGCGGTGAGAGGGGCCGGTGCTCATGCGGACTTCCTGATCTCGAGCAGGTCCGGCACCGGTGAGAGGTCTTCCAGGAGCTGTCCCGTGGCCCCGTCGATCCGGGCTCCGGCGGTCGGGGCGAGCCGCTCGACGGGAGTCCAGCCGGAGCCGTGGTGCTCGGAGTCGAGCAGCTTCCGCAGCCGGGCGATGTCCGCGTCGACGGTGGAGAGCACGTGCGGGGCCCGGGTGGCGAGCAACGGCCGGAGCACGGTGAGCAGTTCGCGCGTCCCGGCGAGGTTGGCGTCAGCGGTGGCCAGACCGGTGCCGCTGCCCTGGTCGGCGTCTCCGGTCAGTTCGAACTGGAGGGTGTTCTCCAGGATCTCGTGGGCGCGCAGGGGCAGGTCGGAGGGGTCGAAGTCCTGGTGCGGGAAGGCCTTCAGCAACCCGGCGGCGTCATCGGCGAGTTGTCGTGCCGGGCCCTTGAGTTCACCGGCCGCCTGGTGGTGCCACAGCCCGTACTCGATCCGGTGGAAGCCCGTGAAGCCCTTGTCGTGCACCCCGTCCGGCAGACCGTCGGGCCTGCCGTCGATCTTCTGGTCGAAGTCCTCGAAGGTGCCGTAGGCCGCGCCGAGGGAGGCGTAGGTGCGGTGCGCGGTCAGCCAGTCGGTGCGGGCCCTGTCCAGGCGGCCGGCCCGGATGTCGTCACGGAGTCCGCGCGTCTGGGTGACGAGGGCGGCCAGGCCCCGGTTCACGTACGCCTTGTAGGCCCGAAGCGGTGCGACGAGGTCGTGCGCGGAGACGGGCACGACGGCCGCGGCAGTTCCGGTGCCGCTCACCCGGACCGCCGTGGAGGTGACGGCCTTGCCGTCGATGGGCACACAGCGCCAGGCGTACGTACCGCCCGCCACCGTCGCGACCAGGTCCCGGGTGGTGCCGGGGGCCAGACCCTCGATCTCGCCGTAGACCGCTCCGGTGGCCGGGTCGACGAGGTACACCTCGGACGTCTGGTTCCCGGTGTTGTGCATCCGGAAGGTCTGCCGCCCCGGCTGCGGCGCGGTGAACCCTTGCCCGCAGTCGGCCTCCGAGACGGAGACGGTCTCCCCGCCGGAGGGCTTGGGGCGCGCCACGGCGACGACCAGGCCGGCCAGCAACGCGGGGACGGCGACCACCGCGACGGGGAGAAGCCAGACGGGGCGGGTGGGAGTGGGCGCCGGTGCGGGTGCGGGCGCGTCCGGTGCCGGGGAGGCGGGTGGGGCTACGGCCCGGGTTCCCCGCACGAAGAGCGGCAGCACCACGCCGAGATACCCGACGTACCCCACCACCTGGAGCCAGGTCATCGTCGGTGTCAGATTGAGCACGCCCTGGAGCAGGGTGCTGTACCAGGACCCGGCGTCGACGCCGCCGCTCAGGTCGACGGCGTACGCCGTGCCTCCGGGCAGCACCCCGCCCTCCTGGAGGTCGCGCAGCCCGTAGCCGAGCACGCCGGCGGCGATCACGACGAGGACGGCGCCGGTCACGGTGAAGAAGCGGGTGAGGTTGATGGACAGCACCCGGCGGTAGAGCCCCCAGCAGAGCAGCGCCGCCAGCACGAGCCCGACGCCCGCGCCGGTCAGGGGCCCTGCCGACTCGTCCGCCGCACGGGCCGTGGTCCAGAGGAACAGCGCGGTCTCCAGGCCCTCGCGCCCCACCGCCAGGAAGGAGGTGAGGACCAGGACGCCGGCACCCATGGTCAGTGCGCCGGTGACCTTCTCCTTGATCTCACCCGCCAGGCCGCGTGCCGAGCGGCGCATCCAGAACACCATCGCGGTGACGAAGGCGACGGCCACGATGCTCAGCGCGCCGCCGAACGCCTCCTGGGCGGTGGTGGAGAGGGAGGCGGCGGTGAAGGTGAGGACCGCTCCGAAGCTCATCGAGAGCGCGATCGCGGCCAGCACCCCGGTCCACACCTGCGGCAGCCGGGTCCTGGCGCCCGCCCGCACGAGGGTGGCGACCAGCACGGAGACGACGAGGCCGGCTTCCAGCCCTTCTCTCAGCCCGATCAGAAAGCTCGGAAACGCGTCGTCCCACATGTGCTGCGACCCTCCCGGCCCTCTGCCCGGCCCGCCACGCAAGCGAGTTAGCCAAGGCATGCCTTATCTACGCCGACCATCATGACCGCGACTCTCTGGGTGTTCGGTCATCAATGCCTCATGACCCGGCAAAGGCGGAACGGCAGTTGAACGCAGGGCGGTGATGGCCCGCCCCGCCCGACCTCTTGACGCGTCAATGACAACAATGGCTTGATGTCATGGGAGCGCTCCCACCTCGCTCAGGGAAGGGACCACCATGCGCAGAACCCCCCGCTCGTCCCCACGCTTACGGATCGTCACGGTGCTCGGCCTCCTGGCCACCCTGCTCCTCCCCCTCGGCCTGACCGCCGCACCCGGCGCGACGGCCGCCCCCGCAGCGGATCCCGTCCGCGTCATGCCGCTCGGCGACTCGATCACCGGCTCGCCCGGCTGCTGGCGGGCACTGTTGTGGAACCGGCTCGTGAACAGCGGATACACGGACATCGACTTCGTCGGCACCCTCCCCACACAGGGGTGCGGACAGGCGCACGACGGCGACAACGAGGGGCACGGCGGTGAGTTGGTGACGAACGTCGCCGACCAGAACCTGCTGCCGGGGAGGCTCGCCGCCACCCGCCCGGACATCGTTGTCATGCACTTCGGCACGAACGACGTGTGGAGCGGTATCGCCCCCGACCGCATCCTCGCCGCCTACACCAAGCTCGTGACGCAGATGCGGGCCTCCGATCCGGACATGCGGATCCTCGTCGCGCAGCTCATCCCGATGAACCCGAGCAGCTGCGCGTCCTGTGCGCAACGCGTGGTCGACTTCAACGCGCGGATCCCCGGCTGGGCCCGGACGACCGGCACCGACCGCTCCCCCGTCACCGTGGTCGACCAGTGGACGGGGTTCAGCACGGCCGGCGACACCTACGACGGCGTGCACCCCAACGCCTCCGGCGACGACAAGATCGCCGCCCGCTGGTACCCGGCCCTGGCGGCCGTCCTCGACGCCGGCGTCCCGCAGGACCCGGGCGACCCCGGTGATCCCGGTGAGGAACCCGGGGCCTGCACCGCGCGCTTCAGGGCCGTCTCCTCCTGGCAGGGCGGCTACCAGGGCGAGGTGACGGTGACGAACACTTCCGCCTCCGCCACCTCGGGCTGGACCGCGACCGTCGTACCGGCGGGCGGCGCGCGTCTCACCCAGGTCTGGAACGGCACCCACACGACGGCCGCCGACGGCACGGCCACCGTCACGAACGCGGCGTGGAACGGCGCGCTGGCACCCGGCGCGAGCGCCACGTTCGGCTTCGTCGCCACCGCCCCGGCAACGGCCGGGACCCCGGCGGCGACCGTCACGTGCACGGCGAAGACCCCGGCCGCCTGACACCCGGCGCGGACCAGGGCCCGACTCCCCCTCCACTCCCCCTACTGGAGCCGCCATGAGACCCCGCACAGCCTCCGTCCCCCGAGTGGCCGGCGTGGCCGCCGCCCTCCTGGGACTCCTGCTCTCCTTCCTCTCCCTCAGCACCCCGGCACAGGCCGCCCCCACCGGCTTCCGCGTCGAGAACGGCCGCCTCCTGGAAGCCTCCGGGAACGATTTCGTGATGCGCGGCGTCAACCACGCCCACACCTGGTATCCGGACCGGATCAGCTCCCTCTCCCACATCAAGGCGAAGGGAGCCAACACCGTCCGCGTCGTCCTGTCCAGCGGTGACCGCTGGACCCGCAACGACACCGCCGACGTGGCGAACGTGGTCTCCCAGTGCAAGCAGAACCGGCTGATCTGCGTGCTGGAGGTCCACGACACCACCGGCTACGGCGAGCAGAGTGGAGCCGTCACGCTCGCCCGCGCCGCCGAGTACTGGGTCAGCGTGCAGAGCGCGCTGACCGGTCAGGAGGACTACGTCATCGTCAACATCGGCAACGAGCCGTACGGCAACACCAACTACGCGAGCTGGACCGCCGACACCAAGGCGGCCATCCAGAAGCTGCGCACCGCCGGATTCGACCACACGATCATGGTGGACGCGCCCAACTGGGGCCAGGACTGGGCGTTCACCATGCGGGACAACGCCGCCTCGGTGTTCGCCGCCGACCCGGACGCCAACACCGTCTTCTCGATCCACATGTACGGCGTCTTCGACACCGCCGCCGAGATCACCGACTATCTGAACCGCTTCGTCACCGCGAAACTGCCCGTCGTCGTGGGCGAGTTCGGCCACGACCACTCGGACGGCAACCCCGACGAGGACACCATCCTGGCCGTCGCCCAGCAGCTCCGCCTCGGCTACCTCGGCTGGTCCTGGAGCGGCAACGGCGGCGGGGTCGAGTACCTGGACATGGTCACGAACTTCGACCCGAACCAGCTCACGTCCTGGGGGCAGCGGCTCTTCAACGGCGCGAACGGGATCGCCGCCACCGCCAGGGAGGCCGCGATCTACTCCTCCGGCGGAGGTGACACCACTCCCCCGACGGCTCCCGGCACCCCGACCGCCTCCGGGGTGACCTCCTCGTCCGTCACCCTGTCCTGGGCCGCCGCCACCGACGCGACGGGCGTCACCGGCTACGACGTCGTCCGGGTCAACGGCACCACCGAGACGGTCGCCACCACCACGGCGGCCACCCGCGCCACGCTCACCGGCCTGTCCCCCGCCACGTCCCACACCTTCGCCGTCTACGCCCGTGACGCGGCCGGAAACAGATCGCCCCGCTCGGCGACGGTGACGGTCACGACTCCCGGCGGCACACCGTCGGCCTGCGGCGTCGGCTACCGCGTGACGAGCAGCTGGCCCGGCGGCTTCCAGGGCGAGATCGTCCTGCGCAACACCGGCACGTCGGCGATCAACGGCTGGACGCTGCGCTGGACCTTCCCCGACAGCCAGCGCATCACCAACCTCTGGGGCGGCACGGCGACGCAGAGCGGCTCCGAGGTCGGCGTCGCGGCCGCCTCGTACACCGCGACGATCCCCGCGGCGGGCTCGGTCACCCTCGGCTTCACGGCCACCCGGTCGACCGCGAACCCCAGTCCCACGGCGTTCACGCTGAACGGCGCCGCCTGCTCGGTGAGCTGACGCGCCTCGTGCGACGGTGCCGGCGCGTTTCCCGGCGTCCGGTGCGGCGGCACCGTCGCCGCGGCTGTGATCCATACGACATCGCGCGGGAAGGCGGTTTACGCGGCCCCGCAGCGGTGAGGCGGCGGGGATGTCTCACCGGCACCCCACTGCCGTATCTCCGGCAAGACGCGCCCGCGCTCGTTCCGGTTCCCCCGACGGTGCGCGGGAGGCGCGATGAGCGAGGACACCCTGCGCATGCGCGCCGTCGCGCCCGCCGGCGGCGGGCGGGGGCCGAAGGACGCGTCCGAGGCCGCCGCCCCCGCACAGCGGTCCGGGCAGGGGTCCGGGCAGCGGGACGCCTTCTTCGACAACGCCAAGTATCTGGCGATCGTGCTGGTGGCCATGGGGCACTCCTGGGAGCCGTTGCGGGACGGCAGCCGGGCCGCGAGCGCGCTGTACATGGTGGTCTACGCCTTCCACATGCCGGCGTTCATCATCATCTCCGGCTACTTCTCGCGCTCCTTCGACGCCGGCCCGGGGCGGATCAGGCGTCTGGTCACCGGACTCGCCGTTCCGTATGTCGTCTTCGAGACGGCGTACACCCTGTTCACCCGGTGGACCGACCAGGAGCCCGACCGGCCGGTCAGCCTGCTGGATCCGCTCTACCTCACCTGGTTCCTGGCGGCGTTGTTCATCTGGCGGCTGACCACGCCGGTGTGGCGGCATGTGCGGTGGCCGCTGCCGGTCGCCCTGGTCATCGCGATGCTGGCGACGCTCTCGCCGTCCGTCGGCAACGACCTCGACCTGCAACGCACCCTGCAGTTCCTGCCGTACTTCGTCCTTGGCCTGTGCCTGAAGCCGGAGCACTTCCGGCTGGTGCGCCGGCGCAAGGTGCGCATCCTCGCGGTGCCGGTCTTCGCCGCTGCCCTCGTCGTGGCCTACTGGGCGGTGCCACGGATGACCGGCGCCTGGTTCTACCACCGCGACAGCGCGGAGGAGCTCGCGGCGCCCTCCTGGTCCGGGCCCGTCATGACGCTGGTGATCTTCGGCTGCTCGCTGGTCCTGGTGGCCTGCTTCCTCGCCTGGGTGCCCGGGCGCCGGGCATGGTTCACGGTGCTGGGCGCGGGCACGCTGTACGGCTATCTGCTGCACGGCTTCGTCGCCCAGGGGTCCAAGTTCTGGGGCTGGTACGACCCGGCGTGGGTCCACCGGCCCCTGGGCGAGCTCCTCGTCACGGCCGTCGCGGCCGTCGTCGTGACCGCACTGTGCACCCCGCCGGTACGGCGGCTGTTCCGCTGGGTGATGGAGCCCGAGATGACATGGGCGTTCCGCCGGGACGCGGGCGGCGAGGCCCGGGAACGCAATGTCGTACGCGATCGGACTGCCGTACGCCGGTGACGGGCGGCCCACCCCGGCGCGGGACTGCCGCGCCGGGGTTCGGCTACGGGCTCAGTAGCGCGTAGGGAACAGTTGGAGCTTGGCCTTGTTGCCGGAGACCGACTTCACCCAGATCTTCAGGTTGTTGAACTTGACGGTGCCGCCCGGGCTGGTGCTGCCGGTGAGGCTTCCGCCGGCGGCCGACATCTTCACGGCTCGGGAGCTGATACTCGTGATCTTCAGCTTCCCGAACCCGAACTTGCGGCTGTCGACCTTGATGGTCTTGGGCACCGACACGGTGGTCTTGCACCGCCCGTCGTAGCAGGGCCCGTTGGCGGCAGACGCCACCGGCGTCATCAGGCCGAACCCGAGTGTGCCCGCGATGGTCAGCGTCACGGCAGTCGTCGCGGCCCGCCGGCGCGTACGGGCGGTGGGTACCGGGGTGGCGTCCGCCGGTCGGCCCATTCGGTCACGGTTCACGTCATCGTCCTTCGGTCGGTCGGAAACGGTACGGCGGGGACCCCCGCTGCACCGATTCCAGCGCCCGCCTGATTGTTCAGGAACCTGCTCCCTCACCCTGAACAACCCACGGCGCGCACCCCTCACTTCCGCGAACCCCCTAGTCGTGCTGCGTGAGCCGGATCAGCAGGGCGCCGGGGGTGCACGGTACCGACACCGTCAGTGCGTCACCGTCCCAGGTGGCTCGGCCCGCGTCCGGGGAGGACGGGTGCAGGACGTCCGCCCGGACGGTCCGGCCTGTCAGGTGCCGGACGGGGAGGCGGAATTCGGCCGGGCCGCCACGGCGCCAGACCGAGATGTAGGCCGTGTGGTCGCCGGGGGCCCGGAGGCCCAGGGCGAGCCACTCGTCCGACCAGCCGGGCAGGCCGAGCGGCCAGAAGGGCAGGGCCCGGGCGAGGTCGCCGCGGATCGACTTGTAGACCGTGACCGCGTCCCGTACGAGGGCCAGTTGGTGTTCCGACATGCGGTTCAGATGGCCCGAGAGGTGGATGCGGCCGAGCAGGGCCCCGCCCAGGGTCCAGGAGATCAGGTCGTCGTCGAACGCGGGCTGCGGGTAGGCCCAGACGGCGCCCTGCTCGGGCGGGACCGCGGTCGGCGCGGCTGCGGCGATGGGCGCGTAGCGCAGCGGGTCCTGCTGGTCGCTGGTGGACTGGAGCTGGGAGACGGCCAGGGTGGCCCCGTCCATGCGCATGCCGCCCGAGGCGCAGTTCTCGACGACGAGGCCGGGGTGGCGGTCCAGGACGGCGGAGAGCCAGTCGAGGTACGCGTGGGCGTGGCCCAGGAGGCCCGCTCCGGGTGCGAGGTCGCCGGGGGCCTGGGTGCCCGGGTCGACCACGATGTTGTAGTCCAGCTTGAGATAGCCCACGCCCCAGTCGCCGACGATCCGGTCGACCGTCTTGTCGAGGTGGGCGCGAGCGGCCGGATGCCTCAGGTCAAGTTGGTGGCGGCCCTGTTCGGTCAGGCGCAGGCCGTCGCGCTGGAAGAACGCCTCGGGCGGCAGCTCGGCCGCGACCGGGCTGCGCACCCCGACGACCTCCGGCTCCAGCCACAGCCCGGGCACCATGCCGCGCTCCCGGATCCGGTCCAGGACCGCCTGGATACCGCCGTCGGGGAAGCGGCGCGGCGAGGGCTGCCACGCGCCGACGCTGTCCCACCAGCCGCGGGTGTCGTCGTCGTACCAGCCCGAGTCGATGCAGAAGTACTCCGCGCCGGCGTCCGCGGCGGCGTCGATCAGCGGCAGCAGTTTGGCCGTGGTCGGGTCGCCCATGAGGGTGTTCATGTAGTCGTTGAAGACGACGGGGAGGGCGGTGTGGTCCGGGTGGGGGCGGCGGATCGCCCGGCGGTAGGAGGTCAGGGCGCCCATCGCGGCGTCGAGGTCGGAGCCGAGTGCGAGGGCCCCGGGCACGGTGGTGAACTCCTCACCGAGGGCGAGCCGCACCCGCCACTGGTGTTGCGCGTCCGTGGGGCCGTTCAGCGCCAGGTACGTGCCGTGTGCGCGCTGGCCGACGTCCCAGCGCCAGCCGGCCGGGGACTCCACCTGCCACACCCAGGCCCGGCCGCCGTCCCGCTCGGTCAGCGCTCCCATGGCCAGATGGCCGTCGGTGGGCCAGCTGCCGCGCCCGGTGAGGGCGAGGGCGGCCCGGCTGTCGTGCTCGTGGACGTCCATGTTGATGTCGGCCACGGCGGCGCGCAGCGGCTCGGCGTACCAACGGCACTCGGCGAGCCAGTCGTTGCGGGCCCGGTGGACGTCGAGGACGTCCGGGGCGGGCAGGCCGCCGACCAGCAGGCTGCTGACGGACTGGACGACCAGGGGCTCCCGGCCCTCGTTGCGCAGCCGGACGCGGGAGCGCAGGACGGGCAGGCCGGTGGGTGACGTCAGCTCGGCGAACGCCGTCAGGCCGGTGCCCGGATCGTGGAGTTCGACGGTCAGCCAGTCCCAGCCGTCGCGTCTGCCCGTGCGGTGGGCCCGGTAGGCGAGCCGTGCGCCGAAGGCCGTGCCCGTGAAACGCGGCCCGGACCAGCCGCTGCCATGGCCTAGGGCGGTGAGCTCCACGAGCGGGAGCGCTGAGTCGGGGGCGGCGGGGGTCCCGTCGTCGGGCGCTGCCAGCCCGACCAGTCGGAGAGTCCCGTCGGCGGCGACGGCGAACCGTGCCCGGAGGGCCTCATGTCCCCAAGTGAACTCGTCCTGCCGCTGGTTGGAGGCCATGTGCGCCGCTTCCGCCGTGCCGGTCAAGGTGCTCCCCCTCCTGACCCCGCCCCGCTCTCCGGGAGCGGCGGTCCGCGTGAATCCCTCGTTACGGTCTCTTGACGACCCAAGTGTGACCGGTCACAATCCTCGCATGAATGTGACCGGTCACACAAGGCGCCCGGCGAGCATCAGGGACGTCGCGACCGCGGCGGGGGTCTCCTACCAGACGGTCTCGCGGGTGATCAACGGCCATCCCAGCGTCCGGCCGTCCACCCGGGAGCGGGTGCTCGCCGCCATCGACGAACTGGGCTTCCGCCGCAACGCGACCGCCCTCGCCCTGGCCAGCGGCCGCACCCGCACCGTGACCGTGCTCACCGCGAACACCACCCACTACGGCTACGCCTCGATCCTCCAGGGCATCGAGGAGGCCGCCCGCGCGGCGTCGTACGCGGTCGGGATCGGGGTCCTGGAGTCCGCCGACGACGCGGCCGTGGCCGCGGAGGTGCAGCGCGCGGCGGACGCTGGCGGCGGGATCATCGTGATCGCCTACGATCCGGCCGGTGTCCGGGCGCTGGGAGCCGTGCCCACGGCGCTGCCGGTCGTCGGTGTGGTCGAGACCCCGGCGAGCCCGCCCGGCGGCGACCGCCCCTGGGTCTGGACCGACGACCGCGAGGCCGCCTACCAGGCGACCCGTCATCTGCTCTCCCTCGGCCACGAGACCGTTCACTACGTCGCCATCCCGTCCAGCACCCGCCGTACCAGCGCCCGCACCAGCGGCTGGCGGCAGGCGCTGCAGGAAGCCGGCGCCCCGGAACCCCGCCCCGTACAGAGCAGCTGGGGACCCGCGGGCGGTCACGCGGCCGGGCTGAAGCTGGCGGGCGACCCGTCCGTCACCGCGATCCTGTGCGGCAACGACGATCTCGCGCTCGGCGTGCTCCGCGCCCTGCACGAGGCCGGCCGCCCGGTGCCGGGCGAGGTCAGCGTGGCCGGTTTCGACGACGCCCCGCACTCCGCCTTCCTCACACCGTCCCTGACGACCGTACGCCTGGACTTCACCGGCCTCGGGCGGGCCGCGTTCGCCCTGCTGCACGGGGTGCTGGAGGAGTCGGCGCAGGTCGCACCGCATCCCGTGTCCGTGCCCGAACTGGTGGTGCGGGAGAGCTCGGGGCCGCCGCCCGCCGGTCGCTGAACACCGCTCGTCCGCACAGCAGTTGTGAGTCCCGCTTCCTGAACCGCACCGCCTGCTCCGGAAAGGCACGAGATGAAGAGAAGAGCTCTCCCCGCCCTGGCACTGATATGCGCCGCCGGCCTGACCGCCACCGCGTGCAGTGACCCGACCGCCGGGGACTCCGGTGACTCCGGTTCGAGCGGGAAGAAGACGGAGGTCGACCCCACCGCCCGCCTCGACGGCGTGAAGCTGACCATGTGGACCGCGCAGAACACGGTCAACGCGCCCAAGCAGGTCATCGACGCCTTCGAGAAGGCCACCGGCGCCACGGTCGACACTCAGGCGATCCCGGACCTCTACGAGCAGAACGTGCCGACGAAGCTGGCCTCCGGCGACCGCCCCGACCTGATGTTCTGGCAGCCGTCCATCTCCACGCTGCCGTTCATACAGCCGAAGCAGAACCTCCTGACCCTGGTCGGGGAGCCGTGGGAGGCGAAGCTCGGCGGGACCGAGAAGTCGCTCGGCATGATCGACGGCAAGCGGTACGCGGCGATCGTCACCAGCCCCGCCATGCTCGGCGTCTACTACAACAAGGACGTCTTCAAGCAGGCGGGCATCGCCGAGAAGGACTTCCCCAAGTCCTACGACGAGCTGCTCGCCCTCGGCCGCGAGGTCGTCGACAAGTCCGACGCGGCAGGCTTCTACGAGGCCGGCGGCGACAAGTGGCCGCTCCAGTGGCAGATGCAGCTCCAGCTCACCGACCTCGACCAGCAGTGGTGGGCCGATCTCAACACGGGCAAGAAGAAGTGGACCGACCCGGTCGTCGTCGGCGCCATCAAGAAGTACAAGGAGAAGCTGCTCGACGCCGGGCTCGCCCAGAAGAACTACCGGACGGGCACGTTCACCGGGCAGGCCGACGCGCTGTGGAAGGGCGAGGCCGGCATGGTCCTCAACGTCACGTCCTTCCAGAGCCAGTTGCAGGCCAAGTACTCCACCGCGGAGATCGACGAGAAGATCGGCTGGTTCCCGGTCGCCAACTCCTCGGCCACCGGCCTGTACTCCCCCGACCAGACCAACGGCGTCGTCGCCTTCAAGACCGGTGACGACAAGCGGCAGAACGCGGCCCGGCAGTTCCTCGCCTTCTGGCTCGGTCCGGACTACCCGGACTACATCAAGACGATGAAGATCCCGTCCGTGCAGCCGTCCGTGCCCACCCCCGGCGGACTGCCCGGGACGTCCAAGGCCCAGGTGGCGGCTCTGCCGAAGGCCATCGGCGTCTTCCAGGCCAAGGCGATCGTCGCCCCGGACACCCACCTCTACCTGGCCGACATGATCTTCGGCAAGAAGAGCCCGCAGCAGGTCGCGCAGGCAATCCAGGACCAGTTCGCGCAGGTGGCCAAGGCCCAGGGCGCCCCCGGGTTCTGACCATGGCGGACACGGTCGTACGTACCAAGCCCGCGCCGGTCGGGGGCGCGCCGAAGAAGGTGGGGCGGCTGCCGCGCGCGGCCGTGCACCACCCCTGGTGGTTCGCGCTGCCCGCGGTCGTCGTCTTCGCGGGCTTCTTCCTGGTGCCGAACCTGCTCAACTTCTACTACCCGTTCACCAACTGGTCCTCGTACCACGCGGACATCGCCTTCACGGGCCTGGACAACTTCAGGACCATCGCCGAGGACGGCTCGCTGCTGCGTGCGATCCGTACGACCCTGGTGTACGCGCTGCTGGCGGCGTTGTTCCAGAACGGCTTCGGGCTCGTGCTGGCGCTGCTGCTGGAGGACGACAGCCGGTTCAACCGGTTCTTCCGTGCCGTCTTCTTCCTGCCGGTGCTGATCTCGGCGCTCGCGACCGGCTACGTGTTCCAGGCGCTGCTCGACCAGGACGGGGCGGTCAACTCCCTGCTGGGCACGGACATCCCCTGGCTGGGTTCCACGACCTGGACGCTGGTGATCGTCACCCTCATCCACGGCTGGAAGTGGATGGGCCTGTCGATGCTGATCTATCTGGCCGGGCTCAAGGGCATCCCCGGCGAGATGCTGGAGGCCGCGAAGTGCGACGGGGCGGGGCCCTGGCGGACCTTCTGGTCGGTGCGCTGGCCGATGCTCGCGCCGGCCGTCACCTTCAACGTCACCACGGCGCTGATCGGTTCGATGAACACCTTCGACATCGTGCAGGCCACGACCGGCGGCGGCCCCGCGGCCTCCACGGAGGTCTTCAACATCTACATGTTCCGGATCTTCGGACAGGGCCTGTACGCCCAGGCCTCCGCGATGAGCCTCGTGCTGTTCCTGGTGGTGGTCGCCGTGGCGATTCCGCTGGTCGTGGGGCTCCGGCGAAGGGAGCAGCTGCTGTGACCGCGGTGTGGCGGTACGGCCGCCCCTCCCTCGTCGTGCTGCTGGCCGCGCTGGCCGTCGGTGTGCCGCTGTGGCTGGTCGCCGTCACCTCGGCCAAGCCGCAGGCCGAGGCGATCGAGCCGAACCTGGACCTGCCCGGGCACTGGCAGCCCGCGAGCAACTACGCGGACGCCGTCAGCGAGGGCGAGATGCTGCGCGGCTTCCTCAACTCGCTGCTGGTCGTGGTGCCTTCGGTGGTGCTGGTGCTGATCCTGGGGGCGGGCGCCGCCTGGGTCTTCGCCCGCCGCAAGTCGAAGCTGGTCTCGACGGCGTACGCGCTGTGCATCAGCGGACTGCTGCTGCCGCCGGCTGTCATCACCATCGTGATGGAGCTGCGGCAGCTGGGGCTGGCCAACACCCGCCCCGGCATGATCGCCGTCTACACCGGCATGTATCTGTCGACGTCGATCTTCTTCATGACCGGCTTCATCCGCGCCATCCCCATGGAGCTGGAGGAGGCGGCCCGGATGGACGGGGCGACACCGTCACGGATCTTCTGGCGGATCGTCCTGCCGCTGCTGCGGCCGGTGATCGCCACCGCGACGATCATGGTGATGCTCTATGCCTGGAGCGACGTCTTCTACGCGTTCTTCGTCCTCGGCGGCGGAGAGCGGGCGACCCTGCCGCTCAACCTCTACCAGGTCGCCAGCGCCCAGCTCTATCTCAACAACTGGCATCTCGTCTTCGCGTACGTCGTGGTGATGAGCCTCCCCATGGTCGCCGTGTTCCTCGTCGGCCAGCGAAAGATCGTGTCCGGAATCACCAGTGGAGCCGTCAAGTGACTGGAGGTCCAGCAGCGTGAGCACCCCCGCCCGCACCAGATCCCGCACCAGAACCGCCCTGATCACAGCACTACTTGGAGCAGCCGCCATGGCAGGCACCCTCCCCGCGGCCGGTCCCGCCGCCGCGGCCGACCCCCAGCGCCTCACCGTCGACCTCAGCAGCTCCGAGGGCCCGGTGATGCTGGGCGCCAACGGCTCGCTGTACGGGCTCAGCGACGACGGCGTGCCCAGCGACGCCGCGATGGCGCCCTTGAAGATCACCAGCGTCTCGCAGAAGCCGGAGGGCGGCGCCCAGCACCCCAACGGCGACGCGCTCACCGTCTCCAAGTCGTTCTTCCGCAACGGCGGCGGCGAGATCAACGTGATGATGCAGGACATCTACGCCAAGTGGCCGTACGAGGACCTCGGCATCGACGACTACCTCCCCAAGGTCGACAAGATAGCCAAGGAGGTCTCGTCCGACCCGAACAGCGAGCGCTTCGTCTACATCCCGTTCAACGAGCCCGACCAGATCTGGTACAAGCTCGACGTCCAGGACCAGGCCCAGTACGAGAAGAACCGCGACCGGTTCTTCAAGGACTGGAAGACGGTGTACCAGCGGATCCGCGCGATCGACCCGGACGCGCGGATCGCCGGACCCAATGAAGCGGCGTACCACACACGCCTGTTGAAGGACTTCCTCGCCTTCGCCAAGCGGGAGAACGTGCTGCCCCAGGTGATGACCTGGCACGAGCTCGGCTCCGGTTCGCTGCGCGACTTCCAGGCGCACTACGACGAGTACCGCAAGCTGGAGCGCGAGGCGGGCGTCGCCCCGCTGAAGATCAACATCGATGAGTACGCCAACCGCCGCGACCTGTCCGTGCCGGGGCAGCTCGTGCAGTGGGTGTCCATGTTCGAGCGCAACAAGGTGTACGCCAACATGGCCTACTGGGACGCCGCCGGCAATCTCAGCGGCCATGTGGTGCGGTCGAACATACCCAACGGCGGCTGGTGGCTGTTCCGCTGGTACGCGGGCATGACCGGGAACACCGTGAAGGTGACGCCCCCGCAGCCCAACTCCATCGACACGCTCCAGGGCCTCGCCTCCCTCGACGCCTCCCGCCGCCAGGCGCAGGTGCTGCTCGGCGGCTCCGGCGACGACTCGGACGTGGTCGTGCGCAATGTCCCCCGGTCGGTGTTCGGCCGTACGGTCACCGCGACGGTGGCCGAGGCGGCCTGGTCCGGTTACGAGGGGCAGCACGCGGCTCCGCGGGTCCTGGCGCGCACCAAGGTGAAGGTGGCGGACGACGGTTCGGTGACCGTTCCGCTGCGCGGATCGCACAAGATGTCGGCGTACCGGATCGTCCTCACCCCCGGCGGTTCGGGCACCCCGTCCGCCGCGTCCGTCCCGTGGTCGGCTTCGTACGAGGCCGAGGACGCGGCCATCACCGACGGCAAGGTGTACACCCAGGGCACCGTGCAGAACGCCAACGGCTACGCGGCCTCCGGCACCAAGGACGTCGGCTCCCTCAACCAGCCCGGCAGCAAAATCGCCTTCACGGTGCGGGTGCCGAAGGACGGCACGTACGACCTGGCGATCCTGTACGGCAACCAGTCCGGCGGCCCCGCCACGCAGAAGCTGTCCGTCGACGGCGGCGACCCGGTGACGGTCGGCTACCCCTCCACCGAGAACTGGACGTACCGCGCCAAGAAGGATGTCGGCGTCCAGCTGAAGGCCGGTACACACCAGTTGGTCCTGTCCAAGGGCGACGCCGAGGTCACCCTCGACCGGATCGACCTGACCACACGGACGGGCGCGGCCTCCGCGTCGTACGAGGCCACCCTGGCGGACATCAGCGGCAGGCCGTCGTACGACTACTCGTCCTCGGCCGGGACGGGCACGGGCGCCCTGGTGCTGCGCTCGGGTGACAAGGCGGTGTTCGACGTCTACGCCCCGCGTGACGGCTACTACACGGTGACGCCGCGGGCCTCGGCGGCGGTGAAGCTCGCGCTGCACGGGGAGACGGTCACGGCGGCGCCCGGCCGGCCGCTCCGGCTCTACCTGGTCGCGGGCAACAACCGGATCGCGATGGCGTCGGGCCACGCCGCCGTGCGCTCCCTGGACGTCTCCGGCGACGGTTCGGCCTCCGGCACCCTCTCCTACGAGGGCGCCTCGGCCACGCTCGCGGGCGGCGCCAAGCTCGTCGACTCCCGGCACGCGTCCGCCGGCTCGTACATCGGATGGCTCGGCAACAGCGCGTCCAGCACGGCCGAGTTCACGGTGGACGCGCCCCGGTCCGGCCGCCATGTGCTGGTCGTCCACTACGCGCACAACGACCGCAGGGACAACGGCCACGCCTACAACACCGACATCATGTCCCGTACGGCGGACATCACGGTCGGAAGCGCGGCACCGGTGAAGGTCACCTTCAAGAACACCTGGAGCTTCGACGACTACTGGACGGTCGGCGTCCCGGTCGATCTGAAGAAGGGTGCCAACAAGGTGACGTTCGGCAACGCGAGCGCCTGGGCGCCGAACATCGACCGGATCGAGCTGGGCCGGGTCGTGGGCTGAGCCGTGCGGTGACGCCCGCCGGTTGCGGAGGAGTGTTCTCCTCCGCAACCGGCACCGCCGTGTCCGGGGCGGGCCGCTGCCGGCGGCCCGCCACACCTCACCCTCACCCGCCCCATCCCCTATGCTTCTACATGCCTGTAGAGATTCTTGCAGAACGTCAGTACACGCATGTGAAGGAGTGGACGCCACCATGGTGTTCAAACGACTGCTCGGCGCGATCGGCGTGGGCGGCCCCACCGTCGACACGGTCCTCGACCCGGCTCCCGTCCGGCCCGGCGGCACGCTCACCGGTCAGGTTCAACTCGTGGGCGGAAAAGCGGACTTCGACATCGAGGGCATCACCCTTGAGCTGGTGGCCCGGGTCGAGGCCGAGCACGAGGGCGGCGAGAGCGAGGGGGCCGTCACCTTCGACCGCTTCACCGTCGGCGGCGGCTTCCGGCTCGCCGAGGGCGAGCAGCGCGGCGTGCCGTTCAGCGTGACCCTGCCGTGGGAGACACCGGCCACCCAGTTGCACGGGCAGAGCCTGGGTGTCGTCCTCGGCGTGCGCACCGAGCTGTCGGTGGCGGGTGCGAAGGACAAGGGCGATCTGGACCAGCTGATCGTCACGCCGCTGCCGGTGCAGGAGGCCGTGCTCGAGGCCCTGGGCGGGCTCGGGTTCGGTTTCAAGTCGGCCGACCTCGAGTACGGGCGCATCGGCGGCACCGGCCAGCAACTGCCCTTCTACCAGGAGATCGAGCTCGTCCCGTCACCCCGGTACGCGCAGCAGGTCAACGAGATCGAGCTGACGTTCCTGGCGAGTCCGGGCGGCATGGAGGTCGTGCTGGAGGCGGACAAGCGCGGCGGCTTCCTGTCGTCCGGCCACGACGCGCTCACCCGCTTCAACGTCTCCCACGAGGGTGTCGAGCAGCAGGACTGGGCCGCGATCGTCGACGGCTGGATCCAGCAGCTCGTCGGGCACCGGGCGTCGTACGGCTCCCCCGTCGGCTTCGGCTCCCCCGCCGCGTTCAGCCCGGCCGGCCATGGCCACGACGGCCACCGCTCCGGCCCGGGCATGGGAACCGCCGTCGCCGCGGGTGCGGCCGGACTCGCCGTCGGAGTCGTCGGCGGCATGGTCGCCGGCGAAGTCGTCGACGAGGTCGGTGACTTCTTCGAGGGCGAGGAGGAAGAGGAGGCCTGAGACGGGGCCGAGGCCGGGCCGGCCAGTCTGGTCGGGCCGACCCGGCGCCCGCGCAGGGCACGACACCCCGGGCTGCCGACTCCCGGGGGCGGGTCCGGCGGAGAGACTTCCCGGACCATCGCCTGGCCCGGAGCGGGAGTCCTCGGGGCCGTCCAGGGGGGGGACAGCGGGCGCCTCGGGCACCGGTCCGGCTCAGGTCCCCAACCGCCTACCCCGGACCGGACAGGCGAGGTGCCCTTCTTGGGGGCGCGGGGAACTGCGCGACCAGCCACACACAACCCGCACACGCCAACGGCCAACAACTCTTGGCCACCTCGGCACCAACTACCGAAGCTGCACCAGCCACACCTCGGGCCCCGGCTCCGGGCGACGGGGCCAGGGCGCGAGCCCCCAAGTGAAACCAGGGCACCTCACAGAGGCGTCGCCGCGTGCAGGATGAGCACCATCGTGACGGCGGAGTTCGCGGACGACATCGCCGACACGGCCGTTCCCGCGGCCGCGCCCCATGCCGCGAGGCCGACCGAGGTGAACACCGAGGGCCAGGTGCGGACGGCGGGTGCGGGGCCGAGCAGGGCCGCCACCCGGCGCGGCACCGGCCCGGGGGCGGCGAGTCCAGCGAGCGTGGGCGCCGGGGTGCCCCGGGAGACGAGGGCGGCCGTGCCGATCGCCCGCGCCACCGTGCGGCGGCTGCCGATCGTCCGGGCCGCCTCCTCGTCGGCCCACCGCTCGGCCGTGTAGGCCACGGCCGTGCGCAGCGGCCGCAGGAAAGGGTTGGCCCGGGCGGCGAGCCGCACGGCGAGCAGGAGCCGGTCGTGCCGGGCGGCAAGATGCGCCCGCTCATGGGCGAACAGGGCCCGGCGTTCGGCCGACCGCAGCTGGTCCAGCAACCCGGTGGTCACCACGACGCGCCCCGCGCGCCGGCCACGGGCAGCACCACCGGCACCGCCACGCGGAGCACCACCGCTCCTGCCTCCGGGCAGCGCGTACGCGTACGGCACGGCGTCCGGCAGTACGGCCACCTCCGTGTCCGGCAGCCCGGCCAGTGCGCGGTGGGCGCGGCGGCGCACCCGGGCGTGCCGCCACAGGGTCCGGCCGCAGGCGACGACCACCGCGCACAGCGCGGGAATCGCGGCCTTGCCGACGATCTCGTCGTACGGCACCGCCGCCCGCACCTCGGGGTCCGACCAGCCGTCGGGCAGCGGGTTGCCGGGGAGCTGGGCGGTGCCGACCACCATGACCAGGCCCAGGCACACGGTGCTGCACAGCGCCAGCACCGCCGCCATCGCGGTCAGCAGACGGGTCGCGGTGCGCGGATGCAGATGCTGTTCGGCCAGGCGGGCGACCGGCCATGCCGTGAGCGGCAGCACCAGTGGCATAAAGACGAAGACCCCCATGAGGCTTCAGTCTTCCCCCTCGTCATGGGCCTGATCCAGCAGGTCACGCAGCAGCCGTTCGTCGTCCGGGCCGAGGCCGGTGAGGAAACTGGCCAGCACGGCCTCGCGGTCGCTCTCGGCGTCCAGCACCTTGCGCATCTTCCGCGCGGCCAGGCCCGCCTGGTCCGAGGCGGGCGTCCAGACGAAGGACCGGCCGACCCGCTCCCGGGTGACCGCGCCCTTGCCCAGCAGCCGGGTCAGGATCGTGATCACCGTCGTGTACGCGAGGTCACCGCCGAGGCGTTCCTGAACCCACCCGGCCGTCGCCGGACCGTCCGCCTCCCGCAGCGCCTCCAGCACCAGCGCCTCCAGCTCGCCCTGCCCCCGCCGGGGACGCTGCCGGGGATCCGTCACCGCCCTGCCTCCCTTCCACCGCCCTGCGTTGCCCGTGGGCACATCGTATAGATCCGAGGGACCACACCCGTTACCTTCTACAGTGTTGTAGATTTTAGCTGGGTTCGCTTCCGGGACCCGGAACGCACACGTCAAGAAGGAGTACCCCGTGGGAGTTTCCCTGTCCAAGGGCGGCAACGTCTCGCTCAGCAAGGAGGCCCCTGGCCTCACCGCCGTACTGGTCGGCCTGGGCTGGGACGTCCGCACGACCACCGGCACGGACTACGACCTGGACGCCTCCGCCCTGCTCCTCGAGGCCTCCGGCAAGGTCCCCTCCGACCAGCACTTCGTCTTCTACAACAACCTGAAGAGCCCGGACGGCTCGGTCGAGCACACCGGCGACAACCTCACCGGCGAGGGCGAGGGCGACGACGAGACCGTCAAGGTGAACCTCGCCGCCGTGCCCGCCGCGATCGAAAAGATCGTGTTCCCGGTGTCCATCCACGACGCCGAGAACCGCGGCCAGAGCTTCGGACAGGTCCGCAACGCGTTCATCCGGGTCGTCAACCAGGCCGGCGGTCAGGAGATCGCCCGCTACGACCTGTCCGAGGACGCCTCCACCGAGACGGCGATGGTCTTCGGCGAGCTCTACCGGCACGGCGAGGAATGGAAGTTCCGTGCCGTCGGCCAGGGATACGCCTCCGGCCTCGCCGGTATCGCCTCCGACTTCGGCGTCAGCGTCTGACACGGACCGACCGCACCGCCGGGCCCGCCGAAGCACGGCAGGGCCCGGCGGCCGCATCAGCAAACCGACCAGGAGACCACGTGGCCGAATCGTCCCGCCTCCGCCCCGAGGACCGCGCGGACTTCGAAGCGGTACTGCACCTGGCGCTGGGCACCGCGGACATCCGCGGTGCCCTCGGCGCCGACCCGACCGGCCGGACGGCCGCACGTCTGCGCGCCCACGCACTGGCCCACGCCGACGACATCGCGGCGGCGGCCGGCGAGCCGTACCGCGCCTATCTCACCGTACGGAGGGCGGCCCGGCACGAGGCGTGGTTCGAAGGGCGGGGCCCGCTCGGCACCGGCAGTCTGCTGCCGGCCCTCGCGGTGCTCACGCCCCTCGTCGCGGCCACCTCCGCCGGGGTGCTGCTCCTGCTCGGCGGCCTGCTCCAGGTGGCCGACGCCCCCGGGCCGTTGCCCGGATCGCTCCTGGCGGCCGGCTGGACCCTGGCGCTCGTGGCCGCCGTGACCGGCCTCCTCGCCCTGGCCGCGCTGTTGCGCACGGCCCTGGGACGACGCGGAGCGCCTACGGCCGGCCGTGTGGAGCACGCCCGGCTGGCCTGGCGGCAGGCGCTGCTCGACCTCGGCGTGCTGCCCCACCTGCGCGGGCAGCTGGCCCCGCCACCCGAGGCGGCGATGACGCCGTCCTCCCCGCCCGATACGCTCGCGCCGTGCCCGGCCCGGGCGGGAAAGGACAGGACACCATGTTCGGACTGAGCGAGATCGCGATCATCCTCATCGTCGTCATAGCCGTGATCGGAGCGAAGAAGCTCCCCGAACTCGCCCGCTCCGCCGGCAAGTCGGCGCGCATCCTCAAGGCCGAGGCACGCGCCGCGAAGGACGAGGAGTCCGGGTCGGGCACCGCGCCGCGGGTGGTCCAGGGCGAGATCGTCCCGCCGGGCACCGGCACGCCCCCGCCCGGCGCGCGGGCGACGGGCGCGCCGGACCATCCCTGATCCCTCCCGTGGATCCCCGTCCGGGATCCGTCCCGTGGATCCCCGTCCGTGATCCGTCCCGTGGATCCCCGTCCGGGATCCGTCCCGTGGATCCCCGTCCGTGATCCGTCCCGTGCCTACAGCGTGCGCTCCAGGCGGTCCGCCACCAGCTTGACGAAACGGGCCGGATCCTTGGGCTGGCCGCCCTCGGCGAGCACCGCCAGCGTGTGCAGCAGCTCGGCCGACTCGACGAGGCCCGAGCGGTCCTCGCGCTCCTTGTACGCCTGGTTCAGGCCCTTCACCAGCTGGTGGCCGGGGTTGAGCTCGAGGATCCGCTGGGCGCGCGGCACCTCCTGGCCCATCGCCCGGTACATGTTCTCCAGCGCCGGGGTCAGATCGTGGGCGTCCCCGACGACACAGGCGGGAGAGACGGTGAGCCGCGCCGACAGGCGCACCTCCTTGATGTCCTCGCCCAGCTGCTCCCGCATCCAGCCGAGCAACCCGGCGTAGTCCTCGGCCTGCTTCTCCCGCTCCTCGTCGGCCTTCTCGTCCCCCTGGGCGTCCAGGTCGATCTCACCCTTGGCGACGGACCGCAGCCGCTTGCCCTCGTACTCGCCGACGGCGTCAACCCACACCTCGTCGACGGCGTCGGTGAGCAGCAGGACCTCGATGCCCTTGTCGCGGAACGCCTCCATGTGCGGGGAGTTCTCGATGCTCTGCCGGGACTCGCCGGTGAGGTAGTAGATGTCCTCCTGGCCGTCCTTCATCCGCTCCGCGTACCGCGCCAGCGTGGTCGGCTCGTCGTCGGCATGCGTGCTGGCGAAGGAGGAGACGGCGAGGATGGCGTCGCGGTTCTCGGAGTCGGTGACCAGGCCCTCCTTGAGGACGGTGCCGAACTCGCGCCAGAACGTGGCGTAGCGGTCGGCGTCCTTGGTCATGAAGTCCTTGACCGTGGACAGGACCTTCTTGGTCAGCCGGCGCTGCATCATCCGGATGTGCCGGTCCTGCTGGAGGATCTCGCGGGAGACGTTGAGCGAGAGGTCCGCCGCGTCGACGACGCCCTTGACGAAGCGCAGGTACGGCGGGAGCAGCTCCTCGCAGTCGTCCATGATGAAGACGCGCTTCACATAGAGCTGGATGCCGCGCTTGAAGTCCCGTGTGAACAGGTCGTGCGGGGCGTGCGCGGGGACGAAGAGCAGGGCCTGGTACTCGAAGGTGCCCTCGGCCTGGAGGCGGATCGTCTCCAGCGGCTCGCGCCAGTCGTGGCTGATGTGCTTGTACAGCTCGTGGTACTCGTCGTCGGAGACCTCGTCGCGCGAGCGCGCCCACAGGGCCTTCATGGAGTTCAGCGTCTCGGGCCCGGGCGCGCTGTCGCCGTCGCCCGCCTCCGGGACCATCCGGATCGGCCAGGTGATGAAGTCCGAGTACCGCTTGACGATGTCCTTGATCTGCCACGGCGAGGTGTAGTCGTGGAGCTGGTTCTCGGGGTCCGCGGGCTTGAGGTGGAGCGTGACGGACGTGCCCTGGGGCGCGTCGTCGACCTTCTCCAGCGTGTACGTGGCCTCGCCGCGCGACGTCCAGCGGGTCCCCTGGCCCTCCCCGGCCCGCCGGCTCACCAGCGTCACCTCGTCCGCCGCCATGAAGCCGGAGTAGAAGCCGACGCCGAACTGGCCGATGAGCCCCTCGGCCCCGGCCGCGTCCTTGGCCTCCTTCAGTTCCTGGAGGAAGGTGGCGGTGCCCGAGTTGGCGATGGTGCCGATGAGCCGCCCGACCTCGTCGTACGACATTCCGATGCCGTTGTCCCGCACCGTGAGGGTGCGGGCCTCCTTGTCGACGTCGATCCGGATGTGCAGATCCGACACGTCGGCGTCGAGCGAGTCGTCCCGCAGCTTCTCCAGACGCAGCTTGTCGAGCGCGTCGGATGCGTTGGAGACGAGTTCCCGCAGGAAGACATCCTTGTTCGAGTAGACCGAGTGGATCATCAGCTGGAGCAGCTGACGGGCCTCTACCTGGAACTCAAACGTTTCGGTCGTCATGGTTCGCGTATACCTCACAGGTCCCACAGTCGCCTGAAATCGTGGCTGCAACTGTAAAACACCAAGTCAGGCCGGGGACCCGGAAGTCAGACGAGGTGGGCGAACACCACCAGGTTCTCGGTGTAGTCGCGGGCCTTGCGGTCGTAGTCACCCGCGCAGGTGATGAGCCGGACCTGGGCGTCGGCCGTGTCGCCGTAGACGCGCTCGCTGGGGAAGCCGTCCTTCTCGAAGGACTCCGCTCCGTCGACCACGAAGGTCGCCCGGCGGCGGTCGGCTCGCACCACATGGAACCGGTCGCCCTTCCGCAGCTCGCCGAGCCGGGCGAACACGGCCAGGGACGTCGCGGTGTCCACGTGCCCGGCGATGATCGCGGTGCCGGTCTCTCCGGGCGAGTGGCCCTTGGCGTACCAGCCGACGAGGTTGGTCTCGTCGGGCGGCGGGGGTGCGAGCTGGCCCGAACGGTCGATGGCGAGGCCGGTGAACGGCGCGTCGACCGCGATCTTGGGAATGAGGAGGCGGACCGGCCGGGACCGGGGCAGACGCGGGCGGGCCTTGGACGATCCAGGCCGGTAGGGCCCCGCGGACGTGGACGGCGCGGCCGCCGATTCGGCCGGCGGGGCGTGCGGGCCCGCGGTGTCGGACGACTCGTCGCCGCCACCGACCAGGCACAGGGTCAGGACCAGGGCGGCCACCGCCCAGAAGGCCGTCACGGCGGTGCGGAATCGCCGCTTCGACTTCTGCGGCTCGGGGCCTGAGTCGGCAGGGGTAGGGGGACTGGCTGCCATCGGGGACCACCTCATTAGGGCACGGCAGCGCATCGGGCAGGGCAGCGGGCACGACACGCGGGGACGACGAGCCGGGCCGCCGCGACGCGAGGGGCACGTGCGGCGGCCACGGCGGCTATGTGGTCAGGCATCGGTCATGCCGTGCCCCGCGAGCCCCTCTGGCGTCGCAGCGCGTACACGCCGGTACCGGCCACCGCGAGCACGGCGAGACCGCCGGCGGTGACAGCCGGCCCGGCCAGTGCGCCACCACCGGTGTGGACACCGCCGCGCGGCTTGTCGTGCTTGCCGTGCTCGTCGTGCCTGCCGTTCTCGTCGTGCTTGCCGTTCTCGTCGTGCTTGTCGTTCCAGTCCTTGTCGCGCTTGTCCCCGTAGGGGTCGTCGTGCTTGTCGCCCCAGGGGTCCTCGCCGCGCTCGCCGTCCTTGTAGGTGTCCGGGTCGTGCTTGGGGTTGTCCCAGTCGTCGTCGGCGTTCACAGCGGCCAGCGCTCCGCCACCCGTGTGTACCCCACCGCGCGGCTCGTGGTGCTTGCCGTCTCTGTGGTGCTCCTTGCTGCTAGAAGTGGTGTCGTGGTCCCGGTCACCCATGGCCTCGGCACAGGCGGTGGGTGCGGCGATCGCGAGGGCCGCCGTGGCGGTCGCCGTCGCGAGCAGAATGCGGGCAGAGCGCATCGGTAGTCCTTCCGTCGCGGCCCGGGCAGCTGACGCCACGCCAGCTCAGGAGACCCGGCCTCGACGTGAACCACCGTCAGTCATGCCGGGCCGTCCCACCATCCAGGACGTTCACACGGGTTACGACCGCACTCTGACGGCGGCATTCCCAGGGCCGTGGCCGGTCCGTTCCGGAGGGGCCCGGCTGCCGTCACACGCCTGGCGCAACGGCCACACCGCTCACCGTGGCGTCACCGCCGCCAGGGGCCCTGACGCCCCAGGCGGTTCGGGTCCGGGTCGACCAGCTGGGCCGACATGCCGACCACGACCAGCCCGGCCGCGATGAGCAGCCCCTGGGCCAGGGCGATGCCGGAGCCCAGGACGGCCACGCCGAGTGCCAGTGCCCACCAGGCTCCGGTACGCCGGTACTCCCGGGGCCGGGCCGGGCGGCCGGATCGCAGGGCACGGGCGAATCTGGGGTCCTCCCGCTCGAGTCGCGCTTCGAGGTCGACGAGACGTTCGTCTCCGGACTGGGGCACGGCCTCTCCTTCCCGGAACCCGGCAGCGCTTCGGGGCAGGGCACGGCACGGCCGAGGCCATGGCGGGTCCTGGGGTGTCGGGCCACGTGACGGTGCGGAGGGAGACAGCCCGCCGACGCGCGGCGCGGCCGGTCTCACCAGGGCTTCAGCTTCTCCCCCCTCCAGCGGCTGCCGCCATCAGGCCCCACCCTCATCCTTCCCGGTGCCCGCACTGTACGAACGCCGTGCCGGGAGGCCGGTGTTCGCCTCGAGGATGGGTGGTGTCACGGATGGCGGCGGGGCCGGGCAGCGCACACGCTGGAGGGATGACGGAGGCGGACAGGTCGGTGGAGGCGGTACGCGGTGCCCTTGTTCTGGCGGATCTTCCTGCTGAACGCCCTGGTGCTGATCACGGCGACCGCGCTGCTGCTGGGGCCCGTGACCGTCTCCACGCCGGTGCTGCTCACCGAGGCCGCGGTGCTGACGGTGGGGCTGGCCGCGATGCTCGTCGCCAACGCCCTGCTGCTGCGGGTCGGGCTCGCCCCGCTCCAGCGTCTGACGCGGGCCATGACGACGACCGACCTGCTGCGTCCGGGGCGGCGTCCCGCGGTCGGCGGGCAGGCGGAGGTCGCCGAGCTGATCACTACCTTCAACACCATGCTGGACCGGCTGGAGGACGAGCGGGCCACGAGCAGTGCCCGGGTCCTGTCCGCCCAGGAGGCCGAGCGGCGCCGGATCGCCCAGGAGCTGCACGACGAGGTCGGTCAGACCCTCACGGCCGTTCTGCTCGAACTCAAGCGGGTCGCCGGTCATGCGCCGCCCGACCTGCTGGAGGAGCTGCGCCAGGTGCAGGAGACCACCCGGGCCGGTCTGGACGAGATCCGTCGTATCGCCCGCCGGCTGCGCCCCGGTGTGCTGGACGAACTCGGTCTGGCGAGTGCGCTGAAGTCCCTCGTCACCGACTTCGGCGGGCCCTGTCTGTCCGTACGGCACCGTCTGGACGCGGATCTGCCACCGCTCGGTCCGGAGGCCGAGCTCGTCCTCTACCGGGTCGCGCAGGAGGGGCTCACCAATGTCGCCCGGCACGCGCGGGCGCGGCACGTCGAGCTCGCCCTGCGGCGGACCGGGACGGGCGTGCAGCTGTGCGTCCGTGACGACGGCCGGGGCACCGGTGACGCGCCGGAGGGGGCCGGCATCCGCGGCATGCGGGAACGTGCCCTGCTCGTCGGCGCCGACCTCAGCCTGGGCCCCGGCCCGGAGAAGGGCACCGAAGTACGCCTGACCGTCCCCGTGCCCGTACGCGATCCCGACCGGAACGGACGGCCATGACCGACTCCCCCACGCGCATCCTGCTCGCCGACGACCACGCCCTGGTGCGGCGCGGCGTCCGACTGATCCTGGACGCCGAACCCGACCTCACCGTGGTCGCCGAGGCGGACGACGGTGCCGAGGCCGTCGCCCGGGCCCGCGAGCACCGGCCCGATCTGGCCGTTCTCGACATCGCCATGCCCCGGCTGACGGGGCTCCAGGCCGCCCGGGAGCTGTCCCGGACCTGCCCCGGGACGCGGATCCTCATCCTGACCATGTACGACAACGAGCAGTTCTTCTTCGAGGCGCTGGGTGCCGGTGCCTCGGGCTATGTGCTCAAGTCCGTCGCGGACCGCGACCTGGTCGAGGCGTGCCGGGCCACCATGCGGGGCGAGCCCTTCCTGTATCCCGGTGCCGTGGACGCTCTCGTCCGCGACTACCTCGACCGCGTCCGGGAGGGCGGCGCACCGCCCTCCCGGGCCATAACCGACCGTGAGGAGGAGATCCTCAAGCTCGTCGCCGAGGGCCACACCTCGCAGCAGATCGCCGAGTTGCTGGTCATCAGCCCCAAGACGGTGGAGCGGCACCGCGCCAATCTGCTCCAGAAGCTCGGCCTGAAGGACCGTCTGGAGCTGACGCGCTACGCCATCCGTGTCGGGCTGATCGAGCCCTGAGAGCGAAGCCCTGAGGCGGAGGCCGCTAGCGCTCGGCCTCGGCGGGCTGGGGAGCGGGCGCTGCGGGGTCGCTTGGGGGCTCGATGTCGTACGACGGGGCCGTGCGGCCCGGCAGGAGGTCCTGGGCGGACCGGAGCGCGCGGGCGAGCAGGGCGGAGCGGCCGGCGGCGATGGGGCCGAGGACCGCGAGGACGAGGACGTATCCGGCGATGAACGGGGCGAGGCGGTTGTCGAGTCCGGCGCTGGCGGCCATGGCGGCCAGGATCAGCGCGAACTCCCCGCGGGCCACCAGGGTGGTGGCGATCTCGGCGGCGGGCTCGGCCCCGTAGCCGTACACGCGGGCGACGAGGAGTCCGGCGATGATGTTCATGACGACGGTCAGCGCGGCGGCCGCGGCGACCGGGCCGACGACGGACAGGATGTCGCCGGGGTCGATGGAGAGACCGAAGGCGAAGAAGAAGATCGCCGCGAAGGCGTCGCGCAGCGGATGCACCAGTTCCCGGATGCGCGGGCCGGAGGGGGTGCCGGCCAGGATCAGGCCGACCATGAACGCGCCGATGGCGTCGGCGACTCCGAGGACCTCGGCGACTCCCGCCACGAGGACGGCCGCGCCGAGGAAGGTGATGACGAGCAGTTCGCTGTCGCGGGTCGCGATCAGGCGCCCGGCGAGCTTCGTGCCGTAGCGGGCCGCGGCGGCCAGGACCAGCAGGAAGCCGAAGGCCTTGGCGCCCTGGAGGACCATGTCCCCGACGCCCTGGGCGCCGCTGATGACCGGCTGGAGCGCTGCGAGGTACAGCGCGAGGAAGATGTCCTCGACCACGATGACGCCCAGGATGAGACGGGTCTCCGGGCGGCCGATGCGGCCCAGGTCGATGAGGATCTTGGTGACGATGGCGGACGAGGAGATCCCGAGGACACCGGCGAGCACCAGCGCCTCCCGGACACCCCAGCCCAGGGCGAACCCGAAGGCCAGACCCGCGCCGACGTTGAGCAGCAGATAGATCCCGCCCGCGGTCAGCAGGCGCCGGCCGCCGCTCTTGAGGTCGTCGAGGTGGAACTCAAGGCCCAGGTAGAACAGCAGCAGCACCAGTCCGAGCGCGGAGAGCATCTCGAAGTCGTGTGCGTCCTCGACGATGACCAGGCCCGGGGTGTGCGGGCCGAGCAGGATGCCCGCGAGCATGAACAGCGGGATCGTCGGGAGTCCGATCCTGCCGCCGAGGCGGGCGAGGAAGGCGGCGGCCAGGAAGGCACCGCCCATGGCGAGGAGGCTGTCAGCGTGTCCCACGGGTCACCGCCTTCGTGGGAGCGCGGTGGGCGGATCGTTTCACCTTGCGGGGATGGATAGGGGCTCCTCCTTCGAGGGGGGGCTCTGAACGGGCAGCGTCGTCCGCCTCTCGGCGGGGACCGAGGCCACGGCCATGACAACCGGCACGAAAGCCTCGGCGACGCTGCCAGCCTCACACGCACACCGGTGGCGTCACCATCGGTGCCCGCACCCATCTCCGGGCGGGGACGACACCCATCTCCCCGTCAGACGCCCCGGTGCTCGATGCCCAGCAGGCTCGCCGCGGCCCGGAAGTCGGCCGCGTGATGGCCGACCGCGAGAGACCAGTGGTGGCCGACGCCCGTGGCGCTCCAGGCGTCCACCCATTCGCCGGGATCGCGGCCGAAGTCGACGCGGCTGGTGGTGTTGCCGATCTCCAGCAGCGGTCCGGGGACGACGGTGCCCTCGGAGGTGATGAAGGACAGGCTGCCATCGGCGTCCTGGCCGAGGCCGAGCAGGGTGACGGGCCCGTGCCGGACGTCGAACTCGACACTCACGCCCCAGCCGCGTTTGCCGTGGTAGACGCCGAGTCCGCGCAAGAGGGGGTCGCGGGCGCTGACGGCGAGGTGGGCGGGTCCGTCATGGCCCATCTCCACGACGCCGTCCTCGAAGTCGAGGGCCTGGATCTCGGTGAAGGAGCCGCCGGCGCCGACGCTCTGGGAGGCGAGCTGGGCGACGCTGGTGCGCAGTTCGTACTCGCCGGCAGCGGGCACGCCCCTGGCGGTGAGCAGGGAGGCGCCCAGGATCATGCCGGCGCCGAGCCGCTCGTGCAGTTCGCCGTCGAGGCCGCGGTGGTAGTAGGCGAGGGTGTCGAGCCCGAAGTCCTCGACGAGGCGGTCCAGTGCGACCGACACGGTCGCGCCCCAGGCGAAGTCCTCGTCCACCACGCTGTCGTCGAGGGTGAAGACCTGCCGGGCGAGCGCCATGCGCTCCTTCGTCTCCGCCTCTCTCACGCGCTCCACCCGGTGCCGCAGGTCGTCGAACTCCAGCACCTCCACGTGCGAGCCGAACGTCGTGGCCAGCAGCGTCGGATCGGTCTGCACGTCGAGCATGCCGGGATACACGTGCCCCATGAGGCCGTGCCGGGCGTGCCGGAGCGCCGCGCGGATGTGCGCGGCCCGGATCCACTGCTCGATGCGCCGCCAGGCGGACTCCTGGCGCAGCCATCCCGAGACCGACCGGAAGGGGATCCCGGCGCGCCGGAAGACGTTGCCCACCTCGGGGACGGAGCACTGGGCGCAGTAGGCCAGCCAGTCCCCCGTGTCGAAGGTCGCGTGGTTCATCCGCTCGGTCGGCTGGAGGTCGATGACCAGGACGGGCGTGTGCGAGCGCCGCGCGATCGGCAGCACCATGGACGACGTCAGATACGTCGTCAGGAACAGCACGATCAGATCGCAGTCGGCCCGGCGCAGCAGTTCGGCGGCCTCGGCGCCCTCCTGCGCGTCGGAGACGAATCCGGCGTCGGTCACCTCCGCGTCCATTCCCCGGAACCGCTCGGCGACATAGGCGGCCGACTCCTTCAGCTGCGGGAGGAGCCCGGGGAACTGCGGCCAGTAGGTGCCCAGTCCGCCGGCGACCAGTCCGATCCGGGTGCGGCGCCGGGTGACCGGCGGGAGCAGGTCGTGCAGGGCGGTGGTCCGTACGGCCCCGCGGTCGGCGGTCGTTGCCATGGTCGGTGCTCCTTGTCGGGTCTGCTGCTCAGGTGCTGGGGATGCGCAGGCTCGCCCTGTCGGGCACGGCAGGGGAGGAACGCGGCACCAGGACGCGGATGATGAACACGCCCGCGAACGCCGCCACCGTCATACAGGCGGTGATCGTCCAGAGCAGGACGGCCGGGCTGTGGTCGGCGAGGGCGGGGGTGAAGAACGCGGCGACCGCGAAGACTCCCCGCGACAGGGCGTAGGTCAGGCCTTGGGTGGTGCCCCGGGTGTCGGCGGGCAGCGTGAGCTGCGACCACACCTTGTAGTTCGCCTCCCCGGCGAAGGGGTTGGAGAGCTGGTAGAGGACGAAGAAGACGAGCATGCCGACGAGCGCGCCCGCGGTCAGCGACGCGATGACGAAGGCGAGGATCTGTACGACCGCGGCCACATGGAACAGCCGGTCACGCCAGGGGGTGTCCGCGAAGCGCACGAAGGCGAAGGTCAGCAGCACCCCGATCGGGATGGCGGCCAGGTTGATTCCGGTGGCCAGGCTCTGTGAGGCGTCGCTGACGGTGACGAGCAGATAGGTGCCGAACTGGCCGAAGGTGTTGGCCCCGAGGCCCCAGGTGACGTAGAAGACGAAGGTCGCGGTCATCGGCAGCAGGGCGGCGCGCGTCCAGATGTTCTTCAGGGAGACACCCTGCGGGGCCGCGTCCGTTTCGGTCTCCGACGGCTCGTCGGGCAGCTTCAGCCGGGAGCGGAAGGCCCAGGTGACGAGCGCGGCTACGGCCAGCTGGCCGGTGATGAGCCGGGCCCCGGTCATGCCCGAGGTGGACAGGACGAAGCCGAGGGCGATGGCGACGGCGATGCCCAGCATCCACATGACCTGGGTGAAGGCGACGAGCCTGCCCCGGGCCCAGGAGGGCGCGGCGTCCGAGACCACGGCCAGGGACGTCGGCAGGTCGGCGCCGGCCGCGAGCCCCGCGACGAGGACGCCGATCAGCAGCGTGATGTCGTCCGGGGCCAGCGTGATGACGATCGCGCCGAGGGCGAAGCAGAAGATGTCCCAGTTGTAGACGCGGCGGCGGCCGAAGAGGTCGGCGAGCCGTCCGCCGACCAGGGACCCGACGGCGATGCAGCCGGTGACGATCGCGCTGATCGCACCGGCCATCCACACGCCCATGTCGTAACTGTCGCGGTAGATGGCCAGGTTGACGGAGATGCTGACGATCAGCCCGGCATCGAGATAGGAGGCCATGCCCGACAGGGCGGCGGCCTTCCAGAGCTGTTTCGGGATGGGGCGGGTACCGGCCATGCTGCGACTCCGTCGTCTGGTGACATCGCGGTTCCGGGGGCCTGGTCGCAGTGAATATAGGGCGAGAAAAACGTTGCAACAAGATGTCGCGCGCAGATGCCTGACATGGCGTCGGAGTCGTCGCCACCGTGCGCGGTTATGGCGTCACCCTGCCAGGTCCCTTACGGTGAAGATGGCCTAAAAACGTTTCAGGGGAAGGACCGTGCCCGTGCTCTCCCCCGCGCTCCAGCGCCTGTTCGACGACCCGCCCCGCGACTTCGGCCCCACGCCCCTGTGGTGGTGGTCGGGTGCGAAGGTAACCCGCGAGCGCCTCGCCTGGCAGTTGCGGGCGTTCGCGCAGGGCGGTGTCCACAACCTCGTCGTGATCAACCTGGCCCCGGCCGGCCCGACGTTCGGTGCCCGGGCCGACGATCCGGCGTGGTTCGGCGAGGAGTGGTGGGCGCGCTTCACCGACGCCTGCGAGATCGCCGCGGAACTGGGCACGCGCCTGTGGTTCTACGACCAGATCGGGTTCTCCGGCGCCAATGTGCAGGGCGGTGTGACACGGCGTCATCCCGAGGCGGCCGGCCGCGCGCTGCGCTGTCACGACGTCACCGTCGCCCGGGGCACGGTCACCGTCGGTGCTGCCGAGACCCCGCTGGCCGCGTACACCCGGCAGGGCCGGCGCCTCGACCTGGCCACGGACGGCCCGGGCCCCGTGGGTGTCGCGGCCGCCGACGGAACCGCGGTGCGGCTCGTCACCACCGTCCCCACGGCGTTCGACTACCTCGACCCGCACGCCGTGGACCTGTTGATGGACACCGTCCACCACGAGTACGACCGCCGGGTCCCCGAGTACCTGGGGACCGTCATCGCGGGCAGCTTCCAGGACGAACTGCCGGGCACCAACGCGTGGAGCCACCGCTTCGCCGACGAGTTCCGCGCCCGGCGCGGCTACGACCTGCTCGACCATCTGCCGGCCCTGTTCGGGACGAACGCCACCGTGCCCGAGGGCGAGATCCGCGCCGACTACTACGCGGTCCGCGCGGAGCTCACCGAGGAGGCCCTGTTCCGGCCCCTCGCCGACTGGCACCGGGAGCGCGGTCTGCTGCTCGGCAGCGACCAGAGCCACCCGGCCCGCGCGGGGTACCCGGCGCAGTCGACGCAGATCTACACCGACTACTTCCGGACCCACCGCTGGTACAGCGCCGCCGGCAGCGACCACCACGGTGACGCCAAGGTGCACTCCTCCATGGCTCACCTCTACGGCCACGAACGGGTGTGGATCGAGGCGTTCCACTCCTCCGGCTGGGGCGGCACGCTGGAGGACACCTACCACTGGCTGCTGCCGTTCCTGCGCAGCGGCGCCAATCTGTACAACCCGCACGCCAGTTACTTCGGCACGGCGGGCGGCTGGTTCGAGTGGGCGCCGCCGTCCACCGACTGGCGCCAGCCCTACTGGAAGCAGTACCCGGCGTTCTCCCGTGCCGTTGCCCGGATCTGCTCGATCATGTCCTGGGGGAGCTACGCGGCCGACGTGGCGGTCCTGCACCCGACCGCGACCATGCAGGCGCTCATTCCGCTGGACGCGCCGGTCCGGCACTTCGGCGACGGCCGGCTGGGCGACGGCCATGCCGACGCCGACGAGACGCAGCGCCACTACCTGGACCTGTGCGGCACTAACAACTGGCTCGCCCCGCGCGTCGGCAGCCTGGACCGGCACGGGATCTCCTTCGACGTCGTCGACGACGACTCGGTCCAGCGCGCCAAGGCCACCGACGGCGCCCTGCGCATCAGGGACCTGGCGTACCGCACGTTGCTGCTGCCCTCGGCGAGCGTGCTGGAGGAGGAGACGGCGCGGCGGCTGGCCGAACTGCTCGACGCGGGTGGGCGGGTCGTGGTCGTGGGGCGTCCGCCCGGTTCGGCCGCGGGCCGGTCCGGTGACGACGCGGTGGTGGCGGCCCTGCTGGCCCATCCACGGCTGGAGCGGGTGCGCGACCCGGAGGCCGGTGCGGTGGCGGTGGCCGACCCGGCAGGGTACGCGACCGGTGAGGTGCCGCTGCTCGTCAGGAGGCAGGGCGACGAGGCGGTGGCGCTGGTCACGGCGGCCTTCCCGGAGATCGGCGCGCATCCGCTGCGGGCCGGCACCTCCACGCCGGGCGTCGCCGTCGGCGCGTCGTCCGTCACCGTGCGGGCCGCGGTCGCCGAGGCCGAGGTGTGGAACCCGGCGACCGGCTCCCGCCGTCCCGCGCGCGTCGCCCGCTCCGACTCCGCCGACGGCACCGTCTCGACCATCGAGGTGCCGCTGGACGGCGCCCCCGCGGCGCTGGTCGTGTGGCGTGAAGGCCGCCCGGCACCGACGCCGCCGGAACGGGAGTCGCCCGACCGGGTGCTCGACCTCTCGGCCGGCTGGCACGGCCGCCTGGTCCCCACCCTGGACAACACCTGGGGCGATCTGGCACTGCCCCCGGGTACGTCCGTGGACGAGCCGCAGCTCCGGACCATGGAGTGGAGCGAGGGCACGGTGTGGGAGCGGATCCGGGCCACCTACGGCAACCGGGTCCGTGTCCTGCCCCCGGTGCCCGTCGGCCAGGTGCCCGAGCCGCTGGACGCCGAACGCGCCGAACGCGTCCTGGCGGGCGAGCTGCCCCTCGTACCGCCGGACGCGGGCTGGGACGTCGCCGTGTACTCGTCGAGCCGGGGGATCCCGGACCCGGGCGGGCCGCTCGGCCTCAAGGGGCTGGTGAACGAGGAGTTCGTCCGCGTGCCCGTGCCGGTCGGGGCGACGGCCGCCCGGGTCCGGACGATCGTGGAGACCGATCACCGGGGGCCCGCCGAACTGCAGGTCGGCGCGGAGGCCCGCAAGCGGGTGTGGTGGAACGGCGAGCCGCTGGACCCGGACGGCGACGGGTACCTGGCGTCCGCCCCGATCACGGTGACCCGCGCCCGCAACGTGCTCGAGTACGAACTGTCCGACGCCCAGAGCCGTCCCTCGACGATCTCGGCCGAGGACGGCACACCGCTGGGCAGCTTCTTCTGCCTCTCCGCGCCGGGCGGGCTCGGGCCGCGTCCACGGTTCATGCGCCCGCCGGAGGGTGTGCGGCCGGACGGCGGGGTGACGTACCGCGCGCGGCTGCGGGTCCCGGGCGAGGGTGCGCGGGCGGTGCTCGTGGTGGGTGCCGCCTCGGCGGTCACCGTGCTGCTCGACGGCGACGTCGTGGCGCGGCAGGAGAAGGTGGAGTACTACGAGGCCGACTGGGGCGCCGTACCGCAGTTCTTCCGCCACGAACCGGCGCTCGGGGCGGGCGAGCACACCCTGGAGGTCGTGTCCGGCAGTGCCGACGCCCGGGACTCGGTGTTCGTCGACCTGGTGGTGCGGTCGGGGGCCGGGGTGACGGCCCTGGTCAGCGGCGCCGGCTGGGAGGCCTGGACGGGCGCGTGGCGGGGGCGGACCGTCGAGGACGAGCGCAGGCGGGGCGAGCTGCGGCACTGCCACGCCGTGGTACGGCCGCATCCGCTGCCGGACACCGGGTGGCTCACCGGCCGGCCGGTGCTCGCCGGCACCGTTTGGCCGTCACGGTCCACGGACGATGTCCACGCGGCCCCGCAGCGCTTCCGGTTCACCGTACCGGCGGGCACGGTGTCGCTCGAGCTGCCGCTGGCGCTTCCCGCGAGCGTGCGGGTCGGGGACGGGCCGGAATCGCCACTGGACGGACATCGGCTGACACTGCGTCAGCCACTTCCGGCGCCCACGCCGGTCGAGGTGGTCACCGAGCCGACGGCGGTACTGCGGGGCGGCTCGGCCTGGCGAGGGCCGGTGCGTGTGCGGACCGTACCGGCGCCGCTGCCGCTCGGTGGCTGGCGTGAGCTGGGGCTGGGGAGCTGGAGCGGCGGTGTGACGTACGCGCGTGCGCTTCAGGTGCCGCCGGGGCCCGATCCCGTGCTGGATCTCGGGCGGGTCCGGGGCAGTGTGGAGGTGTCGGTCGACGGGGAGTTCGCCGGTGAGGCGTTCTGCGCGCCATACCGTTTCCCGTTGCGCGGTGCCGCCGGGCGGACCGTCCGGGTGGAGGTGACGGTCCGGGGCACGCTGGCGCCGTATCTCGCGGAGGCCACACCGACCGCCTGGGCTTTCGACTCCCAGTTGTCGTCGGGGCTGCTGGGGCCGGTGACGCTGCGGCTGCCCTCCTAGACCCTGTCTTCAAATCCCCCTCTGCCCCACGACGCCCGGCACGCACTCTCGCTGCACCGGACGCCGCGGGGCCGCCCTTCGGGCGACGAGGGGGATTTGAAGACAGGACCTAGGTCTGATCGCCGGCGGGCGGCCGGGTGGATTCGCGCAGGACGAGGCCGGGGGCGAAGACGCGGGTCTCGTGGAGGTGGTCCGCGCGGGCCTCGATCTCGTCGAGCAGCATCTCCACGGCCGCCCGGCCGAGGTCCTCGACCGGCTGCCGGACCGTCGTCAGGGTCGTCGCCCCGAAGCTCGCGACGTCGAGATCGCCGTAGCCGACCACCTGCACGTCCTCGGGGATGCGCACGCCCCGCTCGGTCAGTCCCCGGCACAGGCCGGCCGCGAGGAAGTCGTTGGTGCAGAAGACCCCGTCGGGCAGGTACTCGAGCTCACGCGCGATCTGCGTGCCGTAGGCGATGGTCATCCGCTCGGCGACGACCTGGTCCAGCCGTGCCTCGCGCCGGCTGCGGACGGCCTGCCGGGCGCCCTGGTAGCGGTCGGCGCACTGGCGTATGCCGCGTTCACCGTTGACGACGAGGATGTCGCGCGCTCCGCTGTCGAGGAGGTGCTGTACGGCGATACGGCCGCCCGCGATGTCGTCGACGGACGCCGAGCAGCCCTCCCGGTCGGGCATCGCCCGGTCGGCCAGGACCAGCGGGATGCCCCGCTCGCGCAGCCGGGCAAGACGCCCCGGGTCGGCGCTGAGCGGCACGACGACCACGCCGACGGCCCGCTGCTCGGCGAGCATGCTGAAGTAGCCCTGTTCCCGCTCCGGGGCGTCGCCGCTGTGGCAGAGGACGAGGGAGTAGCCGTGGTCGTAGGCCGCGTCGGCAGCGCCGCGTGCGATGCGCGCGTAGAAGGAGTTGGTGACGTCGGGCAGCACGAGCCCGATGGCGGAGGAGTGGCCGGTGCGCAGGCCCGCCGCTCCCGGGTGGGGGACGTAGTCGAGTTCGGCGACCGCGACGCGGACGCGCTCGGCGGTCCGTGCGGTGACCCGCTCGGGCCGGTTGAGCACGTTCGACACCGTGGACACCGAGACGCCGGCGGCGGCCGCGACGTCCTGGATGCGGGCGGGGCGTGCCGGAACGGCGTCCACCCCCTCGCTGTTGCGGCCGTGCGACCAGGCACGACGGCGGCCTCCTTGAGCGCCGCAAGTATAACGTGACCGGGCGTGGAACGTTTTTCCCGCCCGGTCTCCGTGGTCTCCGAATCGGATCCGGTCAGGCCCTGGATCAGGCGGAGGGCGCCCCGGTGAGGACGTCCACCCGGCCGGTGTCGAGCGAGTAGTAGGCGCTGACGACGGCCAGATCGCCCTTCTTCACCATCGGGGCGAGGTCCTTGTTGGAACGCAGGCCGGCGGCGGTCTGCTTGATGTGGACGCGGGTCATGGCGTCGACCGGGTCGGCGTGCTTGCCCCTGGCCGTCTCCGTGTACGCCGGCTCGAGGGCGTCGGCGATCGACTGGAGGTTGCCGGGCAGTTCCTCGCCGTCACGCAGCGCCTCGTACGCCGCCTTGACGGCACCGCAGCGCTGGTGGCCGAGGACCACGATGAGCGGGGTGCCGGACGTCATCGGACCGTACTCCACGGAGCCGACGACGACCGGTCCCACGACCTGTCCGCCGGTGCGCATCACGAAGAGGTCGCCGAGCCCGGTGTCGAAGAGCAGCTCCGGCGGGACCCGGGAGTCGATGCACGACAGGATCACGCCGTAGGGCTTCTGCTCCTCGGCGACGAACTCGCGTCGCTTCGGGTCGCGGTCGGGGTGCTGGAGCGTGCCGTCCACCCAGCGCTTGTTGCCGTCCATCAGCCGCGCGAACGCCGCCCGGGGCGAGTCCGGCCGGGCTGCGGCCGCGGGCGAGGGCGAAGCGCTCGCGGCCGCAGCCGTCCCCTTGGTCGTGTCGTCCGTCTTCGACGAACAGGCGGTGAGCAGAGCCGCGGTGGTGGCAGCCAGCCCTCCGGTGAGTATGGCCCTGCGCTGTGGTGCTCCGGCGGTACCCATGTAGCCGTCCCCTGTGATCGCCGCTCCCCTGGTGGGAGCCGGTGATGCCACTGTCGCGGGCGGCCGGTTAGCGCCCGTACAGCACCGGTGCAGCGCAGGGGAAGGGCTGATCCAAAACGCGGAACGCAGCAGGAGTCCGACCCTCGGTGATCAGGCCGGGAACTCCCGCTTCAGCCAGTCGCCGTCCAGGCGGATGTGTTTGATGGTGCGCCGGTGGTGGGTGTAGGCGATGTGGAGGGTGCCGTCCGGCGTCTGGGCGAGCGAGGGGTAGGACAGCTCGCGGTTGAGGCCGTCGCGGGAGTTGTTGGTCAGGCAGTGACCGTCGCCGGTTTCGAGGTCGTGGCGCAGCGGCCAGGTGCGTCCGTCGTCCGGGGAGAGGGCAAGGGAGAGCGGAGCGCGGGGGGCGCCCCAGAACGCGTCGCCCGCGGGGGCGGTTGCCGAAGGTGCCGGTGTCCCCGCCACTCCCCCGTCGTCGATCTCGTCGTACAGCGAGACCCTGCGGGCGACGGCGTCGGCCGCGCTGCTGTGGTTGTAGACCAGGGCAGGCCTGCCGTCGGCCAGCACGGTGTACTGGATCGAGGAGTTGTTGTTCGGCAGGTCCAGGGCGCGCGGTTCGCTCCAGGTCTCGCCGCCGTCGGACGACACGCTGCTGTGCACGGCGTCCGCGCGACGGCTGCGGAAGAGGGCCAGGAGTGAACCGTCGGACAGCGGGCGGATGTTCATGTGGACGAGGCCGGTGCTGCCCGGGACGGGGCGTTCGCGCCAGGTGCGTCCGCCGTCGTCGCTGATCATGGCGGAGCTGGTGTCCCGGTCCCCCGACCAGGCGGTGCCGGGCGTGGCCACGCAGCGGAAGACGGGGAGCAACAGCCGTTCGCTGGAGGGGACTTGGACGACCGGTTGGCGTACGAACACGCCGCCCTGCTCGGTGGCCGGGAACAGGACGCGGGCCGGGCCCCAGGTGGCGCCGTCGTCATGGCTGACGCGCAGCCGGACCTCGGCCGTGTCCTGGTGGCCGGCGCGCTGTGCGGTGTGCAGCAGCCAGAGCTCGCCCGAAGGAGCGGGGAACAGCAGCGGGTTCTGCTCGGAGCGGGTGTCGTCGGCGGAGAGCCGCACGGGCAGGGACCAGGTGTCGGCGCCCTGGGCGAGGCGGGAGAACCACACCGAGATGTCGGCGACGCCTTCCTGGGTTCCCCCGAACCAGACACAGCCCAGGTCGCCGCCGGGCAGGACGGTGAGGTTGGCGGCGTGGTTCTGCACGGCGGGAGCGGCCAGGTGGGTCTCGGCGCGGCCCGGCTGGTCGGGGTGGGGGCGCAGGGTGCCGTCGGGGGTGGTCATCGGGCCTCGCCCGCCTGACGTGCGGCGTTCAGGTGGCCGGCGGCCGCCTGTTGCAGATGGATGAGGTCGCAGGCCACGGTGGCGAAGGTGTAGCCCTGGGCCAGGCGGCGGGCGGCGCTCGCGCCGTCGGGGTTGTGGATGCCCGCGGCGATGCCGGCCGCCTCGGCCGCCTTGCTGACGCGGGCCAGGGCCTGCTCGAACTCCTCCTGCAGGGAGGGGTCGGTGGAGGTGGCTCCGCCGAGGGCGAGGCGCAGGTCGGAGGGGCCGACGTAGATGCCGTCGAGGCCGTCGGTGGCGCAGATCTCTTCGACGTTGGCGAGGCCGTCGGCGGTTTCGATCATGGCGAGGACGGCGGTCTGGGCGTGTGTGTCGGCGGGGTCGGGGCCGATGCGGAGCTGGGAGCGCATGGGTCCGTAGGAGCGGCGGCCCAGCGGTGGGTAGCGGACGGCGGCGACGGCGTCGGCGGCGTCCTGGGCGTTGTCGATCAGCGGGACGATGACGGCGGTCGCGCCCGCGTCCAGGGCCTTGCCGATGTACGTGAGGTCGTTGGCCTCCACGCGCACCATGCCGACGGCGGTGCTGCCCCTGGTGTCGGTGGCCAGAAGGTTGTTGAGCATGCCCTGGTAGCCGAAGAGTCCGTGCTGGGCGTCGAAGGCGAGGTAGTCGTAGCCGAGGCGGGCCAGGCGTTCGGCGGCGATGGGTGAGTCGAGCAGGGACCAGTAGCCGATGAGCTGCTCGCGGGCGCGCAGGGCGGCGGTGAACTCGGCTGGGGTGCGGCCGGTTGCCATGGAAGGTCTCCGTAACTGTGGGGGCGTGGCGTGGTCAGCGGTTGTAGGCGGGCATCGGGCCGCGCAGCCGGGCGCCGACCTCGTCACACGCCGCGGTGACGTCGGCGGGCAGCGGACCGTCAGTGGCGGCGGCGATGTTGGCGAGCAGGTGCTCGGTCTTGGAGCCGCCGAGGAGCAGTGCGTCGGTGGAGGGGCGGTCCAGCAGCCAGCGCAAGGCCAGGGCGGTCAGCGGCAGGCCCGCGTCGGAGGCGATACGGGTGAGGTCGGTGACGGCGCGGAACAGGTCCTCGTTCCAGTAGCGCTGCCGGTACATGGCGGCCAGCTTGGAATCACCGAAACGGCCGCTGTCCGGGGCCTGTTCGAAGGTGTGACGGCCGGTGAGCAGGCCGCCGCCGAGCGGGTTGTAGACCATCGTGGCGAGGCCCGTCACGACCGCGTACTCGACGTACTCCTCCTCGATGCGCCGCGCGAGGAGGTTGTGCAGCTGCTGGGCGACGACCGGGCGCGGGGCTCCCACCTCGTCGGCGGTGCGGGTGAGTTCGGCGATCTGCCAGGCCGCGTAGTTGGACACGCCGAGAGCGCCGATCTTCCCCTCGGTGACGAACTCGGCGACGGTGGCCAGGGTTTCGGCCGCCGGTGTCGCACGGTCCGGCTGATGCAGGTAGAACAGGTCGACGTGGTCGGTCCCGAGCCGCTTGAGGCTGCCGTCGAGCGCGGCGCGCAGTCCGGCGGGCGACAGGGGCGCGTGGTCACCCTGGTCGGGGTGCGGGATGCCCGCCTTGGTGGCCAGCACGATCCGGTCCCGGCGGCCCGGGAGCAGCTCCCCGAGCAGCCGCTCGCTCTCGCCGCCCGCGTAGCCGTTCGCGGTGTCCACGCCCGTGATGCCCGCGTCGAGCGCGGCGTCCAGCATGGAGGCCGCTCCCCCGCGGTCGACGGTGTCGCCGAAGGTCATGGTGCCGAGCACCAGCCGCGAGAGCGGGACGGTGGTGTTCGGCAGGGTGAGGCGGGTGGTCACGAGGAGCTTCCTTCCAGTACGCGGCGGGGTTTCACGCCTTGAATGGCGGTCGGGTCGAGTGCGGCGCGGCGCAGCGCGCGGGTGTAGGGGTCGGACGGAGCGGCGAGGACCGTCTCGGTCCGCCCGGCCTCGACCACACGGCCGGCCCGCATCACCACGACATCCGTGCTCATCTCGCGCACCACGCCCAGGTTGTGCGCGATGACGAGGTAGGCGATGCCGGTCTCCTCCTGCAACTCCCTGAGCAGTGCGAGCACTTGGGCTTGCACCGAGACGTCGAGCGCGGAGGTCGCCTCGTCGCACACCAGCAGGTCGGGCCGGGAGGCGAGGGCGCGGGCGATGCCGATGCGCTGCCGCTGGCCGCCGGAGAAGTCGGCCGGGCGGCGTTCCAGGGCGGACGGGGGCAGGCCGACCTGGTCGAGCAGTTCGGCGGCACGGCGGGCCCGTTCGCCGCGGTCCGAGGCACCGCCGAGGCGCAGCGGCTCCGCCACGATCTGCTGGGCGGTCAGATGGGGGTCGAGGGAGCCGTAGGGGTCCTGGAAGACCATCTGGACGCGGCGCCGCAGCGGTCGCAGTTTCCGCTCCGGGAGGGTGGCGATGTCCGTGCCGTCGAGGACGATACGGCCGGACCGTGGCGTGAGCAGCCGGACCAGGGCACGGGCGAGGGTCGACTTGCCGCAGCCGGACTCGCCGACGACCGCGAGCGAGCCGCCCTTGTCGAGCCGGAACCCGACCTGGTCGACGGCTCGGAAGGGGCCGCTCGGGGTCGGGTACTCGACGACCAGGTCCTCTACGGAGAGCAGGGTCATGGGGTGGCTCCTCGCACGGAGGTCTCGTCCTCGTCCCAGGCGCCGAGGCGGGGCACGGCGGCGAGGAGGGCTCGGGTGTAGGGCTCGGCGGGTTCGCCGACGATGCGTTCGGCCGGGCCGGACTCGACGAAGCGGCCGTCCTTCATGACGTGGATGCGGTCGGAGACCAGCCGGGCCACGCCCAGGTCGTGCGTGATCATCAGCATGCCGATGCCGGTGCGTTCCTGGAGTTCCATCAGCAGGTCCAGGACGCTGGCCTGCACGGTCGCGTCGAGGGCCGAGGTGGGCTCGTCGGCGACCAGCAGTTCCGGATCCCCGGCCAGGGCGATGGCGATGAGGATGCGTTGCAGCATGCCGCCGGAGAACTGGTGGGGGTAGGACTTCCAGCGGGTCTCGGGGCGTGTGATGCGCACCTGGGCGAGCAGTTCGACGCCCTTCTCGCGGGCCTGGGCCCTGGACAGTTCGGGGTGGCGCAGACGGATCGCCTCGCCGAGCTGCCGGCCGATGGTGTGGACGGGGCTGAGGGCTGTCATCGGGTCCTGCGGGATCAGGGACACCGTCCGGCCGCGTATCGCGCGGGCCGCGCCGGGGTCGGCGACGACGTCCCGGCCGCCGACGCGGACGCTGCCCGACAGTACGGCGAGGCCCTCCGGCAGCAGGCGCAGTACGCCCATCGCGGTGGTCGACTTACCGGATCCGGACTCACCGATCAGGGTGACGGTCTCGCCGCGGCCGACGGTGAAGCTCACGCCGTCGACGGCCCGGACGACGCCGTGCGCGGTGATGAGTTCGATCTGGAGGTCACGGACGTCCAGCAGGGGTGTCTCGGTGCTCATGCTCCGGCTCCCTTCCGGCGGCGGGTGCGGTCCCGCAGTCCGTCGCCCAGCAGGTTGACCCCGACCACGAGGAGGGCGATGACCAGGCCGGGCAGGGTGACCAGCCACCACGAGGTGGTGATGTAGGCCTGGCCGTCGGAGATGATCCGGCCCCAGGTGGCGAACGGCCGCTGCGGTCCGGCGCCGAGGAAGCTCAGCGCGCTCTCCAGCAGCACCGCCTGGGCGAGCAGGAGCAGCACGACGAGGCTCACCGGCCGTACGACGTTGGGCACGACGTGCCGGGTGAGGATCTGCCAGCCGCGCAGGCCCAGCACGCGGGCGGCGGCGACGTACGGTTTCTCGCGCTCGACCAGGACGAGGGAGCGGGTCAGCCGCGCCACCTCGGGCCACTGGGCGACGGCGATCACGCAGGTGATGACGGTGACGGACGGTCCGAAGAGGGCGACCACGAGCAGCAGCATCATCAGCAGGGGCAGCGCGAGCTGGGCCTCCAGGAAGCGGGAGACGAGCGCGTCGACCCAGCCGCCGAAGAAGCCGGCCGCCGCCCCGGCGACGATGCCGATCAGCCCGGACACCAGGACCGCGAGGACGCCGACCGACAGGGAGACCTGGCCGCCGTGCAGGATGCGCGACAGCAGGTCGCGGCCGAGCTGGTCGGTGCCGAGCAGATGCCCCGCGCTGAGCGGCGGCAGCCTGCGCTCGGAGAGGTCCTGGGCGTTGGCCTCCGGCAGGGGCAGCAGGCTCGCCAGGGCGACGGGCAGGACCACGAGGGCCGTGCAGACGGACCCGGCCCAGATCTTGAAGCGCGAGCCGCGCCGCTGGCGGGTCGCGGTGGCCCGGGCGAGGTCGCGGGCGGTGACGGCGCTGGGCCGCTCGGTGCCGGCGACCGGGGTGGAGATGACACCGGCCATGGTCAGGCCGCCTTTCCGAGTCGTACGCGCGGATCGAACAGCGGGTAGGCGAGGTCGACGAGGAGCTGGACGAGGATCGCGAGGGTGGCCGTCACCAGGACGGTGGCCTGGATGAGCGGGTAGTCGCGGGTCTCCAGGGCCCGGACGACGAGTGAGCCGACGCCGGGCCAGCCGAAGACGACCTCGACGACCACGACACCGTTGAGCAGGGCCGCGAAGCGGGTGCCGAGCGCGGTGACGAGCGGCACGGCGGAGTTGCGCAGGCCGTACTGCCAGGTCAGGGTGCGTTCGGAGACGCCGCGGGAGCGGGCGACCGTGGTGTAGGGGGCGGCGAGCGCGGTACTCATCTCGCGGCGGACCAGGCGTGAGATCAGGGCGAGTTGCAGGACGGCCACGGTCACCGTGGGCAGGATCAGGCCGCTCCACGAGGTGAAGCCGGAGGCGGGCAGCACCGGGAGCAGCACCGCGAAGACGGTCAGCAGCATCACTCCGGTCCAGAAGTCCGGCATCGACTGCCCGGTGATCGTCAGGACGTTGGCGCCCAGCTCCCGCTTGGTGTCGGCGCGTCGGGCCATCCACACGCCGAGCGGTACGGCGACGACGGTGGTGACCGCGATGGCGGAGACCGCGAGGGTGATGGTGTACGGCAGCCGGTCCATGACCACCTGGAACGCGGAGGAGTGGAAGGAGTAGCTGGTGCCGAGGTTCCCGGTGCACAGGTCCCGCAGGAAGATCCCGTACTGGACGACGAGCGGTTCGTCGAGTCCGAACTGGGCGCGGATGCGGGCGAGGTCGGCGGCCGTGGCGCTGGGCGCGGCGTAGGCGGCGGCCGGGTCGCCGGGGGCCAGGCGCAGCAGCAGGAAGACCGTGGTGAGGGTGAGGAAGACGGCCAGCAGGCTCTGGCCGACGCGGCGGGCGAGGTAGGTGGCCACGGCTCAGCCCTCCAGCCGTACGGCGGACAGATCGTAGGAGTTGAGCTGGAGCAGGCCCAGGTCGTGCACGCGCTCGCGGCGGGCGAGCAGCGTCTTGGGGGCGAAGGCCCAGAGGCTGGGCCAGGTGTTCCAGACGGCGTGCTGCGCGGCGGCCAGCTTGCGGTCGCGGGCGGCGGCGTCGGTCTCGGTGGCGGCGTCCTCCAGGCGGCGCTGGATGTCCGGGATGACGTAGCCCATGTAGGTGTCGCGGGTGCGTTCCCGCTCGGGGGTGCCGCCGTACATGCCCTGGAGGGAGGTGAGGGCCTGTCCGGTGGTGCCGGGGAAGCCGTTGCCGATGACGTCCCAGTCGCCGCCGCGGCCCTGGCGCCACTTCAGGATGTCGCCGCCCGGTTCGAACTGGAGCAGGGTGGCGCGGACGCCGATGTCGCGGAACATGTCGGCCACGGCTTCCATGACGGAGCTGTCGGCGGCGAACTCGCCCGACTCCCAGATGATGCGGATCCGCAGTCCCTCGGCGCCCAGTGCCTTGAGCTGGGCCTTCGCCCTGCTCGGGTCGTAGGTGTACCCGCCGGTGCGTATCGCGCCCTCCAGGACGAGCGGGACGACGCCCTGGGCCTCCTGGGCGGAGTCGGTGAGGACGTCCTTGATCAGGGCGTCGCCGTCGACGGCGTAGGTGAGGGCGCGACGGACCCGGGGGTCGGCGAGGGGCTCGCCCCGCTTCTTGCGGAAGTTGTAGAAGAGCTGGTTGATGCGCGCGCCGGCCCTCTCCTCGACGGTGACGCCCGGCAGGCCCGTGAGTTGCTCGGCCGAGTCGGGGGTGAGGGTGTCGACGACGTCCAGCTCGCCGCTGCGCAGGGCGATGACCCGGCTGGACTCCTCGGGCACGAAGCGCACCCGGACGGTGTCGACGTGGGCCGGGCGGCCCCAGTAGCGGGGGTTGCGGGCGAGGGTGTATTCACCCGCTCCGCTGTTGGCCTCGATCACCTTGTACGGTCCTGAGCCGACGCCGCTCTGGAGTTCCTCGGGACGGTTGGCGGCGGCCGGGGTGATGTGGATGTTGGCCATGAGGCGGTCGAGCACGGGCACCGGGCGCCTGGTGTGCAGTTCGAAGGTGCGCTCGCCGGTCTTCTCGACGGTGGGCAGTTCCGGGAAGAGGCCGAGGAGGAAGGATCCGTTGACCTTGCCGTACATCTCCAGGGCGGTGGCGACGTCCTCGACGGTGACGGAGCCGCCGTCGGAGTAGCGCACGCCCTCGCGCAGCCGCACGCTCCAGGTGGTCGGCCCGGTCATGGAGAACCGGTCGGCGAGGACCGGCTGGACGCGCATGCCGGGTCCGATGCTCGTGAGGGCCTGGCGGACGGCGCGCTGCACGGTGACGGCGGCGTCGAACTGGTTCAGCTTGTTGTCGAGGCTCACCAGCGAGCGGTTCAGGCCGAGGGTGAGGGTGCCGGGGCCGGGGGCTCCGGTGGGTCCGGCGCAGGCGGAGAGAGGACCGAGGGCGAGACCCGTGCCGCCGAGCGCGCCGAGACGCAGCAGGGTGCGACGGCGGACGGGGCGGGCGAGGGGCTCCCGCTGGGGGCTGTGGTCCGGGGGTGCGTCATAGGGGCTTGGGGTCATCGTCGACCTTCTCGCGTTCCGGGGGCGACCGGCTCGTGGTGTTCGTGCGGCTCTCGCCGCGGCCCGGTCGGGGGCCCGGCCGGCGGGATACGAACAGGTGTCGCGCCGGAAAAGGTGGCACGACTGCGCGAAGTGCGCAAGGGGTCTCGCGCATTTCGCGCAACTCATGTCATCATCGGTTCCCGAGGCAGCCCGACCGGGCCGCCCGAGGAGGTACCCGTGTCCCTCTCCGCTGCCGGCCCCGGCGGCCCCGTCCAGGCCGCCGTCCGGCCCGTACTCGCTCTCGCCGACGATCTGTCCGGTGCCGCCGAGACCGCGGTGGCGCTGCGCTCGCCCGCCCGGATCCTGCTGGGGCCGGTCCCCGCACCGGTGGCGTCCGTGCCCGGCGAGTCCCTGGTGCTCGACCTCGACTCGCGGCAGCTGCCCGGCGCCGAGGCGGCGCGGGCGGTCCGGGACGCCACGCACGCGGTGCCGGCCGGAACGGTGCTCTTCAAGAAGGTCGACTCGCTGCTCAGGGGCAACCTCGCCGCCGAGGCGGCCGCCTACGCGCGGGACGGCCGGGGCGTGGTGATCGCGACCGCGCTGCCGGCGGCGCGGCGCACGGTCCGGGGCGGGGTCGTCCACCTCGACGGGGTGCCGCTGCACGAGACGGCCGCCTGGCGCGCCGAGGCGCGGCCCGCCCCGCCCTCGGTCGCCGCCGCGCTCGATGACCTGCCGTCAGCTCCCGTGCCGCTCACGGACGTACGCGGCGCTCCCGGCGCGCTCCGGGAAACACTGCGTGCGTGTTTCGCGCAGGGACGGCATCCGGTGTGCGACGCGGAGACCGAGACCGACCTCGACGCGATCGCCGCGGCGGCCCTCGAACTGGGTCCCGGGGTACGGCTGTTGGGCACCGGCGGACTCGCGGGCGCCCTGGGACGGCTGCTGGGCACGCACGGGGAGACCGGGGTGAGCGGGGAGACCGGGGCGAGCGCCCTCGCCCCCGGGGACGTCGTCCGGCCGCTGCTGATCGTCGTGGGCACGGCCGAGCCGTCCGCCCGCGAACAGGTCGCGCACCTTCTCGCCGACGGAGCGCACGACGTCTCCCTCACCACCCTCGATCTCCTGCACTCCCCGCGGCCGCTCCCTCCTCCCGTCGCCGCCGTCACGGTCGTCCGCGTCACAGGAGCGGCCGACCCCTCCCTCGCACGCCGTCTCGTCGCCGCGCTCGCCGACACCGTCGCCGACGCCGCGCACGACTGCGACCTGGTCCTCACCGGCGGCGAGACCGCCCGCCGCGTCCTGGACGTCCTGCGCGTCACCGACCTGCGCCCGGTCGGCCAGATCCACCACGGCGCGGTCCTGTCCCGCACACCCGACGGCCGCTCGGTCGTCACCCGGCCAGGCAGCTACGGCGAAGCCGACTCTCTGCGGCGCATCGTCCGGGCCCTGCGCCCCGCACCCGTACGCCACGTTCCGACCGACCCCACAGGAGTAGCCCCGTGAACGCAGCCCCCTCCTCCGCCGCCACCGCCGGCCAGACCTCCGCGGAGCCCCGGCCGCTCCCGGTCATCGCGGTGACCATGGGCGACGGCGCGGGCATCGGGCCCGAGGTCGTCGTGCCGGCGCTGCTGCACCCCGACACCCTGCGCGACTGCCGACCCGTCGTCGTGGGCGACGCCGAGCGGCTGCGGCAGGCGGCCGGCATCCTCGGCATCAGCTGCGAGATCGTGCCGGTCGAACATCCCGCCCAGGCGGAGTTCGGGCCCGGCCGCGTCCACGTGATCGACCTCGGCCTGCTCCCCGCCGACCTGCCCTGGGGCGAGCTGTCCGCCGTCGCGGGCGACGCCGCCTACCACTACGTCCGCGTCGCCGCCGAACTCGCCCTGCGCGGCGAGGTGGACGGCATCTGCACCGCCCCGCTCAACAAGGGGGCCCTGCACGCCGCCGGCCACCTCTACCCCGGCCACACCGAACTCCTCGCCCACCTCACGGACGTCGAGGAGGTGTCGATGATGCTGTCGACCCCCCGGGTGAAGGTCATCCACGTCACCACCCACATCGGGCTGATCGACGCCGTGAACCGCATCGAGCCCGGCCTGGTGGAGCGCACGGTGCGCCGTGGCCACGAGGCGATGGTGCGCGCCGGGACCGCCGACCCGGTGATCGGTGTCTGCGGCATCAATCCGCACGCGGGGGAGAACGGCCTGTTCGGCTACGGCGAGGAGGAGACGAAGATCGTCCCGGCACTGGAGAGGGTCCGCGCCGACGGCATCGACGCGCGCGGCCCGCTGCCCGCGGACACGGCGTTCTACCTGGCCTCGCGCGGTGACTACGACCTCATCGTCGCGATGTACCACGACCAGGGGCACGGCCCCGTCAAGGTCCTCGGCATCGAGGCCGGGGTCAACCTCACCGTCGGACTGCCGGTGATCCGCACCTCCGTCGACCACGGCACGGCCTTCGACATCGCCGGAACCGGCCGGGCCGAGCCCGGTAGCATGGTCGAGGCTCTGCGCCAGGCCGCCGAGATGTCGACCGCTCCGGCCGCCCGCTGACCGCGGTTCGCGGCAGGCACGTGTGCGACCCAGGACGGCCCAGGACTATTGAGGACCTGAAGAACCTATGTCTGTGACCGGATCCAAGGCGCGGCGCGACCGCATCGTCCACCTCGCCACCACCACCGGCCTGGCGAGCGTGGAGGAGCTCTCGCAGCTGTTCGGCGTGACGGCCTCGACCATCCGCCGCGACCTGGCCAAGCTCACCACCGACGGGCGTCTGGCCCGCACCTACGGCGGGGCCATGGCGCTGGCCGCGCACCCCGAGGCGTCCCTGCGGCAGCGCGTGGGCGAGGCCTTCGAGGCCAAGCAGGCCATCGCCCGCTGGGCGGCTGCCCAGGTGCGGCCGGGCGAGACGCTGCTGCTCGACGCCGGCTCCACGGTCGGGGCGCTCGCCCACGAGCTGCGCACGGCCGAGGACCTCACCGTGGCGACGACCGGGCTCACCGCCCTGCAGGCACTGTCCGATGTCGAGACGGTGCACGTCGAGTGCCTCGGCGGCACCCTGCGCCCGCTCAGCCAGGGCTTCGTCGGGCCGCTCACGGAAGCCGCCCTGGAGCGCCTGACGTTCGACCGGGTCTTCCTCGGCACGGACGGCATCTCCCCCGAACTGGGCATCTGCGAGGCGGACCTGCGCCAGACCCGCCTCAAGGAGCTGATGGCCCGCCGCGCCGATCACGTCTACGTCCTCGCCCACGCGGCGAAGCTCGGCCGCCGCCCCTTCCACGCCTGGACGGCCCTGTGCGAGGGCTGGACCCTGGTCACGGACGACACCGCCGACCCGGCCGTACTCGCGGAGCTGCGGGCCCGCGGAGTGGCGACGGTGACGACGACGCCGGAGCGGGTGGCGGCCGGTCCACACGGCGACACCGCGTAGAGCCGCCTGCCCGCCGCCCGGCGGCGGGCCCACTCGTCCGACGCCCTCTGCCGGTCCCGGCCCGGCAAGAGGCCGAACGGGCGGCTAGCCCCCGGGCGGCGTCCGCCTCCTCGGCGTCGGTACACCGCCCGACGCCGCCGCGTCGAGAAGGCCGCGGAAGGTGGGGCACTCCATGTGGCTCGGCGCGGGGCACGCGGCGGCGTGTCGCAGGGAGTCGCGCAGCACGCCCAGTTCGCTGATCCTGCGGTCCAGTTCCTCCGCCTTGTCCGCCAGCATGCGCCGGTCGATCCGTGGCGGTCCGTCAGGTGCGAACATGCGTGCGATCTCGTCGAGCGAGAACCCGGCCGTCCGCCCCAGCGCGATCAGCGCCAGCCGCTCCAGCACGCCGGGATCGAACTGCCGGCGCAGCCCCCGCCGGCCGGTCGGGGCGATCAGCCCCTTCTCCTCGTAGAACCGCAGCGTCGATGCGGGCACCCCGGCGCGCTGGGCCACTTCGGCGATGTCCAGGTCTGTCATTCCCTTGACCTCAAGTCGACTTGAAGTAGAACGCTGTCATCCCGCCCCGACGAAGGCAAGACGCAGGCAAGCAGAGGAGAGCCGACGAGCATGGACGCCGAGCGCAGGAACGACGAGGGACAGACCGCCCGCTGGAACGGGCGCGCCGGAAACGCCTGGGTGGATCTCCAGCCGGTGCTGGACGAGATGTTCAGGCCCATGGAGGAGCTGCTCGTCGACGCCGTGGCCGCCGAGGGCGCGGAACACGTGCTCGACGTCGGTTGCGGGACGGGCGGCACCACGCTGGCCCTCGCACGACGGGTCGGCCCGGCGGGTCACTGCCTGGGCGTCGACATCTCCGAGTCGTTGATCGACACCGCCCGGGAGCGCGCCGGGCGGGAGGGCGTACCGGCCTCCTTCGTCCGCGCCGACGCGCAGGAGCACGCCTTCGAGCCCGGCACCTTCGACGCCGTCGTCTCGCGGTTCGGCGTCATGTTCTTCGACGACCCCGTCCGCGCCTTCGCGAATCTCCGGAGCGCCGCCCGGGACGACGCCGCCCTCCGGTTGGTCGTCTGGCGGGACCCCGCCGAGAACCCGTTCATGACGACGGCCCAGCGCGCCGCCTCACCGCTGCTTCCGGGCCTGCCCGTCCGCCGGCCCGACGAGCCGGGACAGTTCGCCTTCGCGGACCCGGACAAGGTCGGCCGCATTCTTGCGGAGAGCGGGTGGGCCGATATCGACATCCGGCCGATCGACATCGTCTGCACGATGCCCGAGAAGGAACTGGTCCGCTACTTCACCCGGCTCGGCGCCGTCGGCATGTTCCTGCCCGAGGTGGACGAGGAGACGCGCGCGCGGGTCGTCGAGACGGTCCGTGCCGCCTTCGATCCCTTTGTGCACGGCTCGGAAGTCCGCTTCACCGCGGCCTGCTGGACGGTCGGCGCCCGGGCCTCGGCCGCGAAACTTTCGTGAGGCCCGGCCCTCTTTTCGGAGCACGGGCGCCCCGCGCATAGTGAGATCACGATGACGCAGAAGAGAGCCCTGGTTGTCCGAGGCGGATGGGAAGGCCACGAGCCGGTCAAGGCGACGGAGCTGTTCCTGCCCTTCCTCCGGAACAACGGATACGCGGTCCGGGTCGAGGAATCGACCGACGTCTACGCCGACCCCGCCGAGATGGCGGACACCGACCTCGTCGTGCAGTGCGTGACGATGTCGGAGATCACGCGCGAGCAGGTGGCCGGACTGAGTTCGGCGGTCGTGGCCGGCACCGGTTTCACCGGCTGGCACGGCGGCATCGCCGACTCGTTCCGCGCCTCCGCCGACTATCTCCACCTGGTCGGCGGCCAGTTCGCCACCCATCCGGGCAAGGAACCGTGCGAGCGCCTGGGCGGGGCGGAGGACAACTTCCTGCCGCACACGATCAACCTCACCGAGGCCGGCCGCGAACACCCGGTCACGGCGGGCATCGAGGACTTCGAGCTGGACACCGAGCAGTACTGGGTGCTCCACGACGACCTCATCGACGTCCTGGCCACCACCACGCATCCCGCCCAGCCGTGGCAGCCCTGGCACCGGCCGGTCACCTCGCCGGCGGTCTGGACCCGCCGGTGGGGTGCCGGGCGCGTCCTGGTGACGACACCGGGGCACAGCCTCGACGTGCTGGAGCACCCCGACGTCCGCACCATCATCGAGAGGGGCATGCTGTGGGCGACGCGCACCGCATCGGCGTCGTAGGACTCGGTGTCATCTCCCGCGCGTACCTCGACACGCTCGCCGGGCATCCCGCCGTGCGCGTCACCGCGGTCGCCGACCTCGACACCTCCCGTTCGGCCGCCGTCGCCGCGGAACTGCCCGGTGTCGAGGCGCTGACGGTCGAGGAGTTGCTGGGCAGCCCGGACGTGGACACGGTGCTGAACCTCACCACCCCGGCCGCACACGCCGGGATCGCCCTCGGCGCCATCGGCCACGGCAAGCACGTCTACGGGGAGAAGCCGCTCGCGGCCACCCTCGCCGAGGCCCGCGCCGTCGTGGAGGCCGCCGCGAAGGCGGGCGTCGGTGTGGGGTGCGCGCCTGACACCGTCCTGGGCACCGGGGTCCAGACGGCACGGGCGGCGGTCGAGGCGGGGAGCATCGGACGCCCCCAGTTCGCCTCGGCCGTGATGGTCACCCCCGGCCACGAACGCTGGCATCCCCACCCCGACTTCTACTACACCGAGGGCGGCGGCCCCCTGCTGGACATGGGGCCGTACTACCTCGCGTCCCTGGTCCACCTGCTGGGCCCGGTGCGTGCCGTGATCGGGGCGGCCGGCCGGCTGCGTGCCGAGCGGATCATCGGTTCCGGGCCGCGCACGGGCGAGCGGATCCCGGTCGAGGTGGACAGTCATGTCTCCGGGGTGCTGGAACACGCGGGCGGGGCGCTGACCACGATCACGACGAGCTTCGACGGTGTGGCGACCACGGCCGCGCCGATCGAGGTCCACGGCGAGACGGGGACCCTCTCGGTGCCCGATCCGAACCGCTTCGACGGCGAGGTCCGGCTGCACGCGCTCGGCGACTCCCGGTGGCGCACCCTGCCGGTGTCGGCGGGCTACGAGGACGGCGCACGCGGCGTCGGGCTGCTCGACTTCATCGCCGCCGAGGGGCAACGGGAGCCGCGTGCGAACGGCGAACTCGCCCTGCACGTCCTGGAGACGATGACGGCTCTCCTGCGTTCGTCGGCCGAGGGGCGGCGGATCGAGCTGACGACGTCGGCGCAGGCGCCCGATCCGGTGCCGTGGACGGCCGCCGGGGACTGGAAGGGCCCGGTCGCTCCCGGCCGGGGTTGACCGGGCGATGCCGCGGGGGTCAGTCCACGGGCCAGGTGTGCGCGGGAGCGTTCATGTGCATGTAGTCCATATAGGTCCTGGTCATCTGCCGCAGCGCCTCACGCCGGTCGGAGATGCCGGCCTTCTCCAGATGGTGGACCGTCTCGGCCTGCCAGAGGGCGCCGTTGCGGGCGGTGACACAGCGCTGCTCGATGATCCCGAGCAGGGGTTCGCGCCACGCGTCGTCCATGCCGGCCAGTTCCAGGCCCCGGTGGGCGAGCGGCAGCAGGCGCCGCAACACCAGTTCCGTGACCGGCACTTCGCCCACCCCCGGCCAGTACAGACGGGCGTCGATGCCGTCGCGGGCCGCGGTGTGCAGGTTCTCCTCGGCGACCGAGAAGGACATCCGCGTCCACACCGGCCGGTCCTCGTCGACCAGGGCGCGGGTCAGTCCGTAGTAGAAGGCGCCGTTGGCGATGGTGTCGGCGACGGTGGGGCCGGCGGGCAGCACCCGGTTCTCGATGCGCAGATGCGGGCCGCTGTCGGTGACGGCGTAGATGGGGCGGTTCCAGCGGTAGATGGTGCCGTTGTGCAGGGTCAGTTCGCCCAGCTCCGGAACGCCGCCCCCGTCGAGGGTCCGCTGCGGGTCCTCGTCGTCGCACAGCGGCAGGAGGGCCGGGAAGTAGCGCACGTTCTCCTCGAAGAGGTCGAAGACGCTGGTGATCCAGCGTTCCCCGAACCACACCCGGGGCCGGACGCCCTGCGCCTTGATCTCCTCGGGCCGGGTGTCGGTGGCCTGCTCGAACAGGGGGATACGGGTCTCGCGCCACAGCTCCCGGCCGAAGAGGTAGGGCGAGTTCGCCGCGAGGGCGATCTGGACGCCCGCGATGGCCTGGGCCGCGTTCCAGTAGTGCGGGAACTCCTTCGGGGCGACCTGGAGGTGGAACTGGGTGCTGGTGCAGGCGGCCTCCGGGGTGATGGTGTCGGCGTACGTGGCCAGGCGCTCGACACCGTCGACCGTGATCCGCAGGTCTTCTCCGCGCGCCGCGAAGATCTGCTCGTTGAGCAGTTGGTACCGGGGGTCGCCGGACAGGGCGGCCTCGCTGACATGCGTCTCGCCCAGCGTCGGCAGTATGCCGACCATGATCAGGTGGGCGCCGACGGCCGAGGCGCGGTCCTCGGCGTGGTTCAGGGCGTCCCGGATCTCCCGCTCCCAGTCTCCGGGGCCGCCGGTCGTGAGCTCCCGGGGCGCGATGTTGATCTCCAGGTTGAAGCGGCCCAGCTCGCTCGACCAGGCGGGGTCGGCGATCGCCTGGAGCACGTCGGTGTTCCGCATCGCCGGCAGTCCCTCGTCGTCCACCAGGTTGAGCTCGATCTCCAGCCCGACCCGGGGGCGCTCGCTCTCGAAGCCCGACTCGGCGAGCATCCGTGCCAGCACCTCGAGGTCGGTGTGCATCTTCTGCCGGTAGCGACGGCGGTCCTCCCGCGTGAACACCCGGGCCGGCACGTCACGTCCCATGCGTCCTCCCGAGTCGCCTCGGCTTCCCTCTCGGCGAATGCCTCTCGTCCCAGAGTCCCACCTTGTCGTCGCCCCCGCACCCACCTAGCCTGAGTTTGTGCCGCAAATAAACAAACCCCGAACGCACAGTGCCGTGCCGGGCGACGGCAACTCCCTGACCCGACTCCGTGTCGCGCTCACCGTCTTCTTCGCCCTCGACGGCTTCGTCTTCGCCGGCTGGGTCGTGCGCATCCCCGCCATCAAGGAACAGACGAACGCCTCCGCCAGCGCCCTGGGCCTCGCCCTCCTGGGCGTCTCGGCCGGTGCCGTCATCACCATGACGCTCACCGGTCGCCTGTGCCGTCGCTACGGCAACCACCAGGTCACCGTCGTCTGCGCCGTCCTGCTCTCCCTCAGCGTGGCCCTGCCCCCGCTGACCCACTCGGTCCTCGCGCTCGGCCTCGTGCTCCTGTTCTTCGGCGCCGCGTACGGCGGGATCAACGTCGCCTTCAACAGCGCGGCCGTCGAGCTGGTGGCCGCACTGCGGCGGCCGATCATGCCGAGTTTCCACGCCGCGTTCAGCCTGGGCGGCATGATCGGCGCGGGTCTGGGCGGGCTGCTCGCGGGGGTCCTCTCCCCCACCCGGCATCTGCTGCTGCTCACCGTCGTCGGACTGCTGGTGACGGTCCTGGCGGGACCGACGCTCCTGCGGCACGAGCCGCCGACGCCGCCGGAGCGGGCACGCCCCGCGAAGGACGCCCCGGGCCGACTGGACGGCCGTACCCGGGGGCTGGTGATCGTCTTCGGCGTGATCGCGGGGTGCACCGCGTACGGCGAGGGGGCGCTGGCCGACTGGGGCGCCCTGCACCTGGAACAGGACCTGGACGCCTCGCCGGGCGCCGCGGCCGCCGGCTACTCCTGCTTCGCGCTCGCCATGACGGTGGGGCGGCTGACCGGCACCACGCTCCTGGAACGCCTGGGGCGGACCCGGACCGTCGTCGCGGGCGGCAGCACCGCGGCGGCCGGAATGCTGCTCGGCTCACTCGCCCCCTCCCTGTGGGCGGCCCTGCTCGGCTACGCGGTCACGGGCCTCGGCCTCGCGAACCTCTTCCCGGTGGCCGTGGAACGCGCGGGCGCGCTCGCCGGCCCCAGCGGCGTCGCCACGGCCTCCACCCTCGGCTACGGCGGCATGCTCCTAGGGCCGCCGGCGATCGGTTTCATGGCCGACTGGTTCACCCTGCCGACCGCCCTGACCAGCGTGGCGCTGCTCGCGGCGGTGGCGGCAGCGGTCGGCGCGCTCGTGGGGGCGGCGACACGGCGGGCGGCCGGAGGCTGAAGGGTGCTGCCGCTGCCGTGACGCCCCAGAGAAATCCCGGGCCCGGAGCGCGCTCCATGCGGCAGACTCGGCGCCATGGAGACCGCCGAGTTCCTGCGCACACTGGAGTCAGAGGGCCTGCTGCTGGCCGCGGCCGCCGAGGAGGCCGGGACGGACGCGAAGGTGCCGACCTGCCCGGAGTGGCAGGTGCGCGACCTGCTGCGGCACACGGGCGCGGTGCACCGCTGGGCCGCGTCGTACGTCACCGAGGGGCTCACCGAGCGCCGTCCGCCGGATGAGGCCCCGCAGCTCGACGGCGCGGAGCTCGTGGCCTGGTACCGCGACAGCCACCGCCACCTCGTCGACACCCTGGCCGGCGCCTCGCCCGACGTGGAGTGCTGGGCCTTCCTGCCCGCGCCGTCCCCGCTGGCCTTCTGGACCCGGCGGCAGGCACACGAGACGGCCGTGCACCGGATCGACGCCGAGTCCGCACGCGGGGGCGCCCCGTCCGCCGTCGCCCCGGACTTCGCGACCGACGGCATCGACGAACTGCTGCGCGGCTTCCACGCCCGTTCCAGGAGCCGGGTGCGCACCCCCGGGCCGCGCGTCCTGCGCGTGCGCACGGACGACACCGACGCGGTGTGGACCGTACGGCTGTCCTCGGAACCGCCCGTGACCACGTGGGGCGCGACGGACGAGGCGGAGTGCGAACTGTCCGGCCCGGCGGAGCAGTTGTACCTGGCCCTGTGGAACCGGGCTCCCCTGCCGAACGTCACGGGCGACCAGGCGCTCGCCACGCTGTGGCGGGAGGCGTCCGGGGTCTGACGGCCCTGCGCGCCCAGCGGCTCAGTCCTAGAGCAGCTCAGTCCTAGAGCGGCTCAGTCCTAGAGCGGCTCAGTCCTCCGTCAGCATCCGCGCCAGCACCGCGCGCTGCACCGGCAGCACCTCGCCGTGCAGGGCGCGGCCCTTGGGCGTGAGCGCGACCTGCACGCCCCGCCGGTCCTCGGAGCACATGCAGCGCTCCACGAGCCCCTCCTTCTCCAGCCGGGCGATCAGCCGCGACAGCGCGCTCTGGCTCAGATGGACCCGCTCGGAGATCTCCTGCACACGGTAGGACGGAGTGCCCTTAGGCGTCCGGCACCCGGCGAGGACGTCGAGCACCTCGAAGTCGCTGGCGCACAGGCCGTGGCCGTGCAGAGCACGGTCGAGTTCACACTGTGTTCGCGCGTGCAGCGCCAGAATGTCCCGCCACTGTTCCACGAGCGCCTGCTCGGCCTGCTTAGCCGCCATGGGCCGCACCGTAACAGAGAGCCGAGTTCATTGCATCTGAATTAAATGCACTTGCATTCCATGCATGCGCATGTAGTGTCTCGGGCATGATCTCTCCGCTCACCACCCCCACGTCCGACGGACGTTGGACTCCGCGACTCTGGGGCACCCTGCTGGTGCTCTGCGCCGCGATGTTCCTGGACGCCCTGGACGTGTCCATGGTCGGCGTCGCGCTGCCGTCCATCGGCGCCGACCTCGGCCTGTCGACCTCGGCACTGCAATGGATCGTCAGCGGCTACATCCTCGGCTACGGCGGTCTGCTGCTCCTCGGCGGACGGGCCGCCGACCTGCTGGGCCGGCGCCAGGTCTTCCTGGTGGCGCTGGGCGTCTTCGCTCTGGCCTCACTGCTCGGCGGTCTCGTCGACTCCGGGCCGCTGCTCATCGCCAGCCGCTTCATCAAGGGCCTGAGCGCGGCCTTCACGGCCCCCGCCGGCCTGTCGATCATCACCACGACGTTCCCCGAGGGCCCGCTGCGCAACCGCGCCCTGGCCATCTACACCACCTGCGGCGCCACCGGGTACTCGATGGGCCTCGTCTTCTCCGGCCTGCTCACGGAGGCCAGTTGGCGGCTCACCATGCTCCTGCCCGCCCCGATCGCGCTGATCGCGCTGCTCGTGGGCCTGAGGCTGCTGCCGCGCAGTGAGCGCGAGCGCGGCCAGGGAGGCTATGACATCCCCGGCGCCGTCCTCGGCACCGCCTCGATGCTGCTGCTCGTCTTCACCGTCGTCGAAGCGCCCGAGGTGGGCTGGGCCGCGGCCCGGACCGTCCTGTCCTTCGTCGCCGTGGCCGTACTGCTCGTGGCCTTCGTCGCCGTCGAACGGCGCAGTCCCAGCCCGCTGATACGGCTCGGAGTGCTGCGCTCGGGGCCGCAGGTGCGGGCCCAGCTGGGCGCGTTGACGTTCGTCGGCAGCTACATCGGATTCCAGTTCTTGGTGACGTTGTACATGCAGCAGCTGCTCGGCTGGTCGGCACTGCACACGGCGCTGGCGTTCCTCCCGGCGGGCGCGCTGGTGGCGCTCTCCGCGACGAAGGTGGGCGCCGTCATCGACCGGTTCGGCACGGCCCGGCTAATGGTGCTCGGCTTCGCCCTCATGGTGGCCGGCTACGTCCTGTTCCTGCGCATCGACCTGAACCCCGGGTACGCCTCGGTGATCCTGCCGACGATGCTGCTGGTCGGCTCGGGCTTCGCGCTGACCTTCCCGTCCTTCAACGTCCAGGCCACCAACGGGGTGGACGAGAACGAGCAGGGCATGGTCTCCGGGCTGCTCAACACCTCGGTCCAGGTGGGCGGTGCGATCTTCCTCGCGGTGGTGACGGCGGTGGTGACCGCGAACAGCCCGGAGAAGGGCGCCGCCACCCCGCAGGCCGTCCTCGACAGCTACCGGCCCGGCCTCATGGTCGTGACCCTCATCGCCCTCGCCGGCCTCCTGATCACCCTCACCGGCCTGCGGACCCGCCGGGACCGGCCGTCCGTCGTGGTCGCCAAGTCCGAGCCCAGGGAGGCGGAGCGCGTCGCGGTGCGGGACTAGATCGTCCGCAGGGGACGGTGGACAGCTGCTCGTCGGTGACGGTGACGGCCGGTGAGCCGGCTTCGCTCTACCCCTGCTCGGTGGGCCGGCCGGCGGCCTCGCGTGCGCCGGCGCTGACCAGCCCCGTCTCGTAGGCGACGATGACGGCCTGGACACGGTCACGGAGTCCGAGTTTGGCGAGGATACGAGCGACATGCGTCTTGACGGTCGCCTCGGCCAGATGGAGGCGGGTGGCGAGTTCGGCGTTGCTCAGCCCCCGGGCCAGCAGGCCGAGGACCTCCAGTTCGCGCGGGGTGAGCGGGGCGAGGTCGCGGTGGAGGGCAGGGGTGTCGCTGTCGCGGTGGCTGCCGTGCAGATGTTCGCCTCCGGCACTGTGCCAATGTTCGCCTCCGGCAAAACGCTGCACAAGGCGGCGGGTGATGGCGGGCGCGAGGAGGGCGTCGCCGGTGCGGACCGTGCGGACGGCCGCGGTCAGTTGCTCGGGGGTGACGTCCTTGAGGAGGAAGCCGCTGGCCCCGGCGGACAGTGCCGTGTAGACGTACCGGTCGAGGTCGAAGGTGGTCAGGATGATGATGCGGGGGTCGTCGGATGCGCCGGTGAGGATGCGGCGGGTGGCCTCCAGGCCGTCCATCTCCGGCATCCGGACGTCCATCAGGACCACGTCGGGACGCGTGCGCGGGACCGCTTCGACCGCTTCGGCTCCGTTGGCCGCCTCGCCCACGACGTCGACGCCGTCGGCGCCGAGGATCAACCGGAAGCCGGTACGGACCAGGGTCTGGTCGTCGGCGAGGAGCACACGAGGCGGCTCGGTCACGGTGTCTCCAAGGGGATCAGGGCCTCCACACGGTAGCCGCCGGTAAGGCGTCGGCCGGTGTTCAGGGTTCCGTCGTAGACGGCGAGGCGCTCGCGCAGGCCGATCAGGCCCCGGCCGTTTCCGGTGGGCGCGCCCGCGCCCGGGTGTCCACCCGTGTCGGTGACTTCCACCCGGAGCCGTTCCGCCCCGTATTCGACGGTCACGGCGGCGGTGGCGCCGGACGCGTGCTTCACGGTGTTGGTCAGGGCTTCTTGGACCACACGGTAGGCGGCGAGTTCGAGCCCGGGCGGGAGGGGGCGGGGCGGGCCGGTCGTGGTCAGCTCGACAGGCAGCCCGGTGTCCCGGACCCGTTCGATCAGCTTCTCCAGCTGGCCCAGGCCGGGTTGCGGGGCCAGCTCCGCCACAGTGCCGGCCAGGTCCGCGCCTCCGTCCGTCCCCGCGTCCTCGTCGGCCATGGTGAGCAGGCCCATGACATGGCGCAGCTCGGTCATGGCCGCCCGTCCGCCCGCTTCGACGGCGAGCAGCGCCTCGCCGGCCTGCTCGGGGGAGGTTTTCATGATCTTGCGGGCGGCACCTGCCTGGATGATCATCACGCTGACGTTGTGCGTGACGACGTCGTGCAGTTCGCGGGCGATCCTGGCCCGTTCATGCTCGACGGCCCGGCGCAGCGCCTCGGCCTGTTCGCGTTCCAGCGCGGAGAGCCGGGTGCGGCCCTCGTCGGTCCGTAGCTTCCAGGTACGCAGGCCGACGGCGGCCACGGCCATCGGGATCAGGATCAGCAGGGCGATGTATTCGTTGGGGACGATCGGTGTCACCGAGTTCCCCGTGGTGCCGACCAGGACGACCGACACCGGCAGCGCCGCCAGGGTCGCCACCCGGTACGGGCTGTACACGGCGGCGCTGTAGACGGCGATGACATACGCGTAGAACGTCAGCCGCATGACGCTCTGCGGAGTCGCAAGCGTCGCGGCCGTCACGACGCACAACACGGCGAGCGGGTAGCGGCGGCGCAGCAGCAGGGCACCCGAGGCGATGACCGCGAGAGTCACCATGTAGGCCAGGCCGCCGGGTCCGGACGGGCGCGGCACGACGATCTCCACGCCGGGTGCGATCTCACGCAGCACGACGACATTCGCGTTGTCGATGCCGTAGTAGACGGTGGCGATGCCGAGTGCCAGTGTCACCAGCACGTCGAACTGCCAGGCGCGCCGGGTGGGCCGCAGCGGTGGACCGCTCGGAAGCCGGGCGTCGCGGACCGTCCGGCGGACTGCTCCCCGCAGCCGCTCCAGCGTCGTACGTACGTCCGTCACCGGTTCATTCTCGCCGCCGCGCGGCCCCGCGCAGTCCGCCCCGGAGGCCATTCCCGCCGCACCGGATACATCACCCGCCTACATCGCGGGGATGACATGCCCGGGGCTCAACCCGACGCGGTACCGCAATGGGTCCGTGCGGGCGACGCGTGCGGGCCGGGTCCGCTCCTAGCGTTCAGGCACCTGACTGCCGTACCGAGGAGCCTTCATGACCGTGCCGGTGATCGAACTGCGTGAGGTGAGCCGCCGATACGACGACGGTCCGCCCGCTCTGCACGAGGCCTCGCTGACCGTGCGGCCCGGCGAGGCCGTCGCGATCCTCGGCCCTTCCGGCAGCGGCAAGTCCACGCTGCTCAATCTGATCGCGGGCCTGGACCGGCCCGATACGGGGACCGTCACCGTGGACGGGGTGCGGGTGGACCGGCTGGGCGAAGCCGGATCGGCGCTCTACCGGCGGTCGAAGATCGGCATGATCTTCCAGTTCTTCAATCTGCTCGACGATCTGACGGTCACCGGCAATGTCGTCCTGCCCGCGCGCCTCGCCGGCATGGCACGTGGCGAGGCAGACCGCCGGGCGGCGGAGCTCCTCGAACTGCTGGGGATCGACCGTCACGCCCGCGCCTACCCGGGGCGGTTGTCCGGCGGCGAGCGGCAACGCGTCGCGGTGGCCCGGGCGTTGATGAACCGGCCGGCGCTGCTCCTGGCCGACGAGCCGACCGGAGCCCTGGACACGGCCGCCGGACAGGACGTCAGCGGACTGCTCACCGGCCTCAACGCCGAGGGCCAGACCATCGTCGTCGTCACCCACGACCTCGCCCTGGCCCGGTCCTGCACCAACCGTACGGTCCGGATCGCCGACGGCCGGATCACCGAAGACGTCCGGTCGCGGGCCATCGCCCCGGAGGCCGTCCGATGAGCGCCCTCGGCAAGGTGGTGCGCTCGGGGGTGGCACGACGCCGGGTGCAGACGCTGGTGATCGGGCTCGCCACGATGATGGCGGTGGCCGCCTCGGTCCTCGGCGGAACGCTGCTCGTGGTGTCCGGCGCGCCCTTCGACGACGCCTTCGCAGCGCAGCGCGGCGCGCATCTGTCCGTGCGGTTCGACGCCGGCGAGGTGAGCGCCGGGCAGTTGTCGAAGTCCAAGGACGCCGGAGGGGTGAGCGATGCGGCCGGGCCGTTCCGTACGGCGACGGTCACCCCACGCTCGGACGGGGCGGGCCCCGGAGGGCCGATGACCGTGGTCGGCCGGGACGATCCCGGGCGGGACGTGGACGAGGTGGCACTGCTCGACGGGCGGTGGCCCACGCGCTCCGGCGAGATCGCGCTCTCCGCCGACTCCTCGCTCCTCCCGGCACTGGGCATGGAGATCACCTTCCCCGGTCTGTCCGGCGGTCCGGCGCTGACGGTGGTCGGTGTGGCCCGCTCGGTCACGCGGACCGCCGACGCCTGGGTGGTTCCATCCCAGATGCCGGCGCTCACCGCGCCCCGCGGTGGCGGCTACCAGATGCTCTACCGCTTCACCGACGCGGGCAGTACCGCGCAGATCACCGCGGGCGGCAGGGCCGTGACCCGGTCCCTGCCGCCGGGAGCGGCCGTCGGCGAACAGTCCTGGCTCACCGTCAAGAGGACCGCCGAGCGCGACACGGCCGTCTACGTCCCGTTCCTCATCGCGTTCGGCGCCCTGGGGCTGGTCATGTCGGTGCTCATCGTCGGCAACGTCGTCGCTTCGGCCGTCGGCACGGGAACGCGCCGCATCGGCGTCCTCAAGGCCGTCGGCTTCACCCCGGCGCAGGTCGTGCGGGCCTACGTGGGCCAGGCGCTGATCCCGGCCGCCGCCGGCACGGCCCTCGGTGTCCTCGCCGGCCATCTGCTCGCCGTCCCCGTACTGGCCGAGACCGAGGAGGTCTACGGCACCTCGTCCCTGGTCGTCGCCCCCTGGGTCGACCTGGCGGTGGTCGCCGGGGTGCTCGGCCTGGTGGCGGCCACCGCGTGGGCGAGTGCCTGGCGGGCAGGCCGGCTGCGTACGGTCGACGCACTCGCCGTGGGGCGTACCGCTTCGGCCGGGCGCGGCCGGTGGGCGGCCCGCCTGGCCGGACGGCTGCCGTTGCCGCAGCCGGTCGCCCTGGGCCTGGCCCGGCCCTTCGCACGGCCCGCCCGCGCGTCGGCCATGGGCGCGGCGATCCTGTTCGGGACCGTCGCCGTCACGTTCACCGTGGGGATGGGCGCCTCGCTCGGCCAGGTGATGAAAGCCAGGGCCCACGACGCCGCCGATGTCGTCGTGCCCGCGCCCTTGCCGGACTTCGGATCCCAAGGCCCCGGCCATGACACCGAGAAGCGGCCCGAGGCCGATCCCGCCGCCGTCGCCGCGGCCGTGAAGGCCGTCGCCGGAACCGGGAAGTACTACAGCGCCGCGACGGTACGGGCGACCGTGGCCGGCCTGACCGGCACCATCGACGTGAACGCCTTCACCGGCGACGCCTCCTGGGGCGGCTACACGATGGTCTCGGGCCGCTGGATCGACAGGCCCGGCGAGGCCGTGGTCCCGACCCCGTTCCTGGCCGCCACCGGCACCGGCGTCGGCGACACCGTCACCCTGAACGGCCTGGCCGAGCCCGTCACGGTCCGGATCGTCGGTGAGGTCCTCGACCCACGTAACGACGGCATGCAGCTCTTCACCGACGCCTCGACCCTGACGGCCGCACATCCCGACCTGGCGGAGACGAGCCATCACATCGCGGTCGCCCCGGGCACCGACGTGACCGGCTACCTCGACGCGCTGAACAGGGACCTGGCACCGCTGGGTGTCACCGCCCGGGCCGGCGGGCTCGACGCCGGCAGCGAGATGGTCGCCACGCTCAACGCGCTGTCCCTGATCCTCACGCTGATGCTCGTGGCCGTCGCCGCGCTCGGCGTGCTGAACGGTGTGCTGCTCGACACCCGCGAGCGCGTGCGGGAGATCGGTGTCCACAAGGCACTCGGTATGACCCCCCGGCAGACCGTGGCGATGGTCCTCACCTCGGTCGTGGTGACCGGACTGGTCGCGGGCGCTCTGGGCGTGCCGCTCGGCGTGGCCCTGCACGGCTGGGTCCTGCCCGCGATGGGCGACAGCGTGGGGCTCCGCCTCCCCGGTTCCGTCATCGCCGTCTACCGCGGGGCCGAACTGCTCCCGCTCGCACTCGGCGGCCTGCTCATCGCCACACTGGGTGCGCTCCTGCCCGCCGGCTGGGCCGCCGGGGCCCGAACCGCCACGGCCCTGCGCACCGAGTAGGAGGCGTGAGCGGCGGGCGGCCGCGTAACCCCGCACCGCCCGGCCGGCCGGCCACCGCCGAGCCTCGCCCGCCACTGCCACGACCGAAGAAGCGGTGCGCCCGGCGGGATGCCTTGCCCGCCGGGCGCGCGCCCCTGTCTGACTCTCCGTATGACGCATCACGGGGGACGGCGCACTCAGGCCGAGCGGGACGCGGTCACCGTCGAGATCGGGTACGCGCTGTGCAGCGCGGCCTTCGCGGCGGCGGTCGTCTTCGGGGCCGTGGCCGGTCCCGCGCTGCTGTTCGAGCTTCCGGCAACGGGGGAGGCCCTGTTGCCACGCGCCGGGCTGGTGCTCGCGCCCGTGCTCTTCCTCGCCCGGGTCGTCAGTGTGCTGGTCCGGTTCCGGTCGTCGGCTCAGCCCAGCCAGCCCGGCCGCACAAGCCCCGACTCGTAGGCGAGCACGACCAGTTGGGCCCGGTCGCGGGCGCCGAGCTTCACCATGGTGCGGCTGACGTGGGTCTTCGCGGTGAGCGGGCTGACGACCAGACGGCGGGCGATCTCCTCGTTGGACAGGCCGATGCCGACCAGGGCCATCACCTCCCGCTCCCGCTCGGTGAGTCCGGCCAGGGTGCCGGCCGCCGCGGGCTCCTTGGAGCGGGCCGCGAACTCGGCGATCAGCCGGCGCGTCACCCCGGGCGAGAGCAGTGCGTCGCCCGCGACCACCGCCCGTACCGCGCGCAGGAGTTCGTCGGGCTCGGTGTCCTTGACCAGGAAGCCGGAGGCGCCCGAGCGGATGGCCTCGAAGACGTACTCGTCGAGCTCGAAGGTGGTGAGCATGACCACCTTGACGTCCTTCAGCCCCGCGTCCCCGGTGATCCGCCGGGTCGCCGCGAGGCCGTCGAGCGCGGGCATGCGGATGTCCATCAGGACGACGTCGGGCCGCAGTTCGCGGATCCGGCGCACGGCCTCCTCACCGTCGGCGGCCTCCGCGGCCACCTCGATGTCCGGCTGCGCGTCGAGCAGCGCCCGGAACCCTGCCCGGACCAGTGACTGGTCGTCGGCGAGCAGTACGCGAATCACCGGTCCTCCTCAATGGGTCGAACGGTTCGGCTCACTTGCCGGCGGACGCCGTCAGCGGAAGTACGGCGAGCACCCGGAAACCGCCGTCCGGGCGGGGCCCCGCGTCGATGGTGCCACCCAGCGCGGCGGCCCGCTCCCGCATACCGACCAGCCCGTTGCCGCTGCCGCCCGCGTCGGCGCCGGTCGCGGGCCCGTCGTCGTCGATCCGCAGCCGCAGGGCGTCCGCGTCCTGCGCGAGGTGCACGCGCGCGTGCCGCGAACCCGAGTGCCGTACGACGTTGGTCAGGGCTTCCTGGACGATCCGGAAGGCGGCGAGGTCCGTGCCGGGCGACAGGCGCGGCGGCTCTCCTGCCACCTCGACCGTGAGACCCGCGCTCGCCGCCTGCTCCACCAGCTCGGGCAGCCGGTCGAGCCCGGGCGCCGGTGCGCGGGGCGCGGCACCGGGAGCGCGCAGGGTGTCGAGCACCTGGCGTACCTCGCCGAGCGCCTCCTTGCTCTGGTCCTTGATCGTGGTGAGCGCCGTACGGGCCTGCTCGGGGTCGGTGTCGAGGAGCGCGAGGCCGACCCCCGCCTGCACATTGATCACGGAGATGCTGTGCGCGAGGACGTCGTGCAGTTCCTGCGCGATCCGCAGCCGCTCCTCGTCGGCCCGCCGACGCGCGGCCTCGGCACGCTCGGCACGCTCCCGGACCCACTGCTCGCGGCGGACCCGGAACAGCTCCGACACCGCCGCGATCGCCACCACCCAGGTGGCGACGACGATCTCCTCGCCCCAGGAGACGGCGGAGTCCCCCGACGGCGGCAGCCACTGATAGAGCCAGTGCGCCACCAGGACGTGCCCGGCCCAGAGGGTTCCCATCGCGGCCCACGCGGCCCAGCGGTGCCCGGCGACGATCGCGCTGAAGCACGCCAGAGCGACGGTGAAGAGCACCGGCCCGTACGGATACCCCGCCCCCAGGTAGAGCATGACGGCGCCCGCCGTGCCGAAGACCACGGCCACCGGGTACCGCTTCCGCCACAGCAGCAGCCCCCCGGCCACCAGCAGCAGCACTCGTGCGAAGAGGTCCAGGTCCGCCCGCTCGCCCTCCTGACCGTGGGCGGCGAAGTTCGAGCCGACCAGCACGAAGACCGTGACGGCGACCGTGGACCGCCAGGGCCACCGGGGCTCACGCTCCCCCTCCCCCCACCGCTCCCACCACGGTGGCCCGTGGCGCCACCACTGCGGCGGGCCACCCCGCGCGCGCTGCTCGTCCATACCGGCCACGCTAGACGCCGCCCGCCCGCAGCGGCGTCACCCAGGCGTGGCGATCACGCGTACTCCCCGGGAAGTACACCGTCGCCCGCTGTCAGGCTCCCCCGCGTCCGCCGCCTGGCTGAGTCGGCTCACGGGTGTCCCGACCGGGCTGCCTCTGAGCGAGGGCACCCCGCCCACCACCTCCGTCAACGGCCTGGCGCTGCGCCCTCGGTAGGTCCGGGTACCAGCCCCACTCCCCGGGCGAGTTGCCCCACCGCATGCCGGAAGAACGGGGCCCGGTCCTCGACCACCCGGTGGAACTGGCCGAACAGCTCGAAGCCGACCAGGCCGTACAGCTGGGCCCAGGACGCGACGAGAGCTGTCGCCGCCTCCGGGGGGAGGTCGGGTGCGAGGTCGGCGGCGATCCGTTCGGCCTCCGGGCGCAGCTCGGACGGCAGCGAGGGTCCGGACAGGCCGGAGCCGCGATGGGCGTCGCGTGCGATGCCGATGAGCAGGAGGCCGACGCGGGCGGCCGCCGGGACGGTGGTGTCGGGGGCGGTGTAGCCGGGCACGGGCGATCCGTAGATCAGCGCGTACTCGTGGGGGTGGTCCAGTGCCCAGCCCCGCACCGCCTCACAGACCGCGATCCATCGGTGGAAGGGGTCGGCCGCCGGCTCATGGGCCGCCTCGGCCCGCTCGCCGAGGGAGTCGTACGCGTCGATGATGAGTGCGGTCAGCAGGTCGTCACGGCTGGGGAAGTAGCGGTACAGCGCGGAGGAGACCATGCCGAGCTCACGGGCCACGGCGCGCAGGGAGAGCCTGGCGGCGCCCTCGGCCGCGAGCTGTCTGCGGGCCTCGTCCTTGATGGCCGCGGTGACTTCGATCCTGGCCCGGGCCCGGGCGCCGTGTGCGGTGCTCATGCGAGGAAGTGTGCCATGAAAGGAGAGCAGCGCACACAAACGAGAGCACCGCTCTTGCTTTGGGGTGCCGACCTCAGGCAGACTGAACCCAGCGAGAGAGCAGTGCTCACAAAAGAGAGCACCGCTTCCCCGCCGGCAGCGGCCCGAGCACCACTCCACCGACCAGAGACCAGGGGGACCCCATGTCCACACACGTCCAGAAGCCCGGCTGGGTCACCGTCAACGTCATCAACCGCCTCGTGGCCTGGATGACCCGCCGCGGCATCAGCGTCTGGGGCTCCCGTGTCCTCGCCGTCCGCGGCCGCAAGAGCGGCCAGTGGCGCACCACCCCGGTCAATCTGATGACCCTGGACGGCCGGCAGTACCTGGTCGCGCCCCGCGGCCACGTCCAGTGGACGCGCAACATGCGCGCCTCGGGCGGCGGCGAGCTGCACCTCGGCAAGCACGTGGACACGTTCACCGCGACCGAGGTGGCCGACGACGACAAGACGCCGATCCTGCGCGCCTACCTCAAGCGCTGGAAGGCGGAGGTCGGGGTCTTCTTCAACGGGGTGGGCCCGGACTCCCCGGACGACGAGCTGCGCCGGATCGCCCCGGACCACCCGGTCTTCGAGATCACGGTGACGAGCTGACCTCGCCGCCCTTCGCGGGACGGCGGTCCATCGCGGTCAGGGCCCGCTGGGCCATCGGATGGGTGCGGACGATCTCGCCCAGCGACGTCGCGCCCCGCGTGATGTCCTTGAACCCCTTCCAGGCGGGGCGGAAACCCGTCACCGCCGCGTGGAACAGACCAGGGCGACGCTCGAACACCGTCAGCAGCCGCCTGCCGACGCTCATCTCCACGCCGAGCCCGGCCTTGACCGCGAACGCGTAGTTGAGGGCCTGCCTGCGCGTGTCCACCGCGTCGTGTGCCTCGGCGATCCGCACCGCCCACTCCCCCGCGAGCCGGCCGGATCGCAGCGCGAAGGAGATGCCCTCGCGGGTCCACGGCTCCAGCAGCCCCGCGGCGTCGCCGCAGACCAGCACCCGGCCGCGCGACAGCGGCGAGTCGTCGGCCCGGCAGCGGGTCAAGTGCCCGGAGGAGATGCTCGGTTCGAAGCCGGCGAGGCCCAGCCGGCCGATGAACTCTTCCAAGTACCGCTTCGTCGCGGCGCCTTCACCCCTGGCCGAGATCACCCCGACCGTCAGCGTGTCGCCCTTGGGGAAGACCCAGCCGTAACTGCCGGGGATCGGGCCCCAGTCGATGAGCACCCGCCCCTTCCAGTCCTCGGCGACGGTCTCCGGCACCGGGATCTCCGCCTCCAGGCCGAGATCCACCTGGTCGACCTTGACCCCGACATGCGCTCCTATCCGGCTGGCGCTGCCGTCCGCCCCGACCACCGACCGCGCGAGCAGGACCTCGCCGCCCTGGAGGACGACGGCGACCGTGCGCCGGTCCGGCACCTCCGAGCCGTGCTGCTCGACCCGCTGGACGGTGACGCCCGTACGCAGCTCGGCGCCCGCCTTCTGCGCGTGCTCGACGAGCCGCTGGTCGAACTCGGGCCGGTTGATCAGCCCGAACAGCATCTGCTTGGACCGGCGGGTCCGGGTGAAACGGCCGTTGTGCGAGAACGTCACCGCGTGCACCCGGTCCTTGAACGGCAGCTCGAAGCCGGGCGGGAGGGCGTCGCGCGAGGGGCCGATGATGCCGCCGCCACACGTCTTGTACCGCGGCAGCTCCGCCTTCTCCAGCAACAGCACACGTCTCCCGGCGACCGCCGCCGCGTACGCGGCCGAAGCTCCCGCGGGTCCCGCCCCCACCACGACGACGTCCCACACCTGCCGCACGTCGTCCGCCGAAGAGTTCTCGCTGCTCACGATGGTCTACTGCTCCCGATCAAGCCGCCTGCCCTGCTGTCTCCCGCATCCTACGGCGGACCTGGTCAGGGCCCGCTGTGGGAGGATCTACAGCACCCAACTCTTCAACGTCGCACCCACAAGGAGCGTGCCCATGTCGCCGAATCCGGTCGCCGAGACCGTCGCCTCGCTGATGCCGGGGGCGAGGGCGGAACTCACCGAACTGGTGGCCTTCCGGTCGGTGGCGGACTTCGACCAGTTCCCGAGGAGCGAGAGCGAGGGCGCCGCCCGCTGGATCGCGGACGCGCTCGGCGCCGAGGGTTTCCAGGACGTGGCCCTGCTCGACACCCCCGACGGGACGCAGTCGGTCTACGGGTACCTCCCCGGCCCGGCGGGTGCGAAGACCGTCCTGCTCTACGCCCACTACGACGTGCAGCCGCCGCTGGACGAGGCCGGCTGGACCACTCCGCCGTTCGAGCTGACCGAGCGGGACGGACGCTGGTACGGGCGTGGCGCCGCCGACTGCAAGGGCGGTGTGATCATGCACCTGCTGGCGCTGCGGGCGCTGAAGGCGAACGGCGGCGTGCCCGTCCACGTCAAGGTGATCGTCGAGGGCTCGGAGGAGCAGGGCACGGGCGGCCTGGAGCGGTACGCCGAGGAGCACCCGGACCTGCTGGAGGCGGACACGGTCGTCATCGGCGACGCGGGCAACTTCCGCGTCGGCCTGCCGACGGTGACCTCCACGCTGCGCGGTATGACCCTCGTCCGCGTCAGCGTCGACACGCTCGCGGGCAATCTGCACTCGGGCCAGTTCGGCGGTGCCGCGCCCGACGCGCTCGCCGCCCTGATCCGCGTCCTGGACTCGCTGCGCGCCGAGGACGGCTCGACGACCGTCGAGGGGCTCGCCTCGGACACGGCCTGGGAGGGACTGCAGTACGACGAGGAGCAGTTCCGGCAGGACGCCAAGGTGCTGGACGGCGTCGAGCTGATCGGGTCCGGCACGGTCGCCGACCGTATCTGGTCGCGCCCGGCCGTCACGGTCCTCGGCATCGACTGCCCGCCCGTCGTCGGCGCCACCCCGTCCGTGCAGTCGAGCGCCCGTGCGCTGATCAGCCTGCGGGTGCCGCCGGGCGTGGACGCGGGCACGGCGACCAAGCTGCTCCAGGCGCACCTGGAGTCGCACACGCCGTGGGGCGCGCGGGTGAGCACCGAGCAGATCGGCGAGGGCCAGCCCTTCCGCGCCGACACCACCAGCCCGGCCTACCAGGCCATGGCCTCGGCGATGGCGGTGGCGTACCCGGGCCAGGAGATGCAGTACGCGGGCCAGGGCGGCTCCATCCCGCTGTGCAACACCCTCGCCTCCCTCTACCCGCGTGCGGAGATCCTGCTCATCGGGCTGAGCGAGCCGGAGGCCCAGATCCACGCGGTGAACGAGAGCGTGTCCCCCGAGGAACTGGAGCGGCTGTCGGTGGCCGAGGCGCTGTTCCTGCGCACCTACGCGGTGAGCTGACCGCTCTGCCCTGCGGTCAGTACCCCTCCGTCGGCTCCGCCCGCGCCGGGTCCAGGACGATGTCCTCGGCGCGTGGCGCGACCGTAGGCTCCTCGGGAAAGTGGCAGGCCGTCAGATGGCCGGAGGGGCTGTCGGCGGCCCGCACCAGGGGTGGTTCCTCCCCTGCGCACTTGTCCTGGGCCTTCCAGCAGCGGGTGCGGAAGCGGCAGCCGGAGGGCGGGTCGATCGGGGAGGGAACGTCCCCGGCCAGCCGGATGCGTTCGCGCCGCTGAGTGGCGTCCGGGTCGGCCTCGGGTACGGCGGACAGCAGCGCGTGGGTGTAGGGGTGCCGGGGCCGGGTGTAGAGCGACTCGCGGTCGGCGACCTCGACGATCTTGCCGAGGTACATCACGGCGACCCGTTCGGAGAAGTGCCGTACGACGGCGAGGTCGTGGGCGATGAAGACGAAGGCGATGCCGAACTCCCGCTGGAGGTCCTGGAGCAGGTTGACGACCTGCGCCTGGATGGAGACGTCCAGCGCGGAGACGGGTTCGTCGGCGACGATCAGCTTCGGCCGCAGGGCGAGGGCGCGGGCGATGCCGATGCGCTGGCGCTGGCCTCCGGAGAACTCGTTGGGGTAGCGGTTGTAGTGCTCGGGGTTGAGGCCCACGGTCTCCAGGAGTTCCTGGACACGCCGCTTGTGGCCCTGGGGCGGGTTGATGCCGTTGAGCCGCATCGGCGTCTCGATGATGGTGCCGACGGTGTGCCGCGGGTTCAGCGACGAGTACGGGTCCTGGAAGATCATCTGGAGGTTGCGGCGGGCCTCCCGCATCCGGGCGGGTGGCTGGTGCGTGATGTCCTCGCCGTCGAACAGGACGGAGCCGCCGGTGGGTTCGAGCAGCCGGGTGATCAGACGTCCCGTGGTCGACTTTCCGCAGCCGGACTCGCCGACCAGTCCCAGCGACTCGCCGGGCCCCACCGCGAAGTCGATGCCGTCGACGGCTCGCACGGCCCCGATCTGCCGCTGGAAGATGATGCCCTGCCGGAGGGGGAAGTGCTTCTGCAGACCGCGTACTTCGAGGAGGTGCTCGCCGGTGGGGCGGTCGGTGGTCTGCCCGGTGAGGGGCTGGGTGGTGCTCACGGCATGGTCCCTTTCGTCCGCCGCCGTCACTGTGCGGCCCGTGCGGCTGCGGCGCCGCGTTCGCCGGGTCCGGCTCCGCCGCGGCCGTCCGGGCCGGCTCCGCCGCGGATCTCCTGCTTGGCCTCGTCGGTGAGGTGGCACGCGGCGAGGTGCCCCGCTGTGCCGGAGACGAGGCGCAGTTCGGGCCGTTCCACGGTGCACCGCCCCTCCGGCACCCAGCCCTTGTAGGCGCAGCGGGGGTTGAAGGAGCAGCCGTCCGGCAGGTTGATCAGGCTCGGTGGTGTGCCGGGGATCGGGTTCAGCCGCTCACCGACGTCGCCGGTGAGGTGCGGCATCGACTGCAACAGGCCCCAGGTGTAGGGGTGCTGAGGCTGTTTGAGCACCTCGCGGGTGGTGCCGTACTCGATCCGGCGGCCGCCGTACATCACCAGGATGTCGTCGGCGATGTCGGAGACCACGCCGAGGTCGTGCGTGATGATGACGACGGCGGAGCCGAACTCCTCCTGCAGATCGCGGATCAGGTCGAGGATCTGCGCCTGGACGGTGACGTCCAGGGCGGTGGTGGGCTCGTCGGCGATGAGCAGGGCGGGGTCGCAGACCAGGGACATGGCGATCATGGCGCGCTGCCGCATGCCGCCGGAGAACTGGTGCGGATAGTCCCTGACACGGCGCTCGGGCTGCGGGATGCCGACGCGCTTCAGCATCTCCACCGCCCGCTCCCTGGCCTCCTTCTTGGAGACCTTGTGGTGCACGCGGTAGGCCTCGGCGATCTGGGCGCCCACGGTGAAGAAGGGGTGCAGCGCGGAGAGCGGGTCCTGGAAGATCATGGAGACCGTACGGCCGCGCAGTTCGCGCATCTCGGCCTCGGGCAGGGCGACGAGTTCCCTGCCCTCCAGCCAGATCTCGCCACTGACCCGGGCGCGGGTGCCCTTGTGCAGTCCGAGCAGGGCCAGCGAGGTCACCGACTTGCCGGAGCCGGACTCGCCGACGATGCCGAGGGTCCTGCCCTTCTCCAGGGTGAAGGAGACGCCGTCGACGGACTTGACGAGGCCGTCCTCGGTCGGGAAGTGCACCCTCAGGTCGCGTACGTCGAGGAAGGGTGCGGGGGCGGGCGTGACGTCCGCGGGCTGCGGTGAGGTCTGAACGGACACGGGTGTTCCTAAGGACGGAAGAAGGGGCTCAGGCGAGGCGTACGCGCGGGTCGACGAGGCCGTACACCAGGTCGACGACGACGTTGGCGATGACGACGAACGTCGCGGCGAAGAGGGTGGTGCCGAGGATGACCGGCAGGTCGGAGTTCTGGACGGAGTCGACGGCGAGTTTGCCGATGCCGTTGATGCCGAAGACCGACTCGGTGATGACCGCGGAGCCGCCGATCAGGGAGCCGACGTCCATGCCGAAGATGGTGATGATCGGCGTGATGGCGGCCCGCAGCCCGTGCTTGAGGACGACGCTGGAGGCCGTCAGTCCCTTGGCGCGGGCGGTGCGCATGTAGTCCTCGGCGAAGACCTCCAGCATGGAGGAACGGGTGAGCCGGGTGTACATCGCGAGGTAGACGATGACCAGGGTGGTCCACGGCAGGATCAGCCCCTGGAACCAGCCGGCCGGATCCTCGGTGATCGGGGTGTAGCCGGAGGTCGGCAGGATCTGGAACTTGTCGACGAAGAGGTACAGCAGGAGCAGGCCGATGAAGTAGATCTGCACCGACACACCGAACAGGGCCAGTCCGACCGCCGCCTTGTCGGCCGCCCTGCCCCTGCGGACGGCGGCGACGGTGCCGAGGCCCACCCCCAGGACCAGAAACGCCACCGCGGCGCCGAGTCCGAGGGAGAGGTCCGCCGGGAAGTCCTGGAGCAGCGTCGTCAGCACGGGGGTGTCGGTCTGGAAGGAGACGCCGAGGCAGGGCGCGCCGCAGTGGATGCGGACGCTCTGGTCGCCGAAGTCACGGCCGGCGAACAGCCCCTTGAGGAACTCCCAGTACTGCGTCAGAAAGCTCTGGTCCAGGCCCAGCGAGTGTTTGATCTCGGCGAGGCGGGAGGGGGAGCAGGTCTTCCCGCAGGCCAGGAGTGCGGGGTCGGACGGCAGCGCGAAGAAGATGAAGAAGGTGATCGTGGTGATCACCAGCATGATCACGGCCGCTGCCAGCAGGCGTCTGATGAGGTAACGAAACATGAGGTGCCGGGACCTGACGTGAGTGGGATGCCCGCCGGCGGCCGGAACCGCCGGCGGGGTTCAGAGGGGAAGCGTCCGTCAGTGCTTGACGTAGACGTGGACCAGGCTCGGCTCGGCCACGATCGAGTCGGGGATGACTCCGCCGACCTTGGAGCCGGACATCTCGGTGAAGTTCATGTACATCAGCGGGACCACGGCGGCGTCCTTGAGGATCTGCCGGTCCATCTGCCCGTAGGCGGCGTTGCGCTGAGCGAGGTCGGTCATCTTGGCTGCCTTGTCGATCAGCGTGTTGACCTTGGGGTCGTTCAGGTACGACAGGTCCTGGTTGGCCTGGGGGTTCTTCTTGATCAGGCGGCCGTCGAAGAGGGTGGGCAGCACCGTGGAGGCGTTCGGCCAGTCGGCGATCCAGTCGCCCCAGGTCAGGTCGTACTGGTTCTTCGTGTTGTCGATGGTGCTGAAGTAGTTCGACGCGTCGATCGGGGAGATGTTGACGTGGATGCCGATGCGCTCCAGCGCGGTCTTCACCGCGTCGGCGAAGTGTTCCTGGGTGGGGGTGTTCTCCACCGCGATCGACATGGTCGGCTTCGGGTCGCCCGCCTGCTTCATCAGGGCCTTGGCCTTGGGGAGGTTGCCCGCCGGGTTGGCGCTGTAGTCGTTGAACTTCTGGTAGCCGCCGATGCCGGGGCTCAGCATGGTGGTGGCGTAGTCGCCGTACGCGGAGCCACCGAAGGCGCCGCGGACCGTGGTCTTGTCGACGGCGTACTCGATCGCCTGGCGGACCCGGAGGTCCTTGACACGGGTGGTGTTGATGGCCAGGTAGTTGATGCCGGGCGCGGGGATCTTGTAGTAACGGCTCTTGAGGGAGGGGTCGTTGGCCATCTGGGCCAGGTCCGAGCCCGCGATCGGCCACTGCTGGATCGATGTCTGCGCGGTGCCGGCGTCGGCCTTGAGCTGCTGGTCGATGGCCGACTCGTCCTGGCCGAACTTGACGTCCATCCCGTCGACGTTCTGCTGCCGGATCGGGTCGGTCGACTGCGACCAGTTCTTGTTCCGGGTGAGGACGAGTTCCTTGTTCTTGGTGTACGACTTGATCATGTACGGGCCGTCGGACCAGACCTTGGTGTCGTAGGTCGAGCCGGTGTCGTGGGCCTTGGGCACGGCGGACCAACCGGTCATGGTGGTGGTCTCGTTGAAGTCGGCCACCGGCTGGTTCAGATGGAAGACGACGGTGTACTTGTCCGGCGTCTGGACGGAGTCGAGCTGCTTGCCCTGGTAGGGCCCCTTGTAGTCGGAGCCGCCGACGAGCCACTGGGAGGCGTAGGGCGGGCCGCCGTTGATGTCGGAGGAGAAGAAGCGCTCGACACCGTACTTGACGTCCGGCGCGGTGACCTCGGTGCCGTCCTGGTACTTGACGCCGTGCCGCAGGTGGAAGGTCCAGACCGTGGCGCCCTTGCTCGGCGTTCCGGTGTCGGTGGCCAGGTCGCCGACCAGCTTCGGCTTGGGGCCCGTCTCGTCCCAGCCGGTGAGGGTCCGGACGATCTCCTGGTCCATGCTCTGACCCTCGGTCGTGTAGACGCGCTGGGGGTCGAGGTGGTCGTAGTCCGCCTTGTTCAGGATGGTCAGGGTGCCGCCCTTACCAGGGGCGCCGCTGCCACTGTCGCCGGAGGAACCTCCGCATGCGGTGGCCCCCAGGGCGATCACCACGGCGGAGGCCGTGAGAGCGACCGTGCGCGATCTGCGCGTGCTGCGCGTCATTGAGGAAACTCCTTCTTGCTACGGGCGCGGCGGCCGTTCGTGGGACCGCCGGGCCGATACTCGGGGGGTGGCTTTGTCAGCCGCGCCGGGCGCGGGGATCCAGGGCGTCCCGGACGCCGTCCCCGAGGAGGTTGAGCGCCAGGACCAGGAGGAAGAGCAGGACGCCGGGCACGAAGAGGTACATCGGGTCCTGGAGGAAGAACTGGGAGGCGTCCGAGAGCAGCGCTCCCCAGTCGGGGTTGGGCGGGATGACGCCGACGCCCAGGTACGAGAGGGCCGCCTCGGTGGTGATGTTCTGCGGGACGGCCAGCGCGAAGGAGATCAGGATCGGCGCCCACAGGTTGGGCAACAGCTGCCGGAAGAGGATGTGCCGCCGGCCGGCACTCATCAGCCGTGCGGCGTCGACGAACTCCCGTTCGCGCAGGGACAGTACCTGTCCGCGCACCAGACGGGCGGTGTACGCCCAGGCGAAGACGGCGATGTTGAGGACCAGGACGAGGAGGCGGAGGTTCTCGTCGGTGCCGCCGTGGGTGTTGGTCTGCAGGGCGTTCTGGATCACCGGGGTGAGCGCGATGATGAACAGCAGCTGCGGGAACGCCAGCATCACGTCCATGATCCGGGACAGCAGGGAGTCGACCCAGCCGCCGAAGTAGCCGGCCGCGAGCCCCGCGACGACACCGACCACGGTGGACAGCACGGCCGAGGCGAAGCCCACGTACAGGGAGGTGCGCAGGCCGTAGACGATGCGGGCGAACAGGTCGTAACCCGTGCCCGGTTCGACACCGAGCAGATGCTGGGCGCTGATGCCGCCCAGCGATCCGTAGGGGAAGTTGCCCGTGTCCGGGTTGATCGCCCTGTTGTCGGGGGTGATCGGTCCCCAGCTGGTCAGCGCGGTGAGGACCGGCGCGAGCAGGGCGATCACGATGAACAGGACGGTGGCCGCCAGGGCGGCCGTGGTGACCTTGTCCCGCCTGATCCGTCGCCAGGCCATCCGGGCCGGTGAGCGGCCGGCGACGACCGGGCCGCCGGGTCTGCTGTCCTGCGTCGACGGCTCGGCCGGCAGCGCGGTGCCGCCGCCGGTGTCGACCGGCTGGTGTTGCGTGGTCATCGTTCGGACATCCCGGATCTGCCCCTGAGGCAAGGAAATTGAGTGGCGGTCGTGAGCGCCGCCGTGAGACATTGCGGACTTTCGCAATGCCGTGCGAGGCCGGTCAAGCCGAGCAGGGGCCAGAAAAGGGATTGTTTGCGGTCATGGAGAAGTGTTGACGAGAGCGGGGAATGTGATTACCCGCCGCGTGAAGGAATGAGGGCGATTCCTTGGGCGGTGATTGGCATTGCCTCCGGGCGCGTTTCCTCTCGCTTTTCCCTCGGAATCCCCCGCGCCGGGTAAAGGGCACGCGCGCGGACCCGGTTCAGCCGACGGGCACCCCGGCTTCCAGGTAGAACGCCGCTCCCCGTTCGCGCGCCCTCAGGGCCCAGCGCAGCCGCTCGTAGCGCACCGGTGGCAGCAGGTCGGCGGCCTCCTCCTCGGTGACGAACCGCCAGGCGCGCAGTTCCGGCCCGGGCAGCAGCAGCCGGCCGGCCTCCGCGGAGTCGAGGAGCCCGCCGTCGAAGAGGAGCCGCAGGCCGCCGAAGCCAGGGGGCGCGGGGCGCTCCCAGTCGACGACGAGCAGGCTCGGTACCTCGTCGAGGTGGATGCCGGTCTCCTCGGCGACCTCCCGTACACCGGCCCGGGCGGGCGCCTCACCGGGTTCGACGACTCCACCGGGGAACTCCCAGCCCGCCTTGTAGGTGGGGTCGACGAGCAGCACGCGGTCCCGCTCGTCGAAGAGGAGCACACCGGCGGCGAGCGTCTCGGCGGTGGGCTCGGGCGTCTGCACGATGTCGCAGACGGGCACGGAGCCGTTGTGCACGGCCTCGGCGATGCGGGCGGCGGTCTCGTACGGCGTGAGCTCGCTGGTGTCGACCGGGTGCGCGTCCGCGGTGAGCCAGGAGGCGAGCGCCGCCCGGTACGGCTCGATGTGGTCGGCGGACCACTGCCGTATTCGTATCTCGCCGTCGGGGAGGTCCCGCGGAACCTCACGGCCCGCGATGCGCTCCCGCAGTATCGTTTCGGCCGGAGCGAGCAGGATGTGGCTGACCGGAATCCTGCGCGCGGCCAGGCCGCCGAAGATCTCGTCGCGGTACTCCTGACGCAGCAGCGTCATCGGGACCACCAGGGTGCCGCCGAGCTCGGCGAGCATCGCGGCCGCCGTGTCGATCACGAGCCGTCGCCAGATCGGCAGGTCCTGGAAGTCGCCGACCTCGGCGAGGCGCTTGGGCGGCAGCAGATACCGCAGCGCTCCGCCGATCACCTCGGGGTCGAAGAGCGTGCTGTTCGGGATCAGTTCGATCAGTTCCTGTGCGGTGGTGGTCTTCCCCGCACCGAACGCGCCGTTGATCCAGACGACGGTCACAGGTCCCCCTCTTCTGTTGGCCCCCTGAGGCTTGCCCGCTCCACCCTGCCACGGAAACCAGCCCCAGTTGAGGGCGCATGACGACGGCGCCGGCGCCCCCCTCACGCGGGGAGCGCCGGCGCCGTGGGCCGAGGCCGGAGCGGCTCGTCAGCCCTTCTTCTTCTGAACGCCCTTCTTCGGGGCGGCCTTCTTCTGGGCGCCCTTCTTCTGGAGGCCGTCCTTCCCGGCCACGGACAGGCCGTCCTTGCCGACAGCCTGGTTGAGCGTGTTGAGGGTCTCGTCCACGTTGATCCCGGGGAGCTTCTCTCCGACAGCGTGCGACGGGGTGACCGCCGCGACGACGAAGCCGGTGGCCAGGGAGGCGATGGCGAGCATGCTGCGCTTCTTCATGACCGACTCAACGGTCCGACCCGCTCCGGGGTCACGCCACTGGGCCGTTCGGGCGACGCGACGGCCTCATTCGGGGCCGGTGTCCCAGGTCCCGGGCCCGCCGCCGCGCCATTCGATCAGCCCCGACGTCGCCGCGTACGCCTCGTCCGCGTCCTCGATCCCCGCCCGGCGCAGAAACTCGGCGACGTCCAGCAGCCCGTACGCGATCCCGAGGAACTGGTCGTCCACACGGACCCGCCGGCCGCCGTCCACGGCAGGCGGGTAGACCACGACGGGCTTCACGGACGCCATGGCACCAGGCTGCGCGCGAACGGCGCCGGGCGCGCGCCGGGTGGGCCGTTCAGCTGGCCCCGGGACTCCGTCAGGCGCCCACGTAGGCCGCGAGATGCTCCCCGGTCAGGGTGGAGCGGGCCTCGACGAGTTCGGCCGGGGTGCCCTCGAAGACGATCCGCCCGCCGTCGTGTCCGGCGCCCGGGCCGAGGTCGATGATCCAGTCGGCGTGCGCCATGACCGCCTGGTGGTGCTCGATGACGATGACCGACTTGCCGGCGTCGACGAGCCGGTCGAGCAGCCCGAGCAGCTGCTCCACGTCGGCGAGGTGGAGGCCGGTGGTCGGCTCGTCGAGTACGTAGACACCGCCCTTGTCGCCCATGTGGGTGGCCAGCTTGAGCCGCTGCCGCTCGCCGCCGGAGAGGGTGGTGAGCGGCTGGCCGAGGGTGAGGTAGCCGAGTCCGACGTCCGCCATCCGTTCGATGATCCGGTGGGCCGCCGGGGTGCGTGCCTCACCGGCTCCGAAGAACTTCTCGGCCTCGGTCACCGACATCGCCAGCACCTCGCTGATGTCGCGGCCACCGAAGCGGTACTCCAGCACCGACGCGTCGAACCGCCTGCCCTCGCACACCTCGCAGGGGGTGGCGACGGTCTGCATGATCGCCAGGTCGGTGTAGATGACACCGGCGCCGTTGCAGGTGGGGCAGGCGCCCTCGGAATTGGCGCTGAAGAGCGCCGGCTTCACACCGTTGGCCTTGGCGAAGGCCTTGCGGATCGGGTCGGCAAGACCGGTGTACGTGGCCGGGTTGCTGCGCCGGGAGCCGCGGATCGCGGTCTGGTCGACCGACACCACGCCCTCCTCGGCGGGGATCGAACCGTGCACGAGCGAACTCTTGCCGGAGCCGGCGACGCCGGTGACGACGGTGAGCACGCCGAGCGGGATGTCGACGGCTACGTTCTGGAGGTTGTTCGCCGTCGCGCCGCGGATCGCGAGCGTGCCGTTGGGCTTGCGGACCGTCTCCTTCAGCGCCGCCCGGTCGCCGAGATGGCGGCCGGTGACGGTGCCGCTCTTGCGCAGCGCCTCCAGGGTGCCCTCGAAGCAGACGGTGCCGCCCGCCGCGCCGGCGCCGGGGCCGAGGTCCACGACATGGTCGGCGATGGCGATCGTCTCCGGCTTGTGCTCCACGACGAGCACCGTGTTGCCCTTGTCGCGCAGCCGCAGCAGCAGGTTGTTCATCCGCTGGATGTCGTGGGGGTGCAGTCCGATGGTCGGCTCGTCGAAGACGTAGGTGACATCGGTGAGCGAGGAGCCGAGGTGCCGGATCATCTTGGTGCGCTGCGCCTCGCCGCCGGAGAGGGTGCCCGAGGCCCGGTCCAGCGAGAGATAGCCGAGCCCGATCTCCACGAACGAGTCCAGGGTGTGCCGGAGCTTGGCGAGCAGCGGGGCCACCGACGGATCCTCGATCCCGCGGGCCCATTCGGCCAGGTCGCGGATCTCCATCGCGCAGGCGTCGGCGATGTTGACCTTGCCGATCCTGGAGGAGCGGACCAGTTCGCTGAGCCGGGTGCCGTCGCACTCGGGGCACTCGGTGAAGGTGACCGCCCGGTCCACGAAGGCCCGGATGTGCGGCTGCATCGACTCGCGGTCCTTGGCGAGGAAGGTCTTCTGGATCTTCGGGATCAGCCCCTCGTAGGTGAGGTTGACGCCGTTGATCTTCACCTTGGTCGGCTCGCGGTACAGGAAGTCGTGCCGCTCCTTCTTGGTGTACTTGCGGATCGGCTTCTCCTTGTCGAAGAAGCCCGACTCGGCGATCACCCGCACCACCCAGCCGTCCCCGGTGTAGGTGGGGATGGTGAACGGGTCCTCGGCGAGCGACTTGGAGTCGTCGAACAGCTGGGTGAGGTCGATGTCGGAGACCTTGCCCCGGCCCTCGCAGTGCGTGCACATGCCGCCGGTACGGCTGAAGGTCACCTTCTGCGTCTTGGTCTTGTCGGTGCCCCGGTCGACCGTGATCCCGCCGCTCGCCGAGACGGAGGCGACGTTGAAGGAGTACGCGCCGGGCGGGCCGATGTGCGGCGCGCCAAGGCGGCTGAAGAGGATGCGCAGCATCGCGTTGGCGTCGGTGGCGGTGCCGACGGTGGAGCGCGGGTCGGATCCCATGCGCTGCTGGTCGACGGTGATCGCGGTGGTCAGCCCGTCCAGCACGTCCACCTCGGGCCGGGCCAGGTTGGGCATGAAGCCCTGGAGGAAGGCGCTGTAGGTCTCGTTGATCAGCCGCTGCGACTCCGCGGCGATCGTGTCGAACACCAGCGAACTCTTGCCCGAGCCGGAGACGCCCGTGAACACCGTGAGCCTGCGCTTCGGAATCTCGATGCTGACGTCCTTGAGGTTGTTCTCGCGCGCACCGTGCACGCGGATCACGTCATGGCTGTCGGCAGCGTGCGGCCCGGGCGACCGTCTGTCCGTCGTCGTGGCCTTGCTCATCGTGTCTCCATCTGTCGCTCGGACGTTCCGTCCCCCGCACCGGACCGGGGGGGTGCGGGGGATGTGGTCTGTGAGGCGCCGCTACGGCGTCACGGCTTCAGCTGCTGGATGCGGATCATGTTGCCCGCGGGGTCGCGGAAGGCACAGTCGCGGACGCCGTACGGCTGGTCGACCGGCTCCTGGACCACCTCGGCGTCGCCCGCCTGGAGCCGCTCGAAGGCGCCGTCGACATCGGTGGTGGCCAGGACGATGCTCGCGTAGGTGCCCTTGGCCATCATCTCGGCGATGGTGCGGCCCTCGTCCTCGGTGATGCCCGGGTCGGCGGCCGGCGGATGCAGGACGATGTTGGTGCCGGGCTGGCCCACGGGGCCGACCGTGATCCAGCGCATGCCCTCGTACCCGACGTCGTTGCGTACTTCGAAGCCGAGGGTGTCGCGGTAGAACGCCAGAGCGGCGTCCGGGTCGTCGTGCGGCAGGAAACTGGCGTGAATGTTGAGGTCCATGGCCACCACGCTAGTTTCGGCTCGAGGCGGGCGCTTCTCGATTCCTGACCGGTCTGGTGACCTGCTTCGCCACGCACGACGGGATCCCCGCGGTCGCGCGCGCCGCCTCGCGCCGGTAGGCGCTGGGCGGCATGCCGACCAGCTCGGTGAAGCGGGTGCTGAAGGTGCCCAGCGACGAGCAACCGACCTCGAAACACACCTCGGTGACACTGCGGTCGCCACGGCGCAGCAGGGCCATCGCCCGCTCGATGCGCCGCGTCATGAGGTAGCTGTACGGCGACTCCCCGTACGCCTGCCGGAACTCGCGGCTGAGATGCCCGGCCGACATGTGCACGCCGCGGGCCAGTGCCTCCACGTCCAGCGGCTGTGCGTACTCCCGGTCGATCCGGTCCTTGACCCGGCGAAGGCGCGCGAGGTCACGCAGGCGCTGCGCCGAGGTGGATCTGCTGCTCACATGCCGGATCGTGCCACATCGCACGGACATTCGGTCGATTTCGGCGGAAGATCCGGTATCCCGGGCCGGTACCTGTCAGGTGAAGTACGTGTCGAACGTTCCGATCCACCAGGCCGCGAGCGGCAGGAGGCACAGCTGCACACCCGCCGTGATCCAGCAGCGGCCGAGCGCCGCGATCCCGAAGGTCCACCACGCGATGGAGCGCAGCACACTCACGGCTTCGGCCTGGTATCCCCGCCCGGTGGAATCGGCCATGCCGGGGTAGCCCATCCAGTCCTCGGTGAAGATGCCCTCCGTCCCCAGCACGATGGCCGCCGACACGAGCCACAGGTCGGCCAGGAGGGCCGTCACGGCGAGCGCCACGTCGAAGCGCAGGAAGGCGGGCGCCGGCAGCAGCCGTGCCGCGGGGTGCCCTCGGCGGCGCATCCAGTCCCGCGGCCAGACCCGCACCAGTGTGACGACGGCGAACACCAGCGCCCCGAGAGCCGCCGCCCACCCACCCATGAAGAACAGCCCGAAGAACAGCATCCCGGCACTCACGCCGGGCCAGATGCCGCACCGGGCCGGAGCGGTTCCCTCCGCGTCAGGGGCGGGTGGGGCCCCTGAGACGCCCCGGCCCCACCGCCTGAACGTTCCTGCCCGGTCTCACACCCCTGCCGCGGCCGCTTCCGTCCGCTTCGCGAGTGCCGCCGCAGCGGCGCCCACCAGGCCGGCGTCGGTACCCATCTGGGCCGGTGCCACGGTCAGCCGCTGGACGAAGGACAGGGTCGCGTAGGCGCTCAGAGCCTTGCGCAAAGGGGCGAAGAGCACGTCGCCCGCCTTGCCCACTCCCCCGCCGATCACCGCGATGTCGATCTCCACGAGGGTAGCCGTGGCGGCGATCCCGGCGGCCAGGGCCTGGGCGGCACGCTCGAAGGAGGCGACGGCGACCGGGTCGCCCGACCGGGCGGCCGCGGCCACCGCGGCGGCGGAGGTGTCCCCGTCCGGGCCGGGCCGCCAGCCGTTCTCCAGGGCGCGCCGGGCGATGTTGGGGCCGCTCGCGATGCGCTCGACGCAGCCGTGCGAGCCGCACGGGCACAGATCGCCGTCGAGGTCCACGCTGATGTGGCCGACATGGCCGGCGTTGCCGGTCGGCCCGGGGTGCAGCCGCCCGCCGAGCACCAGTCCGCCGCCGACACCCGTGGAGACGACCATGCACAGCGCGTTGTCATGGCCGCGGGCGGCGCCCTGCCAGTGTTCGGCCGCCGTGATCGCCACACCGTCGCCGATCAGCTCGACGGGCAGGTCCCCGGCCGCGGCCCGGACGCGTCCGACGAGCGGGTAGCCGCGCCAGCCCGGCACGTTCACCGGGCTCACCGTGCCCGCCGAGGCGTCCACGGGCCCGGCGCTGCCGATGCCCACGGCCGTGGCGCGCTCCCACAGCGGAGACACGGTGAGCTCGCCGAGCACCTCCTCCACGGCCCGCATCACGGTGTCGCCGTCCTCCCGGGCGGGCGTCGGCCGCTGGGCGCGGACCAGGATCCGGCCGTGGCCGTCCACCAGAGCGCCGGCGATCTTGGTGCCGCCGATGTCGAGCGCGGCCACGAGGTCGGTGTGCATCAGTGTCGGATCTCCCCGTCAACCATCAGAAAAACGCCGAGCAGCGGGCCGGTCCCGCACGGGTGCGCGGGCCGGGGACTGCGGTGGACAGTCTCCCCCGAGCCTGACAACGTTGTCCAGGCTCTATGCTCGACGCCACATCCTCATACAAACCCAGGATCGACGCACCCCCGTGGACGACAGGACAGGACACCGCACCGTGCCCCAGACCCCCCTCCGATCCGCAACGCGCTACGGCACCCGGCCGACCATGAAGGACGTCGCGGCACGCGCCGGAGTCGGGCTCAAGACGGTGTCCCGGGTGGTGAACGGGGAGCCGGGGGTCACCCCGGAGACGGAGCGGCGGGTCCAGGAGGCGATCGACGCCCTCGGTTTCCGCCGCAACGACAGCGCGCGGGTGCTGCGCAAGGGCCGTACGGCCAGCATCGGCCTGGTCCTGGAGGACCTCGCGGACCCGTTCTACGGGCCGCTGAGCCGCTCGGTCGAGGAGGTGGCCCGCGCGCACGGCGCCCTGCTGATCAACGGCTCCAGCGCGGAGGACCCGGAGCGCGAGCAGGAACTGGTGCTGGCCCTGTGCGCGCGGCGGGTGGACGGTCTTGTGGTGATCCCGGCCGGTGACGACCACCGGTATCTGGAGCCGGAGCTCAAGGCGGGTGTCGCCACGGTGTTCGTGGACCGGCCGGCCGGACACATCGACGCCGACGTGGTTCTGTCGGACAACTTCGGCGGCGCCCGCGACGGCGTCGCCCATCTCATCGCGCACGGGCACCGCCGGATCGGCTTCATCGGCGACATGCCCCGCATCCACACCGCCGCCGAGCGGCTGCGCGGCTACCGGGCCGCCATGGAGGACGCGGGCATACCGGTGGCGGACTCCTGGATGTCCCTCGGCGTCACCGACCCCGAGCGGGTGCGCAGGGCGGCCGGGGAGATGCTGTCCGGGCCGGACCCGGTCACCGCGATCTTCACGGCCAACAACCGGGTGACGGTCACCGTGATCCGCGTGCTCGCCGAGCACGCCCGGCGCGTCGCCCTGGTCGGCTTCGACGACATCGAGCTGGCCGACTTGCTCCAGCCGGGCGTCACGGTCGTCGCCCAGGACGCGGCGGACATCGGCCGCACCGCGGCGGAACGTCTCTTCCGGCAGCTGGACGGCACCCAGATCACCCCCGAGCGCATCGAGCTGCCCACCCGGCTGATCACCCGCGGCTCGGGCGAGCTGCCACCGGCGGACTGAGGCGGCCCATGGATCACCTCACCGATCGCACGCTGCGGGCACTCGGCCTCGCCGAGGCGCCGCGCGAGCATCCGCTGCTGTATCCGGGCGCGTGGCCGGCCGACTCCGGGCTCCTCGACGGGGACTGCTTCCTGCCGCTGGAGCAGCTCGTGCACGAGGACCGCACGCCGGTCCTGGCCATCGGCTCCAACGCCAGCCCGGGTCAACTGCGGCACAAGATGGCCGAGTTCGGGATCATGTCCCCCCTCCCGATGGTGCGGGCCCGGGTGACGGGTGTCGACGCGGGTGTCTCGGCGCATGTGAGCCGCATGGGATACATGTCCGCCTCGCCGGTCAGCGCCCCGGGCGCGGTGCGGGAACTGTTCGTCCTCTGGCTCGACGACGAGCAGCTCGCGGTGATCGACGCGAGTGAGGGCGCGCCGATCCCTAACGGCAACTTCAACCGCGCCTGGCTGCCCGCGCCCGATGTGCGGATCGACCTCGCGGACGGCACCCGGCTGCCCGGCGCCTACGCGTACGTCAACCGGCACGGGGTCCTGCACGACGGCACCGGCGCGCCGCGCACCCACCCGGGCCAGCGGGCGCTGCTCACCGAGCTGCTCTCCGGCCTGCCGCGGTTCAGGGAGCTCTTCGGTGTCGTGCCCGAGGAGTTCAGCGCGCGGGCCCGCGGTGACCGGCGGCTGTGCGAGCGGGGCACGCGGCTGTTCATCGAGGAGAAGCTGGTGACCGCCTCCGGCCTGGAGCGGTACGTCGGCTCCGGTCCGGAGGGGTCTCAGCAGACCGGGAGCCCGGGGACCGGCGCGTCGTTGTCCCCGCCCTTGACGTAGACGTCGCTGACCCAGACGTCCGTGTTGCCGCTGTCGTCGTCGGTCTTCGCCCACCAGACGTTGGTCCACCGGCCGTCCGTCACGCGGCGGCCCAGGTTCTGCTGGCAGTAGAAGTAGTTGGTGCCCGCGTTGAGGATGCCGACCTTGGTACCGGAGGCGGTGTAGGAGTCGGCGGTCTTCCAGACCTGGCAGTTGTACTTGCCGCCGCCGATGGCGTGGCAGGCCGGTTCGGGGGCCGGGGTGGTGGCCGAACCGCCGCCCGTGCCGCCGTCGCCGGAACCGCCTCCGGTGTCGCCGCCGCCGGAGGTGCCCGATGCCCCTCCCGTCGTGCCGCCTGAGGACTTGGCGGGGGCCGAGGTGTCCGCTCCGCCGCTGGGTTCGGGGGCCTTGGTGTCGCCGGGCTTCTTGGACGGGGCCTTGCCCTTCTCGTCGCCCTGCTGTGTGGGCCGGGGAGCGTTCGAGCCGTCGTCGGTGCGACCGGGCTCGGAGGAGGCCGCGGCATCCGCTCGGGCGGCGTCGGTCCGGGTGCCCGTTTCCTTGTCGCCGGAGTCGCTGAGCACGGCGGCCGTGACACCTGCGGCGGCGAGCACGACGGTGGCGGCCGCGGCGGCCAGCAGGGCACGGGACCTACGGCGGGGCGGGCGGCCGGAGTTCACCGGACCTGTCGGGGCGGAGGCGCCGGGGGCGGGGCTGTCCGGGCCGGACGGCCCGAAGCCGTGCGGACCGGGGCCCGAGCCGAACGGGCCGGACTCCGGGCCGGCAGCCCCGGAAGCTCCGGCGGCTCCGGCGGCTCCGAAGGCCGCGGGCGTCCCGGAGCCGGGTGTGCCCGGGGCCTCGTCAGGCCCTGCGGCGCCCGGCCCTACGTGCTGTGGTGGCCCGAACCCCGGCGGCACCGCCGGAACACTGCGCTCCGTCTCCGGGCGCGGAGGCGAGGGCGATGCCGCAGGGTCGCGCAGCGGGGCTGTCGGCGTGTCCGTACCGCCCGAGTCCGCGACCGACCGGAGCAGCTCCCGGGCCCGGTCGGCCTCCGGGCGGGCCTCGGGGCGCTTGTCCATCAACTGCTGGAGGACGGGGCCGAGAGCGCCGGCCCGCACCGGCTCCGGCAGCGGCTCGGTGACGATCGCCGTGAGCGTCGAGAACGTGGACGTGCGGCGGAAGGGCGAGGCCCCCTCGACGGCCGCGTACAACGTGGCGCCCAGGGCCCAGATGTCGGAGGCGGGGCCCGGGTCGGCGCCCTGAGCCCGCTCGGGGGCCAGATAGTCGAGGGAACCGACGAGTTCGCCGCTGCGGGTGAGGTGGGTGGCCGAGCCGTCGCCCGGGTCGTCCATGGTGGCGATGCCGAAGTCGGTGAGGACGACCCGGCCCGAGCGGTCGAGCAGGATGTTGCCGGGCTTCACGTCTCGGTGCAGGACACCCGCCCGGTGGGCGGCGGACAGCGCGTCCATGACCGCGGCGCCGATCCCGGCCGCCTCGCGCGGGTCCAGCGTGCCGCGTTCGCGCAGGACGTCGTCCAGGGACGGCCCGTCGACCAGTTCCATCACGATGAGCGGCCGGCCGTCGACCTCCGCGATGTCGTGCACGGCGATGACGCCGGAATGGCGCACCCGGGCCGCCGCACGCGCCTCGCGCTGCATCCGCAGTCGCAGAGCGGCCAGTTCGGGGCCGCCCACGTCGGTGTAGGTGCGCAGTTCCTTGACGGCGACCTCGCGGCCGAGGACCTCGTCGACGGCCTTCCAGACGACGCCCATACCGCCGCGTCCCAGTTGGGCCGTGACGCGATAGCGGCCCGCCAGCAGCCGGCCGGCTCCCTCGGACTGCCCGTACTCCCCCGTTGACACCGCTGCCCCGTTCCTGTGACCCCACTGGATCCACCGACACCTCAGTACGTGGCGTACAGAGTACGGGGCGGCGGTGACGACGACAGCCGACGATGACGGCTGTGACAGGGACGGTACGGGCCGGCCCTGTCACCGCGACGCCGTCAGACGGACGCCGTCAGGCGGACGCCGTCAGGTCGGCCCGCCTGGGCGTCGCGAAGCTCTCCAGGTCGGCGCGGGTCAGGCCGGTCAGCCGGGCGACCTCGCCGATGTCGAGGGCGCCGCAGTCCAGGCCGCGCAGCAGGTAGCCGCTGAGGGCCTTGGCGGTGGCGGGCTCGTCCATGACGTCGCCGCCGGTGCGGTTGGCGTAGCGGGCGAGACGGGCCGCGGCCTGCTCGTAGCCCTCGCGGTAGAAGGCGAAGACGGCCGCGTACCGGGTCGGGATGTGGCCGGGGTGCATGTCCCAGCCCTGGTAGTAGGCGCGGGCCAGGGCGCGGCGGGTGAGTCCGTAGTGCAGGCGCCAGGCGGCGTGCACCTTCTCGGTGGGGCCGACGGGCAGCACGTTGGTGGAGCCGTCCGAGACGCGGACGCCGGTGCCGGCCGCCGCGACCTGCATGACGGCCTTGGCGTGGTCGGCGGCGGGGTGGTCACTGGCCTGGTGGGCGGCGGAGACGCCGAGGCAGGCGCTGTAGTCGAAGGTGCCGTAGTGCAGGCCGGTGGCGCGGCCCTCGGCGGCCTGGATCATACGGGCGACGGTGGCGGTGCCGTCGGCGGCGAGGATGGACTGGCTGGTCTCGATCTGGATCTCGAAGCCGATCCGGCCGGGCTCCAGCCCGTGGGTCTTCTCGAAGGCGTCCAGCAGTCGCGCCATGGCGGTGACCTGCTCGGCGTACGTCACCTTGGGCAGGGTGAGCACCAGCCCGCGGGGCAGACCGCCGGCCTCCATCAGACCGGTGAGGAAGATGTCGAGGGTGCGGATGCCCCGGTCGCGTACGGGCGCCTCCATGCACTTCATCCGGATGCCCATGTACGGGGCCGCGGTGCCGTCCTGGTACGCCTCGGCGATCAGGCGGGCGGCGCGGGCGGCGGCCTCGTCCTCCTCGGCGTCGGGGCGGTTGCCGTAGCCGTCCTCGAAGTCGACGCGCAGGTCCTCGATCGGCTCGCGCTCCAGCTTGGCGCGCACGCGCGCGTGGACGGGCTCGGCCAGTTCCTCGGCGAGGCCGAGGACGGCGGCGAAGGACGCGGCGTCCGGGGCGTGCTCGTCGAGGGCCGCCAGGGCACGGTCGCCCCAGGAGCGGACGGTGTCGGCGGCGAAGACGTCGCCGGGGACGTAGACGGTGTGCACGGGCTGACGGGTGCCGGGGTCTCCGGGGTAGCGGCGCTCCAGTTCGGCGTCGACCGCCGCGAGGGAGGCGCTGATCTCCTCGCTGACGGCGCCCGCGAGGCTCGTCGCCACCTTCTCCTGCTGGCCCTGCCCCATCCCATACCCTCCATTTTCCGTACAGCGGAATCAATAATCCGTATGCCGAAGCTAACTGTCGATCTTCACTCAGGTCAACACCCTCTTGAAGTGGGATTACCCATCCTTCACCCTTGATCGCCGCCGACCCGCCCCCATCTTCCGTATTCAGAAGGCAAGCTTCATCCTGACGTGCAAGGGGAGGGAGACCACGTGCCGAACGAGGTCGGAGTGACGCGCCGCCACGGGCTCAAGGCGGCGGCCGCCGCCGCCATCGCGGGACCGCTGCTCACCACCGCGGGCCCCACACAGCCCGCTTCCGCCGGCGAGCACCCGGGCGCCCTGGACGTCATGACGTTCAACGTGCGCTTCGGGACCGTCGTCGACAGGACACCGCGCTGGGAAGTGCGCCGGCCGGTGATGCGAGAACTGCTGCGCCGCGAGCGACCGCACCTCATCGGCACCCAGGAAGGGCTCTACCGGCAAGTGCGCGCGATCGAGAAGGATCTCGGCGGGCACTACGACTGGATCGGCACCGGACGCGGGGGCGGCAGCAAGGACGAGTTCATGGCGGTCTTCTACGACACGCGCAGACTCGACCCGATCGAGTTCGATCACTTCTGGCTGTCCGACACCCCGTACACCATCGCCTCGAACACCTGGGACGCGGACTGGCTGCGCATGGTGACCTGGGTCCGGTTCGCCGATCTCGCCGACGGGGGACGGGAGTTCTACGTCCTCAACACCCATCTGGACAGCGTCAGCCAGTACGCCAGGGAACGCTCGGCGGGGCTCATCGGCGAGACGATCGCCGGGTGGGACCGGTCGTTACCGGTCATCGTCACCGGCGACTTCAACGCGGCCGCCCACGACAACCGGGTGTACGACCTCATGCTGGACATCGGGCTGGTGGACGCCTGGGACGCGGCGGCCTCGCGGGGTCCGGCGTACGGGACGCACCACGGCTACCGGGCGCTCAGGCCCGGCGGGCGGCGCATCGACTGGATCCTCACCACGCCCGGGGTGACCACGCACTGGGCCGGGATGAACACCCACTCCGCGGACGGGACGTACCCGAGCGACCACCTGCCGGTGCAGGCCTCGATGACCCTGGGATGAGAAAAGGCCCCCGTGACCGTTCGCGCGGTCACGGGGGCCTTCTGCAGCCGGTCGATCAGCCCTTGCGGGTCTTGATCTCCTCGGTGAGGGCCGGGACGACGTCGAAGAGGTCACCGACGATGCCGTAGTCGACGAGGTCGAAGATCGGGGCCTCGGCGTCCTTGTTGATCGCGACGATGGTCTTCGAGGTCTGCATACCGGCGCGGTGCTGGATCGCGCCGGAGATGCCGGAGGCGATGTACAGCTGCGGCGACACACTCTTGCCGGTCTGGCCGACCTGGTTGGTGTGCGGGTACCAGCCCGCGTCCACCGCGGCACGCGAGGCACCCACGGCCGCGCCGAGGGAGTCGGCGAGCGCCTCGATGATCGCGAAGTTCTCCGCGCCGTTGACGCCACGGCCGCCGGAAACCACGATCGCGGCCTCGGTCAGGTCCGGACGGCCCGTCGACTCACGCGGCGTGCGGCCGGTGACCTTGGTGCCGGTGGCCTGGGCGGAGAAGGACACCGACAGCGCCTCGACCGCGCCGGCGGCCGGGGCGGCCTCCACGGCCGCGCTGTTGGGCTTGACCGTGATGACCGGGGTGCCCTTGGAGACACGGGACTTGGTCGTGAACGAGGCGGCGAACACCGACTGGGTGGCCACCGGGCCCTCGTCGCCGGCCTCCAGGTCGACGGCGTCGGTGATGATGCCGGAGCCCAGACGCAGCGCCAGACGCGCGGCGATCTCCTTGCCCTCGGCGGAGGACGGGACCAGCACGGCGGCCGGGGACACGGCCTCGTGCGCGGCCTGCAGGGCGTCCACCTTCGGTACGACCAGGTAGTCGGCGTACTCGGCGGCCTCGTGGGTGAGGACCTTGACCGCGCCGTGCTCGGCGAGCGTGGCGGCGGTGTCGGCGGCGCCGTTGCCCAGCGCGACGGCGACCGGCTCGCCGATGCGGCGGGCCAGGGTCAGCAGCTCCAGGGTGGGCTTGCGGACGGCGCCGTCCACGTGGTCGACGTAGACGAGAACTTCAGCCATGGGACTTCTTCTCTCCTGCTTGCGAAAGATGAGGGGCGGTCAGCGAATGCCGGGCTCAGATGAACTTCTGGCCCGCGAGGAACTCAGCGAGCTGCTTGCCGCCCTCGCCCTCGTCCTTGACGATCGTGCCCGCGGTACGGGCCGGGCGCTCGGCCGCGTTGTCGACCGTGGTGTAGGCACCCTCGAGGCCGACCTCCTCGGCCTCCAGGTCCAGGTCGGACAGGTCCCAGGACTCCACCGGCTTCTTCTTGGCCGCCATGATGCCCTTGAAGGAGGGGTAACGCGCCTCGCCCGACTGGTCGGTCACCGACACGACCGCCGGCAGGGAGGCCTCCAGGCTCTCCGTGGCGGCGTCGCCGTCGCGGCGGCCCTTGACCGTGCCGTCCTCGACCGACACCTCGGACAGCAGGGTGACCTGCGGGACGCCCAGACGCTCGGCGAGCAGCGCGGGGACGACGCCCATGGTGCCGTCGGTGGAGGCCATACCGGAGATGACCAGGTCGTAGCCGGCCTTCTCGACGGCCTTGGCCAGGACCAGGGAGGTGCCGATGGCGTCGGTGCCGTGGATGTCGTCGTCCTCGACGTGGATCGCCTTGTCGGCGCCCATGGACAGCGCCTTGCGCAGGGCGTCCTTGGCGTCCTCGGGGCCCACTGTCAGGACGGTGATCTCCACGTCGTCGTCGGAGTTCTCGGAGATCTGCAGCGCCTGCTCGACCGCGTACTCGTCGAGCTCGGAGAGCAGACCGTCCACGTCGTCCCGGTCGACGGTCAGGTCATCGGCGAAGTGCCGGTCGCCAGTGGCGTCGGGCACGTACTTCACAGTGACAACGATCCTCAAGCTCACGCCGGCTCTCCTACTGCATCGTCATTTCTCGGCTGCCTACTTGCAGGCAGCATAGGCGCCTCAAGCGGCCGATTCCGGTCGGGGCGACCCACGCTCCGAGCGAAATATTACTCGTCAGTACACCTAGTTCGTTCCCGCTAAGCAAGCGCTTTGAACTGTGACCTTCGCAACGCAGCGTAACCGGAACTCGACGGTCCCGCAGCCCGGGGGGCGCACCCCTCAGTCGGGCAGTCTCTGGAAACGCCCCTGGTGGTAGAGGAGCGGGCGGCCGGTGCCCGTGGGGTCCCCGTGCAGGACCTCGGCGAGCACGAGCCGGTGGTCTCCGGCGGGGACGCGGGCGACGACCCGGGCCACCAGCCAGGCGAGCACACCGTCGAGCAGGGGGACGCCCTCGGGCCCTTCCCGCCAGACGGTGGGCGGGCCGAAGCGGTCGGCCCCGTTGCGGGCGAAGGTGGCGGCCAGGTCCTGCTGGTGCTCGCCGAGGATGTGGACGCCGACATGATCGGTCGCCGCGATCGCGGGCCAGCTGGAGGAGCCGGTGCCGACACCGAAGGACAGCAGGGGCGGTTCGGCGGAGACGGAGGCGAGGGAGGTGGCGGTGAAGCCCACCGGACCGGTGTCGCCACGAGCGGTGATCACGGCGACTCCCGCCGCGTGCCGCCGGAAGACCGAGCGCAGAAGGTCGGGCGTGGCGAGAAGGTCCGAAGGCATGCGGTCAGGCTGACGATAAATGGTGTGCACAGTCAAGTTCGTTTCGTGATGTGGGAGATGACTCACTGGACGTACTCACCGAGCGCGCCGGCGTCTCACACCGCCTCCCCCAGCGCGGCGATCACATCGGCCTTGCGCGGCTGCCCGGTGGCCCGCCGCACCACCCGGCCGTCGGCGTCGAGGACCAGCACGGTCGGGGTCTTGAGGATGTCCAGCCGTCGCACGAGGTCCAGCTGGGCCTCGGCGTCGATCTCGACGTGGGCCACTCCGGGGACCACACCGGCGACCTCTCCGAGGATCCGCCGGGTCGCGCGGCAGGGAGCGCAGAAGGCACTGGAGAACTGCACGAGCGTGGCCCGCTCGCCGAGTTCCGCGCCCAGTTCCGCCGCAAAGAGCCGCTTGCCGTCGTCCCGCCCGCGCACTCGCACTCTCCCGCTCCGCCGCCGTTGCAGCACTCCGAAGGCGCTCGCCGCCGCGAGCACCAGGACACACACCACCAGTCCGGTCATCATCCGCTTCAAGCGTTCACGAGACCGCAAAGATTCCCGCGCTCTCAACGGTGCCGCGTTGCGGAATGCTTGGTTCCTATGGACATCGATGCGAGAGGGCCGCGTTTCGGCGCGGCCGTGACGGCCGTCGTCCTGGCGGTCGTTCTGGTCACGGGGAGCGCCTGGCTGCTGGCCTGGCAGACGCTGGCGTTCCTGCTCGGCGCGGCGGGCGGGGTGCGCCGGTCCCCGTACGGCCTGCTGTTCGCCAAGGCCGTACGGCCGCGGCTCGGGCCGCCGACCGAGTTCGAGGCGCCCGAACCGCCGCGTTTCGCCCAGGCGGTGGGACTGCTCTTCGCCGGGCTCGGGCTCGTCGGCTACACCCTGGGGCCCGACTGGCTGGGACTCGCGGCGACCGGCGCGGCGCTCGCCGCGGCCTTCCTCAACGCCGCGTTCGGGTACTGCCTGGGCTGCGAGTTGTACCTGCTCGTACGGCGGGTGGCGGTACGCGCGGAGTAATACGGGCGTAAAAGCACGAGGTGGGATCACGGGCGACGTGACGAGAATCTCTCCTCCGGCGGGCACGAGGACTGGCTACCCGGCCGTTCTTCGGGCACGATCTGCGACAAGCCGTAAACCTACGGCTGCGTAACTTTCCGCTGGGAATCCCTTCCCAGGCAGAGCAGGAAGGGTCCGACCCGCCCATGGCAGAGCTCGTCTACCGTCCCGTCGTCGGTTTCGCCCGCACGCTGTTCAAGGCGTGGGACCTCAAGATCGACCTCCAGGGTTCGGAGAACATCCCGCGCTCGGGCGGCGCCGTGCTGGTGAGCAATCACATCAGCTACCTGGACTTCGTCTTCGACGGCCTGGCGGCCCTGCCGCAGAAACGCCTCGTACGTTTCATGGCGAAGGAGTCCGTCTTCCGGCACCGGATCTCCGGCCCGCTGATGCGCGGCATGAAGCACATCCCGGTGGACCGCAAGCAGGGCGAGGCGGCCTACGCGCACGCCCTGGACTCACTGCGTTCGGGTGAGATCGTCGGGGTTTTTCCGGAGGCGACGATCTCGCAGTCGTTCACGCTGAAGAGCTTCAAGTCGGGCGCCGCGCGCCTGGCGCAGGAGGCCGGCGTCCCGCTGGTCCCGATGGCGGTGTGGGGCACGCAGCGGCTGTGGACGAAGGGCCACCCCCGGAACTTCAAGCGCAGCCACATCCCCATCACGATCCGGGTCGGCGAGGCGATCGAGGCCTCCCGCGACAAGTACGCGGGCGCGATCACGCGTCAGCTGCGCGAGCGCGTCCAGGAGCTGCTGGAGGCCGCCCAGCGTGCGTACCCCGTGCGCCCGAAGGGCCCCGAGGACACCTGGTGGATGCCGGCCCACCTCGGCGGCACCGCACCGACGCCGGAGCAGGTGCGGGCGGCGGAAGCGCACTGACCAGGCGCCTCACAGCACGAGAGGGAGTGTCTCCCGCACATGTGAAGGCGAGTCGCTCGGCGTCGAGGGAGAACCGCGCGTCCACACCCGGCTCGTTGCCCCCCCCGGGGGGCCTGCCGGTGCCACGCGCCGTTGAACCGCACGGCGACCGGACCGTGCACCACTTCCCACTGCTGGTGGCGCCTCTGTGCAGTGCCGCCTGAGAACGGCTGAACACCGCCGCAACCACTCGCCCGGCCACAACCCTTCCCCCGCGCCACCGGTCTCGGCCTCCGCAGATCTGTGACTAGGGGGAAGACATGAAGGACCCACATCGCCTGCTCGGCGCCGCGCTCGTCTCCTGCGCCCTGGCGGCGGCCGGAGTCGGAGCCGTGCCCGCGCACGCCATGGAGAACCAGCTGTGGATCAACGCACCGTACGAGACGGTGCTGCCCGGTGCGGACGCGAACGGTGACGCGCGTGCCCGCACCCTGACCGTGGAGGTCAGCCGCGACATCGCCGACGGCAGCCTGCCGGCCGGGCAGCTGACCGTCGACGTGAGCGAGGTCGCCTCCTTCGCACGCGTGTCGTGGCCCGCGAACTGTGCGCCCCGGTCGGAGGCCGAGGCGATCTGTGACGTCCCGGGGATGCCGGCGGGTACGGACAGCGTGCGGGCCGCCACGTTCGAACTGCGGGCGCTGCCGGGGGCGGACACCGGCGCTTCCGGATATGTGCGCTACTCGGCCACCGCCGGAGAGGCGACGTCCCACCCGGGCGAGACCCGGGTGGGCGTGGGCAACGGGCCGGACCTCGGGCTCAGCCAGGCCGACTGGCAGCGAGACCTCAGGCCGGGCTCGGAGACGAGCGTGCGGGCGACGCTGTCCAACAGCGGCAACCGCACCGCCGAGCGCACCCTGCTCTGGCTCAACGCCTCGTACGGCCTGCGCTTCAAGGAACGGCACGCGAACTGCGAGTACCGGGAGCACAAGACCGGCACGTCCGCCCTGTGCGTGCTGGACGAGGCGGTGGCGCCCGGGCAGGAGTACGCGCTGAGGACCGGACTGGGCGTCGGGCGCAAGGCGATGTACGAGCGGTTCGACCACTCCGTCCATCCCTACTCGGACGAGGCGCTCGCCGAGATGCGCGGCGAGTGGACGTGGACCCGGGGCACGGGGTCCGAGCTCGACCTGCGTCCGGTGACCGCCGCCGGGGCCAGGGCGACGGATCCCGACATCGATCCTCAGGACAACTACCGGACCGTCATCCTCGACGCCCGGAACACCGCCGACCTGAAGCTCACCGGCAGCAGGGTGAGCGGTGGCGCCGGTGACACCGTGACCGCCCGTGTCACCGTGCACAACCGCGGCCCGGCCTGGGTGGCGTCGCTGGGCGTGGGCGCGCCCGTGGCCACGGTGAGGTTCCGGGCGCCGGAGGGCACCACGGTCGTGCTCCCGCCGGAGGCGGAGTGCTGGACGCAGCCGGAGGAGCCGGAGGAGGGGTCCGTCACGACCTACTTCTGCCGGACACCCATCTACCTGCACGACAAGGCGTCGTACACCTTCGAGATTCCCTTGCGGATCGACCGTGTGGTGCGCGGGGCACGCGCCACGGTCGTCACCGTCAACGACGATCCCGAGCTGAGCATCAGGGAGTTCGACCCGAACCTGCGCAACAACAGGACGGAGATCGTCGTCAACCGGTGAACAGCACGGGTCAGCGGGCCATCTCCTCCTTGAGCGCCGCCACGAAGGTGTCCACGTCCTCCTCGGTCGTGTCGAAGGCGCACATCCAGCGGACGTCGCCCGCGGCCTCGTCCCAGAAGTAGAAGCGGAACCGCTTCTGCAGACGCTCGCTCACGTCGTGGGGCAGGCGGGCGAACACCGCGTTGGCCTGCACGGGGTAGAGGATCTCCACCCCGTGCACGGCGCGTACGCCCTCGGCGAGGCGCTGGGCCATCTCGTTGGAGTGGCGGGCGTTGCGCAGCCACAGGTCCCGGGCGAGCAGGGCCTCCAGCTGCACCGACACGAAGCGCATCTTGGAGGCGAGCTGCATGGACAGCTTGCGCAGGTGCTTCATGTGGCTGACGGCGTCCTGGTTCAGGACCACGACGGCCTCGCCGAACAGGGCCCCGTTCTTGGTGCCGCCCAGGGAGAGCAGATCGACGCCGGCGGCGTCGGTGAACGTCCGCATCGGGACGTTCAGGGTGGCGGCGGCGTTGGCCAGCCGGGAGCCGTCCACGTGCACCTTCATGCCGTGCGCGTGGGCGTGCTCGCAGATGGCGCGTATCTCGTCCGGCGTGTAGACCGTGCCCAGTTCGGTGGACTGGGCGAGGGAGACGACCTGGGGCATCGCGCGGTGCTCGTCGTCCCAGCCGAACGCCTGCCGGTCGATCAGCTCGGGCGTGAGCTTGCCGTCGGGCGTCGCGACGGTGAGCAGCTTCAGGCCGCCGACCCGTTCGGGGGCGCCGCACTCGTCGACGTTGATGTGCGCGCTCTCGGCGCAGATCACCGCGCCCCAGCGGTCGGTGACCGCCTGGAGGGCGACGACGTTCGCGCCGGTGCCGTTGAAGACCGGGAACGCCTCGGCCGTGGCGCCGAAGTGGCTGCGGACGACGCTCTGCAGGTTCTCGGTGTACGCGTCCTCCCCGTACGCGACCTGGTGCCCGCCGTTGGCCAGGGCCAGTGCGGCGAGCACCTCCGGGTGGGCGCCGGCGTAGTTGTCGCTGGCGAAACCGCGGACTTCCGGGTCGTGATGGCGGCGCGCGTCGGTCTTCGGCGGGTTCACGGCTTCTCGGTGAGCCACAGACGGTTTCCGTTCACTTCGGCGGCGGGCTTGTCCCAGACACCCACGACGGCCTCGGCCAGGTCCTTGACGTCGGTGAAGCCCGCGAACTTCGCGTTGGGTCGCTCGGCGCGCATCGCGTCGTGCACCAGCGCCTTCACCACCAGGATGGCAGCGGCTGACGTCGGGCCCTCGGCGCCCCCGGCCTTGCGGAAGGCGTCGGCCAGCGCGAGCGTCCAGGCCTCGGCGGCGGCCTTGGCCGCGGCGTACGAGGCGTTGCCCGCGGTCGGCTTGGTGGCTCCGGCGGCGCTGATCAGCAGATACCTTCCGCGCTCGCTGCGCTGCAGGGCCTCGAAGAAGGCCAGCGACGTGTGCTGCACGGTGCGGATCAGCAGCAGCTCCAGGAAGTCCCAGTCGTCGAGACTGGTCTTGATGAAGGTCTCGCTGCCGCGCCAGCCGCCCACGAGGTGGACCACGCCGTCCACGCGGCCGAAGTCCTTCTCGATGTGCGCGGCCCAGTCACGGGTGGACTGCAGGTCCAGCAGGTCGACGGGCTCACCGATGACGCTGGCGCCGCCCGACGCGTAGCGGGCCGCGTCCACGGCCTCCGCGAGCCGCTCGGGATCGTTGTCGGCGGCGGCGACGGTCGCCCCCGCCTCGGCCAGTCGCAGCAGCGCCGCCCGGCCCGCGGGCCCGCCCGCGCCGGCCACCGCGATCACCGCACCGCTGAGAGCTCCGTTCCCCGCCATCTTCTTCGCCTCCTGAGCAGTGTTCCCGGTTCCGCGGAGGTTTCCGCCGCTCACGCGGCGATCCGCTCGGCGCCGTCCGCCGTGATGCCCTTGGTGGAGGCGATCACGTTCTTCAGCTTCTTGGACAGTGCCTCATAGAACATGCTCAGCGGAAACTCGTCCGGAAGCACGTCATCGACGAGTTTCCGGGGCGGCTGCGTCACGTCCAGGGCCTCGGGGCCCTTGGCCCACTTCGAGCCCGGGTGCGGGGAGAGGTACGTGGAGACCAGCTCGTATCCGGCGAACCAGTGGACGAGCTTGGGCCGGTCGATACCGTCGCGGTAGAGCTGCTCGATGTCGGCGCACAGCTGGTTCGTGACCTGCGGGGCACGCTCCCAGTCGATGGTCAGCTTGTTGTCGGTCCAGCGGACGACGTCGTGCTTGTGCAGGTAGGCGAAGAGGAGCTGGCCGCCGAGGCCGTCGTAGTTGCGCACCCGCTCGCCGGTGACCGGGAAGCGGAACATGCGGTCGAGGAGCACCGCGACCTGCACGTCACGGGCCTGCGGGACGCCCTCGGCCGACAGCTTCACGGCCTCCTTGAAGGCGGTGAGGTCACAGCGCAGCTCCTCCAGGCCGTACATCCAGAACGGCTGGCGCTGCTTGATCATGAACGGGTCGAAGGGCAGGTCGCCGTGGCTGTGGGTGCGGTCGTGGACCATGTCCCACAGGACGAACGCCTCCTCGCAACGCTTCTGGTCGTGGACCATCGCGGCGACGTCCTCGGGCAGCTCGAGGCCCAGGATGTCGACGGCCGCGTCGGTCACCCGGCGGAAGCGGGCGGCCTCGCGGTCGCAGAAGATGCCACCCCAGCTGAACCGCTCGGGTGCCTCGCGCACGGCGATGGTCTCGGGGAACAGGACGGCGGAGTTGGTGTCGTAGCCGGCCGTGAAGTCCTCGAACTTGATGCCACAGAACAGCGGGTTGTCGTAGCGCGTGCGCTCCAGTTCGGACAGCCAGTCCGGCCAGACCATGCGCAGGACGACCGCTTCGAGGTTGCGGTCCGGGTTGCCGTTCTGGGTGTACATCGGGAAGACGACCAGGTGCTGGAGGCCGTCAGCGCGGCTCGCGGCGGGCTGGAAGGCCAGCAGGGAGTCGAGGAAGTCGGGCACCTCGAAGCCGCCGTCGGCCCACCGGCGCAGGTCCTTGACCAGGGCCTCGTGATAGGCGGCGTCGTGCGGGAGCAGCGGGGAGAGCTCCAGTACCGCGTCGGCGGCCCGGCGGACGGCCAGCTCGGCGTCGGCGGGCTCCGGCGCGCCCTGGGCGTCGAAGTCGATCGACCCGTCCTTGGACTGCCATGGCCGGATCTGCTCCACGGCATCCTTGAGCACGGGCCATGCCGGGTGCTCCACCACCCTGGCCACGGGAGGAACCAGGTCCTCCGAACCCACCTGCACAAGAATTTCCGTCATGTCCCACCTTCCACGGGAGAATCTCGCGTACCTCGACCGTATACACACGAGGTTCCTCCCAGCAAGGGAAGCTTCCGAAAATTATCCTGCCGCACCCTGTGCTTCACCGCACTATTTCCTGTCGACCATGCTTGTGCCCGGATGTGCGCCGACCATGCCCTCGGCCTCTGCAGAGGGCGGGTACAGGCGATACGGTCCAGGTGGGCCGTAAGGCCCCCAGTGCCGCCTGTCGACGGAAGAGAGTCGCGTCTTGAACTTCCTCACCATCGGTCACCGCGGAATCATGGGTGTGGAACCAGAGAACACCCTCCGGTCCTTCGTCGCCGCCCAGGAGGCCGGCCTCGACGCCATCGAACTCGACCTGCATCTGAGCAAGGACGGCGCGCTCGTCGTCATGCACGACACGGACGTGGACCGCACGACCGACGGCAGCGGGCCCATCGCCGAGAAGACCCTGGCCGAGCTGCGCGCCCTGGACGCGGGCCGGGGTGAGCGGGTGCCGGTGTTCGAGGAGGTCCTGGAGGCCGTCCAGTCACCGCTCCAGGCGGAGATCAAGGACGCGCAGGCGGCGCGGGCGCTGGCCGAGGTGATGAACCGGCGCGGGCTGGCCGGCCGGGTGGAGGTGTCCTCGTTCCACGACGAGGCGATCGCCGAGATCAAGCCACTGGTGCCGGGTGTGCGGACCGCGCTGATCGCCAGCCGCTACGGCACCGACATCGTGGACCGTGCCGTGGCGGCCGGCGCCGAGACCGTCTGCCTGAACATCCGGCGGCTCACCCTGGAGATCGTCGAGCGTGCGCGCAAGGCGGACCTGAAGATCATCGGCTGGGTCGTGAACACGCAGGACCATCTGCGGCTCGTCCGGGCGTTCGGCCTGGACGGCGCGACCACCGACCACCCGGACATCAAGCGCACCGGCCGTTTCACGGCCTAGCCGAGCTCCTTGACCAGCAGCTCGAAGGCCAGGTCCTCGCGCTGCGGGATGCCGAAGCGCTCGTCGCCGTACGGGAAGGGCGTCATCCGACCCGTACGGCGGTAGCCGCGCCGCTCGTACCAGGCGATGAGGTCGTCGCGTACGGAGATCACGGTCATGTGCATCTCCGTCACGCCCCACGTCGCGCGGGCCAGCGCTTCCGCCTCCGCGATGATCACCTTGCCGAGGCCCTCGCCCTGGAGCCGGGGGCTGACCGCGAACATCCCGAAGTAGGCGTGGTCACCGCGGTGCTCGAGCTGGCAGCACGCGACGATCCCGCCCTCCCGCTCCACGGTCAGCAACCGGCCGTCGTCCGACTTGATGACGGCCAGCACGCCCTCCGGGTCGGTCCGCTGCCCCTCGAGGATGTCCGCCTCGGTGGTCCACCCGGTCCGGCTGTCGTCGCCCCGGTACGCCGACTCGATCAGTGCGACCAGCTCGTCCACATCGGCGTCGGTGGCATCGCGGAAGGTCAGTCCGGTGGCGGCGTTCTCGGCGGTGTCCATGGGCGTGCGTCTCCGTTTCCGGGCGTGGCTGGGGCATGGACGAGAGTAGCGCCGCCACTAGGCTCTCGTGCATGGTGCATGTACTCAGCAGCCGGATCCTGCTCCGCCCGTCCGACCCCGAGCGGTCCCGTGCGTTCTACGGCGAACAGCTGGGCCTCGCCGTGTACCGGGAGTTCGGCACGGGTCCCGAGCGCGGCACGGTCTACTTCACGGGCGGTGGCTTCCTCGAGGTCGCGGGCCGGTCCGAGACTCCCCCGGCGCCGGACGTACGGCTGTGGCTCCAGGTCGACGACGTGGCCGCGGCGGAGGAGGAGCTGCGGGCGAAGGGCGTCGAGATCGTGCGGCCGGCGGTGAAGGAGCCGTGGGGCCTGGTCGAGATGTGGATCGCGGACCCGGACGGGACGCCGATCGTGCTGGTCGAGGTCCCGGCGGACCACCCGATGCGGTACCGGCCCGGCATCTGAGGTCACCCGGGGCGGTGCTCCCAGACCCGGTCGGTACGGGTCAGTTCGTGGAAGCCCGCGCCCGCCAGGAGGTCGAGCCCGGCGCTGTCGGCGGCCGTTTCGTAGGCGACGAGCCGGTCGACGCCGCACAGGCGGAGCCAGCCTGCGGCCTGGGCCAGAAGCCAGTGCTCCAGGCCGGTGCCGCACTGCCCGGGATCGACGTGGAGGTTGCCGATGTCGGCCAGGCCCGCGGCGCGGGCGTGCCGCTCGGGGCGGGCCAGGGCCGTGTCCACCTCGACGAAGCCGAGGGCGCGACCGTCGGCGCGGGCCGTGAAACGGGTGCCGCACTCCCCCAGTGTGCGTTCGACCGTGACGCCCGGCCGGGGTTCGTGCGCCGGCAGGTCGGCGACGCGGGCGATCAGGATGACCTCGGTGTCGCCGATGTGCCGGAATCCGGCGCGTTCGTAGACGGCCCGGATGTGGGGCCAGTTGCGGGGCAGGCCGTAGACGAGCGGGGCGGGCAGTGCGCCGTCGGCGTACCGGACGCGGGCGTCCCAGCGGGCGAGCTGTGCCAGGCACGCCCGCATCAGCAGGTCGGCGGCCCGGTCGGCGTCCGGCCAGTGCGACGCCGTGGGCCGGTGGACGAACCAGTTGATCTCGGCGCTGTCCCGATAGGCCTCGCCGACCTCGCCGTCCGCGCGGTAGCGGAGCAGATGGGCGGCGGCGACGACGCACCGGCGCTGCTCGGCGACGAGTGTGGTCCGCTCGGCCACCCACGGGTCGGTGATGAACTCGCCTGGCTGCCGCTCCAGGTCGCCGAGAACGGTGTTCACGGAGACGGAGACGCCGGGGACGACCGCCGCCACGTGCATGTTGACCAGGTCGGTGAGCTGGTCGCGGTCGGCTCGGCGGAAGGGGCGCACCTCGAGCGCGGGCATGGGGTACCTCCGGGCAGGTGAAGGAGCTGGAGGCCGCCACGCGGTGCGGTACGGGGTGAGGGTACGTCGGGGCCGGTGCGTCACGCCAGTGGGGGATGACGCCCCCGGGCAGGCCCGGTTCAACCCCGCAGCGCGCCCAGGCGTCCCTCCAGCTGGCTCAGCAACTCCCCCAGCAGCGCTGCGAGTTCGCCCTGACCGGGGGCGTCCAGGCCGGACAGGGCCGCTGTCTCGTAGGCGAGCTGGGCGGGCAGGACGCCGTCGACGAGTTCTTGCCCGGCGTCGGTGAGGCGCAGGTGGGCGACGCGGCGGTCGCGGCTGTCGATCCGGCGTTCCACCAGGCCGCGTTCGGTCAGCTGCTTGAGGCGTTTGGTGACGGCGGCGCCCGAGGAGAAGGTCTCCCGGGCCAGCTCCCCGGGGGTCAGTTCGTGCCCGGTGCGGCGCAGCGCGCCCAGCAGATCGAACTCCGGGCGGCTCAGACCCGCCCGGCGCAGCGGCGCGTCCTCGGCCTGCTGAAGGAGGGCGGCACAGCGGTTGATCCGGCCGATGACCTCCATCGGCCCGGTGTCGAGCCCGGGGTGCACGGCCTGCCACTGCCGCACGACAGCGGCAACGGTGTCGCCCCGCCGGCCACCGGCCGGGTCGCCTTCGACCGCGGGGACCTCGCCGGCCGACTCCCCGCCTCCGGCCGCACTGATGCCGTCGGCTACCTGTGGGTCGGCGGGATGCTCCCCGGTCGCGGATGCCTCGTCGGCCAACCCCACTCCGGCCCCACGGGCCCCGTCGACTGCCCGCGGGTCGGCGGGATGCTCCCCGGCCTCGTGGGCCCCGGCGGCCAGGTTTCCTCCGGTCGACCGCGCCCGGTCGGCCGTACGCCCCTCGGGGAGGTCGTCCCCCGCCCGTGGGGTCCCGGACGCCGGATGCGGTCCGGGTCCCGAGTCGTCTCCCGTGGGCGATGGTCCTTCCGTCGCCGTCATGGCCGTGCGTCCTCCGTATCCGTACCCGTGCCCCGCTCCGGGAGCAGCCCCTGGCGTCGTGCCGTAGCGGCGAGCGTACGGTGTCCGGACTGCTCAGCGAGCACGACCCGCTCCTGGGGCAGGGCGCGCTGCCACCATTCGCCGGCCGCGGCGTCCGCGGTGGCCCGCAGATCGGCCAGGGCGACGGCGAGGCCGCGGCGGGCCGACTCCAGGGCGGCGGTGCCGGGGTCCGGCTCGGCCAGGAGGCGGGCGGCGCCCTCGCGCGCCCGGTCGGCGGCGGCAAGGGCCCGCTCGACACGGTCGCCCGCTCGCCGGTTGGTGACGGCCACGGCGGCGACGAAGCCGACCAGGGCGCCGACGACCGTGTCCACGACGCGCTCCGTCATCAGCTCGCCGGGCTCCTGGAATCCGGCGAACTCGGTGATGAGCAGGGCCATGGGGGTCACGCAGACGCTGCCGAGCCAGTAGTTGCGGCTGATCAGCACCTCGGCGCCGAAGCTGAACGCGAGGCAGCCCAGCACGAGGACCGCCTGGTCCAGGTGGGCGAGCGGTGCGACGGCCGCGAAGACGAGCACGCCGAGGACGTTGCCGACGACCCGCTGGACGGCCCGGCTCCAGGTCAGGGCGATGTTGGCCTGGTAGAGCGAGGCGGCGGTGACCAGGGCCCAGTAGGGCCGGCCGATCCCGAGGGCGAGGGAGGCGTAGCCGGCGAGTGCGCAGCCGAGCGCGGTGCGCACCGCGAGCGGGGTCAGCGGGCCGAGCCGCGCCCAGAGGGAGCGGGCCGCGTCCACACCGAGCAGTTCGTCGGTGGCCGCCCGGGGCAGCCCGGCCTGCGGGACGGGCCCGGTACCGCGCAGCGCACGGGCCCACGCCCGCAGCCGGCCGGCGTCCGCCTCCGCCGGCGCCGCGAGGGCGACCTCGGCCCGTACGACGAGCCGCTCAAGAGCGCGCCGGGTCCGGGAGGGTGCGCCCGTGGACAGCAGTGACTGCCAGGCGGCCTGGACGGCGGCGTAGCCCGCGGCACGGGCCCCTGCGTGACCCTCGCCCGTGCCGCCCGTGTCGGCGTACGCGGCCGCGGCCTTCAGCGCACCGGCGGTGGCGCGGCGCTCCGGGCCGTGCGGCCTGACCAGCGCGGGCGCCATACAGACCAGCCAGGCCCAGGCACCCGTCGCCGCGGCCAGACCCAGATGGCCGGGTACCTGGGCGAGATCCTGCGGCACGAACAGCGAGGCGGAGCTGACGAACGTGAGGACGACATTGCCCGGCGGGCCGACCCGGGTGGCGTCGCACAGCACCTTCTGCGCGGCGGCCAGCAGGGCACCGACCGTGACCAGCACGACGGCGCTGCCGGTGAGCGAGGCGGCGACCAGGGCGACGGCGAGCCCGCCGAGCATGCCGAGCACCACCCACACCAGGGTCCCGGCCCGGGCGGCGTAGGGGCGGTTGTGGGCGTACAGCGCGCACAGGGACCCGGCCATCGTGTACATCGCCAGGTCGAGCCGGCCGAGCGCCAGGAGGGTGAGGTTGGGCGGGGCGATCGCCGCGACCACGCTCAGCGCGGGCTTGAACCAGATCTCGGAGGGCCGGCCGACGCGCAGCACGCCCGCCAGCGGGAGTCGCCGGGCGGGAGGGGAGGTGGGTGTGGGATTCGCGCTGCTCATCCTCACAAGGTTAGCAGGTGTTTTACTCGTGAAATATAACCGTGGACAGAGGCGCTCACCTGCTGCGCTCCGTCGGATGCTCCCCGTGTACACCCTTGCGCTCGCGTGCGCGCCGCATCGCCTGGGCATCGAATGACCGACTGTCGAGCGGGGAGGTGCGCGTGCACGGACCGGCTTCGTCCGGCTGGCTGCTGGTGGCGCTCTGCGCGGTGACCGGCGCCTACTGCCTGGTGCGGATGCGCAGCGGCGGCGAGGCGCTGATGGGGTTCGGAATGGCCACGATGGCGGTTCCGGCGGCGGTGTTCTCCCCGCCCTCGTGGGCCTGGCTCGCGTACGCGTCCGTGTTCGGGGCGGCGGCGGTGCACGCGCTGTGGGCGGCGCGGGCGGGGGCGCACCATCTGCATCATCTGGCGGGAGCCGCGGCGATGGTCTACATGTCCGTCGTCATGGCCGGCTCTCCCGCACACGCGCACGGTCGGGGCGGATCGGGAGTTCCGCTGCTGACGGGGGTGTTGCTGCTGTACTTCGCCGGATATGTGCTGCTGACGGGCGTCCGGCTGGTGCCGGTGCCGGCCGTGGCCGGGAGCGGGGCCGCGGGCGGCGGGTCCGCCGGGTGGGGTGCCCGGCCCGAGCTGGCACGGGCCTGCCGGCTGTCCATGGGGATCGCGATGGTGACCATGCTGCTGACGCTGTGATCCGTTGCCTGCGTCACTTCGGCGGCTCAAGTCGTACCCCTGGGCGGCGCCGCGCTCATAGGCTGCCTCCCATGATGCTCCCCGCGGCACTGCTGCTGCTCGGCGCCCTGACCGCCGTGGTGGCTCCCCGGCTGCTCGCCCGGGCGGACTGGCCCGATCGTGAGCCGGTGGTGGCGCTGTGGGTGTGGCAGTGCGCGGTGGCGGCCGTGCTCGTGTGCTGTGCGCTGTCGATGACGCTCAGCGCGGCGGCGGCCTGGCACGCGGTCGGCGGGCATGTCTTCGCGACGGCGCCGAGCGCCGCCGTCGAGGCCTATGCCCTCGGTACGGCGGGCCCTTGGGCGGCGACCACGGCGGTGGCGCTGGCCTGCGGGGGTCTGTGGAGCGCGGCGATGCTGGTACGCGAGGTCGGCCGGGCGCGCGCCCGGCGCCGCAGCCGGCGGGCCGATCTGCTGGTCCGGGCCCCGCTGCTGCCGGGCGAGGTGGCCGTGTCCGGCCGGCTCGTCGTCCTGGAGAGCGAGCGGCCCGACGCCTGGTGGCTGCCCGGCACTCCGCCTCAACTGGTCGTCACCACGGCCGCGTTGCGCCGGCTGAAGGGGCGGCAGCTGGATGCCGTGCTCGCCCATGAGCAGGGGCACGCACGGGCCCGGCACGACTGGCTGCTGAACTGTTCCTCGGCCCTGGCGGGCGGCTTTCCGCAGGTGCCGGTGTTCGCCGCGTTCCGCGACGAGATGCACCGCCTGGTCGAACTCGCCGCCGACGACACGGCCTCCCGCCGCTTCGGCCGTCTGACCACGGCCCTGGCCCTGGTCGAACTGAACGAGCACCGCGGTGTGTTCGGCCCTTGTCCGACACCGCAGGCCCATGTCCCGGCGCGGGTGCACCGCTTGCTCACTCCCCCGGACCGGCTGACCGCCGCACACCGTCTGCGGCTGACGGCGGCGGCCGCGCTGGTGCCCGTGGTGCCGGTGCTGCTGGCGTTCGTACCGGGACTGCGGGCGCTGGGATAGCCGACGCGTGTGACACGGGCGCCGGGCCTTCGATGTGGCCGAAGTCCGTGGTTTCTGATCCGAAGATCACCGCCGCACTGGATCCGGAGCCCCGGGTTCGGCGAGGATCGCATCATGCACACCCCGTCCGTGGACTCCCCGCCCCGTCCCGAGCACCGCACCGCCGCCGGTTCCGCCGGTGTCCTGGCCCTGTGCTCGGCTCTGCTGCTGACCCTGGTCGCGGTCAGATGGAGCCCGTTGATCACCACGGACAAGGACATCTCCGGCACCACCCACCGCTGGGCGGTCGAGGAAGACGGCATCACCCAGGCGTTCCGCGTCCTGACGGACTGGGTGTGGGACCCGTGGACGATGCGTCTGCTGTGCGCGGCGGTCGTCGTCTGGCTCGTCATGCGGCTCGCGGCACACTGGACGGCGGTCTGGCTGATGGTGACCGTCTCGCTGGGCACACTGCTTCAGCAGGGTCTCAAGGCGGCTGTGGATCGTCCCCGTCCGGTCTGGCCCGACCCGGTCGACTCGGCCCACTATTCGGCCTACCCGTCGGGCCACGCCATGACCGCCACGGTCGTGTGCGGCCTCCTGCTGTGGCTCCTGCACCGTCACGGTGTGAGCCGTGCCGTGTGGCGTACGGCCCTGACCGTGGCCGTCGTCTCCGTGATCGGGGTCGGGCTGACCCGCGTCTGGCTGGGCGTGCACTGGCCGTCGGATGTGGTGGGCGGCTGGCTGCTGGGCGCGACGGTGGTGGCCCTGGCGGTGTGGGTGCACCAGCGCGCCGGCATCCGTGAACATCCGCGGGAGCCGGGCGCGCCCTCGTAGGATCACCCCATGACCGCCGTGCTGTTCGACTTCTCCGGGACCCTCTTCCGTGTCGAGTCCACCGACTCCTGGCTGCGCGGCACCCTGGCCCGGACCGCGATCCGGCTCGCTGAGGCGGAGATGGCCGCCGCGGCGCGGGCGCTGGAGGCCGCGGGGGCGCTGCCGGGCGGTGGCGATCCCGCCCGGGTACCGGAGGAACTGGCCGAGGCCTGGCAGATCCGGGATCAGAGTGCCGAGCTGCACCGGGCCGCGTACACCGGCGTCTCCCGCCAAGTCACGCTGCCCGACCCGGCGTTGCACGACGCGCTGTACGAGCGCCACATGGACCCGGTCGCGTGGGCCCCGTACCCGGACGCCGTCGAGGTGCTCCGTACGCTGCGCGAGCGGGGCATCCCGGTCGGGGTGGTCAGCAACATCGGCTGGGACCTGCGCCCGGTCTTCCGCGCGCACGGCCTGGATCCCTACATCGACGTGTACGTCCTGTCGTACGAGCACGGCATCCAGAAGCCCGACCCGCGGCTGTTCGCCACCGCCTGCGAGGCGCTGGGCGCCGATCCGCGCCGGACACTCATGGTCGGCGACGACCGCCGGGCGGACGGCGGCGCCACGGCCCTGGGCTGCGGGGTGCACTTCGTGGACCATCTGCCGGTGACCGACCGGCCGGACGGGCTGCGGCCGGTCCTGGACCTGGTGAGCTGAGAGCCGCACCGCCGGAACAAACTGCCCGAGGCGACCATCCGGGCTTCTGCTCGCCCGCCTCGGACGATCCCCCGTGTCGCCCGAGGCAGACGGCATCCCCGGCTGGGACCGCGCGGCCCCGGCCGGACGCTCCGAGTATAGTTGGCTGGCAGCCAGTCAACGCAGGAGTTACAGCATGTCCCCGCGCAGCGCCTCGGTCAACGAAGAGTTGCGGAGACGTTCGAAGGAGCGGCTTCTGCAGGCGGCGGTCGAGCTGGTCGACGAGCGCGGGTTCGAGGCGACGACGCTCGGCGACATAGCCGACCGGGCGGGTTCGGCGCGCGGGCTGGTCTCGTACTACTTCCCCGGCAAACGCCAGCTCGTACAGTCCGCGGTGCACCGGCTGATGCATCGCACGCTGGAGGAGGCGCTGGAGCGCGAGCCGCGCACCGAGGACGGCCGGGAGCGGATGGCGCGGGCCATCGACGCGATCCTGGGCCTGGCCGGGGACCGGCCCGTGCTGATGCGCCAGCACATGGCCGGGCTGCTGCAGGCCGAGGGCTTCGTGCCCTGCCCGGAGCAGCGGCGGCTGGCCGAACTGCTGCGGGACACCGTCGCCCGGCTCGGGTCGCGTGACGTCGACAGCGACTACCCGATGCTGCGCGCCCTGCTGATGGGCGCCGTGTACGCGGCGCTGGTGCCGGGGGTGCCGATGCCGGTCCCGGTGCTGCGGGCCGAGTTGTTCGAACGCTACCGGCTCGACTGGGAGCTGGGTGTCCCGCCGGAGACCGGAGCCTCCGGCGGGACGGGTGACAGGGATCTGTCACGGTTCTTCGCGACCGGGGCCGCAACGGGGCACGGCCGGGAGGGTCAGTCGAAGTAGTCCGGCTGCGTCTGCGCGTTGAGTTCGCGCAGGTGGACCCGGCGGGCCGGGTCCGTGCGCCGGTCGTCGATCTTCAGGACGTCAAAGCCCCTGGCGTACTCGTTCGACCAGATGTAGCCGTTGTAGTAGTACGCCGACCACGAGCCGCCCGACTTGATCGTGTCCGTGGTCAGCGGGCCGCGGTCGAAGTAGGCGATCTCCTTCGGCTTGGCCGAGTCGGTGAAGTCCCAGACGGAGACACCGCCCTGGTACCAGGCCTGGACCATCAGGTCCTTGCCCTTCACGGGGATCAGCGAGCCGTTGTGGGCCACGCAGTTCTCGGTGTCCGCCTGGTGGCGCGGGATCTTGAAGTAGCTGCGGAAGACGAGCTTGCGCTTGTCGCCCTTGCCGACGATGTCGTAGATGCCGTCGGCGCCGCGGTTCGGTCCGATCTCCGCGTTGCACGTGGCCGCGCCGCCGCCGCCCAGCTCGTCGGTGTAGACGATCTTGTTCGCCTTCTGGTTGAAGGTCGCCGAGTGCCAGAACGCGAAGTTGACGTTGTCCTGGACGCGGTCGATGACCTTCGGGCGCTCCGGGTCCCTGATGGAGAACAGGATGCCGTCGCCCATGCAGGCGCCCGCGGCCAGGTCCTTCGACGGCAGCACGGTGATGTCGTGGCAGCCGGTGGTCTTGGAGACGCCCGGGTTGGTGGGTCCGCCCGGGTTGCCGCCGCCGTCCGGCCCCTCACCGGGGAACAGCACGGGGAAGCCCACGACCTTGGCCTTCTCGGGGGCGTTGCGCGGCACCTTGATGACCGAGATGCCGTCGTGCGGCGGCCGGCAGTCGGGGTAGGCGTCGCTCGGCGAGTACGAGGAGACGTACACGTAGACGTTCCGGCGCTCGGGCACCAGCGTGTGGGTGTGCGAGCCGCAGGCGGTCTCGACGGCTGCGACGTACCTCGGGTTGCGCTTGTCGCTGATGTCGAAGACCTTCATGCCCTCCCACGAGGACTTCTCGGTCGCCGGCTGGGTGGTGCTGGTGCAACTGCTGTCGCTGCGCGAGGAGTCGGTGGACAGGAACAGCAGGTCGCCGGAGACGGAGATGTCGTTCTGCGAGCCGGGGCACAGCACCTGGGCGACGGTCTTCGGTGCCTTGGGGTTGCTGATGTCGAAGATGCGGAAGCCGTCGTAGTTGCCCGCGAACGCGTACCTGCCCTGGAAGGCGAGGTCCGAGTTCGTGCCCTGGAGCACGTCCTTGGGGACGAACGCCAGGTGCTGGATGTTGTCGGAGTGGACGATCTCGTCCTGGGCGGGTATCTCACCCTTCTCGATGGCCTCACGGACCTCGGCCTGGGCGCTCTTGGAGACCTTCTTCGGCGCGGGCGGCGCGTCCCCCGGGTCGGGGGTGGCCCCTGCCGGTGCCGCTGTGAGGAGCGCGGCCAGCAGCCCAGCGGCGGCAGCGGCAACTCCCAGGCGTCTGCGGCGTGTTCTGCGGTCGTTCAACAGGATCACTGTTTTCCTCCCTGGTTCCGTTCACTGCGGAACGGTTCACGCACCACGCAGTATCGTCTTCGCCATGCACATACCAATAGAGGGCAACAGAATCGCAATGAAGTTTTGCGATCAATGACCCGCGGAAGCGTGCCAGTACGCCGTCCGCAACACGAGGTGCGTCCCAACCCGCCCGTCACAGGAGGTCGTTGTGCTGTTCCGCCGCGTGTCTCGTGCGTCCGTCGTCACGACGGGGCTGGTCGCCCTGGCCGTGCTCGCGGCCGGGGGCTGTGACTCCGGTCCGGACCGGAAGCCGGCCGCCGCCGACGGGCCCGCCGTGATCGCGCCGGGTGAGCCGGGCGAGGCGAACCGCACCCTGTCCGCCGAAGAGGCCGCCGAGCAGAACCCGGAGAACGACTCCCCCAACGCGGCGGACGTCTCCTACGCCCGGATGATGATCGAGCACCACGCCCAGGCCCTGATGATGACCGAACTCGCCCCGAAGCGCGCCGAGTCGAAGGACGTGAAGCGGATCGCCGAGCGCGTCGCGGCCGGCCAGGAGCCCGAGATCGAGGCCATGAAGGGCTGGCTGAAGTCGTACGGAAAACCGCTGAAGGCCGAGCGGCACGAGCACGCCGCGATGCCGGGCATGGCTACCGAGGCCCAGCTGAAGAAGCTCCGCGCGGCCGAGGGCAAGGCCTTCGACCATCTCTTCCTGAGCCTGATGACGACCCATCACCAGGGCGCGATCACCATGGCGACGGACGTGAAGGGGCAGGGCAACAACATCCGCGTCGAGGAGATGGCCGACGAGGTGATCGCTCAGCAGACCAGCGAGATCACGCGGATGCGGGACATGCTCTGAGCGGACTCCGGGGCGCGGCCGTGCCCCGGGCCGGCCCGCTCAGCCCGCCGCGCTCAGCGCCGTGCGCGGCGAGGTGCCAGCAGGCCCGCGTCCCGGGCCTGGCCGATCAGCCTCAGCGACTTGCGGCGGCTGTGCCCCGTCGCGCACATCACGGCGAGGACCGGGTCGGCACCGCCCTGCTGGGCCGCGCGGTACTCCTGTGCCACCAGCCACCGTCCCTCCGCGCCGCGCGGCCAGACCGGCCGGGCCCGACGCCCCGGGCTCGCGCAGCCCTCGGATTCCGGGCCGGCACCGGCGCCGCACGCCTCGGCCAGCGAATCCTCGAGCCAGTCGGCGAGCACCGCCAGGTCGTCGAGGGACAGCGCCGGCTGGGCGCGTACGTCCTCGACACCGACGCTTCCGCCGGCCACGACAGCCAGCGCGTCGACGTGGGCGCCGTCCGTGAAGGCGAGCCGGACGTCGAACCACCGCGTGGCGTCCTGGTTCTCCCGCACTTCCCACGCGGGCCGCACGGACACCGCGCCGTCCACCGGAGAGCGATCAGAAAGATTAAGAAAGGATGCTTCCAGCACACACGGAACGTAACCGCATGATCACATTCGCTATAGATCCGACACGCGCCCCGGTCGGAGCACTGCACCCTGTCAGCGGAGCCCGGCCGGTGCGATGCTGGAGACATCAGCGCTCTCCTGAGATCCCCCGGGATCTGACGGGTAAGGAGTTCCGCCGTGCTGCGAGTCGCCGTCGTAGGCTCCGGGCCGAGCGGGTGCTACACCGCCCAGAGCCTCGTCCAGCTGGACTCCGAGGTACGCGTCGACGTCCTGGACCGGCTGCCGTGCCCGTACGGCCTGGTCCGCTACGGTGTGGCACCCGACCACGAGAAGATCAAGTCGCTGCAGAACAATCTGCGCACGGTCCTGGAGCACGACCGGGTCCGGTTCCTCGGAGGTGTGCAGGTGGGCCCCGGCGGGGTGCCGGCCGCCCGGCTGCGGGAGCTCTACCACGCGGTGGTGTACTGCGTGGGCGCCGCCACGGACCGGCATCTGGGCATTCCCGGGGAGGACCTGCCGGGGAGCTGGTCGGCCACGCAGTTCGTGTCCTGGTACAGCGCCCACCCGGACGCCGTGGACGGCGGATTCCTGCGGGACGCCCGGTCGGCCGTGGTCATCGGCGTGGGGAACGTCGCCGTGGACGTCACCCGGATGCTGGCCCGGGGGCTGGCCGAGCTCAGCCCGACCGACATGCCGCAGGCGGCGCTGACCGCGCTGGCGGCGAGCCGGGTGACCGAGATCCACATGGTGGGCCGGCGCGGCCCGTCCCAGGCCCGCTTCACCACCAAGGAACTGCGCGAGCTGGGCACCCTGCCGGGGACGGACGTCGTCGCGGACCCGGCGGAGCTGACGGCGGACCCGGGGTACACGGACCCGTCCGCGCTCCCTGCCCCGCAGCGGCGCAACGTGGAGGTGCTGCGCGGCTGGGCCGAGTCCCCGCCGGCCGGCGCCCCGCACCGGATCCGCCTCCGCTTCTTCCTCCGCCCGGTCGAGCTGCTCTCCGAGCAGGGCCACGTGGGCGCGGTGCGGTTCGAGCGGACGACATTGGACGGGCACGGCGGACTGACGGGCACGGGCCGGTACGAGGACATCGAGGCACAGTTGGTGCTGCGTTCGGTGGGCTACCTCGGAGTGCCGATGGAGGGCCTGCCGTTCGACGCGAAGACCGGCACCGTGCCGAACCTGGCCGGACGGGTCCTGCGCGAGGGCGTGGTCACGCCGGGCGAGTACGTGGCCGGCTGGATCAAGCGCGGCCCGACGGGTGTGATCGGCACGAACCGCCCCTGCGCGAAGGAGACAGCGACATCCCTCCTGGAGGACGCCCCGCTCCTCGCCGCGAAGGACGTCCCCCAGGACACACTCACGGCCCTGCGGGCAGCGGGACTCGACCCGGTCGAATGGACGGGCTGGCAGTCGATCGAACAAGCGGAGGCGGAGCTGGGAGCGTCACTCGGACGCGGAGTGGTCAAGCTTCCGGACTGGGAGTCCCTGATGGAGGCCGCGCACGGCAGGGTTCCTTAAGGGGCCAGCCGCCCGGCCTGCCGCCCCGCCGCATCGAGCAACGCGTCCAGCAGCCCCGGAAACAACTCCTCCAGATCATCCCGCCGCAGCCCGTTCATCTTCGCCGTCCCCCGATACACCTGCCGGATCACCCCACTCTCCCGCAACACTCGGAAGTGATGCGTGGTCGTGGACTTGGTCACCGGCAGATCGAAACGCGAACAGGACAACTCCCCGCTCTCCGCGGCAAGCTCCCGCACGATCCGCAACCGCATCGGATCGGAGAGCGCGTGCAGCACACCCTCCAGCCGGATCTCGTCGCGCTCGGGATGCGGCAGGGCGCGGCTGCTCACGGCGGGGGACGTCACGGCGGCTCCACTTCCTAGGGAACCTCCATAGTACGAGAACCATCGTAGTTTGACATCCACCGTACTACGATGCCTATCGTACGAGTCGACACCGCCCCGTACCGAATGGAGTCCGCCGTGACCGCGCTCTTCGAGCCCTGGACCCTGCGCGATGTGACGATCCCCAACCGCGTGTGGATGCCCCCGATGTGCCAGTACTCGGCGGCACCGGAGGGCCCGGAGGCCGGCGTCCCGAACGACTGGCACTTCGCGCACTACGCCGCCCGCGCGGCCGGCGGCACGGGCCTGATCATCGTCGAGGCCACCGCCGTCTCCCCGGAGGGCCGCATCTCCCCCTACGACCTCGGCATCTGGAACGACACGCAGGTGGAGGCGTTCCGCCGGATCACCCGTTTCCTCGCCGAGCAGGGCACGGTACCCGCGATCCAGCTCGCACACGCCGGTCGCAAGGCCTCGACGGACCAGCCCTGGAAGGGCGGCGCCCCGGTCGGCCCGGACGCGTACGGGTGGGACTCCGTGGCGCCGAGCCCCCTCGCGTTCGACGAGAGGCACCCGACCCCGGCAGAGCTGACCGCCGACCAGATCGAGGACATCGTCGGACAGTTCGCGGCCGCGGCGCGGCGCGCCCTCGCCGCCGGTTTCGAGATCGCCGAGATCCACGGCGCCCACGGCTACCTGATCAACGAGTTCCTCTCCCCGTACTCCAACCACCGCACCGACGCGTACGGCGGCTCGTACGAGAACCGCGTCCGCTTCGCCCTCGAAGTGGTGGACGCCGTACGGGAGGTGTGGCCCGCGGACAAGCCGCTGTTCTTCCGTATCTCGGCGACCGACTGGCTCGAGGACGGCGGCTGGACCGCTGACGACACCGTCCGCTTCGCCGCCGACCTGCGGGCCCACGGCATCGACCTGCTGGACGTCTCCAGCGGTGGCAACGCCTCCGATGCCCGGATCCCCACCGGACCCGGCTACCAGGTGCCCTTCGCCGCCCGGGTCAAGGCCGAGACGCCCCTGCCGGTCGCCGCGGTGGGACTGATCACCGACGTCGAGCAGGCCGAGAAGATCCTGGCCAACGGCGAGGCCGACGCGGTCCTGCTGGGCCGGGAGCTGCTGCGCAACCCCTCGTGGGCCCGGCACGCGGCGCGGGAACTCGGCGGTGAGGTCCGGGTGCCGGACCAGTACCACCGGTCGGTCTGACCGGCGTCCGGGAAACCGGGTGCCGGTCGGTCTGATCGGCACCCGAGATCTCGGATGCCGATCGGTCTGACCGGCACCCGGATCTCGGAGCATCCGGTGGCTCAACCGGCCGTGCACGCCGTCCCGTTGAGCGTGAACGCGGCCGGAGCGGCACTGTTGCCGCCATGGCTCGCCTGGTAGCCGATGCCGACACTCGCGCCCGGCGCGATCGTGCCGTTGTACGACACGTTGGTGGCGGTGACCGTCCCGGACGACGGCGCGTAGGTGGCGCCCCAGCCGCCCGTGACGGTCTGGCCGGCGGGGAGTGCGAAGCCGAGTTTCCAGCCGTTGACGGTCGTCGTACCGGTGTTGGTGAGGGTCACGGACGCGGTCAGGCCGGTGTTCCAGGCGTTGACCGTGGACGTCACCTTGCAGGCGCCGGGCTGGGGCTGTGGCGCCGGGCCCGAGCTGTCCAGGCCGAAGAAGGTGAGCACACGGGAGGCCATGCCATGGGCGTACAGGTTGTGGCCGACGCCCTGGAGGCTGATGGCTTCCACGGGGGCCCGGTCACCCGTGGAGCCGTAGCGGCTGCGGGTCCAGCCGGACTGGGGTGTGTCCGTGGCGGTCGGCGTCTGGCTCACGCCGTGCACGTTCGTCCACTGCTTGATCTGCTCCCCGAAGTTGGGGTAGCGCAGGACGTCGTCCTGGGTGCCGTGCCAGATCTGCATCCGCGGGCGGGGGCCGGTGTAGCCGGGGTAGGCCTTCCGGACCAGGTCGCCCCACTCCTTCGGGGTGTGGGTGAGCGTGCCGCCCGAGCAGTCGCTGTTCCACTCGGAGCCGTTGGTGGTGGCGAAGCAGGCGAACGGGACGCCCGAGAAGGCGGCGCCCGCCGCGAACACGTCGGGGTAGTCGCCGAGCAGGACGTTCGTCATCATCGCGCCGGAGGAGATGCCGGTGGCGAACACCCGCCCGGTGTCGGCGTCGTAGGTGCGGGTGACCCAGTCGATCATCGACTTGATGCCGACCGGGTCGCTGCCGCCGCCGCGGCGCAGCGCCTGGGGCGAGGAGACGTCGAAGCACTTGCTGCTACGGGTGACGGACGGGTAGAGCACGATGAACCCGTACTGGTCGGCCAGCGTGTCGTACTCGGTGCCGTTGTACATGTCCGGGCCGGAGCCGGTGCACCAGTGCACGGCGACCACGACCGCCGGGTTCGGCCTGACGCTCTCCGGCACGTACAGGTACATCCGCAGGTTGCTGGGGTTCGTACCGAAGTTCGTGACCTCGGTGAGGGCCGCGGCGGGCACGGCCTCCTCGCGGGCAGAACCGCCGGCCGGCTCGCGGGCGGCGGCCGAGGGCGCGGTGAGCACCGTGGCCGCGAGCATCGGCAGCAGCGCGGCGACGAGTGCGAGGAGGACCGACCGCAGCGGTCTCCTCGTCGTGGGGCGGGGGGTGGCAGGCACGTCCGTGTCCCTTCCGTTGTGAGGCGCGGCTCGCAGGACGTCGTACGGCGGTTCAGCAGGTGGGGTTCGTCTGGGTCAGCAGGGCGAGCCGCCAGGGCAGCCGGTAGTACTCGCCGCTCGACGCGGGGTCCATGCCCTGGTAGAGGAACCGCAGACGGCACGGGTCGATCGTGAGGGTCTGGTCGACGCCGGAGCGGATCATCTCGCCGTGGCTGAAGTCCCTGGTCCAGGCCGGCTGTCCGGCCTCGAAGGTGACGTTGCTGTTGCGGGCGAAGGGGTTGGCCTCGGTGTCGGCCAGCGGCGTCCAGGCGCCGCCCAGTCCGTCGGAACGCCAGGCCCGGAAGTAGCGCCGCCAGTCGGATCCGGTCGCGAGCGCCTCGACGAGCATGAGGTAGCCGGAGCCGTCGCCGAGCCGGTAGACGTTGCCCCCCTCGAAGAGGTCGAAGCGGTTGGGCTCGGACAGCACGATGGCGGTGTCCCGGAAGCCGTTGGGGAACGCGGCGAGGCTGGTGCGCGAGCGGTACTGGTGGCCGTTGCCGTCGGAGAAGAACAGGTAGCAGTCCGTCCGGTCGCAGGTCGTCCAGAAGTCGAGCCAGGCGCCGTCGCCCTTGTTCTCGGTGACGATCGGCGGCTCGCTGCCGAAGAAGTCGCGCGGCGCGCTCCAGCTGAGCGGGTCCGAGGGGTCCTTGGTCGTGGAGTAGGAGGGTGGGCCGGTCTGGTAGACCATGTACCAGGTCTGCTGGGGCGCAAAGTAGAACACCTGGGGCGCTGCCGCGTACCGGTTGCCGATGTTCGGGTTGGCGTCCAGGAACGTCTGGGGCGCCGAGGCGGCCTCGGACCAGTCGGTGAAGCTCGTGTGTCCGAGGCTCCAGCGTCCGGCGGTGTCGGCGGTCGTGAAGTAGACGTGCCAGCGGTCCCGGTAGCGGAAGACCGTCGGGTCCTTGACCGACAGGATCGGGTGGGCCGCGTCCGGCTTGGGGCTGATCAGCGGGCCGCTCGATGACCATGTGAACGAGCCGGGCAGCGATCTCTCGTGGCCGGGCCGCGAGGTGCCGGCGGCCGCCGGTCCCGGCGGCGCGGCCAGGGCACCGACGGCCACCAGCATGAACACGAGTCCACTGACGAACGTACGCATGCGCGGAGTCCTCATCGACCCGCCCTCTCGTGAAGGGAAGCGTTCGTCGGCATGGTGACATGCACATGGCTTTCATGGAAGCGCTCCCACGCCATCCCCGCGACGCCCGCGGCCTGACCAGGACCGGCCGAATGTGTTCTGCGCGAGGCGTTGACTAGAAAGCGCTTGCCCCCTACGTTCCGTTCAGCAGTGTGACCGCGACCTCCGGGCCGGTCGTACGCAGCGCGCGCGGTGAACAACATGGCGAACGTCATTCATGTACATGACCGACCTGCACCATGACGGCACCACGAAGGGACGCACCCCACATGCGTACTCCCCCACGTACACGTGTACACAGATCCACCCTCGCCGTCGCCGCCGCGTCCGCGTTGGCGACCGTGGCGGTCCTGGCCGTTCCCCAGCCGGCCGGGGCCGCCGAGACCTCGCCGATCGGGTTCGGCGCGGGGACGACCGGCGGCGGCAGCGCCTCGGCGGTCACCGTCTCCACGCTGAGCGCCTTCAAGTCGGCGGTCACCGGCAACACGGCCAAGGTCGTCCGGGTCAACGGCCTGATCTCGCTGAGCGGTCAGGTCGACATCGGGTCCAACACGACCGTTCTGGGCGTGGGTTCGGCCTCCGGGTTCACCGGTGGCGGACTGCGGCTGAAGAAGGTCTCGAACGTCGTCGTCCGCAACCTGAACATCAGCAAGCCGGTCGCGCCCGCCGACGGCATCACCGTCGAGGCATCCACCAGGGTCTGGATCGACCACAACTCCTTCTCGGCCGACCGCGACCACGACAAGGACTTCTACGACGGCCTGCTGGACGTCAACCACGGCGCGGACAACGTGACGGTGTCCTGGAACACCTTCAAGAACCACTTCAAGGGCTCACTCGTCGGCCACAGCGACAACAACGCGAGCGAGGACACCGGCAAGCTGAGGGTGACGTACCACCACAACCACTTCGCCAACGTGTACTCGCGCATCCCCAGCCTGCGCTTCGGCACCGGGCACTTCTACAACAACTACGTCGAGGGCGCCGACACCGCCTGCCACTCGCGCATGGGCGCCCAGATGCTGGTCGAGAACAACGTCTTCCGCTCGACGAAGATCGCGGTCACCACGAACCGAAGCAGCGACGTCGACGGATACGCCAACCTGCGCGGCAACGATCTCGGTGGAGCCGCGACCGAGGTCTCGCGCGTCGGCAGCTTCACCAGCCCGCCGTACGGCTATTCGGCGGAGCCGGCCTCGTCCGTCGTCACCTCGGTGACGTCGGGTGCGGGCGCCGGAAGGCTCTGACACCCCGTCCGCCCGGACACCGCAACTCCCCCTCACTCACTCAGACGACAGAAGGAATCGGGACATGACTTCTGCGACACGTCCGCGCGCCCGCAGGCGCGCGCTGACCGGAGCACTGGCCACCCTCGGCCTTTCGGTTGGCATGATCATGACCACCCATGCACCCACTGCGAGCGCGGCCACCTGGCCGACCCCCAACGGCAGCCAGGGCACCTCCTCCACCATCTCCGTGTCCGGCACCAAGGACTACGGGATGAAGCGGTACTACGGCACCGGGGACCTGGCCGGTGACGGACAGCAGGAGGGCCAGGACCCGATCTTCAAGCTCGCGAACGGCGCGGTGCTGAAGAACGTCATCCTCGGCGCCCCCGCGGCCGACGGCATCCACTGCGAGGGCAGCTGCACGCTCCAGAACGTCTGGTGGGAGGACGTCGGCGAGGACGCCGCCACCTTCCGCGGCGGCAACGGCGCCACGTACCAGGTGATCGGCGGCGGCGCCAAGAAGGCGGCGGACAAGGTCTTCCAGCACAACGGCGGCGGCACGCTGAGCATCTCCAACTTCGCGGTGCAGGAGTTCAAGACGCTCTACCGCTCCTGCGGCGACTGCTCCACGCAGTACACGCGCAAGGTCAACCTCAGCAACATCGACGTGACCGGCACGGGCTCCACCGCGCGCATCGTCGGCATCAACGTCAACCGCAACGACGCGGCGACGCTGCGGGGCATCACGATCCGCAACGACTCCGGCCGCAAGGTCGTCCCCTGCCAGAAGTACAACAACAACACCGCTGTGGGGTCGGGACCCGACAGCAAGAACTGCCTGTACTCGACCTCGGACGTCACCTACAGGTAGTAGATAGCGGTAGTAGCCACCGGTAGTACCTCAAGCAGCCCCCCCCCCACGGTGAAGGCGGCCGTGCGCAGCGTCCCGGCGGGCGCCGCGCACGGCCGTCCGCGTCATGCGCCCCGCACGCGGGCGCGGACCTCCCCGATCAGCTCCTGCTGGTAGTCGGTGTAGGCCACGCGCAGTTCGGCGCCGGGCCAGTCGGCGGGCAGGATCCCGGGCGGCAGGACCGGATCGGCCAGCAGGTGCCGTACGACGGCGGCGAAGGCGGCCAGGCGATCGGCCGGGCGGTGTGCGTCGGCGATGTGGCCGAGCAGCGCGCGGGCCGTGGCAGGCCAGGTGACCAGCGGCCACAGGGACGCGGCCAGGTCGCGCGGGGGCCGGTCGGGGCGGGCCGTATAGCACTGGGACACCTGGTCCAGATCGCCGGGGAGGGCTCGGTCCAGGTTGGCGGGCCGGAGCCAGACCCCCTCACGGAGTTCGGCGAGGCGGAGTCCGGTCAGCCGGGCCCGCAGGTCGGCGCGTTCGGCGGGGCCGCGCCCCGTCGCGGTGATCACGACCATCTCCCAGTCGCCGTCCCACGCGCGGGTTCGAGGGTGTACGGCGTCGTCCTGGCGGCGCTGACGTTCCAGCAGCCGGTCGCTGAGGCGGTAGCCGATGTCCGTGCGCCGCAGGTCACCGGCGGCCACCATCCGGCTGAGCGCCGCCCGCAGCGTGGAGCCGCCGACGTCGAAGCCCTCCACGAGCCGCACGAGCTCCCTGACGGGCAGTTCGGGGGGATGCGTCCCGAGCAGCAGGCTCAGCACGACCGACCGCGCGGACAGGGGGCGCAGGTCGAGTGCGCCGGGCCGCGCCGGGACGTTCATCGGCATGGTCACGTACTGTACGCGGCGGCAGCTATGTTGCAGTATTGCTGCGGTCGCAGACGGAGTGCAACACTCGGCCTATGGTCTCGACACTGGACGAACAGCATGCGGACGGCGGACCCGCCACGCACGACGTCACCAACCAGGCCCCGCCTCTCACCCCGTACGACGCCTCCGACGACAAGGCCCTGCTGGAGGGCCTGCGGCGGGAGGGCGCCGGGTGGGCCGAGGAGGAACTGCGCCGGCTCGGCAGGCGGGCCGGCAGCGCCCAGGCCCAGGAGTGGGCCGATCTGGCCAACCGTCACGAGCCGGAGCTGCGCACGCACGACCGGTACGGCAACCGGGTGGACGAGGTCGAGTTCCACCCGAGCTGGCACCACCTGATGCGCACCGCGATCACGGAGGGGCTGGGCGCGTCGCCCTGGGCCGACGACAGGCCCGGGGCGCATGTCGCCCGGTCCGCCGGCGGACTGGTCTGGGGGCACACCGAGGCCGGCCACGGCTGTCCGACATCGATGACCTACGCGGCGGTACCCGCGCTGCGCAGGCAGCCGGAGCTGGCGAAGGTCTACGAGCCGCTGCTGACGAGCCGGGAGTACGAGCCCGGCCTCCGGGTGCCCACTCAGAAGCGGGGCCTGCTGGCGGGCATGGGGATGACGGAGAAGCAGGGCGGCTCCGACGTCCGGACGAACACCACGACGGCCACGCCCACGGCCGAGCCCGGGGTGTACACCCTGCGCGGGCACAAGTGGTTCACCTCGGCGCCGATGTGCGACGTGTTCCTCGTGCTGGCGCAGGCCCCGGACGGCCTGTCCTGCTTCCTGGTGCCGCGCGTACTGCCCGACGGCACCCGCAACACCTTCCGCATCCAGCGGCTGAAGGACAAGCTGGGCAACCGCTCCAACGCCTCCTCCGAGCCCGAGTTCGACGGGACCGTGGCCTGGCTGGTCGGGCCCGAGGGCCACGGGGTGAAGACCATCATCGAGATGGTCAACTGCACACGTCTCGACTGCGTGATGATGTCGGCCGCGCTGATGCGCAAGTCCCTCGTCGAGGCGGGGCACCACGCGCGCCACCGCAGCGCGTTCGGCGCCCGGCTGGTGGACCAGCCGCTGATGCGCAATGTGCTGGCCGATCTGGCGCTGGAGTCCGAGGCCGCCACCACGCTCACCCTGCGGCTGGCCGGGGCGGCCGACCGGGCGGTCCGCGGAGACGACGTGGACGGGGCGGAGGCCGCGTTCCGCCGGATCGCCACCGCCGTCGGCAAGTACTGGGTGACCAAGCGGGGTCCGGCCTTCACCGCGGAGGCCCTGGAGTGCCTCGGCGGCAACGGCTACGTCGAGGACTCGGGCATGCCCCGGCACTACCGCGAGGCTCCCCTGCTGTCGATCTGGGAGGGCTCGGGGAACGTCAACGCCCTCGACGTGCTGCGGGCGCTCAGCCGCGAACCGGGCACCGCCGAGGCGCTGTTCGGCGAGCTGGACCTGGCCCGGGGCGCCGACGCCCGGCTGGACGCGGCGGTGACCCGGCTCAAGGACCGGCTGCCCGAGGCGTCGCAGACGACGGCCCGCCGGCTCGTGGAGCAGATGGCCCTGACGCTCCAGGCCTCCCTCCTCGTCCGGTACGCCCCGCCGGCGGTCGCCGACGCGTTCTGCGCGAGCCGGCTCGGGGGCGACTGGGGGCAGGCGTTCGGGACGCTGCCGGAGACGGCCGGCCTCGACGCGATCCTGGAGCGCGCGTTGCCCGGAGGGGACTGAACGGGGACCGAACCACCGCTTGCCGGCGAGGGACTGAGCTGTCGTCAGCCAACCGGCGCACAGATCGCGCACCGTCATCTCCCGATTCCGCTTCGTTGTCAGTGCCGTGGTGCAGACTCCCCGTCAGTTGGTACTTCGCCTGGGGAGGACAACGTGTTCAGGGGGATCGACGAGGTCGACTGGGCCTCGCTGCGGCATGCGTACGGCAGCGCGGAGGACGTGCCCGGACTGCTCCGGGGACTGGCCTCCGCCGACCCGGCCGAGCGGGAGAGCGCGCTCGACGGGATGTACGGCGCCGTGCACCACCAGGGAGGCGTGTACGACGCGACCCTCGCCTGTGTTCCGTTCCTCCTCGCACTCGCCGTCCGCGAGGAGGTGCGGGACCGGGCCGGCGTCGTGGAACTCCTCGTCAGCATCGGTGACATCGCAGGTGACGAAGGTGCCTCCGCGGAGGAGAACGCCGCGATGGCCCGTGCCGCGCTGCACGCGGGCGCCGATGTCTTCGTCCGGCTCGCGGGGGACGCGGACGCCGGGGTTCGCCGGGCGGCCGCGGGCGCGCTCGTGCGGTTCCTGGGTCCACCGGCCCGGGTGCTCGCCCTGTTGCGGGAGCGGATCACCGTGGAGCGGGACGACCGGGTTCTGCTCGCCCTGGCCGCGAGCCTCGGCCTGTTCGCCGGGCGGCACCAGGAGCACGCCTCCGGGGCGGTGGACCTGCTGGCGGAGTTGAGCGGCCCCCCGTACGGCCCGGGGCTGCGGCTCGCCGCGCTCGGCCAGCTGGCGGGATGCGCGCCGGAGCTACTTCCCGCCAATCTCGTACCGGCCGTCGTCCGGTTGCTCAGGGACAGATCCGGGGAGCACACCCGCACCGGCCACGGGAGCGGCCGTCCCGGCCCGGACACGCTCGCCGACCGGCTGCGGCGCCTGCGCCCCTCGGACGAGGAGGGCTCCCAGCTGATGCGGACGCTGCACTCCGCGCTCGGCAGCCGGGTCACCGACCGGGTCGCCCTGCTGTGCGGGCAGTTGACCAGCCCGGATCCCCTCGACCGGTGCAACGCCGTGTGGATGTCGGCCGGGCTGTTCCGCGAGTGGCGTACCGGCGGCGCGGAGCCGGTCGCCCTCATCGGTGCCCAACTGGGAGCCGACGAAGGCCGGTTGCATGACGCGGCGACCGCCGTCCTGGTGGAGCTCTTCGAGCTGGCCGGGCCGGCCGCGGACCACCTCCACGCGCTGGTGACCCTCCGTCCCGAGTTTCGCCTCCGGCACGGGGAGCGGGGCGGGCCGACGCTGGGCGGTCCGCTCAAGGCCCTCGCCAGGACGGGGGATCCACGGGCCACGCCGGTGCTGTCCGAGGTGCTGGCGGGCCCGGTCGTGCCGGACGACCTGGGCTACGCGATACCCCACCTGGGGCCGGCGGCCTCGCCGCTGGCTCCCGCTCTGCGGCGCCGGCTCGCCCGCGTTCCGCCCGACGGCCCCGACACGCACGAGCGGGCCGCTCCCCTGCTGTCGGCGCTCACGGCCCTGGGCGACGCCGAGTCCATACCCGCGGTGTTACGCCTCTTGCGCGGCATGCCGGACGGGCCGCGGCCGCGCGACGCCCTCACGGGGGCGGCGGTCCGTGCCCTCGGCGCGTTCGGCAGGGCCGCGGACGAGGCGGTACCGGATCTGCGCGGACTGCTGGAGACGGACCGCGCCGTGGCGGCGGCGGAGGCGCTGTGGTCGATCACGGGCGAGCCGGACACCGTGCTGCCCGCGCTGCTCCGCGAGTTGACCGTCAGCGGCGACCGGCGTCGCCGCGCGGCAGCCGCGGACACACTCGCACGACTGGGACCGGCGGCCCGCCCGGCCCTGCCCGGGCTGCGGCGGATCGCCGGCTCCGGCGACGCACGGGAGCGGGCCACGGCCGCGTGCGCGGTGTGGCGGATCGCCGGGGAGCCGGAACAGTTCCTTCCCGTCCTCCGCTCCGCGTGGGCGGAGGATCCGCGCACCCGCACGCCGGTCGCCGGGTGTGTGGCCACCCTGGGGCTCGCGGGAGCACCCCTGCACGACCTGCTCCGAACCGAGCTCGCGTCCCCACGGCGGCACCGGGCCGACGTCCGCGGCTACGGCAGCCACGACATCCACGAGGACGAGGGGTTGCTGCGGGTGTGCCGGGAGGCGCTGGCCGGCGTGGGACACGGGTAGGTGAGATCCGTGGGCGGCCTCCCCGAGCCTCACCCCGTCGTACGTCCCCACATCGGCCCGAAGCGGGACCACTCGGCGTCCCACTGGTCCATACGGCCGCGTTCCAGCCGGCGGCGCAGGGCCCGGCCGCCGACCAGCGGCAGGGCCGCGGCGCCGATGCCCGCCACGCCGCCGGTCAGGAAGGCCCGCACGTGGGCCTGGGACTCGGTGACCGGGCGGGTCACCTGGCGGCCCTCGGGGTCCGTCCACACCGTGACCGGTGTCCCGGCGGCGCTGCCCGCCGGGACCCGGAGCTGTCCGGAGTGCGCGGAGCCGTCGACAGCGGTCCACGTCGCCTTCGCCCACACCTGCTCGGTACGGGACACGCCACCGTTCTCGGAGGCCCTCCCGGGAGCCCGCTCGTCCAGCCGGGCCACGAGGGGCCGCCACTCGACGCGCTCCCGGGCCAGCCCGTCCTCGACGGACCCGCTGACCGTCGTCCCGGCCAGCACCCCGACGAACACGGTCAGTGTCCACACGCCCAGCACGACCCAGGCCTCCACCCTGTCGGCGCGGCGCTTGAGCGGATTGCGCCGCCAGCGCCACAGCCACACCTTCGGACCTCGTAACGCCATCGAAGGCATCCTCCTCATGCGCGCATGACCATCCCGCCGCCCTCTGCATACGGAAGACGGCCCCTGGATGCTCACTGCACCTACTCCGACGTGACGGCCCCCACGCCGCCCGGCCCGTACGGGCGCCCCCCGGCACGCGCTCCGAAGAACCCCGCGGCGGCCTCCGACACCCGCCTGACCTGCATCGGAGCCCGTTCCAGAGGTGACTGTCAGTGGTGGGGTGCAGACTGGCCGGTGTCAGAGACGAGGGCGTCGACGACGACGCCGCGGAGGTGATCGGCATGGCCGAGGTACTGCTCGCCGTGGGCACGCGCAAAGGCTTGTTCATCGGGCGCCGGCGGGGTGGTGGCGCCTGGGAGTTCGACGAGAGTCCCTACTTCAACGCGCAGGCCGTGTACTCGGTCGCCGTCGACACCCGGGGCGCGACCCCTCGGCTGCTGGCCGGCGGCGACAGCGCGCACTGGGGCCCGTCCGTGTTCCACTCCGACGACCTCGGCCGCACCTGGACCGAACCGGCGCACCCCGCCGTCAAGTTCCCCAAGGACACCGGGGCGTCCCTGGAGCGGGTGTGGCAGCTGCACCCGGCCGCCGCCGAGCCGGACGTGGTGTACGCGGGTACGGAACCGGCCGCGCTGTACCGCTCGGAGGACCGCGGGGAGACGTTCGAACTGGTCCGGCCCCTGTGGGAGCACCCCACCCGGTCGAAGTGGGTGCCGGGCGGCGGCGGTGAGGGGCTGCACACGGTGCTCACCGACGCGCGCGACCCGCAGGCCGTGACGGTCGCCGTCTCCACCGCCGGCGTCTTCCGCACACTGGACGGCGGCGCCAGCTGGGCGCCTTCCAACTCGGGTGTCTCGGCGGTGTTCCTGCCCGACCCGAACCCGGAGTTCGGCCAGTGCGTGCACAAGGTCGCGCGGGACGCGGTGAGCCCGGACCGGCTGTATCTGCAGAACCACTGGGGTGTGTACCGCAGCGACGACGCGGGCGCGCACTGGACGGACATCGGCGAGGGCCTGCCGTCCACGTTCGGTTTCGCGGCGGTCGCGCACCCGCACCGAGGTGACACGGCGTATGTGTTCCCGATCAACGCCGACGCCGACCGGGTCCCGGCCGACCACCGGTGCCGCGTCTACCGGACGGCGGACGCGGGCAAGAGCTGGGAGCCGCTCTCGGCGGGGCTGCCCCAGGAGGACCACTACGGCACGGTGCTGCGCGACGCGATGTGCGCGGACGACGGCGATCCGGCGGGTGTCTACTTCGGCAACCGCAACGGCGAGGTGTTCGCGTCCGCGGACGACGGCGACACATGGCAGCAGCTCGCCTCACATCTGCCGGACGTGCTGTGTGTGCGGGCCGCGACCGTCGGATGAGGTGATGCAGAGGGCCGCGCACAGCTGAACCCGCCCGGGGGCCAGGGCGGTTGCTCAGACGTGGGGTGCCGTCGCCCGGATGCCGGCGAGTACGACGCTGACGATGCGCTCCGCGTCCGCGCGGGTGAACGAGCGCATGCCGCGGTTGGCGATGAGGTGCACCGGGCCCGAGATCATCTCGCCGAGGAAGGCGCTGTCGACCGGGGGGAGTTCGCCCCGGTCGACAGCGGTGTCCACGCGCCGCTGCAGGGCGGCCCTGCGCTGGTCCAGGATCTTGGTGAGCGCCTCGACGGTGGCGCTCTGGCGGGCGGGCTGGAGTGCCTGTTCGAGGGTCCGGCCGAACGGTGTTTCCAGGCCACCGGCGAGGGCCAGCAGGAAGTCCACCAGGTCCCGGTGGATGTCGCCGGTGTCGGCGACCGACGCGAGATCCTCGGCGTAGCGCAGCAGGGCTTCGACCACCAGTTCCTCGCGGTCCGGCCAGTTGCGGTAGACGCTGGTCTTGTGCACGCCGGCGAACTCGGCGACCTCCTCGTAGCGGAAGCCCGCGATGCCGTCGCGTGCCACGAGCTCGACCGTCGCGGCGAGGATCTGCGCTCTCACGCGCGCGTTGCGGCCACCGGGGCGCCGCGCGGGCGACCGGTCAGCGGTCCCGTCGGCCATCGCCGCGCTCACCTCCTGTTTCTCTGCTCGGGTGCCGATTGTCGTCAAGTGCGGCGTTGCGGTGCAAGCCGGTGCTGAGTACGCTCGCTAAAAGCGACAGATTGTTTCTTTAGCTGTCGGACACTCACCTCAGCGAAACCTGGAGCGCACACATGAACATCCTTGTCTCCGGAGCCGGTGTCGCCGGGCTCGCCTGCGCGCGTGAGCTCGGCACCCGCGGCCACGACATCACCGTCGTCGAGTACGGGCGCCACCTCCGGCTCGCGGGCACACCCATCGACATCCGCGGTGACGCGATCGAGGCCGTGGACAGAATGGGACTGCTCGCCAGGATCCAGAAGCAACGGGTGCGGATGTCCGAGCTCACCCAGTTCGTCGACAGCGCGGGCGAACCGGTGGCCCGGATCCCGATGGCGGAGATCAGTGACTCCGACGACGACATCGAGCTCCTCCGCGAGGACCTCGTGCGGATCCTCGCCGACGCCCTCCCCGAAACCGCGACGATCCGCTTCGGCGACTCGATCGAGACGCTGACCGACGGCGGTGAGGGCGACGGGGAGAACGGCGGCGGTGTCGACGTGCGTTTCGCATCGGGCCGCACGGGGCGGTACGACCTGGTGCTCGGTGCCGACGGCCAGCACTCCGTCGTACGCGAGCTGGTGTTCGGGCCCGAGGAGGACTACCTCCGGCACCTGGGTGTCTACTTCGCCCTCGCCGACCACCCCGGCGAGGCGTCAACCGAAGGCGCCAACTCGATCTACAACGTCCCCAACCGCATGGCGGGCGTCTTCCGGTACAAGGGCAGGGCCGTCGCGGTCTTCCAGTTCCGCTCGGAACCCATCGACTACGACCACCGCGACCTGGACGCCCAGAAGAAGATCCTCATCGACGCCTTCGCGGGCCACCGGTCGTGGCGGATCCCGGAGTTGCTCGACGCGGCCCTCGCCGATCCTGGTTTCTTCTTCACCTCCGCGAGCCAGATCCATCTGCCCTCCTGGCACCGCGGCCGGGTCGCGCTCGTCGGGGACGCCGGGTACAGCCCGGCCTTCCTGTCCGGCCGGGGCACCTCACTCGCGCTCACCGGCGCCCGCTTCCTCGCCGAGGAACTCGAACGGAGCGGCGATGACCACACCGCCGCGTTCGCACGGTACGAGGCCCGGCAGCGCCCGTATGTCACGTTCGCCCAGAACCGTGTGTACAGCGGTCGCGACCGCATGCTGCCGACCAGTTGGGCCGCCATCGCCGCCCGCAACGAGGCGCTGCGAGCGATGCGGACAACTCCCGACGGCCCTCAGCGGACCACCCCCCGACTCGCTGGAGAGAACGCAGAGTGAAAGACACACTGGAAAAGCCCGCCCCGCCCGCCCAGGAGCAACGCTGGAGCAGGCAGCTCATCCTCTGGGCCGCCGTGCTCACCCTCGCCAACGTCCTGGCCGACGTGGTCATCGGCTCGCCCATGATGGTCCTGCCCCAGTTATTGGAGCATTTCGACACCGACCAGGCCGCGTGGCTGAACGCGAGCGCGATGCTGGCCGGGGCTATCTGGTCGCCGCTGCTCGCGAAGAGCGCCGACCTCTTCGGCAAGCGCCGGATCCTCATCGCCACGCTGCTCCTCGCCTGCGCGGGAGCGCTGGTCTGCCTCGTGGCCCCCAACGTCTGGATCTTCCTGGTGGGGCGCTTCCTCCAGGGCGCCGCCTTCGCCGCGGTCTTCCTCACGGTGGCCCTCGCACGCCAGATCTGCACGCCGCGGGTGGCGATGGCCCTGGTGGGGCTGGTGACGTCCGGCTCGTCGGTCGTCGGAATCATCGAGCCGTTCCTGATGCAGCCGGTCATCGACGTGTTCGGCTACCGGGGCGTGTTCATCGTGGCGGCGCTGCTCGCCGCGGCGGCCGCGCTCTGCGTGCGTGCCTTCATCCCGGAGTCACCGATCCGCGGCACCGGCCGGATCGACGTGGGCGGGGCGCTCCTGCTCGGCGGCGGCCTCGGCGCGGTGCTCGCCTACACCAGCCTCGGGGGTGACCTCGGATGGCTGTCCGTGGGCATGCTCGCGCTGCCGGCGGCCGGTGCCGCGGCGTTGGCCGGCTGGGCGTTCCTCGCGCTGCGGGTCGACGAACCCATCATCGACATCCGGGGCCTCAGCCGCCCGATCCTGCTGACGCTGCTGGCCCTGGTACTCGCGGCAGGCTCTTTCCGGAGCATGCTGCAACTGACGGGCATCATCGCCCAGGTGCCCGCCGAGCTGGGGCTCGGGTACGGGCTGGGCGACGGAGAGGCGATCGCGGTGCTGCTCGCCGCGCCCAATCTCGGCATCGTGATCGGCGGCACGTGCGCGGGATGGATCGCGGGGCGGTTCGGTCCCGCGCTGCCCCTCCTCGGCGGCATCGCCGTCGGGACCGTGGCGACCTTCGGGATGCTGGCGGGCGTGTCAGTGCTCCCCGTGGCGATCGCCTGCGGCACCATGCTCGGCATGGCCGCCGGCGCGATCGGCGCCTCCGGCTACAACCTGGCGACAGACATCGAATCACCCGAGCGGCAGGGCACGATCGCCGGTCTGGTGTCGGTCGTACTCGCCCTCGGCTCGGTCGTCTTCAACATCCTTGGGGGCGAGGTGCTCAAGGCGACCCTCGTTCCCGGGGCCTCCGCCGACGGTGCCCCGGTGAGCACGGCGACCGGCGTGTACCTCTACGTAGCGATGGCGGGAGCGCTCTTCGTCCTCGCCGCGGTGCCCGCGATCATGCTGTCACGCAACCGGCGGGGCAGGCATGGGTGGGTGTGACAGACCCTCCCTGCCCCTCCCCCGCCGCCCTAACGTCGAGCCATGAACGCTGAACAAGAGATCGCGGACCTGCACGTCCGGTGGGTGTTCGGCTGGGAACGCGACGAGGGGGACGCGCCGTTCGACTTCCGGCGCACCTTCGGCGAGTTCTACGACTTCGGCTCCCCGGACGTCCGCCTCTACGACGACTTCGACCCCGATCAGCGTGTGGCGACCACAGCCGCCGGCTACGGCTCGATCTGGGAGCCCGGCTTTCGCGCGATGGTCTCCGCGCATCATGAAGTCGACGACGGGCCACACGTCATCGCGGGCCACGATCTGGCCGCGTCCACCCTGACGTTCGTAGCGCGGATCACCCTGCCCGGCGGCGCCACGGACATCCGCACCACGACCTCACTCGTCTGGCGCCGGACGCCGGACGGCTGGCGGATCGTCCGCGAGCACAACTCGAGCAAGGTCCTCCCAGCGGGGACCCTCGACGGCACGCTGCCCGGCGCGGGCCGCACCTCCGTTTCGCAACAGGCGTGAACCACCCCGGCAGGTGCCCCGTAGAGCCCGGTGTGTGCGGCCCGACGGCCGCGGCGATACGGAGCGACGGAGGGAATCGGCATGGCCGGCGGCAACATCCAGATCAGCCCGGAAGAGATGCAGGAGGCCTCGACCTGGCTGCAGAACCAGAAAGAGCACATGCAGCAGAGCCTCCACGAGGCCAACACCAAGATGGAGGAGATGGTCGAGGCCGCCTACGCGACGCCGGGCTCCGAGACCAAGTTCCGTCCCTACTGGGAGGAGTACAAGAACGGCACCCAGGAGGCGATCGAAGGGCTGCAGGGCGTCAGCGAGTTCATCAAGCAGGTCGCCGACGCGTTCGTCGACACCGACGACCAGACGTCCGGCTCCCTCGGCTGACGTGCCCGGCACCGTCCGGCCCCGCCCTCCCCTGTGAGGGCGGGGCCGGACGGCCGTAGCAGGAGAGGAGGAGCCGATGGGTCGCATCAGCGTTCCCGTGCAGGACCTGAAGGACACGGCCAGGGAGCTCCAGAACATCGGGGATCTGATCGGCAACAGCGCGACCCTCTTCCACGCCACGGGCGACCGGGAGGACTTCGAGAGCTTCGTCGGCGACAGCCGGCTCGCTGAGGCTCTCGACGGGTTCGACAAGGCGTGGGTGGCGGGTCACGAACGGGTTCACGACAACGTGAAGAAGTTCTCCGAGAACGCGGACGCGATCTCCGAGAACTTCACGAAGACGGACGAGGACAGCGCCGACTCGCTGGACGAATCGAAGAAGGACGCGTGACAGAAGAACGACGCGTGACAGGAGACGTCGTGCGGAAGGGAAGGGCGTCATGACGCATCCGGTCACGGAGCAGCCCGAGGGCGCGCCTGCGGGCTACACGCTGAGGTTCCCCGACTCCTGGTGGCATCTCGACCTCGACCCGAGCACCCGGGACGCGTCGATCCGCCGCCGTATCGAGTCCCAGGTGAAGAAGGCACCGCGGCTCTCCCGCGAGCAGGTGGAGGAGCTGATCCGCAGTACCCGGCGCACCGCCCGCGAGGCGCACGCGCGGGGCGCGCTGCGGGCGTCGGGGATGCTCAGGATCCTCAAGGCGGGCAGCGGACCCCTGGTGCTCAGCGCCACGACGGCCGTGCTCCGTATCTCCGTTCCCGAGGGTCAGTCGGAGGATCTGGCAGACCTCGTCGTCGCGGCCGGCATGCAGCTCGGCACCCAGGCGGAAGGCACCGGACTGCCCCCCGGCGAGGTGGAGTTGCTGGAACTGCCCCAGGTCGGAGCGGCCGGGCGGATCACCAGGATCGAGGACGTGGACCACAGGGGGACACCGGTCCCCACCGCGATGCGGCACACCCTCATCCCGGTACCGAACAGCCGGGACTACCTGGTGCTCGCCAGCTCCACCCCCAACGTGGATCTGGCGGACCAGTTCTACGAGGTCTTCGACGCGATCGCGGAGTCGTTCCGCTTCGAGGACCCGGACGGCCCGGCCGGAGCAGCTCCCGCGGCGGAAGCGGCCGGTGGAAGCCCCATGGGCGAAGCAGACAAGGGAAAGTGAGGTCGCGGCCATGGCGCGTCCGGCGGTGTCCGAGTGGGAATCGGTCTTCGGGTTCTCGGACGACCCGACTCCGGGTGATGCGGAGGTCCTCGGAGAGCTCGCGAGAAGCTATCGCTCCGTGGCGGACAACGCGGGCGATGCCCTCCCCCTCGTCTCCGGGCTGGAGAACCAGCAGGTGGGCGAGGGCAAGAGCATGGAGAAGCTCCGGGACAAGCTGGGCGACCTGGCCGAACAGGTGCGCAAGCTGCACAGCTCGTACGACCAGGCGGCCGGCGCGCTGGACACATATGTCCGTTCGCTGCTTGATCAGCAGCGGAATGCCGATCACGCGCTGGAAAAGGGGCGGGAGGCCAAGGAGCGGCTGGCCTCGGCCACCGAGGTGGTGCTCGCGGCCGGCGCCGACATCGGCCGGCTGGACGGGGCCGAACATCCTCCGGACGACGCGGAGGCGCGGGCGAGTACGCGGCGGGCGCTCGACGAGGCCCACAGCAAGCAGTCCACGGCGCAGATGCAAGCCGATGACGCGCAAGCGGACCTCGACGCCGCCCGCATGCTCGCCGAGGACGCACGGCAGGTGCGCGAGGAGGACGCCTCCGTCGCGGCCCAGAAGCTGGACGACGCGAAGGACGAGTCGGTCGCCGGCTACAGCCTGTGGGACAAGATCAAGAAGGCGCTGAGTACGGCGTTCGGCATCATCAGCGCGGTGCTGGGCGTGCTGGCCCTGTTGATACCTGGCCTGCAAGGGCTGGGAATCGCCCTGACGATCGGCAGCATCGTGGCCGGTGCGGCGTCGTTGGGGATCAACATGTCCATCATGGCCGAGACGGGCGAGTGGAACATAGCCGAGATCGTGCTCGGCGTCGTGGGCATGGTCGCGGGCGGGGCCGCGCTCCTCAAGGGCGTCGGAGGGATCGGTTCGGCCCTCAAGGGGGTCAAGCCCGGCTCGATGAGGAATCCGCAGGGCGGCACCCGCCTCAACGGCCGGGGCGCGAACAGCCGTACCTGCAGGGGCGACCCGGTCGATGTGGCCAGCGGCGAAATGCTGCTGACGCAGACCGATCTGGAGCTGCCCGGCGTTCTGCCGCTGGCCCTCACCCGCACGCATCTCTCCACGTACCGCTACGGCCAGTTCTTCGGCCCGTCCTGGGCCTCCACGCTGGACGAGCGCCTCGAAGTGGACGACCGGGGAAGGGTGTTGTGGGCCCGAGAGGACGGCTCGATCCTGACCTACCCGAAGCTTCCCGCCGCCGGGTCGGATGAGCGGGCGTGGCCCGAAGAAGGCCCCCGCCTCCCGCTGACCGCTGCTCCGACCGGCGCCGCGGGGGAGGTCACCTACCGCATCACCGATCCTCACACGGGCGTCGTCCGCGCCTTCGCGGACCGGCCCGCTGACGACGAGAACGACTGGTACTGGCTGACCGGGTGGCACGACCGCAACGGCAACGAGGTCACCGTCTCCCGTCTCGAGGACGGCACCCCCACGAGGCTGGTGCACTCCGGCGGCTACCGGGTCGACGTGCACTGCCTCGCCGGGCTCCTGACCCGTCTGACGGTGAGCACCCCCGAGGGCCCGGTCGAGGTCATGTCCTACAGCCATGACGCGGCCGGGAACCTCACGCACGTGGCGAACTCGTCGGGCAAGCCGCTGGTGTTCGGCTACGACGAGCGGTCCCGCATCACCTCCTGGACGGACCGGAACGACTCCACGTACCGCTACGTCTACGACGACGACAACCGCGTCACACAGACCATCGGCCCCGAGGGCTACCTCTCCTCACACTGGAGCTACGACCCCGACCGGCACCGGACGCACTACACCGACGCCTGCGGCGCCACGACCGTCTACCAGCTCAACGACCTGTACCAGGTCACCGCCGAGACCGACCCCCTCGGCAACACCACGACCTCCGAGTGGGACCGCTACGACAACCTCCTCGCCCGCACCGACCCGCTCGGCAACACGACCCGGTACGAGTACGACAGGGCCCACAACCCCACGGCCGTCGAGCTCCCGGGCGGCAGCCGGGCCACGGCGACGTACAACCAGCTGAACCTCCCTCTCTCCTCGACCGGCCACGACGGGACGACGTGGCACAGCGAGTACGACGAGCTGGGCAACACCACGGCCATGACCGCCCCGAACGGGGGCACCATTCGGTTCACCCACGACCGCGCCGGTGCCATCGCGACCGCAACAGACGCGTCGGGCGCAGCGGCCACGTATGCCAACGACGCCGCCGGTCTGCCCCTCTCCGTCACCGATGCCTCCGGTGGAACCGCCGTGCTCGAACGCGACGCGTTCGGCCGCCCCACCACCCTCACCGACCCACTGGGTGCGGTCACCCGCACGGTATGGACCGTCGAAGGCCGCGTATCGCAGCGCACCACACCTGACGGCCGCACCGAACACCTCACCTGGGACGGCGAGGGCAACTGCCTCACGCGCACCGATCCCGCAGGCGGCACCACCCGTTTCGAGTACACGCATTTCGACAGGCTCGCGGCGCGTACCGAGCCCGACGGCGCCCGGTCCACCTTCGTCTACGACGGCCAGCTCCGACTCACCCGGGTCACCAACGCGCAGGGCCTGAACTGGGACTACACCTACGACCGCGTCGGCAATCTCATCCAGGAGGCCGACTTCGACAACCGCGAAATCCGTTACGCCTATGACGCGTCGGGCCGTATCACCTCCCGCACGACCCCACTCGGCCAGGAGATCACCCACACCTACAACGCACTCGGTCAGCTGACGTCCAAGGACGCGGCCGGGGTGCGGACCGACTACACCTATGACGCGGCGGGCGCTCTCCTTCGCGCGGTGTCCCCCACCTCCACGCTCGCTTTCGAGCGGGACATCATGGGGAACCTGCTGTCGCAAACGGTGGACGGCCGCACCACCCACTACACGTACGACGTCATGGGCCGCCGCACCTCACGCACCACGCCCACCGGCGCGTACACCGAACTCGCCTACGACGACGCCGGTAACCGCAGCGCCCTGACGACCGACGGTCACCGCATGGAGTTCACTCACGATCTCCTCGGGCATGAGCTGACACGCGCCCTGGGCACTACCGCTTCCCCGGTCGCCATGACCACGGCCTGGGACCTGGCCGGCCGTCCCGTCGCACAGGACGTGGTCACTCCGGCCGGGAACGTCCGGGCCCGCACCTACGCGTATCGGGCGGACAACTACGTCACCTCCATCACCGACGAGGCGACGGGGGCAGGCCAACGGCTGGAACTGGACCGGGTGGGGCGCCCGTTGACGGTCACGGCCGAAGGCTGGACCGAGTCCTACGCCTACGACCAGGCGGGCAACCAGACCGAGGCCAACTGGCCCGACAAGGCGCCCCGCACCGACGCCCGGGGCCCGCGTACCTACAGCGACACCCGTCTGCTCTCCGCCGGCGCGGTCCGGTACGAGTACGACGACGCGGGCCGCATGGTGCTGCGGCAGAAGCGCCGTCTGTCGAAGAAGCCCGACACCTGGCGCTACGAGTGGGACGCCGAGGACCACCTCGTCGCATGCGTCACCCCCGATGGCACGCGCTGGCACTACACGTACGACCCGGTGGGGCGCCGCACCGCCAAGTACCGCATGGCCGAGGACGGGGTCACGGCCGCCGAAGCGGTGTATTTCACCTGGGACGAGACGCGCCTCGCCGAGCAGACGGACAGCACCACCGGCGTCACCCTCACCTGGGACCACGACGGCCACCGCCCTCTCACGCAGCTGGAGCGCAAGCCGAGGAGCCAGGACGAGTTCGACTCCCGCTTCTTCGCCATCGTCACCGACCTCGTCGGCACCCCCACCGAACTCGTCGACGAGCAGGGCGGCATCGCCTGGCGCTCCCGTGCCACGCTGTGGGGCGTCACCACACGCAACCGGGACGCGATCGCCCACACGCCGCTGCGTTTCCCGGGGCAGTACGAGGATCCCGAAACGGGTCTGCACTACAACTACTTCCGGCACTACGACCCCGAGACCGCCCGCTACACGACGCCGGACCCGCTCGGCCTCGACGCCGCCCCCAACCCCCGCACCTATCCGCACAATCCCCATACATGGTTCGACGACCTCGGGCTCGCACCGTCGTGCCAAGAGCTGGAGGATCTCGCGTCCGACGTGTCCAAGGTGCTGGAAAAGCGAGGCCAAGCAGGTCAGACGGTCGCCGCGATCCATGACAAAACCGGAGACATCTGGGTGGCCGGCACGAGCAAGGCGAAATTGACTCCAGCACAGCGGAAGCTCGTCGAAGCCCGGGGGGCCAAGTGGCTGCCCAACGATCAGTACTTTTCTCCCAGATTGCATTTCGGTGGCCACGCGGAGGAGAACCTCCTGGGATTCCTCATCGACAGGGCGGGGCGGGTGCCCACGCACGGCGCCGCGATGCGCAGCGTGTGCGACGAGTTCTGCGAACCTCTCATCAGGTCCTACGGAGGTATCGTGAGAGGGCCACTGAACCCCGGAGACCACGGAACGCAGATCCGGCATTTCCAATTTCCAAGTTGATCAACGCGGGCGGGCAACAGCGCTCGCAGAGCCCCATGAGAAACGGGAAGCACACATGCCCGAAGATATGACCCCCCAGCTCATCGGCCAGGAGACCGTCGAAGGAGCCACCGAAGCCTGGGGAGGTTTTGAGGGGCGGCAGTTCCGGAACGGGACGTTGCGGCTGGTGACACGCTCCAGGGACCTGGTGGTGGTCAGGACGGTACGTCCGTCCGCCCAGCCGCCGCTCTCTTCCGACGACACCCTCTCTGTCCCGCTGACGGACCTTGCCGAGTGCCATTACATGACCCCTGCCGGGAGTGGCGTCGCGGCGTCCCGGCATGACTCGGTGTCGTATCACTCCCGTGGTGGTGCGGTCGTATGGAGCTTCCGGCACTCTCCCTGGGCCGACGGAGGAATCTGCAGCGGAGTCTGTGCGGAGACTCCGGACGGGCGACACCTGCTCGCCGTCGTTCCCGGAACTCCCGACGACACAGGAAAATATCCTGGTGAACGCTGCGTTCTTCTCGAATCCGAAACCGGGAACGTGATCGACGAGACGCCTCTCCCCACATTCTCCGCCTTCTACGCTCTGGATGCTCCCTTCCGGCAGACCTCGACCTTTTTCCTGTCCGCAGGGCAGGGCCAGGACGACGCGCATTCCTGGAAGGTGGATATTGTCGATGACCGTCTGCGGCTCATGGAGCTCGCATCGGGCATGGAGCGTGTGACGGCCACACAGCATGACAGAGTTCTGGTGCAGGATGTCGGTGGCACCTGGTTGCAGGTGCGGCGTGCTGTCCCCGACGGGACTCCACACATCGAATCCGAGGTGAACTCGGAGGATTTGAGGGCCGAGAAGGAGTCGTACATCATGGGTGACTCCGGATTTGTCGATGACTCCCGCGTCATTGTCGCGGTGGGCGAAGAATGGTGGTCTGAAGAAACCGAGCATTTCCTGCTCGATGTGGCAGGCCTGACCGTTCGTCACCGGGTTCGGTACCCGTTTCCGATCGGCCGGGATCCGAAAGCCCTCGGTGACGGAACGTGGATCACCACGAACGGAGACGACGTGCACCGCTGGCGCATCGCGCCGTAGCAAACGCCGCCCCGTTCGGGCCGGGCTCTATGGGGGCCGACCGCCCCCGGACCTGGCTCATCGCCCCGCCCCGCATGCGAGAGGGCTCCCGCCGAACTGACCGGCGGGAGCCCTCTGTTGTGTCCGGACGGCGTGTCCGGACGGCGTGTCCGGCGGGGTCAGGCAGGTGTGCCCGGCTCCGCGATCACCGTCTCCGGCACCTGCACGGTCCGCAGCACCCCGTCGCCCAGGTGCAGGATCGCCCGGCCCGGACGGGCCGCGCCCAGCCGGCTGCGGGGCACCTTGACGCCGATCAGTTCGCCGTCGCTCATGTTCTGCGGCTTCAGCAGCAGCCCGCACCGGTTCCGGCGGGCCTCGGTGTGCCAGCCGGAGAAGCCGGAGGAGAGCCGGTCGGTCTGCCCGGCGACGACCAGCCCCCGGCCGGTCTCCGTACCGGACTTGGAGATCTCCGTGAGGACCGGCTCGGCCTTCGTCTTCAGCAGCAGGTCGGCGTCGTCGAGGAGCACCACGGCCCCGTCGGACGAGGAGGCCAGCGCCTCCTCCAGGGCCGTGGGATCGATGTCGGACTCGTCGAACACCGCGAGCACGCCGGGCCGTCCTGCCAGGTCGCGCAGCGGCGACCGGGCGGGGGCCCCGATCACGACCGGGGTCCCGGAGGTGAGCAGCGACAGGGCCAGCGTCGCGAGGACGGTGCTGCGCCCGGACCGGGCCGGGCCCGCCACCAGGAAGGTCGGCGTCACCGAGAAGTCCGGTCCGGAGGCGGTCAGTTCGTCGCCGCCGACACCGGCCAACGCCCACCGCGGGTGCGGCCACGGCTGTGGCGCGTACCCGGCCGCCTCCTCCCAGGTGAGCCGGTCCGGCAGGGTGTCGACGCGGAACGGCCGGGTGGCGGCGGGCAGGTGAGCCGACCGTTCACGGCACTGCTCGGCGATCCGCTGGAGCGCCGCGGCCTGCGCCTGGCCGCCGGGGTCGTCCGTGAGGAGCGCGATCTGCACCTCCGCCTTGTCCGCGGCGCGCAGTGCCCGGCCCGGCGGGATCTCGTCGGGCACCTTCCGCTGGGTCACGCCGATCATGCCGTATTCGGACTTGTCGTTCAGCTTCAGTACGAGCTTGTCCTCGGTGGAGTTGCCGACCCGGCTGGAGAACAGCGCCCGGTCGCCGGTCATCACCAGGTGGACGCCGGCGCTCGCGCCGTCCCGGAGCAGGGTCTGCACCCCGGACAGCAGGTTCCCGGAGTCGTACTCGCCGAGCTGCTTGTCGAAGACCTCCCACCGGTCGATGAACAGCACGATGTGCGGCGGCCGTTCGTCCTCGGGCAGCGCGCGCCTCAGTTCCGTCAGGTCGGCGCTGCCGCGGGCGGCGAGCATCTCCTGCCGCCGGGCGAGCTCCGCCGTGAGCCGGGCGAGCAGCCGGGCCACCCGGTCCGGCTGGGTGCGCTGGGTGACGGCGCCGACGTGCGGCAGCCCCTCCATGGCCAGCAGTGCGCCGTTGCCGCAGTCGATGCCGTACAGGTGCAGCTGGGCCGGGGTGTGAGCGAGGGCCAGCATGCCGGCGAGTGTGCGCAGCGTCTGCGACCGGCCCTGCCGGGGCGAACCGACGACGTGCAGGTGTCCGAGTGTCGCCGGGTCGAGCACCAGGGGCAGCCGGGCCTGTTGGGCGGGCAGGTCCACCACGCCGTACGCGACGGGCGCGAGGTCGTAGTCCGAGGGCGGGGGCGGTGGCAGTTCGCCGGTGACCAGCTTCTCGGGCAGCGGCGGCAGCCAGGGGCTGTGCTGCGCGGGGATGCCCATCTCCCGGTCCGCTTCGCGGATCGCCTTGACGAGGCCGGTGAGGTCGGTCTCCACCTCGGAGGGGGCGACCGCGCCACGGGGCCGCGGCGGGAGCGGCTCGCCGAGCCGCTCCCAGCCGACCGTCACCGCCCAGGGAGCCGGCAGCGAGGTCGCCGCGGCGCCGGGTCGGCGGCCGCCGACCCGGCCGGACTGGAACGGCACGAGGGAGTTCTGGCCGAAGCGCACATAGGCGCGGCCGGGTGTGCCCTGCGAGATCCCGGCGGCCTCGGGGGAGTTGAGGACGTCCTGGCTCTCGCCGGAGTCCGTCACCCGGAGCGCGATGCGCAGGTTGGTGTTGGCGCGGATCTCCGAGGAGACGACACCGCTGGGGCGCTGCGTCGCCAGGATCAGGTGGATGCCGAGGCTGCGGCCCCGCTGCGCGATGTTGACCAGGCCCTTCACGAAGTCCGGCAGGTCGCGCACCATCGAGGCGAACTCGTCGATGACGATGAGCAGTCGGGGCATCGGGGCGTGACCGGCCGCCGGGTTCCGCTCCAGCAACTCGACGTAGTCTTCGATGTCCTTGGCTCCGGCCGCGGCGAGGATGTGCTCGCGCCGGGTGAGCTCCGCCGTCAGCGACACCAGGGCCCGCTCGACGAGGTGGGCGTCGAGGTCGGTGACCATGCCAACGGTGTGCGGCAGGTCCACGCAGTCCTTGAACGCGGAGCCGCCCTTGTAGTCGACGAGGACGAACGTCATCGCGTCCGGACGGTTCGCCACCGCGAGCGAGGCGACCAGCGTCTGGAGGAGTTCGGACTTGCCGGAACCGGTGGTACCGGCGACCAGCCCGTGCGGGCCGTCGCGCCTCAGGTCCAGATGGAACGGGCCGTCCAGGGAGACGCCGACGGCCGCCCGGGTCGAGCGGCCCCCGGCGTTCCAGCGGGCCCGGACACCGGCCGCCTGCGGCGGGTCGAGGGCGAGTACGTCGAGCAGCCGCGCGGAACCGGGGAGCACCGCGGCCTCCTCGTCGGCCCCGCCCGGGTCCCGCAGCGGGCCCATCGCGCGGGCCAGCGAGCGGCACCAGTCCAGGGACACCGCGTCGGGCCGGACGCCCCCGACGGTGTCCCGCCCGGAGCGTCCCACCCGTACGGTGCCGCCGGGCTCCTCGACGACGACGGCGTGGCACTCCTCGGGCAGCAGCCGCTCCTCGGCGTCGAGGCAGACCGCGCGGACGCCGACGGACGGTCCGTCACGCAGGATCTGCGCCACGCCGGGCAGCGAACGCAGCCTGCGGGCCCCGTCGAGGACGACGAGCACGTCCGGTCCGGCGGACCTGCCGCGCCGGTTCTCCCGTCCGGCGCGCTCGGCGATCAGCGCGGTCAGTTCGGCGACGCGGCGGGCGCAGGTCTCCGTGCCGTAGCCGATGCTGGCCGGTGTGTCGCCGGTCTTCTTCCGCACATGCGGCAGCCAGCGCAGCCAGGACCAGCCGTCCCGGCCCGGGCCGCCGGTCGTCAGCAGGTGGATCTGGAGGTCACGGGGGCTGTGCAGGACGGCGGCCTGGGCGACCGCCCACCGTGCCACGGAGCGCGCGGCCACGCCCTCGCCGGCGATGCCCAGGACGTCGTGCTCACGCAGCGCGACGGTCACCGGGACGTCGTACGCGGTCCAGGGGTCCTGGCGGCGGTGCTCGTCCTTGGTCGGGTCCTGGAGCACCACATCGGAGGGCAGGTCGGCGGTCCCGACGCGCAGTTCCAGGAAGTCGGCGTCGGTGGTGCGGCGTTCCCACAGGCGGTGCCGGGGGCCCACGGCGGTCAGGACGACCTCGGCCGGGTCCGGGAAGCCGCGGCGCCGGGCGGTGCGTTCCACCGTCAGGGCCTGCTCCGCGTCACCCTCGATGCGCGCCTTCTTCTCCTCGTAGGCGGCGACCGACTCGGAGTGGGACTCGCGTCCGGTGCGTCGGCTCATCATGTAGTTGCCGACGATCACGACCGGGGAGAGCAGCCCGAACAGCAGCATCGTCCAGCGGCCGAGAACCAGCGCCCCGGCCACCGCCATCACCAGCGGGGCGGCCGCGGCGAGCCACGGGAGCGGCCGGGCGGCGGGCGGCGGGGGCGGGGAGGGCAGGGTGAAGCGGGTGGCGTTCTCGGCCGGCCGCAGCCGTGGCGGACGGCTGTAGTCCCAGCCGGTGCCGTCCTCCGACAGCTCCACGGCCGCGTCCGGCCGCTGCGGCAGGGCCAGTTCGAGCAGGCAGCCGCCGGCGAGGAGCTGTGCGCCGGCCGGCCAGGCGGTGGCCTCGGCGAGGTCCTCACGGTCCAGTTGCAGGGTGCCGCCGTCCGGCGCGGACGCGTCGCGCGCCACGCGGCAGCGTCCTCCGGGACCCACCGTCAGTACGGCGAGCGGGCGCTCCGGTACGGTGCGCAGCACCTGGGCGGCCCCGTCGCGTGCCAGCCCGATCCGGTACTCGCCGATGTCGAGCCGGTGCACCGCGCCCGCGCCGGTCCCGCCGACCGCTCGCACCTCCGCCAGTCCGTCCGGTTCGGCGTGCGAGGCACCGGCCGGGCGGCCCAGGCCCACTACGGCGGCGTGGTGGAGCGGCGCGTCCCGCAGCCGCATGTCCGCGGGCAGCAGCCGGTCGCCGACGTACAGGCCGAGGCCTTCCGGGGGCCGGGCGACGCCTCCCGCCCCGGCGAGCGCCTCCGCGACACCGCCCACGGGCGTGTCGGGGTCGGCGTCGAGGTGGACGTCGAACGCATCACTCTCCCCATCGACCACGGTCAACATCAACGACACGAAACGTCCTCCAGCCAGGGTGTTTGCGGGGGCGCGGGGGCCGTGCTCGGCAGCTCTCGCGCCACTGACTGGGCCTACGGCGCCCGCCCGCGGATGGTTCACGGGCGTGCGGCCACGGGGTGGTGAACCGTCTGCCGGTGGGCCCCGTAGACGCCTGGGGGTGCTCGGCTCCGCGACTCCGCCGCGGTGCCGCCCCTCTCCCCTCGCTTTCGACCGTCCCGGCTCCGCCGCCGGGTCCCGACAAGGAGTCAGAAGATGATCTGGTGGTACGTCCTGGCCGTGGTGCTGGGGCTGGCGCTGATCGGAGCGGTGGCCGCGCTGGTCGTCACCGAGCGGCAGCCCCGCCCGCCGAAGCCCGACGCCCCCTCGGCCGCCGTCGAGGGGCAGGAGGCGCTCGACGTGGTCGACGCGGGCCTGCGCCGGCTGACGGGCGAGTGCCTGCGCTCGGGCCGGTCGCTGCCCGACATGTACGCCGTCGTCTGCTCCGAGGAGCGACTCGGGCTGCTGCTGGCCGGCGCGGAGGAGGACGCCCCCGCGCCCTGGACCGCCGAGGCGGACGGCGAGCGCTGGACGGTCTCGACCGACGCCCTGCGCCGCCCCGGCCCGGAGGGCGAACCGGCCCTGCCCTACGCGCTGACGGTGACGGTGGGTCTTGACGGCACCGACCGGGTGCTGGTCGACCTCTCCCGGGCGTCGGGGCCCGTCTCCGTGGCGGGCCCCGACGAGGAGGTGCGCGGTCTGGCGCGGGCCGTCGTCACCGAGGCGCTCTGCGGCCCGGTGGGGGCTCTCGCCGAGGTCACCCTGGTGGGTTCGGTGGCCGGCGAAGGGCTCATCGCCGACGACGTGCCGCAGGCCTCGCGTCTGCACACCGCGGCCAGCCTGGAGGAGGCGTTCGCCGTGGCGGCCGCGGCGGGCCCGGTACGGCCGGAGCCCGGATCGCCCGACGTCACCCAGGTCTTCCGGCTGATCGAGGGCAGCAGCCGGGTCGCCGTCCAGGGCGAGGCGCCGCACCTGTTCGTGGTGGACGCCTCACAGCTCCCGCGGCGGGAGGGCGCGTTGGACGGCCTGCGGCGCGGGGACGCGCTGCTGGTGCTCGGTGACGCGCCCGCCGGGTGGCGCTGGCGGGCCGGTGACGGCGGATCGCTCGACACCGGCCCGCTCGGCCTGGAGATCACCCGGCATGTGGGGCGTCTGGCCGAGTCTCACCCGGCGTCGCGGTAACGGCCGTCCGCGTACAGCCCTCGGCTGTACAGCGCCTCCCGCAGGGCGCGGGAGGCGTAGAACGTCCGCGACTTGACCGTGCCCGGCGGGACGCCGAGGACTCTGGCCGTCTGGTTGACGCTGCGCCCCAGGTAGTGGACGTGCATCAGAACCTCGCGCTGCGGCGGCCGCAGATCCCACAACGCCTCTAAGAGCACCTGGGAGGTGAGCATGCGGTCCACGTCGTCGGACACCGTCGGGTGGGCCAGGTCCGGGTCGCCGGTCTCCGCCGGTCTGGCCTGGCGGGCCCGGAGATCGTCGATGACGAGGTTGCGCAGCACGGTGAACAACCACGGCCGCGCCGCGTCCGTGGTCGGGTCGATCTCCCCGGCGTGCCGCCAGGCGCGGATCGCGACCTCCTGGAGGACATCCTCGGCGCGGTGCCAGTCGCCGTGCAGTCGCCGTGCGGCGAAGTGCAGCAACGCGCGGCCGTGAACCTGGTAGAAGGCTCTGAGGAACTCCTCGGGGCGGAGTTCCGCGGTGGGGGGACGGGTTGTTCGGTCTTCTTCGGTCGAGGTTTCGGTCGAAGTGCTGGCCGACAAAGGCCTTATTCCTCTCCTGTCGCCTGTGGGGCGGCGACGGTGAACGCGCCCCGGTACCGCCGTCGTTCCGGCGGCCGGGGCGCGTCAGTCCGGTTCGCGGGTGTCAGTCCGGCTCGCGGGTGTCAGTCCGGCTCGCGGGCGGAAAGCGAGTCCACCTCACCGGGCGTCAGTTCCCGGTCGTAGACGTGCACGTCGGAGATGTCGCCGTTCCAGTGGTCGGCGGCCTCACCCCCGATCTTGCCGCGTCCGATCACCACGTCACCGGTGGGCTTCTCCTTGCTGGAGGCCTCTCTGCTCCCCGCGAGTCTGCCGTCCACGTAGATCCGCAACCGGTGGTCCTTGTCGCTGTACGTGCCGGTGAGGTGGTACCAGCGGTCGGTCTGCGGCCGCTCGGTCTTCTCCGCGACGGTGCGGGCACCGGGGAAGCTGAACGCGAAGTTCTCGTCCTGGCCGGAGTACTGGAGAAAGAACGTGCTGATCCCGAGGCCGTCCTGGGAGACGGCGGTGTGGAAGCCGTTCGTGGAGGTGAGCCGCACCCGTGCGGCGACCGAGTAGTCCGCGCCGGTGGTGTCGACCGGAGAGGTGGCGTCCACGTATCCGTTGCCGTCCAGCCGCAGGGCGCCGCCCTCGGGACCGTCGTCGGTCCACTCCACGTCGCCGCTGACGACGGCGTCGTGCTCACCCGCCTTCGCGGTGCCGGACCGGTGCAGGGGCCACCACCCCGCGCCGCGCAGCGACTCGGCACTCGTGTCCGGTGTGGCCCGCTGCTCCTTGGACTCCCCGGGTTCCTGCCCGCGCACCAACTGGGTGACGACGAAGGCCAGGGCGACGGTCAGTACGGCGATCGTGGTGATGAGCGACCATCTGCGCGTCATGATGCTCCCTGGCACGCGCGGTAAAGCAATGTCACTGGTGATCAACTGTCCGTTCTGGAAGTAGTTTGACGTACCACCAAAGTGTGACAGCCCGATGTGAACACCCGTGCAAGCGCCCCGGACACCCCGGCCTACGGCAGGCGCCACTCCACCGGCGCGCTCCCCTGCCGCAGCAGCAGATCGTTGGCCCGGCTGAACGGACGCGAACCGAAGAAGCCGCGGTCCGCCGACATCGGCGAGGGATGAGCGGACTCGATCGCCGGGAGGTCTCCCAGAAGTGGCCGCAGATTGCGCGCGTCACGCCCCCACAGGATGGACACCAGTGGCTTGCCGCGACCCGCCAGGGCCCGGATCGCCTGCTCGGTGACCTCTTCCCAGCCCTTGCCCCGATGCGCGCCGGGCTTGCGAGGGGCGGTGGTGAGCGCCCTGTTGAGGAGCAGCACCCCTTGCTGCGACCACGGCGTCAGATCGCCGTTGGAAGGCCGGGGCAGCCCCAGGTCCGTATGCATCTCGCGGAAGATGTTCTCCAGGCTGCCCGGCAGCGAACGCACCTCGGGCGCCACGGCGAAGCTCAGTCCGATGGCCATCCCCGGCGTGGGGTAGGGATCCTGACCCACGATCAGGACGCGGACGTCGTCGAAGGGCTGCTGGAAGGCCCGCAGGACATTCGCCCCGGCCGGGAGGTAGGTCCGCCCGGCCGCAATCTCGGCCCGCAGGAAGTCCCCCATCACGGCGATACGTCCGGCCACGGGTTCCAGGGCCTTCGCCCAGCCCGCTTCGACAAGTTCATGCAAGGGTCGTGGTGCCACAGCGCGTCACCCTACTGGCACACAGGCGGTCCCCGCACAGGCACGGAACCCTCCCGCGCGGGCGCCGCCCTCGGGGCTACTCTTCCTTCCGAGAAGGAGGGGAGCCCGTTGCGTCCAGTGACCGTGACCGGGGCGTCGGAGGGATCCGCGTATCTCGCCGTCGACTCCGGCGGATCCGGGCTGCGGGCGGTGGTGGGAACCGCCGAGGGCGGGCCGCTGGCCCGGCGGGAGTCGGCGGATCCGGTCCGCACGGGCGACCGGGGCATCGACCCCGAGGACTTCATGGCGCGGCTCATGCCCTTGGTCCGCGCGCTGACCGCGGAGGCCGGGCCGGTGCGGTTGACCGCCGTGGTCATCGGGGCCACCGGGCTCGCCTCCCTGGGTGACGCGCTGCGCGCCGAACTGCCGGGTGCCCTGGCCCGGGAGCTGGGCGTGCGGAGGATCGCGCTGGCCGCCGACGCCGTGACGGCGTACACGGGTGCCCTCGGGCCCCGCCCCGGGGCCGTGATCGCCGGCGGTACGGGTCTGATCGCGATCGGCACCGACCTGACCGGCTGGCGTCGCGCGGACGGCTGGGGGCATCTGCTCGGCGACTGCGGGGGCGGTGCCTGGATCGGGCGGGCCGGTCTCGAGGCGGCCCTGCGCGCCCATGACGGACGCGAGGGCGGCTCTGCCCGGTTGCTGGCGAGCGCCGAGGAGGTGTTCGGGCCCGTGGCCGGGCTGCCCGGCCGGTTGTATCCGCGGCCCGACCGGCCCGCCGTCCTCGCCTCCTTCGCACCTCACGTGGCCGCCTGCTCCGAGGGGGACCCCGTCGCGGCGGACATCCTGCGCGTGGCCGCGCGGCACATGGCGGACTCCGCGGCAGCCGTGTGCCCTTCCGGCGGTGCGCCCCGTGTCACCGTCACCGGCGGCCTGTTCAGGCTGGGCGACCCGCTTCTCGGGCCTGTGGACGAGGAACTGGCGCAGCGGCTCCCCCACGCACGGCGGGTACCGGCCGAGGGCGACCCGCTGCACGGCTCCGTGCGCCTGGCGACCGAGCTGAGCACCGGTCCCCTCACGCTGCCGGGTGACGAGACAATGCTGTCCGTGACAACCCTTTCGGGCGAATAATCCGACCCGCATGATCCGTACGTAACTCAATCCGTACGTAACTCATCAGACAAAACCGGACGTATACCGCTCACCTGCACCCTCCCCGAACAGGAGAGCCCAGGAAACCAGTAACATGCGGCGCCATGAGTTCCCCCACTGGACCCGAGTCCGGCCTGCCAGTACGAATGCCGCGACCCCGCCAGCCGGGACGGCACCGCCGCCCCGAGCCGCTGGTGGCTCCCGAGGGCGCGCCCGCGCTCGTCCTCGCCGTGCCGGGCACGCCCAGTAGCGCCACGCGCAGCCTCGCCGAGGAGGTCGTGAGCATCGCCCGCTCCGAGCTGCCCGGCCTCGACGCCCGCATCGGGTACCTCGACGGGGACAACGCGGAGTTCTTCACGCTCCAGGCCGTGCTCGCGCACGCCGCCGAGGAGCGCACCGCCCGCTTCGAGCAGGCGCGTGCCGCCGGCATGGACGTCAGGGAGCCCGACGGGCCCGTCGCCGTCGTCGTGCCGCTGCTCGCCGGCCCGGACAGCGCGCTGCTGCGCCGCGTCCGCCAGGCCGTCATGGAGAGCCACATCGCCGCGGAGCTGACCGATGTCCTCGGCCCGCACCCGCTGCTCGCCGAGGCGCTGCACGTGCGGCTCTCCGAGGCCGGCCTCGCCCGCGCGGACCGCGCCCGACTGTTCACCGTGGCGACCGCCGCCGACGGCATCGTCCTGGCCTCCGTGGGCGGTGACGAGGCCGTGCAGGCGGCCGGGATCACCGGCATGCTGCTGGCCGCGCGCCTGGCGGTGCCGGTGATGGCCGCGGCCCTGGACCAGGAGGGCTCCATCGCGTCCGTCGCCGAGCAGCTCCGCTCCTCGGGCTCGCAGCAGCTGGCCCTCGCGCCGTATCTGATCGGCCCGGAGATCGAGCCGGGGCTGGTCGAGGAGGCGGCCAAGGAGGCGGGGTGCTCCGCGGCGGAGTCGCTCGGGCCGTACCCGGCGATCGGAAAGCTGGCGCTGGCGAAGTACACGACGGCGCTGGGCATCACGCCGCAGCAGGTCCAGCAGACGCCGGTCCGCTGACGCGACCTGGGGGACGCTGTCCGGGTGCGGGTGCGCTGTGGCTCGTCGCGCAGTTCCCCGCGCCCCTTGTGGGGGCAAGCCCCCACAGGCCCCCATAAGCCCCGATCAGCCGATGATCACGCAGGACGCCGCCGTCACCCTCATCGAGCCCCCTCGTCGCGGGATGCCCGTGCGCGGGTCGGTGGCGAACCAGGTCACGTCGCCGGAGCGTTCGTTGGCCACGTACAGGAAGCCGTCGGACGCGGTCAGGGCGCGTGGCCAGTGGCCGCCGCAGGGCACCGTGGCGACCAGGCGCAGTTCCTCCCCCTCGACGGCGAACACGGACAGGACGTCCTCGCCGCGGGTGGCGGTCCAGACGAAGCGGCCGTCGGGTGAGGTGACGATCCCCGAGGGGTAGGCGTCGCGCGCCGGTGCGCCCGGCAGGACCGGGGTCTCGGTCAGCGGTGTCAGGACGCCTTCCGCCGCGTCCCAGCGGCAGACGGTGACGGAGGGGCTGAGTTCGTTGACGACGTAGGCGTAGGAACCCTCCGGGTGGAAGGCCAGGTGGCGCGGTCCGGAGCCGGGCCGCAGGGCGCTCTCCCGGTGCAGGACCGGAATGCCGTCGGCCAGCGTGCACACCCGCACCGAGTCGGTGCCCAGGTCGACGCTGACGGCCCAGCGCCCGCTCGGGTCGGGCTGCACCTGGTGGGCGTGCGGCCCGTGCTGGCGCGGGGTGTGCGGGCCCCCGCCGGTGTGCCGGAGCACGCCGGAGGCGGACCGCGCGAGAGTGCCGTCGGGCCGGACGGGGACGGCGGTGACACTGCCCGAGCCGTAGTTGGCGGTCAGGACGTGTCCGGCGTACAGGCCGAGGTGGGTCGGCCCGCCGGCGTCGACCGGCACGGGTGGTCCGGCCGGCTCGGGCTCGTCCCCGGTCACGCGGTAGGCGGCCACCGCGCCCGCGGCCGTCTCACTGACCGCGTACAGCGTGTCCCCGTCGGGCGAGAGGGCGAGGTAGGCCGGGTCGGGTACGGCGTTCACGCTGCTCAGGAGGGTCAGCGCGCCACTGGCGGGGTCGACGGCCGCCGTCACGACGCCGGGGCCGCCGGCCGCCGTGAACGACCCGATGAACGCCCGCCGTCCGCTGCCGTCCGCCATCGCTGTGCCCTCTCGTCCTTGAGCCGTCCGGAATGACCGCGCGTCGATCATGCGCGGTCTAGACCAAAGGGTCAAGAGGGTGTGGCGGCCCGTCGCTCAGGCGCCGGCCAGCGGGGAGCCCGACGGCGTCCGCAGCGGCCTGGCGAGCTCCGCGAGGGCCCGTTCCAGGCCGTGCAGGTGCGCCAGGACCGGTTCCGTCGCGGACGGTCCGTCCGGCTGGACCAGGACGTCGCCGCCCTCGGTGAGGGCCTGGACCGCGATCTCCACGCGCCGGCAGGCGGTGGCCAGGCGGGCGTCGTGGGAGGCCTCCGGGTCGGCGGCGACGGCGACCAGACCGCGGACCTCACGGGCACAGTCGTCGAGCAGGGCGAGCACGTGCCGGGCCCGCCGCTTGCGGCCGAGCATCGGGTTCAGCGGGTGCACCAGCGGGGCGACCGAGAGCCGCACCCTGGCGAGCAGCTGCTCCAGCTCGGCCACCCGCGGGGCCGGGTCGGCGTCCGCGGCACCCGCCAGCCGCCGGGCCGTCTCGACCGTGCAGGCGTGGACACAGCGCAGGGCCCGCTGGATCCAGGCGTCGGTGACGCTGTGCGTGGTGACGGGCAGGAGGAGGATGACGCCGAGCGCCCCGACGCCGGTCTCGGCGAGCCGCAGGGCGAGCAGGCCGGGGCACCGGCCAGCGGTCACGCGTAGCACCTTACCCACGGCATTCCGATCACCGACGTCGCCGAGTGAGTAGGACACAAATCCATCGATGTCACTCACCGGACCTATCGGCACCTCGTGCCGGATCGTAGGCCAACTCCCTTCCTCCCGTTCAGGAAGGGACAAGCGGAGGGCGCGGAGAGGACCCAAGCGGCATAGCCAGCTCCGACAGAGCCTTCTCCAAGCCGCGCAGATGTACGAGGGCCGACTCCGTCTCGTCCTGCTGAGGCATCTCGCCGCCGGCGGACGCCACTCGCCCGCGCCCCAGGTCGCTGACAGTGAGTGCTGCCACCGCTCCCTCGACGCGCCAGCAGGCAGCGGCCAGACGGGCATCGTGCGACGCGACAGGATCGGCGGCAATGGACACCAGACCCCGCACTTCGCGTGCACAGTCGTCAAGCAGCTCGATGACCTGGCGGGCACGGGCTTTCCGAGCGCGGAAGGGGGCCAAAGGGTGCATCAACGGGGCGAGTGCCATCCGTACCCGGCCGAGCAGCAGTTCCAGTTCGGCGGCGTGCGGGGCAGGGTCGCCCTTCGGATCCCCAGCGAGGCGAGCGGTCGCTTCGGCCGTGGCAGCGTGGACGCAGTGCAGTGCCCGCCGGATCCAGGCATCGTTCGTGGCGTGCGTGGTGACCGGCAAGACGAGGGCCACGGCCAGCGCGGCACACAGTGCGCCCACACCGGTCTCCGCGAGACGGAGCTCGAGCAGGCTGGGGTCCAGCACGCCCAGCAGGCCGTACATCAGGCTGACCATCACCGTCACCGCCAGCATCATCCATGAGTAAGAGACGGCGGCGGTGTAGAAGATGCCGAAGACACAGACGGCAACCAGGGCGGCAGTGGGCGCGGGTGCGCCATGCAGCGGGATGGCGACCAGCAGGCCGATGGCGATGCCGATCACGGTTCCGAAGACTCGGCGGAAACCGCGGACCAGGGTTTCGCCGCGAGAAGCCGTGTTGACGAAGATCCACCAGACAGTACCGACGGCCCAATACCAGCGCTCCTCGGAGAGCAACTGTCCGACCAGAAGCGCGAGTGTCGAGGCAGCAGTGGCCTGGAAGGCTTGCCGGGTAGTGGGCCGCGCCAACCCGCGGCCGGGCAGAGCGGGCGGGGCTGCCGCAGGTGGGGTGTGACGCTCGATGGGCCAGAGCAAGAAGCGCGTGGCGCCGGCCGTGGAGAGGGCCAGGCCGACAGCGGTGTACAGCTCGGGCAGCTGAGCGGGCACCGCATGCAGGAACTGCGTGATGAAGAAGTTCATGAAGGCGAAGATCCCGAGCGCATGACCCCGCGGGCCCCAGCGGCGGGCATAGACCCCACAGAAGACGACGGCCAGGAACGCGGCGTCACGGGCCGGGGTGATTCCGTGCAGTGCGGTGGCAAGCGCCAGCACGGGGAATCCCGCGATGGGAAGCAGGGCGGTGGTGATCCGCTGGTCACGGACGGTCGCATCGGTGACCGTGAAGAGGGCGAGCAGTGCCGCGAGTCCTGCGGTGATCGATGCGGTGAGCGATAGCCCGCAGAGCTCGGAAACGGCGACGGCGGCGGCGACACCGATGACCGCGCGGGTCGCGTTCCGCAGCCTCAAGCGCCCCGGGTCCGGAGCCACGAACATCCTCTTCACGGCGGTGCGCCGCCCCCCTTGCAGTGGTACGCGCCCTACCCGCGGTCGTCCGGGGTGGCGGACAACGGGCAGGCAAGACGAAGGCACCGCGGTCCGGACCGGCCTCGTCGCCGTCCAGCGCTACGCGGCGCCGCAAGTACATGGATAGGGCATAGATAACCACCTGGGGCCCACTGGCTCAACTGTCGAGCCAATGAGTGTGCCAATGGCACAGCTGATCAGCCTCGATTCCGACCGTTGGGAGGCCAATGGAACAGGCCTTACCCAGGCCGGCTCAGCTCGCAGCCATTTTGATGGCTTGCGGACAGTGCACTTGTCAGCAGGGGGACGGGCCGCTCCCAAGCAATCCGGCGACGGTACCGCTGCGGCCTTGTCACCGGGGCTGCAATGATCACCGTGGCTTTCGTGGGAACGCCGCCATCTCGACTCTGGGGGCTGAAATCGACTCGTGGCAGGAGCTTTCGGCGCGGGTGGAGGAGCGGCTGAAGGCGGTGTCGTCCGGCGAACGCGGCGTTTTCGCCGCTGGGGTGGCGGAACGACTACATGCTCAGCGAGTTCTGCCACAACGACGGTCAGGACGGACCAGACGATGCGGACGAGCCCGCCGCGGCGGCAGCTTTGTACGCCGCGCATGCCCATCTGTTCAGCTGCCAGGATTTCGCCGTCTGGACCAGCCGACGGGCTGTGGAGGCTGTTGATCAGCGTCTGGAGTACCTGGCCGAACACGAAGAAGACGAGGTTCCCGACCCGGACGAAGCGCTGGCTTCCGAGCTTCAACGGCAGCTACAGGATCTTGATCTCATCGTGCGTTACTCAAAGGAACTTCGTTACTCCAACACGGGATTGCCTGTCGACACGTCGATCCGACTCCGTGTGGAGCTACGCGCCCCTCTATCCAGACAGCTTCGGGGTCGTCTCCTAAGAAGGCGAACACCTTGGACGGAGAACAGTGGATGACGACGTCTGCGGGCGCCTGGGCCAGATTGCCCGGCGCGCGGAGTTCGGCGTCAAAGGTAGCGGCGAGTGGGCCGGACAGCAGCTTCGCGGGCCCGTTGCAGCACGGAGCGCCTTCTCCACCGCCCGGCCCGCATTCGTTCACTGGCAGCGATGTCCGCTTCGAAATGAGCATCGATGGTACCGGTGAAGTCATCGTCCAAGACGGCGAGCATGACTTCCTCGTCGTGGTCGAGGGAGCGCCGGTTGAAGTTGGTCGACCCGACAAGGGTTGCCGTGCGGTCCACGGTGATGACCTTGGCGTGCATCATGGTCGGCTGGTACTGGTAGATCTTGACCCCGCAGGCAAGCAGATCCTCGTAGAAGTGTTGTCCGGCCAGTTGGCAGACCCGCTTGTCGGTGTGCGGTCCGGGCAGCAGGATCTCCACCTCCACACCACGCCGGGCAGCGGCGCACAGCAGCTCGATGAAGTAGCCGTCCGGGGAGAAGTAGGCGGTGGCCAGCCGGAGTCGCTCCTCAGCCGACTCGATGATCACTCGGATCAGGGTCTGCATGTCCTGCCAGCCGAAGCTGGCCGAACCGCGCACCACCTGCACGACTGCCTCGCCCTGCGGGCGGTGGCTGGTAAACCGGTCGCGGTTGTCGAAGAGTTCGTCGTGGCATTCGGCCCAGTTCTGCGCGAACGCCGCCGCGATGCCGTCCACGGCCGGCCCGCGTACCTGAATGTGGGTGTCCCGCCATTCCTGTGGATTGCGGGCGTCGCCGCACCACTCCTCGGCGATGCCCACACCGCCGGTGAACGCCACCTGTTCGTCCACGACCAGCACCTTGCGGTGACAGCGGTGATTCTGCTTGAGCGGCGACAGGTACAGCGGCTTGCGGAACCAGGCCACCTGCACGCCCGCCCGGCCCATCTCCGCAAGCAAGTCCTTGTCGATCAGCCGGCTGCCGAAGCCGTCCAGCAGCAGCCGCACCCGGATCCCGGCCCGGGCCCGATCCGCCAGTGCGTGCGCGAACTCGCGAGCGATGGCGCCCTTCCAGTACACGAACGTCATCATGTCCACCGTGTGCCGGGCGGAGCGGATGGCCTCGAGCATCGCCGGGAAGATCTCGTCACCGTTGCGAAGGGCAACGAGTGCGTTGCCCTCGGTGGCCGCGATGCCGATGAGGCGTTCCAGCCGGCGCCGTATCCGCACCGCTCTCTCATCAGGGGTGCTGCCGCGGCCCATGCGATCCGCGGGCTCCGTCATGTCCTGAGTGCTGGTCATTCCTGCCCCTCAGCCGTCGCCGGCCTGTTGTCCGCTCACTCTGCGTGCTCCGTATGGTCCGTCCGTGCGGGCTGACCGCGGGTGTCCTCCGCCGTGGGTGGCAGGCGGAAGCAGGCGGTGACCGACTTTCCATAAGGACAGGGGCGGGCCTCCCAGTCGTCGGCGAGGGCGTTGACGAGGAACATGCCCCGGCCGCCGAGGCGGTCGCGGGTTGGTTCGCGCGGTGTGGGCAGGGCGGCGTCATCGTCGTGCACGGTGGTGTGCAGGCACTGGCCGTCCCAGGTCATCACGAGCCGGGCGGTGGAGTGGGCGTGCACATGTGCGTTGGTCACCAGCTCCGAGATGGCCAGCAGGACATCGTCCATGGTCCGTGAGGAGCTGCGAGACCAGGCGAGGGTCTCCAGATACTCGCGCGCCCAGTCGCGTGCCGCCTTGGGACCGCTGCTCATCGGGATCGAGTGTGCCCAGGCCACTGCCCGCACTGACGCCTGCTCCACATCTCCTCCTCGGCCAGGATCGTGCCCCTGCCGTGCATACGACTGGGCACGCTGAAGCTCAAGCGCTGGTGAGCATGCCGTCGCGCAGGCGGGCCAGGAGGCGGGCGATCAGGCGCGAGACGTGCATCTGCGAGCAGCCGAGGCGTTCGCCGATCTCCTTCTGGGTGAGTTCCTCGACGAAGCGCCAGTGAAGGATCTGCCGGTCGCGTTCGTCGAGTTCGGCGATCATCGGGGCCAGGGTCTGGAAGTCCTCGACCAGTTCGAGGGCGGTGTCCTCGGTGCCGATGAATTCTGCCAGGACCGTTTCGCCGTCCTGGCCGGTATTGACGGCCGCGTCCAGGGAGGCGGAGTTGTAGCCGTTGGACGCCAGACGGGCCTCGCGGACCTCCTCTTCCGGCAGGCACATCAGTTCGGCCAGTTCCTTGGTGGTCGGCGTGCGGCCCAGCCTGCTGCGGAGTTCCTCGGTGGCGCGGGTCAGCTGGGCACGCGCCTCCTGCAGGCGCCGGGGCACGTGCACGGCCCAGGAGGTGTCGCGGAAGAACCGCTTGATCTCTCCGGCGATGTAGGGCACCGCGAAGGAGGTGAACTCGACCTCACGGGTCAGCTCGAACCGGTCGATGGCCTTGATCAGACCGATCATGCCGACCTGGACGATGTCCTCCATCTCGCCCGGACCGCGGCTGCGGAACCGGCCGGCCGCGTAGCGGACGAGGGACATGTTCATCTCAATCAGTGTGCTGCGCGCGTACTGGTACTCGGGCGTGCCCTCTTCCACTACGGCGAGCTGTTCGAAGAACAGCTTCGACAACTCCCGCGCGTCCTGAGGCGCGACCTTCGAGGGGTCGGCTATGTCCGGCAGGCCCGTGGTGGTCTCAGCGACAGCGTGCACGGTTGTCGTCATGATCTGTTCTCCCAGTCGGCCGACCTCTGCGATCGTCGGCCCGGGCCGACGCAGCGGCGTCTACCCCGTTCTCGGCCGCGCACGCTCGGGGCCGTGTGAGTTCGCTGCGCGGGGGTGCTGTTCAGTTCTCCGAAGCGGCTTCGGCACCATCGGAGAATCCGACGGCCGGGGTCGTCAGGTGCTCGTAGGTGCCGGTGAGGTGGAGCAGACGTCGTAGCACCGGGCCGGTGTTGTCGAGATGGAACAGGACGCCGTTCTCGCAGGCGTTGCGGTGGATCTGCAACAGGACCGTGAGTCCCATGGAGTCGACCATGTCGAGCTCTCGGCAGTCCAGCCGGAGGTGCCGCACCTCGTGATGCGCGCGCAAGGTCTGTAGCACCTGGCCGAGAGCATCGTCTGCGACCTCGTAGTCCAAGTCACCGACCAGGGCTACATGCAGCTCATTCGGACCGGTGGCGGGCAGAATCCGGACGATCTCTGTCTGAGGGGAGGGAGGCACGGGCGTTTCCAGCGTCTTGGGGTCAGCAGTGGGAGGCGAGCGTGTTGCGTCCGGCGGCGATGATGCCGCAGGCGCGGGGGAAGTCGCGCAGTTGCTCCTCCAGCAGGTCCAGGGCCGGCAGCAGGGAGTGAGCCGGGACATGGCGGGCGGTCAGGATCTCGCCGGTCCAGGTGAGGAAATGGGTGAAGAGGTCTTCGTCGTCCACGTACAGCGCCGCGGCCAGGAACTCCACGATGCGGGCCAGGTCTTCGGCGGTGCGTTCGCGCTGGTCGTCGTCGTAGTCGTTCATGGCGGGGAAGCGCTGTTCCAGGCCCCGGAGGGTCTCGCGGACCAGGATGCGGGAGGTCTGGGTGACCAGGGTGTATTCCTGGTCGGACAGGTGCGGCAGGTCGTCGATGGCCTGGTGGGGTGCCCGGGGCCGGGGCAAGGGGCCGGCGGCGAGCCGGTCGGCGGCGGCGCGGGCTTCGGGCGCCCAGGCGTCGGCGCCCAGTTGACGGGCGTATCGGCCGTCAACGCCGAAAGCGAGGCCGCCGACCATGACCGGTGTGCCGACGGCCTGTACGGCGGTGATCGCGGCGTGGGCCACCGGCAGGCGAGGGGACAGGGCGGCGGACAGGCACACCGCGTCCGCGCCGGTGCGGTGGATGTGGCTGATCAGGTGGGCGGTGGGCACCTGGGCGCCGAGGTAGCCGACCTGCCAGCCGCGCAGCCGCAGCGTCTCGGCGAGCAGGCGAGCGGGCAGCGCGTGCCACTCCTTGTCCACGCAGGCGATGGTCACCCGACCCTGGAACGTGGCGGGGCGATCGGCGGACAGGGCGGCGATGACGCGGTCGTTGATGGCGGTGGCGGCATGCTCCTCGGCGACGCTCATGCGGTTGGCGGCCCACTCGATGCCCACCTTGTGCTGGACGGCACCGATGACCTCCAGCAGCACCGTCTCCGCGTTCAGCCCGGCCTCCAAGGCATTGCCGACGACGTCGAGGGCGGTGTACTCGTCCGCGGCCTGGACACTGGTCCAGAGCTTGTCGGCCCACGCCTCGGCCCGCTCGTCCTGCTGGTGGGAGGCGAGCCGGGCGCCGATGTGGTGCCGTACGGGCTCGTCGTTGCGGTTCGGGGCGGGGGTGGTCGTCATGCGGTGTACCTGCCTGGAGTTGTTCCGTCCACGGCACTGAGATGCGCGCCCCGGGGTGCGGTGATGGCAAGGACGGCGATGTCGTCGTGCCGCCCGTCGCCGATCCATGCGTCGGCCAGCATCTGGATCCGTTCGACGACGGCCTCGGCGGGCATGCCGGCACACTCCGCGAGGGCCCTCTTGAGGCGCCGCTCCCCGAACATGGCGTCCCCCAGCGGCCCGCCCTTGGCCTCGGTGACGCCGTCGGTGTAGAGCAGGCACGTCTCCCCCGGTGCGAGCCGTACCTCGGCAGTACGGGAGTTGATCGTCGGCAACGCGCCGATCAGAGTGCCGGCGGTGTCGGCCTCCTCCACCGTGCTGTCCCGGCGCACGATCAGCGGTGCGGGGTGACCGGCGGAGGTCACCCGCAGCACGACGTCACGGTCCTCCCGGCGGGTGGAGGCCAGCACGAGCGTGGCGAAGCGGATGCTGCCGCTGCCCCGCAGGGCGTTGTTCAGCAACCGCAGCAGCCTGGCGTGGTCGTCGGCCATCGGCAGCAGGGCCTGCACCGTGTTGCGGATCTTGCCCGTGATCACGGCGGCTTCCAGGCCCTTGCCTGCCACGTCGCCCAGGACGGCGAGGGTCTCGGGGCAGTCCTCGCTCGGCGGGTGGACGTCGTAGAAGTCCCCGCCGATGCGGTCGGTGTCCACGCTGGCCCGGTAGCCGCCGGCGAACTCCACGCCCTCGACCTGACGCAGTGAGGGCGGAAGGAGCTCCCGCATGAGGATGTCGGTGATGGTGTTCTGCTCGGCGTAGAGCCAAGCCGCCGACATCGCCGCGCCGGCCCGGGCGGCGAAGAGTCCGGCGGACGCCTCCTCCGACTCGCTGAACCGCGTCTCCTGCTCCCGGCGCAGCAACACCAAGGCGCCGGCCGCGACTCCGTGACCCGGCAGCGGCGTGATCACCAGCGAACCGATCTCACCGAACCCTTCGGGAATCAGCCAGTCGGCCGCCGTGGCGGGGTCTATCCAGCGCGAGGGCACCGGGGGGAAGCCGCGCAGCGCCTCGGCCAGTCCCGGCACCGTCTCGGCCTGGGCGGGGACAGTGGTCCGCGTGATGCGGGCCTCGTGGTCACAGACGACCACGGGCAGTTTCCTGGCCCTGGCGGGTGCGATGACCAGTGCGGCATCGGCCAGGTGTTCGGCGGCCAGACGCGCGATGATCTCCATGCACCGGTCCAGGTTCAGGGACGCGAGCAAGGCCGTTGAGGCTTCGGTGAGAAAGCGCGCACGTTCACGTTCGGCCTTCAGCTCTTCCGTGACCGACCGGTATGCGGTCTCTTCCACCAGCCACCACGCCGTGCCCCCGCCAGGAAGCACGGACGGGTGCGCGGAGAAGAAGCGACTGCCCACCATGCCGTTGGCAGTCGTGGCGCCAGGAGCACGATGCACGGCGGCGAGCCACTCGGGCGACGTCAAAGGCTTCTCGGTGCTGGCGTCGGGCATGAGAGCAGAAGCCGCGTCATTGAGCTCCACCACCCGCCCGGCGTCATCCACGACCACCACCGGATACGGGGCAGCGGCCGCAGTCACCACGCTCGCGGCGCCAGTGCGGGAGCCATCCACTGAAGTCATGAACGAGGGCCCGGTACTCAGGCCCTCACCTCACACGACGAAACGTTGTCATCAGGCAAACATCTCTCACGTGTGGGCTCCTCTGCAACCGCCCACCATACGGCCTCCTTGCAGGTCTACACTTTCTTCACCGAAACAACGGCAGTTGCCGACGCCCCGAGCTGACCACACCTTCAAGGCCCTCCCCGACGCCGTCCACGCCCCCTGCGCACCAGCGAGTCCTACGGCCTCCCGGACGGGGACGCGGCCGTCCAGGAGTACCGTCGGCTGCGTCGGAGGCGGTGGCCGGACGCACCGCTGCCCATCCGGACACGGAACTGCACCACGAGGGCGTGCGGGGCCACCCGGTACAGGTCCTTGCCAAGGCATCCGTACACGCCCTCGGCCTGGTCGTGGGCACCCACGGCCACGGCGGCTTCACCGGCATGCTGCGAGGGACACCGAGCAAGTGGGCCTGCCGTCCCCGAGGGTGGCGGCCCTGCTGAGGAACCCGCCGATCAGCGCCGGCGTCGATCGGGTGAGCGGTGGTGAGCCTGTCGTACAGGAGCTTGTCGGTCCTGCCGAAGTCCAATGCCGGGTAGTCGCCGTTGTTGCCGGACGCGCGCTGAACGGGATCTTGTGCGCGTAGCGAAAAGGGACCGCACATTGCGCAGCACCCGGGGCGATCGGTCGGTCCCTGCCACTGCCCGGTCGACGCCCGGTAAGCCTTGGATGTCGGTCGTTCGGAAGTGTCGTTGGACGGGCCCCGGGCCCCCGCGGCAGAACCCGCGCTCCACCTCCGGTGCGGACGCCGGAACGGTCCTGCCATGGAACAGTGGAACAGTGGCGACACGGGCCGTGCGGTTCCTGCCGAGGTGCACGCCAAGCGAAGGAGGACGCGATGAGTCACCCTGTGCTGGCGGGAGTCGACGGGTCCGCAGACAGTTCGGTGGCAGCCGTCCGGGCGGCGCGAGAGGCCTCGCTGCGTGGCGTTGCACTGCGCTTGATCCATGCCTCCCCACCGCTTCCGGGCAACGCCGTCACGGTCACGGCCATGGACAGGCTGCGCCACATGGGTGAGCGGATACTCCGGCGGACGGTCACCGACCTGAGCGACCGTTACCCGGACCTCGAGATACGAGGCGAGCAGGCCGATGACGCCCCGGCCTCGGCACTCCTCTCCGCCGCACGCACCGCCGGGCTCCTCGTCGTCGGTACGCGGGGGACGGGCGGCTTCGACGGCCTCGTGGTCGGCTCGGTGGCCTTGAGGATGGCGATGGCAGCTCCTTGCCCCGTCGTATTGGTTCCCCAAGGGCACGCCGGCGCATTCGGAGAAAGGACGCACGCGACACACGGCACCGACCAGGTAGTCACGGGGTTCGATGCTCATCGCCCGGTCGGTGAGGTGGCGGACTTCGCGTTCTCGGCAGCCGAGGCACGGGGAGCACGTCTGCGGGTGGTCCAGGCATGGGCCTTTCCCGCCGACGCCGTGTCTCCCCGGACACTGGCGGTGACCGAGGAGGACCGCGCCACGTGGGAGGACCAGGAGGTCTTGCAGCTCTCCGACGCCCTGCGCGCGTGGCAGGAGAAGTATCCGCAGGTGACGGTCCGTACCGACGTCATGCTGCTCCACCCCGCCGAAGCGCTCCTGAACACGTCACGCGGCGCGGAGCTGCTCGTCGTGGGCCGCCGTACCGATCCACAGGCGGTCGAGGGCAGACTGGGGCCTGTCACCCACGCAGTGCTGCACCACACCCGCTGCCCGGTGGTGGTCGTGCCGCACGATCACTGAGGGCGGATCAGCAAGTCTGATGGCGATCCGGCAGCAGGTGCCGGGGCAGTCAGCCGAAGAACACCTCGAACTCGTCGTACAGCGACCGATCGACCCGCTTGGTCTTCTCCGTGGCATCGGCGAGGGGGACGCGGACGATGTTCGTGCCGTGCAGGGCCACCATCACGCCGAAGTCTCCGTCCTTGACCGCGTCAACAGCGTGCAGCCCGAAGCGCGTGGCGAGCCATCGGTCGAAAGCGCTCGGCGTACCGCCGCGCTGGATGTGGCCCAGGACCGTGGTGCGGGCGTCCGTGCCGGTGCGTGCCGAGATCTCCTGGGCCAGCCACTCGCCGATGCCGGACAGTCGTACATGACCGAATTCGTCGAGCGTCTGATCCTTGAGCATCATCTGTCCCTCGTGGGGGACGGCCCCCTCGGCCACCACGACGATCGGCGCATAGTTGATCTTGAACCGGCTCCGCACCCACCCACAGACCTGCTCGATGTCGAACGGCTGCTCCGGGATGAGGATCACGTTGGCGCCGCCCGCGATGCCGGCTTGGATCGCGATCCACCCGGAGTGCCGCCCCATCACCTCGACCACCAGGGTGCGCATGTGCGATTCGGCAGTGGTGTGGAGGCGGTCGATGGCCTCGGTCGCGATGCCGACGGCGGTGTCGAAGCCGAAGGTGTAGTCGGTTCCGGAAACATCGTTGTCGATGGTCTTCGGTACCCCGACCAGGTTGACCCCCTGACGGCTCAGCTCGGTGGCCACACCGAGCGTGTCCTCGCCGCCGATCACGACGAGCGCGTCCACCTCGTGATCGGCGAGGGTGTCCTGCACGCGCCGCAGCCCGTCCTCGTGCTTGAACGGATTGGTACGGGAGGAACCGAGGATCGTTCCGCCGCGGGGGAGGATTCCGCGCACGCTGGAGATGTCGAGCGGCACCACATTGCCCTGGAGCGCGCCGAGCCAGCCGTCTCGCAGACCGACGAAGTCGAAGGCGTATTCCTGGACGCCTTTGCGGACGACGCTGCGGATCACGGCGTTGAGGCCGGGACAGTCACCGCCTCCCGTCAGCACTCCGACCCTCATGGCTTCCTCCCATCGACCGCTCACCCGACCTGGCGGCAGCCTTCTCTGCGAGAGGATCCTGTGCCGCGGGGACACGGATCTCCTCCCCTCAGGCTCCCTCCGTTCGGTCCCCAGTGGCCACTCGACGCAAGCGGGACGGGCGGCTCGTGCCTGGTGGCTTCCTTCGGATCGGTAGGCGGCCCGTAGGGGAATCCCGGCCTGGTGCGGGTGTGCCGGGAGATCTTCGACGGCGTCCTCGGTGACCGACCGCAGGCCGTAAAGGAAGCGGGCAACACACGCAGGCCGCAACAGCGGCGTTGCGCTTGGTCTGCGGAGCATCGTTGCCGGAGGACGCACCTCATGCCAGGAGGGGGCGCCAACGATCGGCTGACTCCGCCAGGTCCTCCGTGACTCGCTCCAGGAAGGTCCCCACTTTGGCCAGCCGCTGCCCCACGGGCGTGTCACGCCCTGGCGTCTCGGCCCCTGCCGTCGCGGCCTGCGCCGCCTCAAGGGTCTGTCGCGCACTGATCACGACCGAGTGGTACCAGGCGTCGTCGTCGACCACCTGGCCGTCGCGACGCCGCTGCGGATCCCGCTGGCGCCGGACATACCCGTGCTGGACAAGGAAGTTCACGGCCACGGAGACGGAGGCCGGGCTGACCTGCAGTCGGCGGGTCAGTTCCGCCGCGGTGCGCCTGCCGTCCTCGGACAGCAGCAGGTCGACATGCACGCGCACCGTCATCCTCGGCAGCCCGGACCTGACCGCCAGCTCGATGATCTCCCTCCCCTACGGCGTCTCCCTGCGATCCGTCCGCGCGCGGGGGCGCGGGTGTGCCACGCCGCGCCCGCTGGGCTGTCGCCTGGTGCGCCTGCTGAGGCTGCCAGCCGCCGTTGCGTGCGACCTCCCGGCTGATCGTCGAGGTCGACCGGGCGGGCCGGTCAGTGTGGGTGAGGGATGACCGGCCCGCCTGGAGTTGAGGGGTGCGGGTGGCCCGCATCCCGGCTGCGGATGTCCTCGCGCGGGGCGTCGGTGACGGTGAACAGCGCGAGCAGCGCCGCGAGACCGCCCGTGACGGCCCCCGTGAGGGAGTGCCCGGCGAGGCCGCACAGGGCGACCGCGAAAGCGATGCCGAGCACGGCGCGCGTGGCGAACCGCAACCGCGTCCGCCCCGGATCCGGAGCCATGAACACCCTCTTCAGCACCGCTTGCCGCCTCCTTCGCCCGCAGGCATGGGAAAGCATGAAAAAGGCGCCGCGGGGTCCGCAGCGCCATCGACGCCCCCATAGGAGCATCCCGGACGCCACTGGCTCAACTGGCTTCTTCTAGACTGAGCCATTGGTACAGCCATCCCGGCTCGAAGACGGCCGCGGCAGAGCCAACGGACGAGGAGGGCGCGGCATGCCTGTGGACGAGCTCGACACCCGCATCCTGCGGCTGCTGCTGGAGCAGCCGCGCACGAGTGTGCGCGAGTACGCCCGGATTCTCGGCGTCGCCCGGGGCACGCTCCAGGCCCGGCTCGACCGGCTGGAGCGCGACGGCGTGATCACCGGCACGGCGCCGGACCTCTCTCCCGCCGCGCTCGGCCATCCGGTGCTCGCGTTCGTGCACATCGAGGTCACCCAGGGCCATCTCGACGAGGTGGGCGACGCGCTGGCGGCGGTGCCGGAGATCGTCGAGGCGTTCTCCATCACGGGCGGCGGGGATCTGCTGACCCGGGTCGTGGCGCGGGACAACGCGCATCTGGAGGACGTCGTGCAGAAGCTGATCAGCCTGCCCGGGGTCGTCCGCACCCGCACCGAGATCGCCCTGCGGGAGCGCGTCTCCCACCGGCTGCTGCCGCTGGTGGAGTCGATCGGCCGGGCGGTCCGCTCCTGACACCCTCGCACTCCCTGGATCATGGTCTTTGACATGCTGACACCATGAGCAATCTCGGCGGCATATCGGTCATCTTCGATCTCGACGGAACACTCGTGGACAGCGAGCCGAACTACTACGAGGCGGGCCGGCAGACCCTCGCCGAGCACGGCGTCCCCGGCTTCAGCTGGGCGGACCATGAGCGGTACGTCGGCATCAGCACACAGGAGACGGTCGCGGACTGGAAGGAGCGGTACGGTCTGCGCGCCTCCGTGGAGGACCTGTTCACCGTCAAGAACCGCCGTTATCTCGAACTCGCCCGCAGCTCCACGCGCGCCTACCCCGAAATGCGCAGGTTCGTCGAGCTGCTGGCGGCCGAGGACGTGCCCATGGCCGTGGCCTCGGGGTCCTCGCCCGAGGCCATCCAGGCGGTCCTGAGCGGCACGGGCCTGGACGCCCATCTGCGGACCGTCGTCTCGGCGGACGAGGTCGCGCACGGCAAGCCCGCCCCCGACGTCTTCCTGGAGGCGGCCCGCAGGCTCGGGGCGGACCCGGCCGGCTGCGTGGTGCTGGAGGACGCCGCCCCCGGCGCCGCCGCCGCGCACGCGGCGGGGATGCGGTGCATCGCGATCCCGTACGTCCCGGCGCAGGCGGACGCCCCGGAGTTCACCACCGCCGGACTGCTCCTGCGGGGCGGTCAGGAGGAGTTCACGGCACAGGCGGCATTCGACTGGCTGACCGGCTCGGCAGGCCCTTCCTGAACTCACCTCTCCCGACCCGTTGACGCTCCCCCGTCCCCTCCCTAGGGTCTGGTCGATCACTCGCACAATGTTCGACATATCGAATACGTCGCATCCGTGGACCTGTTGGACCCGTGGAGGAGCACACATGGCACGGCCTCTCTCCAGACGAACCCTTCTCCAGGCGGCGACCCTCGCCGCCGCCGTACCCGCGCTCTCGGAGGCGGCGACCGGCCCGGCCCTCGCGGCGCCCGCGGCCGCCGACGGCACCCCGGCCGCCTGGACCGTACGGCCCTTCGGTCTTGAGGACGTGAGCCTCGGCCGGGGCGTCTTCGCCGACAAGCGGCGGTTGATGCTGGACCACGCCCGTGGCTACGACGTGAACCGGCTGCTCCAGGTGTTCCGCGCCAACGCCGGTCTCGCCACGGGCGGCGCGGTCGCCCCGGGCGGCTGGGAGGGCCTGGACGGCGAGGCCAACGGCAATCTGCGCGGGCACTACACCGGCCACTTCCTGACCATGCTGGCGCAGGCGTACCGGAGCACGAAGGAGCGGGTGTTCGCCGACCGGATCGGCACCATGGTCGGGGCGCTGACCGAGGTGCGGGCGGCGTTGCGGCGAGAGCCCGCGGTACTGAGCGTCGCCGGGAAGTTCGGGACCGCCGCGGACCAGGTACGGGGCTCCTACCAGTACGTGGATCTGCCGGCCGCCACGCTGAGCGGGACCTCGGCCGTCACCCTCTCCGTCTGGGTGCGGCCCACGCACGACGCCGACTGGACCCGCGTCTTCGATTTCGGCGACGACACCACGCGCTACCTGTATCTGGCCGCCCGCAACCAGGCGGGAGTGCCGCGCTTCGCCATCACCACGTCGGGCGCGGGCGGCGAGCAGGGCCTCGACGGCACGGCCCCGCTGCCGCTGAACCAGTGGAGCCATCTGGCGGTGACGATCGCGGGCGGCACCGGCACCCTCTACGTCAACGGCACCGCCGTCGCCCGGAACAGCGCGATGAGCCTCACCCCGGCGGCTCTCGGCACTCTGAAGAACAACTGGCTCGGCCGCTCGAACTACTCCGCCGACCCCGTCTTCGCGGGCGCCTTCGAGGAGTTCGACGTCTTCTCGCGGGCGCTGACCGCCGCCGAGATCGCCGAGTTGCAGAGCCGCAGGGCCGCCGACGCCTCGACGGGCCGGGGCGACCTGGCGTCGTACGCCTTCGACGAGACGGCCGGCGGGACCTTCGCGGACGCCTCCGGACGCGGCCTGACCGCCACCCTGCGCCGGACCTGGGGCGGGCCCAGCCATCCCGGGTTCCTCGCGGCGTACCCGGAGACGCAGTTCATCGACCTGGAGTCGAGGACCTCTCCCGACTACACGAAGGTGTGGGCGCCGTACTACACCGCGCACAAGATCCTCAGGGGGCTGCTCGACGCGTACACCGCCACGGACGACGACCGGGCCCTGGACCTCGCGTCCGGCATGTGCGACTGGATGTACTCCCGGCTGTCCAAACTGCCGGAGGCCACGCTCCAGCGCATGTGGGGGATCTTCTCCAGCGGCGAGTTCGGCGGCATCGTCGAGGCGATCTGCGATCTGCACACGATCACCGGCAGGGCCGAACACCTCGCGCTGGCCAAGCTGTTCGACCTGGACCGGCTGATCGACGCGTGCGCCGCGAACACCGACATCCTCGACGGGCTGCACGCCAACCAGCACATACCGATCTTCACCGGGTACGTGCGGCTGTACGACGAGACGGGTGAGGAGCGCTATCTCACCTCGGCCGAGAACTTCTGGGACATGGTCGTACCGCACCGGATGTACGGCATCGGCGGCACCAGCACCGCGGAGTTCTGGAAGGCCCGGGACGTGATCGCGGGCACCCTGGGCGCGGCCACCGCCGAGACCTGCTGCGCGTACAACATGCTCAAGCTGAGCCGCACCCTGTTCTTCCACGCGCAGGAACCGAAGTACATGGACTACTACGAGCGCGCCCTGTACAACCAGGTGCTCGGCTCGAAGCAGGACAAGCCGGACGCGGAGAAGCCGCTGGTCACGTACTTCATCGGGCTGACGCCAGGTCATGTCCGGGACTACACGCCCAAGCAGGGCACGACCTGCTGCGAGGGCACCGGCATGGAGAGCGCCACGAAGTACCAGGACTCGGTGTACTTCGCGAAGTCCGACGGCAGCGCCCTGTACGTCAACCTGTACAGCCCGTCCACGCTGACCTGGGCCGAGAAGGGCGTGACGGTCACGCAGACCACCGGCTACCCCCGGGAGCAGGGCAGCACGCTCACCTTCGGCGGCGGCCGGGCCTCCTTCTCGCTGCGGCTGCGCGTGCCGTCCTGGGCGAGTGCCGGGTTCCGGGTAACCGTCAACGGGAGTGCGGTGCCGGGCACTCCGACGCCGGGAAGCTACTTCGCCGTGTCCCGGACCTGGCGGGCCGGCGACACCGTCCGGGTCACCCTGCCGTTCCGGACGCGGGTGGAGAAGGCCCTCGACGACCCGTCCCTGCAGACCCTGTTCCACGGCCCGGTCAACCTGGTCGCCCGCTCCTCCGCGACGGAGTTCCTGAAGGCCGGGCTGTACCGCGACGCCGGTCTGTCGGGCGACCTGACGGCCTCCCTCACACCGGTGCCGGGCAAGCCGCTCCACTTCACGCTGGCCGGGACCGAGTGGGCGCCGTTCTCCGAGGGGACGGAGGATCCGACGCACGCCTACTTCCGGCGCGAGGAGCCGAAGGCCGTCTTCGGCGGCCGGGACTCGGGCGTCGCCAACCCGGCGAAGGCCGACGGCACCACCCTGCTGGACGAGGTCTGGGCCGGGGCGCCCTTCCGGAACAAGGGGGCGCTGGTGGCGCGGGTGCGGTCCACGGTGGACGCGTGGGTGACGGCCGGGCTGCTGAGCAGGGCCGACGGGGACAGGGTGGTGAGCACGGCGGGAGCGGCCTCGTACGAACCCTGAGCGGACCGGGTGGCGTTCGGGTGGGCCCGGTGCTGTGCGGTTCCGGCACCGGGCCCCGTCACATCCGGAACTTTTTTTGCGGCAGGGGTGATTGTTTCGCGTCCGGCGTCCGTACTTCTCGGTGTTGGGCCGTTCATACCCCAGGAGGCACGATGCGCATCTCGCGCAGCACGGCAGGAACCGCGTTCGTGGGCGGTGCGATGATCCTGACTCTCACCGCGCTCGCCTACCCCAGCATGCTGGGTGTGGAGAACGCGGCTTCCGGCCAGGACCGCATCATCGCCAACACCCAGTACGGTCCGCTGACCGAGGCGGATCGCGACTTCGTGGTAAAGGTGCGCGCGGCCGGGCTGTGGGAGCAGCCGCTGGGGCAAATGATCATGGAGCGGAGCAAGTCGCCGGCGATGATTGAGGTCGCGGAGCATCTGCTCGTGGGGCACGGCCGGCTCGACGCGGGCTGCCGCAAGGTCTCCACGGACTTGGGCATCACCCTGCCGAACGAGCCATCGCCGCAACAGCAGCAGTTCGTGGCGACGGCGGAGGGCAGCACCGGCAGGGAGTTCGAGTCCACGGCCGTGACCCTCATGCGCATCGCGCACGGGGGCATCTTCCCGACGATCGCCAAGATCCGGGCGACCACCCGCAACAGCATGGTGCGGGAGCTCGCCGACACGACCAACGACACGGTGCTCGACCACATCACGGTCCTGGAGAAGACCGGTCTGATCAACCAGGAGCAGGTCAGCTTCCAGATCACCGCCCCGCCCAAGCTGCCCCAGGAGCAGACGACGCCCCCGCCGCCGCAGCAGGGTGCGCCGGTCCGTGTACTGGAGGTCCCGGAGAACCTGAAGGATCTGCAGACGGTCGCTCCCAACCCGTCCTACGGGGCGCCGCAGCCGTCTCCGTCGGCCGGCTGAGCCAGGAACGGTCCGGGAGCCGGGCTCCCGCCGCCGGTCCTAGGAACGGCGGCGGGGCTTGCCGCGCCTGTCGCCCTTGGGGGCGCCACGCCCGCCCTTGCCGGTGCGCTTCGCGCCCGCGGACCTCCCGGCCGCCTGCTTCCCCGGCACCGGCTTTCGGCGGGCGTCGCCCCGGTCGGCGGCCCCGGACTCGTCCGGCTGCTTGCGGCCCCGGGTGCTGTTGACCGTACGGCCGCGGACGATGCCGATGAAGTCCTCGACCTGGTCCGTCGTCGCGTCCTGAGGCCAGGCCAGTGCCACGCTCGACTCGGGGGCGTCCTTGAGGGGGCGGTGTGTGAGGTCCTTGCGGTGGTGGAGGCGGGCGAGCGACAGGGGCACGACGAGGACGCCGATGCCGGCCGCGACGAGTTCGACGGCGTCGGCCGTGGTGGCGGGACGTTCGAAGGCGGGCCGCCCGGGGAGGCTCTCCCAGGCGAGGACGTCGTCGAGGGGATGCAGCACGATGTCGTCGGCCAGATCCTCGGGGGACACCTCGTCGACAGCCGTGACCAGGTGGTCCTTGGGCACCACGACGACCGTCTGCTCGGTGTAGAGGGGGATCGCGCTGAAGACCGTCCGGTCCACGGGCAGCCGGACGAGGCCCGCGTCGGCGTCGCCGCCCAGCAGCCGCTCGGCCACCGCCCCGGCGGCCAGCTGCGTCAGCCGCAGCGGTACGTCGGGCTGCCGCTCGTTCCAGATACGCACCCACTTGTCGGGCATCACCCCGGGTACGTACACGAGCCGGAACGAGGGAGAGGTTTCCGAGCCTGTCACCTCGCCAGGTTACCGGGCGTGGTCAGCGGTCGTGCACACGCTCGATACGCTTGATGCCATGACGTCGCACCAGAGCACCCAGACGATGAAGCCCGCCACCGCGGCGAAGAAGCTGGGTGTGTACCTCGAGGCCACACCCGCCGAGTTCCGGGAGGGTGTCGTCTCGCGCGCCGAGCTGAACGAGCTCCAGGCGAACCCGCCGCAGTGGCTGCAGGACCTGCGGCACAACGGCCCGCACCCCCGCCCGGTGGTCGCGGCGAAGCTCGGGGTCTCCATCGCGGGGCTCGCCCGCGCCGGTGTCACCGAGCCCCTCACCACCGAGCAGATCGAGACACTGAAGCAGGAAGGCCCCGAGTGGCTGGAGCGGGAGCGCGCCACCCAGGCGGAGGTCCGCAAGGAAACGGCCCGGATCAAGAAGAAGAACGCCGAGCGCCAGGCCTGACACCCGGCGCCCTCCCTTTCAGGACGGCCCCCACCGGATCATCCGGTGGGGGCCGTCGCTGTTACCCCTGGATGTCGTCAAAGTTTTCGGCCATGTCTTGACATGGCGAGGAGACGATCCGTAGCTTGGCCGATCATTTAGATTCGTGAAGCGCGTTCACGAATATGAACGGAGCAACCACCATGCGGGATCGCCTGCGAAGTCACCGCCTGGCCGCCGCGCTCGCCGTCTCGGGGCTCCTGTTCGGAACGGTCGCCTGCGGCTCCGGTTCCGGCAGTGCCCGGGCCGGCGATCCGAACACGCTGGAGGTGTGGACCCGGAGCGATCCGGAGTCCGCCCAGACCTATCAAAGGGTGTTCGCCGCCTTCACCAAGAAGACCGGCATCAAGATCGACTACCAGCCGGTCATGAACTTCGACCAGCAGTTGCAGAGCCGCGCGTCCACCAAGGACCTGCCGGACGTCATGATCAACGACACGGCCCTGATGGGCAGCTACCAGGCCCAGGGCCTGCTCAAGCCCATCGCCCCGGAATCGATCGCCGGACATGACGAGATCACCGCCAAGTCCTGGTCCTCCACCGTGGGCCGCGACGGCCGGCACTACGGCATCCCGTACTCCCGTCAGGCCATGACCCTGTTCGTCCGCAAGGACTGGCGGGAGAAGCTCGGCCTGCCGCAGCCGAAGACCTGGCAGGACACCCTCGCCCTCGCCAAGGCCTTCGCCACCCGCGATCCGGACGGGGACGGCAGGAAGGACACCTACGGCATGGTGGTCCCGGGCAGTGCCCAGAACGGCTATGTCGCCTGGTGGGGTTCGAGCTGGCTGTGGCAGGGCGGCGTGCGGATCCTGGAGAAGGAGGGCACGGGCTACCGGCCCGCCATGGACTCGGCGGCGGCCCTGCGCAGCGTCACCTGGATGAAGAAGAACCTCTTCTGCGGCGACAGCGGTGTCATCCAGCCCAGCGCCCTGACCTCCGTCACCGCGAACACCACCAACTTCCAGGACGGCAACGCCGGGATGTACCTCACCGGCCCGTACAACATCTCCACGTTCGACAAGGCGCTCGGCAAGGACAAGTACGAGGTCCTGCCCGCGCCCACCGGCCCGGCCGGGAACAACGACGTGCTGGCCGACGGCGAGAACGTCTACTTCGGAGCCAAGACCGGGAAGGCGAAGCAGGAACAGACCCTCGCCGCGTTCCTCGTCTCCCCCGAGGGCCAGGAACTCGCCATGACCGGAGACCACCAGCCCGTCGTGCGCATCCCCGTCAACTCCACGCTGGACGCGGCGAAGGTGCGCGAGGACCCGCGCTGGAGCGTGGTGCAGAAGGCGTACGAGACGGCCTCCGTGCAGTTCCCCAACGCCCCCGACTTCGCCCCGATCAAGCAGGACACCGCCGACGCGCTCAACGCGATCTTCACGTACTGCGGCAGCGACGTCCGCTCCGGCCTGAAGGAACTCAACGACACCCTCGCCGGTGACCTCAAGGACCAGGACCTGTTGAAATGACCGCGACCGTGACGACACCCGGGCCGCGCAGAGCCCGGCTCCTCGGCAAGAAGGCCGTACTGCCCTGGCTGTTCCTCGCCCCGGGCCTGCTGCTCGCCCTCGTCTTCAAGTTCCTTCCCATGGGCAAGGGCATCTGGCTGAGCTTCTTCGACGTGCGGCCCTTCCTCGGTGACAAGTGGGTCGGACTCGACAACTACACCCGGGTCCTGACCGACCACCGCTTCCAGGACGCCATCGGCCACACCCTGCTCCTCGGCGTCGGGATGTCGCTCGGCGGCATCGTCGCCGGCTTCGCGCTGGCGCTGCTGCTGGAGGGGCAGGCCCGTTCGCTGAAGCTCATCCGCACGGCCGTGTTCCTGCCCGTCGTCACCGCCACCGCCGTGGTCGGCGAGCTGTGGCGGCTGATGTACTACCCGACCTCCGACGGCCTCATCAACAGCGGTCTCGGGCTGCTGGGCCTCGGGCCGGTGCCCTACCTGGACAACCCCGACACGGCGCTGTGGGCCACGATGGCCATGGGCATCTGGATGCTCGCCCCGTACAACATGGTGATCATCCTCGCCGGCCTGGCGGGCGTGGACCGCTCGTTGTACGAGGCCGCCGCGATGGACGGTGTCTCGCTGTGGCAGCGGCTGCGCCACATCACGCTCCCCGCGATCCGCCCCGCCCTCGGCATCGTCCTCACCCTCGCCGCCATCCGCGGGCTGCGCGTCTTCACCGAGGTGTACGTCCTCACCGGCGGCGGCCCCGCCGGCTCCACCGACGTGTGGATGACCCGCGCCTACACCCTCGGCTTCACCCGTAACGACATCGGCGGTGCCTCCGCCGCCTCCGTGGTCCTGCTCTGCGTGACGCTGCTGCTCACCGTCACGGTCAACTACCTCCGCAAGAGGGGAGACGTGAGATGAGCGCTCCCGCCATCGACCCCGTCCGGACACCGGTGAGCGCCTCCCCCGCGCGGAAGTCCGCCGGGAAGCGGCGCACCACCCCCGCCCGCTTCGACACCGCCCTCGGCTGGAGCGACCGGCCGGGCCCCGCCTGGGCGCTGCGCGTCCTGCTCTGTGTGCTCGCCCTGGGCGTCTTCGCGGCGCCGTTCCTGACGATCTTCTCGGGTTCCTTCAGCGAGAAGGCCAGCGGTTCCACCCTGTCGTTCCTCCCCCACCATCCGACCCTGCTGAACTTCCGGGTGGCGGGCGAGCGCGGCATCTGGGACTACTTCGCCAACTCCCTGGTCATAGCAGGCGGCGGACTGTTGCTCCAGCTCGTCGTCTGCACGCTGGCCGCGTACGCGCTGGCCCGGCACCGCTTCCGCGGGCAGGCCCTGATCCTGACCCTGTTCATGCTGACGATGATGCTCCCCGAGGAGGTCATCGCCATCCCGCTGTCCCTGGTGCTCGGGCATGTGCCCGTGGTCGGCATCGACCTCAAGGGCACGGTCTGGGGCGTGATCCTGCCGCTCGGCGCCTGGGGGTTCTCGGTGATGCTGCTGACCGAGTTCATGAAGGACATCCCCACCGAGATCGAGGAGGCCGCCCGTATCGACGGCGTGGGCGAGCTGCGGATGCTGTGGCAGGTCGTCCTGCCGCTGTGCAAGCCCGCCCTCGGCGTGGCCGGGGTGCTCGGCTTCATCATGATCTGGGACCAGTACCTGCTGCCCCTGATCGCCGCCAAGGACCCCACCGACTACACGGTCACCGTCGCCCTGTCCATCCTGCGCACCGACCCCGAGGTCGGCTCCGGGGTGGTGCTGGCCGGTGCGGTCATCGCCCTCGTCCCCAGCCTGATCGTCTATCTGCTCCTCCAGCGCTCGCTGGTCACCGGCATCGCCGCCGGGGCCACGAAGGGCTGACCAACCCACCCCCCACGTATGAGGGAGACATGAAGTTCCACGGAGTGCTGTTCTTCCCGGTCACGCCGTTCGCGGCGGACGGTTCACTGGACGAGGAACGGCTGGCCCAGCACATCGAGTCGGGGGTCGCCGCGGGCGCGGGAGGTGTGTTCGTCGCCTGCGGCACCGGCGAGTTCCACGCGCTGTCGGCCGATGAGATCGAGCGGGCCACCCGGGTCGCCGTCGAGACCACGGCCGGACGCGTGCCGGTCCTCGCGGCGGCCGGCGGCCCCACCCCGGTCGCCCGGGACCAGGCCGCCCGCGTCGAACGGGCCGGTGCCGACGGCATCCTGCTGCTGCCGCCCTACCTGGTCAGCGCCCCGCAGCGGGGCCTCGTGCGGTACGTCGAGGAGGTCACGGCCGCCACCCGGCTGCCCGTCGTCTTCTACCAGCGAGGCACCGCCCGGCTCACCGCGGGGACGGCAGCCGAGATCGCCGCCCTGCCCGGGGTCATTGGTCTGAAGGACGGAATCGGGGACATCGAGCGGATGCACCGCATCGTCCGCGCGGTGCGTGCCGTGCCGGGCACGGAGGACTTCCAGTTCTTCAACGGCCTGCCCACCGCCGAGATGACCGCGCCCGCCTACCAGGACGTCGGCGTCGAGCTGTACTCCTCGGCGGTGTTCGCCTTCGCCCCGGAGATCGCGCTCGCCTTCCACCGGGCCCTCGCCGAGGGCGACGGTGCCCTGGTCTCCCGGCTCCTCGACGAGTTCTACGGCCCGCTGGTCGCCCTGCGCGACGAGGTCCCCGGTTACGCCGTTTCACTCGTCAAGGCCGGAGTGACGCTGCGCGGCCTGGACGTCGGCGGTGTACGGGCTCCGCTGCTCGATCCGACGCCGGAACACCTCGCCCGGCTCTCCGGACTCCTCGACCACGGACTGAAGGTGGCCGCCGCATGACCTCCACGCGCATCCGCGAGCTGATCATCACCCCGATCGCCTTCGGCGACCCGCCGCTGCTCAACTCCAACGGCGTGCACGAGCCGCTCGCCCTGCGGATCATCCTCCAGCTGGTGCTGGAGGACGGCACGGTGGGACTCGGCGAGTCCCCCGGCGGCACGGCCCGCCTGGAGCGGCTGCACACCGCCGCGAAGACGGTCGTCGGCATGGACGTCTTCGACACCACTGCCGTGGCCGCCGCGATCGACGCCGCCCTGTCGCCGACCGTGCCCAGCTCCCACGAGCGCGGCTGGACCACCTCGGCGATCGAGGTGGCCTGCCTCGACGCACAGGGCAAGCTGCTCGGCCGTCCGGTCAGCGACCTGCTCGGCGGCAGGGTCCGGGACTCGGTGCCGTTCGCCGCGTACCTCTTCTACAAGTGGGCCGAGCACCCCGCCCTCGACGGCCGCCCGGCCATCACCGACGACTGGGGCGAGGCCCTGGACCCGGCCGGGATCGTCGAGCAGGCCCGGCTGATGCAGGAGCGCTACGGCTTCAAGTCGTTCAAGCTCAAGGGCGGCGTCTTCCCGCCCGACGAGGAGATCGCCGCGATGCGTGCCCTCGCGGAGGCCTTCCCCGGGCAGCCGCTCCGGCTGGACCCGAACGTGGCGTGGACGGTCGAGACGTCCAAGTACGTCGCCCGGGAACTGGACGGTGTCCTGGAGTACCTGGAGGACCCCGCCAAGGGCATCGAGGGCATGGCGGAGGTGGCGAAGGAATCGCCCATGCCGCTCGCGACCAACATGTGCGTGATCGCCTGGGAGCATCTGAAGCCGGCCGTCGAGCAGAACGCGATCCAGGTGCTGCTCACCGACCACCACTACTGGGGCGGGCTGCGCCGCACCCGGGAACTGGCCGCCGTCTGCGAGGCGTTCGGTCTCACCTTGTCGATGCACTCCAACTCGCATCTGGGCATCAGCCTCGCCGCGATGACCCATGTCGGCGCGGCCATCCCCAACCTCGACCACTCCTGCGACACGCACTATCCGTGGAACTCGGCGGACGACGTGATCGTGCCGGGCGTGCTGGAGCTGCGCGACGGGGAGGTCAAGGTGCCCACCGGCCCGGGTCTCGGCGTCGAACTCGACCACGACAAGCTCGACGAGCTGCACCGGCGTTACGTCGACTCCGGGATGCGCAGCCGCGACGACACCGGCTACATGCGGCGGTTCCGGCCGGAGTACGAGCGGCTGCTCCCCCGCTGGTGACACCCGTGCGCCCCTCCCGGGGAGGGGCGCACACGCTCACTTCCCGGACTTGGGCACCTTCAGCCGGTCCCAGGTGTGCTTGCCGGGGATGCCGTCGGCGTCCCGCCCGGAGAAGCCCTGCTTCTGCTGCCAGAGCGCGTAGGACCGGCGGTCGGCCTCGGACCAGTCGGGGCTCGGCCCCTCCTCGTAGCGGCTGCATCCCTCGGCGACCAGGCGGCGGCCCATCGCCGTGATGATCGGGGAGCGCTGCCCGACGTGGAAGAACGCGGCGCCCGGGAACGGCTCGTAGGACGGCTTGGGCGCGGGCTTGGGGTCCGGGTCCGGCTTGGTGCCGCCCCCGGCGCCCTTCAGCCGGTCGGATATGCGCTTGCGCATGCCGTCCATGGTGAAGCCGCGCGGGTCCACCTTGCCCGGCTGCCACTCCTTGTGGCCGATGACGGAGCGCTCGGACCAGCCGTGGTGCCGGCAGATCGCCGCCGACACCTTCTCGATGGCCTCCTTCTGCGCCTCGGGCCACGGGTCCTTGCCGTTGCCGAGGTTGATGCACTCGAAGCCGTAGAAGTGCCGGTTGCCGTCGGTGTCGGCCTCGTTGTCGCCCGGCAGCTTCGACTCGTTGATCACGGCGCGCAGGACGTCGCTGTCGCCGAGGCCTGCGTGGTTGGCCCGGCCGTTGCCGACCAGGTGCACATGGCCCTTCTTGTCGATGACGCCGTGGCACAGCGGGCCGGGCAGGCTCGAGTAGCCGTCGTAGCAGATGTCGACGGAGGCGGCGGTGCCGGAGGTGACGGTGTGGTGGATCATCACGCCGTTCACCGGGCCCCAGGGGCCCTTGCTGTTGCGGTTGTGGGTGCGCCAGCTGCGGACCTCGTGGACGGTCACGCCCTCGGCTCGCAGGATCTCCACCAGCTTCGACGCGCTGAGCGGCTTGGCCATCAGTTGTCTCCTTCGACGGCGGCTTCCGCCTCCGCTGTGGTGTGGGACCTCCCCTGTGAGGGGTCCTCGGCGGCCAGCTCCTCGCGGCGGGCCTGTTCTTCCGCGGCGAGCGTCGCCTCGTCGGCGGCCGGCATGCTGCTCGCCAGCGGGCCGAACGCCAGGCGCAGATCGACCGCGCTGCCCTCGCCCTTGATCAGGGCCAGCGGGGCGAAGTGCCGGGCGATGCCGGCCGGTCCGCGGAGCAGCGGCCGACGGGCCGGGTCGACCGGCCACTCGACGCTGCCGGTGGCGGTGCGGGCGGGCACGATCCAGTGGTCGCCGGTGCGGTAGGCGCCGCCCTTGGCGAAGTACACCTCGACGCCGTCCTCCAAAGGCAGCCACTCCCCCTCCGTGACGGGGATCGCCCCGCCGCGCAGGTCGGTGCTGCGGCCCTTGCGCCTCGGGCCGCCCCGGTGGTCCCAGCGACGCAGGTACGGGTTGAGATGCGCCAGCCGTCCGACGCCCGGGTCCGGTTCGGCCGAGAGGCGGACGCGGCGGCCGGGCAGGTCCAGCTCTTCGACGCGCAGCAGCGGCAGCGGCTCCAGACGGGAGGCGTAGGCGGTGTCGGTGAACTCCACGTGGTCGCCCACGTCCAGGTCCAGCTTGTCGTCGTGGCCGAGGGAAGCCAGCTGCACCCAGGTGCCGTCGAGTTCGTCGACGGGGAAGACGACGGAGCCGTTCTCCCTGGACCACTTGAAGGTGGCGTCCTTCGCCTCGCCGCCGGCGTGGACCTCCACCCGGTACAGCTGGTTCTCCGGGCCCCGGTAGCGGGCGTCCGGCTTGACGAGGCACGGGTCCTCGTCGGCGTGGTCGGGCCGCTCGCTGCGGGCGGCGAGCCGGGCCGAGGGGGCCGACTGGCGCTGCGCCCAGCGGGTGAAGGCGGCCCGGACGACCTCCTTGGACGGGTCGGTCTCCTCGATCTCCAGCTCGGTGAGGGACAGCGGCAGTACCTGCCAGACGACCTTGAGGCGGGCGGCGGTGTCCGGCATGGCCGCGCCGAGGGCGACCTCGCGCAGCGCCGGGTCCTCGGCCGCGTTGACCGAGCGCTCCCACACGTTCAGGTAGACCAGGAACGGCGTCTGGGCGGGCGAGGGCAGCCGGTCGCCGGGCCTCTCGGGGTCGCGGAAGGCGTCGGGCTGGTCCCAGTAGGTCCACTGCGCGGGCGGCTCCGGTGCGGACGGGGACTCGTCGTGTTCCTCGTCGGTGACGGGCACCCCGGCCGCCGGGCGGTCGGCGTCGCACAGGATGCCGTCGACGTAGTAGCGGCCGCCGTGGACGACGAGGGTGTCGATCTCGTGCTTGCCGCCGACGTACTCGATGCGGAAGCCGGCGGCGTCGCGCGGCCCGCCGTGCGGTCCGATCAGGTCGGCGGCGAGGCTCCGGGCCTGGTGGAGCTGGATCGCGGTCTGCTCGTTGAGGTCAGCGTCGAGCTGGACGCGGCCCTGCTGGGCGACGACCGCCGAGTAGTGCCGCTCCGGCCGGAACGTGGAGCGGGAGAGGTCTGCGTGCATGAAGGGTGTCCCCCCTGGTTCAGAAGTGCGGGTTCACGAAGTCGGTGGCGGTACGGCTCAGCCGGTGGCGGTGCGGCTCACGTCACGAAGAAGATCCCGGCGTCGGTGCCGGCCGGGGTGTACTCGGCGAGCCGGGCCCGCAGGCCGTCCTCGCGCTGCGGCCGGTACAGGTCGTGGAAGGCGCCGAGTTCGGCTCCGTCGTCCGCGCCGCGCCGGATCTCCTCCGGGCAGCAGTCCGCCAACAGCCCGTACCAGGGCGTGCCGTAGCGCTGGGACGCGAAGAGCGGCTTGGTGTCCGGGCAGCGGTGGCGGCGCGGGGTGCGTGAGCCGGCGGGGACGCGGGAGTAGCGCACGCAGCCGATGCCGCGCCGGGCCACGTGGAGCCGGCCCGTGAAGACGCTGTTCTCGGCGATCCGCACCGCGTGCGTGTGGATCTCGCCGATGACGGTGGTGCGCTGCAGGTGCAGCACGGCGTGGGCGTGGCGGCAGTCCGGGGCGGACAGGGCCTCGCGGTCGTCGGCGGTGGCGTCGAGGACGCTGTCCCGGATGTGGATGTCGAGGGGGTCCTCGCCCACCTCGTCGCCGATGACCTCGATGGTGCCGAGGATGCTGTGCTCTATCTGGAGGCAGGCGGTGGTGCGGTCGAGGACGATGCTCGGCTCCTCGGGCGAGTGCGGATCGCACTCGGGCTCCAGTGACCAGCCGGGCACGAGCGTGCTGTGCCGTACGACGACGGCGCCCATCGCGCCGGTCACGTTGATGCCGCGTCCGGCGACCAGCAGCCCGTCGAGGACGACGCGCGGACGCTCGTGCGGGGCGCAGTCCTCGGACACCGCACGGATGTTGAGCGCGTCGGGGCGGTTGCTGTACCAGTCGAGCAGACGGATCACGGGTCGTGTGCCCTCCGCCGCCCGCAGTTCGAGCCGGTCGCCCGGGTCCAGGTCGAAGTCCAGCTGCTCCTGATAGGCGCCGCTGTGCGTGATCTCGATGATGCCGTCGGGCCCGGTGCGGCCGGCCCGGCGGTCGTGCTGCCAGGCCCGGTAGGCGTCCATGATCTGCCGGTACGGCTGTCCGGGCCCGACCCGGTAGAACTCGGCCTCGGGACGCGGCTCACGGTCGCGCTCGTACTCGCCTCCGCCCATGTCGGCCGCGAACGCGTAGTGGTAGTCCACCCACACGCCCTGCCGGGGCGCGGAGCGCGAACCGAAGGCGATCCGGCCCAGCTCCGGGTCGACGGCGACCTGGCCGCGCTTGGGACGGTAGCGCCAGTCCGACAGGTCGGCGACCACGATGTCCGAGGGCGGAACCGGGTTGTCCTCGCCGTCGCGCCGGATGACGAAGCTCTTGCCGGGGCCGTAGTAGTCGAGCAGCCGGTCGTGCAGGAGACGTCGCGTGATGAACGCCGGGACGTTGTCGACGGTGGCGATGTGCGTCGGCGAGGGCTCCGGGAACGGCTTGGTGGCCAGCGGGGTGTCGTTGCCGAGGATCGAGAAGGTGTAGAGGTTGCGGGCCCGGTCGATGCAGTAGGCCGGGGTCCGGGTCAGCGCGTACGCCTTCAGCCGCCATACGAACAGTGCGACGCCGGCCGGGGTCCAGCCGCCCTGCCGGTGCCTGGACTCGGCACGGCGGACGTCGGCCGTACGGGCGCTGTTCGCGAAGGGGCCGCCGCCGAGGGCGAGTTCGGCGCCGTCGCGCAGGTCGGTCAGCCGGCCGCGCTCGCCCCGGTGGGTGCCGGTGCCGTACAGCTTCACCGGCTGGGTGTGGGCCACCTGACGGGACAGTTCGACGGCGCGCGCGGGCCAGGCCGCCACCTGCTCGGACAGCTCCTCCAGCAGGTGCAGGGTGCCCTTGCGGCGGCGGCTCGCGACCGTGGCGGCCACGTCCCGGCGGGGGGCGACGGCCTCGGCGAGGGCGGCCCGGCCGCCGTCGTGCAGGCCGGTGGTGAGGACGCGTTCGTAGCCGGGCAGGGTGCGGTAGCCGACGAGATCGCCGAGGTACGGCAGCACCCAGGGGGCCGCCGTCTCCACGAACAGGTCCTCGTAGCCCTGCTGGACGCCGTCGCGGACGCGGTCGACCTGCTCGGCGATCACGGCGAGCAGCGCGCGCAGCGGCTCGCCCTCCTCGGCGTCGCGCAGCCGGTGCCAGCGCGGCAGCAGGTCGGCGAGCCCGTCCGGCTCCCTGGGCACCACCGGGGCCGGCGTCTCCAACTGGGGATCCGGGGACATCACTTGACCTCCGTCAGAATCAGGGTGTCCGCGGCCCGGGGCGACAGCAGCGCGAGCTGGGCCGGGCGGATGCCGCGGAAGACGTACACCGACCGGCCCTCGGGCAGGCGCCTGGTGTCGGTGATGTCGGGGTTGAGGCGCAGCAGTTCGGCGAGCGGGACGCCGTACTTCGCGCAGATCTCCGACAGCGTCTCGCCGTTCTCGGCGCGGACGGTGTGGATCTTCTCGTCGTACGTCGCCGGGTGCGCCGGGACGGACGCCTTGGGCGGGCCGGGCCGGGTGAGCAGCTCGGTGAGCTCCTCCGGGGTCGCGGAGGCGGGCACGCCGGTGAAGACGTCGACGTCCACGTAGTCGACGCCCGGCACGGTGTGCGCGGTGGCCAGGACCTCGGAGAGACGGGCGGGCCGGCCCAGCTCCCGGCCCTCGAAGCCGAGCCGGTTCAGCAGGGCCTGCCGCAGGCGCGGCTCGACGTGGTGCCAGGCGTGGTCGGGAGCCACCTTCACCTGCGCGGCGATCAGCAGCAGGACCAGTTCCCGGCCGTCCACGCGGACCGGGAGGTTGGGGTCGCCGTACTCGGTGAGGGCGCCGCGCAGGGCGCGCAGGGTGTCCGAGTCGGGGGCGATGGGCACGTCGTCCGTACCCGCGACCGTCACGTGCAGCACGCGCCGCCGCCCGTCGAAGAGTTCGCGTGCCGAGGCCCGGCCGATGCCGGCGCGGGAGCGGGCGAAGTCCTCGTAGTCGGACTCGGACACCAGCCGGTCCAGCGCCGAGACGGCCAGCGGGACCGTACGGCGGGTCAGGCCGGGGCCGTCGGCGTCGGCACCGCCGCCGGCCGGGCGCGGGTTGGTGACCGCGGTGACGCCCAAGGGCCGGGTGAGGGGCTGGGTGACGCGGTCGGCGGGCACGTTGGCGGCCCGGCCGGTGCCGAAGCGGTAGCGGGCGCGGACGTTCTCGTGCCCTGAGGGCAGCCGGGCGCCGTGCACACCGTCGCCGAAGGTCACGGTCGTCCGGCCGTCGGCCGTGGCACCGCTGATGTAGACCCGCTCGGTCGGGCCGCGCCCGGCGAGGCTGTCGACCTCGTGCCACAGCACGCCGTCGACGCGGAGCTCCAGCACCGGGGTGGCGCCGAGGGGGTTGTCGTCGGCGAGCCAGGTCAGCGGGGACTGCCAGAGCGCGAAGGTCTGGTTGACGCGGTCCGAGTCGCCGCTGCCGATGGCCTCCTCGCGGCTCTCGCCGTGGGTGGCCTCGACGACGTTGCCGAGGACGCGGACCGTCTCGCGGCGGTAGCGGTGGGCGAGGTCCGCGGTGAGGGTGAGCCGCGTGTGGACGTGGTCGCCTGGCAGTCGGGGGTCGACCGCCGGGTCGGCGGCGGCGACCGTGACCACCTCGGTGGCCTTGACGCCGGCCGTGCCCGGGATGTCGCTGCGTTCGCCCGTCACCATGAGCGTGCGGCCGGGCCGCAGCCCCTCGTACAGCTCGGCGAGTTCGATCTCGTTGCCGTGCACGTCCTCGCCGAGGGGCTCGTCGGCGAGCCGCAGGGGCTCCCCGGCCGCGTGCACGGTGGTGTCGCGGATGTGCGACAGCAGCACGTCGAACTCGTCCAGCCAGGGGTCGGCGAGGGTGAGTTCGGTGCCGCGTCCGGTGATGCCGTAGTTGGTGTACGCGGCGGTACGCGCGGCCACCACCTGGGTGGTGACGAACGCCAGCCTCGGATCGCCTGGCACCCCGCCCTCGGCCCCCTTGGCGGGCCGCTGGACCGCCACCCAGCTGCCGACGGTGATGCCCTCGTGCACGGTGTCCAGCTGGAGCGTGCGGCGGTTGACCGGCTCCGGCTTGCTGGCGATGACGACCTCTACGTTCGGCTCGGCACTGCCCACCGTGTACTTGAGGCTGACCTCGTGGTCGCCGTGCGTGAACTGCTCACTGGCGCCGGGCCGGAGGGTGATCTGTTCGGAGGTGCCGTTGTGGACTCCGACGTGGACCAGGCCCTCGTCGTCGGGCCGGGACACGAACAGGGTGCGCTCGGGCAGGGCGGACAGCAAGCGGGCCGTGACGCCGGGCTCCTGGGAGTCGGCGGGCCGTCGGTTCAGCCAGCTCAGATCGCGGTCCTGGCCGGAGCGCACGGACAGTTCGACCTGGCCGGGGCCGAGGGTGAAGGTGACCGGCTGGGCGACGGGCAGGTTCTCCGCGCGCTGGTCGGAGCTGCTGCCCTCGACGTACTGGAACTCGGCCCGCACCGGGGACTTGCCCGCCGTGTCGAACACGACCCGCATGGTCGCCAGCACCGCGCCGGTCAGCGGCCAGTCGGCGGTGCGGATGACCCGGCCGCGATCGTCCTGGACCGGCTTCAGCGGGGCCGTGGCACCGAAGGGAGCAGCGGTGACCCGCAGGGCGAGCAGCTCGCGCAGAAGCTGCGGCGCACCGGGGGCGGCGGCCGTGCGCCAGGCCGGGTAGAGGCTGCCGAGGCCGGGGTTGAGGACGGAGAGGAGACGGGCGGTGTCGGTACCCGGGAGCTGCCGCCCGATGGTGCCCGAGGGGGCGGACGTGGTGCCGCGCAGGGCGGGAAGCACAGCGCCCAGGGCTTTCAAAGCGGCAGCCCGCGAGTCGCCGCCCTTCAGGGGCGCGGGGAACTGCGCGACCAGCCCCGACGGCCCCGCAGACGGCCGACCACCCGCATCCGTCTGCGCAGGCGCCAACTCCATTGCCTTCTCAGCGAGTTCCGCGAACACCGCCTCCAACCGCTCGAACCACTCCGCCACCCCCTCATACGGAGCAGCCAGCACCTGCGCCTCACCGAGCCGGGCCAGAGGCTCGACGAGACGGCCCGCGAGCCGCTCGGGCGTCTTGACCCCCTCCAGGTCGTTACGGAGCGGTTCGAGGACCTGGTCCTCGAAGTCCTCGATCAGCCGGCTGACCGGCCGCGGGTTGGGAACCTCCGGCGTGGGAGGCTCCTCCCCCGGCTCACCGGGCTGCGCCGGCAGCGCGATCCAGCGCCGCACCTCGTCGACGAGCTCCCTCAGCGTCGGCGGCGCCGACTTCGGCAGCGAGATCGCCGTGATCTCGTCGTCCCGGTCCACCCGCGTCTTCGAAACCGGCAGCAGCTTGCGCGCACCACCCGCGCCCTCCCCGAAGACGAACAGCAACTGGTCGCCGGTCTGCAGGGACAGCGCCGTGCCCTCGACGAAGAGTTCGGAGCGCTTCTCGAGGTCCTGCGGCGTGAGCAGCGAGGGACGGCGGCGGCGGACCTTCAGCTCGTTGAAGTCCCAGCGGGCCGTCAGGTCCCGGGAGGTCTCGAAGGTCAGCGACGCCTCGTCGGCGTTCGCGGGGACGCTGTGACTGCGCGCGCCGCGCGGGATCAGCACGTTCTGCGCCTCGGCGCGCGGGTCGCGTTCGAGGGTGTACGCCAGATGTGTGGCGGCGGCGACACCGGGACGCGGGCGGTGCCCGACGAGCCGGCCGAGCAGCACCAAGGAGCGGTGCTCGTCGGCCGTGCGGAGGTAGGCCTCGTCGGCGATCCGCTCGGAGTGGAAGGTGAGCAGGTCGCCGAGGACGGCCGTGGCGTCGAGCAGGCCGATCGCCGGATCGTCCGGGGTGCGGACGGTGAGGCGGTTCAGCTCCGGGTACGCGGGCGAGGCGAGCCGGTCGAGCAGGGCGGCCAGGAACGAGCCGTACTCGCCGACGCGGTAGTCCAGCGCGGTGCGGCCGGGCGGATTGTGCGGCGGCGTCGGCGCGAGGCGCTCGTCGTGGCCGCCGCGGCAGGCGCCGCCGCAGTCGCAGTCGTCGGTCGCGGGGACCGGGTACGGGTCCGTCATCGGGCACCTCCCAGGGATATCGCCAGCAGGCCGTTCTCCGGCCGGTCCGGGTCGTTGTCGCAGGTGGCGATCTCCAGCGGGCCGAGCCGCAGCACGCCGTCCTCCCTCTCTCCTCGGTCCTGTTCGGACAGTCGGCGCAGCCGGGTGACCTCGACGCTCTCCACTCCGGGCACGGCCGCGGCGACGGCGACCAGACGGCTGAGCCGGACCGGTTCGCCGAAGGTCAGCGCGTCGGGGTGGAAGAAGCCGAGCCGTCCGCCGGGCAGCCGTCCGCTGCCGAGCACGCGGTACAGCTCGGCCAGGATCTGCCCGTGCTGGTGCCCCGGCCTGGCGCAGACGCTCAGCGCGATGTCGAGCGGCACCAGGCGGGCGGCCCCCACGACGAGGTCGTGGCCGATGCGCCGGTATGCCTCCAGGGCCTGGGCGACCGAGTCGAGCAGTCCCGGCGACGGGGCGGTGGTGCCGTGCGCGTCGATCGCGATGTGTGCTTCCTGGACGCTGCCGGTCCAGCGGATCTCGGCCGCCGCCCGCTGCACGCCCGGCAGGGCGCCGGCGAGGGCGGCGTAGTCCTCGGCGGTGACCGCGCGCAGCCGGGTGCGGCGCAGGTCGAGCGGGGCCAGCTGGCGTACCTGCTCGACGGGTTCGGGCTGGATGCCGCCGGTGGCGGGCAGCGGATTGCGCACCACGGCGGCCGGCGCCTCGCAGTCGCCCTGCACGACCAGGTGGTTGATGGCCTCGGCGCCGACGTTGCCCGCGGTGCCGCCACCGAGCCGGTAGCGCAGGGCCAGGCGGGAGCCGGGCGTGGGCCTCGCGCCGTGCCGGCCGTCGCCGAAGCGCAGCGCGAGGCGGCCGTCGTCCTCCAGTTCGCCGACGAAGTGCCGCTCGCGGGGACCGCTGTCGAGCAGGTCGCGGCGCGGCACCCAGGTCTGCTCCCCGTCGTGCGGGCGTACGGCGGGCAGCGCCCGGCGCGGGTCCTGGGCGAGGGCGGCGGTCGCCGAGCCCCGCAGCACCGTCTCCTCGGGGTGGAGTCCGGCCGCGTGGGCCGGGCCCCAGGCGTGGGCGATCTCCCAGGCGATGTGCCCGTCGAGGACGGTTCCGGCCCGGGCCCGGGCGGCGAGGACCTCGACGCGGCGCAGCTTGGTGTCGAGCAACTGGTCGCTGCGGTAGAGCAGTTCGCGCAGGGCGCGGACCGGGTGGCGGTGCAGTTCGAACCGCTCCAGCACGTTCAGGCCGTAGATCACGGCGAGTTCGGCGATCTCCTGCTGGCCGAGTCCGTCCCGGTCGCGGGCGCTGCGCCACAGTTCGACGAGGCGCTGCCGCACCCGTTCCGGGATGGCCGCGATCCGCTCGGCCTGCCCGGCGGCGACGGTGCCGGGGTCGGGGAAGGGCACCGCCTGGGTGACGGGCGTACGGTCGAGGACCGGGCGGAAGCGGGGCGCGATGCCCGGGTAGACGGACTGGGCGAGCAGGGCGCGCAGGGCGGCGGCCTGGGCGTACGCGGTGCCGGGGACGACCTGTTCGTGCCGCTGCCCGGCGCTTTCCAGGCCGAGGCCGGCGCGGTTGGTCGCGGCCTCGCCGACGACGTCGAAGAGTTCCCGGACGTCGTCGGGTACGAGGGCGCGGCCCGACTCGGTCCGGTCCGTGAGGGCGTTGATGAGACGTGCGGGCGCGTTGCCCTCCTCACGGTCGTGGCAGCCGAAGGCGGGAGGGTCGCAGGGGGCGGTCACGGCGGGCACGGGCGGCACGGTGACCGTCTCGGGCAGGCCGGTCAGCGTCCGTCCGTGGTCGGCGAGGACGACGTTGCCGCGGGCGAGGGTGACGTCCTCGACGGGCAGGCAGTCGCGTCCGCCGCGGGTGGTGAGGCAGAGCGGGAAGCGCAGCGCGTCCTCGGCGGCCCAGGTGATCTCCAGGACCGGCTGGTCCTCGATCCGGTCGAGGCCGGGTGTCACGGAGGTGATCCGGACGGCCTGGCGGTGAGCGGGGTCGGCGTCCCCGGGGGTGCCGGTGCGCGGGCCCTTCACCTCCTCCAGGACGAGCACGTCGCCCGGCCTGAGCGCCAGCCGGCGCTCGCGGCAGGTCTCCGGGTCCACCCAGGCGTCCCGCAGGGTGGCGGCGGTGGCGCCCCGCGGCAGGGTGCACACCTCGCCGCCCCAGGTCCACAGCCGGATCGCGTTGTGCGCGACCCGCAGCTCCAGCGGGTCGGTGGCGACGACCGGTTCGAAGACCTCCACCGAGCCGCGCTCGTCGAGGTCCCCCAGGTCGGCCTCGTCGATCACCGTGCCCGGTTCGGGGCGGTCGTGCGGGTCGAGGCTGCGCACGTCGACGGAGGCGAAGCGGAAGGTGCCCGGGGCGAGCGTGACGTCGTCGGCGGTCCGGACGGTGACGTAGGCGCGGGCGTTGCAGCCGTCGTGCATCGCGTAGTCGATGAGCTTGACGTGACGGCGTACGGAGACGCGGCGGCGGGCGGTGTCGAGGTAGGCCTCGGTGGCGACCGCGTCCTGGTGATAGCTGATCTGGTCGCCGGTGTGGGCGAGGAGCTCGACGAGGGTCATGCCCAGGTCGGCCGGGTTGCGCTCCACCCAGTCGGGGGTGGTGAGCGCGAGCCGGTCCAGGAGCAGCTTGCGGATGGTGTCGTAGTCGCGGGCCGTGTAGTCGATGACGGGGGCGGCGGGGAAGTCCGTCTCCGGCCGGTGCTCGTCCTCGCAGTCGAAGGGGGTGGGGCAGTCGGGCCGGAAGGAGAACGTGGCGCTGTGGTAGCGCTGGTCGAAGCCCCGGTACGGCTCGGTGCCGGGCCGTCCGTACGGGTCGGTCTCGACGAGGGAGAGCCGGTAGCGGGAGGTGTCGCCGGCCCGGTCGAGGGTGACGTAGAGCCGGTCGTCGAGCTCCGGGTCCTCCTCGCGTTCGACGCTGACGTCGACGGCGGTGATGCCGGTGACGCGGCGGCCGCCGTCGATGCGGACGTTCTCGGGGCAGAGGCCGTGCGGGGCCTTGCCGAGAAAGGTGACGGTGAGCAGCAGGCCGTCGTCGCCGGTCTCGACGGTGTCGACGCCATTGAGCTGGGCGGCCCTCACCTTGGCGCGGCGGGACGCTGTGGTGCCGGTCGTCATGCGGCGGCCCTCCCTTCGAAGACGTCGTCGCGCCGGGTGCCGGTGGCCCGGACGGCGTACGACAGGAACACGCGGACGGAGTGGTCCTCACTGACGATGTCGAGGGCCGTGATCTCGATGAGGTCGCCGAGCCAGCGCTGCAGCGCGGCCTGCACGGAGAGTTCGAGCGTGCTGATCAGCTCGGGGCTGTTGGGCGCGAACACCAGGTCGAGGAGCCCGCAGCCGAAGTCGGGGCGCATCACGCGCTCGCCGGGGCTGGTGAACAGCAGCTGCTCGATCAGGTCGTGGACGTGCTCGCCGTGACCGGCGTGCGCGGTGCGGCCGCGGCGGTCGGCGCGGAAGGGGAACGCCACATCGCTGCGCGGGCCCCTGGCACCCACGGGAGCGGTGGCGTTGCCGGGATTCATCGGGCTCGTCGAACTCATCGGACGGTGACCTTTCGCTGCGCGGCCTGGACGACGGGAGGCCCCTGCGGGACGAAGGCCGCGCTGAAGCACTGGGCCGCGGAGGTGTCGAGGAGCACGGGCGCGCCGTCGACCGTGATGCCGGTGGTGTCGGCGGTCCAGCGGACCGTGACGCACGGCGAGGGCACCCGGTCGACGGTGTGCGGGCAGCCGGTGACCACGTAGGAATGCGCGGCCGTGGCGACGGCGGCACCCGCGACGCGGACGCCGCCGGAGGGCGGGGTGGCCGCGGTGACGCGCCCGCCGTGCGGGCAGCCGAGCACGGTGCCGGCGTCGAGAAGTCTTCTGGTCGTTCCTGTCACTTGCTGGATCCCCCGTCGTCTATCGCTTCGAGAGCACGGTCAACTGGCCCTCGTTGATCGTCACTTCACGTCCGCGCAGCACGACCTCGGCACCCGCGCCGGTCGCGATGACCACGGCTTCCTTGGTGATGCGGATATAGGCGCCGCCCTGGGCCTGCAGGAGGATCCCTTGCTCGGCGCCGGGCGTGTCGTTCATGACGAGCTTGTGCGCCTGCGGTGTCTGCACGACGACCGGCTTGCTGGGCGAGTTCGCCTGGAGTTCGCGGCGCGCGTCGGGCGGCAGTTCCTCGGCGGCGCCGTACCAGCACCCCGTCCACACCGGGAAGCTGGGGTCCCCCTGCTCGAACTCCACCCACACACCCGCGCCGGGCGGGGGCACCACGAACTGCCCGGACTCCGGCCCGGTGAACGGCAGGCAGGGCAGCGCCCAGGTGGACGGCTCGTCACCGAGCACGTCGGGGACCTCGACGGTGACGCGGCCGATGCGCAGCGGGTCGTTGTTGTCGACGACCCGGCCGCGGAATTTGCCGAGGTAGCGATTGCTGGGTGCCGCCATGGTGGAGGTGCTCCTGGTCGATGGTCTGGTGGAGGGGGTGGGTCAGGGCCGGACGTAGTCGCCGCGGGCTTCGAGCCCTTCCCTGGAGAGGGTGAAGTTCTGCTGGTACGAGCCCGGCCGCAGGTTGTGCGTGACGGACTTGACGTAGTAGTCGCCGTCGTAGGCGCGTCCGGCGCCGCGTACGCCGACGAGCTGGCGCGGCTGGAGGATGTAGCCGTGCCGGTTGACGTCGAGGGACCCGGAGCCGGAGACGACGTCGGCGGAGACGGCCGCGCGGGCGAGCAGTTCGGCCTCGGCCTGCTCGCGCTGCTGCTTGGCGGTGCCGGACAGCGTCTTGCGCTTGAGGGCCGGGGTGGGGCGCCTGCCGAGGGGCGGGCGCAGCGGGCTGATCGGCGGTTGCGGCAGCAGGGTGGACTGCCGGGTTCCGGGGTCCTGCCAGCGTGCCTGCGGCTCTTCCCTGGCCGTTCCGTCGTAGGCGAACGTCATCTGGTCGACGGTGGACTGGGCGTCCATGTTGACGTTGAGGGCGTGCTGGCGGATGCCGAGCCGGACCTCCGGGCCCCAACGGGCGGAGGACTGACCGGGGTTGGGGCCGGGCTCCAGATAGAAGGTGTAGCCGTTGGCGCGGGCGAGCTCGGTGACGTACTGGAGGTCGGTGCCGGTCTGGTAGTGCACGCGCAGGTCCTGGTGCGGGGGCTGGGCGACCTTCTCGGTGTAGACGTCGGGCCGGATGCCGTAGTCGGAGTAGCGGCGCAGGATGGCGAGGGCCCGCTCGGAGGGCGGCAGGTTGGGGTAGCGGGCGGTGCGCTCCTCCAGGTCCATCAGCAGGGTGAGGTCCTCGCCGGTGACGGTGAGGGTGGAGTGGCCGGGCCGGTTGCTGGCACCGACCTCCTGCCGTACGACGAGCCCGTCGAACAGCACGGCGGCCGTGCCCCGCACGTTGACGGTGACGATGAGCCGGGTCTTCGGGTCGAAGTACCCCTCGGGCAGCAGCCGGCGGCTGATGATGCCGTTCTTGGTGAGGTCGAAGGCGAGCTGGAAACCGCTGCGCTCGCCCGCGGTGGCGGTGATCTGCGCGGAGAGCAGGGCCTCGGTGACCTCGGCGGGCACGGGGCGGGCGAGCTTGGGCCCCATGAGGAGGGTGATGTGCACGGGGCCCTGCCCCACGGGCAGGTCAAACACGCCGGTCCCCCTGCGGGAAGCCGCCGGCGACCGGAATACCGATGATCCGCCCGGCCTCGTCGGTCAACTCGCGAGGATCGAGCACCGGGTTGGCGTCGGCGATCTGCCACCACTGCCCGGGGTCGCCGAAGTACCGCTGGGCGAGCAGGTCGGGCCGCTCCCCCGCGGCGACGACATGAGGCTGAGCCTCCTGCCGGCCGCCGTCGTCGAGGGGCGGCAGCAACCGGCGCTTGGTGTACCGGACCTCGCTTCCGTCGGGGCGGCGGTGCACCCCGATCTCGGCGTCGTGGTACCGGCTGGTGCGCGGATAGGGATGAGCGCCGGGTATGGCGTCCAGGGCGCTCTCGTACGGTTCGATGTCGGCCATGGTGTGGCTCAGCCCCTCCTGATCGATGCGCTCGCCGCTGCTCCGATGCCGCCGCCGAGCCCCAGCGCGCCGAGGCTGCCGCCCCTTGCCGCCGCGGCCAGCCGCTCCTTCTGCGCGAGGTGTGCCATGTACAGATCGGCGCCGCGGTGTCCGGCGGGCAGATCGCTGACGGTGAGGATCTTCATGCCGATGCTGAGGGAGGCGCGGATGGGATTGAGGTTCACGTCGAAGGCGGACTCGTTCACGGACAACTCCGTCAACCGCACGGGCATGACCCGCTTGCTCCCCCATGTGAACAGCGTCAGCGGCATCTCGATCGGGCTGATCTCGATGGCACCCTTCTGCGACAGCTTGCTCGCGGCGCGCAGTTGCGCGGTGGTCGGCTGTACGAGCATTTCCAGCGTGGCGAGTTGAGGGTGGATCCCGTCGGGCGCCGCGATCTCGAACTGGTCGGTCGCGTCGATCTCGGCGGTGAACTTCCAGGTCTCCTGCGCGGGGCCTTTAAGCCGCAACGCCTCGTTCCGGTCCCCACTGCCGGTCCCCCCACCTCCGGCATCACCACTGTCACCCGCCGACTGGGGGCTCACGCTGCGTTCGAGGGTGTCCGGGTTGAACTGCAGCACGATGATGCGTTGCGGGGTACCGGTGTCGGGGTTGACGACGACGATGCCGGAGCGGATGGGCTTGGGGATGTCGGCGTAGCGGGTCATGGGTTCCTGTCCGTATCTAGCGCAGACGCTCTGCGAGACGTGCTCGCAGCGGCTCGTAGTCATGCGCGGGGAACAAGTCGGGGAAGACTCGAAGCATTTCCTTCAGGAAACGCACCGTCACCTCGTATCGGTCATGCGCGAGAGGAACATCGGTGTAGAGGAGCTGCCAGCCGAACGTTCCCTTGGTGATCCTCAGCGCCTCGAGATAGCCAGGCAAATCGACATCCATCTGGTGAATACCGCGTGGACCGTCGCTGAACCAGATCTCCGGGCTGTGCGCAACGCCGTGCCGAATGCGTAGCGAGGCCACCTTGCCCGTACCTGTCAGGCTCGTGACGTCGAAGTCCCGGAGCTCGGACAGGAACTCCCGCTGCTTCGACGAAGGATCGGGCACACGCTCGACCGGCGCGGAATCGCGAATGGCCCTGACGAGCGGAATGATGTCGAACTCCCCCGCGAACAAGGGGTCTTCGTCCTCCTCCGTCATGCCGGCTCCCCATCCGGCAGCCACATCGGAGAACCGCAGGTAGCAGTCTTTCAATGACGGGGCGAGCACCACCCCGTCCCGCTCTTCGAGCGAAGCGAAGGCAGCATCGGCATCTGCTGCCTCCCCGTCGGGGAACTCGAGGTTGTCCATGTCCAGGAGAACATCGGGACAGCCTCGTAGTTCGTCGAACACGTCGATCCATGCACGCTCGGCAGGTGTGGTTTCCACAATTCTCTCCGACTCAGAATCTGATCTTCACTCGTGCGGCAATTAGTTTGGCGAGGTCCTTTCGTAGCCGCTGAGCAGGCTCCCCGGTGAGTCCCGAGGCGCCGGCGGACAGGGCCGCTACCAGATCGTCCACGCTGTTGTAGCTCGCGGGCGAAGCGCTGAGCAGCTTGACAATTGTCTGCGCGGTGGAATCGGAGACCCGGGTCACCATTCTGACCGTGGCCGCCTTGGCCTTCTTGATGTCGAATCCGGCTGTGATGTTGGGCGCCGGGACGTTCTCCGCCCATGTCTTGCTCGCGCTTCTCTCCTGCCATTGGTTACCGGACACCCTGTAGCCGCCCCAGCGCACCCCTACCCGGCGCGGAAAACCTGGATACTGGCCCCGGTAGTTGATGGAGACCTGATACCAGATCATCTTCTCGGGGACGGCCGGAATCGTTCCGTGTTCGACGTCGTGCCCGATTGCGGCCTGCGCAGGATGCTCGATCTGGACCATGGCCCGGGTGTTGGTGGCGCCCGGCGCGGGGACGAGATTGGACGTGGACGCGTGACCACCGATCTTCGTCGGCAGCATGTGCATGCGCACCCAGTACCGACCTCGTTCGGCTCGCCCACCCGGAAGTTGCTCAAGTTCCTTCCATCCCACCGGATGGGCACCGCGTCGCTCGTCCGCCTCCGTCCCCGGCGGCGTGCTCTTCTTGACGAACCGGGCCTTGAAGTTGAAGGCCATGGGCCCGTCGACGAACGGTGGCAGGATCGTGTCCGGCAGGGGCGGCTCCTTGTCGCCGGAGTTCCGCTGCTCCAGCAGGTCCGCCAGCACCTTCATGGCGTCCCGAAGCCGCTCGATCTGACGCTGGAACGCCACGTCGCCGAGCGTGCCGCGGCTGACACCGTGGCGGTTGCGGGGCTTGGGCAGGGCGTTCTGCATGGTTTCGACCGTGCGACTCTGTCGGCGGGCCGCGGAAACGAGGTCGGTCATGGCATTCGCGAGGTCGACCTGGCCCTTTGCCTTCAGCTCCTGTATCTCCGTGTCCCAGTCCCCGAAGTAGCCCGCCATGGCCTGTAGCACACTGCGGACCGCCAGATCGGCGCTCCTGCCCTTCCCGTCGAACAGGAGAGTGTGGGCCTCGCCGTCTCTCGTGCGAAACCGGACGCTCGGCAGGTCGAAGTCCGTGATGCCGTTGTCCTCCCGCTGCTTCTCGTCCTCCCGCCGCCGGTCCCGGCCGCGGTCGCGCGGCCTGTTCCTGCCACGATCGTCCCGGCGCCGCCACTGCTCCCGCAGCCTCCGCAACCGCTCGTCGAGTCCGTTGCCGATCCTGCGGCGGGCCTTGCCGAAGAGCTTGCCGGCCGCGCGGCGGGCTCTGTTGACCGCTGACTTGATGGTCTGGCGTGCTCGTCGGAGGGGGCGCCGGCGGGGGCGGTCCTTGTCGGTGTCGCGGCGGCGGTCGTCGTCACGGCGGCGGTCTGGACGGCGGTCGTCGTCACGGCGGCGGTCTGGACGGCGGTCGTCGTCACGGCGGCGGTCCTGGTCGCGGCGGTCGGCGGACGGTCGGCGGTCGTTCCTGCGGTCGTCGTCCCGGCGGCGGTCGTCGGGGCGGCGGTCGCCCGCACGCGGGTCCTTGGGGTCGCGGTCACGGTCGCGGTCGTTCGCGTCGCGGCGGCGGTCCGGGCGCATGGTGTCCCGGGCCGGGCCGCGGCGGGGCGTGTCGCGGCGGTCGGGCCTGTCGTCGTCCTTCAGGCGGCGGTCCGCGTCCCGCATGCGCTTGCGGGCCGCGTTCACCTCGCGCCCCTCGTCGCGGCGTTCGTCGTCGCGGCGCTTCCTCGGGCGGGTGGTGTGGGCCGGGCGGCGCTTCTTCTCCGGGGCGGAGCGCTTGCCGGGGCGGGGCTTCGACGGGGGGCGGGAGGTCCTGTCCGGGGACGGCTTGCGGGGGGCCGACGGGCGGTCGGTGGGCCTGTCGGCCGTGCGGTCCGCGGGGCGGTCGTCCGTGCGGTCCTGGGACGGGGTGCGGTCGTCCCTGGGCTTGGTGGGGGCGTCCGGTGGGGACGGCGCGTCGGACGGGCCCGGCTTGTTCTTCTTCGTGCGGAGGTTCTTCAGCATGTCGCCGAGCCGTTCGGCCACCTTGCCCATGAAGCGGCCGACGCCCTCGATGAGGAACTCGTAGACCAGTTCCAGCAGTGCCACGACTCCCGCCGCGACCGCCTTGGCGAACGGCAGCGCGCCGTTGCCGCTCTTGACCGACTTCAGGAAGTCCATGAACAGGCCGAACGCGGCGAGGATCTCGCTGAGGGCTCCCCACGCCGTCTGGAGGGCGTCGATGACGGCCATGACCCAGCCGGCGCCGGGGATGAGCTTGGCGACGACCTTCTCGACGACCATCACGCCGATGATGACGGGGAGTTGGGGCAGCGCCTCGTCCCAGGCCATCTGCGCCATCTGCTCGACGGTGACGCCGCCGGAGATCAGCTCCTGGAAATCCTCCATCGGGATGCCGATGATCTCCTGGACCTTCTGGTTGAACCAGGCCCTGACGGCGGTCTTGATCTCCTCGAAGAGGTGTTCCTTGGCGCCCGTCTCCGCGGCGGCACCGGCCTTGCTGATCCAGTCGCCCGGGTCGGAGACGATGTCGTTGAAGATGGCCGCCCACTCACCGAGCGCGGCGACCGCTGCGGCACCGAACTCCAGCGCGCCGACGGTGACCGTCTCGGCGATGTCGACCGCCGCCAGCAGCCCACCCTCCAGCGCGTCGAGCCCCGCCAGGAGCGCGCCGCACAGTCCGTCGAGGAGCTTCCCGGCGACCTCCTTCAGCGCGTCCGCCGCCTCGTTGACCTTCTGTACGGCCCAGTCGCGCGCCCCGTCGATGGTGTTGCGCCACTTGTCGCGCATCGCCGGGTAGTCGGCGAGGAGCTCGTCACCGAGGGCGATCAGCGCGTCGGCGAAGGTGTTGATCTGGTCGATGACCCAGTTGCGGGCGTCGTCGATGAGCTTGAAGACCTGCTGCTTGAACTTGTCGATGAGGTCGGTGACGACCTGACGGGCCTTCTCGAAGACGCTCTTGATGGCGTTCTTGAGCTTCTCGAAGAACTCCTTGAGCTTCTCGATGGCCTCTTCGAGCCAGTTGTCGGCGTCGTCCTTGCCGTCCTCCTGCTTCTTCTCCGCCTCCTTCTCGGCGCCCGTCTGCTCGTCGTCGATCTTCTTGTTGTCGTCCTCGGTCCGCTTGTCGACGTCCTTGTCGGTGTCCTCCTCCTTCTTCTTGATGTCGTCGCGGACCTTGTCGTACTTCTTGCCCTTCTTGCCGTCGATCTCCGAGACCTTGTCGTCCTGCTCCCCGCGCCACCGGTCTCGTGAGTCGGCGATGTCGGAACGGCCCTTGTCGCGGGCGTCGGACTGCTTCTTGCCACTGGCCGTGACCTCCTTCTGGAGGTCCTGGTCGTGCTGCTTGCGGTCGTCCGCCGCCTTCTTGTCCTTGGCCTGGCGCTCCTGCCCCATCTTGTCCCGGCCCTGGGAGAAGCCGGCCTGGATCTGCGGACCCCGGTCGTGCTCGGCGACCGCGGAGGCGGACTCGATCGGCACACCGCCGCCCGACACCGACCGCGCGCCGCCGCCCTTCGCCGTCTTCTTCCCGCCGGCCACCTTGCCGGTCAGGGTCTCCCTGGGCACATCGGGATAGATCTGGTCCTCGCCCATGGGTCGGGCCGCGTCGTCACGACCCGACTGGTGCAGTTCGTTCTTCCGCTCGTCGAGCTTGCGGCCCTGCTCGTCGGTGCGCTGCGGGTCCGAGTCGTTCTCCAGCGGAAGCCTCGGGGCGTCGCCCACGCGGGCGTTCTTCAGCCCCTCGTCCTCGGTCGGCAGTCCGAGGATGGAGTCGATCAGGTCGTCGAGCGGGAGGATCTCCTTCAGCAGCTTGCCGAACAGCTGGGCGCCGATGGTGACGGCGATGTCCCACCAGCTCGGCTCCGGCACGTTCGCGCCCGGGACGTCGCCTTCCGGCTTCTGCTCGCCCTTGATCTCGGGCGTCCTGCCCTGAGCCGCGTCCGTACGGGCGACCTTGGCGTTCGTGTACGTGCCCGGGGCCGCCGCCCGCGGGCCGCCGGGGACCGTGCGCGGCGAGCCGGAGGGCCGCTGCGTCTTCGGCGGCGCCTTGCGCAGGGTGGTGCGTTCCTTGTCGACCGAGCGGCCGACCGCGCTGCCGACGCCCTTGAGTGTCTCCAGGGCCTGGTGCGGCTTGAGCCCCGCGGCCGTCGACAGACCGGACTCGGGGGTGGCGTTGGAGACGTCCGGGGGCGGGGTCTCCTTCTTGGCCTTGGGGTTCGCCTTTGACCCGCCGGCCCCGGAAGGGCGGCCGCCGGATCGGACGGGCACCGGGGCCGCGGACCTACGGCCGCCTCCGCCGCCGCCTCCGCCGCCACGGCGCGCAGCGGTCTTCGCGGCCTGGCGCGCGGCCTGGCGCTTGCCGCCCGCCGGGCGGGCGCGTGAACCCGTGGAGCCGCCGGACGCTCCGGTGGGGGCCGCGGACTCGGCGGCCTTGGGAGTGTTGGTCCTGGGTTGCGGCCCCGCCGCCATGGGCGAAGGGCCGTTGCCCGGTGCCAGTTTCGGCGCGCTCGACGGCCCCGGGGTGGAGACCTTGTCCGGCCCGCTCTCGGGGCCGGGAGTGGTCGCCGGACCCTTGCCTTCGGAGCTCTCCTGGCCACCGGGGGACGTGTCGGGGGCGGGAGCCGTGGCCCCCTGATCCCCGGCGGTGTCGCGCGGGCCGCTCGTCCCGCCCGCTTCGCGCCCGCCCTCGGACTTGCCGGCCTGCTTGTCCTTGCCCTTGTCCGCCCCGGCGTCCGCCTCCTTCCCACCGCTGCGGTCGGGGGCTCCGGCCTCGGGTTTCCGGGCGCTCTGGGCGGTCCCGCTCGCGCCGTCCTTCTCCGCCCCGGTGCTCGACGGTGCACCGGCACCCTGCGTACGGGCGTCCTCGCCCGACTTGGCCAGCTGGTCCGGCGCGGCGGTCTCACCGGGCCCCGCGGCCGCACCCGTCGCCGCGGCGTCCGAGGTCCGGGCCTCCTCGTCGCGCCGTGCGGCCTCGGCGTCCTCCCGGCGTTCGTCCGACTGCTTCGGCTCCCGGTCCGTCCCGGCGGTGTCCGCCGTCGAGGCCGCACCGGGAGCCGCCGTAGCGAGCCCACCGCCGACTACGGACGCGTCGGTCTGGTGCGCGTCGGCCGTACCGCTCAGGAGGTCCTCGAAGGACTCGCCGCCGCTGCCTTCCTCCTCCTCGGAGCGCGCCGCGGCGTCCCGGGACGTGCCGCCGGGCGTGGCCTCCTGCGCTGCCGTGTCCTGCGCCGGGGCTTCGGAGGCCGACGGCAGGGTGGGCAGCGGGGCCGTACCCTTCCGCCGCTCCTCGGCGAGACCCGGGTTCTTCGCCGCGTCCGTGTATCCGACCAGGTCGGCATCGGGCACGGGCTGCGCGCCGGCCGTCCCTGCCGTGTCGTCGCCCGCCTCCCGTTCCGTGTCGTCCTGCGCGGGTTCCGCGTCCAGGCCCAACGGCTCGTCGTCGCCGTCCTGTTCGTTCTCCGGGTCGCCCACGGCACGGGCCGTTCCGGTGTCCCCGCCGGTCCGGGACTTCTCCCCGGGCTCGGCGCCGCTGCGGTCGACGGTGCCGGGGGCGGGGGCCTGGCGGCGGGTCGCCTCGGACGCGCCCTCGTCCTCCCGCCGCTCCTGCTCGCCGGCCTGCTTCTCGGGCTCCTGGGCGGCCTCTTCCTCGGGGCCGCCCCGGTCCTCCTCGGCGTCGCGCTCGTCCTGCTTGTCCTGGTCCTGCTGGTCGCGTTCGGTGTCCGAGGCGTCCTTGCGTTCGTCGTCGGCGTCCTTCTCGGCGTCCCGGCCGGAGGCGTCCTTCTCCTCCTGCTGGTCCTGGGCGCGCTCCTGCTCGTCCTCGGCGCCCTCCTGCCGGCGCGCGGCCGAGCCGGCGCCGCCCTGGGCGGGCTCCTGGGCGTTCTCCTGGTCGGCGTCGCCGGAGGCGGATCCTCCGCCGTCCTGGTTCCCGGCGTCCTCTTCCCGGTCGCCACCGGGCGCGGGCCGGCCGTCCTGCGCTTCCCCACCGGGCTTGCCGGGCTCGTTCGGCCGTACCTCCCGGCCGGGGGCGGCATCGGTTTCGGAGTCCTCGCGAGCGCGCTCCTCCTCGATCTCCTCCGCCGCACCGGGTACGGCCAGCGGAGCCGCGGCGGCCTCCATCGGCAGCGGGCCCGACCGCTCCGTCTCCTCCACGCCCTCCAGCAGCCGGTCGACGACGGGCACGGGCAGCCGCAGTTCCAGTCGGTCCAGGACGCTGTCCTGCACCTCGGGCGCCATGCGGGCCAGCTGGATCCGGACGCGGCCCGACCGGTCCTCCGGGTCGCCGCGCAGGGAACGCAGCAGGCCGTTCGCGAGGCGGTCGACGAGGGTCGCGGGGTCCAGTTGCTCCGTGCGGCGGCGGTCGGCGTCGACGGTCGCGTAGCGGAGCCAGCCGGGGGTGGCCTGGGCCTGGTCGAGGTCCGCGGCCCCGTCCGGCCCGGGTTCCGTGCCCCGGACCAGCTCCTGCGCGGCCGACTCGGCCTCCCGTTCGATGGACTGCTGCGGCAGGCTCACCGCGCCCAGGTCGCGGCCTGCGCGCAGGGTGCCGAGGCCGTGCGGGTTCTGGACGGTGTGCAGCAGCTCGTGGGCGAGCAGCCGGCGGCCCTCGTCCGTGCCCGGCCGGTACGCCCCCTCGCCGAAGAAGATGTCCTGGCCGACGGCGACCGCGTCCGCGCCGAGCAGGTCCGTGAGCTGCCCGGCGTCCCGGCCGGTGTGCAGGCGTACGCGGCTCAGGTCGTGCCCGAGGCGCTCCTCCAGTTCCCGTCGTACGCCCGGGTCGAGCGGCTGACCCGCGCCGCTGACGATGTTCTTCGGCTCGGGGGCGCGGGACGTGGCCGCACGCTCCTTGCGCTTGCGGCGGCGCTGTTCGGCGGACTGCTCGGAACGGCTGTCCTGGGTCGGGGAGTTGCTCATGAGGTCACCTCCCCGCGGCCGCACAGGCCTTCGTGCACCGCGCGGGCCAGTTCCTGCCCGAGGCGGCGGGCGGACAGGCCGGCGGGCAGCGGGGGCAGGCCGGAGAGGACGTCGGCCGTCCAAGGAGCGTCGGCGGGCACGCCGCGTTCGCGGACCAGCCGGGTCAGCTCGTCCTCGAAGGCGGCCGAGACCCGGTCGGGGTCCGCACGGAAGCCGCCGAGGACGAGCTCGCCTATCTCCACACGGATCTCGCGCGGCGCCGGTGTCGCGCCCACCCGCGTCCCACCGGTTGCACCTGTCTGCGTCACACCCATCCGCGGACCTCCGTCGGCGTCAAGGAGCGTTCCAGCTTGAGGTATTCGGTGCGGGCTCCCGCGAGCATGTGCCGCATCTGGAGCGCCTCGCCCTCCTCGGCGGCGAGGAACGCGCCGGACAGGGCGATGTTGCGGATCGAGCCGCCCGCCACGGTCAGCTGCGCGAGCAACCGCGGGTCGATGTCCTTCACCGGGGCCTGTGACGGCAGCACGCGGCGCCAGATCTCGGCGCGTTCGTGCTCGGCCGGGAAGGGGAAGTCGACGACGAAGCGGATGCGCCGCAGGAAGGCGTTGTCCAGGGCCTTCTTCATGTTGGTGGTGAGGATGGCGAGGCCGCGGTACGCCTCCATCCGCATCAGCAGGTAGCTGACCTCGAGGTTGGCGTACCGGTCGTGGCTGTCCTTGACCTCGCTGCGCTTGCCGAACAGGGCGTCGGCCTCGTCGAAGAGCAGGAGCGCGCCCCCGCGTTCGGCGGCGTCGAAGACGCGGCGGAGGTTCTTCTCGGTCTCGCCGATGTACTTGCTGACGACCTGCGAGATGTCGATGACGAACAGGTCGAGGCCGAGTTCCTTGGCCATCACCTCGGCGGCCAGGGTCTTCCCGGTGCCGGAGCCGCCGGCGAAGAGCGCGGTGACGCCCAGGCCGCGGCGCAGGGTGGCCGCGAAGCCCCACTCCTGGTGGACGACGGCACGCTGACGCACATGCGCGACGATCTCCCGCAGCACGGCGGTCTGCCGCTCGTGCAGCACGAGGTCGTTCCAGCCGGCCTGCGGTTCGATACGGCGGCCGAGTTCGTCCATGCCGACCCGGGCCTCGTCCATACCGGCCCGCCAGGCCAGGCCGGCGGCGTCGAGCTCGTCCTCGTGGGGCAGTTCGCGGCGCACGGTGGCGGCGGCGGACCGCACGACGTGCGGCGGCAGCTGGAACTGGGCGATCAGAGACCGGAGTTCGTGCTCCTCCAGGTCGGTCACCTCGCTGAACGCGTCGGTCCACAGAGCCAGTTGCTCTTCGTCGTCCAGTCGCGGCACGCTGACCCGGGTGCCGTGCGGGCGGTCCGTGCGGCGCGGGTCGGCGCTCGACACCACGACCGGTACGGCCGCCCCGGCAAGGAACGCCTCCGTGGCCGCCTGCTGGTCCCGGTCCGGCTCGCCGAACTCCAGGAGCAGCGCGGCGGGCAGCAGGATCGCCTCGCGCTGCCACAGCCGGGCGAACAGGTCGCGTTCGGCGGGGTCGACGGGGATGTCCTCGGCGCTCAGCGCGTACAGCCCGAGTCCGGCGCGCGCGGCGGCCGCGGCGGCGATGTCGGCACGGCTGCGCAGGTCGCCGCCGACCAGTTCGACGAGCAGCGGCGCGTCGGGGCGGGCGCCGTCCGTCCAGCCGGCCGCGACCCCGCTGGCGGCGAGGTCGTACGACGGTGGCAGCCGGTCGGGCACCGGCGTGCGACGCAGCCGGCCGTGCAGCCGGGCGTCCAGGTAGGGCGAGCCGAGCAGGAAGTGCAGGATGCGTTCGTCGAGCCGGAGCCGGGAGGTCGTCAGCCGTGACGCGTCGTCCGGCTCCACGATCCGCCAGCGACGCAGCGGCGACACGGGCGGCAGCGCGCTCCAGTGCGGTTCGTCCAGGGCGGCCAGGGCGAGCGAGAACGTCGGGTACGCCCGCTCCGGATCCCCACTCGCGGCGGCACACCGGGCGCCGGTCGTCGGCTCCAGCTCCTGCGCGGCGGCGAGCAGCACGAGGTCACGCTCGAACACGGTGAGCCCGAAGCAGGCGACCAGGGCGTCGAGGGGGGCGGTACCGGGACCGTCGACGACGGCCCCGGGCACGGGGGTCTGCGTGGCGTCGGGCCCCTCCGCAGGCGTACCGACACGGTCGGGGGCGGCACCGCTGCCGTCGGGATCCCGCGAGACGCCCTGCGCGGCGCCGCTGCCGCGGCATTCATCCGCGACGCGCTCCGCATCCGCGTGCTCCCGCGACACCTGCCGCGCGGCCGTCCCGGCAGCACGTCCGTCCACAACGCGCCCCGCACCCGCACCGTCCTGCGCAGCGCGACGCGCGGCCGTGGCCCCGAGTGTCTCCCCCGCCGCTCGTGCCGCATGAGCGTCGACGCGGGCCAGGACACGCCGGATCTCGGCCGTCAGCGTCGGGCCGACGCCCGGCGCGGCGGCAGCCGTCGACCCCGCCCCGGCCGTGCCGTGCGCTCCCATGTCCTCACCTGCCCCCGCCGCTCCCATGTGCCTCAGTTCTCCGTGTCCTCGTCGCCGTCCGTGTTCTCCGCCACCTGCCGGGTCTGCGGGGACTTCGCGGACTTGGCGGCCGTCTTCCTCACGGCCCTGGCGGGCGGCACCGGCTTACGTCCCCGGGTCGCCTTCGCGGGGGTCTTCGCCGCTGTCTTGGCGACGGCCTTCACAGGTACGTCGGACGGCTCCGCGGCACCCTGCGAGGGCGGTCCCTCGGCCGCCGGCTCCGGCGAAGCGCCCCCAGACGGCACCGTCGGCACCGGCGCCCCCGGCGCCCCGAACGGCAGCACCCGCACCTCCGGCCGTTCCACCGGCTTCGCCGGCACCGGCGTCTCGCGCCCGTCGATGAGGACCAGGGCCGCCTGGTAGACGACCGACAGCGTGTACGGCGTCTGGTGGAGCATCCCCCACAGCTTGGACGTCTCGTCGACGTCCATCACCGTGGGCGTGAACCGCACCCGCTGTACCGCCCCGGCCAGGTCACTCCCGCTCAAGTGCGGCCGCTGACCGGCGAGTTCGATGATGTCCCCGGGCAGTACGGGTATCTCGTGCAGGGTGCGCACCACCGAGCCGATCAGGCGCTGCCCGACCAGTTCCGCCTCCTCGCCGTACGCGCTGATCAGGTAGTGCAGGTCGAGCGCGGCGGCCGGCCGCCGGACCAGCGTTCCGTCGGACGCCCGGACCGGCAGGTCGTTGTTGCGCTGTGAGGTGTTGGGCGTGACCTGGTACAGGAACACGGTGATGGTCGGCTCGAGAGGCGGGTCGGCCGGCGGCTTGCGCGGCTCGACCTTCACCGCGATGTCGATGTCCGGCGGAAGGTTGGCCTCGATCAGCAGGGCGAGGGCCTGGGTGACATGGGCGAGGGCAAGTGCGTTGCTCATGGCGTCGGTTCCTCGGTCCCTCTCCTCGTCCTGATCCTGCTCGTCGTACGGCTGCCGTGCCGTCGCGTCTCAGTCACTCGCGCCCCCTGGCCAGATAGTCCGCGAGGCTGACCGCGGCCCGGGGGCGCTCCGCGTCCCGTGGCCGGGGCCTGTCGCCACCGCCCTGCGGCGCGCCGCCCGCGGTGACCTCCAGCCGCCCGATCTGCACCTGCACCACCTGCTCGGCCGGGCGCCCGGGACGGCGGGCCGCGGCCTGCCGGACGGCGTCCCGTGCGGCCGCCGTGTCCGCCGCGCTGGGGAGCAGCGGGGCGGACACGGCGGCGGGGGAAGCGGCGTCCGTACCAGGGGGGGTCGGCACGGACGCCGCGTTCGTGGGGGCCGCCCGCTCGGTGCGGCCCCGGCCCGCCGCGCGGCGGGCGGTGTCGGGGACCGGCCGCAGCACGGGGCCCGTGGGGGTGACGGGACGCAGCAGCGGCCCTTCGGCCTCGGCCGGCCGGGCCGGCCGGAGTGCGGACCCGTCGGGTGCCGGGGCCTGCTCGGTCCGTACGACCGTCCGCTCCCGTTCCGTACGGACGACCCCGGGGGCCGCCGGGCGCGTCCCGTCCGGGCGGGCGACGGCGGCCGGGGCGGCGACGGGCCACAGCGGCTCGGTGCCGTCCGGGTCCGGTCCGGCGGCCCGTACCGCCTCGACGCGTTCGAACGGGCCGGCCAGCCGCGGCCGTACGCGCACCACGCCGGGTCGCCGCGCGGCGGGCGTCGCGTGCCGGTCGAGCAGCCGGTCGAGGAAGTCGGGCTCCGGCCGCCCTTCCGTGGTGGAGTCAGACATCCGCACACAGCTCCAGGTAGTAACGGCGCCGCAGCGGGCTGAGCGCCAGGATCTCCGGCTCGCTCCAGCCGTACGCGGTGGCGAGCAGATGGACGTCGAGCAGGAGGTCCCGGGCCCAGGCGTCCAGTTCGGTCCACAGGTAAGAGGCGATGTCCAGCTCGGCCCGGGTGGGCTCCCCGCATTCGGGGCAGGCGATGTTGAGCGTGACGTCGGCCCCCGGGTCGGCGGCCTGGGCCGCCTCGGCGATCCGTCGCTGCACGGCGACGGGCAGCGTGTCGGCGGACACGGGCCGCCCGTCGCGCACGGCGGTGACCACACACCGAGCGAGCAGCGCCCGGCGCGGGTCGGGGTCCCGGGCCGCCGCCGTCAGATCGGCGACGCCGGGCACCCGGAACTCCACCTCCCAGCCGTCCTCGGCGACCCGCACCAGCGGCTCGCCCCGGTCGGCCAGGGTGCGGGCGAACTCCCCGGCGGCCAGCTCGAACTCCATGTCCGCGCCGCACGCCGGGCACTCGAGGCGCACCTGCATCCGCTCGCCGAACAACGCCCGGCGCAGCGCGAACAGATCTGCCTCCCGCTCCCCCACCGGGAGCGACAGCAGCGCCTGCTGATCGCCGCCCAGGTCGGGCCGGGCAGCCCGGTGCAACAGCACCGCCCGCCCGGCCGGCGCCTGCCCGAGCCCGGACTCCCAGGTGGCCAGGACATCGGCCGCCCGCGTGATCACCTTCTGTCCCCCCTTGCCAGTGTCCGAACAGTTCCCATGAACCCACGCGGTTCAGCAGCGCCCTCGAAGGGCGCGGGGAACTGCGCGACCAGCCACGACGCGCCGGCAGACAACAGACGGCCGATCGCGGCACTCCCCGCGGTGCGCTACGCCGGGTTGAGGAACGAGGGCTCTTCCGGCTCCGGAACCTCGTAGTCCCGCTCCCAGCCCTCGCACTCGAGCTTCAGCGACTGGATGGCCACCGCGTTGGCGTTGGCGTCCAGTTCGCCGAGGACCTGGTACTCACTCGGCCAGGTCCGGTAGAGCTTGTGCGAGACGGCGACCTGGCCCGCCTCGTTGAGGACCTGGATGACGATGTCCTTGCGGAAGTCCGCGAGGGACACCTCCGAGCCGAGGCCCGCGCCGACCTGCCAGACCTTGTTGGCCCAGCGGTCGAACTCGGGGTCGTGCGTGACGCCGCGCTCCAGGGTGATGCCCTCGAACTCGGAGCGGCCCGGCGACTTGCGCGGGGACGAGGGGTCGCCGCCGTGGCGGTGCTTGACGACCTCGGTGGTCCGCTTCAGCGGACTGATCTTGCTGATACCCGCGACCGTCCGACCGTCCCACAGGACCAGGAACTTGAAGTTCTTGTACGGGTCGAAACGATGGGCGTTGACCGTGAACTCTGCCATCGAAATGTCCTCAGGGATTCCTTGGAGCGTTCCTTAGAGCGCGAACTGTCCGGACGTCTGCTGGATCTTGACGACCACGAACTCGGCCGGGCGGACCGGCGCGATACCGACCAGGACGTTGACGATGCCGTTCTCGATGTCCTCGTCGGTCGTGGTGTCGCTGTCGCACTTGACGAAGTAGGCCTCGCGCGGTGTGCCGCCCTTGAAGGCGCCCTGGCGGAAGAGCGTGTGCAGGTAGGAGGAGGCGCTGAGGCGGATCTGCTGCCACAGGTTCTCGTCGTTGGGCTCGAACACCACCCACTGCAGGCCCCGCTGGAGGCTCTCCTCGACGTGCAGGGCGAGCCGCCGCACCGGCACGTACTTCCACTCGCTGTCGAGGGCGTCGGAGCCCTCCAGCGTGCGCGCGCCCCAGACGACCGGGCCGGTCACCGGGAACGTCCGCAGGACGTTGACGCCGAGCGGGTTGAGCAGGCCGGTCTCGCGGTCGGTCAGGTTGACCGTGAGCGAGTGCACGCCCGCGAGCCGCGCCTCGGTGCCGGCCGGGGCCTTCCACACGCCGCGCTCGGAGTCCGTACGGGCGATGACGCCGGCGACCGCGCCGGACGGCGGGAAGGAGCGCAGCCGGCCGGTGAGCGGGTCGGTGAGCTGGAGGTGCGGGAAGTACAGGCCCGCGTGGTTGCCGCGGACGGCGTCGTACGCGGCGAGCCCGGCACGGGCGGTGTCCACGCTGACCCAGGTGCTCGGCGCGTCGACCAGCAGGAAGATCCGCCGCTCCCGGCACAGCCGCTGGGCGGCCGAGACGACGGTGACGGCGTCCTCCGCCTTCTCGTACGCCGCGAGTTCGGGCAGCACGAGCAGGTTGACGTCGGCGACGCCGCGCAGCGCCTGGATGCCGGACTTGTCGGCCTCGGAGCCGATGAGGTCGCGCGGTCCGGGCGCCTCGCCGTCCTCGCCGCCCTCCAGCGGGAAGACGGGCGGGTTGACTGAGGCCTCGAGGCCGAGGTCGTTGGCGCACTCGCCGAGGAAGCGGACGACGTCCTCGGGGTCGGTGGAGCCCGCGACGACCTGGACGCGCCGGCCGAAGGCGGTGACCTCGGCGCCGGCGAAGGCGTGCTTGCCGGGCGCGTCGGGCAGGGCGCGCAGCTTGCGCTCCAGCAGCAGCGCCAGCTCGGCGACGGAGTGCGGGGCCTCGCCGTCGCAGTCGGGGTCGTGGAGCGTGAACTCCCGCTCGACGTCGCCGATCTTGACGGTGAGGTCGACCGCGAGGTCGGGCAGCTCGTGCCCGAACGGCTTGGAGACGGTGCCGGACGGGTCGGGCCGGCCTTCGCCGACGACCTCGACGCGGATCAGCCGGGAGCCGGCGTTGACGACGGTCTGCACGTACCGGCCGCTGGACGGGTCGGCGGACAGACCGGTGAAGCTCTCGCGGGCCTCGCCCTTGGCGTCGTGGACGCGCAGGTTGAAGGTCTCGTCGGGGCAGGGCGTGTCGTAGTCGACGGCGACACGCAGGCCGTTGCCCCACACGCCGGGTTCCTTGGCGTGCACCTTGAGGACGTCGCACTCGCTGTGGCCCTCGGTGGACTCCAGCGTGACGCAGGCGGCCTGGCCGCTGCCGGCCTTGGCGACCCGGACGATCACGGCGACGGTGCCGCCGTTGCCGAAGAACTGGTGAACGGCGTAGCCGACGGCGCTCTGGGCGCTCAGGCCTCCGAAGCGGCGCTCGAACTCCGTGAAGCTGGTGACGCGCACCGGCTCGTTCAGCGGACCGCGGCGGGTGTGGCCCACGAAGGCGGTCACCGAAGTGGTCAGGGTCGAGATGGTGCGGGTGCTGCTGGGAAGCTCTTCGACGTAGACACCGGGATACGTCGGCTTGGCGGCGCTCACTGCACTCATCGGCATTCCCCCTCCTAATCCCTGTCTCGGGCACCGGATGAAGGCACCAAGAGACGGTGAGGGAGGGACGTTCCGGCCGTGCGCGAGGAACTGCCCCCCGAGCGTCGGCGGTGGGCACGCGCACCTCATCAGTTCCCCCGTCAGTACCCGCGCGGTTCGGTCGCACAGGTCAAGCAGCGCGCTTGTGACTCCTGATGCTCAAGTGCTCAATCCACCTTGGTGCGTTCGGAGTTGACCGAACAAGACAGGTTCTGGCCAGCACACTGGAAGGTTTTGTGAAGGCAAACTTCCCTGATTCGCACATCCCGCCCGCGCGCCCTCGTGGACTGGCCCACACTTCGCGCACAGGGGGTGTGAACGCGGGCGGCGGACACGCCTGGGAGGCCGCGCGTTTCCGGCGACGACGGCCCATCCGCCCAGTGCGCTCCCCGACTTCTCCCCGAGTCGTTCATCGGACAGTGGCCGGTTTCGTATGGGCGACATGGACGCGTACGGAGTTGACCGCGGCCTTACGTGTCGCGTCTTCGAGTGCCCTGTTTCGACCGGGACATGCCCGACCCAAACGCCAGGCCGCGCCACCCCTTCCGGCGCCTAGAAATATCTACGAGCATGACTGGGCCGGTCCGGCACCGCGGATCTCCCGGATCTCCGTGGGGCCACCGGTCCGAGTCCCGCGTGCGTCCTTCGGGGCGCGCCGACTGTGCCTGGGGTGGCCATGCAGAGCGTCATGTGGAAGCAAGCCGTCGAGTGGCTCGCCGCGGCCGCCACGGACCCCCAGGAGTGCAAGCGCGAGTGGGACTACGGCGCGGGCACGGTTCTCGTGGAGGCCGGGCGCTACTGGGACGTGCTGAGCGTTCCCGACCGGCTCGGCCTGCTCGCCCTGGACTACCTGTGGCGCGACCCGCTGAAGGTGCCGGGCCCCACCCTGGTGGACTGCACGGCACGCAGAGTGGGCTTCTTCCTGCCGCCCGACCCCGTCAGCGAGTGGGTGGGGTTCGGGGTACGGCACGTCGGCCGTGGTTCCTGGGTGGCGGTACCGCCGCCGTACCGGCCCGCCGGCCGCCTGGAGTGGCTCGTCCCACCGGACGGCACCGGTGCCCTGCACTCCCCCGGCACCCTCGAGTCGGCCCTGCGCGAGGCCACGGGCACCCTCGCGGTCCTGGCCCCGGTCAGCGCGGAGCCGGTGGCCCTTGACGGCTGGTGAGACGTGCGGCGGCGGCAGCCGGGTGGGGACCGGTTGGGGCGACCGGGCCCAGGTGCGGGCCGGTGTTCCACGCCGGGACGGCCGTCCAGGTCTCGCTCTCGGTCGGCGCGGCGAAGGAGACCCACTGGCCGTCACGGTGCTCCGGGGTGGCGTGACCCCTCGCCTCCCACTCGGCGACCAGGGCCGCGTAGATCGGCGGATGGCCCGAGTATCCGCTGGTGAGTTCGGCGTACGGCCGGGACGCGGCGTCGTTCCCGAGCAGGCGCCACGCCGTCGCAGTGCTGTCCATGCCCGGGCAACGCGACGCCGCGCGCCGGTGGTACGCGGCCGGGACCCCGTCCGTCGGGTCGAGTGAACCCGTCACCCGTACGGCGGCACACGGGGTCCGGACAAACATCCAGTCAGGCGGTCGCCCGTTCAGAGCAGAGCCACTTCCCGGCCAGTCATCCGGAACCCCGGACCCCGGTCCGCCGGTTTCCTCGACCGGGCCCGGCGCATCCGGTAACACTGGCCTCACGCCGAGAACCGGTACGACGGCTACGACGGCAGGGAGAGGCCATGTCACAGCGCCCTGACCTCCGGCAGCGCAGGGCCGTGCTGGAGCACGAGTGGTCCCACTGGGTACCGCGGCTGAGCGTCCCCGGCACACGGCCGGGCGACAGCGCGGCCCTGCGCCACGAGGTGACCGAGTCCTGGGCGCGCTCGCTGGGCAGTGTGGACCCCGGCCGGGACAGCGCCCCCGTCACCGACGGCGGCCCGGTGCACCAGCGCTGGACGTCCTCACCGCTGTACCGGCCGGTCTCCGGCCTCGCCGGCGAACTGCACAGCATCGCCGAGGACGCCGGCTTTGTCACCGCGGTCACCGACGAGTCCGGCACCATCCTGTGGACCTGCGGCGGCCCGACCATGCGCCGCAAGGCCGAGCGGGTCAACTTCGCGCCGGGCGGCCGGTGGGACGAACAAGCCATGGGCACCAACGCCCTGTCCCTCGCACTGCGTACCGGCCGCCCCAGCTCCGTCTTCTCCGCCGAGCACCTGGTCTCGGCCCTGCACGGCTGGGTCTGCTACTGCGCCCCCGTGCACGGCCCGGACGGCCGCGTCCTCGGCGTACTGGACCTGTCCACCACCTGGGACCGCTCGCACCCCCTGGCCATGTCCACCGTACGGACACTGGTGTCCACCATCGAAGCCCGCCTCTCGACGGAACACGACCGCCCGGGTCAGCCGAGCCGGACGAGCCGGTTGCGGCTCACCTGCCTGGGCGCCGAACGGGCGGCACAGGAGTCACCCGGTGGTCGGCGACTCCCCCTTCGCCCTCGCCAGTTGGAGATCCTCACCCTGCTCGCGCTCGAACCCGACGGCTACTCCCCGGAGCGGCTGCGCGCCGCCCTGTACGGCGACCGGCCGGTCACCGCGTCCACCTTCAAGGCAGAGATCTCCCACCTGCGCCGCGCCCTCGGCGGCGGCATCGCCCCCCGCCGTTACGCCCTGACGATCCCGGTGTCCTGCGACGCCGCCGACGTCCTGCGCGCACTGGAGCAGGGCGACACGGAGACCGCCCTGCGCCGCTACGGCGGTCCGCTGCTGCCCCGTTCCGAGGCACCCGGCATCGAGGAGTGGCGCACCCGCATCGAAGTGGCCGTACGCGGGGCCGTGCTGGCGAGCACCCGCCCGGACCACGCCCTGCGCTACGGCGAACGGGCCCCGTACGACGCGGAGATCCACGAGCACGCGCTGCGGCTGCTCGCCCCGGAGGACACGCGCCGCGCGATCGCGGCGGGCCGGCTGACCACGGCCCTGCGCGACTGACGCCCGCGCGCGGCGGCCCGGTCCCGCGGCGCCAACCTCGCGCCAACCTCGTGGGAGCACAGTGAAGGGCGTCACCCGTCACCGCCCTTCACCGAGGAGAGCCGCCATGGTGTACGCGCAGCCAGGAACCGACGGCAGCATCGTCAGCTTCGCCCGGCGCTACGACAACTTCATCGGCGGTGACTTCGTCGCCCCGGTCGAGGGCCGCTACTTCGAGAACCCGAGCCCGGTGACCGGCAAGGTCTTCTGCGAGGTGGCCCGCTCCTCCGCCGCCGACGTCGACTTGGCCCTGGAGGCGGCGCACCGGGCGGCCGGCAAGTGGGGCCGCACGTCGGTCGCGGAACGCGCGGGCGTCCTCAACAGGATCGCCGACCGCCTGGAGGAACACCTGGAGAAGATCGCGGTCGCCGAGACCTGGGAGAACGGCAAGCCGGTCCGCGAGACGCTGGCCGCCGACATCCCGCTGGCCGTCGACCACTTCCGGTACTTCGCCGGTGTCGTCCGCGCGCAGGAGGGCAGCATCGCGGAGATCGACGCCGACACGGTCGCGTACCACTTCCACGAGCCGCTGGGCGTGGTCGGACAGATCATCCCTTGGAACTTCCCGATCCTGATGGCCACATGGAAGCTGGCCCCCGCGCTGGCGGCGGGTAACTGCGTCGTCATCAAACCGGCCGAGCAGACCCCGGTCAGCCTGCTCTACGTCATGGAACTGATAGCGGATCTGCTGCCCCCAGGCGTGGTCAACGTCGTGAACGGCTTCGGCGTCGAAGCGGGCAAGCCGCTGGCCTCCAGCCCGCGCGTGGCGAAGGTGGCGTTCACCGGGGAGACGACGACCGGCCGCCTGATCATGCAGTACGCGAGCGAGAACATCATCCCGGTCACCCTGGAGCTGGGCGGCAAGAGCCCGAACATCTTCCTGCCCGACATCATGGACGCGGACGACGACTTCCTGGACAAGGCCGTGGAGGGCTTCGTGATGTTCGCCCTCAACCAGGGCGAGGTGTGCACCTGCCCGTCCCGTGCCCTGATCCACTCCTCCATCTACGAGGACTTCATGGCCCGTTGCGTCGCACGCACGCAGGCCATCGTCGGCGGCGACCCGCTGGACCCGGCCACCATGATCGGCGCGCAGGCGAGCAACGACCAGTACGAGAAGATCCTCTCCTACCTCGACATCGGCAGGAAGGAAGGCGCCGAGGTCGTCACGGGCGGCAACCCCCGGGCCGTCCCCGGCCTGGAGGGCGGCTACTACATCGAGCCGACGATCTTCCGCGGCAGCAACGACATGCGGATCTTCCAGGAGGAGATCTTCGGCCCGGTCGTCTCGGTCACGACCTACGACTCGGTCGACGAGGCCCTCAAACTGGCCAACGACACCCTGTACGGCCTGGGCGCCGGCGTCTGGACCCGCGACGGCAACACGGCCTACCGCCTGGGCCGCGAGATCAAGGCGGGCCGGGTCTGGACCAACTGCTACCACGCGTACCCGGCACACGCGGCGTTCGGCGGCTACAAGAAGTCGGGGATCGGCCGCGAGACCCACAAGATGATGCTGGACCACTATCAGCAGACCAAAAACATTCTTTGTTCCTACAGCCCTCAGAAACTTGGCTTCTTCTAGAGCCTGAAGTCGGGTTGCCCGGGGGCATCGTGCGGCTCCAGGCAACCCGACACGGCAGGTACGCACTTCAATCAATTGGGGTCTTCTCCTGACGTGAACAAGACCGGGGCTGCTGCACGGATGGGTGACACCTGACCTGGCCTGCTGAGAGGCGGCCTGGAAGGATGTCGCAGTGCCCAAGCAGTATCCGAAGGAGTTCCGCGAGGACGTCGTACGGGTCGCGCGCAACCGCGGGCCCGGCGTCGCGCTGGAACAGATCGCCGCCGACTTCGGCGTCCACCCGATCACGCTGTCGAAGCGGCTGCGGCGCGCCGACACCCCCCGACGAGGGCGCCAGGCCGACAGCAGCGTCGGGTGAGTCGGCCGAGCTGCGCGAGGCCCGCAAGCGCATCCGGCTGCTGGAGCAGGAGAACGAGGTCTTCAGGAGGGCAGCGGCGTATCTGTCGCAGGCGAACCTGCCGGCAAAAATGATGTACCCGCTCGTCCGCGAGCTGGCCGCCGCTGATGCCCCGCACAGGGTGCCGGTGGCGGTGACGTGCCGGGTACTCGGGCTGGCCCGCCAGCCCTACTACCGGTGGCTGGACAGGCCGCAACCGCTCGGCGTACTCGTGTCCCTGCTCCTGGTGGCACACCTTCTGCGCCCATGCGATCGGAAGCAAACGAGTTCGCGACTTCCTGTACCTGTTTGCGCTCCCACCCGCGTGTCCATCAGGGCTCTACGGGCCCCTGCGCGCGGGGTCGCCTTCAGACAGCCGGACGGTCTTGTCTTCGACGACCTCAAATCCAGCGCTTTGTTCCTCAAATCCACAACTCACGGTTGAGGATGTGGGCGGAAGGCCGCCGCTGGGTGAGGAGGCAGCGCTGGCCTCGGTGATGGTCTTGGTCGTGAACCCGACGCGGTCGACGAACGGCCGGAAGAAACCGGGGGCTGCCGCGACGAGCGCATGGGCGCGGCACGCGGTGATCGTCTGCGCCCGACGTTCCATGCCTGACACGATGCTGCGCACGGCCTTGTCGACGGTGCACATCCGCCACAGTCCCCGTTCGTTTCCGCCCCACAGGCGCCGGCCTGCCGGATCCGCGTGGATCGCGTCCAGCATCGGCGTTTTGAGGAACGTCGGGTGCAGGGTCCCGACGCCAACGCCGAGGTGCCGCACTTCCAGACGGATGCTGTTGCACATCGCCCAGACTCCGGCCTTGCTAGCTGTGTAGGGAGCCTGGAGCGGGGAGTGCACGAAGGCCGCCATGGAGGAGATGGCCAGCAGGTAGCCGCGTTGACGCTCGACGTGCGGCAAGGCGGCTTTGAAGGTCCGCCAGACTCCAGTCAGGTTGACGTCGACGACGCGTTCGAAAGTTTCGGGGTTCAGGGTGGCCATCGGGGCAACGGCGCTCACGCCGGCGTTGGCGATGACGACGTCGATGCGACCGAAGTGAGCGGCGGCGCGGTCGACCGCCGACCGGACGTTGTCGAGATCGGTCACGTCCGCCTGCGCCGCCCATGCGACGAGGGGACCGCCGAGGGCGTCGGCCTGAGCGGCGACAGCGGTCCCGTCGAGGTCAAGGAGGGCGAGGTGCGCACCTCTGCGACGCAACGCCTGGGCGACTGCAGAGCCGAGTCCGCCTGTGGAGCCGGTGATGGCGACGGTGCGTCCAGCGAGGTCATACCGGAGCATGGGACCCTTTCGGGGCTCGTCCGCGCCTGGTCAGGTGACCAGGGGTGCGTCGGTTGCGGGCTTGGAGGCGGTGGTCTCGACGGTGTCGTGCCCAAGAGACTCGGGGGCCGACGGCAGGGGAAGACGGCGCCGCAGGGGAGACGGCAGCCACCAGTTGGCAGCTCCCGCCAGCTTGATGACGGCAGGCACCATCAGGGGGCGGATCACCACCGCGTCCAGGAGGACGGACAGGGCCACCGTGACAGCGATGACCTTCATGTCGGTCACGTCTGTCGCCGCGAGTGAGAGCAGGACAACGAGGACTACGGCAGCGGAGGCGGTGAACAGAGGCGCAGCGGCCTGCAGCCCCTCGGCCGTCGCTCGGGCGGTATCCCGGGACCGGTTGTACGCCTCGCTGACGCGGGCCAGGAGCAGAATTTCGTAGTCCATCGACAGACCGAACGCGAGGAAGAACGCGATGAACGGTAGCGCGAGGTCAGTGGTGCCGGTCACGGTAAAGGCACCGACCAAGTGGCGAAGATGACCTTGCTGAAAGACGTAGACCATCGCGCCGAAGGTCGCCGTGAGGCTCAAGAAATTGATCACCAGAGCCTTGAAAGGCAGGAAGAGACTTCGGGTGAAGACGAGCAGCAAGGCCAAGGTCGCGACGACGACAACAGCCAAGGCCGGGGGAAGCCGCTGAAAAGTGACGTCGCGGGTGTCGAGAAGTTCTGCAGTGGCGCCGCCGGTGAGGGCAGGTGCGGGGGCTGGCTGAGTACGGATGGTGTCCAGGAGGTGGGCAGCTGCAGCACTGTAGGGCCGGGGGGCGGAGTTGAGGGCCAGCCAAGTCCCGGTGGGCAGGGTGAACCGCCGTACCCCGGCGCACGGGCGGTGCACGGCTGGTTCAGCGGTGGTATCGCAGCGGTCGCCGACGGACTTTCCGTCCAGGTAGGTGCCGGTCGCGGTACGCAGTCCCTGGACGCCGGGCAGCTCGGAAAGGCGGCGGGCGTAGGTGTCGAGGCGATCAGCATCGCCGGGGCTGGCGGGGCGCCAGCCGGGCAAGAAGACGTCGACCTCGGTGCCTACCTGGGGGAAGCCGGCGCGCAGGTCTTCCGCGGCGGTGACGACGGGGGATCCGGCGGGCAGCACCCGCTCGTCGCTCAGGCCGAGGTTCACGTCGCGGAAGGGCAACGCGAGCAGGACCAGCAGGGCTCCGGTGAGCATGAGGACGGCAAGCGGGCGGCGCATGACGGCGCTCGCCAGGCTGTGCCAGCGGGCCGCGGACCGGGCGGTCTGCCGGCGACGAGCTAGGAAGTCGCGCCCGGCCCGGCGTTCGCCGAGACAGGCGAGGGCCGCAGGGACGATCAGCAGTGACGCCGCGGCGGCCAGCAGGACGACGCTAATGCCGGCCATGCCAAGGGAGCGCATCAGCGGGACCGGGAAGAGCAAGAGCCCCAGCAGGGAGACGGCAACGACGCCGGCGGAGGCGGCGACGGTGCGACCGGCGGTGCGGACGGCGGTGATCACGGCCTCGGGGTGCGGACAACCGCCGGCGATCTCCTCGCGGTAGCGGGCGACGAGGAAAAGGCTGTAGTCCACGGCAAGGGCCAGACCGACGGCTGTAGTGAGACTGAGGGCGAAGGTGGAGACGGGGGCAGCTGTGGTCAGGACGCGCAGGATCGCGGTGGTGCCGGTGATGGCGACGGCGCCGACGGCAAGGGGCAGCGCAGCCGTCGCCATGCTGCCGAAGATCAGGAGGAGCAGTACGAGGGTGACGGGCATGGCCAGAAGTTCCGTACGCAACAGGTCCTGCTCGCTGTGCAGTTGGAACTCGCGGGTGACGACGGCCTCGCCAGCTGCCTGGATCTCCAAGGGCCTGTGTGGGCGGGCAGCGTGGACGAGGACGCGTTCCGTGGCGTCGTGCCGGACGTGCTCTGTCGCATCGAGCCACAGGGCGACGAGGGCCGCGTGCCCGTCGGCGGCGCGCAGCATTGGGTCGGGCGGGGACGGTGGCGTACGAGCGGGGTTGGTTGGGATGAGAGGGCCCGTCCAGTACGAGTCGACGCCGGTGACGCCGGGTACCTGGCGCAACTCCTCGGCAAGTCGGGTGCCGGCAGTGCGCGCAGCCGGATCGTCGACGGACCCGGTGGTGCGGACGAGGAGCAACAGGGGCGGCATACCCCCGTGGGGGGACTGCGCCAACCGGTTGCGTACCTGCGCTGCCGGGGTGTTCTCGGCAAGCCAGCCGCCGCTGCTCAGGTTTGCAGAGACTCCGGCGGACAGCAGACCCGTGAGGACGACGAAGAGTGCGGCGGCGGCCAGGACGAGCCGGTTGCGGCGTACTGCCCACCGGGCGAGCGCGGCCAGGGAGCCCGGGATGTGCGAGCGGTCGGGGTGCAGGGGTGGCTCGCACATCACAATCGGCCTCTCTACTACAGGTGTATGGGTCGGTGAGGTCAGGGGGTGCGAGCGCTCAGGGCGGGCCCGGCCGGGCCCGGCACGGGCAGAGCCGGCGCTGTTGAACTGGGCGCGGCCTGCGCCGGCACGGTGGGGGTCTGGTGGCCGAGGCGGATCAGAGCCCGGCGGGCGAGATCGGTGATGCCCTGGGCATTGAGGAATTCCAAGGTCGGCAGTTCGCAACCCAGGCGGCGGCGTGCGGCGACGACGGCTTCGACGGCCATCAGCGAGTCCAGGCCGAGCTGGTCCAGGCGGCGATCGCGGTCCAGGCGGGCAGGATCGGTCTGCAGGATCTCGGCCAATACCTGGGTGATGGCGTCGGCCGCCAGGGCGAGTGCTTCGTCGGGGGTAGCGGTGGCGAGACGGTGGCGCAGTTGGTCGGGTCCGTCGTCCTGGGGGGTGTGGAGGGGGATGAGACCGGCGAGGCGGGGGGTCTGCACGGCCGGCATCATGCTGCGGATGCGGGCCCAGTCGATCCTGGCAGCGGCGGTGACGGCGGTGTCCTGGGCGACGGCGTCCGTGAGGGCGCTGCAGGCTTCGGCGGGGGTGAGGTTGTCCAGGCCCAGGCGGGCAAGCATGTCGGTGATGCCGTGGCGGGCGGCGTAGCCGGTGTCGCCGACGGCACCCCAGGCCATGGTCGTGCCGGGCAGGCCGGCCGCGCGCCGGGTGCGGGTGAGTGCTTCGAGGTAGGCATTGGCGGCGGTGTAGTTGGCCTGGTAGGCGTTGCCGAACCAGGCGGTGACCGACGAACAGGTTGCGAACAGACGGAGGTCGCCCTCGCGGGTGAGCACGTCCAGGCCGGCCGCGCCGAGCATCTTGGGCTCCAGAGCGGTACGCAGACGTTCGTCGGTGAGTTCGGCCAGCGGTGCGTCGTCCAGGACCATCGCGGCGTGGATCACCCCGCCCAAGGGGAAGCCGCCGGCGTCGATGGTGGCCAACGTCCGGCGCAGGTCCTCTTCGCAGGTGACGTCAGCCGCGTGGGCAGTAGCGGTGACGCCGCGCTCGGCGAGCGTCTCAATCAGCTGGGAGGCGCCGGGGGTCTCGGAGCCTCGGCGGCCCAGGAGAGCGAGGTGGCGTGCGCCGTGGTCGACGAGACGGTGGGCGAGGGCTGCGCCGAGGCCGCTGAGTCCGCCGGTGACCAGGTAGGTGGCCTGCGGGGAGAGCTGCAGGGGCGGGTCGATGCGCTCCAGGGGAGGTGGCTCCTCGAAGGTGATGACGACCTTGCCAAGGTGGCGGGAGCGTTGCAGGACGCGCAGTGCCTCACTGATCCGGGTGGCCGGGTAGGCCAGGTGCAGCAAGGGGCGGTAGGTTCCGTCCGCGATGAGCTGGGCTGTTTCGTCGAAGCAGGTCCCGGCCTGGGGCAAGCGGCCGGAGATGAGCTGGTACGCGTCCACGCCGAAGAAGGCGATGTTGTTGCTGAAAGGCCGCAGCGCCAGCGGGGTGGAGGTGTAGATGTCGCGCTTGCCGAGTTCCAGGAAGCGCCCGCCCGGCCGCAGGAGTTCTAGGGTGCGGCTGATGGCCTCTCCCGCCAGGGAGTTGAGGACGACGTCGACGCCCTGCCCGCCGGTGAGGTCGCGGACGTGCTCGGCGAAGTCCAGGGTGCGGGAATCCAGGACATGCCGGACGCCGAGCATGCGCAGCAGGTCGCGCTTGGCAGGGGTGCCGGCAGTGGCGATGACGTGGGCGCCGCGGGCTCGGGCGAGCTGGAGGGCGGCAAGGCCGATGCCGCCTGCCGCACCGTGGACAAGGACGGTCTCGCCGGCCTGGAGCCGCGCGAGGCGCTCGAGGGCGTGGTGGACGGTGAAGTAGACCACCGGCAGGGTGGCGGCTTCGGTGAACGTCATGCCGTCGGGGATGGTCCCCACGAGGCGGGCGTTGACGGTCACGTGGGAGCTGAGACTGCGGGGCGCGAGCGCGTAGACGCGGTCGCCTGGCACCAGGTGGGTGACGTCGGCGCCGACTGCGGTGACCGTGCCAGCGCACTCCAGGCCCAGGGCCGGCCCATCTGGCAGCGGGGTCTCCGCGCCCGGGGGCAGGAGGCCAACGGCGAGCATGACGTCGCGGTAATTGAGGGCAGCCGCTGCGACGGCGATGGTGACCTCGTCGTCGGCGGGCTGCTGCGGCCGGTCCGGGGTCCAAGTGAGCCGGGGGCGCAGGCCGGCGTCGTGCAGGCGCAGCGTGAAGGGCCTTGAGCTGGGGGCCTCGGGTGCGGTGGTGGAGGCGGGCCGGGGGACGGTGCGCGGGACGAAGCGCCCGCCGCGAGTCAGGACGACCTCATCCTCGTCGGTGGGCTGGAGCAGTTCGGCCGCCAGGCGCCGCGCGTCGCCGGCGGGCCGGGCCCCGGCGTCGAGGGAGATGCGCCGGATGGCCAGTTGGGGGATCTCGTTTGCCAGGGAGCGGGTAGCGCCCCACAGTGCTGCGTCCTGAGGAGCGCCCGGCCGTTCGGGGGCGGGGTGGATGCCACTGGGCCGCGTGACGATCCACAGGTTGGCTGCGCCCTCGGCCGGCAGCTGTGAGCCGGTTTCGGCGAGGTCCCTCAGCACACCGAGTCGGGCGACGGCCTGGTCGCACATGTCGGCGGGGCTGTCGCCGGAATCGGCGTCGAAGACCAGGACCGTGTGCGGGGGTTGCTGTTCCCCTGCGACCTGTGCCCACTGCCGAGGCATCTGGTCCAGGCCGGCGACGCGGACGTCGGCGCCCGCCTCGAGAAGAACGTCGACGAGGTCACGCAGCAGGTCGCCGTCGGGGTTCTCCCCGGCCAGCAGCCAGCGCGCGTCCGGGGAGGCGGGCGGCGCGAGGGGGACGGGGAGGGCTGGGGAGCGGGGTGCGCGGCGGGCGCAGAGCACTGAGTACTCGAGTTCCGGCAAGGCTTGGTCATGTCCGAGTTGGGCGACCTCGTCGAAGCCGCACTCGCGCAGCAGGGGTGCCCATGCCTGCCCCGGCAGCAGAGGGGATTCCTGGCGCAACGGGGCGTCGGTGAAGTCCCAGAATCCCCCGAGGGTGCCGAAGCAGGGGGCCAGCAGACCGGGTTCGTGGGTCTCGTGAGCGAGGAGTTGTCCGCCGTCGGCAAGGAGGTGGGTGATGCGGGCGAGCGTCGCGCGCAGGTCTCGGGTGGCGTGCAGGACGTTGGTGGCGATCACCACGTCGAAGGAGCCAGCGGTGAAGCCCTGCTCGGCCGGTTCCTGGTTCAGATCCAGACAGCGGTAGTCGACGAAGTCGAAGTCGGCGAAGCGCGCCTTGGCAGAGGGGAAGAAGCCGACGGACAGGTCAGTGAAGGTGTAGGCGGTGCGCTCGGGCGGCAGGTGCGGCAGGAGCAGAGCTGTGCTGCTGCCGGTACCGGCACCGACCTCCAGGATGCGCAGCGGCCGGTCCTCGGGCCAGGTGCGGACCTGTTCACGTACCAGGGCGAGCAGCAGCTGATTGTGGAAGCGGGGCTGGACGGCGTCGCTGTAGAAGTACTCGATCAGATGGCGGTCGGGTTCGTCGAAGAGCAGCGCCAGAGGATCATGGTTGCCTCGCAGGACATCGGCCAGGTGCAGACAACACCGGCCGAACAGGGACGTCTCGACCGCGTACTGGGGAAAGTCGTGTACGAGTCGCTGGAACAGCTTCAGCGACGGGGGGCCGTCAGTGTCGGGTAGACGCCAACGTGCAGGGCGGCCCTCTCCGGCCTGCTGGATCTGGTGCAGCAGGCCGCGGGTGGCATGGGCGAGAAGCTCAGCCAGGCGGGCATGGCGGGGCTGCATGCCGCCTGCCACCAGATCACCGGTGTCGAACTCGCTCTGCCCCTGCGGCAGCAGTTGGGCGAACGCGTCGGCGATCAGGCGTGAGCAGCACTCACGCAGACGCTGCAGCCCGGCTTCGTGCCCTTCCTCGCGCCAGGTCGTCTCCAGACGGTCACGGTAGGGCAGACACGCCTGTGCCAGGGCGGTGGGCGAGGGCAGAGGGCCGGGCAGTGCCGGGTCGGCGGTTCCTGGAGCGGCGCGCAGCACGTTGACGAGGTGCTGCACGGGTTCGGTGGGGGTGTTGCCCATGCGGCGTAGTCGGCAGCCCGTGAGCTGGAGGCAGACATGACCGTCGGCGTCGGACAGGGTGATGTCCCAGCACGTTTCCTGGGGGTTGCTCTCGCGCAGGCGTACGTGGATCAGGCCGCTCTGCGGCGGGGTGTGCCACAGGCGCAAGGCTTCGACGGCGACTGGAAGGAGCGGCAGGTATTCGCCTTCGACGCTGATCAGGCAGGCGCCTGCCTGGAGTGCACCGTCCAGGAGCGCCGGGTGGACGTGGTAGCCGTCGGCGGGTTCGCCCAGAGTGTAGGAGGCGAGGGCTTCGCCTCCCTGCAGCTGCAGGTCGGTGAGGACCTGGAAGGCGGGTCCGTATACGAGGCCGGCGCGCTGGGCGCGGGCGTAGTGCTCGGTGACGTCCATGCGGGTGTGGAGCCGCGAGCGCAGGTCGGCGAGGTCGACGGATGGCGGCGTGGCGGCCAGCAGGCGTCGCACGCGGGCACGGGCGTACGACTGCCAGGGCAGGTCGTCGCCGGTACGCGCGGCAATCGTCAGGGCCTGGTCGCCTTCGCTGAGAGAGACCTGTACGCGCACGTCGGCGGTCTCATCATCCCAGGGCAAATCGAGGGCACGGGTGATGAGCAGATGGTTGACCTCAACGGGGGCGTCGTGGACGAACCTGCCCGCGGCAAGGGCCATCTCCAGGTAGGCAGCGGCGGGCATGACGACGGATCCTGCGACCTGGTGGTCGGCCAGCCACGGCAACCGGGCGGGCTCGACCACATTGGACCAGCCGGGCTGCTGCACGGGGAGGCGTGCCCCCAGCAGAGGGTGTTCAACGGGGGTGGTCTCGCCGGCGACGCGCAGCCACCACTGAGGGTCACCGTGCCAGTGCCGCTCGCGCTGCCACGGATAGGCCGGCAAGTCGCTCGTGCGTCCAGGCCGCGGGAAAAAGACGTCCCAATGGATTTGGGCACCGGCAGCCAGTACGCGGGCCGCCGCCGTGTCGACGGCGGCAGGCCCCGGCACGGCCCGAGCACAGGTAGCCGTAACCAGCACCGAACGTTCCAGGTCCTTGACCGCCTTGCGCAGGTAGGGCCGCAGGACGGGGTGGGGGCCGATGTCGACGAGAATGTCATAGCCGGAGTCGAGCAGCGTATGCAGTGCCGGTCCGAACAGCACGGGCTCGCGGACGTTGCGCCACCAGTAAACGGCGTCGAGATCCTCGCCCCCGCAGACGGCGCCGGTGACCGTCGAGACGAAAGGGAGGACCGTGGCCTTGGGACGCAGGCCCTCCAGGCACTCGAGCAGGCCGTCCCGTACGGGGTCCATGGCTCGGCTGTGGAAGGCGTAGTCCAGCTCCAGCATGCGGAAGAAGACGGCGCGCAGCTCCAATTCCGCGCCCAACGTGCGGAGGTCTTCCTCGGGACCGCAGATGGTGACGTCCTGGTCGCCGTTGACGGCGGCGATCTCCAAAGTGCCGGCGTACGGGGCGAGTGCCTTGGTCGCCTCCTCCGCTGACAGGCCGACTGCGGCCATGCGGCCTCGGCCGCGGGTGGCTGCCTGAGCACGGCTGCGTTCGGCGACCACCCTGGCGGCGTCAGGCAGGTCGAGGGCGCCGGCGACGTGAGCGGCGGCGATCTCGCCGACGCTGTGGCCCAGGACCGCGGCCGGACGGATGCCGCGGGCTTTGAACAGTTCTACGAGAGCGATCTGGAAGGCGAACAGCAGCGGCTGGGCGATCTCGGTGGCCTCGATGCGCGCAGGGTCGGCTGCTGTCATCTCCTCACGCACCGACCAGCCCAGGTGAGGCCGGAGCGCGTCATCGACCCGGTCGAGCGCTGCCCTGAAATCGGCTTCCTCGCGCAGCAGGTCCGCCCCCATGCCCGCCCACTGGGAGCCGTTGCCGCCGAAGGCGAACACCACGCGGCCCTCTGTCACCGCCTGTTCTGTGGCGGTGGCGGCGGGCAGAGGCAGTGCCCCCTGGCCGACGGCTTCCAGTGCTTCGGCTGCCTGCCGGGCGCCGGAGGCCAGGACCACAGCCCGGTGCGGGTGCAGCGTACGACGACGTGCGGCCGTCCACGCGATGTCGTAGAGCCCCTGGGGGGTCTCCTCATGCAACCGCTGGGCCATGCGTGCGGCTGCGGCCTCCAGCGCCTCCGGGGTACGGGCCGAGACCACTACCGGCAGCACATCCTCAGGGGGCTCACTTCGGTCGGTGAGGGGGGCTACGGGCGCGGCGGCCAGGACGACGTGCGCGTTGGAGCCCCCGAAGCCGAAGGAATTGACGCCGACCACCGGCCGCTGTCCGGCAAGTGGCCTGGCTTCGGTGCACGGATCGAGCTGCCAGCCCTCGAAGTCGATGTGAGGGCTGAGCGGCTGTGCGTGCAGGGTCGGCGGGATGCGGCGGTGACGGAGGACGAGGAGGGCTTTCATCAGTCCGGCCATGCCGGAAGCGGCCTCCAAGTGACCGGTGTTGCTCTTGACCGATCCGATCGGCAGCGGACCGATCGTGCGACGGGCGCCCAGGGCACGACCGATGGCGTCGCACTCGATAGGATCACCCACCGGTGTCCCCGTGCCGTGGGCCTCCAGATAGGACAGGTCGTCGGCGCTCACGCCGGCCTGGCTGTAAACCCGTTCCAGCAGTGCTGCCTGCGCCTGAGCGCTGGGAAGTGCCAGCCCGGTGGTGCTGCCGTCGCTGTTGACGCCGCTCGCCAGGATCACTCCATGGATGCGGTCGCCATCCGCAAGCGCGTCGGACAGGAGTTTGAGGGCCACCACGCCACCGCCCTCCGCGCGCACGTAGCCGTCTGCCTCCGCCGAGAAGACACGGCAGCGGCCGGTCGGCGACAGCATGGAGGCGGCCGAGAAGCCGGTGAAGCCGAACGGACTGAGCAGGACGCTCACTCCTCCAGCCAGAGCCATACGCGCTCGGCCCATGCGCAGCGTCTCGCACGCCTGGTGCAGGGCGGTCAGGGCAGAGGAGCAGGCGGTATCCACTGTCATGCTCGGCCCGTGCCAGTCGAGCAGGTGGGAGATTCGGTTGGCGGCGTTGGTGGCCGCCAGCCCCGCCATCGAGTACGCGTTGGGCGCAGCACCGCCGGTGGATTGCAAATCGGCGTAGTCATGACTCGACATGCCGACGAACACCGCCGTGTCAGAGCCGGCGGTGGCAATCTGATCGATGCCCGCGTCGTCCAGGGCCTCGACCGCCATCTCCAGCAGCAGCCGGTGCTGCGGATCCATGCGCGCCGCCTCGCGCGGTGAGACCCGCTGGAAGTAGCCGTTGTCGAAACCGGTCACGTCCCGGAGGAATCCGCCCGCCGCCGTGTAGCTCTTGTTGTTCCTGCGCCGCTTGGTGTCGACGAACCGTTCGGGGTCGAATCGGTCCAGCGGGACCTCACCCACCAGGTCATGCCCCTCCCGCAGCGCCTCCCACAGGTCCTGCGGTCCATCAATGCCGCCCGGCAGCCGGCACGAGAGGCCCACGATCGCCACGGCGGGCCTGTCAGGGTTCGTGGGAGCCACGATCACGGAGTTCTCCCGGTGCACAAAAGAAGGGGGTGGGCAGCAAAAGACGCCTTGCAGGCGATGGCACGCGAAGGGTGCTTCTGCCGCCGGGGACGCCGTGATCATAGGGAGAGCGACGAACAGTCCTTGCACGCGTTGCGCGTGCGGGTGAAGGCTAGAAACAATTCGGGAGGACATAAGGGGTGAATTCGGCAGGTCCGACGACCCAGGGCAGCTCTGCCATCCACCCCTGAGCGTGAAGTTCGCGGCTGCTCCACGCAACTGACGTGCCCAAACGTCGTACTGGCGTCAACTGGTTACCCGTCGATCCCGGAAAGGGTGGCGGTAGGTAGGTGTTCCATCAGGCCGCCGGTATGGTCACCGACGTCCTGAGCCCGTACCAAGCGGCTTCTCGCACGTCCACGGCGACAAACTCGGTCACTGCGACGCTTTCACGCGCCGCGACCTAGCCGACGAAGGCCCTTCTCGAGGCGGCCGCAACGTTCCTGGAAGGTAGGCCATGAGCAGTTCACCGGTCGCCGTACCCGTCGTCCAAACCGATGTGACCGCTTGCGGCTGGTGGCGTCCGTGCACGGTCCAGGTCATCGGTGAGATGCCGACAGGACACCAGGCGCTGCGGACCTTCCTGGACCACCTGGTCGCATCCTTCGAGGTGCAGGGCCATACCGTCCTGGACCGCTCCCACGGTGACGTCGACCTGATGCTCATGTGCGGGCAGATCCCTGAGGGGCCGCAGCCTCTGCGGGAGAGGATCCCCGAGGATTATCCGCCGCTGAGTGCGATGCTGCGCCAGCAGCACGGCCTGCGCCGCAACCCCCGTCATGTCGTCGCCGTGGTCGAGGTGCCCGAACGACTCAGTGCGCTGCCCCACGCAGAGGTCGTCGCCACCGCCCGCACAGCCATGGGCCGGCTCGGCGCGGCCAAGGTCCTTTTCGTTTCCCGAGGGGATGCTCCCGGTCAGGTAGGGGAGGTGACGTTCTGCAACATGGAGGGCGGCCATCCCACCGAGATCACGAGTATCGCCGACCGGATGCGTGATCGGCTGGTCACCGCGGCGTGCGCCCGGCAGGTCGCTGAGGACTACGACACTGTCCGCGATGCGATCACCACCGAGGCGTGGCAGGCCAGCACTGCACCTGAGCAACTGGCTTATGCCGGGCGGCGGATGGGCGAGCTGGGACTGCTGCCGGCGCCGGTGAAGGTGTCCGACTTCGTCTCCGACCAACTGGCCGACATGTACGAGATCTACATGGGAATGCGGGGCTTCAGCGAAGGCATGCTGTTCGCCTTCGACCCCGATCTCAACTGCCTGGTGGTCAGCGCCTCAGGTTCCTGGGATGTCGACAAGCGCAACCTGACGCGAGAGCAGACCGTGGCCGTCGAGCCGCGCCTGGCCGACGGCCAGCGCCTGCGCGTTCTGGCCCCCAGCGGCACGCTGCCGATGCAACCATCAGTAGAGACATGGGAGATCTGCGCCCTGATGGAAGCCTGCCCCACTGTCCGCGTCACGAAGGACCCGTCAGGTACCTGGGTGCTGGACCCCGAGGGAGAACGCGAGGTACCTCTCATCCGAGCCGGCATCCACGCCCACGTCGGCGTCGTCTCCAGCGACCACACGGTGATCGAAACCGTCGAGGCGGACCGCGAGCAGTTCCCCTACGGCTTCGGCTGCGGTACCGACCTGACGGTCGAGATCGCCCGCGACACCGTTCACCGTTCACACGCCGTCAACGATCCGGCCGACCCGCGGACCTACGTGCGCTGGCCCCTGCTGTACCACGGCGAGATGGCCGTTGAACTGTGGAAGCCCGGCCTGCCCGCCCAGCCCTTCGAAGGACTGCTCGACCTGTACGGCACGGCAGTGCACTTCACACCCGACGACGTCCCCCAGCCGGTATGAGTGGGCATCCCGGCTCCCTCCCATGGAAGGAAGCCAGTAGAGAGCAGCATGCCACCGTCGGAGGCGGCAGTGCCGCAGGCTTCGAGCGGTGATCCCCACCGCCCTTGGCGGACCCGGAACCGGCAGCACTTCTCGTCTTCCGCGACACGACGAGCGAGCTCCCGGCTGCGGCCGATCCGCTCCTCCCTCGCCCGGTCTTCGTAAACGAGGCACCGCGACATGGCCTTCCCGTTCGCCCGCCCGCGATCGTCGACCCGGTCCCTGACCCCCGACTGCGGGGCGTTTCCAGGGCTGCGCATCGGCCAGGATCTCCTGTGTGGCGACCGCCTGCTGGTCGCCCTGGCAGCCGTCCTGTCCCTTGCTTCGGCCGCAGCCAGTCTGGCGGTGCCGTGGCTGGCGATGGGCGTGATGCACGCTCTGACCCGGCACCAGCCAGTCGCCCATCCCGCCGCGGGCATGAGCGTCGCTGTCCTGGGCGGGGCCGGACTGCAGGCTCTGAGCGGGTGGTTACTGGCGGGAGTCGGCGAGCGCGCCGTGCTGCGTCTGCGCCGCCTGGCCATGGGGCATCTGCTGCGGCTGCCGCTGCGCGCGGTACGCGACGAGGGCCCTGGCAGCCTCACTGCCAGAGTCACCTCAGACGCTGCGCTCCTGCGTCTGCTCATCGAAACCGGTCTCGTCCACCTCCCGGTGGCGCTCATCGCCGCGGCGGCCACGCTCACCGCCATGGTCGTCATCGACCCATGCCTCACCATGGTCGCCGTCGGAGCTTTCGGGCTCACCGGAGCTTGCATCGCCCCCATGACGACCCGGATGAGACATCTCGCAATCGCCCAGCAGCGCGCGCTCGGACAGCTCGGACAGAGCCTCACCGCCCACCTCGTCGCACTCGTCACCGTCAAAGCCTGCCGCTACGAGAGTGAGGCCGCACGCAAACTCGGACACGCCGCAGACGCCGTTCGTTCGGCGTGTCTGCCCGCCTCCCGCTTGCAGTGCCTCATCGGCCCGGTCGTGAGTGTGGGCCAGCAAATTGCCGTGCTCGCCGTCGCATTGGCAGCAGGGCAGCAGATCACGCAAGGACAGCTGTCCCTGGCCGCCTTCAGCGGCTTCTTTCTCTATCTGCTGCACCTCACCTCGCCCCTGACAGTCGTCGCCCTAGGTATCGGCCATCTACAGGCGGGACGAACCGCACGAGGCCGCTTCCACCACCTCCTCACTCGTCCAGCGGAGGCGGAACTGGACACGACCGCAACTCCGGTCCTGCCCCTACCGCACCCCGACGCCCATGCAGTGACCTTCCGTCGTGTCACCTTCCGCCTTCCGCAAGGCCACCCTGTGTTGCACCATGCGAGTTTCCACGTCCCCGCGAGCGGGCTCACCGCCCTCGTCGGTTCCTCTGGCACCGGAAAGTCCACGGTCCTCACTCTGATCAACCGCCTCGCACGGGCCGAGTACGGGGAGATCCGCATCCTGGGCAGGTCCGTCAGCAACTGGCCCCTCGGCGACCTGCGTCGACGCGTCACCTACGTCGACCAACAGTCCACCCTCATCGAAGGCAGCATTCGCGAGAACCTGCAACTTGGTCTCGCCGAACCGCCCAGCGACGCAGACCTGCTGAACGCGTTGGAGACGGTCGGACTACGCCAAACTGTGTTGCGTCTCCCCCAAGGACTCGATACGCCCCTGGGTCGCGTCCACGACCTGTCCGGCGGGCAACGCCAGCGCCTCGCCGTAGCCCGGGCCCTACTCACAGACAGTGACATCCTCCTCCTCGACGAGCCGAACTCCCATTTGGACGGCATGAGCGAGCGCCTCGTCACCCGAGCTGTCGACCATCTGGCGGCCACCCGCTGCGTTATCGTCGCCAGCCACCGGCTGCCCACCATCCGCAAGGCTCGGCACATCATCCTGCTCTCGGAGGACGGGACAGCAGTCTCCGGCAGCCACGAGCACCTTCTCGCTCGCAACAGCCACTACAGAGAACTCACCACTGGGCACGCCATAGAAGCCGGTTCACCGCTTCGAACACCGCCCGTCGATTCTCCGCACGCTTTAACTCCGGGTCTCATCGGCAATTAGGCCCCCGCAGTAGTCCGAACACTCTCTGTCCGAGCCGCACAAGCCTGCTTGTTCGCCTGGGCGGCGTTGCTGTGCGCTCCGAGTGGGCGGTGGCGACGTAGCGTATGGCCGTCCGCTCCTTGATCGGGCAGCAGCTCAACCGCGAATCGCCGGACCTCGAGGCTGACCTCGCTGAGATCCCGCCAAGCATGCCGTCTGCCCCGTCGGCGCTGGCGCGCACCTGGCCTCGGCGTTTCGGTTGGGGAGAGGCCGGATGCGGGACGGAATCACGAAAGTGCCTTCTGAGCTGGGACGATGAACCCTGTCGAGGGGTTCTGTCGGTCCAGGCGGAAGGCACTTTCTGCGTGAAGGGTATCGGTTCCCGTCCCAAGCTCCGTGTCTCCGCTGACGGTTCGGGTGTGGTCGGTCATGCCGGGGCACGGTTGCTGGCGGATCTTGCCGATGCCACCGGGCTGACCGCCGCGTACTCCGCCGCTCTCAGGCCGCTTCGGCCACGCGGGACCGGGCATGATCCAGGTCGGATAGCCGCGGATCTGGCGGTGATGCTCGCCGATGGCGGCGAGGCCGGCACGGATCTGGCCGTGCTGCGGGACCAGGCCGAGTTATTCGGCGCGGTTGCCTCCACGCCCACGGCCTGGCGGCTGCTTGCCGACACCAACGAGGCCGCACGCGCCTCGATGCGAGCGGCCCGCGCTTCAGCCCGGGAAGTCGCCTGGATGCACGCCGCCGAGACCAGCGACGGCATACCCGCGGTGACGGCCGCAGGGCGCGAACTTCCCGGCCTGGTCCTGGACCTCGACGCCACGCTGGTCACCTGCCACTCCGAGAAAGAGCAGGCCGCGCCCACCTATAAGGGCGGCTTCGGATTCCATCCGCTGCTGTGTTTCCTCGCGAACACGGCGAGGAAACGTCGGGGCGCCTGCGGCCCGGGAACGCCGGCGCCAACACCGCCGCCGATCACATCACGGTGCTCGACCAGGCACTCGCGCAGATCCCCGACGCTCACCGGCACGGCACCGACATCCTGGTCCGCCCCGACAGTGCCGGATCCGCGAAAGCCTTCCTCGCCCACGTCCGCGACACGCACAAACGAGGAATCCGTACCTTCTTCTCGGTCGGATACGCCATCACCGAGCCGGTCCGCCGCGCTGTCCGGGCGATGCCGGACCGACTCTGGCATCCCGCCCTGGACCAGCACGGCACCCTGCGTGATGGCGCCGAGGTGGCCGAGCTGACCGGGATGGTTGATCTGGACGGCTACCCGCCCCGTACCCGCATCATCGTGCGCCGGGAGCGGCCGCACCCCGGAGCCCAGCTGTCCCTGTTCGATCAGGACGAGGGCCTGCGGCATCAGGTGTTCCTCACCGACAGCCCATACTCCGGCGGTGGTTCCGCCCAGTTCCTGGAGGCCCGTCACCGCGGGCATGCCACTGTTGAGGACCACATCCGGTGCGGCAAGACCAATGGAGACACGAGCTGGCCACAGCCTTCCACCGCCTCGCCGCACTGCCAGTTGATCAACAACCACTCCTGGCCGCCCACGACTCGAAAAGGACCCCCGGAGAACCCGACCACCGCGCCGGGCCCCCGCCAGCCCACTGGCAGGCCAGCAACCGGAATCACCCGGTCCAACGCGATCAGTCCAGCCCAGCCACCCGAAGCGAAACGCCGAGGCTAACGGAATGACCGCGGCGAAGCTGCGCTCGGCTTCCTCGACGACCGGTGTCAGGCAGGAGGGACAAAACTCCCGGTCACAGGGGGTCCCGTGCCCGTAGCCTGCACACGTGATGGAGGAAGACGAGACCAACCCGGATGTCCGCGTCGGAGGTGACCGGTATCGAACGATCAGCCTGCGCTTCCACCAGCTGACACGTTCCTTCCCGGAAGAGCGTGATGACCTGATGCGCGACTTCCTCGTGACAGCTCAAGGTGAGTCGGCGCGGATCGAGGTCGTGGTGAGGACCTGGGACGGTGACGGCCTCGACGTCTTCCTTGCTCAACTGGCAGAGGAGTTCCGAGGATGGAACGGCACCAAGACCTGGCGTTCTCTTGAGGATGATTTGACGCTGGCTGCCGAGCACGCAGGATCACACGTCCGGTTGACGTGGGGGCTACACGACCGTCTCCCCGACGACGAATGGCGTTTCGAGATGACGACCATCCATGCTCCTGGAGAAGACATGCGCAGTCTTGCCATCGAGATGCGTACCTTCTTGGTGTCGGACCCACTGTGGTGAGCGGAGGCAGCTCGTCAGTCGCCTATGGCCGGCACAAGGCGCCAAGTTGTCGTTGGGTGATCAGGCAACAGGCGAGTTGAGGAACGCTTCGTGGATGTCGGCCCGCCGTTCCCAGCGGATCCGCAGACATCGGAAGCCGTGCAACCAGGCGAACATCCTCTCGACCACCCACCGGTAGGTGCCCAGACCAGTGCCGTGCCGGGTACCACGTCGAGCGATCGCCGGCACGATGCCTCGATCGCGGATCTGGTCGCGGTAGACGTCGTGGTCGTAGCCCCGGTCGGCGAACAGCGAATCCGGTTTGCGGCGGGGACGGCCGACCCGGCCGCGAACCGGCGGGATCGCGTCGAGCAACGGCAGTAGCTGAGTGACGTCGTTGCGGTTGCCGCCGGTGAGCACGACCGCGAGCGGGGTGCCGTGCCCGTCGGTGATCAGGTGGTGCTTCGAGCCGGCTCGGCCCCGGTCGACCGGCGATGGGCCCGTGTGGATCCCCCTTTTAGGGCCCTGACGTGGGACGAGTCGACCACGCAACGGGACCAGTCCAGTCGAGAAGCCGCGTTGAGGTCGGCAAGCAGGACTTCATGCGGCGCTTGCCAGAAACCCGCCTCGTTCCAGTCCCGCAAACGCCGCCAGCAGGTCATACCCGAGCCGAAGCCCAGATCCTTGGGCAGGTACTCCCACTGGATCCCGGTGTGCAGGACGTAAAGAATCCCGCACAACACATCCCGGTCAGGCAACGGCTTGCGGCCCGGGTGCCGGAAGCGCCGCTCGCGCTGCGGTAGCAGCGGCTTCAGACGGTCCCACAGCTCATCCGGCACGATCCACGGCAACATCTCCACACGGAACCGAACGCTCAACTCCTGCCGTAGGCACGGCCATCAGCAGCGGTCCATCTCATTGTGTTAGCCGCTGTTACAGCGAAGCAATCTTTCACTCCGGCCGCCGCTGGTGTATCACTTCACGGACACTTTCATTCTGAACAGTTTCTCTGCATTTCGGAACGCAATCTTTTCCTTGTCTTCGCGTGGCAAATCGACTCCGCGGAACCAGTCGGTCTGCTCCTTTATGTCCGCGAACGGGTAGTCGGTTGCGAACATCACTCGATCCACGCTCATGTACTTCAGCAGGAGATCGAGCAGTTCGGTCTGGGGGAATGCGCTGGTTGTGACCCAGAAGTTATCCTGGAAGTATTGCCCGATGGGCTTCTCGAGCGAGTCTTTGGTCGGCTCGCCCATGTCATTGACGATCCGCTCGTAGTAGAAGGGAAGACCTTCACCCATGTGGCCGATGATGATTTTCAGTTTGGGGAATCTGTCGAAAACCCCGTACGCGATCATCCGAATGCATTGGGTCAGCACCTCCTGGTGCCAGCCATATCCAGACCCACTGAAAATGTAGTCTTGGTACTCTTCCGTGTATTTAGACCGTGTGGTGCTGTAGTAGATCTTGAAGACCTCGTCAGCTGGATAGCCGGGATGTAGGTAGATCGGCACATCGAGAGCAACGGCACGTGCCAGCACAGGCTCGAAATCGGGATGATCGAGATACTTCTTCGCGATGTGTCCGTTGGTCAGTGCGCCCAAGAAGCCATCTTCCCGAACCGAGCGTTCCAGTTCGTCCGCCGCCGCCTCCGGGCTCTGCAAGGGCAAGGTGGCGAAAGCCTTGAAGCGGCCCGGATATTTAGCGATTGGCCCGTCTACAAGTTGCCGGTTAAGACGATAGGCAAGGTCGATGCCCCTTTGCCCAGGGACATTTTGCACGGAGGGTGTATGAGCCGAGAGGATTTGAACGTTGAGTCCCCCCGCATCCATATCGCCGATGCGGCGTTGGCCTAGATCCGAAAGGCCAATTTCCTCAAGGAACGCTATGTGATCCTGATTGATGGAGTTCAGCTTCAACAACGTGGGAGTCGAAAAGGTCTCCTCCGTGCCAATGAAGGGCAGGTCCTGGTCCCGCCGTGAAATGTCCGAAGTCTTGTCCGAAGTCTCGTTCTCGCTCACTTCCGAGACAATGGCGTGCGTGGACAAGCCGGCACCAATGCCAAGTGCCGTGCTGGCGGTGAGAAATCCGCGGCGTCCCATGGGCTTCATGTCAGTCCCTCTCTTCAGGCGTTTGTGTGGTGAGGTATCCGTACGGCATCCGTCTGCGAGATGCTTCAGGGAGTCTTCGCGTCCTGCTCGCGCACCACGGCAGCGCTCAGGTCGAGGAACCGCTCGCCGGTGCGGAGCGGCTGTGGTGGAGCTGACGACCGCCCGCATGCGCGCTGTGCGGGCCGGCCGCGGCGGGCCTCGCACTGTTTGTCGGCGTGTGACCCCGCATGCGGTGACAGGGAGCGCCGTCGCCAGCGCCCTGGTGGCCGCCTCGAACCGCAACCGGCCGGGCTGCGCTTTCCCCGATGGTGCTGCGTCGACTGCCATCACTAGCCTCCTGCATACGGATTGCATCGCTTATCCGCATGCCTACTTCCTACCGAGCGAACCTGAGACGAACGTTAAAGAGCTGCTCACGCGCTCTGCTAAATGATCAGTTGTGGGAGCTTCTCGAGCCGTTGCTTCCGCCGTGGCCCGACGAAGACGCCCGGCCCGCGGCCGGTGCCGGATCGGCAGTGCCCGCAGGGCATCTTGTACGTGCTGCATACCGGGCGGCTGGGAAGACCTTCCGCAGGAACTCGGCTTCAGGTCAGGCATGACGTGCTGGCGGCGGATCAAGCGGTGGATCAACGCCGGGGTGTTCGACGATCTGCATCGGATCCTGCTTGCCCAGCTGAACGCGGCAAACGAGATCGGCTGGTCCCGGGCGGTGATCGACGGCAGCCACATCGACACGAAAAATGGGGTCCCGGACCTTGAGTTCGCCCCCATTTCTAGCCCTCACGTGAGCGGTCGATCGCCTGGCTGTTCGGCTTCCGCCGGCTCACCGTCCGGTACGAGCGAAAGGGATTTCACTTCCTCGCCTTACTCGGCCTCGCAGCCGCCCTCCCTGCTACAAGAAGCTCGCGAAACTCGCCACGTGAGACATCCTCTTAGGGGGTAGTTTTCATGCACACCGTCCCCCGCAAGGGCGTTCTTCCTGTTCATTGATGTGACAGATGGGGGCGAACGCTTGTGCACCACCTTGGTGACGCTCTGGTTGTCAGTTTGGCTGGATCCGCCGGGGTAGCGGTCCCCGGCGAAACACAGGCCCTCGACTGGGGGTCGGTCGTGGGGATCTCCATGAGCAACTTTGCGGCCGGCAAGATCGCTGCCTCCGGTGAAGCGCTCACTCAGGCACGGCAGTTCACCCGATGCCACCTCACGCGATGGGGCCTGGAGGAGGTGGTCGACGACGTGATCACCGTGGTGGGGGAATTGACCGGCAACGCGGTACGGCACACCGCTGCGGCAGCAGACGGTGCGTGGCTCGCACTGGCCACCAGCTCCGACGCCGACCGCAACACCGTCCACGGCATACTTCCAGCTCATCGTCAGCGACCACGCCAACCTGCCCGACCAGTGGGACCAGGACTGCGTCCGCTACAACTGGCGCAACGGAGAGGCTCTCATCCCCCAAGACTGGATTGACGAGCACGCCGGCTAACGGGTGAGGGGCCGACACTCGGTCGGGCGGCATGAGATGGCGTCGATGGGGCATGTCAGGGATCGGCTCCCATGGTGGGCGACGCTCGGCTGCAGCCGGCGGGCAGGCGATCACCAGCCATGCCCCGACGAGCCAACCCTTGTCACGCCGCCTGGTACGTCCGACGCAGGAGATCCACCGCGCTCGAGCCAACCGTCGACCCATGCGGGCACGGGTAGGACAAGCTGCTGCTTGGCCGCGTAGATCATTGGGCGGTGCTGCTGGATCCACTTCAGGCGGTCGCCGCTGCCGCGGATGGTGCGTACTTCCAGCGCACCTCGCTGCCCTGCCGCCCCGGCGATGATGCTGGTGCACTGGTCGCTGTACTCGGGCGGCAGATGGCAATTGCAGTGGTTGTCCAAGAGGGTGACGGGCAGGCCCCAGCCGGGTGCCGCGAGCAGCGCCATGAGCCGCCGGTGGCCGGTGGCGCCGTGACCTTCCGCGAACGTGGGGTCGATGATCCAGCGTTCGCAACCGTCGCGTTCGTGGTGGCCGAGCCAGCCGGTCACGGCCAGCGGCACACCGAGGGTGCGGATCAGTCCGACCCGGCGCAGCAGCCCGCTGGTCAGCCAGGCTGACGCTGCGGTGCCTCGGCGTCCCGGCCGCCGGTAGGGACGCTCGGCCGGGTGCCAACGGGCCGGCTGGTCGCGGTGACACGGCGTCATGCCGTAGGTGCCCAGCCGCTGGTCCTGGACGTCGGCCGCGCGCAGCCACTCTTCGGGGTCCAGCCCCGACAGGATGACGGAGGCCGACGTGTCCGGCACTCGGAGTACTACCTGCCCGTCCTCAACGTGGGTACGGGCCCCGGGCACCCCCATAATGTCGCCGTACTCGTCGGCGCGCGGCAGCAGCGCCTCGGCCAGGTCCAGGGCCTGGGTCTCGTTCGGGGCGGGCCGCTCGGCCGGGTCGGCCTCGAATCGGATCAGGAGGCGGTCGGCGCGCGGGTCGACGTATTCGATGCCCCACGGGTGCACAGTGGTGATCCGACGCCAGGCCAGTGCGGCCATCACCCGGGCCTCCAGCAGCAGCTGGTCGGCGTCCGGCTGCGGGATCAGCAGGGAGCCAGGCTCGGCGGCCTCGACACGGCGGCGGGCGGACTGCCAGGGCAGCCCGGTGTACAGACGCAGCAGTTCGGCGCGACGTTCGATGGCGGTTGTCTTCATGACTCGGAGCCCCTCACTACCGCGGAGCCGTCCCGACACAGCACGCGCGGCGGAGAGCCACGAGGATCATCCGGACCATGCTGCGGTGCCAGCCGAGTTGGCTTCTCCACGGGCGTGCTCGAAGTCGGGTCGAGCACGGGGCAGGGGCCCCGCCGGGCCCACCACCCTGGATGCGATCACATCGGGCGGGGGCGGGCCCTGCTCGCTGGGGTGACGCGCCACCGCATCACCCGAATGCCGCGCGGCGATCTCGCCAAGGCAGTACGTCGCCAACCTGCTGAGGCCGACGGGGCCCGTCGGCGAGGCCCCCGCTGTCCGACGGCTCACCACCGGCCAGGACGTCCTTTTGACCACCGATGCAGCCGATCCAGCCACCCCCACCGGCCCGCACATCCTCCGGCTCGGTGCGGAACATGGGAGAAGTCGCCGCCTGATCGTGATCAATGGTTGCCTTCCGCTCCACCGGACAGAACCTCACCGCCGCTGGCACCTTCATACAGTTGACCTCCCGCCTCCTCGCACCCACTCTTCCGGCCCTCGCCTTCCTCGCAGTACGGGGACAGATCAACGCTGACGGGTGGAGATCAGGCGGAACGTGTAACAGGTCTGCAGCAACCTGCCCGGAGTTCGTGTCTGCAGATCACCACGTCGGCATGCTCGCTGTCGTAGGAGGGGGAGCAGGTGCCGAGTGACGAGTCACGCCCTTGGTGGCGATCATCCGAGTTCAAGGTTGCCCTCGTTACCGGGCTCATCATCGCCTCGGCCAGCGCTGGGGTGTCGCTCCTCACCGCACCAGACGATCCACCCGAGGTCGTCACCTACAAGGTGAAGTACAAGAACGACACCGAGACCCAGCGAGACAACGTCGTGGTGTCGGTCGCGATCCCGCAGGGCGCCGAGTACGTCATGGGCAGCACGTACTTGTCCACGTCCAAGACGAACAACCGGTGGACGGTGACGAACGAGGGCATCACCGCCCGCGGCTTGAACATCGGCAGCTACGCGCCGGGTGGAGCCGCCTACCTCAAATTCCAGGTGCGCCCACGAGGGAAGACCACCTTCACCTGTGCTTCGAACGGTGAAACAGCGAGCGTCACCGTATCGGCCGGCACCCAACTGCAGATCTGGGTGACGTGTTAAAGGGTGTTGCAGAAGGTCGGGCTCGGGCAGGCCGGAGTTGTGCTTGACCTGCTGTTTCACCCGGTCAGGGTGAGGTTGTGCATGGTGGCGACGGCTTGGACGGCATGGTGGAGGCCCTCGCCTCGCTGGCAGCGGAGTGAGTCTGGGGAACGCCGGCGCGAGGGCCGTGGGGCCGCCGGTCACCTGGCGGGGATCGCACCGACCAAGTCAGGACTCTCGACGGTCCTCCTGCAGGCATGCGGCTCTCCCCGCCTCAAGGCCGGGCTCGTCAGCTGTACTGCCCGTACTGCCGTGCGGACCGCCGGGGGGCCGGCGGCCGCTTGGCACGATCGCCGGACCCGCGGCGTTCCGGCCTCAGACACTCGCGGGCGTCCCAGTCAGACGCTGGCCCGGCAGCCACCACGCCGGCGGCTGCGGGGCGTTGTCCACCCACTGGTGCAACGTCAGGTCGTCGTGGTGCTCGCCCGGGTGGCCACGCGACCGCGTGCAGTATTGGCGCCCCTTATGTCACGCAGTCACACCCGTGTTGCGGAAGCGGTGAGGGACGAAGCCTGCCCGGTCACCGATACCCGGGCAGTCGGCACCTACGAACACGATCAGATCAGGTTGTACGTCGGACTGCGGAGCTCGGTGGCCCCCTGCAGGACCCGCACGATCAGGGCAGTGACGCGTACGTCTCGGCCGGAACCTACTTCATGCACCACGTCGTGACGGAAAATCACTTCCACACCACGCCCTTGATCGGCACCCGCATCTTCATCATTCCCGGCGACGCTCTGCGGCCCCTGATCGCCGGGAAACCGCGCACCGGCCAGGCCACTTCACCCGCGGCGCAGATCCTCATGGCACACATCAGCATGGTGCAGCGGACCCTGAGCGACCTCAGCCCGGCGGGCGCGCACGCGTCCCGCAACGCCCTGCTCGAACTTGCCAAGGGACTGGTCCTCGACCACTTCGACGACCCCGAGCCCACCTTCACCCCGGCGCTGGCGCAGGCGGCCAAGAAACTCGCCGATGCCCGGCTCACCGACCCGACCTGTCGCCGGGCACGATCGACGCGCAACTGCACGTCTCCGTACGCACTTTGCAGCGGGCCTTCGCGAGTCTGGACGAGTCGTTCAGTGCCTGCATCCGCCGCCGACGCCTGGAGAAGGCAGCCGAGGCCCTCACCGCCTCCGGGTCACGGCTCACCGTCTCCGAAGCCGCCGCGCTCTGGCATTTCACCGACAGCAGCCACTTCATCCGCTCTTTCGAGAAGCAATACCACGCGACACCAGCGCAATTCGCACGCCGACTGACGTGACGCCTCAGCTCTTCCTCGTCTGCGGGGCACCGAGTCCCGATTCCCGCCACGCCTGCCCTGGAACGAGGCCAGGCCGACCGAGGGCCCGGCGGGCAGTAGGGGGCGTCGGGCTCCTCAGCGTGGTCCCAGCCGTGAGCGTGCCTTCCGGCCCAGCCAGGGACGTGTTCCGCAGACCGCCCGTCGTGGCGAAGACCACGGTCGCGTTCAGGAAGTGCAGAAGACGCGGAATCGGATGGACACGGTTCGGTGCGGTGGTCGATGATCTCCGACATGATCCGGGCCGCCACTGTGGACGACATCGCGGAGATCCGCGCGATGATCCGCGAACTCGCTGAGTACGAACGGGCTCCTGAGCAGGCCCGAGCAACCGAGGAGCAGCTCCGCGAGGCACTGTTCGGAGAACATCCCGCTGCGTTCGCCCTGATCGCTGAGGACGACGAGACGGGTCAGGCCGTGGGCTTTGCCCTGTGGTTCCCCCGCTTCTCTACCTGGACCGGCACGCGCGGCATGCACCTGGAGGACCTCTACGTGCGGTCGCACGCCCGCGGTGGAGGACACGGCAAGGCACTGCTCGCCTCATTGGCCGCGATCTGTCAACAGAGCGGCTACGAGCGCTTCGAATGGTGGGTCCTGGCCTGGAACGAACCGACGATCGACTTCTACAAGTCACTCGGCGTGGAGTTGCTGAACGAGTGGAAGGTATGCCGGCTGAGCGGTGAACCACTCAAGGAACTCGCTGCCCAGGTGCCGGCAGTCCTCTCCCAGACTCCGGCCCTGTAGGGCGGAGGGGCATGCAACCTCCAGTCGCAGCAGTGATCGAAGCCCACCGGACACTGGAAAGGCTCGTGGCCGGACTGAGCGATCAGCAGGTCGCCGAGGCATCCGCCCTTCCGGGTTGGTCACGCGGCCACGTCCTCGCGCATCTCACCGACAACGCGAGAATGTTCACCCGTCTCGCGGAACATGCCCTGCGCGGTGAACTTGTAGCGGGCTACGACGGCGGGGTCGACGAGCGCAACGCGATCATCGAGGCAACGGCCGGCCGCAGCGCAGCCCAGCACCGCGCGCAACTCGCCGCGCACACGGCCGGGCTGGAGGCATCCTGGGCACGCGCCACCGGCATGGACTGGAGCCGCCCGGTCACGTTCCGCAACGCGAACCTTGCCGCCACCGTCTTCGCACGCTGGCGCGAGGCATGGATCCACATGGTCGATCTGGAACTCGGCGTGCGCCCGGACGACTGGCCCGAGGACCTGTCCGCACACACCATCGACTTCCTCCTCGGCCGCCTGCCGACAGGCGCACGCCTCCGTGCCGAGGACGTGAGCCGCCAGTGGTCCGTCGGCGACGGGCCGACGGGCACGGTGGTTACCGGGGGCCTGCGCGACCTGGCGGCCTGGCTGGCCGGACGTAGACCCGTTGTTTCACCAGTGGCGGCGGAGGAACTGCCTGCTCTCGGGCCCTGGCCGCCCCACCCTCCACAGCGCCATGACCGCCTGTGACCTCGTCACCCGCCAGGGGGTGTCGGGCACGTCGTCCCGGCTCGAACGGCGCAAAGAATTGCTGGTGAGGGCCCCGGGACACAGTCCCCTCCACAACCACGCCCCTCTCAACACGGCCGGAACGGCCGGAGAGCCGGGCTGGTTCGCGTGCGCTCACTGCCCTGCTACGTCTCTGCCGAGGCGGCGTCTGTGGTCGCCGAGCCCTCGGGCAGACCTCCCCGACAATCGGGCCCGTCCGGGTCCTGCTGTATGCCAGCCACGACCTTCGGTTGCACCGCCGGTAGCAGCGATGGTGGATGCGCACCCGACGACCGTGGTACATCCCGGCCCAACCGCGACCGCCCCGATGCCGGAGGCAATGCCCGCGAGGGCGGCACCCGTTCCCTCCAGGAATGCCCCGATCTTGAAGAGTCCTGCGGGGTCGCTGTTCTGGTCGGCGTAGGCGCCGGCGTATCGGAACGGCTGAAGGGCTGCCTCCGTGGTGCCAGCTTGGTGCGTTCGGAGTTGGTCGTGCCCGCGTGGACCAGGTCGTAGGACCAGCCGGTGGTGGAGCCGTTCTTGCCGGTCAGCTGGGAGGCGTCGTTGTGGGTGTAGGTGATGCCGCCGGGGCAGGCGTTCTTGACGAGTCCTGACCTGCAATGTTGTGCCCGACCTGGAGCGGGTGGACGCCCGTGGAGAGCCGTTGCAACCTGTGCCATGTGGTACCCAGTGAGGGACCCAAGATCAGGACCGGAGCGTCTTCTGGCCCGTCAAAGCGGTATTGCAGGGTGTTCGGTGGTGTCTCACTCACCCGCCTGAGCCTCTCATCTGTCACGACAGCCCCTATGAGCGGGGTAGTGGCTGTGGCTGTTTGACCAGGTGGAAGACCTCGCGGACCGCATAGCGCTTGAGGCAACGGACGATTTCACGCCGGGTCTTGCCCTCCTTGATCCGCCGCTCGTAATAGTCCTGGGTACGCTGGTCGACCCGCAGACGGGTGAACACGATGCGATGGAGCGCGGCGTTGGCCTGCCGTTCCGGGTTGTCCCCCATCGTGATCAGCAACGTGACCGCCGTGTCCGGGCCGATCCCCACCACGTCGAGCAGCTGTGGGGCGTGGCATTTCACTAGCCGGGCCAGATGAGCATCTATCTCCCGGATTTGCTCGGAGAGCCGGCCGATCCGGGATGCCAGCAGCCGCAGTGTGATCCGGGTGGCCTGCAGCACCGACTCCTCGCCGACGCCCTCGCGACTGCTGGTGTCGGGGAACCGTGCACAGGTACGGAAGAGTTCGGCATTGCCCAGTCCGGCCACTTCTTCCCGCAAGGCGGGATCGGCGGTGACGAGGACGGCCTTGAGCTGGTTGATGGTCTGGGTGCGGGCTTTGACGGCCGACGCCTTCGTGAGTTTGTACATCCTGGCGATCTGCACCGGCCCGTCGCCTGATTTGGCCCGCGCGCAGGCCCGCCCGCTCAATACGGCTCGCGCCGCGTTCTGGGCATCGAGCGGATCCGATTTGCCACGCCGACGGCGATCCGCCCGGTCCATCCAGTTCACATCAAACACGTCCACGCCCTGGGCCAGCAGATAGCGGGTCAGGGATGCCCCGTAGGAGCCGGTCCCCTCCGCCCCGGCCCGCCTCACGGCTCCCGACCTCGTGGCCCACTTCAGCAGATCCCGGTAGCCGGCAGCGGTGGCACGGAACTCGTCGGTGGCCAGCACCGCCCCTGTCAAGGAGAGCACCGAAGCCACATGGGCATCACGATGTGTATCCACTCCCAACACCACCTCCCCCGCAGGGCGGTGACGGAGGGACTTCGGAGCAGGCAACGTACTGGGCATGGTCGAATTCGCCATACCTGATCCTTCCGTCCGATGGCGTGTCGCGTTGTCGGTACCGGGCCGCGTCGGACGGTCAGAATCGTGAGGACGCCACAGCGATCGGCAGGGCCCCTATCGGGACACGCCCCGCCAGTCCGGTACCGACAACGCACCATCCCCGGCCAAAGGCCGACACTGTGACAGCGGGACACTTCGGTCAGAAATATCATGAGTCAGGCCCCGGGTCCGGGACAGCACCCGCCCATCCTCCCGCTGTCATCTCCCCGGCGCTCAGGGGCCGCAGAAGATGCTCAGTTCCCCTCACTCAACACCCAGAACCTGATTCCAGTCACCACAACAGCGCACGCAGACAACCGGCCCGTGCAAAGTTCCGGTTCACGACGCCAACGTGACAGCCTGGCCTGGCATGGCGGCACCGCGATGGTCCGATCAAGCCCCGAGCGACAGGGCCACCCCGACGACCCCGCATTCGCCTGTCAGTTTCCGCCAAAGTGCCGTGCCCCCGCACGCAGATCAAGGATGTCCGACCTTGGTTCTTACCTCTTTGACGAAGGCGGCCAGCAGATCGCGGCGACGGCGCTCACGAGTACGGGACTCCCGCCGCAAGCCAGTTGCGGTCCCTGGCCATCATCACCGTCCTGATCCCACTGGCCGCCCTCGGCGTCCTGGGCCTGGCCATCGTGGTGTTCATCCACGAACTCGCCGAGGTCCTGGTCATCGCCAACGCGATCCGCGCCGCCAAGGTGGAGACCGGCGGGACGGACTGGCCGGACAGGCGGTTGTCACCGGGCGGCCCAACTGTGCCCGCCCAAATCGTCCAGCGCCTGGCGGGCCTGCCGGAGCGCTCCGGTACGCAGCCGCTGAAGGTCAACTGGGTCATGTGCTTCGGGCAGGCCGCCCTCCTCGGTGTGCTGCGCTCGGTCATGGCGCAGTCCGGGCCGCAGGGGCCGCCCATCACCAACAACAAGGTGGCCCAGTTCGTCGCCCGGTCGGACGGGCGGCTGCGTGGCGCGGCCGGCGCGGATCTCACCCGACCGGTCCAGGCCGTTGACGAACTACGCGCTGCCGAGTTCGGGGGCGACCGAAACATCCCGTTCACACCACGCAAGGCCGCCGTCCAGGTGGTGCGGTCTGCCCAGTCGAAGCGCACGTTGCCGGAACGGGACGCCACCCGCGCTGGAACCCCGGACCGTCAGCTGCTGCACCATGCGGCGGCCGGTCCTTCCGGTGGCGCCGGTCACCAGAATCGTCTCACGAAGAGCCGCAGGCACTCGTCGCCCCAGCCGTAGGCGGGGTTGGTCAGGAAGTCACAGAACTGCCTTACCGAGCCCTGGTAGTTGCGCAGGGTGGAGCGGACACAGCCGTGCACGGCCCGCAGCCCCCGGCCTTGGCGGAGAGCACCCACCAACGCCCGGTTCCCGGAGCCGATATGGCTGACCCCCGCCGCAAGGACCCCAACGCCCCGCCCGGTGGTGATCTCCGAAACGGTGCTGTCGGCGGGTGGCGGAACTCGCGGCGCTGCTGGTCGTCCCTGAGGGTGCCCGGTGCGGCGACCGGGTCCGGCTCCTTGCGGTTCCTGTTCACCGATCGGTGTCGGGGGTGCAGCCAGATAACTGACTACCCATTAGTATCTGACGGGTCATCAGCTCCAAAGCGCGCGGCGTGCGCCGAATCCGCTCGTCCCGATCGCACACCCCCTCGATCGCACAGAGGAGCCTCCCCCCATGACGCACACCCTTATCGGCGTCAGCCCGTTGGGTGCACCGGACCCCCGCCTCGTCGCCGCCGTCTGCCGGGCCGGTGGGTCCGGTGTCCTCGACCTCGGCCCGGGCGCCCGCGCCGCCCGCGAAGCCCTGACCCTCTTGCGGCAGTGGGCCCCCGGCCGCCACTGCGTGCGGGTCCCCGCCGACTGTGCGCTGCGCCCCGAAGAGCTGTGGGCCCCGGCGCCCACCGGAACGCGTCGCACCGCGGCCCCGGCCGCAGCCGGACCGTGCACCGTGCTCCTCGCCCCCGACGCACCCTGGACCGTCGCCGAGGTCCGGGCCGCCGCCCGCGCCGCCGCCGCGGACCCCGCCGTACTCGCCGAGGTCCGCGGCACCGGCGAGGCCGTCCGGGCCGTGGCCGACGGTGTCACCGGGCTCGTCGTGCGCGGCGAGGAGTCCGGCGGCCCCTGCGGCGAACACTCCACCTTCGTGCTGCTCCAGCGCGTACTCGGCGCCGTACCGGCCGACCTGCCGGTGTGGGCCTGCGGGGGCATCGGGCCGCACACTGCGGCCGCCGCCGTGCTCGCGGGCGCCCGCGGAGTCGTACTGGACATCCAGCTCGCACTGCTCGACGAGGCCGGTACGGCCCCCGCGGCCGCCGGTCTGCTGCGCGCCGCCGACGGCACCGAGACCGTCGTCGTCGACGGCTGCCGGGTGCTCGACCGGAGCCGCCCCGGCCTCCCGGCCGCCCTGCGCGACCGGCCCCTGCCGCTGGGCCAGGATGCCTTTCTCGCCGCCCGGTTCGCCGAGCGGTACGGCACCGTGGACCGCGCCCTCGCCGCCGTCACGGAGGGCATCGACGCCGCCGTGGCGGACGACGGCGCCGTGCTGCGCGGCGGCTCGCCGATGTGCCGGGCGCTCGGCACCGCACTGCCGGTCGTCCAGGGCCCGATGACCCGGGTCAGCGACCAGGCGCGGTTCGCGGCGGCCGTCGCGGACGGCGGCGGACTGCCGGTCGTCGCGCTCGCCCTGGCCGGGCCCGAGCAGACCCGCACCCTGCTCGAGCAGACCAAGTCCGCGCTCGGCGACCGCTCCTGGGGCGTCGGCATCCTCGGCTTCGTTCCGGAAGAGACACGCACCGCCCAACTGGAGGCCATCCGTGAGCTGCGCCCCAGCCACGCCGTCATCGCGGGCGGCCGTCCCTCCCAGGCGGCCGCTCTGGAGGCCGAGGGCATCCGTACCTTTCTGCACGTGCCGTCGCCCGGGCTGCTCGGCCAGTTCCTGGCGGCCGGCGCCCGGCGCTTCGTCTTCGAGGGCGCCGAGTGCGGCGGGCACATCGGGCCGCGCAACAGCTTCCCGCTCTGGGAGGCGCAACTGGCCGTCCTGGAGGACTTCCTCGACGCGGCGGCCGACGACGGTCACGCCGATGGCGGTGACGCCGCCGACCCACAGGACGTACAGGTGCTGTTCGCGGGCGGCATCCACGACGAGCGCTCCGCCGCCATGGTCGCCGCGCTCGCCGCCCCGCTCACCACCCGCGGTGCCGTCGTCGGCGTTCTGATGGGCACCGGCTACCTCTTCACCGAGGAGGCCGTCGAATGCGGCGCCATCCGGCCGCTGTTCCAGCGCGCGGCCTTGGACGCCAGGTCGACCACGCTCCTGCACACCGCGCCCGGCCACGCCACCCGCTGCCTGCCCAGCGCGTTCAGCGACACGTACCAGGAGGTCAAGGACGAGCTGCGGACTCAGGGGATACCCGAGCGGCAGGTCTGGCAGGAGCTGGAGCGGCTCAACGTCGGCCGCCTGCGCATCGCCAGCAAGGGCGTCGAGCGGGTCGGCGACGAGTTGCTCGACGTCGACGAGGAGCGCCAGCGCGAAGCGGGCATGTTCATGGCCGGCGAGGTCGCCGTGCTCCGCTCCGCCGTCACCACCGTCGCCGCCCTGCACCACGCGGTCACCGACGGGGCAGCCGACTTCTACGGGCGCCGCACCGCCGAACTCGCCGCTGCCGCCCGCGACGCGGGCGGCACGGTACCCGCGCGGAACCCGGCCCCCGCTCCCGAACCGCTCGACATCGCCGTCGTCGGCATGGCCGGCATGTTCCCCGGCGCCGCCGACCTGCCCGCCTACTGGGCCCAGGTGCTCGCCGGCGCCGACGCGATCACCGAGGTCCCGGACACCCGCTGGGATCCCGCGCTGCACTTCGGCGCGGACGCCGAGGCGGACGACGTGTCCGCGTCCAAGTGGGGCGGATTCCTGCCTCCGATCCCCTTCGACCCGCTGGCCTACGGAATCCCGCCCGCCTCCCTGGCCGCCATCGAACCCGTCCAGCTCCTCGCACTGGAGGCGGCCAGGCGGGCGCTCGCAGACGCCGGGCTCGACCGCCGGGCCTTCCCGCGCGAGCGGACCTGCGTCGTCTTCGGTGCCGAGGCGGGCAGCGACATCTCCGGTGCCGCGACGCTGCGCAGCGTCCTGCCCTCGTACGTCGGCCGTCTTCCCGAGGACCTGGAGGAGCAGCTCCCGAAGCTCACCGAGGACTCCTTCCCCGGCATGCTCGCCAACGTCATCGCCGGCCGGATCGCCAACCGGCTCGACCTCGGCGGCGCCAACTACACCGTCGACGCCGCCTGCGCCTCCTCCCTGGCCGCCGTCGACGCCGCCTGCAAGGAACTGGCCTGCGGTGCCGCCGACGTGGCCCTGTGCGGCGGCGCCGACCTGCACAACGGCATCAACGACTACCTGCTCTTCTCCTCCGCGCACGCGCTGTCGCCCACCGGCCGCTGCCGCACGTTCGACGCGGCCGCCGACGGCATCGCACTCGGCGAGGGCGTCGCCTGTCTCGTACTCAAGCGCCGCGCCGACGCCGAGCGGGACGGCGACCGGATCTACGCCGTCATCGAGGGCGTCGGCAGCGCCAGCGACGGCCGCTCCCTCGGCCTGACCGCGCCCCGCCCCGAGGGCCAGCGCGCCGCCCTGGAACGCGCCTACGCGCAAGCTCGCGTCTCGCCCGCCGAGGTCGGCCTGATCGAGGCCCACGGCACCGGGACCGTCGTCGGCGACCGCACCGAACTCAGCACACTCACCCGGCTGTTCGAGGAGGCCGGGGCCGCGCCCGGCGGCTGCGTCGTGGGCTCCGTCAAGTCCCAGATCGGGCACACCAAGTGCGCCGCCGGTCTCGCCGGACTGATCAAGACCGCGCTCGCCCTGCATACCGGGGTGCGCCCGCCCACCCTGCATATCGACGTGCCCAACCCCGTCTGGACCGGCCCCGACAGTCCATTCGTCTTCCACAGCGAGGCCCGGCCCTGGGCTGAGCCCGCCGCCCGCCGCGTCGCCGGGGTGAGCGCCTTCGGATTCGGCGGCACCAACTTCCATGCGGTGCTGCGGGCCCACGCCGACGCCGGAGCGCCGCCGCGCCAGAGCCACGACGTCTGGCCCGCCGAGCTGTTCGTCTTCCGCACCCGCGCAGCGGCCGAGGAACTCGCCGGCCTCGCGGCGAGCGGTCACTGGCGGCTGCGGGACCTGGCGCGTACCGCCGCACAGCGCGCGGAGACCGGCCCGGGCCCGCTCCTCGGTGCCGTGGTCGCCGAGTCCGTCACCGAACTCCCGCACCTGATACGGGACCTACTCGACGGCACGCCCGGGAGAAGCGGAGTGTTCCCGGCCACAGGAGCCCCCGCCGGGGCGGCCGACGGCGACGGTGGCAAGGTGGCGTTCCTCTTCCCCGGCCAGGGCAGCCAGCGCCCCGGCATGTTCGCCGAGCTGTTCACCGCCTTCCCCGAACTCGGCCGCCACCTGTACCACGCCCCGGCCGCCGCCCTCTTCCCGCCCGCCGCCTTCGACGCCGCCGAACGCGCCGCACAGGTCGCCCGGCTCACCGACACCCGCCACGCCCAGCCCGCGCTCGGGGCGGTCGGCCTCGCCGCGTACGACACCCTCACCGCGGTCGGTGTCCGCCCCGACATGGCCGCAGGGCACTCCTACGGCGAACTCGTCGCGCTCTGCGCCGCGGGCGCCCTCGACCCCGACAAGCTCGGTGACCTCAGCCGGGAGCGGGCCGAGGCGATCCTCGCCGCGATCGGCGCACAGGGGTCCGATCCCGGCACCATGGCCGCCGCCGTGGCCTCCGCCGAGCAGGTGACCCGGGTGCTCGCCGGGGGAGGTCTGGCCGAGCGGGTCGTCGTCGCCAACCACAACGCGCCCGCGCAGAGCGTGCTCTCGGGCCCGAGGGACGCCGTCGCCGAAGCCGTCGACGCGCTCACCGCCGCCGGGTTCTCCGTCCGCCCTCTGCCCGTCGCCTGCGCCTTCCACAGCCCGCTGGTCGCCGGGGCCGTGTCCCGCTTCGCCGAGATCCTGACGGCGTACGCCGTGCGCGGCCCCGAGTTCCCGGTCTGGGCCAATCTCACCGGCACCCGCTATGCCGGGGACCCCGCCCGGGTACGGGCCGACCTCGCCGAGCAGATCGCCGCCCCCGTCCGTTTCGCCGACCAGATCGATGCGATGTACGACGCCGGGGCGCGGATCTTCGTCGAGTGCGGGCCCGGCACGGTGCTCACCGGTCTGGTCGGTCAGATCCTCGGCGATCGGCCGCACGTCGCCGTCCCGTTCGAGCCCCGCCCCGACGCGGGCCTGCGCGGCCACCTCGAGGCCCTGGCCCGGCTCGCCGCGGCCGGTGTCCCGGTGGCGCCCGCACGGCTCTTCAGCGGACGCGACACGGCACTCGCCGACCCGGCTGCCGTGCCGGAGCGGCCCGGCTGGACGGTCGACGGCCACCTCGTACGCACGGCGGACGGCCGGCCGGTGCCGGGAGCGCTGCGCCCGGCCCGGCGCATCTCGGGCATCCCGCGGGCCAGAGAGCGGACCAGTGAGGCGACGACGATGGGCGAACGGGAAGAACTGCTCCGGGAGTTCCTGCGCAACAGCCGGGAGATGCTGGCCGCACAACGGGACGTGCTCCTCGGCTACTTCGGGGCTCCGCCCGCGCCGCAGGCGGCTCCGCCGACCCCCGAGCCCCTTCCGGCCCCGGCTCCGGCCGCTCTCGCTGCGGCTCCGGCACCCGCTCCCGCTCCGGTGGTGGTGGATGTGCTGGCCGAGGTGCTGGCGGTGATCGCGGAACGTACGGGATATCCGGTGGAGATGGTGGGGGCGGAGTCGGATCTGGAGGCGGATCTGAGTGTGGATTCGATCAAGCGGACAGAGATCGCCGGGGAGCTGGGACGGCGGCTGCTGGGCTCGGGTGCGGATCTGCGGTCGTTGCCGGACGCGGACCTGGAGGAGCTGACCCGGGAGCGCACCGCCGCCGGGATCGCCGACTGGCTGCGGGCCCGCGCGAAGGCGCTCGCCGATCCGGACCCGGCACCCGCCCTCGCCACCTCGGCCCCCGTAGCCGGGGAGTCCCCCGACCCGCTCACCGGCCAGGCTCCCCGCCGCTATCTGCTGCGGCCCGCCCCGCTCGACCCGCCGCCCGTGCCCGGCGCCGAAGGCGCGGCACAGCTGCGCGGGAAGCGGTTCCTGATCGTCGCGGACGACACGCCACTCGCACGGGCACTTGTCACCCGGCTCACCACACTCGGCGCGCTCGCCGCCCGTGGCGGCCCGGACACCGCACAGCTCGCCAGGCACACCGGCCCGGTCGACGGAGTGCTGCACCTGGGCGCTCTCGCGGGTACGGAACAGCAACTGCTGCCCGCCAAGCTCACCGTGCTCCAGGAACTGCTGCTGCGCGGCCCGCGCCGGCTGCTCTGCCCTCGCCTCCCCGACGACACCAGCGGCCTCGACGGCTTCGTGCGCACCGCGGCCCGCGAATACCCCGACACCGTGGTCCGCACCGTGGAGCTCGACCCCGACGAGCCCGCCACCGAGCAGGCCGAGGCACTCGTCGGGGAACTGCTGGCGCCCGACCGGGAGCCCGTCGTGCTGCGCACCTGCGGCGTCCGCCGCGCCCCGGTACCGTACGAGAGCCCTCTGGGCCCGCCCGTCTCCTCCGGCGCCGGGCCCGCCTCCTCCGGCGCCGCCGCTGCCGCGGCACTCGGGCTCGGCCCGGAGTCGGTCGTCGTCCTCGCGGGCGGCGCACGCGGCATCACAGCCCGGTTCACCCTCGCCCTTGCCGCCGCCGCACGCTGCCGGGTCGAACTGCTCGGGCGTACGCCGCTCGACGACGGCACGGGCGGGCACCACGAGCTGGCCCACGCCACCGACCTGCCCGCGCTGCGTGCGGCGCTCGCCGCCCGGGGCGGTATGAGCACCGCCGAGATCGACCGCGAAGCCGGCCGCGTCCTGGCCCGCCGCGAGATCGCCGCGACCCTGGCCGAGGTACACGACGCGGGCGGCCGGGCCAGATACCGGGCACTCGACCTGCGGGACGCGGAGGCCGTGCAGCAGGCGGTCAAGGAGACATACGCGACGTACGGCCGGATCGACGGGGTCGTACACGCCGCCGGAGTGATCGAGGACCGGCTGCTCGCCGAGAAGGACCCCGTCTCCTTCGAACGGGTCTACGGCACCAAGGTGGACGGCGCCCGCGCACTGCTCTCGGCTCTCCGGCGACTTCCCCAACTGCCCGCCTTCACCGTCATGTTCGGCTCCGTCGCGGCGGTGTACGGCAACCGCGGCCAGGCCGACTACGCCGCCGCCAACGACGCACTCGCCCGCCTCGGCCGCCTCTGGCGCGCCGACACCGGCAGCCGTACCGTCACCGTGCACTGGGGCCCGTGGGCGCCGGCCGGGGCGCACGGCGGCATGGTCGGCCCTGAGCTGGGCCGGGAGTACGCGCGCCGCGGCATCGAGCTGATCGACCCGGAGGAGGGCGTGCTCGCGTTGCTGCGGGAGCTGGCCTGGGGCGAGCCGGAGACCGACGAGGTCGTCCTGACGGCGTCGGGCCGGTGAACCCCACGATGCGACCGACCGCCCCGCGGCACCGGCAGCCCGTCGCCATCGTCGGCATGGCGGTGACCCTGCCCGGCGCCTGTGACCTGGCCGCGTACTGGCACAACCTCGTCACCGGCGCTGACGCCATCTCAGACGTGCCCAAGGCCCGCTGGGACGCGGACACCTACTACGACCCGGACGGACGGCGCGGCCTCGATGGCGTCTACTGCCGCCGCGGCGGCTTCGTCGACGGGCTCGACGCGCTCGCCGCCTTCGACCCGACCGCCTTCGGACTCATGCCGGACTCCGTGCCCGGCACCGAACCCGACCAGCTGATCGCGCTGCGTACCGCCGCGTCCGCGCTCGCCGACGCGGGGGAGGCCGCACTGCCCGAGGACCGCTCCCGGGTCGGTGTCGTGCTCGGCCGCGGCGGTTATCTGAGCGACGGACTCGCCCGACTCGACCAGCGGATGCGCACCTCAGCCCAACTGGTGCGCACCCTGCACGAGTTACTGCCCGAGCTGGACGGCGAGCGGCTCGACGCGGTACGGATGGCGTTCACGGCCGCGCTCGGCGGGGAGCAGAGCCCCGAGTCGGTGATCGGCCTCGTGCCCAACTTCGCGGCGTCCCGGGTCGCCAACCGGCTCGATCTGCGTGGCCCCGCCTACACCGTGGACGCGGCCTGCGCCTCCTCGCTCGTCGCACTCGACCAGGCCGTCGGCACGCTCGCCGCGGGCAGTTGCGACGTGATGCTCGCGGGCGGCGTACACCACTGTCACGACATCACGCTCTGGTCCGTCTTCAGCCGGCTGCGGGCGCTGTCGCCGTCCCAGCGGATCCGCCCGTTCCACCGGGACGCGGACGGCGTGCTGATGGGCGAGGGCACCGGCGTGGTCGTACTCAAACGGCTCGCGGACGCGCGGCGCGACGGCGACCGGATCTACGCCGTGGTCCGCGGCGTCGGCGTGGCCGGCGACGGCCGGGCCGGCTCCCTGGTCAACCCGGACCCCGGCGGCCAGGCCCGCGCCGTCCGGCTCGCCTGGGCGGCGGCGGGGCTCGACCCGGCGGCACCGGGGTCGCTCGGCCTCCTGGAGGCGCACGGCACCGGAACCCCCGGCGGCGACCGGGCCGAACTGGCCGCGCTGGCCGAGGTGTTCGGGCCGCCGGACCCGGACGCCGGGCCCGACGCCGTGATCGGCTCCGTGAAGTCGATGATCGGCCACACGATGCCGGCGGCGGGTGTGGCGGGCCTCGTCAAGGCGGCCCTGGCGGTGCACCACGGCATGCTCCTGCCGACCCTGCACTGCGACGACCCGCACCCGGCGCTCCGCGTCACCCGCTTCGCTCCGGCCCAGCAGGCCCGGACCTGGGACGGGGACGTCCGGCGTGCGGCGGTCAGCGCCTTCGGCTTCGGCGGGATCAACGCCCACGTCGTCCTGGAGTCGGTACCGGAGCCCGTGCCTGCCCCCGCATGGGCGCCTGCCCCGGCGTCGGCTCCCGCACCGGCATCGGCCCCGGCCGTCGCGCCTGCGGCCCCGGCACCCGGCGGCCCGGGCGCGGGGCCTGCGGCCTGCGCGGACCGTGCCGAAGTGGCCGAGCCGCCCCGGCTGTTGCGGCTCGCCGCCGCGACCCCGCAGGACCTCGCCGAACTGCTCGACGCCGACGACACCGAGCTGCGCGCGGCCGCCGCGGAGGGCGGAGCGAGAGGAGCCGGGGGCGCCCGCGTCGCCGTCCTGGACCCCACCGGCCGCCGCCTCGCCCTGGCCCGCAAGGCCGTCGCCCGCGCCCGGACCTGGGGCGGCCGGAGCGACGTCTGGTGCGCGCCGCGGCCGGTGCTCGGCACGGGCGGCGGGAAGATCGCCTTCCTCTGCCCAGGGCTGGAGGCCGAGTTCGAGCCGCGGGCAAAGGACGTCGCCCGCCACTTCGGCCTGCCGGCGCCGCACTGGCCGGACGCCCGCGTGGGCGACGTCGCCCGGCACGGCGCGGCCGTCGTCGGCCTCGGCCGGCTGCTCGCCGGAGCGCTCGCCCGGATCGGCGTCCGGCCGGACGCGCTGGCCGGGCACAGTGTGGGGGAATGGACGGCGATGGCGGTCGGCGGGATGTACGCGGACGCCGAGGTCGACGCCTTCCTGCGGGACTTCGACCCGGCCACGCTGCGCGTCCCAGGGCTCGCCTTCGCCGCGTTCGGCACCGGTGCGGACCAGGTGGATCCCGAGCTCGCGGCGTACCCGGACGTCGTCGTCTCGCACGACAACGCGCCCCACCAGACCGTCGTCTGCGGGCCTCACGACCAGGTCGAGGCGCTCACCGGGCGGCTGCGCGGCGCGGGAGTGCTCGGTCGGCTGCTGCCCTTCGAGTCCGGCTTCCACACGCCGATGCTCGCCCCGTACCTCACCTCCATCGAGAAGGCCGCGCGCGGCTTCACGCTGCACCCGCCCCGGGTGCCCGTCTGGTCCGCCACGACCGCCGCGCCCTTCCCGGCCGACGAGGCCGCGGCGCGCGCGCTCTTCCTGCGCCACCTGCTCGAACCGGTCCGCTTCCGGCAGCTCACCACGGCCCTGTACGACGCCGGGTTCCGGGCCTTCGTACAGCTGGGCCAGGGCCAGCTGCCGGCTCTCGTGGACGACACCCTCACCAGCCACGCGTGCCTGACGCTCAGCACCAACACGCCCCGGCACAGCGGGCTTTCGCAGCTGTACCGGGTGGCGGCCGGACTCTGGTCGCACGGTGCCGAGCCGAACTTCGCGGCGCTGCGGGCGGGGGCCACGCCTCGGTCGACGGCGGCACCTGCCCGTACGGCGGAGACCGACCCTACGGCGCAGACCGTCCGTACGGCCAAGGAGAGCCCGCGAGCCGTTCCCGCCCCCGTCACCGTCACCGTCCCCCTCACCCTCGGCTCCGGGCTCGTCTCGCTCGACGCCGCCACCCGGGACCGGCTCCGCAGCACCCTGCGCGCGGCACCCGCACCCGGGCTGGACCGGCTCGCGGCCGTGGCCGCGCGGAGCCCCGTGGCGGCCGAACTGCGCTCGCTGCTCGGCGAGACGGCGGACACGGCAGCGGAACTGGCGGAACTGTTCGCCGCGGCAGCGGCCCCGCGCCGCACCGCGCCCGCGGCGCCGCCCCCCGAGCCCTCGGCGACCGGGGCGGTGCCACCGCCTGCCGCCACACCCCGCGCCACCACCCTGCGCATCTCACTCGACACCATGCCGTACCTCGCCGACCACTGTTTCTTCCGGCAGCCCGCGCACTGGCCCGAGATCGCCGACCGCTGGCCGGTGGTGCCCGCCACCACCCTGGTGCAGCACATGATCGACGCCGTGCCCGGCCCAGGAAGGGCCGTGGCCGTGCACGACGCCCGGTTCCTGCAGTGGACCGTCGCCGCCCCGCCCACCGAGGCCACGGTCACAGCCCGGCCCGAGGGACAGGGGCGGTACGCCGTGGAGTTCGGGCGCTTCGCCCGCGCCACGGTCGAGACCGCCCACGGGCACGGCACCGCGCCCCGCCCACAGCCGTGGCGGACGGACGCCCCGGAGAGCCGTCCGGCTGTGTCCGCGCGGCAGATGTACGACGACCGCTGGATGTTCCACGGGCCGCGGTTCCGCGGTGTCACCGAGATCGGCGCGCTCGGCGAGCGGCACGTCCGCGGTGTCCTGACCACCCCGTCCGCGCCCGGCGCGCTCCTCGACAACGTCGGTCAGCTGCTCGGCTACTGGCTGATGGCCACGCACCCCGACCGCGCCATCGTCTTCCCGACGGGCGTCGAGGAGATCCGTTTCCACGGCCCGCCCCCGCAACAGGGCACCGCACTCGACTGCCACATCAGGGTCACCACCGTGACGGACACCGCCCTGGTGGCTGACGCGCAGCTCGCCCGCGACGGCGAGGTCTGGGCCGAGATCCGCGGCTGGCGGGACCGGCGCTTCGACTCGCCGCCCGAGGTCGATCCGGTCAAACGCTGGCCCGAGCACAACACTCTGTCGGAAACCCAGGAAGGCGGCTGGCAGCTGGTCTTCGAACGCTGGCCCGACCCCGCATCCCTCGAGATCTACATGCGCAGCCAGCTCGCGGGCCCTGAGCGCGAGCAGTACGCAGGACGCCCCCCGCGCGGCCGGCGCCAGTGGCTGCTCGGCCGGATCGCCGCCAAGGACGCCGTACGCCGCCACCTGTGGGCGCACGGCGCGGGCCCCGTCTTCCCCGCCGAGATACGGGTCGCCAACGACCCTGGCGGCAGACCGCGCCCCGAGGGCGTACACGGCAGAGAACTCCCGCCTCTGGAACTGTCGCTGGCGCACTGCCGGGAGGCCGCCGTCGCACTCGTCCACCCCGCCGCCGACAGCCCTGGCACCGGCACCGGCATCGACATCGAGGAGATCGTCGAGCGCCCCGAAACGGCCTACGACGCCATCCTGGCCCCGGACGAGCGGGCGCTCTTCACCGGGCTCGGCGGCGGCCCCGGCCCGCTGACCCGCTTCTGGGCCGCCAAGGAGGCCGCGGCCAAGGCCGAGGGCACCGGACTGGGCGGCCGGCCGCGGGACTTCACGGCGGTCGAGGTCGAAGACGGCGCCCGTGCCCTCACGGTCCGGGCGCCCTCCGGCCGGCTGCGGCGCGTCCGGCTCGCCGATGTGACCAACCCGCCGGGGTTGCCCACCCGTACCTACACCGTCGCTTGGACCGAGGAGAGCCCGTCATGACCAGCCCCGCCACCACCGGCCCCGCGTATGCCGCCGTCCTCGCCGAGATCACCGACGCGCTGCACACGGTCCTCGACGACCTCGAACTGGACGACACCCCGATCACCTCCGACACCCGCTTCGTGGAGGACCTCGACCTGGAGTCCATCGACCTGGTCACGCTCACCGCCGAGCTGGGCGGGCGCTACGGCGACCGGGTCGACTTCCCCGCCTGGTTCGCCTCGCTCGAACTCTCCGACATCATCGGACTGACCGTCGGACAACTCGTCCAGTACATCGCGGGGTGCCTGCGGTGACCACGATCGAGGCGGGCGGGATCCGGCTGAACGTGGAGCGGCTGAGCGGCGCACCCACCCCGGCACCGGGCCCGCCCCAGACGGTCGTTCTCGTGCACGGCATCGCCACCGACAATCTGACCAGCTACTACTTCACCATCGCGCCCGCGCTCGCGGCAGCCGGACACGACGTCGTGATGTACGACCAGCGCGGCCACGGCCGCAGCTCCCGCCCGCCGCGCGGCTACGGCGTCGAGGACTTCAGCAGCGACCTGGACGCGCTGCTCGACGCCCTCGCCCTGGAAGGGCCCGTCCACCTGATCGGCAACTCCTTCGGCGGCACCGTCGCCCTCGCCTACGCACTGCGCCGCCCCGAGCGGGTCGCCGGCATCCTGATGCTCGAGTCCGAGCCGCCGACCGCCGCCTGGGCCAAGAAGATGAGCGGCATCCTGGCCGGCTCCGCCCACCAGCTCCACGACGAGCGCACCCTGCCGTGGATCGAGGAGACCTACGGCCGCCACGAGGCCCGCCTGGTGCGCTGGGCCACCCGGCTGCTGCACGGCACCTCCATCGCCGAGGACATCGCGTCCTGCCCCGTCCCCGCCGAGGAGTCCTGGCAGAGCCTGCACGTGCCGGTCTGCGCGGTGTACGGCGCCACCTCCGACCTGGCCGACACGGCGCCCTGGCTGGAATCGCTGCTGCCCCGCTGCCGCACCCTGACGGTGCCCGGGCACGGGCACTCCGTGCTCGTCGGCACCCCCGAGACGGTCGTCCCGCTGCTGCTCGACTGGCTACGGGACGGCCACCGGGAGCTGGTCGCGCCGTGAGCCGCTTTCTGTTCGTCGTGCCGCCCCTGGTCGGGCACGTCAACCCGGCGGTCAGCGTGGCCGCCGAGCTGACCAGATGCGGGCACCGGGCCGCCTGGGCCGGACTGCCCGGGTTCGTCGGGGAACTGGCCGGGCCCGACGCCGAGGTGTACCCGTGCGACGTGCCCCCGCTCCCGGAACGTCCGGCTGCCCTGCGCGGTGCCGCAGCCTTGCGCTTCCTGTGGGAGGAGTTCCTCGTGCCGCTCGCCGGGGCGATGGCGCCCGGTGTGCGCCGCGCGGTCGAGGGGTTCCGGCCCGATGTCGTCGTCGCCGACCAGCAGACCCTCGCCGGTGCCCTCGTCGCCGAGCGCCTCGGGGTGCCGTACGCCACCGCGTCGACCACCCCGGCGGAGTTCAGCGACGCCCTGGACGGCATGCCGAAGGTGGCTCGATGGACCGCCGGGCTCGTCGCGGAGCTGCGCGCCCGCCTCGGCGACCCGGGGCGCACCCACGATCCGCGCTTCTCCCCCGACCTGGTGCTCTCCTTCACCACGCCCGAACTCGCGGGCCCGGGCCCTCAGCTGCCGCAGCTGCGGTACGTCGGTCCGGCGTTCACCGGGCGCCCGGCCGCCGACTTCCCCTGGGAGTGGCTCGACGAGCACCGGGCCACCGTCCTGGTCTCACTCGGCACTGCCAACACCGACCTGGGGGCGCGTTTCCTCGCCGAGTGCGCGGCCGCCGCGCGGGAGCGCGGGCGGCGGCTGCAGGCGGTACTCGCCGACCCCGGGGGCGTACTCGACCAAGAGTCCGACGCCGACCTCCTGGTGCTGCCCCGGATCCCCCAACTGCCGCTCCTGCGACGGGCGTCAGCGATGGTCAGCCACGCCGGGCAGAACACCGTCGCCGAGTGCCTGTGGCACGGCGTACCGCTGGTGGTCGCACCCATCCGGGACGACCAGCCACTGATCGCCGGCCAGGTCACCGGCGCCGGCGCCGGAGTGCGGGTGCGCTTCGGGCGCGCCGACCGCCGACGGATCGGTGCCGCCCTCGACGCCGTACTCGACGGGCCCGCCTACCGCGCGGCGGCCCGGCGCGTCGGGGACTCCTTCCGTGCGGCGGGCGGGGCGGCTGCCGCGGCGGCGTACCTGGAGAAGTTCGCGGCACAGAAGCCACGGGAGCCGCAGGAGTCACGGGAGCGGTGAGCGACCGACCGGCAGGGCGACCGCCGTGCCGAAGAGTGGAACGAGAGGAGACCACGGACATGGCCACCACGAACCAACCCCCTGACACCCCCGACACACCCGCCCCACCGCCCCCTGCTTCCGACGCCGAACGCGTCGCCCGCCTGCGCCCCGCGTACCAGGCAGAGCTGGCCGACGGCATCGCCCGGTTCTTCGAGCCGCGCCGCACCGACTGCCCCTGGTGCGGCGCGCGGCAACTGCGTCGCCGCCTGCGCACCAAGGACCACCTGCAGCGAAAGCCCGGCACCTTCACCCTGGACCAGTGCCGCGACTGCGGACACACGTTCCAGAACCCGCAGCTCAGCGCGGCCGGACTGGACTTCTACTACCGGGACTTCTACGACGGCCTGTACGCCGAGAAGATCGGCGGCGCCCTGGACAGCGACGCCGCGAGGGAACGCAACCGCGACCGGGCCGCGGCCATGCGGCGGCACGCCCGGCCGAAGCGCTGGCTGGACGTCGGCACGGCGGGCGGTGACTTCTGCCTGGCGGCCAGGGAAGCACTGCCCGGCACCACCTTCGACGGGCTCGACATCGGCGCCCATGTGCTCGGGGCGCAGCAGTCGGGGCGCATCGAGCGGGCCTACCAGGGCTTTCTGCCCGACCTCGCGGACGAACTCGCCGGCCAGTACGACGCGGTGAGCATGTTCCACTGCTTGGAGCACACCACGGACCCGAAGGCCCAACTGGCCGCGGTTCACACCGTGCTCCGCCCCGGCGGCCACCTGATCATCGAGGTACCCAACCCGGAGTCGCCCTTCGGCCGCCTCTTCGGCCGGTACTGGCTGCCGTGGTTCCAGCCTCAGCACCAGCACTTCGTGACCATGAGGAACCTGCGCCGGGCCCTCACCGAGCTGGGCTTCACGGTGGTGGCGACGGACCGCGAGGAGTCCCATATCCCCGTGGACTTCACCGCGCTCGTAGGGCTGTACGTGCTGCGGCTGCTGCCGTTCCGCGACGAGCCCTGGCTGCCCGAGCCCCGGGGCCGGCTCGGCGCCGCGGTCACCAAGACGGTCTTCTGGGCGGGCATACCGTTCTGCTTCCCGATGTACGCCCTGGACCGGCTCCTCGCCCCGCTGATCCGCCGCAGCCGCTTCTCCAACGCCTTCCGGGTGATCGCCCGCCGCGAGGAGTGACCAGCCCAGCACGAGCTGGGACTGGAGAGGATGAAAGACGCCATGTGGAAGGTGGACCCTTCCCACGGAAGTCCGCTACCGCGACCCCAGGGACACCCCACAGCAGATGCTGAACCTCGTATGCGAACCCGATACGGGTCCGCTGCGACGCATCCTGCGCGACTTCATCTCCGGGGCTCCCGACGGGCCAACCATCCCAGAACTCAAGCGATACGCCCTCTTGGAAACCGTCTACGAGCCCGGCAAGGTGATCGATGCCGTCCGACAGCTACGCGACGCGGGTGCCGTAGCGACGGAACCTCGTGCCATCAACACCAAGACGCGCGTGCACCTGGCCGCGACACCTCCGGCGCCCAGCCCGTCAGCCGAGCAGGGCGCCCTCTGGTGAGCGGGCCCCAAGAGCACATCAGGGAATGCGAGCCAGGAAACGGCATTGATCGGCACGAGCTGCACAGACGGGTCCTGCCGAGGCACCTTGTCCAACTGCACGACGGGCATCTCCGGAGCAGCCCGGCGATGCCCGTCGCATCAGGTCCCCGTCCACGCAGACTCCCCGTCGGTGCACGGCGGCAGAAGCACCTCAGGTGTCACAAGAAGCTGGGCTTCTTCTAGAGGGCACCTGAAAGGGCGCCTGACCTGACCTTTCACCCAGTCAGGCGTCTCGCGCCCAGCCCTTTCAACGCGGAGCCCGGGGTGCGTCAGCCAGGCGGGTCCCGGGCGGGGGGACGGGTCAGTGCACGGGGCTCCAGTGCTCCAGCGCGTCTTCCAGCTCAGGCGCCTCGGGGTCGTCCCAGATCAGGCAGCCCCACACCAGACCGGGCACATCTGGGCCCATGGCATCGGCCGGCCCTTCGGTGAGCGTGCGGTGAACGGCTTCGAGGTAGGCGGCGATCGACGGACAGCCAGGCTTGTCGCAGGCCAGATCGTCCGGCAGCGACCAGTGGCCGACGCCGCCCGCGCCCACGTAGTGCCCGTACTCAGGGCCGGCTTCGTCGCCGGTCAGCCACGGCACCACCGCGGAGCCCCACACGTCGCCGCGGCCGATCTCGGGCAGCCGCGGCCTGAGCGCGGCCGCCGGGCCGAGCAGGATCCCGCCGGGCAAGAACGCCCCCGAGCCAACCTCGCCCGCTTCCTCATTGGCCTCGATGTACTGGTGCTCCACACCGCCACACAGCCGCCAGAGATCGCCCAGCTCGGCCGGAAGGCCGAAGTCGAGGTGATGCCTCAGCTGGGCGTCGGCAGTCTCAATGGCCTGCTCCGGGGCGGGCGGCAGCAAGGAAGCGTAGGAGACCGGGGCATTCGCCTTCAGCCAGTCCGTGAGGCGGCGCCAGGCCGTCTCCACACTCCGTTGATCGCTCATCCCGCCAAACTACTGAGTCCTTCTGACGGGGCTGACGGTGAGTTTCAGCCGAGGATGAGTCACGTGCCGGCCAGCCGTGAAGCCGAGGTGCGTCGCACCTTCACCTGATACGACACTGGACAGTGAGAGTGGCAGACATGCACGAATGATCCTCAGGGCAGGACGGCGGCACCGAGCCCCGGGCGGAGGGCGGCATCCATGGCTGTCAACGGCACGAGGTGGCCGGATCCAGCCGAGTGGGCCGGGAAGATCTACAGCGCGGGCTGGCGCGAGCCCGACGGCGGAACCCGCCGGGTGATCGAACCGGCCACGGGGCACACGCTGGCCGACGTCGGCATCGCCTCCCCCGCGGACGTCGCTCAGGCCGGCGCCCGGGCCGCCCAGGCTGCCGGCGACTGGGCGGCGGTGGCTCCTTCGGATCGGGTCGAGGTCCTGCTGCGCGCCTCCGCCGCCCTGCGTGAACGCAGCGACACCGTGCGCGACTGGATCGTCCGCGAGTCGGCCGGCGTCCCCGCCAAGGGCGACTACGAGATCACCGCCGCCCTCGCGCAACTGACACACGCCGTCGGACTGGCGTCCCTGCCTCGGGGTGAGGTCCTCGCTCCTCAGGCCCCCGGTGGAACGAGTCTGGCGTGGCGGGTGCCGCTCGGCGTCGTCGGTGTCATCAACCCCTGGAACGCGCCGCTGCTGTTCGCGATGCGCGCGCTGGCGCCCGCCCTCGCGCTGGGCAACACCGTGCTGCTCAAACCCGACCCGCTCACACCGGTGTCCGGCGGTGTCCTCGTCGCGCGGCTCTTCGAGGACGCCGGACTGCCCGACGCGGTGCTGCACGTCCTGCCGGGCGGAGCGGAGACCGGGCAGGCGGTCGCGGCGGATCCCCATGTCGCCATGGTCGCGTTCACCGGCTCCACCGAGGCCGGCCGCGCCGTGGCCCGAGTGGCGGGTGAGGGGCTGAAGCGGGTCTCCCTGGAGCTCGGCGGCAAGAACTCGCTCGTCGTCCTCGAGGACGCGGACGTGGAGGCGGCCGCCCTGGCCGGAGCCGCGAGTACCTTCGGATACCAGGGACAGGCGTGCGTCGCCGCCGGCCGCCACCTGGTCCACGCCGACCTGGTCGAGGCGTACACCGACGCGCTGGTCGAGCACGCGCGGGCCGTGCGCGTCGGCGACCCCCGCGTGGCGGGCGTCAGCGCCGGACCGGTCATCAGCGAGCAGCAGGCCACCAGGATCGAGCGCATCGTCGACGAGAGCGTGGCCGTCGGGGCGCGAGTGCTCACGGGCGGCCGGCGCGACGGACTCTTCTACCCGCCCACCGTCCTGGACCACGTCGGGCGAGCCATGCCCGCCTTCACCGAGGAGATCTTCGGCCCCGTCGCCCCGGTCGTTCCCTTTCACAGCGAGGCGGAGGCCGTCGAGATCGCCAACGACACCGCGTACGGTCTGACGGCTGCCGTGCACTCCGGCTCCGTACCGAGGGCGACCGCTGTCGCCGAGCGGCTGCGCACCGGCATGGTCCACATCAACGACGTCTCCGCCAAGGACGCCGCGAACGCCCCCTTCGGAGGCATGGGCAGCTCCGGCAACGGCTCCCGCATCGGCGGCACAGCCAGCCTGGAGCAGTTCACCCAGTGGCGCTGGATGACGGCACCGGGGCCGGTGCCGGGGAGCCTTGCGGGCCCGTGACGTCGGCGGTGGAGGCGCCCTGCCGAGCGGTCCTGCCTCCACCGCCTTGCTGCTGCCCTGCTGCTGCCCTCAGGTGCGGGTCCAGCGCTGGTTGCTGCCGTTCGAGCAGGAGTAGAGCTGGATCAGGGTGCCGTTGGCGGTGCCGCCTGTGGCGGCGTCGAGGCAGAGGCCGGACTGGACGCCGACGACCGATCCATCGGAGTTGAGGCGCCATTTCTGGTTGTCGCCGCCCCAGCAGCTGTAGATCTGCACTTTGGTGCCGTTGCCGGTGCCGGCGGCGTCGAGGCACTTGTTGCCGTAGACCCTGAGCTCGCCGGCGGCGGTGTACGTCCACTGCTGGTTGGTGCCGCTGTGGCAGTCCCACAGCTGGAGCTGGGTGCCGTCGGTGGTACTGGTGCCGGGCACGTCAAGGCAGCGGCCTGAGCCGACGCCCTTGATCGGTCCGGAGCCCGAAGGGGGCGTGGAGGAGCCGCCGTTGAGTGCGTCGAGGACGGCGGTGTAGGCGGGCTTCTTGCTGCCGTTGCCGTTGAACAGCAGCGGCGTGTGCTCCGGTCGCCAGGAGTCGGTGTCGCGCACACCCCAGACGGTGATGCCGAGGCAGCGCGGGACGGCCAGGCAGTCGTTGGTCACGTTGGCGTAGGTCGTGGCCGGGGCGCCCTGGATGTCGAGTTCGGTGATGGCCACGTCGACGCCGAGGGCGGCGAAGTTCTGCAGGGTGGTGCGGAAGTTGCTGTTGTAGGGGCTGCCGCTGTTGAAGTGCGCCTGGAAGCCGACGCAGTCGATCGGCACGCCGCGCTGCTTGAAGTCGCGGACCATGGCGTACATGGCCTGGGTCTTGGCCCAGGTCCAGTTCTCGACGTTGTAGTCGTTGTAGCAGAGCTTGGCGGCCGGGTCGGCGGCGCGCGCGGTGCGGAAGGCGACCTCGATCCAGTCGTTGCCGGTGCGTTGCAGGTTGGAGTCGCGCCGGGCTCCCGAACTGCCGTCGGCGAAGGCCTCGTTCACGACGTCCCACTGGGCGATCTTGCCCTTGTAGTGGGCCATCACGCCCTTGATGTGGTCGGTCATCGCCTGGCGCAGATTGCTGCCGCTGAGGCTCTGCATCCAGCCGGGCTGCTGGGAGTGCCAGGCCAGGGTGTGGCCGCGCACCTGCTTGCCGTTCTGTACCGCCCAGTTGTAGACGCGGTCGCCGGCGGTGAAGTTGAACTGGCCCCGCTGCGGTTCGGTGGCGTCGATCTTCATCTCGTTCTCGGCCGTCACCGAGTTGAACTCACGGCCCGCGATCGTCGTGTACGCCGAGTCGCCCAGCCTGCCCGAGGCGATGGCGGTGCCGAAGTAGCGGCCGCTCTGCGCCGCCGCGGCGCCGAGCGTGCTCTCCGCGGCGTGTGCGGTCGGCGGCGCGACCAGGGCGGCGACCGCACCGAGGACGCCGATGAGCAGCACCAACAGCAGGCTGCGGATCTTCCGGCGGGTCACGGGTCTGGGTAGGGCATACGAGCTCATGGCTGTGCCTCCAAGGTGGACATCACGCAGGGACTGAAGCGCGGGGGAATGCGTCGTCCGCTCGCACTGGGCAGGCGGACGGGGCGGGCCGGAACCCGGGAGCGGGACGCGGCGTCGCGGAACGAGACGGAGTGGCGCAGGTGCTTGGTGCGCGGATCTGTCGTGCAGTTGTGCGTGGTGCAGCACAGATTGCCCAGGGCCGTAGGCGTCGACATCTCGAACCAGGGCTGGCTCTCCGACAGGGAGGATTGAGGCATTGACGATGGTCGTCAATACTCCCCGCAGAAGAAGTTTCGGTTCCTCATCCGAAACATTCCGGAGCCCCGGGAAGCCGACAGTCGCATGCGGCCACCACGGCTCACGCCGACGGGGAGGCGCCGTTTGTGGCCAGATCGGCGACAGGCCTTGACCAGTCGGCCCCTCATTCCTAGCTTGTGGCGTCAAAGCATTCGGGAATTCTTCGAAACTTTCGAGATTCTCTGCCCTCCGGCATGCCCGCTCCGCGGTTCATCGGGGTCACCTCACCCCCACCCCTAGGAGGCGCTCTGATGTGGTTTCGCCACCCGTCCCCGATCCGTCCAAGACGCCTGCTCGCCGCCCTTGCGCCCTTGCTGCTCGTGGCCGCCTTCCTCGGCGCCGAGCCCGCCGCCGCGGCGACCGTAGACCCCAACGCCTCGTACGTGCTGGTCAACCGCAACAGCGGCAAGGCCCTGGACGTCTACAACAGGGCGACCAACGACGGTGCCCGCATCACCCAGTGGACCAGGAACGATCAGAGCCAGCAGCAGTGGCAGTTCGTCGATTCCGGCGGCGGCTACTACCGCATCAAGTCCCGCCACTCGGGCAAGGTGCTGGACGTCCACAACTGGTCCACCGCGAACGGCGGCTCGATCGTCCAGTGGGCCGACCTGAACAGCACCAACCAGCAGTGGCGCCTGGCCGACAGCTCGGACGGCCATGTGCGGCTCATCTCGCGCCACAGCAACAAGGCCCTCGAAGTACAAGGCGCCTCCACCGCCGACAGCGCGAACATCGTCCAGTACGACGACTGGGGCGGCGCCAACCAGCAGTGGCAGCTCGTCAAGGTCGGCGGCGACAACTCCGGCCCGTGCGAACTTCCGTCGGCATACCGCTGGACGTCAACGGGCGCACTGGCGCAGCCCAAGCCGGGGTGGGTCTCGCTCAAGGACTTCACCGTCGTCCCCTACAACGGCAGGCAACTCGTCTATGCGACGACGCACGACACGGGGACGAAGTGGGGTTCGATGAACTTCGGCCTGTTCACCAACTGGTCGGAAATGGCCTCGGCCGGCCAGAACACGATGTCGGCTTCCACCGTCGCGCCCACACTCTTCTACTTCGCGCCGAAGAACATCTGGGTGCTCGCCTACCAGTGGGGCGGGACCGCCTTCTCCTACCGGACGTCGAGCGACCCCACCAACCCCAATGGCTGGTCGTCCCAGCAGGTGCTCTTCTCCGGAAGCATCGCCGACTCCGGAACAGGACCCATCGACCAGACGCTCATCGCCGACGGGTCGAACATGTATCTGTTCTTCGCCGGTGACAACGGCAAGATCTACCGGGCCAGCATGCCGATCGGGAACTTCCCGGGCAGCTTCGGCACGACCTCGACAGTGATCATGAGCGATACGAGGAACAACCTGTTCGAAGCCCCGCAGGTCTACAAGCTCCAGGGCCAGAACCGCTACCTCATGATCGTCGAGGCGATCGGCTCGCAGGGCCGCTATTTCCGCTCGTTCACGGCCACCAGCCTGAACGGCTCATGGACACCCCAGGCCGCGACCGAGAGCAATCCCTTCGCCGGCAAGGCCAACAGCGGCGCCACCTGGACCAACGACATCAGCCACGGCGAACTGATCCGCACCAGCCCCGACCAGACCATGACCGTCGATCCCTGCAATCTGCAGTTGCTCTACCAGGGCCGCAGCCCCGACTCCGGCGGCGACTACGGCCTCCTGCCCTACCGTCCGGGTCTGCTGACACTGCGGCGCTGACGGCATGACACGACTCCGGGGGCGGCAACGCTCCCGGAAGCGTCAGTCGGCTCCGGTCCCGCCCAGGATCGACCGATCCGAGCGGCGCCCATGTTCGGTATGCGGCAGAAAGCATCAATTCGGCATTGAATTGCATCAGTTGGGCAGAGAAGGAGCGGGGTGTTCGTATGGTCCGATGATGGGCGGGGGTGTTCCGGGCGTCGACGAGGAAGTGCGTGGTGCGGGGAGTCCGCTGTCCTGGATCGGCGCGATGTGCGGAGCAACATGGACATGTTCGAGGTATCCCCGGAGCAGCTGCATTTCACGGTGAAGCAACGCCTTCTCGCGTTCTTCACACACGGTGATCCCTCCGGCGTGCTGGCCCCCGACGCGGTCGCCGCAGCGGCGCGTCTCGTGCGGATGACGAGCCTGTCCACCGAGGGGCCGCCCGACGAAGTGGCCGCGACGGTGGCCTGGGTGCACTGGATCCGGTGGCAGTTGCTGGGGGACGAACGCGGCACCGACCTCCAGGTGGCGCTGGAATGGTTCGGCCGGCTGGCCTCGACCGACGCCGAATTGCTGCCGTACGAACTGCGCCCGCTCTACGCGCCGCCCGAAGCGGGCGACGGCAATCCCCAGTTGCTGTCCGCACGAGCCGAGGCTCTGCTGGCGCTCAGTTTGGCATCCGGTGACGAGGGAGCACTGGACGGGGCCATCGAGCTTCTTCGTGAGGCGGGGGCGGCCGGACCGGACTGGTCTGTTCAAGTGGAGGCGAACCTGGGGATGGCCCTCCAGGTACGCCATGGCCGGAATCGGGATCCGGCGGATCTGGCGGCGGCGATCGACCTGCTTGCACATGCCGTCGAGCTCGACCCGGACAACGCGATCCGCCTGTCGAACCTTTCCTCGGCCCTCGCGGCACGAGCCAGGTCCTCCGCGTCCGCCGCGGACCTGGACGAGGCGGTCCGGCTGGTCGGCCGCGCCATCGAGGTGACGCCGCCGAATCATCCCGACCACCCCGACTACCTCTCCAATCTCGCCACCACGCTCATCGATCGCTTCGAGCGTGGTGGGATTCTCGAGGACCTCGACCGTGCTGTCGCATCAGCCCGGCACGCCCTGGCTCGTGCCGACTTCAGTCACCCGAACCGGCATCAGCACATGTCGGCCCACTCCAAGGCCCTGATGGCGCGGTTCGAACGGTTGGGGAAGTCGGACGACATCGACGAGGCGATCGCCGCACAGCGCGCGAACCTCGCTTCCACCGCGGCGCACCACCCGGGCCTGCCCGCGGCGAAGTCCGCACTCGGCATCGCCCTGGCGAAAAGGTTCGACCATATGCAGGTCATGGACGACATCGACGAAGCGATCGGACTCTTCGACTCCGCGGGCGACTCATCCGCGTTGGGCGCGGCCCTGACGCAGCGATCCGGGCGAAGCGGCGACATGGCGGACCTCGACCGGGCCATCGCCACGCTCAGCCGGGCCATCGACGGCAAACGCGGGAAGGACGCACCGCGTGATGCCCACGCGGACCTGAGTAACCTCGGAGGCGCCCACCTCGGACGCTTCATGCGCATCGGCGGTTCCCGCGACATCGACGACGCCGTCGACCAGTTGCGACAGGCCGTCGGCGCGGCCCCCGACCCCCTCCAGCGCGCTCCCTATCTGGCGAACCTCTGCCACGCCCTGCAAGTCCGCCACGAGCACAGTGGCCGTCTCGCCGATCTGGACGAAGCCGTGCAGGCGGGAACGCTGGCCGTGGCGGTCATTCCCGAGGACCACCCTCACCGAATCGGTTACCTGAGCAATCTCGCCCTGGTGCTTCGCACCCGGTTCCTTCGCACCTTCGACGAAGAGGACATCAGCAGGGCGATCGCCTACGACAAGGAGGCCGTCGCGACCGCCTCCGCATCGCACCCGGAGCGCCCGCGTCTGCTGTCCAACCTCGGCGGAGGGCTGGCGACACGTTTCGACAGGAACGGTACACAGGGCGATCCGGGCGATCTCGAAGCAGCCCTGGCCGCCTTCCGTGAAGCCGTGCACACCACTCCGCCGGGACACCCCCGTGAGGGTGTCCATCTGCACAATCTGGGCGCCGCTCTCGCCACCCGGTACGAGCGGGGCGAGCGGATGCCCGACCTCGACGAGGCCGTACGTCACCTGAGACGGTCGACCCGACTCGGCCCGGCCGACCATCCGGAACGCGCCCGATTCCTGGTCAGCCTCGGTGCCGTGCTGGGGAAGCGCTACTCGGTCACGCATATGTCAGAGGACGCGGCCGAGGCGGCGGACGTGCTGGGCGAGGCCGCCCGGACGGGTTCCGCGGCCGCATCCTGCCGCATCGACGCCGCGGCCAGGTGGTGTTCCCTGGCAGCCGAACGCGAGGACTGGCCGACCGCGGTGCGTGCCGCCGAGACAGCGGTCGGTCTGCTCTCACTGCTCGCGTGGCGTGGAGCGGAGCAGGCGGACAGCCAGCACCAGCTGAGACGCTTCACCGGCCAGGCACGTTTCGCCGCGTCCTGCGCTCTGCGGGCTGGAAGCCCGGCACGCGCGATGGAGCTGGCCGAGCAGGGACGCGGCGTGATGTGGTCCCGCCTCCTGGACACGCGGGCCGACCTCAGTGCGCTGCGAGAGACCGCACCCGACCTCGCGGCCCGGCTCGATCACCTCCGTATGCTCCTCGACGCGCCCGCCCAGCCTTCATCCATACCGTCTCCCGGACAGCCTCAGGGGGGTGCGGCACCACAGGACCGTTCCGCGCCGGCCCGGGAATGGGACGACCTGGTCGAACAGGTCCGGCGGATCGATGGGTTCACGGACTTCCTCAAGCCGCACGGTATCGACCGGCTGCTCTCCCTGGGAGAGGAAGGCCCCGTCGTGCTGGTCAACATCTCCACGCTGCGCTGCGACGCGCTGATCCTCACCGAGGGGCGGTTGCGCGTCAGGCCGCTGCCGACCGTCACGGAGAAGGAGCTGGTCGAGCAGGCCAACAGATATCTCGGCTCACTGCTCGACGTGGAAATCGCCGCGGACGCCATGCTCCGGGCCCGCGAAGCCTTCGACAGCGGCAACCAAGGGTGGGCCGCCGTCACCGCCTACACCGCTGCCAGAGAGGAGCTGCACCACGCCCAGACGGAACGCGAGACGGTACTCGCTTCCGTGCTGGAGTGGTTGTGGGACCACATCGCCGGACCCGTCCTCGCGGATCTCGGGTTCGTGAACACACCCGAGGGCGAGGCTTGGCCGCGCATGTGGTGGTGCCCGACAGGGGCGTTGACACTCCTGCCTCTCCACGCGGCCGGTCACCACGCCGACCCCCACGACGGTCCCCGGCGGACCGTCGTCGACCGGGTGGTGTCCTCCTACACGCCCACCCTGCGAGCCCTGCTGGAGGCCAGGCTCAGAGCACCGGAGGCATCCGACCACGCCCCGGACGGGGCCCCGGACGGGAGAATGCTCCTGGTCGCCATGTCACAGACCCCGGGGCAGGAACCGCTCCAGGCGGTACGGCAGGACATCGATGTGCTCACGTCTCTGCTCCCCGACCGGCTGACCTTGCTCGAGAACGCGGACGCGACATGGGACGCGGTGAAGTCCCGGCTGCCGGAGCACCGTTGGACACAGTTCAGCTGTCATGGTGATCAGAACGTCGTGGATCCGCTGGCAGGAGGCCTGGCCCTCTTCGACAAGACCCTCACGGTCGGTGACCTCAGCGCACTCAGCCATCGCGGTGAGTTCATCTTCCTGTCGGCCTGCAAGAGCGCGGTGGGCAGCCCCAGAATGCCGGACGAGGCCCTGACGATGGCCGCGGTGCTGCACTACACCGGGTACCGGCATGTCATCGCCGCGCTGTGGTCGGTCGCCGACGACGCCGCGGCGGACGTCGCCCGGCTCGTCTACCGGGAACTGGTCTCCGAGGGCGTCCTGCACCCGGAGAAGGCGGCCCAAGCCCTGCACACCGCTCTGCTACGCCTCCGTTCCGACGCCGCTCTCCCCGCGAGTTCCTGGATCCCCTTCACCCACACAGGGCCGTGACCCGGCGACCGTACACACCGGCACACCGGCGTCGGTCGCACACACCGACAAGAGGAACACCTTGACCATCGCACCGCATGAACCCGTCCCCTACGCCGAGGCCACGGATCCCGCCTACGCCGTGCGGGCCGCGGAGACCTTCACCCTGCGGAAGGCAGGCCCCGACTTGCTCGTGCTCAGCGGTCCCTGTCCGCGGTGCGCCGCACCGTTGGAGGTGGCGCTGCCGCACATGGTCTTCCGGGGGCGGGAAGGCGTCTTCGCCCTGTTCCGGCCCTCCCATCCACGTCCGGCGTCGGATGTCCGTGACGAGCCGGTGGTGTGTGCGTGCGAAGGGCATCACCCCGACCGGCCGGAGGGACACAAGGGGTGCGGCGCCTACTGGGTGCTGCGGATCTCCAGCGGTGACGCCTGATGCCGACCGTCGGACCCGGCGAGAGCGCGGCACCGGCGGACCTGCGCGCCGCACAGGAGCGCCGGCGTCTGCTGGACGCGGAACTGCCCCGGGTGCGCGAGGCCGCCACCGCCTGGCGCAACGCACTGGGGGCGCTGCTGGCGGGGCTCATCGGATTCGGCCTGGTCCGCGGCCGGAGCGACGTGGGCCAGCTCGCCGACCCCTGGGCCGTGGCAGTCGGCGTGCTGCTCCTGCTGGCGCTGATCGCGGGTCTCGCGGGGGCCCTGCTGCTGGTCCGAGCGGCTCACGGCCGGCCCACCGTCGTACCCATGAGCGCGGTGGAGAGCCGCGCGGTCGCCGATCACCTGGAGGCCCGCTCCGCTGCCGCCGCTCTCAGACGCGGCATCGCCCTCACGCTCCTCTGCGTCGGACTGCTCGTCACCGCTGTCGCAACGACCTGGTACGGACCGCCGCGTAAGGGTCCCGCGCTCCGTGTCGACTCGCCTTCCGGCTCCGTCTGCGGTTCGGTGGTACGCCTCGACGCGGGCGCCGTGGTCCTCGACACGAAGCTGGGCGAGGTGAGGGTCGTACTCGACCACGCTTCAGCTCTGAGCCCGGTCGAAGCGTGTCCGCCCTGATGCCGACCAGGTGTCCGCGGCGGAGCCCCTGTGTCCCGCGGAGAACCCTTCACCCCGAGGGACCGCGCCCATGAACGCCGGTCCGGCCGGCCCAAGGCGACCGGATACAGTGCGCGGGAAAGCAGCCTGGTCAGGGAGGGCAAGCGTGACCGACACGAGCAACACCCGGCCCGCCGAGGGTGAAACGCAGAATCCGCGGCGGAGCCGACTGCACCGCCTGATGCGCTACCTGCCCCTGATCGCCCCCTTCCTGCTGTGGACCGTGCCGTGCTGGGTGCTCCTGCACTCCGGCCAGCACTGGCCGCTGCCCGTCACGCTGGTCGGTACCGCCCTGTTCGTCCTCGGCCTCGTCGGTATGCCGCTCGCGATGACGCGCGGCCACGGCCGACGTCAGCAGGACCGGGCGGCGATCCTCGGTGACACCCTGCTGGGCACGAGCTGGGTTCTGTTCACCTGGTCCGTTCTGCTCGGCGTCCTCTTGCGGCTCGCCCTGACCGTGGCCGGCGTCGGCGAGAGTCAGGACCGGGCCCGAATCGTCACTTGGGCGGTCCTCGGCGTCACCACCGTGCTGCTCGCCTGGGGGCACCTCGAGGCCCGCCGCGTGCCACGGGTGCGCCGACTCGACGTGCGACTTCCACGGCTGGGACCCGGGCTGGACGGCACCCGCGTCGTCCTCATCACCGACACCCACTACGGCCCACTCGATCGTGCCCGCTGGTCGGCACGGGTGTGCGAGAGGGTGAACACCCTGGAAGCCGACCTGGTCTGCCACACCGGCGACATCGCGGACGGCACGGCCGAACGCCGCCGCGCCCAGGCCTCACCGCTCGGAACCGTGCGGGCCACCCGGGCCCTTGTGTACGTCACCGGCAACCACGAGTACTACAGCGAGGCCCAGGGCTGGGTCGACCTGATGGACGAGCTGGGCTGGGAGCCGCTGCGCAACCGCCATCTGCTGCTCGAACGCGGAGGCGACACCCTCGTGGTCGCCGGCGTGGATGACGTCACCGCCGAGTCCTCGGGCCTGGCAGGCCACCGCGCCCACCTCGCCGGAGCCCTGAACGGCGCCGACCCCGACCTACCCGTCCTGCTCCTGGCACACCAGCCCAAATTCATCGACCGGGCAGCAGCGGCCGGCATCGACCTCCAACTCTCCGGCCACACCCACGGCGGCCAGATCTGGCCCTTCCACCACCTCGTCCGCATCGACCAGCCCGCCCTCGCCGGTCTCAGCCGCCACGGATCCCGCACTCTCCTCTACACCAGCCGCGGCACCGGCTTCTGGGGCCCGCCGTTCCGCCTCTTCGCCCCCAGCGAGATCACCCTGCTCGTGCTCCGCTCCCCGCATCCGCCCACCTCGCCGTAGCACTCGACGCTGTTCGGGTTGCGAAGGCCCGGCAGGGCGGTGCCCCGGGCGACGACCTCCGGTGGTTCATGGCGTGGCATCAAGACGCCATGAACCACCGGCCGGTGAACGGTGCGGGCGGGCCTAACGCCGCTTGTCTCCGATGGTGACGACGCCCTTCGTCCTGGCGCCCGTCTTGTTGTCGTAGAGGACATCGCCGGTGGACTTCTTCCAGATCCTGATGCGGAAGGTGTCCGGGCCGTCGGTGGCGGTGACTCTGAAGGCGTAGCCGCTCTTGCCGCTCACCGTGCCGGTGCCCTGGTAGACGGCCTGGGAGCCGTTCACCACGAGCCAGTCGGAGCCGGTCGAGCGGAAGGTGAGCTTGGCGGAGCCGAAGACGAACGTGGCCTTGCCGGTGGGGACGGTGGCTCCCTTTCGGTACTGGGCGCCCAGGGTGAACGCCGCCTTTCCGGTCAGCCCCGGCCTGGCCGGGTAGGCACCGGCCGCAGAGGTGATCGTGCCGACGCCGGCTGCGGGCCCGGCGGCACGGTCGTAGACGATCAGCTCCGCGAGCGTGGTCGTGTCCGTGCCCGCGTCGTCGTCGGTGACCGTGACGACCGGGCGGTGGATGCCCGCGTCCTCGTAGACGTGTGCGGCGCGGCAGCCGGAGTCGGTGACCGTACCGGGCGTCGGCCGGCTGCCGTCCTTCCAGTCGACCGTGCAGGTGTGGCCGTCGGACGAGCCGGGATCGGCGAAGGACGCCGTGACGACGGCGGCCTTGCCCACCGGAAGGGGCGAGCCGGGGCCCTTGGCGGAGGTGATCGACGGGGCGACGTTGGAGACCTTCACCGTCGCCGTGTCGGTGCCGCGTCCGCCGGTCAGGGTGACCTCGAAGGTGCCGTCGTCGGTGCAGGTGAGGGTCGTGCGAGCCGCCACGGGGGCCTTGACGGTGCACGGGGCGCCGTCCTGGACGGTCCACTGGGGGCTGCCGGCCCCGGAGACGGTGCCGGCGAGCGTGATCGACTCACCCTCGGCACCGGTGGCGTCCGGCCCGGCGTGGACGACGGTGACCGGGTCGATGCCGCCGAGGGTGGGGACGACCTTCTTGATCAGGCCGTCGGCGTCGAACTCGAGCTTGTCGATGGTCGTTTCGCGGTGGGTGCCGTCTCCGCCGGGGATGGCGAAGCGATGGTAGGCGATGTACCAGTCGTCGGTGTTCGGGACGTGGACGACGGAGTGGTGGCCCGGGCCCTTGATGCCCAGGGTCAGGTCCTTCTCCAGGATCACGCCCTGCTTGGTCCACGGGCCGGTGGGCGAGGGGCCGGTCGCGTAGGCGACGCGGTAGTTCTCGTCGCGGGTGTCGTTCTCCGACCACATGAAGTAGTAGGTGCCCTTGCGCTTGATGACGAAGGTGCCCTCGTTGTAGCCGCTCGGGGTGATGTCCTTGACCTGAGAGGTGTCGATGGAGGTCATGTCGTCGCCCAGCGGGACGACGTAGGCGCGGCCGTTGCCCCAGTACAGGTACTGCTTGCCGTCGTCGTCGGTGAAGACCGCCGGGTCGATCATCTGGCCGCGGAAGTCACCGGCCTTCAGCAGCGGCTTGCCCAGGGCGTCCTTGAACGGTCCGGTGGGCGAGTCGGAGACGGCCACGCCGATGTTCGCGTCGGCGCAGAAGTAGAAGTAGTACTTGCCGTCCTTCTCGGTCATCGCCGGTGCCCAGGCCCTGCTGTCCGCCCAGCTGACGTCCGGCCCCAGGTCGAGGATGACGCCGTGGTCCTTCCAGTGGACCAGGTCCGTGGAGGACCAGGCCTTGAACTGTGTGCCGCTCCAGCCGTCGAAGCCGTCGGTCGTCGGGTAGATGTAGAAGGTGTCGCCGAAGCGCTCGATGTTCGGGTCGGCGTTCAGACCCGGCAGGAGCGGGGTCTTCATGATCAGCGCCGAGACCTTCCAGGTGCGCTTCCTGCCGTCCGACCCGGTGACCTCGTACGTCAGCGGCTTGGTGAAGTCGCGCACGCTGCCGGAGGCGGGGCTGATCGTCGCGCCCTCGGCGAGGGTGAACTCCGGTGCCAGCGCGGTGAGATCGGTGCCCGCCTTCATCGGCAGGGTGATCGTGCCGGCCGCGTTGTCGACGAGCGCGTCGACCTTGAGCGCCGGGTGCGTCGCCTTGGCGATGCCCGCCGTGTTGCCGCTGAGCCGCATGACCTCGGTGCCGGTGAGGGCACGGTCGTAGATGCGGAAGTCGTCGACCTCGCCGCCGAAGTAGGGGTCGGCCGCGTACAGGGAGCGGCCGATGTAGCCGCTGTGGTCCTTGGCCGCGTCGTACAGCTCGGACGGCTTGATGGTGGTCGTGGTGCGGGCGGCTTCGACGCCGTCGGCGTAGAGGACCATCGTGCCGGTGGCGCCGTCGAGCGTCACCGTGACGTGCCGCCACTGGCCGGGCGTGAGCTGCGAGCCGGCCGTCAGCTTCGACTCGGCCGACCAACTCGCCTTCGTGATGGCCGAGTAGAGGCTGGAGCCGCCGTTGGAGGGGGTGGCGAACAGGTACTTGTCGCTGTCCGGGCCGAGCCCGAACAGCCACTGGAAGTTGCTGCCGCCCTTCCACTTGGCGTACGTCGACACCGTCACGCTGCCGGCGTCCTTCAGGACACCGTTGGGGATCTTCACGTACGGCGAACTCGACGAGTCTCCCGACATCCTGAACGAGCCGCCCTCGACGCCGGTGCCGAAGTCGGGTGTGCGGACGTAGGTGCCGTGGTGGCCGTGTCCGCTGGAGTCACGGGCGATGCTGCCGCCCGTCTCGTCGAAGTCGTAGTGCAGGAGCAGGTCGGCGGGGATGTCCGGCCCCTCCTCGGACACGGTGACCTCGGCGCGGACCGGGATCGCGGCGCCGTTCGGCAGGCTGCCGGTCACGGTGAAGGTGCCGGGCCGGGCGTACTTCGACGCCGGTACGTCCTGCCAGGTGACCGTGACGGGACGCTTGACGCCGTCGGCGTACTCGGCGATCACCGTGGCCGGCAGCACCGGGGCGTCGCCGACCCGGGTCTTCACCGACACGTCCTCGACGCTCTTCACGACCTGGTCGGGCTGGTAGGCGCGCAGCAGCCGGTCGTACTCGGCCTGGGTGACCGGCAGCACGGTGCCGTGGCGGGGCTTGGCGGGCAGGTCGTAGCCGGTGGAGGGGGTCCAGGTGCCCGAGTCGAGGTCGGTCGTCTCGAACGGGATGTAGCCGCGGCCGCCGAACTCGTCGAGGAACGCGTACCACTTCTCCTCGGTGTTGGACTTGAACACCAGCGGCCCCTCGGCGGCGTTCATCGCGCCCTTGCCGATGCCCTCGGCGACCGGGGTCCAGGCCGGGTCGCGGATCGAGTCGCTCTTCTCCTGGAAGATGAACTTGCTGTTGGGTGTGGAGGAGCTGTTGTTCCGCTCGTCCTTGGACAGGCGGTAGTAGGTGCCGTCGTGCCGGATCATCGTGGAGTCGATGACCGAGTAGCCGCGGTCGATCCAGACCTTGGGCTCGCTGAAGGTGTGGAAGTCGCGGGTGGTGGCGTACATCATGCGGTTGTACGTGTCGCCGGAGTGGTCGGCGTTGTCGTACAGCTTCGACGCCCAGAAGACGACGTACTCACCGCGCTCGGCGTCGTAGAACGCCTCCGGCGCCCAGGTGTTGCCCGCGCTGTCGGGTGACACCTTGACCAGGCGCTGGTTGGTCCAGTGCACCAGGTCGGTGGACTCCCACACCATGATGGACTTGCTGCCGGTGCGCTGGGAGGCGTCCCAGTCGCCGTTGCCGTAGATCCTGAGGTCGGTGGCGATCTGGTAGAACTTGTCGCCCTCCGGGGAGCGGATGATGAACGGGTCGCGCAGGCCCTTCTCGCCGAGCGTGGAGGTGAGGACCGGCTTGCCGTCGTTCAGTTCGCGCCAGTGCAGCGGGTCGTCGCCCTTGCTGAGGGCGGCGTAGAGCTGTTCGCCGTCGGAGGTGCCCTCGCCGGTGAAGTAGCTGAACATGTAGCCCTTGAGGGCCGCGTCCGCGGGCAGTTCGGGCACCTTGGCCGTCATGACGCGGGTGGCCTTCGCCTCGCCCTTGGTGACGGTGGCGGTCAGCTCGGCGGTGGTGGCGCCGTCGCCGTGGGCGGGCCGGTGGACCTCGCCGCCGGCGGAGACGACGTCCGGCTTCGCGGAGGACCAGGTGACGGTCGTGCCGTACTTGCCGCTCCCGGGCAGGGTGAGGTTGCCGCGCGCGTCGTCAAGGTTGTGGACCATGAGCGCTTCGGAGGCCTCGCGGGTGGCGGCGGCGTCGCCGAGCGCGGGCCGGACCGTGACGTCGAAGGTCTTGGTGCCGGTCGCGGTGCCCTTCTTCAGGGTCGCCGTGAGGGTGGCGCGTCCGTCCGGTGAGCCGGCGTCGGGGCGGGTCACCTTGCCGGTGTCCGAGACGACGGACGGGTTGTCGCTGTCCCAGCTGATGGAGGAGCCCCCGGCCGGGCCGGTCCTCGGCAGGTCGAGGTCGGAGGTGACGCCGCTGGTGTCGCCGAGGGTGAGGGCGTCCTTGTCGGCGGCGACGCCCTGGGTGGCGACGGGGAGGGCGAGCTGCTCGACCTCCGAGCCGTCCAGTGCCCGGTCGTAGACACGGAAGTCGCGTATCCGGCCCTTGAACAGCTTGTCGCCGTCGTAGACGGACTTGCCGAGGTAGTTGGCCTTGGTGGTGCCGGAGCCGATGGCGCCGGGCGTGGTGGTGACCGAGGTGTTGCGGCCGACCTCGACGCCGTCCTCGTAGAGCACGCCCGTGGAGCCGGTCTGGGCGTAGGTGATGTGCTTCCACACGCCGCGGGTCAGGTTGTGGGAGTCGGACGGCTTGGTGGTCTGCTCGGTCGACCAGTTGCCCGTCGCGACGGAGGTGCGGAAGGAGTTGCCCGTGGTGAACAGGTAGCCGTTGCCGCTGCCCGCGCTGGTGTTGCCGAAGCCGTAGAGGAAGTAGGGCGTGCTCTGGGCGGAGTCGATCAGAACGTCCATGGAGACGCTGATCGAGTCCATGCCCTTCATGACGTCGTCCGGCACCTTGATGTAGGTGTCGGACCCGTTGAAGGCGAGCCCCTGACCGGATGCCGACCAGTCGGCGGTGCCGCTGACCGTGCCGTTCCGGCCGTTGCCGGAGGCGTCGGTCACGGTGCCGCCTGAGCCTGCGTCGAGCTTGTACCACAGGGCCAGGCCGTCGGTGATGTCCGCGGCTTCGGCCGCCGGTGCCGCCGGTGCGGCCGGTTCCGCTTGCGCGGGAGCGGCGGGTCCGGCGAGGGTGAGCAGCATCGACGCGGCGGTCAGTCCGGCGAGATGGCCCGCCCAACGTCTCGCGCGGCTGTGCGGTCGTGCGCATCGTACGACGTGCGTCATGTCGAGGTTCCCTGCTGAGGCATGGCTGATGACGGACAGGCGGAACGCGGAAGCGAAGAAACGAGGAACCGACGAGGCGACGGCAAGCTCTTGCCGGGGGCCTGCCGTTACACGCGGGTGACGTGTGTTGCGAGAGTCTCAGCCGACGCCCAGGGCAGCGTCAATAGGTTTCGAACAATGTCCGGCAGGTCGAACAGATCCGTCCGGCTCGCGGTGCCGCTAGAACATGGTGTTGTCGTTCTCGGAGGTGGGCGGGATGACCTGGAGGACGTCCCAGTGTTCGACGATCTTGCCGGCCGCGTCGAAGCGGAAGATGTCGATACCGGCGTACTCCTCTTCGGGCCAGATCTGGTGGCAGTGCAGGATGACGTGGTCGCCTTCGGCGAAGGCGCGCTTGAATTCGACGCGCTTGCCGGGATATTCGGCGGCCATGCGTTCGAAGTAGTCGATGAACGCCTGCTTGCCGTCGGCGACGTGCGGGTTGTGCTGGATGTAGGTGTCACCGACGAACTGCTCGATGGCCTCGGCCGGGCGGCACTGGTTGAACATCAGGTGATAGAACGCTTGGGCCGTGGCCTTGTTCTCTTCCGGGTCGCTCATGGTTCCTCCGTAGGGCGCCGAAGCCGTCGAGGCCGTCGGCCGCCTCCCGGTTGTGCTGGTGGTAGGTGTCGGTCGAGTTGCGGGGTGAGGTCTTGGAAGGTGAGGTCAGGCGCTTGTCGAGTGCTCCGCTCTTACCGCTTTCCGACACCCGCTCGAATCCGAGCGGACCGACACCTTCAAGGTACGGGTGATGAAAAGGCCCGATCGGATACGCTGACGACTCGCTATGGTCAAAAAGCGACACGATGCCGGTCACGGCATCCTGGAGATCCCCTTCCCCGCGCCCGCCGGCACCCCCACCGGCGTGGAGGTGCTGTCCCTCGCCGACCTGCGCCACCGGGTCCCCGCGGAGCGACTCGCGGTTCCCCAGCGCCCGGACTTCCACCACCTGATCACCCTCACCGGCGGGGCCCTGGGGCACACGGTCGACTTCACCGCCTACGCCCTGGACCCGGGCTCCTGGCTCTGGGTACGCCCCGGGCAGGTCCATCAGTGGGGGGACCTCACCGACGCCGAGGGCACCCTGATCCTGTTCCGCCAGGACTTCCTCGACCCGGCCACCACACTCGGCGCTCGCACGGAAGACCCGTACGGCCCGATCCTGCGGCGCCCCCTACCCGGCGACGAAGCGGCTCTGCGACTGGCCGCCGACCATCTCGCCACCGAGTTCCGGGCCCTTGGACACCTGCCCCTCGAGATCCATACGGCAGCCCTGCGTCATCTGCTCGCGGTCCTCGTCCTGCGGCTGGCGCACCTCACCGCGCCCGCCGGCGGTCCCGCGCCCGAACCCGACGCCACGTACCTGCGCTTCCGCGATGCCGTGGAAGAGGACTTCGCGCGCACCCGCCGGGTGGAGGACTACGCCGCATCGCTCGGCTACTCGGCTCGCACCCTCTCCCGCGCCACGCTCTCCGCCGCCGGCCTGGGCGCCAAGGAATTCATCGACCGCCGCGTCGTCCTGGAGGCCAAGCGCCTCCTCGCCCACAGCGACCAGAGCGCCGCCCGCATCGCGGACCGCCTCGGCTTCTCCAGCGCGACACACTTCAGCAAGTACTTCCACCACCGCACCGGCCAGACCCCGATCGCATTCCGCGACACGGTCCGCGGGCTCGCCGCGAAGTGAAAGGCGTCCCTGTGGCCTCTTGACGGCGGGAGGTGATCGCCCTGTCTGCAAACTCGTTGGATCGCCGACGTCTCGAGTGCCGTCTGTCGCACCGCACTCCCCTACAACTCTGGGACCACACACCACTGTTGGGTCAGTCCCAGGGTGGAGGGGAGTGCGGCACCAGCGAGTGATCCGCATGTGTAGCCGGTTCCGGAAGGATCTTTCCCGTCCGAACATGTGACCGGAAGGATCGATATCGTGCGCAGACGACGTCTCGCGCCCCTGTTGGCCGTGAGTGTCACGGCAACGCTGGCTCCCGCGCTCGCCACCTCGACGGCCACCGCCGCTCCCGCCGCCACCCCGTCGACCGCCTCTTCGTCCGCCGCCGCCAAGGGCGCGCTGGACCGGTATGTGAAGCAGAAGCCGCGGTGGAAGCGCTGCGAAGCCGACGCTCCGGCGGAGTTGGAGTGCGCCACGATCAAAGTCCCGCTGGACTACCGGGTTCCCGGCGGCAAGCGGATCGACTTGGCGATATCCCGGCTGAAGAGCACCGCGCCCGGCAAGCGCCACGGCGTCCTGTTCTCCAACCCGGGCGGCCCCGGCGGGCCCGGGCTCTACATGCCGCTGGGACTGCGGGAGCGGCTCCCCCGGGCCGCACAGCAGAAGTACGACCTCATCGGTTTCGACCCGCGCGGTGTGGGGCGGAGCAGCCCGGTCTCCTGCGATCTGGAGCCGGAGGAGGAGAACTGGCTGCGGCCGTACAAGGAGGAGACGTTCGACAAGGACGTCTCCTGGGCACGCGACGTCGCGAGGAAGTGCGAGGAAAAGGCGGGCGACACACTCCCGCACATCACCACGCGCAACACCGCGCGCGACATGGATCTGCTCCGGGCGGTCCTCGGTGAGAAGAAGATCTCGTACCTGGGCTACTCGTACGGCACCTACCTGGGCGCCGTCTACACCCAGCTCTTCCCGGGGCGCGCCGACCGGTTCGTGCTGGACAGCGCGGTCGATCCGGCGCGCGCCTGGCGAGGGATGATCCAGTGGTGGGCGGAGGGCGCCGAGCCCGCGTTCGACCGGTGGACCGGGTGGGCCGCCGAGCGTTCGGAGAAGTACGGCCTCGGTGACACTCCGAAGGAGGTCGACCGGACCTTCTGGGGCCTGGTCGCGCAGGCCGACGAGAAGCCCATCGAGGTGGAGGGCCGCCCGACCACCGGCGACGACATCCGCAGCGGTATGCGCGGGGCGGTCTTCAGCCCGCGGGAAGCCACCGAGGCGATCGTGGAGCTGAAGAAGGCGGCGGACGGCCGGCCCGCCTCGGCGAAGAAGCTCGCGGCGTTCACCGGATCCGAAGGGACCGGGACGACAGGCGCCTCCGCCGATGCCGCCGAGGTGCCGTCCGACAACATGACGGCGAGCTTCTGGGCCGTGGTGTGCGGCGACAACTCGGCCGCGTGGTCCCGCGATCCCGAGACCTACCGGCAGGACGCCATCGAGGACAAGGGCCGTTACCCGCTCTACGGTGACTTCGCGTCCAGCATCAAGCCCTGTGCGTTCTGGGACAGGTCCGTGGAACCGGCGACCGAGGTGAACAACAAGGTCCGCTCCCTGGTCGTCCAGAACGAGTGGGACTCGCAGACCCCGTTGCCCAGCGGTCAGGCCCTGCACGCCGATCTGAAGGGCTCGAAAATGGTCACCGTCCTCGGCGGCGAGGGCCACGGCGTCTACCCGAACGGCAACGCGTGCACGGACGGCACGGTCACCGGCTACCTGCTCACCGGGAAGCTCCCGGCGAAGGACGTGACCTGCCAGGCGACGGCCGCCTCGAACGAGGAGACACGGAAGAACCAGCAGCGGGACGCGCTCCCCGGCTCTCCGCTCCCGGACCGGGCCCCGGACCGTTTCTGATCGGGGCCGCATGACCCATCGCGGCACGGCCTCTTGCCGCATGACCCCTTAGGGAAGGGGCGGGACCTCCTGGTGGGGTCCCGCCGAGGCCTCCCGGGAGTTACCCCGTGACCGGGGACTCGGCGGTGCAGCCGCCGGCGGTCACCAGGCCCTTGGCGCTCTGTTCCTCGAGCACCTTGCCCTTGTAGGTGATCTTGCACGCGACCTGGGCGCCTTCGGGGTCAGCGGCGACCGGCATGACCGCCGCGGGCATGATGCCGCGCAGCTTGACCGTCTTCTTCCAGGGCAGCTCGGGCTTCGACACCGACTCGATCTTCGGCTCCATGGCCTTGCCACCGCCGCCGTGGAACTCGATCGAGTCCACGTTCTTCCCCGTCACCTCGTAGGTGACCTCGTACGTCTCGTCCACGGCTTTGTCGACCTGGTCGACCGCCTCGGAACAGGAACTGAGGCCGAACGCGAGAGCGGCGACGGCGACGGAACAGACGGCCGCGCGGATGGAGCGGTGCATGGGGATCCCCCCGGATCGTGATGGTCGAGCCCGCAGCCAACCGCCAAGAGAAAGCAAAGTCAAACTGTTATACGGCCCGATGAATCGACTCCCAACGCGGTGTCAATTGTCCGGTCTCCAAAGGCGCGACATGCTGCCTGGATGCCCCTGAAGACGATCCCTCCGCTCTCCCGCCGCAGGCTGCTGCGTGCGCTCGGCTCCGGCGCAGTGCTCGGCGGACTCGCCGGGTGCGGTGTGCCGGCCGCGTATGTGCGCCCCGGCGACCGTGCCGCCGCCGATCTCTCGGCCACCGATCGACGGCTGATCTGGGCGAATTGGCCGTTGTACATCGACACCGACGACGAGAACCAGGCGCGGCGACCGACCCTGGAGGGCTTCGAGAGGCGCACGGGCGTGTCGGTGGACTACGTCGAGGAGATCAACGACAACGACGAGTTCTTCGGCAAGATCAGTCCCGCGCTGATGAACCATCAGTCCACCGGCCGCGATCTGATCGTCATCAGTGACTGGATGTGCGCGCGGTTCGTGCGGCTCGGCTGGGTGCAGGAGATGGACCGGACGCGGCAGCCGAACGTCACCGAGTATCTGGACCCGCAGTTGCGTTCGCCGGCCTTCGATCCCGGACGCAGGTGCACCGTGCCGTGGCAGTCCGGGATCACCGGGATCGCGTACAACCGGCGCAGGACCGGCCGGGAGATACGGCAGGTCTCCGATCTGTGGGCGAGCGACCTGAAGGGCCGGGTCACCCTGCTGTCCGGTGTGGACGAGGCGTTCGCGCTGCTGATGCAAGGCAACGGCGTCGACATCACCCGGTGGACGGCCGACGACTTCCACACGGTCTGCGACCAGGTGGAGGAACAGGTGGGCCGGGGACAGATCCGGCGCTTCACGGGCAACGACTACATCAAGGATCTGTCGAGCGGGGATGTACTGGCCTGTCAGGCGTACTCGGGCGATGTGATCCAGCTTCAGGCGGACGACCCGGACATCGAGTTCGTCGTCCCCGAAGGGGGCGCCGAGCTGTGGGCCGAGTCGCTGATGGTCCCCAACCTCGCCCGCCACAAGGCGAACGCCGAGCGGCTGATCGACTACTACTACGACCCCGAGGTCGCCGCCGAACTCGCCGCCTGGGTCAACTACGTCTGCCCGGTCCCGGCCGCCCAGGACGTCCTCGCCTCCGCCGAGGACAAGGAGACAGCCGCCCTCGCCGAGAACCCCCTGATCTTCCCGGACTCGGAGCTGCGCGGCCGGCTCGCCGTCGCGCGTGACATCACATCGACGGAGCGGGTGGAGTTCGGGAAGCGGTGGAACGGGATCACGGGGTTGTAGGGCGTGCCTGACCGAGTCCGGGTGCGGTCAGGACGCACATCAGACACGCCGGTCGGCTGCTTCCTGGGCGGGGCCGTTGGGGCCGGAGACGGCGCCGAGCTGGGACAGGCCGTCGAGAATGTCGGTGCAGGTCCAGTATTCGACGAACCGGCCGTCCCGGACACGCAGGATGTCGTTGCCGCTGAAGGAGATCTTCGTACCGATCGGGGCGGTGGCCTGAGGGATGCCCCCGGTGTAGGCGGCGCGCATGGTCCAGCGGGCGGAGAGCAGGTCGCCGTCGACGATCGGGCCGAGGTCGACGGTGATGGTGATGTCTCCGAAGGCGGCCATGGTCTGCTCGATCTCGGGCAGCAGGCGCTCGGGGCCGGTGGCGGCCTCGGAGTCGCTGCCGTCGGGACGTGCCTGGTGGACGACGAAGCCGGGGTCGAGGATCTCCTCGGCGTGGCTGAAGTCGCCGCGCCACATCTCGCTCCAGCGGCCGTAGAGGGCGCGCAGTTGCTCGGGGGTGTGGGTGGTGGTCATGAGTTCTCCCAGGGGTCGTGCTACAAATAGTCTGCACCACACATTATCTGCGTGACACACAGATTGAGCCGGGTCGGACGACTCCGTCGGGGCCCGGCGTGAGAGTGATTCCATGTCAAACCGAACCCGTGGGGAGCTGGTCGCGGCGGTCACCGCGGCGGCCCGGCGTCACCACGCCGCCTACACGCTGTTCAACCAGGCCATGGCCGAACACCTCGGCCTGCACCCCACCGACCTCCAGTGCGTGAGCCTGCTCGCCCTGGAAACCGGCCCTCGCACCACGGGACAGATCGCGGAGCTGACCGGGCTGACCTCCGGATCAGCCACCCGCCTGGTCGACCGCCTCCAGAAGGCCGGACTCGCCGAGCGTCATCCCGACGCGCATGACCGGCGCAAGATGCTCGTCTCCCTCACCACCGGCCGCACCCCCGAGATCGAAGCCGCCTGGGACACCCCCGGGAACGCCTTCGACCAGGCCCTGGACGACTTCACCGAGGACGAACTCACCGTCATCGAGCGGTACCTGAGACGCACCACCGACGTCGGCACCGAGCAGACCGCTCGCCTGCGCACCGGCTGACCCCGCTCACCCCGGGGTGATGGCTTTGAGCCAGTCCTCGACGGCGAGGACATCTGCCCACTGCGGGAACAGCTTCTCGGTGAGCATCGTGTGCACCTCGGGGTCGGTGTCGAGGCAGGCATCCGCCAGGACGGTGAGGCCGAAGTCCAGGTCGAGGGCGTGCCACAGAGTGGACAGCACCACAGCGCTGGTGGCGATGCCGGTGAGAACGAGACTGTCGATATCGCGAGCCCTGAGTACCAGGTCGAGGTCGCTGCCCGAGAAGGCGCTCCCCCGCCTCTTGGTCACCACCACGTCGCCCTGCTGGGGCGCGACGTCGTCATGGATCTCGGTGCCGGGGGCGCCCTCGGTGAACAGGCCGGCCCGCAGGACATTCGCCATCACCCTGTTGCGGGGGCTGACTTCCGGGTCGCCCGGCCGTAACCCCATCACCACGTAGATCACGGGGATCCCGGCGGCCCGGGCGCCGTCGATCGCCCTGCGCAGGCGCGGCAGATACCCAGAACCGTCGTCGGCGATGGCCACGACGTCCCGCTGGACGTCCATCACCAGAAGTGCGCTGCTCGCCATGCTCGCCGTCCTCCTTCGCTGGGAAACACGTCCAAGTCTGGTGGATCGTACGGTCGACGCCGATCTTCTTCAGGTACGGCAGCCCGGCCCGGCCGAGTTCGGCAATGAGGCCGGCGTCGAACTCAGAGGCATGACCGGCGAGTTCGGGAATCGTCCAGTGGTGCTCGACCGGGAATTCGTGGCGTCCGGCGACATCGAACCCGGCACGGGACGGTGCTTCGTGGTCTGACGCCCCGCCACAGCCGGATCACGGCATGGCCGGCCCGGAATCGCCGGTCGACAAGGCCTGTTCCGCCCAGATCGTCTTCCCGCGGCGGGCGTGGCGGGTGCCCCATCTCCGGCTGAGCTGGGCGACCAGGAGCAGGCCGCGGCCGCCTTCGTCGTAGGTGAGGGCGCGGCGGAGGTGCGGTGCCGTGCTGCTGGTGTCGGACACCTCGCAGATCAGGTTGCGGTCCAGGATCAGGCGCAGTTCGATGGGCGGCTCGGCGTAGCGGATGGCGTTGGTGATCAGTTCGCTGACGACGAGTTCGGTGACGAACGCGTCCTCCTCCAGGTTCCACTCCTGCAACTGCCGGGTGACGCTGCTCCGGATCCGCGCGACCTCGGACGGTTCCGTCGGTACGTCCCAGGTGGCCACATGGCCCGAGTCCAGGGCCTTCGTCCGGGCCAGCAGCAGCGCCACGTCGTCGGCCGCGCGGTCCGGGAGCAGGGCCTGCAGCACGTCGTCGCAGGTGCTCTCCAACGAGGATCCCGCCCGGGCCAGCGTCTTGAGCAGGTCGTCGACCCCCTGGTCGATGTCGCGCCCGCGCGCCTCGACGAGACCGTCGGTGTACAGCGCGAGCAGACTGCCTTCGGGCAGCTCGATCTCGGTCGCCTCGAACGGCAGGCCGCCGAGACCCAGAGGCGGCCCGGCCGGAAGGTCGAGCAGAAACGGTTCGCTGCCGGGGATGAGGAGCGCCGGCGCCGGATGGCCGGCGCGGGCCACGCAGCAGCGCCGGCTGACCGGGTCGTAGACGGCGTAGAGACAGGTGGCGCCGATGTCGGCGGCGCTGCCGGACGCGTCGTCCTCGCTTTCGGCCGACAGCCGGTCCACCAGATCGTCCAGGTGCGTCATGAGCTCGTCGGGCGGGAGGTCGACGTCCGCGAGGGTGCGCACGGTCGCGCGCAGCCGCCCCATGGAGGCCGAGGCCTGAATCCCGTGCCCTACGACATCGCCGACGACGAGGCCCACCCGGGCGCCGGAGAGCGGGATGACATCGAACCAGTCGCCGCCCACACCGGCCTGCGCGCTGGCCGGAAGATAGCGCGAGGCGGTCTCGACCGCGGGCTGCCGGGGATGCCCCTGCGGCAGCAGGCTGCTCTGCAGGGTCAGCGCGGTGGTGCGCTCCCGGGTGAAGCGGCGGGCGTTGTCGATGCTCAGCGCGGCCCGGGCGGTGATCTCCTGCGCCAGGAGCAGGTCGTCCTCCGTGAAGGGTTCCGGACTCCGGTGCCGGGTGAAGGTGGCCACGCCGAGCGTGATGCCGCGGGCCCGCATAGGCACCGCCAGGACCGAGTGGAAGCCGAAGCGACGTACCCGTTCCGCCCGCTCCGGGGCCTGGCTCTCCCACCTGGCCACCCCGGCCGGGGTCACCTCATGGATCCGGGGCTGCCCCGAGACGAGGACCTCGGCCGCCGGTGACACGTTCGGGTAGACCGCGACCGTACCCAGCGCCACCACGGCTTCGGGGCAGCCCGGCAGCACCGACTGGTTGGCCACCCGACGCAGCATGACCTCGCTGGGCAGGGTCATGGCGCGCAGTTCCTGGTCGTCCTCGATGTCGGGGAGCAGGTCCACGGTGACGAAGTCCGCCAGCTGCCCGACGGCGACGTCGGCCAGTTCCTGAGCGGTCTGGGTCAGGTCGAGGGTGGTGCCGATACGGACCCCGGCCTCGGCGACCAGGGCGAGGCGCTGCCGGGCCAGATGCTCCTCGGTCATGTTGTGGGCGGACAGGAGGACGCCCTGAATCATGCCGTCGGGGTCGTACACCGGCGCCAGCGTCACCGACCACAGACTCTCCCGCCGGTCGCCGGACAGTTGCAGGGCGGCCCGCCGGTGCTGTCGTTCGCCGGTCGCCAGGACCTGTCGCATCAGGTGCTCGGTGCGGTCGCTCTCCGCGTCGAGGACGATCTCCGACACCCGTAGCCCGCGCATCTCGGCTTCGGTGAGACCCATCACGCGTTCCATGTCCGCGTTGGCCCGCAGCAGCCGCAGCCGCGTGTCGTAGAGCGCCGTGGTGCACGGGGACTGGGTGAGTGACCATCCGAGCAGGCTGTCCTCGTCGACCTCCGCAAAGGAGCGGGCGACCGGTGAGACGAGAAGCCACTCATGGCCGCGGCCGTCGCCGGAGGGGCCCCGCTCACGGCGGTGGGCCAGCAGACTCACCCGGACGAGGCTGCCGTCCCTGTGGCGGAGGTTCACCGAGCCGTTCCACCGGCGCCGTCCCGTGAGGGAACGCAGCGTGCCGGTGGGCGGCTCGTCGGCGAGCAGCACGGCCGCGGGACGGCCGGTGACCTCCGGCTCCCGGTACCCCAGCAACCGTCGCGCGCCCTCGCTCCACCCGGTCAGCATGCCGTGTGCGTCCACGACCGCCCTGGCCGTTGCCGCCTCGCCGTCGGCCTGCACCGGCTCCGCCACGGGCTCGTCCCCGGTGCTTCCCGGTTGCGTCATCGCGCCATCCTGCCCAAAGCAGCACCGGCCCTTGATCGCTATGCACGGTATTGAGTGCAAACCAGGATAATTGAGTATTCATCCGTGGTCACCAGCTCGGCGGCTCTCCACGCTCACCGCCGCCATGCCGATCATGTGGCTCCGGGAAGCCCTAAGGGACTGTAAGGACTTGGCTCCCGGCATTGAGCGGGCCTGTTCGCGCCATCGACTCTGTGTGCTTCCGGGCCGCAGACAAGGGAGTTCCGATGGCCACACAGACCACCGCCGAGCGCGCGCGGAAACCGCGCCGCGACGAACGCAGGGTCGTCAGCAACATCATGCGCGGATCGATCGGCAATCTGATCGAGTGGTACGACTGGTACGCGTACACCGCCTTCAGCGTCTATTTCGCGTCCGTCTTCTTCCCCTCCGGCGACCAGACCGCCCAGCTGCTGAACACCGCCGCGGTGTTCGCCGTCGGCTTCCTGATGCGGCCGATCGGCGGCTGGGTCCTGGGCCGCTACGCCGACCGCCGTGGCCGCCGAGCGGCGCTGACGCTGTCGGTGACGCTGATGGCGGCCGGTTCCCTGATCGTCGCGCTGACCCCGTCGTACGGCTCGATCGGGGTCGCGGCTCCGATCCTCCTGGTCACCGCGCGGCTGTTGCAGGGGCTCTCGGTGGGAGGTGAGTACTCGACCTCCGCCACCTATATGTCCGAGGTGGCCACCCCCGGCCGCCGCGGCTACTACTCCAGCTTCCAGTACGTCACCCTCATCGCCGGCCAGCTGACCGCGCTCGGCCTTCAGATCGTGCTGCAGCAGGTGCTCAGCCCCGCGCAGATGGATTCCTGGGGCTGGCGGATCGCGTTCGTCGTCGGCGCCGCGGGGGCCGTGATCGTGCTGTGGCTGCGGCGCGGCATGGACGAGTCCGAGAGCTTCGAGCGCGCCGCGTCGGAGGGCGCGAAGGAGCCGGACGGCCCGGCCCGCGGCAGCCTGCGGCTGCTGCTGTCCTACCCGCGCCAGTGCCTGGTCGTCGTGGGGCTGACCATGGGCGGCACGCTGTTCTTCTACACGTACACGACGTACCTGCAGAAGTTCATGGTCAACACCAGCGGCATCGACAAGCCGACGGCTGCCTGGATCAACTTCTTCGCGCTGCTCGTGTTCGTCCTGCTCCAGCCGGTGATGGGTCTGCTCTCCGACCGGGTGGGGCGGCGTCCCCTGCTGATCGCGTTCGGGGCGCTGGGCACCGTGGTGGTGGTGCCCTCGCTCACGCTGCTGTCGCACACCAGCGACCCCGTGTACGCGTTCCTGCTGATGGTCGGGCCGCTGGCCGTCAGCTCGCTGTACACCTCGATCAGCGCGGTGGTGAAGGCGGAGCTGTTCCCGACCTCGATCCGGGCGCTCGGCGTCGGCCTGCCGTACGCGCTGACCGTGGCCGTGTTCGGCGGCACCGCCGAGTACATCGCCCTCTGGTTCAAGAAGGCCGGACACGAGAACTGGTACTTCTACTACGTGACCGCCTGTGTCCTGATCTCGCTGCTCGTCTACATTCGGATGCGCGAGACCTCCGACGCGTCGCCGCTGGACGAGGACGTGTCCCGGTCTCGCGACTGACGAGACGGGAGAGGAGGCGACCGTGCGGGTGCTGCTGGCCGAGGACGACGACGGTGTGGCGGGCGCGCTGACCGAGGCCCTGTACGACAACGGCCACGCGCCGGCCAGGGTCAGGCGCGGCGAGGACGTCCTCGCCCGCCACCGGCAGGCGGACCTGCTGCTGCTCGACCTCGGCCTGCCCGACCTGGACGGTCTGGAGGTGCTGCGCAAGCTGCGCGCGGTCAGCCCCCTGCCGGTGGTGGTGCTCACCGCGCGGGGCGACGAACGGTCGGTGGTGCGCGGCCTGCGGCTGGGCGCCGACGACTACCTGGTCAAGCCGGTCCGGCTGGCCGAGCTGCTGGCCCGTATCGAGGCCGTCACCCGCCGCGCCACGACACCCGCCGCCCCGGCGCCGCGCACCGTCCGCGTCGCCGACGTCGAGGTCGACCTCGACGCGCGCCGGGTGACGGTCGGCGGCGCGGAGGTACGGCTGACCACCAAGGAGTTCGAGGTGCTCGCCGCGCTGGCGGCCCGGGCCGGCACGGCGGTCAGCCGCCAGCAGCTGATGGACGAGGTGTGGGGCGACGCGTTCCTCGCCGTGTCCCGCTCGCTCGACGTGCACCTCACCCAGGTGCGGGCCAAGCTCGGCCGCCCCGAGGTACTGACCACCATCCGCGGCTTCGGCTACCGCTTCGGCGACTGAGCCGGTTCTCTCGGCAGGCCCTGTTCATGCGCACCCGCGTCCTCACCGTGGTCTTGGCCTTCGTGGTGCTCGCCGTGGCCGGCTTCGCCGTCCCGCTGCTGGCCGTCACCTCGGCGCAGCGCACCCAGCAGCTCGTCGCGGCGCGCACCGCCGACCTCGACCGCTTCGCCGGGCTGGCCGAGCAGGCCGCCGAGAGCGGCGACACCGGGGCACTCACCGCCGACGTGCGCCGCTACACCGAGCTGTACGGCGAGGCCGTCGTGGTCGTCGACGCCCGTCGCGCCCCGGTGGTGCAGACGGGTGGCCTGCGCGTCGCCGACCCGGCGGTCGCCCGGCTCGTGGACGCGGCGCTGCGCAACCAGCCCGTCTCCCCCGGCGGGACGCTGCGGCCCTGGTCGCGGGCCGACCGGCTGCTCGCCCGTCCCGTGGGCACCGGGACCAGGGTGTCCGGCGCGGTGGTGCTGCGGGCCTCGGTGCGGGTCGCGGCGGACGACATCGCCCTGCGCTGGGCGCTGGTCCTCGCCGGGGCCGGGCTGTTCGCCGTGGCCTGTGTGCTGCTCGCCCGCCGGGCCACGCGGTGGGTCGTACGGCCGCTGCACCGTCTCGACCGCGCGGTCGGCACCCTGGCCGCCGGGCTGCCGCCCGAGCACGCCCGGGCCGGCGGCCCGCCGGAGCTGCGGCAGCTGGCCACCGGCTTCAACCGCATGGCCGACGGGGTCACCACCGCGCTGGAACAGCAGCGCCGGCTCGTCGCCGACACCTCGCACCAGCTGCGCAACCCCCTGGCCGCCCTGCGGCTGCGCATCGACTCGCTCCAGCCCCATCTGCGCACCTCCGCGACCCGCACCTACACCGGGGTGACGTCCGAACTCGAACGCATGGAACTCCTCCTCGACGACCTGCTCACCCTGGCGAACGCCGAGCACCGGGCCGGCGAACTGGCCGTCACGGACACGCAGGAGTCCTGCTGCGACGCGGCGGCGGTCGCCGCGGCCCAGGCCCGGCTGTGGCAGCCGGTGGCCGAACAGGCCGGAGTCCGACTGGAGTTCGTCCCCGGCCCCGCCGTACTCATGGCCTGCCCGGAGGGAGAGCTGGCCCAGGTGGCCGACATCCTCTTCGACAACGCGATCAAGTACGCCGGGAGCGGTGCCCGCGTGGAGGCACGCTGCCTCGTCGAGGGCCCGGACGCGGTGCTCGAGGTGCGGGACGACGGGCCGGGCCTCGCGACCGGCGAACTCACCCGGGCGGGCACCCGCTTCTGGCGCTCGGAACGGCACCGCGAGGTACGCGGCAGCGGACTCGGTCTGGCGATCGCCGAGCGGCTGGTGGCCGGTCACACCGGACGCGTCGAGTTCACGGCGGCCCGACCGCACGGCCTGCGCGTGCGGGTCGTGCTCCCGAAGGGACACCCGGCATGACCGGCCCCACCCGCGCCACGACCCGCCGCACCGCCCTGCGCGCCGCGCTCGCCGCGGCGGGCACCGGCCTGCTCGCGGGCTCCGCGGTGGCCGACACACGGCGTGCGGACAGTGGCCCGCGGGGAGAGCTGCGGATCGCGACCGGCGAGACCGACGGCTTCTACACGGCCTTCGGCCGACTGCTCGCCGCACAGGTCACGGACGTCTACCCGCGGCTGTCCTGCGAGGTGGTCAACAGCGAGGGCAGCGTGGACAACATACGGCTGCTCCAGGCCCGCCGGGCCGACGTGGCGCCGGCCCTGTCGGACATCGCGTGGGCGGCGTACGGCGGCACCGCACCGTTCGGCCGCCGTGTCCCGCTGCGTGCGATCGGCCGGGTCTACGAGAACTACCTGCAACTGGCCGTGCGCTCCGACGCGCCCCTCCGCACGGTGGCCGACCTGGCGGGCCGCACCGTCTCGCTGGGCGCGGCGGCGTCCGGCGGTGCCGTGCTCGGCGACCGGCTGCTGCGGGTCGCGGGCCTGACCCCCGGCACCGACGTCCAGGTCCGGCATCTGCTGATGCCGGAGGCGGCGCGTGCGATGCGGGCCGGAACGATCGACGCCCTGCTGGTCGCCGGGGGCGTCCCGCTCCCCGTGCTGTCCTGGCTCGACCCGCGTCCCGGGGTCCGCCTGCTGCCCCTGACCGGTCTGCTGCCCCGGCTGCGCGCCGCCCTCGGTCCGGCGGGATCGGGCCTGGAGGCGGTGTCGGTGCCGGCCGGGGCGTACCGGAACTCCCCCGAAGTCCCCACCATCGGCGTCGCCAACCTCCTGCTCTGCCGCCCCGACCTCCCGGCCCCCGTCGCCGCCGCCCTGACCCACGTCCTGGTCCGCCGGGCCACCCGCCTCGTCCCCGCCCCGGCCCTCGGCACCCAGTTCCTCGACGCCCGCAGCCTGATCTCCACGGGCGCCGTACCCCTGCATCCCGGGGCGGTCGCCGCCTATCGCGAACTGCACGGGTAGGGCCTGTCCCTCGGCCGCCGGACGCGCGCGGGCTAGGATCCCGGCCATGGCCCTGACCATGAACGACGTGGACCGGTTCGAAGCTGCCAGGCCCCGCCTGGAGGCCATCGCCTACCGTCTCCTGGGTTCCGCGAGCGAGGCCGAGGACGCCGTGCAGGAGACCTTCCTGCGCTGGCAGGCCGCCGACATCGACCGCGTCGAGGTTCCCGAGGCCTGGCTGACGAAGGTGCTCACCAATCTCTGCCTCAACCAGCTCACCTCGGCCCGCGCGCGGCGCGAGACCTATGTGGGCCAGTGGCTTCCCGAGCCGGTGCTCGCCGGGGACCCCATGCTCGGCCCGGCCGACACCGCCGAACAGCGCGAATCGGTCTCGTACGCGGTCCTCGCCCTGCTGGAGCGCCTCTCCCCCAGCGAGCGGGCGGTGTACGTCCTGCGGGAGGCGTTCGCCTATCCGCACCGGGAGATCGCCGGGATCCTCGACATCACCGAGGCCGCCGCCCAGCAGATCTTCCACCGCGCGAAGAAGCACGTCGCGGACGGCAGGGCCCGCACCGAGGTCGACGAGGCCGCCGCCCGGCGGATCGTCGACGAGTTCCTCGCGGCCGCCACCAGTGGCCGGACCGAGCCGCTGGTGCGGCTGCTCACCCAGGACGCCATCTCGGTCGGCGACGGCGGCGGGAAGGTCCCGGCCCGCGCCAGGGCGTTCGAGGGTGCCCTCGCGGTGGCGAAGTTCATGCGGGGTCTGTTCAAGCCCGGCAAGGCCAAGCGCGACCTGGTCGGCGGATCGCCCGACGTCTACGCCACGACCGCCAACGGCGACCCGGCCCTGGTGGTGGTCCTCGACGGCCGGGTCATCGGCGTGATGTGTCTGGAGATCACCGCTGAGGGCATCGCCGCGTTCCGCAACCAGGTCAACCCCGACAAGCTCGAACGCGCGACCAGGCAGTGGGCGGCCACCGACCACGGCGATCCCCTGCTCACGGTCTTCTGACACCACCGACGATGATGTGATGTGCTTCACAACACGTTCCTGTCAGGAAACGACGGGCCGCCCGGTTCAAGGGGCGAATCCCGCTCACGACAGGAGCCCGAAATGCAGCACCGCATCGTCGTCCTCGGAGCCGGCTACACCGGAGCCATCGCCGCCGGCCGTCTCGCCAGGCGACTGCACCGTGAAGACGTCGCCATCACCCTCGTCAACGCCGAGCCCGACTTCGTCGAGCGGGTCCGGATGCATCAGCTCGCGGCCGGCCAGGATCTCAGGCCCCGGCCCTTCAGCGAGATGTTCGCGGGCACCGGCGTCGAGCTGAAGCTCGCGAAGGTCACCGGCGTCGACGTCGAGCGCAGGACCGTCGCCGTCGCGCACGGTCCCGGGGAGCCGGAGACCGAGGAGCTGGCGTACGACACCCTCGTGTACGCGCTCGGCAGCGGCTGGAGCGACCAGGGCGTCCCCGGGGTCGCCGAGCACGCCCACCAGATCGCCGGCCGCCCCGGGGCACTGCGGTTGCGCGAGCGCCTGGCCGGCCTGGACGCCGGAGAGTCCGTGGTCGTGGTGGGCGGTGGGCTCACCGGCCTGGAGGCCGCGACCGAGATCGCCGAGGCCCGCCCGGACCTCGACGTCGCCCTCGCCGCCCGCGGCGAACTCGGCGACCGGCTCTCGCCCAAGGGCCGCCGGCACCTGCGGAAGGTCTTCGGCAAGCTCGGCATCACCGTCCACGAGCACTCCTCCGTCACCGGCGTCGAGGCCGGCCGCGTCACCACCGCCGACGGCGAGCCGATCCCCGCCGCGGTCGCCGTGTGGACCACCGGCTTCGCCGTCCACCCGATCGCACAGGCCACCACCCTGGACGTCGACGACACCGGGCAGATCCTGGTCGACGGGACCATGCGCTCGATCTCGCACCCGGACGTGTACGCCATCGGCGACGCTGCCCTGGCCATGGGCCCCGGCGACAGGCCGCTGCGGATGTCCTGCGCCTCCGGCACCCCCATGGCGTGGCAGGCCGCCGACGCCATCGCGGCCCGTCTGACCGGCGGGAAGCTCCCGAACGTGCCGCTGCGCTACTTCAACCAGTGCATCTCGCTGGGCCGCAAGGAAGGCCTGATCCAGTACGTCACCGCCGACGACCGCGCCGTCCGGGCGGCCCTGACGGGCCGGTTCGCCGCCGTCTACAAGGAACTGGTCTGCAAGGGCGCGGCCTGGGGCGTCGCCAACCCGCTGCTCGGCCTGCCGACCCGCCGCCGCCACGTCGTTCGGCAGCCCGCCGGGGCGGATTCGCCGCTCAGGACGGCGGCCTGACTCGCCCGCAAGCCCGACGGCCTCACGCCCCGAGGCCGTCGAGCAGCAGGGCGAGCCCTCCCAGGAACTCCTGGTCCGCGCTGAGGTTCCGGGCGTCCCGCGCGGTCTTGGTCATGTGGGGGAACTCGGCGGGCGGCAGTTCGGTGATGGCCGTCGTCCCCGGGCCGGACAGGGGCCCGAGGTGTTCCAGCTGGATCGCCCCGATGATGTAGCCGAGCAGGGCGCGCAGGGCGACGACCCGGCGGTCGCCCTCGATCCCCGCCTCGGTGAGGACGGCGGTCACGGTCTCCGACCAGCGCAGCACTCCGAGGGAGTGGTGCCGGTGGGTGATGGTCAGGGGAACGACCGCCGGATGAGCGCCCACGGTGTCGCGCAGGCGCCGCGCCATGACCTCGATCCGCTCGCGCCATGACGCGCCGGGATCAGGGGTCTCGGCGTCCACGGCGTTCAGCACGAGTTCGACGACGAGCCGTTCGAGCTCCTCGCGGTCGTGCACGTACCGGTACAGCCCCATGGTGCTCATGCCGAGCTCCTGGGCGACGGCGCGCATCGACAGCCCGGGGAGCCCGTCGCGGTCGATGACGGCGAGGGCGGCCGAGGCGAGCTGATCGGGGGTGAGGGAACGGGGGCGCGGCATGACGGTTGACAGCGTACGGCATACGCTTACGCTGGTAGGCGTATGCCGTACGCCAACGGAGGGAACGTCCATGCGCCTGTCCCGAAGTCCGGTGGAGCCCGGGTCCACCGTGAAGGAACGCGGTCTCACCGCTGTCTCCGGCGACGAGGTCGCCGTCCCCGACCCCGACCGGCTGGTCCACCTCCAGTTCCGGCGGTTCGCCGGGTGCCCGGTCTGCAACCTGCATCTCCGGTCGGTGATTCGGCGGCACGGGGAGATCGAGGCCGCCGGTGTACGCGAGGTCGTGGTCTTCCACTCGCCCGCCGAGGAACTGTCGCCCCACACGACCGATCTCCCGTTCGCCGTCGTCGCCGACCCCACCAGGAGGCTGTACACGGAGTTCGGTGTGGAACGGTCGCCCCGCGCCCTGCTCAGCCCCCGGGCCTGGGGACCGATCGTCAGGGCGGTCCTCAGCGGTGTACGGGAGGTTGCCCGCGGGCGGGAGCACCTGCCCTCGACCAGCCCGCACGGCGGCCGGCTCGGCCTCCCCGCCGACTTCCTCATCGCACCCGACGGCCGCGTCCTCGCCGCCAAGTACGGCGCGCATGTCTACGACCAGTGGTCGGTCGACGAACTCCTGGAGTTGACGGCCCGCACACCCCGAACGAATCCCGCGGCCCCGTGACCGAGGGCCGCGGGTCCCCGGACAGCACCCGGTTCACAGCGACGCGTTCTCCGACGCCGTCGCCCAGGCGAATCCGTCCGGGTCGGTGAAGGTCCCGGCGTCGCTGTCGATCGTGAGCCGGTGCGAGCCGGTGCCGTCGGGTGAGATGCCGACGAGCTTGGCCAGGCCCCGGCGCTTGTAGAGCGCCAGCTTGACCGGATCCGATCCGGTGGCGAACTCGACGTACTTGCCGCCGAAGCTCTTCGCCACGGTGAGGCCGTGATCGACGTAGAACCCCTTGCTGGCCTTCACGTCCTCGACGCCGAGCAGGAGCACGATCTCGTCGATCTGCCGGGAGGCCGGGCCGGTGTTCTTCTTCGACGACGAGACCACCTGCCAGAGCGTCCCGTCGGGGGCCTGTACGACGCCCCCGTAGCCCCAGAGCGACTTGGCGGCGGGCTTCAGGGTCTGGGCACCGGCGTTGACGGCGGCGTCGACAAGGATGTCGACGTCCGCCGGCTGGGACATCACGAGCGACAGCGTGAATCCGCGGAAGCCGGAGGTGGGTGCCTCCGAGGCACGCAGGCGTACCTGTCCACCCAGGCCGAAGGCGGTGGTGTAGAAGCGTTCGGCGGCGGTGGGGTCGGACGCCTCGATGGTGACGGATGCGATGGAAGTCATGACGTCGACGCTAGAGCGGCTCCGGAAGCCACGCTTCTCGAATCCTGACCGGAACCGCGACCGGGCCCGGGAGCGGGCCGGGATCCCCGGCGTGCCGACGGCCCGGTCCGCGCCTACCGTGGGCCTGGCCAGCGCCGTCGCGGAGAGGAACGTCCCATGCCGGTCGCCCGGAGCCCCCTGCACGGCCGGACCGCCGTGGTGACCGGTGCGGCGCGCGGCCTCGGGGAGGCGATGGCCCGGGAGCTGTGCCGCCGGGGCGCGAGGGTGGCGCTGCTCGGCCGTGAGGAGCGGACGCTGGCCCGGGTGCGGGACAGCATTCGGGGCATGTCCGAGTGCTGGGAGGTCGATGTCACGGACGAGCGCGGGATGGCGCACGCCGCCGACGGGATCCGTGCGCGGTTCGGGCCGCCCTCGGTGGTGATCGCCAACGCGGGGGTCGCCGAGGGCGGACCGTTCGCCGAGGCCGATCTCGACGTATGGCGCCGGGTCGTCGAGGTGAACCTCGTCGGCAGTGCCGTCACCGCGCGGACGTTCCTGGCGGATCTCCTGGACACGCGGGGCTACTTCCTCCAGGTCGCGTCGCTCGCGTCCATCGGGGCGGCGCCGATGATGAGCGCCTACTGCGCGTCGAAGGCCGGGGTCGAGTCGTTCGCCCACGCGCTGCAGGCGGAGGTCGCCCATCAGCGGGTGGGCGTGGGCATCGCGTACATCAACTGGACGGACACGGACATGGTCCGCGACGCCGACGCGCACGCCGTGCTGCGGGAGTTGCGCGGCCACATGCCGCGGCCGGCGCGCAAGGTGTATCCCGTGCCGTACGTCGCCGGCCGGCTGGTCACGGCGGTCGAACGGCGCCGGCCCTCGGTCTACATGCCCCGTTGGCTGCGGTACACCCAGCTGGTGCGGGCCGCGATGCCGCCGGTCGTCACGCGGCTGTCGCGACGTGAGCTGCCGCGTCTCGCCGCCGACGAGCCGTTCAGGGCCACCGGCCTGCTCGGCGCCGGAGGCCGGGCCGACCAGGAGGCGGCCGGCGCCGACACTCCGCCCGGCTGAACGCCCGCTCGGCGGATGCGTGCATCCGCCGGCCCCGACGCGTCCGAAGTACTCGTGTGAGAGCGAATGCGGCCGGTCGCCCGCCCCGACAGGCGCGGTCCTGCCGCAGCGCCCATGATCGAGGGAGCGGGGCCGCAACGCCGGAGCGCACACGTGGAGGAGCCGATCGTGGAGACAGGCGGACAACGGGACGCACAGCCGCTGCACTGCCTGGTGACCGGGGCGTCCGGGTACATCGGCGGGCGTCTGGTTCCGGAACTGCTCCAGGCCGGCCACCGGGTCCGGTGCCTGGCCCGCTCCCCCGGCAAGCTTCGCGATCATCCCTGGGCGGGGCACGCCGAGACGGTCCGGGGGGATGTCACGGACGCCGATTCGGTCGCCGCCGCGATGCGCGGTGTCGACGTCGCGTACTACCTGGTGCACGCCCTGGGCACCGGTCCGGGCTTCGAGGAAACCGACCGGAAGGCGGCCCGGGTCTTCGCCGAGCAGGCGCGCGCCGCCGGTGTGCGGCGGATCGTCTATCTCGGCGGGCTCACACCGCAGGGCGTTCCCGAGGAGTCCCTCTCCCCGCATCTGCGGTCCAGGGCAGAGGTGGGACGCGTCTTCCTCGACGCGCCGGTGCCGGCCACCGTGTTGCGGGCGGCGGTCGTCATCGGCTCGGGGTCGGCGTCCTTCGAGATGCTGCGCTATCTGACCGAGCGGCTGCCGGTCATGGTCACGCCCAGCTGGGTGCACACCCGGACCCAGCCGATCGGCGTGCGGGACGTGCTGCGGTACCTGGTCGGTTCGGCCTCGATGCCGGATGACGTCGACCGCGCGTTCGACATCGGCGGACCGGATGTCCTCACCTACCGGGACATGATGGACCGGTACGCCGGGGTGGCCGGGCTGCGGCGCAGGCTCATCGCGCCGGTGCCGGTGCTCACCCCGAGGCTGTCCAGCCACTGGGTCGGCCTGGTCACCCCGGTGCCCGCCGCCCTCGCCCGGCCGCTGACGGAGTCGCTGCGCCACGAGGTCGTGTGCCGCGAGCACGACATCGCCCGGTACGTGCCCGACCTTCCGGGCCGGCCGCTGCCGTTCGACGCGGCGCTGGCACTGGCGTTGCGCAAGGTGCGGGAGGCGCAGGTCGTCACCCGCTGGTCGTCCGCCGCCGTGCCCGGGGCGCCCAGCGATCCCCTGCCCACCGACCCGGACTGGGCGGGCGGCAGCCTCTACGAGGACGAGCGGCACCTCCCGGTGGACGCGTCCCGGGAGTCGCTGTGGAAGGTGATCGAGGGCATCGGCGGCGACAACGGCTGGTACTCCTTCCCGCTCGCCTGGACGGTCCGGGGCTGGCTGGACCGCTTCGTCGGCGGTGTCGGCCTGCGCCGCGGACGACGGGACGCGGAGCGCCTGCGGGCCGGCGACTCACTGGACTTCTGGCGGGTCGAGGAGATCGAGCCGAGCCGGCTGCTGCGGCTGCGGGCGGAGATGCGCCTGCCCGGACTGGCGTGGCTGGAGATGTACGCGGAGACGGACGACGCGGGCCGTACGCGCTACCGGCAGCGCGCCCTCTTCCATCCCCGGGGACTGCTGGGGCACGCCTACTGGTGGTCCCTCTCCCCGTTCCACGCCGTCGTCTTCGGCGGCATGGCCCGCAACATCACCCAGGCCGCCGCCAAGGGCATGAGCGCGCGCCGGGCCGGCCCGCGCCCCGGCCGCATCCGGACCGCCCGCCGCGACCGAAGAGTCAGGCAGTAGAGATCCACACCGCACCCTCAGGAGCATCGCCATGACCGTCGCGGTCGTCTTGTTCACCTCGGATCTGCGGGTGCACGACCATCCGCCGCTGCGCGCAGCACTGGCGTGGGCGGACGAGGTGGTGCCGCTCTTCGTCCGCGACCCCGGTGTCCACGCCGCGGGCTTCGACGTGCCCAACCGCGCCGCCTTCCTCGCCGACTGCCTGGCCGACCTCGACGCCTCGCTGCGTCGGTGCGGCGGGCGGCTCGTCGTGCGCAAGGGCCCGGTCGTCCAGGAGGTCTGCGCGGTGGCCGCGGAGTGCGGGGCGACGGAGGTGCACCTTTCGGCGGGCGTCACCGGCTACGCCCACCGGCGGGAGGAGCAGTTGCGGGACGCGCTGCGCGGGCAGGGCGTGGCGCTGCACGTGCACGACAGCGTGATCACGGCCGTGGCGCCCGGCGCCGTGACGCCCGCGGGCAACGACCACTTCGCCGTGTTCACCCCCTACTTCCGCCGCTGGTCGCGGGAGCGGCTGAGGGACGTCTGCCCCGCGCCGCGCGTCGTGCGCGTCCCCGACGCCGTGCAGGGCGAGCCGCTGCCCTCCCGGGACGAGCTGTCCGGCATCTCGCCGGGTCTGCCCACCGGGGGCGAGGCACCGGGACGCGACCGGTTCACCCGCTGGGTGCGGAGCGGCCTGTCCGAGTACGAGGACCGGCATGACGACCTGGCGGGCGACGCGACCTCCAGGCTCTCGCCGTATCTGCACTTCGGTGCCCTGTCGCCGGTGGAGCTGGTCCAGCGGGCCCGGGAGCGCGGCGGGCCCGGGGCCGAGGCGTTCGTACGGCAGTTGTGCTGGCGCGACTTCCACCACCAGGTGCTGGCGGCGCGCCCCGACGCCTCCGGCCAGGACTACCGGACGCGGCACGACCGGTGGCGGTCCGAGGACGAGGCCGCCGAGGACATCGCCGCGTGGCGGGAGGGCCGCACCGGCTATCCGGTCGTCGACGCGGCCATGCGTCAGCTGCGCCACGAGGGCTGGATGCACAACCGGGCGCGGCTGCTGGTGGCGAGTTTCCTGGTCAAGACGCTGTACGTGGACTGGCGGATCGGCGCCCGGCACTTCCTGGACCTGCTGGTGGACGGCGACATCGTCAACAACCAGCTCAACTGGCAGTGGGTCGCCGGGACCGGCACCGACACCCGCCCCCACCGCGTCCTCAACCCGGTCGTCCAGGGCAAACGCTTCGACGCGACGGGCGGATACGTACGGCGGTGGGTGCCGGAGCTGCGGGACGTGCCCGATGCCCGCATCCATGAGCCCTGGCGGCTGCCCGAAGAGGAACGGGAGCGGGTGGACTACCCGCGGCCGCTGATCGATCTCGGCGAGGGCCTCGCACGGTTCAAGCACGCGCGCGGCCGGGACTGACGGCGGGAGCGCCGCATGCACTGGCTCTTCGGTGATCAGCTGGGTCCGCATTTCCTGCGGCCGTCCGAGGACAGCGGCCTCGCCCGTGACACGCCACTGCTGATGATCGAGGCGAGGTCGGTGTTCCGGCGCCGGCGCTTCCACCGTGCCAAGGCACACCTGGTCCTGTCCGCCATGCGCCACCGGGCGGCCGAACTCGGCGACCGCGTCACCTATGTGCGCGGTGACACCTACCGGGAAGGGCTCGCCCGGGCGGCGCGCGGCCGGGCCCTGACGGTGCACCATCCGACCTCGTACGCCGCGCTGCGGCTGGTGCGCTCGCTGCCGCGGGTCACGCCGGGCCCGGCACGCGGATTCCTGGTGCCGATGGACGCCTTCGCGGAGTGGGCGGACGGTCAGGGCGGCAGGAGCGTGCGTCAGGAGGACTTCTACCGCTGGGTCCGGCGCGGACACGACCTGCTGATGGACGGCGACCGGCCCGCGGGAGGCCGGTGGAACCTCGATCACGACAACCGGCGGCCACCGCCCCGTGACGCGACCGCCCTGCCGGTCGACCGGCCCTACCGGCCGCGCGAGGACGACATCGACGAGCAGGTCCGCCACGACCTCGACCGCTGGGAGAAGGACGGCGACGTGCGCTTCGTCGGACGGGACGGGCCACGCCTGTTCCCCGCGACCCGCGCCGAGGCCCGGGCGGCGCTGCGGCGCTTCGTCGAGCGCCGGCTCACCGCCTTCGGCCCGTACGAGGACGCCATGCTCGCCGCAGACCCCGTCATGAGCCACAGCCTGCTGTCGTCCTCGCTCAACCTGGGCCTGCTCGACCCCGCCGAGTGCGTCGAGCAGGCCGAAGCGGCGTGGCGTGAGGGGCGGGCGCCGCTGAACAGCGTGGAGGGCTTCGTCCGGCAGATCGCCGGCTGGCGCGAGTACGTGTGGCAGCTGTACTGGTACTTCGGCGAGGACTACCGGAACTCCAACGCGCTGCGCCACACGGGCCCGTTGCCGCAGTGGTGGAACGAACTGGACGCGGACGACGTGGACGCGCGCTGTCTGCGCACGGTGCTGTCCCAGGTACGCGACACGGGATGGACCCACCACATCCCCCGGCTGATGATCCTCGGAAGCTACGCGCTCCAGCGGGGCTGGGACCCGGCCGCGGTCACGGACTGGTTCCACCGCTGCTTCGTCGACGGCTACGACTGGGTGATGGTGCCCAATGTCGTCGGCATGTCCCAGTACGCCGACGGCGGCCGTATGACCACCAAGCCGTACACGTCCGGCGGTGCCTATGTGAACCGGATGAGCGACCTGTGCGGCACGTGCGTCCACCGGCCCGCGGACCGGACCGGCGCCCACGCCTGCCCCTACACCGCGGGGTACTGGGCCTTCCTCGACCGGCACCGCTCCGCACTGGAGCGCAACCACCGCATGGCCCGGGCCGTGCGCGGCCTGGACCGGCTCGCCGACCTCGCCGACGTGCGACGCCAGGAGCGGGCCCGGGGCGACTCACCGCCCTGACACGACCGACTCCACCACCGCGAGGGCCTCGGCCAGGCCGGGGGGATGGGGCAGTCCGGCGAGGGTCTGGCCGGCCCAGCCCGGGCCGAGGGTCAGGACGAGCGGCTTCCTGCGGGCACCGCGCACCCCCCAGCGCATCGCCGCCACGTGCTGAGCCAGGGGCCGGCTGGCCGTGGTGCGGGACTGCGCCCACAGGCCCACCGCGGCCGGTCCGGTCCGGCGCACCGCCGCGACGACCGATTCGACGGGCAGCGCGGCACCGAACATGCGTACCGGCAGACCGCGTTCGGACAGCGCGGCGGTCAGCACCTCCAGCGGCAGGGTGTGGTTCTCCCCCGGTACGCAGGCGAGCACCGTGGTGATGCCCGGGCCGTCGGCGGTCACCGGTGGTGTGCTGCGCCGCAGCGCCCCGGAGACGTGCCACGACAGGAAGTGCTCCACCTCGACGTACTTCTCGCCCGAGCTCTCCCACTTGCGGCCGGTCGCCTGCAGGGTCGGCATGATCACCTCCGTCCAGGCGGTGACCAGTCCATGGTCGGCGATCGCCGCCAGCAGCAGTTCGTCCAGCGCGGCGGCGTCGAGGCGCAGGGCGGCACGGGCGATCCCCCTCGACTCCTGCCGCACGTCGCCGAGTCGCATACCGCTCCCGGCCCGGCTGCGGCCTCGGGACGGCGGTCGCGACGGTGGCAGCGGTGGCCGGGTGCGCGGGGCCGCGTCCGGCGGCGCGGCGCCGAGTGCGATGCGCGCCGCCTCGGCAGGGGGCAGCCCGGTCGCCGTCAGGGCGCACATCCGCTCCAGTCGGGCCACGTCCGCGGCGGTCCAGCGCCGGTGCCTGCCGCCGGTGTGCGCGTCGGGGCCGATGCCGTAGCGGCGGTCCCAGGAACGGACCGTGGTGGGCGCCACCCCGAAGCGTCTCGCCACCTCTCCGGTGGTGAGCCCGCCGCTCCCCGGGTCCTCGTCGTGCCGGCCGTCGCCGTCGACTCTGCTCACAGAGCCCACTGTACGACGCACAAACGACGCATGTTGCCTGCGTCGTTTGTGCGTCACAACACTGGGACGCGTGCGGACTGCCGCACCTCGCGCATGGCAGGAGGAACCAGGCCATGACCATCGACACCCTTGAAGAAACCAGGTACGAGGACGAACTGGCCCAGGGATTCCGTGCCGCCGACGAGGACGCCTTCGCCGCGGTCTACCGGCGCTGGGCCCCCTTGGTCCACACCATGGCCACCCGGTCGCTCGGCGACACGCACGAGGCCGACGACGTCACCCAGCAGGTGTTCCTCGGTGCCTGGCGTGGCCAGGCCGGCTTCCGCCCGGAGCGGGGCCCGCTGGGCGCCTGGCTCGTGGGCATCACCCGTCGCAAGATCGTCGACGCGCTGGCCGCCCGGAGCAGACGGCTGGCTCTCGCCGACTCGCTCTCCCATACCGACGACACGCTCGGACGGGACGAGTCGGCGGCGGAGGACGTCCTGGACCGGGTTCTGCTGGTGAACGAGTTGTCCTCGCTGCCCTGGCACCAGCGGCACGTGCTGTGTCTGGCCTTCTACGAGGACCTGACCCAGGCTCAGATCGCGGAACGGACGGGCATGCCCCTCGGCACGGTGAAGAGTCACGCCCGCCGTGGCCTGCAGCGTCTGCGCAGGGCGATCGAACCGGGCCAGGTCCGCTGGACGGGCGTCTAAGCGCGCCGCCGAACCCACCCGCGAAGACCGCCGAAGCCACCGAAGCCACCGAAGCCACCGAAGCCACCGAAGCCACCGACGAAAGGTGCATTCCGCGCATCCACGGCGGTCGCCCTTCACGAAACGACATCGAGACCCCGCAACGTGCGGAGTCGCATTCGAAGGGATCACCCCATGATTTCCCGGACCTCTCTCGCTGTCGCCGCATCGGCCGCCGCCTGCGCCCTGGCCCTGGGCACCACCGCTCCCGCCATGGCGGGTACCGCCGCACAGGACCAGGCCATGGTGTCCGTCTTCCACGGCATTCCCGGGATGACCGTCGATGTCTACGCCAACGGTGACGAGCTGCTCGGCGACTTCAAGCCCGGCACGGTGACCGATCCGCAGGCACTGGACGCCGGTACGTACGACATACAGATCTTCGAAGCGGGCCAGAACCCGGACGGCACACCCGCCCTCGAGAAGGAGATCAAGGTGCCCGAAGGCGGGAACGCCACGATCGCGGCCCACCTCACCGCCGACGGCGCACCCCAGCTGACGGCCTACACCAACGATGTCTCACAGGTCGACGAAGGCAAGGCACGCCTCACGGTGCGTCATGTCGCCGCGGCGCCGGCCGTCGACGTCCGCGCGAACGGGCAGCCGCTCTTCACCGGCCTGGAGAACCCCAAGGAGGACACCGCCGAGGTCGCGGCGGGCACCGTGAACGCCGATGTCGTGCTCGCCGGCACGGACACCGTGGCCATCGGCCCGGCCGACCTGACCCTCAAGGACGGGACGGCCCATGTCGTCTACGCCTGGGGCAGCGCCGAGGACAAGAACCTGGCCCTGGCGACCCAGACGCTCAGCGCCACGAAGTAGGTTCGGTGGGCCGGCGGTCCAGGAGGTAGCGCAGCCGCACGTCGCGACGGTCCGCTCCCCTGGCCGTACGGTCCGCGACGGCCGTTTCCCAGCAGGCCGCGAGGGCTTCCCGGAAGAAGCTCGAGGCGGACTCGTCGCGTGCGGCGGTCTCCACCAGGAGCCGTTCCGGCTCGTGCGCGGAGTCGCCGGAGCGATCCCCGGCGTCGGCTCGCGGCCTGGTGCGGTTGGGCAGACCGGTGGCCGGCGGCTCGGCCTGCCGTACGGACCGGGAGGCCGCTGACGTGGCGGCCAGGATGATCTCCAGCTGTTCGGCGAAGTGCGGGCCGGGGAGCGGGATCTCGTAGCCGGGGTTGCGCGCGTACCCGGCGGCGACGGCGGTGGTGACATAGGCCTTGACCGCGATGAACGTCTCGGTGCGGTCGCGGGGGGCGGTCGGGGCCAGGCCGCTGAGGATGCGCAGGACCGTGGGAATGCTGGTGTCGACGCCGAGGCCGCTGTCGGCCGGTGCGTCGTCGCCTGCCTGCTTGTGCCACAGGGCGGCCGCCTGCCGGTCGCCGAGCGCGAGGTGGTGCAGGTAGAGGCAGTAGGAGGCGGCGGGTTCACCGGCCCCGGCGGCGTACTGCCACCAGAAGCGCGCGCCGTCCCGCTCGTCGGCGAGTTGCAGTACGCAGCCCAGGATCCAGGCGCCGCGCGGGGAGGGCAGCTGTTCAGTGACGAAGTCGGCGAGCTGGCCGGGCGTGGCGTGGACGACGACCGCCTCGCACAGGGCCCGCAGACTCCGGGCGGCGTTGTCGTCGGCCAGGTCGCCGCCGCCGACGTCCCACAGCGGGGTGCCGTCCGGGGCGAAGGCCGGGTAGGCGGTGTCCTCGTAGGGGACGGTGTCCGACGGCACGTGGGGATCGTGCAGCAGGAGCGAGCGGGAGAGGAGGTCGTCGATGGCGGTCATGGCGGGGTGCTCACTCCCGGTGGTCATGGCGGTGGTAGGTGCCTTCGAGGGCGCCTCGGGCGTGGTGGTCGATGGACTGGGTGATGGCCGCGGACAGGCCGACGACGTCGGGGACGGCGTCGGGGTGGATGCCGCACAGATAGCGCAGGACGGTGACGTCGAGCTGGTTCTGGGGCAGCCGGGCGACGGCGTCGAAGAAGTCGGCGAGCCGGCCGATGCGGGCGAACCGGGCGGTGAGATCGTCGATCCGGCTCTGGTCGACGGTCTGGAACGCCGCCGGGCGCAGATCAGGGTGTCCGGCCGGGTGAAGCTGCGCGCGTAACAGGACGCGGGAGCGCAGCAGCCGCCACGCGTGGCGGGGGACGTTGGGGCCGGCGACGGCGTCGTCCCAGCCCAGCCAGAGGATGTCGCAGGCTTCCGAGACGACCCAGTGGGCGCGCCGGTCGCTCTGCAGGAAGGCGCGGGCGTAGGCGGTGTAGGGGTGGCGCATGGCCTCGGTGAAGCCCTGGTGCGCGAGCGGGGGCCGCTCCGGGGGCAGCGGCTGGACGGCGTGTATGCGGCTCTCGATCCACCCGGGGTCCTTGGCCGCCTCACGGGCCGCCGCGGTCCACAGGCGGCGCAGCGGCCAGACGGGGATGTCCAGGGCCATGACCACGCTGTAGGTGATCTCCCAGCCGGGGTAGTAGCCCTTGCCGCGCAGCAGTTCGCTGATGCGGGCCTTGGAGTAGCCGGAGCGGCCGACGAGGTCGTCGAGCGTGAGCCCGCTGGCGAAGAGCCTGCTGCGCACCGGCTCCAGCCAGGCCCGGTGGGAGGGGCCCACCTGCTCACCGATCGACTCCGGTTTGCGGCCGCGCCTGCTCGGCGGCTCGCCGTCGGGCTGCTCGTACGCGGAGAACGGGGTCATCGCACCGACTCCTCGGGTCCGGCCGCTATGGCCGTCGGGGCGGCGTCCACCGGGGTGTGGCGCGGGGACTGCGCGGCGTGGAGGGCGGCGACGATCTGCTGTACGAGCAGTCCGAGCGACGGCAGCAGCGCGGCCACGGCCGCGAGGTGCCCCAGCACGGTCATCACCGTGCTCCACGCGAAGACCGCCACCATCACGACGACGGTCAACACCTGCTTACTGGACATCGCACCTTGTCTCTCAACTCGAGGCGTCTGGAAGGCTCTTCCACGGCGGTGCTGAGGCGCTGCGGAGGAGTTGGACGTCAGCATGGTGCGTAGACCGCCGGACACTCAACGTGATCATGGAGTTACGGAACAATGCCGCCGGGCGTCCCTGTGCCCGCAGCGCGCCTCACTGGGCCAGGTCGGTCACGTGGGCGTGCAAAACATGGCGTATTGAACGCTTTTGAAGGCGGAAACGTACTTCTCGTCGCGACATCCGGGGCGAGGCGCACCATGGAACGCGGACGCCTCCCCGGGCGTCGGACCTTCCAGTCTGGAAGGGCGAGCGGTCCCTTCGTGCTGAAGAACGACCGGAGGGGACCGCACCGCTCCCGCCCAGACCCCGTGCTGGGCGGGAGCACCGCCGTACAGGCCTGTTCGGGTGACGCAAGACGCGCACTTCCATGGATATGCGGACAGAATGCGCTTAAGCAGACGGCCACCCACCGGCAGGTCAGGAGACAGTCGTGGCAGAGGCACCGAACGGGGATGTCGAGTTCCGCAACGCCATCATGGACGTTTTCCTCAAGTACCCCGAGGCGCAGCGCAGATATGCCCTCGCCAGCCTTGAACTCGAGAACGAGATGGACATCGACTTCGAGACCCAGGTCGGGTTCTCCCGGATCGACGGCAACAAGATCATCACCGAGTTCCGGGACCGAGGCACCAGCGTCAAGGCCCAGCTCTGCCTGAAGTGGAGCTTCGACTACAGTCGCTGCCTCCATTGGCGAGAGGCACCGGAGTAACGAGGCGCCGTCGCCTCCTAGGACTTGTCCGGGCGATCTCTGAGGCAAGGGCGCCCAACACCCGTGAATCTCGTTGTCGAAGGTCTCGCCGGGTGAGGTAGAAGGGCGGCATGGATACCGCCGCACTTGAGCAGATGCTCGACGAGACCTTCGATCACGCTGTCGTGCACCACGGATACACCAACTACATGCGCGACTACGAGGTCTTCATCTACGCGACGGCTGCCCCCAGCACCGGCGTCGCGCCGGCCTACCGGCGGTACCTCTTTCGGTACTGCGTCGAGGCCCGATGTGAGACGTCAGTGCCCACGGAGATCTGGCAGGTCTCCTTGGACGATCGTCTCCTCGATCACGAAACTGCTGACCCCGACCTCGGCGGTTACGTCTGGGGCGTGAAGTGTCATTGCATGTACCCAGGAGCTGAGCTTCTCCCCGAGTCGGAGGCTGCCCGCCGTTGGTCGAAGGCCGTCGGGATCGACTTCCATGAGGTTCGCATCGAGACCAACGCTCACAACCTGACCTTGATCTTCTCTGATCTTCAGGTGAGCGAGGTCCCGGTGGGATACGCACCGTTCGTGACAGATTAGGGATCAGGGTTCGTGTGATCTTGCGACCGCCGTGTCTATGGATCGTTCCTCATGTAATGGGGCGGGGCGATCTCAGTGATGCGGAGTGGGAACGGCTGCAGCCGTTCCTGCCGGTCAGTAACCGGCGTTGTGGCAGGTGGCGGGATCACCGGCAGGTGATCGACGGGATTCTGCACCGGTTGCGGACCGGCGTGCAGTGGCGTGACCTGCCTGAACGGTTCGGGCCGTGGAAGACGGTCTACGAACGGCACCGGCTGTGGTCGGCCGACGGGACGTGGGAGTGTCTGCTCCAGCAGGTCCAGGCCGCGGCCGACGCCGCAGGCGAGATCGACTGGGAAGCCTCGGTCGACTCCACCATCGTGCGGGCGCATCAGCATGCGGCGGGGGCCCGCATCGACCCATCGCCGGCTCTCGCTTCAAAGGGGGCCGAAGGGCCAGAACATCAGCGCGAAACGCCGTGGCAGAGCCTGCACGCCCGCCTGGTGGAGGTGGTGCTGGAGGTGAGGGCCTGGGCCGCTCGCGCGGCGGATTCACCACCAAGGTCCACCTGAGCGCGGACGGTCTCAGCCGCCCATTGTCTCTGATCGTCACGCCAGGTCAGCGCGCTGACTGCACGCAGTTCAAGCCGGTCCTGGAAAAGATCCGCGTCCCGAAGATCGGGCCGGGCAGGCCGCGCAAGAAGCCCGGCAGCGTCGCAGCCGACAAGGCTTACAGCAACGGGCCCTGCCGTGAGTACCTGCGGCGCCGGGGAGTCCAGCACACGATCCCGGAGAAGGCTGACAGTCAGGCCGCCCGCCTGCGCAAAGGCTCACGCGGCGGGCGACCACCCGGCTTCGAAGAAGAGCGGTACAAGAAACGCAACACTGTCGAACGGGCCATCAACCGACTGAAGCAGCATCGGGCAGTGGCTACCAGATACGACAAGCGTCGTTACGTCTACCTCGGCACGGCAACCGCCGCAGCCATCAACATCTGGCTCCGGACATGATCGGCCGGACACTCCCTAGCCGTGCTGCCGGCGCACCATCTCGGTGATCCAGGCGGGCGCGTACGGGGAGGTGCAGCCAGGGGGTGTCGGGTAGTCCTTGAGCACCTCCAGGCGCTCGCCGATGTCGATGGCACGGGCGCGGTGGGCGGCGCGCTCGATGCCGATCTGGGCCAGGCAGTGGTTCATCGCCCACTGCAGGCGGTCCGGGGCGTCCTTCATCTCGGCTTCGATCACGTCGAGCAGTCCCGCGAGGTCGAGGCTCTCGGGCTTCTTCGCCACGCGTTCGGTGGTCAGCGCCCAGCCGGCGCTCGCGACCACGGGATCCGGATCGGCGGACCAGGCCAGGCGCAGTTCCTCGGAGTGCGGGCTCTTCTTCACCACGTAGTTCACGAGCCAGTCGTGCACCTTGGGGGTGCGCGCCTCGCGCAGCATGACGTCCAGCGCATCCCGCTCGAATACCTTCGGGCGGCAGATCAGGATCGCCAGCAGTCTCGCCGCGGTGTCATCCGTCTCCCAGAGCCGGCCCGCGAGTTCCTGTTGTGTCTTCAGCCGCTTGGCGAGCGCGCGCAGCTTGCCGAGGTTCACACCGTGGTCGTCACCGTGCCTCTCGTTCACCGCGCGCGCCTTGGGGTCCTCGAGGGCGGCCAGCTCGGCCATCACCTCGGCCACCGTCGTCCGGATCTGCGCCGTCTCGGCCACCTCGGCCTCCTGTCCCTCGCGAGCGGCATTCACCCTACGACGGAACCGGCTGCCGCGATGCCCCCCGGCCAGCCGGGATGCCCCCGGTCAGCCGGAGTGCCCCCAGTCCAGGCGGTCCGCCAGCCCCGCGGCGGTGAAGGCGGCCTGGAGTTCCTCGCGGCCCTCGGTGAAGTGGGTCCAGCTGTCGTAGTGGACGGGCACCACGCGGCGGGCGCCGAGGATCAGCGTGGCTTCGGCGGCCTGGCCGCTGTCCAGCACGAGGGTGTCTCCGCCGAAGAGGACGGCGAAGCGGGGTGCGCCCGCGAAGAGGACGGCGGTGTCCACCGGCCCGAGGCGCTCGGCGATCTCCTTGACCGCGTCGAGGGAGGCGTTGTCGCCACTGACGTACACGGCGGGCAGGCCGTCTCCGGTCAGGACGAATCCGACGACCTGTCCGGTGATCGCCTCGGTCTCCTCACGCGGACCGGGGCCATGGATGGCGGGGACGCCGGTCACGGTGACAGTGCCGCCGTCGGGGCGGTCCAGCTCGACCGACTCCCAGTCGGCCAGCCCCCTGGCCTTGCCGCCGAGGCGCTTGCCGCCACCCGGGGTGGTGAGGGTCAGCGGTATGTCGGCGAGCAGGGCCCGGCCGGCCCGGTCGAGGTTGTCGGCGTGCTCGTCGTGGGACAGCAGGACCACGTCGACGGCGCCGAGCTCGGCGGGGCTGCCGGAGGCGGGGGCGGTCTTGGTCAGGACCGGGCCGCCCGACTCCGGGTAGTCGCCGGGGGCGTCGAAGGTGGGGTCGGTCAGGAACCGCAGGCCGCCGTACTCGAAGAGAGCGGTCGGGCCGCCGAAGACGCGGACGGGGAACTGCTCACGGTTCGTCGCTGAAGGAGTCACAGGGAAACACCTCACGGATGGGAGCGGCTTATCCGTGAGAGACCGTAGCACGCTTCTCACGGATAGAGGCGAGTCGTACCATGAGAGCCATGGATGTGAACGCCGCCGCCGAGCCCGCCGGATTCGTCGAACCCGCCGTACCCCCCGCCCCCGGCGAGGAGCAGTACGCGGCCCTCGCCTTCGCCAACAGCGTCATCGCGTCGCCCGGCGGCAGGTTCACCGACTTCCTCGGCACGCCGGCGCGGGCGAATCAGTGGCTGGCGGACCACGGCCTCGCCCCCGTGGACGCGGGCCTGCGGGAGATGTGCACGGCACAGCTGCGGTCGCTGCGCGAACAGATCAGGTCGCTGCTCGCCTCCCGCGTCGAGGCACTGCCGGCCCTGCCCGCCGCCCTCTCGGCCGTCAACGACGCCATGACCAAGGTGCCCACCGCCGCGCTGCTCCAGTGGGACGAGAAGAGCGGCCCCTACCGCACACCCCCGCACCCGACCACCGAGATCGTCGACCACGCCCTCGCGACCCTCGCCGCCGACGCCGCCGACCTGCTCACCGGGCCCGACGCCGAGCGGCTCACCGCCTGCGGCTCCCCGCCCTGCGGCCGCTATCTGCTGCGGCACGGCCGTCGCCACTGGTGCTCGACACGCTGCGGCGACCGCGCACGCGCGGCCCGCGCCTACGCACGCCGGACCCGGGGCGTGGGCGGGGACGGGGACGGGGACGGGGTCGGGAATTCCATGCCCGGGGCGTACCCGGAGGGCGGGTGAGGTCCCGTCATCCGGATACGCGGTCGCTAGGGTTGGCGGCGTGGAGCTCCTACACCTGCGTTATTTCGTCGCCGTCGCCCAAGAACTGAACTTCTCCACCGCGGCCCGCAAACTGCACATGGCGGCGTCCCCGCTGAGCCGGCGAATCAAGGACCTCGAAGGCGAACTCGGGCACCGGCTGTTCGACCGCGACACGCACAAGGTGAGGCTCACCGCCGCCGGTACCGCGCTGCTGCCGATCGCGCGCGGCGTCCTGGAGCAGGTCGACTCCATCCGATGGCGTCTCGACGAGACGGCCCGGCCTCAGCGGACCACACTGCTGCTCGGCGTCCCCAGCGGCATCCATCCGGACCTGCGCGAACGGATGGACGCCCTCGCCGAGCGGGTCGGCGACCGGTTCGAGATCAAACGCTGGCCGGGCGGCACCGACCGACTGGTCGACGCGGTGTGCGACGGACGGCTCGCGCTGACACTGGCCCGCCTCCCGGTCTGCGGCGACCCCGCCCTGGAACAGTTGCCGGTGATGTCGGAGCGGCTCGGCGCGGTCGTGCCCAGGGACCGTTTCCCGGGGCGGGAGTCGGTCGCGCTGGCGGAGCTCGCCGAACTCGCCTACGCGGGCTCCCCCGCGGCCGTGACCAACGCGTATTTCCGCGGACTCGACCAGCAGCTGTCCGATCTCGGCATCAAGAAGCGGATCGAACTGAGCAGCGTAACTTTCGACGGAGTTTCCGAGATAGTGGCCAGCGGACTGGCATTCTCCATTTCCATGCTGGACTCCAGAAGTCCTGTACAGAATTATCGTCTGGACAATGTGTCGGTCCTCCCGTTCTCTGATTTCCATCCCACACTGGAGACCGGTCTGTTCTGGCGCAAGGACCGCGCCGAAGGCGGTGACCTGGAGGGAGTCGTCGCAGCAGCCCGCGTAGTGTTCGCCGACCCTCTGCACGCCTAAACCCTGAAAAGCTCCAAACAAGCGGTATGACCACTGCGGTCATACCGCTTTTCGCTATTCGGTCATTCCGTCCTCAGCCCGCCCTTGCTAACTTAGTTTCCAGATACATACACATGGCGAAGCTAGGAGTGAAGGCAACGATGACGGACATCACGAACACCACCGCCGGCCCACTGGAGGGCGTGCGCGTGATCGACCTCTCGACCGTGGTGATGGGCCCGTACGCCGCCCAGATCCTCGGCGACCTCGGCGCCGACGTGATCAAGATCGAGTCGCCGGCCGACACCGTCCGCGTGGGTCACTACAGGACCACTCCGGGCATGACCCCGCTGAACCTCAACGTCAACCGCAACAAGCGCAGCGTCGCCCTCAACCTCAAGGACGACACCGACCGCGAGCGCGCACTGCGGCTGATCGACACCGCGGACGTGCTGATCACCAACATGCGCCCCGGCGCCCTGCACCGCCTCGGCCTGTCCCACGACGACATCGCCACCCGCAACCCCGGCCTCGTCTACGCGCACGCCCAGGGCTTCCGCAGCGACTCGGACCGGGCCGGCAACGCCGCGTACGACGAGACCGTGCAGGCCGCCTCCGGCCTGGTCGACATCGCCGACCGGGCACTCGGCGAGCCCGTCTACCTGCCGACCATCATCGGTGACAAGGTCTCCTCGCTGACCATCGCCTACAGCGTGCTGGCCGCCCTGCTGCACCGGAACAACACCGGCCAGGGCCAGCTCATCGAGATCCCGATGACCGACACCCTGCTCGCGTTCAACCTGGTCGAGCACCTCGCAGGACACACCCATGTGCCCGAGACCGGCCCCACCGGCTTCGCGCTGTCGATGCTGAAGGGCCACAAGGCGGTACGCACCAAGGACGGCCTGGCCTGTGTCATGCCGTACAACCCGCCCAACTACCGGGACTTCTTCACCGCCGCCGGACGCCCCGACCTCGCCGAGGACCCGCGTGTGAACGGCGACGCCATCGACAGCGCCGACCACGAGGACCTGGCCGAACTGCTGGCGGCCTGCGCCCCGGCGCTGACCACCGAGGAGTGGGCCGAGGTGTGCGCCAAGCACAGCATCCCGATGGCCCCGGTGCTGGAACTCGACCGCGCCCATGACGACCCCTACGTCCGTGACGGCCACCTACTCGACACCGCCGAGCACCCGACCGAGGGCACGGTCCGCACCATCGGCATCCCGCTGCGCTTCTCCGCCACCCCCGGCTCGATCCGCCGCCTCGCGCCGGTCGCGGGCCAGGACACCGAGGACGTCTTCGCCGAACTCGACGCCACCACCCGCTGATCACCACAGGAGGACAGTCATGAGCACCCCTACTTCTCCCGTCGTGCGCACCGAGCGCATCGGCTCCGCCCTGCTGATCACCCTCGACCGGCCCGAGGCCCGCAACGCCGTGAACGCGGCGGTGGCGTCCCAACTGAGCGCAGCGATCGATGAGTTGGAGGCCGACCCCGCGCTGCGGGCCGGTGTCCTGACCGGTGAGGGAGGCACCTTCAGCGCCGGCATGGACCTCAAGGCGGCGCTGCGGGGTGAGTCGCCCGAGGTCGAGGGCCGCGGGTTCGGCGGCCTGACCGAGTCCGAGCCGGCCAAGCCGCTGATCGCGGCCGTGGAGGGCTTCGCCATGGGCGGCGGCTTCGAACTGGCCCTGGCCTGCGACCTGATCGTCGCGGCCGAGGACGCCCGGTTCGGTCTGCCCGAGGTCAAGCGCGGGCTGATCGCGGCGGGCGGCGGTGTGATCCGGCTGCCCAAGCGGATCCCGCACCACCTGGCCATGGAGCTCCTGCTGACCGGCGAGCCCGTAGACGGCCGCCGCGCCGGTGAACTGGGCCTGGCCAACCGGGTCACCGCCACCGGCCAGGCCGTCGCCGAGGCGCTCCGGCTGGCCGAGCGGCTCGCCGAGAACGCCCCGCTCGCGCTCGCCACGGTCAAGCACGTCGTCCGCGCCGCCGACGGGGCGCCCGACGCCGAGGCCTTCGCCTTCCAGCGCGAACAGATGAAGACCCTGATGGCCTCGGCCGACGTCCGCGAGGGCATGACGGCCTTCGCCGAGCGCCGCCCCGCGCGGTGGACGGGACGGTGAGGCGCCATGCGGTCCGAGGACGTACGACGGCACGTCACCACCCCGCTCACCAGCCCGGCGTTCGCGCCGACGGTCCCGCGGTTCACCGACCGTGAATACCTCAACGTCGTCTACCGCACCGACCCCGAGGCGCTGCGGGCGGTCGTCCCGGAGCCGCTGCGGATCGACGATCCGCTGGTCCGGTTCGAGGTCATGAAGATGGGCGATGTCAGCGGCTACGGCCCCTACACGGAAGCCGGCCAGGCGATCCCCGTCGGCTTCGAGGGCGAGCGGGGCGAGTACCTGCACGCGATGTACCTCGACAACTTCCCGGCGACCGCCTCCGGCCGCGAGGTCTCCGCCTACCCCAAGGTCATGGGCTCCCCGGCGCTCCGCGTCGACACCGGCGCGCTCGTCGGCACCCTCGACCACGGCGCGCAGCGGGTCGCCACCGCGACCATGGGCTACAAGCACCACGAGCTGGACCGGGCCGAGGCGGCGGCACAGATCACCGTGCCGACCTTCATGCTCAAGACCGTTCCCGGCTACGACGGTCTGCCACGCGTGCAGGAACTCGTCCGCACCCGCATCACCGACCTCACCGTCAAGGAGGCCTGGACCGGTCCCGCCCGGCTGCAGCTGTTCCAGCACGTGCTGGCCCCGCTGGCCGACCTGCCGGTCCTGGAGGTCGTCTCCGCCAGCCACATCCTCACCGACCTGACGCTCGCGGGCGTCGAGCCGGTCCACGACTACCTGAAGGGAGCCCTGTCATGACCCGCGCCTTCCGTACGGCGGCGGTGATCGGCGCCGGGACCATCGGACTGTCCTGGGCGACGCTGTTCGCCGCGCACGGCCTGACCGTCAAGGTGACCGACCCGCGGCCGGACCTCGCCGAGGCCGTGGCCGAGGCCCTGGACCGCAACGCCCCGCAGCTGGCCGCCCGCGGCCTGGACGTGACGGACCTCGCCGACCGGGTACGCATCGCGGCTGATGTCGCCGAGGCGGTCCGGGACGCGGACGTCGTCCAGGAGAACGGCCCCGAGCGGGTCGAGTTCAAGCGGGACCTGTTCGCCACGCTGGTCCGGGAGGCACCCGACCACGCGCTGCTGCTCAGCTCCTCGTCGGCGATCCCGTCCAGCGCGTTCACGCGTGAACTGCCGGACGAGGCCGCCGCCCGGGTCCTGATCGGCCACCCCTTCAACCCGCCGCACCTGGTCCCGCTCGTCGAGGTCGTGCCCGGGGAGCGCACCGGCGAGGACGCCGTGCAGGACGCGGTGGACTTCTACACCTCGGTCGGCCGCACCCCGGTCGTCGAGCGCAAGGAGATCCCCGGCTTCGTCGGGAACCGGCTGCAGAACGCGCTCAGCCGCGAGGCGGTGTACCTCGTCGAGCAGGGCGTGGTGACCCCCGAGGACCTCGACAAGGTGATGACGAACTCGCTGGGCCTGCGCTGGGCCACGGTCGGGCCGTTCCTCGGCGCGCACCTGGGCGGCGGCCCCGGCGGCTACCGGCACCTCGTCCAGCACATCGGCACGTCGATGCGGCAGATGGAGCTCGGCATGCCTTCGCAGAACAAGGAAGAACAGGAACGGCTCATCGAAGCCGTGGAAAAGGCCTACGGCTCCTCCACGTACCCGGAACTCACCGAGACGCGCGACCGCAGGCAACTCGCCGTGCTGTCCGCCCTGGACGGCGCCGACAAGGAGGAGAACTGAGATGACCACCTTCATGGAACCCCTCGAGGACCGGCTGACCGCCGACTTCTACGGCTACGAGGCGCTGCTGCCGGACGAGGAGCGCAAGATCCTCCTCAAGGCCCGCTCCCTCATGCGGGACGAGGTCAAGCCGCTGGTGAACGAGAACTGGGCCAAGGACCGCTTCCCCACGGAGCTCATCTCGCTGTTCCGCGACAGCGGCCTCGCCGGACTGCCCTACGAGGGCTACGGCGAACACCGCCCCGCCGTCAGCAACCTCCTCAGCGGCATGCTCGCCCTGGAGATGACCCGCACCGACGCCTCCGTGTCCACGTTCTTCGGCGTCCACAACGGCCTGGCGATGTACTCGATCCACTCGGGCGGCGACCAGGAGCAGCGCGACCGCTGGCTCCCGGAGCTGGCCGCGATGGACAAGATCGGCGCCTTCGCCATGACGGAACCGCTCGGCGGCTCCGACGTGGCGGGCGGCATGCGTACGACCGCCCGGCGCGAGGGCGGCACCTGGGTGCTGAACGGCGCCAAGAAGTGGATCGGCAACGCGACCTTCGCCGACTGCGTCGTGGTCTGGGCCCGGGACGTCGACGACAACCACGTCAAGGGCTTCGTCGTCGAGAAGGGCACGCCCGGCTTCGAGCCGGTGAAGATCGAGGGCAAGATCGCCTTCCGGATCGTGGAGAACGCCGAGATCACCCTGACCGACGTCCGGGTGCCGGAGGCGAACCGCCTGCAGAACATCAACTCCTTCCGGGACGTCGCCGAGATCCTGCGCGCCACGCGTGGCGGCGTCGCCTGGCAGGCACTGGGCGTGATGGTCGGCGCCTACGAACTGGCCCTCGACTACGCCAGGGAGCGCCGCCAGTTCGGCCGCCCGATCGGCGGCTTCCAGCTGGTGCAGGACCTGCTGGTCAAGAGCCTGGGCAACATCACGGCGTCCTGGGGCATGCTGGTGCAGCTCGCCCGGCTGCAGGACGCGGGGATCTTCCGTGACGAACACTCCGCGCTGGCCAAGGCGTTCGTCACCTCCCGGATGCGGGAGGTCGTGGCCTGGAGCCGGGAGATCTTCGGCGGCAACGGGATCCTCCTGGAGCACGACATCGCCCGGTTCTTCGCCGATGCCGAGGCCATCTACTCCTTCGAGGGCACCCGCGAGATGAACACCCTGATCGTCGGCAAGTCGATCACCGGTCAGAGCGCCTTCGTGTGAGGCACCCGAGAACGACGAACCCCAGCTCCTTCGACCTGGGGTTTTCTCATGGCGCCACCTTGATGCCATCATGCCGCCATGGACCTCACGCCCTACGTCGACACACTCCGCCGGGAACTCGCGGTGGCTGCCGAAGCCGGTGGGGAGGACGCCCGCGAGCTGGCCGAGCGGCTGACCGCTCCGCTGGAGTCGGCGACCCGCCTGACACTGCTGAACGTGCTGTCCGCCGCCATGGACGAGATCACCCGCGAACTCGCCCCCGGCTCGGTCGACGTACGGCTGCGCGGGCTCGACCCCGCCTTCGTCGTGACACCGCCGCCGACGGGCGCCGGTTTCGAGGAGCCGGACACGCGTCCCGAGCCGCCGAGGGCCCCGGCACCGGCCCCGGTGCCCGCCGACGCCGACGACGGCACCACCGCGCGGATCAATCTGCGGCTGCCCGGCCACCTCAAGGGGCGCGCCGAGGAGGCCGCCGCACGTGAGGGGCTGTCGGTCAACGCCTGGCTGGTGCGCGCGGTGAACGCGGCCGTGGAGAGCGGCGACATCCGGGCCCGCTCCACCGAGTCGCCCCGCGGAGGCGGCAACCGCTACACCGGCTGGGTGCGCTGACGCCGGAAGTTACCCCCGGGCGCACCCCTGCTGTCCCCTCCGTGCACGGGCGGGCCCGAACCCCTCCGGCGCTCGTGCGGCCTGCCTAGCGTGACGAGCGAACCGGCCGAGATCCGAGCCGGAATAACGCTCCCCGGAGGACAGCAACCATGGTCAGCATCGCCGACGTCACCGCCACCCCCAGCCCCGACCTGCTCACCCCGGACAACTGCGCGGTGCTGTTCGTGGACCACCAGCCGCAGATGTTCTTCGGCACCGGCAGCGGCGACCGCACCGCCATCATCAACGCCACCGTCGGTCTGGCCAGAGCCGCCCGGACCTTCGACGTGCCGGTGGTGCTGAGCACCGTGGCCGCCGAGTCCTTCTCCGGCCCGCTCCTGTCGCAGCTGGCGGACGTCTTCCCCGAGCGGAAGCCCGTCGACCGCACCTCCATGAACGCCTGGGAGGACGTGGCCTTCGTCGAGGCGGTCAAGGCCACCGGGAGGCGGAAGCTCGTCATCGCCGGGCTGTGGACCGAGGTCTGCGTCGTCCTGCCCGCGCTCTCCGCGCTCGCCCAGGGCTACGAGGTCTATGTCGTCACCGACGCGTCCGGCGGCGTCAGCCCGCAGGCCCACGACCACGCGGTGCAGCGCATGGTCCAGGCCGGGGCCGTCCCGGTCACCTGGGTGCAGGTGCTCCTGGAGTTGCAGCGCGACTGGGCCCGCACCGAGACCTACGGTGCGGTGACGGACGTGGTGAAGGAGTACGGCGGCGCCTACGGCCTCGGCATCGTCTACGCGCAGGCCGTCCTCGGCGCCCACGCCGCCGGCTGATCCCGCCGGGGCGGCGGCCACGACCGGGCACCGGCTGCCGCGCGTATCATCGCGCGGTGGACACCGGGGTGGGGATCGCGGCGCCGTTCGGCCGGCTGCTGCGCGCGTTACGGCAGAGCCGTCGGCTGACGATCGAGGAGCTGGCCGAGGCCTCCGGGGTGTCGGGGCGCGCCATCGGTGACATGGAGCGGGGCAAGAGCCGCCGTCCGCACCGGGGCACCGTCACCGCGCTCGCCCAGGGCCTGGAGCTGGACGAGGCGGCGCACGCGGAACTCCTGGGTGCCGCCCGCGCCGCCCGTCCCGGCGCGCGGGCCGCCGGGTCCGTCAAGGCCTCGCCACACACGCTGCCGAGGGGAGTTCGCGACTTCGTCGGGCGGCAGGAGGAACTGGCCGTGCTGCGCGCCCTCGCGCAGGAGGCCGCCGGCAGCGGGCCGATGCCGGGCCGGGGGCCAGGGGTGCCGCCGGCGGCCGTGGTGTGCGGCCCGCCCGGAAGCGGCAAGACGACGCTGGCGGTCCGGCTGGCCGAGGAGCTGGCGTCGTCCTGCCCCGACGGGGCGTTCATGGTGGACATGCGGGGCCTGGACGAGCAGCCCCTCCCCGCGGAGCAGGCCGTGTCGGGGCTGCTGGCCTCGTGGGGCGTGGGGGACGCCGAGCTGGCCCGGCTCGGCGCCGAGGAGCGACTCGCCCGCTACCAGGAGATCACCGCCGGGCTCCGCGGGGTCCTGGTGCTGGACAACGCGGGCGGCGAGGCCCAGGTCAGGCCGCTGCTGCCGCGCGAGGGGCGGTTGCTCCTGGTCGTGACGAGCCGCCGTGCCCTCGCAGGTCTGGAGGGGGTGCGGCGCGTCGAGCTCGGCGGACTGAGCCGGCAGGAGTCCGCCGCCCTGCTGCGGGCCGTCGTGGGCACCGGGCGTGTGGCCGCCGAGCCGGACGCGGCGGATGTCGTGACCGGGCTGTGCGGTCATCTGCCGCTGGCCCTCAGGGTGGCCGCCAACTGGGCCGCCACCCGCACCAACTGGAGCCTGCGGCGCCTCGCCGACCGGCTCGCCGACGAGGACCGCAGACTGGACGCGCTCAGCGCGGGCGACCTGCGGATCAACTCCGCCTTCGCGCTCTCCTACTCCCGTCTCGCCCCCGAGGCCGCCCGGATGTTCCGGCTGCTGTCGCTGGTACCCGGAGGGGACTTCAGCGTGGCACCGGCCGCGGTGCTCGCGGGTGTCCCGCTGCCCGACGCCGAGGACGTCCTGGAGGAACTGCTGGAGGCGGGACTGCTGATGACGTCCCGTCAGGACCGCTACCGGCTGCACGACCTGCTCCGGCTGTACGCGGCCTCCCGCCACCGCCAGGAGGACGGGGAGGAGAGGTCGCTCGCCGCACGGTCCCGCCTGCGGCACTGGCTGCTGGAGACCGCCGTCCTCGCGGGCCGCTGGTACGAGCCGGACTACGGCATGCCCGCGCCGGACCCCGGCCGGCTGGTCGCCCTCGACGACCGTGAGCGGGCGGCGCGCTGGATCAAGGCGGAGGGCGACACCTGGCTGGCCGCGTTCCGCGAGGCCGCGGCACGGGGTGAGCACACGCGGGTCGTCGAGGTGGCGGAGGCCATGCACTGGTTCTCCGACCACTGGGTGTCCTGGGGCCACTGGATCGAGGTCTACGAGCGTGCCGCGACGGCCGGGGCTGCACTGGACGACGCCGGTCTGGAGGCGACCCACCGCAACTACCTCGCCTGGGCGTACTGGGCCTGCGCCCGCCGGCACGACGAGGCGGTGGAGTCGGCCACGGCCGCGCTGCGGCTGGCGGGAGCGGCCGGGAACGTCCTCCAGCAGGCCTGGGCCCACGCCTATCTCGGCTGGCTGCGGGACGCCGTCGGCGACATGCCGCCCGCCGCCGACCACTACCACCGCGCCTTGGAGCTGTTCACCGAGGCGGACGACGTCACCGGGTATCTCCAGGTGTCCTGCGGGGTGATCAGGGTGCTGCGCGGGGCGGGCCGGGCCCGGGCTGCGGTCGAGACCTACCAGGGCATCCTGGACGCCCTCGCGGACCCCCGTCATCACGACCGGATCCCGCCCAACGTACGGGACTTCACCCTGCTGTCCGCCGTCTACTCGGTGTCGTTCGTCCATCTCGGCCAGGGGCACTGGCAGGAGGCGGCGGACGCTCTGCGCTCCATACGGGGGCAGTTCGACGCCCGCGGCTGGCACGAGCAGGCGGGCAAGGTCCGTCTCCATCTGGGCCAGGCCCTCGCCCACCTCGGCGAGAGGGCCGAGGCCGCCGCCGAGTACCGCGCCGTGCTCGCCCTCGACGACCGCGTCCCCGCGGACGTACGGGATGCGGCCCACGGGGGTCTCGAAGCCCTGGCCGAGGGCCGCCCGGCACCGGCCGGCCCGCTCGTGCAGTGAGGGGCGGGCCGATGCCAGAAGCCTCCTAGGCCGTGCGGCCCGTGGTGGAGGCGAAGCCCAGCCAGGTGTGGCGGTTGTTCCACCAGCACCAGCCGATCTTCGGGGCGTCGCGGCGCTCGCGGCCGTCGCGGCCGGTGCCGTTGCTGATCCAGATCGCCGGGGTGCGGGCGTCGAACGTGCCGTTCGGCTTGCGCAGCCGGGAGCCGATGGTCATGAAGCACAGGTTGCGCTCCAGGGCGGCCGGCTGCTGGAGCACCCAGTGGATGCCCTCGGTGAGCAGCAGCGGGGTGCGGTCCTCCTCGGTGAGGGCGGGCAGTGCCTCGTCCGGGCTCCAGTTGCTCATACGGTCACCGCGGTCGAGGCCGGTGAGGACGTAGAGCGGGGTGTCGGGCAGTTCGACGGCGGCGGGGGTGAACTCGTCGACGTCGGGCATGTCGACGACGACGAAGCCGGGCTTGCCCTCGCGGCGGAGCAGCGGCGCGAGGGCGGAGGCGGGGGCCCGGTCCGGGTGAACGGCGAGCAGGGCGCCCTCGCCGCCCACCGAGGCCTCGGCGTCGGCGGCGTACGTACGGATCTCGGCGGCCGGCAGGCCCGCGATCTCGTGCACCCCCGTCTCGACCAGTCGCTCCGCCTGTGCGCTCAGGGAGGGGAGTACGGGCAGGACGGCGGTGGTGCCGGGCGTGGTCTCGGGCACGATGCTCCCTGGGTCGGCGGCGTGAACATCGGTGCAACGCGGCGAACCGCCGGGGCGTTCCCGGATTCAGGCCTGGATTCGCCCGGTCAGGCCGTTCCGCTGCCACTCACGGGGCGTCACGCCGTAGGCCGCCCGGAAGGCACGGCTGAAATGGCTGGGGCTCACGAAGCCCCAGCGCCGGGCGACGGTCGCGACCCCGTGTCCCGGGGCCGGGGACCGCAGAAGATCCTTGCGGCACCGTTCGAGGCGCTGCGTCCGGATCCACTCCCCCACCGTGACGCCCTCGAGCTCGAACAGCTTGTGCAGGTAGCGGACCGACATGAAGTGCGCGGCGGCGATGCCCGGCGGGCACAGGCCGGGGTCGGAGAGGTTGCGCAGGATGTGGTCCTGCACGCGCACGAGGGTGGCCGCGGCGGTCTCCGGCGCCCGGGTGGTGAAGCGGCCGCGTCGCTCGTTGATCAGCAGCGCCAGCAGATCGAGCGCGGTGGCGGCGAACTGACGGCCCGCGACGGGGTCGAACCCGGCCGCTTCACGGGCCAGGCGCGCGAAGTAGGTAGCCACCAGTGCGGCACCGCCCTCCCGGCCCGAGAACGCCGTGGCGGTGACCGCCCGCAGGTCGTCGTCCCGCACGCGGAGATCCTCGCGAGGGAAGTGGAACGAGGTGAAGGAGAAGCTGTCCTGCACCTTCTTGCGGAACAGCCGGGAAGAGTCCGAGAGGGAGAAGTCACCCGGCCCGATCCGGGCCTCCCTCCCGTCCTGCTCCTTGAGGGAGCTGCCCCGCTGCTGAAGGGTGAGGATGAGGAACTCCTTCCCGTCCCGGGCGATGAGCCGCCTGCTGCGCGTCACGACCTGCGGGCCGGCCTGGACGTGCGAGACCCGTAAGGAACCCAGCTCGTGGCTGACGATCCTTCCTGGCGACGGGTCCTTCTCCAGCAGTCGCACATCGAGCGGGACGAAGGTGCGCGACACGGCGTGGTGCCAGCGCTCCCCCCGGTCGGCCGCCGACAGTGACGCGGTGCAAAGGACGACGGCCACCTGATTCCCCTCCGGGCACGGTCAAGGGCCGGCAGCTCGGTTCCGCTGCCGCCCTTGACGATGTCACCACCCCCGCCGAGGGCCGTCCAGGAAGAATCGGAGGAAGAATTCGATCACTTCTGCAGGAAGGCGAGCAGTGCCGAGTTGACCTCCTCCGCGTGGGTCCAGAGCAGGCCGTGCGGGGCGCCCTCGATCTCCACGTAGTCCGCGGCCGGAAGAGCCTTGTGGAACTGCCTCGCCGTCCCGTCCACCGGCAGGATGCGGTCGCCGGTGCCGTGCAGGATCAGGGCCGGCACGTCGATCGCCGGGATGTCGGCCCGGAAGTCGGTGTACCAGGTGGCGGGCGCGGCGGACGCCGCGAAGAAGCCGCCGCCCGCGGCGACGTTCCAGCTGTTGCGGACGGCCTCCTCGCTGATCCTGGTGCCGAGGTTCTCGTCGAGGTTGTAGAAGTCGTTGTAGAAGTTCGTGTAGTACGCGTACCGGTCCGCCTTCACGGCCGCGACGATCTCGTCGAAGAACTCCTTCGGGGCGACCCCGCCCGGGTTGTCGTCCGACTTGAGCAGGCAGGGCTCCAGCGAGGCGAGGAAGGCGACCTTGGCGACCCGGTCGGAGCCGTGGGCCGACACGTACCGGGCGACCTCGCCGGTGCCCATCGAGAACCCGACGAGAACGGCGTCCCGCAGGTCGAGGGTCTCCATCACGGTGTTCAGGTCGGCCGCGAACGTGTCGTAGTCGTAGCCGGTCGCCGGCTGGGAGGACTGCCCGAAACCGCGCCGGTCGTACGTGATCACGCGGTATCCGGCGTCGAGCAGTACGGCGCTCTGCCGCTCCCAGGAGTGGCCGTCGAGCGGGAAGCCGTGGATGAGGACGACCGGCTGCCCGGATCCATGGTCCTCGTAGTACAGGTCGATGGGGGTGGAGTTCTCCTGGCCCACGGTGATGTACGGCATGCGCTGCTTCCTCGTTTCGGAGGGCGGGTGGAAGGGACGCGGCCACGCTAGGCCGGGAGCCGTGCGGCCGGTTGCCGTGCAGCGCACGACTCCTTGACCGGGCGCGCACTCCCGTCAGTCTGCAACAGGCGCGGAAAGGTTTGCCGTCACGACTCCGCAGGAAACGGGCCTGGCCCGCCCTTCTCATTGACGGGAATGGCACGGGGTGAAAATCTCGGGACGTGCAGGTGACAATTCGAGAGGTCGCGCAGGCGGCCGGCGTCTCCCCCTCCACCGTGTCCCGGGCGCTCGCGCCGGACGGGACCGTGAGCGCGGCCACCCGGGACCGGGTGCAGGCGGCGGCCGACCGCCTCGGCTACCAGCCGAACCGGGCGGCCCGGGGGCTGATCACCGGGCGTACCGGGGCGGTGGGCCTGATCGTGCCGGATCTGCTGAACCCGTTCTACGCGGAGGCCTGCAAGGGGGCACAGGCCCGGGCCCGGGGGCTCGGGCACTCGCTGATCGTGAGTGACGCCGAGCGCGACGAGGGTCTCGAGATGGACGCGATCCGCACGCTCGCCCCGCAGGTGGACGGCATCGTGCTGACCGCGTCCCAGCTGAGCGACGAGGAGCTGGGATCGCTGGGCCGGCTCACCGCCAAGCCGGTGGTGCTGCTGCACCGCCGGGAGCCCGGTTTCCCGAGCGTCACGGCCGATCTGGCCGAGGGGATGACGGACGCCCTGACCCATCTGCACGCGCTCGGCCACCGCCGGATCGCCTATGTGGGCGGCCCCCGCAGCACGTGGGAGGCGCGGGAGCGGGCGGCCGGGGTCGAGGCGATGGCGCGGGGCGGCACGATCGACCTGGTCCAGGTGGGCAGCGTCGCCCCGCACTTCGACGGGGGCATCACGGGCGCGGCGGACGTGGTGCTGGCCAGTGGGGCGACCGCGGTGGTCGCGTTCAACGACATCGTCGCCTTCGGGCTGATCAGCCGTTTCACCGCGCGCGGGGTCCGGGTCCCGGACGACATGAGCGTGGTGGGCTGCGACGACATCGCCCTGTCCGGGATGGCCGCGCCGCCGCTGACCACGGTGTCGGTACCCAAGGCGCACGCCGCGCGGGCCGCCGTGGACCTGCTGTTCCGCACGCTCAGGACACCCGAGGTCGAGGGTGAGGAGCCGATGCAGCGGGTGCTGCCGACTCACCTCGTCGTCCGCGGTTCGACGGCGGCGCTGACGAGGCGCTGAGCCGGGTCGGGGCGAGGTGGCGCGGCCCGCAGTTCGCGGTTCGGGTTCGCGGGTTCGCGGTTCGGGTTCGCGGTTCGGGTTCGCGGTTCGGCGTTCGGCGTTCGGCGTTCGGCGTTCGGCGTTCGGCGTTCGGCGTTCGGCGTTCGGCAGCGATGGTCTCCGGAGTGGCGCCCAACCGGTCGGCCGCGGCCAACGCCCGCCGCCGCCCCCGCCCGGCTCCCGGGCCGCCGGCGCGGCGCCGGGCGGGACGGCCGGGACAGTGCGACGTGGCCGGTCAGCCCTGCGGCACGCTCGTGTGGAACTTGTCCCACATCTCGCCCGCCGCCGCCCGTACCCCGGACTTGCCGAAGATGATGTCCTGGTAGACGCGCCGGAACTCGTTCTTGTCCTCGTCCGCGCCGGACGGGGCCGGGGGCAGGGGCGGTGCGAGGTCGCCCCGGACGTCGTCGACGTAGCGGGCGATGACCCGGTCGCCGCCGGTGAGCTTCGGTGCCAGCCGGTCGAGGTTGCGCTGGTTGGGCGGCAGGCCGCGCACCACGCCGAGCGCCTCGGCCGCCCCGGGGTCGTTGACCAGGAAGTCGATCAGCAGCGCGGCCTCGCGCCGGTGCGGGGACGTGCGCCGGACGCACAGTGACGACGAGGCCGCGACGGCCATCCCCGGCGGGGCCGAGGCCGACACCGTCGGGAAGGGGATCGGGGTGACCTCGCCGTAGGTCTCCCAGTACGACGTGGCGGTGGCGGTGATCTGGAACTCGGCGGTGGACAGCTTCCGGACGAGCGCCCGGTCGCCGGCCCCACCGCTGAGCGAGGACGCGGTGACGGGCGGCGGAGTGAAGACGCCCTTGTCGAGCAGGCGTTCCATGAGCTCCCAGTAGCCGCGCAGATCGGCCTCGGAGAAGCCGATGGAGCCGTCGCCGGCGTAGAGCGACTTGCCGCGCTGCACCAGCCAGACGTGGAAGCACTCGACGTAGCCGCCGAAGTCGGTCAGCGGTGAGCGGCCGGGCACGGCCCGCTTCAGTTTCGGGCCGACGTCGGTCAGCAGGTCGTCCCAGGTCCAGCCCGCCTTCGGGATGCCGACCCCGGCCTTGCGCCACAGGGCGGGGTCGATGAAGAGGGCGGTGGTGGCGACGCCCGTCGGGATGCCGACCAGCGTCCCGTCGACCAGGCCGGTCTGCTGGAAGAGACGGGGGATCCGGCTGCGGGAGATCGCCGAGAACTCCGGCTCGGCGAGGTTCGCGAGCACATCACGGTCCGCGTAGGTCCGCAGGTAGGCGACGTCCATCTGCATGACGTCGGGCCCGCCACCGGCCGCGACCTGGGTGGCGAGCCGCTGGAGGTAGGCGTCGTACCCGGCGTACGAGGTGGCCACCCTGATCTTCGGGTGGTGCCGCTCGAAGAGCCGCACGGCCTTCTCGGTGGCCAGGTTGCGGTCCTCGGAGCCCCACCACTGGAAGTCGAGCGTCACCGTGCCGTCGGCGGCTACATCGCCCGAGCCGCAGCCCGCGGCGGCCCCGGCCACCGGGAGCGCCGCGAGCGAGGCGAGGAGACGCCGGCGCGACAGCCCGGTGGCCGGCGGCAGGGTCGGGGAACGGCGTGCTGGAGACATCACGGCCCTTCGGTCGGCTTGAAGTGCAAACGTTGCCACTCCGTTTCCGGTTGGCCGGGAAGCTACGCCCCCTGCGAGGGCTCCGTCAATCGTGCCGACCGAATTTGACCTGCGGAGTGAAGGCTCGGCGGAGGGAGGCAGACAGGTTCGCCCGACCCCTTGCCGACTGAAAACAACGCATGCAATCGTTGCCACCCGTTGTCCAGCCCCGCCGTGCAGGAGGGCTCCGATGAGCCAGGCGACCGCTCCGCCCCGTCCCATGCCGCCCCCGAGCGGTGCCCTCCCCGCCGCGCGACGCCCGGCCCGGCGCCGCCGCTCACAGGCCTTGTCGGGTCATGTGTTCCTGGCCCCCTGGCTGATCGGCACGCTGGTGCTGACGCTGGGTCCGATGGTGATCTCGCTGTATCTGTCGTTCACCGACTACGACTTGTTCTCCCGGCCCCGCTGGGTGGGTCTGGCGAACTACCGCTACATGCTGGAGGACGACCGGTTCCTCACCTCGGCCGGTGTGACCCTCGAATACGCCCTGATCGGTACGCCGTTGAAGCTGGCGGCCGCGCTCGCCGTGGCGCTGCTGCTGAACCGGGCGAGCCGCGGAGTCGGTGTGTACCGGGCGGCGTTCTACGCGCCGTCCCTGCTCGGTGCGAGCGTCAGCGTCGCCCTGGTGTGGCGGGCCCTGTTCGCCACGGACGGGGCGACCGACCGCTCGCTGGCGTTCTTCGGTGTGCACGTCGGCGGCTTCACCGACAACCCGGACTACGCCCTGTATCCGCTGGTCCTGCTGACGGTCTGGCAGTTCGGCGCGCCGATGGTGGTGTTCCTGGCCGGGCTGAAGCAGATCCCGAAGGAGCTGTACGAGTCGGCGTCGCTGGACGGCGCGGGCCGGACGCGGACGTTCTTCTCGATCACGCTGCCGATGCTGTCCCCGGTGCTGTTCTTCAACCTGGTCCTGGAGATCATCCACTCCTTCCAGGCCTTCACCCCGGCGTTCGTGATCAGCGGCGGCACCGGAGGCCCGTCGGACTCGACGCTGCTGTACTCGCTCTACCTCTACCAACAGGCGTTCGCGAGCTTCCACATGGGCTACGCCTCGGCGATGGCATGGGTGCTGCTGGCCGTCATCGCGCTGATCACGTACGCCGTCTTCCGCAGCGCCCGGCTGTGGGTCTTCTACGCACAGGAGGAGACGTCATGACGACCGCCGCGTCCCCCGCCCCCGCCGACCGTGCCCGGCTGCGGACCACGGCCTGGCACACCGTCTGCGTGGTGATCGGCCTCGTCCTGCTCTACCCGGTGCTGTGGCTGCTCACCGCGTCGTTCAAGTCCGGCGCCGAGGTCATCTCCAACCTGAGCCCGATTCCCAAGGTGTTCACGCCGGGCAACTACACCGAGGCGGTCGACGGTGTCAGCGGCCTGACCCTGTGGCGGCTGTTCGGCAACTCGCTGCTGGTCTCCGTCGGCACGGTGATCGGCAACGTCCTGTCCTGCTCGCTCGCCGCCTACGCCTTCGCCCGGCTCCGCTTCCGCGGCCGGGGCCTGTACTTCGCGCTGATGATCGGCACCCTGATGCTGCCGGCGCATCTGATGCTGATCCCGCAGTACGTGATCTTCCAGGAACTCGGCATGGTCGGTACGTATCTCCCGCTGATCCTGCCGAAGTTCCTCGCCACGGAGGCGTTCTTCGTCTTCCTCGTCGTCCAGTTCATCCGGTCGCTGCCCGCCGAACTCGACCAGGCGGCGGCGATCGACGGCTGCGGCCCGTACCGCACCTTCTGGCATGTGATCATGCCGCTGCTCAAGCCGGCGATCGTCACGACGACGATCTTCTCCTTCATCTGGAGCTGGAACGACTTCTTCTCCCAGGTGATCTACCTGGTCGAGCCGGAGACCTACACGCTCCAGCTCGGGCTGCGGATGTTCGTCGACATGGACGGCAGCGCCATGTTCGGCCCGATGTTCGCGATGTCCGTCCTCACCCTGGTTCCCGTGCTGCTGTTCTTCCTCGCCTTCCAGCGGCTGCTGGTGGAGGGCGTGCAGACCACCGGTCTGAAGGGCTGAGAGGACAACGCGCCATGACCCGTACGTGGTTCGCCCGCTTCGCCGACTGTCTGCTGCTCGGCGTCCTGCTGCTGCTCGCCTCGCTGCCGGTGGTCACCGCGTTCCCGGCGCTGGTCGCGGGATGCGCGGTGCTGCGCGAACAGGCCGGTGACGGCCAGGGGGTGACGGTCACGCACTTCCTGGGGCGGTTGCGTGCGGTGCTGGCCTCGGGCCCCGCCGTGTGGGCCGTGCCCACCGCCGTACTGGCGCTGCTGTGGTTGGACGCGCTGGCCCTGGACGCTCGCGGTCCCGGGCCGGGAGCCGCCTTCGCCGTGGCCACGGCGGCCCTCGCGGCACTGGGGCTGCGCTGCGCCGCGGCCTGGCGGGAGGGGACGCGCTGGCGTACGACCCTGGCCGTCGTGTTCCGGTCGGTGCCGCGGCACCCGCTCGCACCCGTCCTGCTCGCCGGGGCCGTCGGTGCCACGGCTGTGCTGCTGGCCCTGACCCCCGTCGTGCTGTTCGTCGTCCTCGGCCCGCTGGCCTTCGCCGCCACGGCCGCCGACGCCTGGCGGCCCGTGACGCCCTGAGTCACTCCGCCCCGCTTCCTCCCGTCCCTCCCGAACGGAGACCTGTATGCCGTCCGACACCGCACGCCGCCGAGCCGCCGTGGTCGGCCTGGGCGCTCGCGCCCGGCTGTTCGCCCAGGCGCTGGCCGGTCCCTACGCGGACCGGTTCGAACTGGCCGGCTTCTGCGATGTCAACTCCCATCGCATGGCGGTCCACAACGACTGGATCGCGGACGCCCGACCGGGCCTTCCTCCCGTACCGGCCTACGCGGCCGAGGACTTCGAGGAGATGCTGCGCCGCGAGCGGATCGACCTGGTCGTGGTCTGCACGGTGGACCACACCCACGACCACTACATCGTGAGGGCCCTGGAAGCGGGCTGCGACGTGGTCACCGAGAAGCCCATGACCACCGACGCCGACAAGGCCCGCCGCATCCTGGAGGCGCAGCGGCGCACCGGCCGCGAGGTCCGGGTCGCCTTCAACTACCGCTACAACCCGGCGCATTCGGCCGTACGGGAGCTGATCTCCTCGGGGCAGATCGGCGAGGTGGGCTCGGTGCACTTCGAGTGGCTGCTGGACCTGCGGCACGGCGCCGACTACTTCCGCCGCTGGCACCGCGACAAGGCCAACTCCGGCGGCCTGATGGTGCACAAGTCCACGCACCACTTCGACCTGGTCAACTGGTGGCTGGGCACCCGCCCCGAGACGGTCTTCGCGCAGGGCGGCCTGTTCTTCTACGGCGACGAGGCCGGCCGGCGCCGGAACCTCGCCCGGGAGTACGACCGCGCTCATGGCTCCCCGGCCGCCGAGGCCGACCCGTTCGCCGTGCACCTGTCCGACTCGTCCGTGCTCAGCGCGCTGTACCTGGAAGCGGAGGCGGAGGACGGCTACCACCGCGACCAGAACGTGTTCGGGCCCGGGGTGACGATCGAGGACGACATGGCGGTGCTCGTCCGGTACGCCACCGGCGCGACCCTGACGTACCACCTGACCGCGTACTCCCCGTGGGAGGGCTACCGGATCGCCTTCAACGGCAGCCGGGGACGCCTGGAACTGCTGGTGGAGGAGTCGACGTGGACCCGCCCCCGGGTACGCGCGAACGGCTCCGAACCCGTCCTGCACGGAGCCGAGGCCGAGGACACGGCCGGGCGTACCGAACTGCTGCTGCGCCCCTTCTGGGAGGAGCCGCGGGAGATCAAGGTGGCGACCGGTGAGGGCGGGCACGGCGGCGGTGACGTACGCATGCTGGAGGACCTGTTCGGCACCCGGGCGCCGGACCCTCTGCACCGGGCGGCGGACGCGGCCGACGGGGCCCGTTCCCTGGTCACCGGTCTGGCCGCGAACCGCTCCTTCGAGACGGGACTCCCGGTGCGGACACGGGACTTGCTCCCATCCGACTGATCGATATCCCATCGCACCGCGTCTGCCGGGCGTGACACCATCGGCGGCATGGATGGATTCTTGACGCCTGATCAGATCGAGGCCCGCAAGTCCCGTGCGTTCGCCGCCGCCGTCGCCGCGGGTCGTGATCTAGGGCTCACGGTGACCGACGCGCGGGTGATCTACGACGTGTTCTCCGTCGTGGTGCATCTCGCTCCGTCGCCGGTGGTGGTGCGAGTGCCGACCGTCCTGCCGTCGTACTCCGACCCCGGCTTCCAGTCGGCGCGGCAGCGGACGGAGCTCGATGTCGTGGCGTGGCTCGCGGAACAGGGCCACCCGGTGATTCCGCCGAGCCCGCTCGTGCCACGGGAGCCCGTGCGGCGCGACGGCTTCTCCATGACGTTCTGGCAGTTCGTCGAACTGGACCAGAGCGTCGAGCCGGATTACGCGCACAACTCCGCTCTGGTCGCCGATCTGCACGCCGCCCTGCGCGAGTACCCCGGTGAGCTGCCGTTCCTGTCCGCGGCCGAACCTCGGTTCGTCTCCGAGGGGCATGCCGTGCTCGAAGGGCGGCCCGACCTCCTGGAGCCGGCCGACCTCGACCGCGCGCGGCGTGAGTGGGAGATCCTGGAGCCCCTCGTCAGCTCACGCGCCGCGTTCGAGGCGGCGTTCCCCGGCATCGAGTTCCAGCCGATCCACGGGGACTCCCCCGCCGCCAACATCGTCTCCGCCGCGGACGGCGAGCTGTACTCCGACTTCGAGCTGACCACGCTCGGCCCGGTCGAGTGGGACCTGGCGGCACTCGGCCCCGAGTGCGAGGCCGCGTACGACACGGCCGCCGAGCGCCGGGGCCTGCGGCGGCTCGACGAGGGCGTGCTGCGCTTCGTCAACGCCGTGGGCATGTCCCGCGCGGTGGCCTGCCTCGCACTCGCGCCGCAACTGCCCCTGCTCGTGGCGGCGTTGAAGCCGGCGGTGGAGCAGTGGCGGACCATGCCGTTCGCGGGCGGTCTGGGCGCTGAGTGACCGGGGCTCCGCTCACTCCGGCAGGGGCCGGTCGTCGACCACGTGCTTCATGACGAGGGTGGACGTCAGCCGCTGGATGCCGGGAAGGCGGGCGAGCTGCTGGTCGTAGAGCTGCTGGAAGGCGGCGAGATCGGTGGTCGCAACGCGCAGGAGGTAGTCGGGGTCGCCGAACAGGCGCTGGGCCTGGAGCACGTGCGGCACGGCGGCCACCCCCTCCTCGAAGGCGGTGACGGTGTCGGCGTCCTCCCAGCGCAGGGTGACGAAGACAAGGGCCTCGAAATCGAGGCCCACGGCGGCCGGGTCGACGACCGCCCGGTAGCCGCGGATCGCACCCTCGCGTTCGAGATCGCGCAGGCGACGGTGGCAGGGAGAGACGCTCAGCTTCACGCGCGCGGCCAGTTCGGTGACGGTGAGACGGCCGTCCAACTGCAGCTCGGTAAGAATTTTCCGGTCCAGGGCATCCATGGAGAAGATTCTGCCCCAGATCACGCGATCATGAAGTAAAGAAGGGAACACTTTCGGGCAGATCCGACCTAGCCTTCCTCTCGCACCATTGCACGTGAGAGGGGCCCATCCATGGACACGACGACGCTGGCGGCATTTCTGGCAGTGGATCTGCTGCTGATATTCACCCCTGGCGCGGACTGGGCCTACGCGATCTCGGCGGGTCTTCGGGACCGGTCGGTCGTGCCGGCGGTCGCCGGGCTGGTGGCCGGATACGCCGGATACACCCTGCTCGCGGTCGCGGGGCTGGTGGTGATCGTGGCGAGTTCGGGGGCGCTGCTGACCGCACTGACTTTGGCGGGAGCCGGCTATCTGGTGTGGCTCGGCTGGGGCGTGCTGCGGCAGCCGGCCGTCCTCACCGCCTCCGAGGCGGAGGCGGTCACCTCCGGATCCTCCCGGCTGCGGACCATGCTCAGGGGGGCCGGGATCTCGGGCCTCAACCCCAAGGCCCTGCTGCTGTACTTCTCGCTGTTCCCGCAGTTCATCGACCCGGCGGGCGGCTGGCCGGTCGCCGGGCAGACCGGCCTGCTCGGCACGTTGCACATGACCGCCTGCGCGGTCGTCTATCTCACCGTCGGCGTCCTCGCCCGCACCGTCCTCAGGACCAGGCCCTCGGCGGCCCGGGCGGTCACGCGGGTCTCCGGTGCGATGATGATCGCCATCGGTGGTCTCCTGCTCGTGGAACGCCTGGCCGGCTGACGAACCCCGCGCACCGCACCCGGAACCCGCCGTCGAAGGAGAGCACGTGGCAGAGCAGAACCGGCCGGAACAGGCGGGCCCCGAGATCCAGGCTCGCGTCCGGGAGAGCTTCGACCGCCAGGGGCTGATGGCGCACCTCGGCGCCCGCCTCACCCGCATCGCGCCCGGCAGCGTCCACATCACGCTCCCGAACCGCCCCGAAGTCACCCAGCAGCACGGCTACTTCCACGCGGGCGCCACCAGTGCGATCGCGGACAGCGCGGGCGGCTACGCCGCGTACACCCTGTTCCCCGACGGGACCGACGTGCTCACCGTCGAGTACAAGATCAACCTCCTCTCACCGGCCGTCGGCGACCACCTCGAAGCGGTCGGCACGGTCCTGAAGGCCGGGCGGACCCTGACCGTGTGCCGGCTGGAGGTGTTCGGCGTCCAGGACGGCCGGAGCAAGCTCGTCGCGAACGGGCAGCAGACCCTGATCCGCGTCGACCGCACCTGAGGTCAGCGGAGGATCACCGTGCGTCTGCCCTGGACGAACACCCGGCCCTCGCAGTGCCAGCGGACCGCCCGGGCCAGGGCCGCCGACTCCGCGTCCCGGCCGATGGCGACGAGGTCCTCGGGGGTGTGACTGTGGTCGACGTCCCGCACTTCCTGGGCGATGATCGGGCCCTCGTCGAGGTCGGCGGTGACGTAGTGGGCCGTCGCCCCGACGAGCTTGACGCCACGTTCGTGCGCCTGGTGGTAGGGCTTGGCGCCCTTGAAGCTCGGCAGGAACGAGTGGTGGATGTTGATCGCCCGGCCGGCCAGGCGGGAGCACAGGCCGTCCGAGAGGACCTGCATATAGCGCGCCAGCACGACCAGGTCGACGTCGAACGAGTCGACGAGGCCGAGGAGCCGGGCCTCCGCTTCGGGTTTGCTCGCGGCGGTGACCGGGACGTGGAAGAACGGGATGCCGTGCCAGGCGACGAGCGCCTCGTGGTCGCGGTGGTTGGAGACCACCGCGACCACGTCGACGGGCAGGTCGCCGCTGCGGGTGCGGAAGAGCAGGTCGTTGAGGCAGTGGCCGTAGCGGGACACCATGACCAGCACGCGGCGCCGTGTGCTGACGGGTTCGAGAAGCCACCGCATGGCGAAGGGCGCGGCCACCTCGGCGAAGTCGCGGCGCAGGGTCTCCGTCACGGTCTCGCAGCCGGCGGCGGCGAAGCGCACCCGCATGAAGAAGTGGCCGTCGCGGCGGTCGCCGAACTGCTGGTTGTCGATGATGTCGCTGCCGTGCTCCAGCAGGAACCGTGAGACGGCGTGGACGATGCCGGGGGCCTCAGGGCAGTCGAGGGTCAGGACGTGCTCCGTCTGGGGTGACGCCGGCTGTGACGAGGTGCTCATCAGGGCACCTCCGCGCCACGGAACTCGCTCATCGCGTCGATGAGCCAGCGCGCCAGGTGGTCGGCGAACGAGGAGCGCGGGAGCAGGTGGTAGGCCGGCGCGTCGTCGAGCTGCCGGAGCAGCACCGCGACCGGGCCCACCGTGGTCGACACCGCCCGGCCCGGACCGAAGGCCCGGGGGTGCAGGTCCAGGGGGCAGCCCTTCTCCAGCACCTGGCGGGCGGACGGGCCGCGCAGTTCCAGCGTGGTGCGGTTGGCGGAGACGTCCACGGCCGAGCCCGGGTCGCCCCCGAGTGCCTCGCGCAACTCGGCGGTCAGGGCGGTCCCGTCGTACCGGGAGATGACGAGCCACTCGTCGGGGCCGAGCCAGACGGCCGTGTGGGCGCCGGAGGCGGTGGTGTGCCCGCACTCGCGCGGGAGCCGCGTCCCCAGGGTCTTCTCGATGCGCCCGGCCGTCTCGGAAGCGGGGTCGACGCGCACGTTCACCATGGTGAGGAACGGCAGCTCCCTGAGGGTGACGCCCCGGGCGCCGGTGACGGCGGCGGCACGCATCCGGTCCTCCAGATGTTCCAGGGGACTGCTGCGCAGGGCCACCGGGCCTGTGTCGATCGTCGGCTCAGCCATCTCGCTTGGTCCCTTCGGGGTCGTAGAGGACGCACTCGGCCACCTCGACGGGCACCAGGTCCTCGCCCACCGGAGCGAGCAGGGTCTGGCCGATCCTGGCCCGCCCGCCGGCGACGAGGGCGAGGGCGAAGGGGCGGCCGAGGGCCGGGCTGTGGTAGCTGGAGGTGACATGGCCGAGCATGGGCACGGGCAGCGTCTCCAAGGGGACGTCCGGCGCGACCAGTTGGGTGCCTTCGGGCAGCCGCGTCGTACGGTCGCTCGGCAGCAGGCCGACCAGGTGCTTGCGGTCCGTGCGGGAGGTGTCAGGGCGGGCGAAGGACCGCTTTCCGATGAAGTCCTTCTGCTTCGAGACCACCCAGGACATTCCCGCGTCCTGCGGGGTGACGGTGCCGTCGGTGTCCTGGCCCACGATGATGTATCCCTTCTCGGCCCGCAGGACGTGCATGGTCTCGGTGCCGTAGGGGGTGATGCCGTAGGGCCGGCCGATCGCGTCCACCTCCTCCCACACCGCGAGGCCGTACCACGCGGAGACGTTGATCTCGTAGGCGAGTTCGCCGGAGAAGGAGATCCGGCAGGTGCGGGCCGGGATGCCGGAGGCCAGGGTGGTCTCGCGGAAGGCCATGAACGGGAAGGCCTCGTTGGACAGGTCTACGTCGGGGGCGAGATGGGCGACGACCTCGCGCGACTTCGGGCCCACCACGGCGATCGTCGCCCACTGCTCGGTCACCGAGGTGCAGTGGACGTCGAGTCCGGGCCATTCGGTCTGGAGCCACTCCTCCAGCCAGTCCAGGACTCCGGCGGCGCCGCCGGTCGTGGTGGTCATGAAGTAGCGGTCGTCGTCGAGGCGGAGCGTCACACCGTCGTCGAAGATCATGCCGTCGGGCTTGCACATCACGCCGTAGCGGGCCATGCCGGGCTTCAGCTTCTTGAAGGCGTTGGTGTAGACGCGGTTGAGGAACTCGCCCGCGTCCGCGCCCCGGATCTCGATCTTGCCGAGGGTGGAGGCGTCCATGAACGCCACTGACTCGCGGGCCGCCCGGCACTCCCGGGCGACGGCCGTGTCCATGTCCTCACCGTGCTGCGGGTAGTACCGGGGCCGCTTCCACTGCCCGACGTCCTCGAACTCCGCGCCGTGCGCGACATGCCAGCTGTGGATGGACGTGGTGCGCTCCGGGTCGAACAGCTCGCCGCGCTCCCGGCCGGCCAGCGCGGCGAAGGCGATCGGCGTGTAGGGCGCCCGGTAGGCCGTGGTGCCGATCTCGCCCGGCGAACCGCCGAGGATCTCGGCGATCACCCCGATCGCGTTGACACCGGACGTCTTGCCCTGGTCGTTGGCCGTACCGAGCGAGGTGTAGCGCTTGACGTGCTCGACTCCCCGCATCCCGGCCCCGGTCGAGCGCAGGACGTCGGCGACGGTGACATCGCGTTGCAGGTCGACGAAGTGGGTGTCCCAGGAGTCGCCCGGTACCAAGGAGTCACCCGGCACCAGCCACAGGGCGCGCACCTCGGAGCGCGCCGGCTCGGACCGGGCCGGCGGCACCCGCACCGGGAACCCGGCCTCCGTCGCGGCCCGCGCTCCCGCCCGCGCTCCGTCGGCCAGGCAGCCGTCGAGGTCGTACGACCCCCGCGCCGCCCCCACGACCTGCTGATCCCGTACGGCGCCCTCGGGAACGAACGCGACGAGTTCCTCGTCCCAGCGCAGCCGCCCCTGCCGCTGGCTGTGCAGATGCACCACCGGGCTCCACCCGCCGGACACGGCGAGCAAGTCGCAGTCGAACGTCTCCTGTTCACCGCCGTCGAGGGCCCGGACAGCGACACCCGTGATCCGTCCGTCCCCCTCGGTCCCGACCACGGCGCTGCCCGTCAGCACCCGTACTCCGGTCGCCGCGGCGACCTCGGCGGCCCGTGAGGACAGCCCGGCGCGCGCGTCCACGACGGCGGCGACGGGGATGCCCGCGTCGTGCAGCTCGGTGACGGTGTCGTAGGCGCTGTCGTTGGTCGTGCTCACCACGGCCCGCGAACCCGGCGCCACGGCATACCGGTTGAGGTACGTCCGCACGGCACCGGCGAGCATCACCCCGGGCCGGTCGTTGCCGGCGAAGACCAGGGGTCGCTCGTGCGCGCCGGTCGCCAGGACCACCTGGCGGGCCCGAATGTGCCACAGCCGCTGCCTGGAGACGCCTTCCAGCGTTCCGAGGTGGTCGGTGCGCCGCTGGAGAGCGAGCACATAGTTGTCGTCGTAGGAGCCGAAGGCCGTGGTGCGGGGCAGCACGACGACCTCGGGGGCGGCGTCGAGGGCCGCCCTGACGCCGGCGACCCACTCGGCCTCGGAGAACAGCGAACCGCCGGGCTCGGGCTGGTCGTCGACGAGGATCACCCGCGCACCAGAACCGGCGGCAGCCGCGGCGGCCGCGAGTCCGGCGGGACCGGCGCCGACGATCAGGACGTCGGTGTGCACGTACTTCTTGTCGTAGACGGCGGGGTCGGGGGTCGGGTCGAGCCGGCCCATCCCGGAGAGGGTCGTGGCGGACAGGCCGTCGTACAGCTCCACCGTCGTCGCCGCGAGCATGCCCTCCGAGCAGGGGCCGTCGAGCTGCACCAGGGCGTTGGGCTCCTCGGCGCCCGCGGCGACGATGCCGCGCGGGCGGCCCCGGTACAGGGACGGGGCGACCTCGACGAGACCGTTCGCCAGCATGGCCGAGGCGAGGGTGTCGCCGGGATGCCCGGTCAGTTCCCGGCCGTCGACGGTGAACCGCAGCACGGTGCCGCGGTCGACACGGCCCCCCTGCGGAAGCCGGAAGCGCTGTTCGGTCATCGGTTCCCTCCGGGGCGGGGCTCGTCGAGGCGGTACGAGGTCAGCACCTCGTGGGTCGCGGTGTCGCGCAGGACGTTGAACCAGCGGCGGCAGCCGATGCTGTGCATCCACCGTTCCGCGAACGGGCCCTTGGGGTTGTCCCGGTAGAAGACGTACGCGGCCCACTGCTCGTCGGTGAGCTCGCCCGGGTTCTCGGGGTGGGGGACGTGGGCCTGGCCGCCGTAGTGGTACTCGCTCTCGTTCCGCGGACCGCACCAGGGGCAGGTGATGAGCAGCACGGTGGTGTCCTCCTCAGTGGGCCACGGCCGCCGCGCCGTGTTCGTCGATCAGGGCGCCCGTCGTGAAGCGTTCTAGGGCGAAGGGGGTGTTCAGCGGATGCGGCTCGCCCGTGGCGAGGGTGTGCGCGAAGGTCCAGCCGGCGGCGGGGGTGGCCTTGAAACCACCGGTGCCCCAGCCGCAGTTGACGTAGAGGTTCTCGACGGGGGTCCTGCCGATGATCGGGGACGCGTCCGGGGTGACGTCGACGATCCCGCCCCAGGTGCGCAGCACGTGCGCCCGGGCGAAGACGGGGAACAGCTCGACGGCGGCGGCCATCTGCTGCTCGATGACGTGGAAGGAGCCGCGCTGCCCGTAGCCGTTGTAGGAGTCGACTCCCGCGCCCATCACCAGCTCGCCCTTGTGTGCCTGAGAGACGTAGACATGGACGTGGTTCGACATCACCACCGTCGGGTGCACCGGCTCGTGCAGCTCGGAGACCAGCGCCTGCAGCGGATGGGACTGCACCGGCAGCCGTACGCCCGCCCGCTCGGCCAGCACACTGCTGTGCCCGGCCGCCGCGAGACCGACCCGGCCGGCGTGGATGCGTCCGAGGTTGGTCTCGACGCCCACGACACGGTCGCCGTCCTTGAGGAACCCGGTGACCTCGCAGCCCTGGATCAGGTCCACGCCCAGCTCGTCGGCGCGGCGGGCCAGCGCCCAGGCGACGTGGTCGTGCTTGGCGATGCCGGCCCGGGGCTGGAAGGTGGCGCCGAGGACCGGATAGCGGGTGCGGGGCGAGACGTTGAGGATGGGGCAGACCTTGGCGACCTCGTCCGGTTCGAGCCACTGGGCGTCGACTCCGTTGAGGCGGTTGGCGTTGGCCCGGCGCACGCCCTCGCGGACGTCCTGGAGGGTGTGCGCGAGGTTGAGGACGCCTCGCTGGCTGAACAGGAAGTCGTAGTCCAGCTCCTCGGGGAGCCGCTCCCACAGTTTCAACGCGTGTTCGTAGATCGCCGCGCTCTCGTCCCAGAGGTAGTTGGAGCGGATGATCGTGGTGTTGCGGGCCATGTTGCCGCCGGCCAGCCAGCCCTTCTCCAGGACGGCGACGTTGGTGATGCCGTGGTTCTTGGCGAGGTAGTAGGCGGTGGCCAGGCCGTGGCCGCCCGCGCCGACGATGACGACGTCGTAGGAGGAGCGCGGCTCGGGGTTGCGCCAGAGGAAGTCCGGGTGCTCCGGCAGCGGCTGAGTGGTCATGCCGCGTCTCCCTTCAGGTGGGGGTAGAGGGGGAAGGCGGCGGTGAGTTCGCCGACCCGGTCGCGCAGTGCGTCCTCGGGCTGTTCGCCCTTGAGGGCCTCGGCGATGATGTCGGCGACCTCCCGGAACTCAGCGTCGCCGAAGCCGCGGGTGGCCAGGGCCGGGGTGCCGATCCGCAGCCCCGACGAGACCATCGGCGGGCGTGGGTCGAACGGCACCGCGTTGCGGTTGACGGTGATGCCGACGCGGTGCAGCCGGTCCTCGGCCTGCCGGCCGTCGAGCGCGGAGTTCCGCAGGTCGACGAGGACCAGGTGGACCTCGGTGCCGCCGGTGAGCACCGTGATCCCGGCCTCGGCCACATCGTCGGAGAGCAGCCGTCCGGCGAGGATGCGGGCGCCGTGCAGGGTGCGCTGCTGGCGCTCCTTGAACTCCTCCCCCGCCGCCACCTTGAAGGCGACCGCCTTCGCCGCGATGACATGCTCCAGCGGGCCGCCCTGCTGGCCCGGGAAGACCGCCGAGTCGATCTTCTTGGCCAGGTCGGCCCGGCTGAGGATCACGCCGCCGCGCGGGCCGCCGAGGGTCTTGTGCGTGGTGGTCGTGACGACGTCGGCGTACGGCACCGGGTCGGGGTGCAGGCCCGCGGCCACCAGCCCGGCGAAGTGGGCCATGTCCACGAGGAGATACGCGCCCACCCGGTCGGCGATCCGCCGGAACGCGGCGAAGTCCAGCCGCCGGGAGTAGGCCGACCAGCCGGCGACGATCATCCTGGGCCGGTGTGCGAGGGCGAGCCGCTCGACCTCGTCCATGTCGACGCGCAGGTCGGACTCGCGCACGTGGTACGGCACGACGTCGTACAGCTTGCCGGAGTAGTTGAGACGCATGCCGTGGGTCAGATGACCGCCGTGCGCCAGGTCGAGCCCGAGGATCGTGTCGCCCGGCTTCAGCAGGGCGGACATCGCGGCGGCGTTGGCCTGGGCGCCCGAGTGCGGCTGGACGTTGGCGTGTTCGGCGCCGAACAGCTCCTTCACGCGGGCGATGGCCAACCGCTCGACGACATCGACGTGTGCGCAGCCGCCGTAGTAGCGGCGGCCCGGGTAGCCCTCGGCGTACTTGTTGGTCAGGACCGAGCCCTGGGCCTCCAGGACGGCGGCCGGGACGAAGTTCTCCGAGGCGATCATCTCGAGAGTGGACTGCTGGCGGTGCAGCTCGGCGTTCACGGCGGTGGCGACGTCCGGGTCGAGTTCGCCGAGCGGAAGGGCGAGGGGGGAGGCGAGTGTGCTGGTCGACGGGCTGGTTGCCATCTGTGCACCATCCTGGTGGCCGACTAATGCGCAACTGATATATCAGACTCTGCGGTACGGTATGGGAGCTCGCCGGACAGGTCAAGGGGGCATTGATGCAGCAGTTGGCGACCGGGCCCGCAGACGGTGCGCCCGGGGGCGAGGAGCTGTCGCTCGCCGAGCGCGCCTACCGCGCCATCCGTGACCGGCTCGTCATGCTCGAGATCCGCCCGGGCGCGCCGATCCACGAGGAGCAGCTCGCGCAGTCCCTCGGCGTCGGGCGGACGCCGGTGCGCGAGGCGCTGAAGCGGCTCCAGTACGAACGGCTGATCACGACCTTCCCCCGGCGCGGCACCTTCGCCACCGAGGTCAACATCACGGACCTGGCCCATATCTCCGAGGTGCGCCAGGAGCTGGAGCCGCTGGCCGCCGCCCAGGCCGCGCGCCGCGCCACGGCCGCGGACCGGGCGGTCCTGACGGCCCTGCGGCAGGAGCTGGAGAGCGCGCATTCCGGCCGGCACGACGACACCGGGCTGATGCGTCTGGACCTCCAGGTCCACCGCGCCGTCTACGCCGCCTCGCACAACCCCTATCTGGAGGACACCCTCGTCCGCCACGACAACCTCGCCACCCGCATCTGGTGCCTGTTCCTCGATCGCCTGTCCGACATGGCCGGCCACGTCGAGGAGCACGGGCCGCTGATCGAGGCGATCGTGGCGGGTGAACCGGAGAAGGCGGCGCAGCTCGCCCGCGGTCACGTCGAGGGCTTCGAGCGGGCGATCCGCGCGGCCATCTGACGGCGCGACGAGAGCCCCGGCGTCCCCGAGGTCCCCGGGGTCCCCGGGGTCTCAGCCCAGGCGGGGCCGTCCCGCCAGCGTGGCCCACAGGTGCGGGGCGATGTCGTCCTCGGGGAGCTGGGCGATCATGTAGCGGACACAGCGCTCGATCTTGACCCGCCACAGCCGGGCCGCCTCGTTCCCGTCGGCGTCGCGCAGGGCGTCATGGACGGCGGTGTCCTCGTCGGTGATGGTGTCGAACGCCTGGCTGTAGTCCATGTCCAGCATCGTGACGAACATCCGCAGCCGGGACGTGAGGTGCTCGAAGGTACGGGCCGCCTGCGGAAGGTCGGCCGTACGGGCCAGGGCGTCCTGGAACCACAGGTCGACCTCCCGCAACCGGGCGTGGTCCTTGTCCCGGGCGGCGGCGCGGACCTCCTCCAGAGCGGCCGACACCGGGGCGAGGTGCTCGGGGCCGAGCATGGCGACGCGGCGGATGAGCAGCGCGCCGAGGCTGGCGCGCAGCGCGTAGAGGTCGAGGACGTCCTTCGCCGTGAGGCCCGGGACGGCGGTGGCGCCGCCCGGGAGCGGATCGAGCATGCCCTCCTCGGCCAGGGCCCGCAGACCCGCGCGGACGACTCGGCGGGAGAGGCCGAGGCGTGCCGCGAGCGGTGTCTCCCGGACGCGTTCGCCGGGCCGGTGGCCACCGGTGAGGACGGCTTCACGCAGCAGGCCGACGACGGGATCGGTGGTGATGGGGGCGCCGGGCGGGGCGCCGGGAGGTGTGGGCCGGGTCTCTTCGGAGAGCTCTGCGCGCGCCCGCGCGGGGTTCGAGTCGTTGTCCCGGCCCCTGATCGACGGAGTGTCGTACGAGGGGCGTGGTGCGGCGACCCGGGTGAAGGGGGCGGCCGCGGGGGTCCAGGAGGTGGACCAGGCCAGCAGCGCGTCGCGGAGCCGGTGCGGATCGGGCGCGGTCTCCCGGGGAGTATCGGGCGCGGCCTCCCGGGGAGTGCGGCCGCCGGCGGCGGCGAGGCGCCGGATCTCGTCGGTCCAGGCCGCAGGGGTGGGCGGGCGATACCAGCGCGGGCGAGGACGGTCGGACCGGTCCTGGTCGTGGAGGTCGTCGGGCGCCTCCGCCGGTACGCCGAGTGCGAGCAGGTGGACGGCCGCCCCGGCACCGGCCGCGGACCGCACCTGGTCCAGGAAGGCGCGCAGGGCGGGGTGGCCCGCGCCGGGCGCCTCTCCGTCGCCCCGCAGCGTGGCGAAGCCGCAGGCCACGGCCAGGACATGGGCAGCCGCTTCCCGGTCCTGGCCGAACAACCGGCTTCCGGGCGTCGTCGAGGAGCTGTTTCCGTTCCGTACGGCCCGTACGGCCAGCACGCACACCGGCGGGGCGACGAACAGGCCGATCCACTCCCCGGCCTGCTCGGGCAGGGACCACCCCCGGCGCGGCCCGGCCGCTGCGCGTGCCCCGGGCCGGACGCCGTAGGTCCGCCAGACCCGGCTCACCGTGCTCTGGCTCAGGCCGGTCCCGGCCGCCATGGAACGCGTCGACCAGTACGGCCGGGCGCCGGCCGGCGGTGGGGTGAGCGTGCGGACGAGGACGTGCGCCACGGTGTCGTCGTCGGCCGTGGGAGGCCGCCCGGGCCGGGGCCGCTCGTCCAGGCCGGCCAGCCGGTCGGTGAGGAAGCGGGCGCGCCACGTGCCGACCATGTCGCGGGAGATGCCGAGGCGTTGGGCCACGGCGGTGTTGGTGGGTTCGTGCTCGCACGCCAGCACGATCCGTGCGCGCAGGGCACGGGCCTGTGAGCAGGTGCGGCTGCGGGTCCAGGTCAGCAGCGTGGCCCGTTCGTCCTCGGTGAGGCGCACGGTGTCGCGGGGGCGGCCAGGCATGGCGGGAACCGTAGCCGAACTTCCGACTCGGACACACCCCCACGACCGGGGAAACCGTCAGGGCGTTGTTGGGGGCCCGTGGCCTTCACATACTTCGTTGCCATCCGGCCGCCACGCTGCCGGCGTCCCCACGACACCGCGAGTTCGCCGCGACCCGGGCCAGCACGCCCGCCGGGCGGCGCTCGTGCCATCGGCAACCGCACATCAACCCCGACCTGGCCTCCTGGACGCAGCCTCGCACAGGCACGTCCGGGAACCGCTCCCGGAGGCTGTGATGACCCCGACCGCAGGAAACCGACTGGATGACGCGCCCCTGTCGCGCTTCCACAAGAAACTCGCGCTGTACTCCTCCGGAGGCCCGTTCCTCGACGGCTACGTCCTGAGCATCATCGGCGTCGCCATGACGCAGATAACGCCCCAGCTGGACCTGTCCGACTCCGCCCAGGGCCTGATCGGCGCGTCCGCGCTGATCGGGATCTTCCTGGGCGCGTTCCTGGGCGGCTGGCTGACGGACAGGTTCGGCCGGCAACTGCTCTACACCATCGACCTGATCGCCATCATCGTCTGCTCCGTCGCCCAGTTCTGGGCCTCCGACCCGGTGTGGCTGTTCGTCCTGCGGCTGCTGATCGGCATGGCGGTCGGCGCGGACTACCCCATCGCCACCTCGCTGCTGGCCGAGTTCACCCCGCGCCGCTACCGGGGTCCGCTGCTGGGCGGACTGGTCGTCATGTGGTTCGTCGGCGCCGCCACCGCCTACATCGTCGGCGAGCTCCTGCTGTCCGTCGGCGACGACGGCTGGCGGTGGATGCTGGCCAGCGCCACACTGCCCGCCACGGTCATCGTGCTGCTGCGCCACGGCACGCCCGAGTCCCCGCGCTGGCTGGCGAACAAGGGCCGCGTCGAGGAGGCCGAGGCCGTACTGAAGCAGGTCTACGGCCCGGACACCACGATCGCCGATCTGCCGGACGAGGCGGAGGAGCGCGAGAACGTCGACATCAAGGCGATCCTGCGGTCCGGCTACGGCGGGCGGATGCTCTACATCTCCGTCTTCTGGACCTGTTCCATCGTGCCGCTCTTCGCGATCTACGCCTTCGGGCCCAAGATCCTGGACGCGCTCCAGCTGGAGGGCGGGCTCGCCAACATCGGCGAGGCCATGATCACCGTGATGTTCCTGATCGGCTGTGTGATCGCCCTGCTCGGCGTGAACCGTATGGGCCGGCGGCCCCTGGTCATCCACAGTTTCGTCTGGTCGGGTCTGGCCCTGCTGCTGCTCGGCATCTTCCCCGACGCCCCGTCGGGCGTGATCATGACGCTGTTCGCCCTGTACGCGGTCATCATCGGCGGCACCCAGATCCTCCAGTGGATCTACCCGAACGAGCTGTTCCCGACGGAGGTGCGGGGCTCCGCGGTAGGCCTGGCCTCCTCGGTCAGCCGTATCGGCGCCGCCGTCGGCACCTACCTCGTGCCGATGGCCCTGACCGGCTGGGGCGTCGGCGGCACCATGCTCGCGGCCGCCGCCATCAGCCTCCTCGGCGCCGTCGTCTCGGTCTTCTGGGCGCCCGAGACCCGGGGCATGGCCCTGCACGAGGCCGCCGCGCTGACTCCGCGGGGCGACAGGCCCGTCGGCCGTCCCGCCAACGCATGACCGTCCGCCCGCGCCCTCGCCACCCGGTGAGGGCCCGGGCGGGCCCCGCATCCTCACCCCGCGACCGTGCTGGAGGGCACCGATGAAGGACGTAGTGATCGTGGGCGGCGGCATCGCCGGACTGGCCGCCGGCTGGCGCCTGCGGCACTGGGACACGCTCCTGCTGGAGTCGGAGGGCAGGGTCGGCGGCCGCATCCGCTCCGAGCGCCGCGGACCGTACTGGCTCAACTGGGGCGGGCACGTCTACGCCGGGGGCGACTCGGCGACGGCATGGCTGCTGAACAGCACCGGTGTCGATGCGGTTCCGGTGCCCGGCTCGCTGGCCGGGCTGTCGATGAACGGCAAGCTGCTACTCAAGGGCCGGGTGGAGAGCTATCCGTTCCGCATCCCGATGCCGATGGCGGCACGGGTCGGCATGGTCAGGGCGGGCGCCAAGGTCGCCCTGTCGGTGGCCCGTTACGCCCGGGTCGTACAGCGCCGGCGGGGCGAGAGCGCGGCCCAACGCCAGCAGCGCGTCTACGACTTCATGAACGACCGGTCCTTCAAGGACTTCATCGGCGACCTGCCCGAGGACGCCGAGGCCCTGTTCAAGCCCACGGTGACCCGCTCGGCCGCCGACATCGACCAGCTCTCGGCCGGCGCCGGCGTCGGCTACTTCAGCCTGGTGTGGAACATCGGCGGCGGTCTCTCGCAGAGCATCCTCGGCGGCCCGTCCACCCTCACCGAGCGCATCGCCGCGTCCCTGGCCGGCAGGGTGCGGCTGAACGCGACCGTCGACGAGATCGTGCGGAAGAACGGCTCGGTCGTGGTCCGTTACCGGCAGGACGGCGCCGAGCGGGAGGTCGAGGCGCGCTGCGTGGTCCTTGCCACGCCCGCGACCGTCAGCCACCGGGTCGCGGTCGACCTCGACCGCGACGTCCGCGAGGCGCTCTCGCAGATCGTCTACGGCCCCTATGTGAGCGCGGCGTTCCTCAGCGACGAGACCGGACGCCAGGTCTGGGACGACGCCTACGGCATCGCGACCCCGAAGCGGTCCTTCAACGTCGCGCTGAACATGTCGAACGTCGTGCACGGTTACGAGCGGGAACGCCGGCCGGGCAGCAGCATCATGACCTTCTCGCCGGGCAGCCTGGCGCGCGATCTGCTCCAGCACGACGACGACAAGATCCGGCAGATCTACCTCGACGATCTGGACCAGGTACTGCCCGGCTTCGCCGACCGGGTCGTCGAGGCCGAGGTGCAGCGCTGGCCCACCGGAGCGCCCTACTGCTTCCCCGGCCGCGGGAAGCTCCAGCAGACGCTGACCCGCCGCACCGGCAGGGTCCTCCTGGCCGGTGACTACCTCGGCACCCTCTACACCGAGACCGCGATCCAGACCGGTCTGTCCGCCGCGCAGGAGGCACAGAGCCTGCTGGCCACCGACCGGCAGTCCGTCCCCCGTCCCGCCCCCAGCTTCACCTGAGGAGTATCCAGAGATGTCGTCACAGCTGAGCGGTGTCCTGACCGCCCTGGCCACGCCGTTCGCACCGGACGGGGAGATCGACGAGAAGACGCTGCGCCGCCTGGTCGACCGCAGCGTCGACGGCGGGGTCGACGGCGTCGTCGCCTGCGGATCGACCGGCGAGTTCGCCGCGATGAGCGGGACGGAACGCCGCCACCTGCTGGAGACCGTCGTCGACCAGACGGCCGGGCGCGTGCCCGTGATCGCCCAGACCGGCGCGCTGAGCACCAGGGAAGCGGTCGCACTGTCCCGGCACGCCCAGTCCGCCGGCGCCTCCGTCCTCATGGTCGTCGCCCCGTACTACGAGCCGCTCACACTGGAGGAGACGCTGCGCTATCTGCGCACGGTCGCCGACGCCGTGGACATTCCGGTCATGCTCTACAACCTGCCGGGCGCCACCGGGGTGAATCTCTCGCCGGACACCGTCGGGCAGCTCGCCCGCGAGGTCGACAACATCCGGTACATCAAGGACACCAGCGCCGACATGGCCCAGGCCGGGCAGCTGATCCACCGCCACGGCGACGTCATCTCCACCTTCGTCGGCTGGGACAGCCTCCTGCTGACCGCCGTCTCCGAGGGCGCCGCCGGTGTGATGGCCGGGACCGCGAACGTGATGCCGGCCGAACTCGTCTCGATCCACCGCGCGTTGCGGGCCGGCGACCTCGGCCGGGCGCGAGCGGAGTGGGCGCGGATCTACCCGCTGATGGACGCGATCATGTCCGCTCCGTTCATCCCGGCGATCAAGGCCGCCCTGGACGCCACCGGTTTCCCGGCCGGAGCTCCCCGGGAGCCGCTGCTCGGCCTCGACGCGGCCACGACCGCGCGGATCTCCGCTCTCGTCCAGGAACTTCCGCGCCTTTCCGAAGGGGGCAACTGATCATGACCACCACCGCCCATCACACAGGAGCCGGGGTCCGGCGCGCGGCGGACGCGCCGCCCCTGATCACCTCGGCCGACCTCCCTCCGGCCCGGCACTTCGTCGACGGCGCGTTCCTCGACGGCGCGCCCGAGCGGCTCATCGACGTGGTCGATCCGAGCACGGAGGAGGTCATCGCCCGGGTTCCCGAGGGAACCGCCGAGGACATCGACCGCGCGGTCGCCGCCGCGGTGGCGGGCAAGGACCGCTGGGCCCGGCTGGTCCCCAGGGAGCGCTCCGAGGTGCTGCACGCCGTCGCGGACCGGCTGGCCGGGCACACCGACCTCCTGGCCCGGCTTGAGTCGGCGAACACCGGCAAGCCCCTCGCGGTGTCCAGGGACGACGTCGGGATGACGATCGACACCTTCCGCTTCATGGCCGGGGCCGTGCGCGCGAGCACCTCCATGGCGGCCGGGGACTACGCCGAGCACCACCTGTCGGTCATCCTGCGGGAACCACTCGGGGTGATCGGCGTGATCACACCGTGGAACTACCCGCTGCTCATGGCGGCCTGGAAGCTCGCACCCGTTCTAGCCGCCGGCAACACCCTGGTCATCAAGCCGTCCGAGCAGACCCCGCTGACCACGCTGAAGTTCGCCGAACTCGTGGCCGATCTGCTGCCGCCCGGCGTGCTGAACGTCGTGAACGGCCACGGCGCGGTCGCCGGCGCCCGGCTCGCCGAGCACCCGGACGTGAACATGATCGCCCTGACCGGCTCGGTCGCCAGCGGTCGAGCGGTGGCCCGGGCCGCCGCCGGCAGCCTGAAACGGGTGCACCTCGAGCTCGGCGGCAAGGCACCGGTCGTGATCTTCCCGGACGCCGATCCGGCCGCCGCCGCGTCGGCACTGCGCGTCGCGGGCTTCTGGAACGCGGGCCAGGAATGCGGGGCCGCGTGCCGCGTCCTCGTCCACGAGTCGATCGCCGGGGAGTTCGTCGAGCGGCTCGTCGGCGAGGTCCGGACCCTGGCGGTCGGCGAACCGCGCGCCGGTGAGGACATCGAGGTCGGCCCCATGGTCTCCAGGGCCCACTTCGACCGGGTCACGGGCTTCCTGGAGCGTGCGAAGGCCGAAGGCGTCCGCGTGGCGGCAGGAGGCGGGGCACTGGAGGGGCCGGGCTTCTTCGTGGCCCCGACCGTGCTGGTCGACGTCCCCGAGGGGGCCGAAGCCGCCCGGGAGGAGATCTTCGGCCCGGTCATCACGGTCGAGACCTTCACCGAGGAGGAGGAAGCGGTCCGGCGCGCCAACGACGTCCCCCTGGGCCTGTCGGCCTCCGTCTGGACCGAGAACGCCCGCCGCGCTCACGCCGTCGCCGCGCGCCTCGACTTCGGAACCGTCTGGGTCAACTCCCACCTCGTGCTCGCGAGCGAGGTCCCCTGGGGCGGCTTCAAGGGCTCCGGCTACGGCCGGGACCTGTCCGTCTACGCCCTGGACGACTACACGCGCACCAAGCACGTCATGCACAACCACGAGCGCTGATCCACCCCGGCGGGAGTCGCGGTAGCGGGCGCCCTGCGGGGGTACCCGCCTCCGAATACGGTCAAATAAGAACAGAAAGGTCATAGAACAGGTCGGGATCACCCGCGGAGGCACCGTGGAGGGACGCGTACCGGAAGATCTCGCGGTCGTCGTCGACGCCCGTGGGGCGATCACGGCCTGGAGCGACGGCGCGCGCCGCCTGCTCGGCTACGACGCAGACGAGATCGTGGGCCGGGCCGTCGGCGGACTGCTCGCCGCCGACCTCCCGGAATCCACGCGGCACCATGTGGCCGAGGGGCAGCGGTGGGCCGGTGAGGTGGCCCTCCGGCACCGGGACGGCCACCGTGTCGTGGTGCAGCTGCGGGGAACGCCCCTCGCGGCAGCCGGCCGCGGGCAGCTCTGGCTGGTGACCGGCACCGCACCGGCGCACACGGCGCGGCGGGCCGAGCCCGGCGCCCTGGCCCTGTGGGACCTCACGCTCTCCCAGCTCCCGGTGCCGGTGGCGGTCTACGACCTCCAGGCCCGGCTGGTGGCCGCCAACGAGATCATGACCCAGGTGATGGGCCGGACCGAGGAGGAGATGAAGGGCCTGACCCTGTGGGAGATCCACCCCACCTGGCCCTTCGACGCGTACGACCGCCTCCAGCGTGAGGTCCTGCGCACCGGCGAGATGATCTTCCACGAGGAGCACGGCCTGGCCCCGGGCGAGACCCGGCCGCATGCCTGGTCCATGTACATGTCGCCGCTGAAGGACGAGACCGGCACGGTCCAGGGGCTGTCCGCGACCGTCTTCGACACCACGGAGCAGTCCTGGGCCCGCCGCCGGCTTGCCGTGCTCAACGACGCCAGCCTCCGCATCGGAACCACCCTGGACGTGGCCCGGACGGCGGACGAGCTGGCCGAGGTGGCCGTGAGCGGGTTCGCGGACTTCGTCACCGTGGACCTGCTGGAGTCCGTCGCCCTGGGTGACGAGCCGGAGCCGCTGCCGCTGGACGCGCCGGTCACCGTGCGGCGCACCGCGCAGCGGTCGGTGCTCAAGGGCTGCCCGGAGTCGGTGATCCCCTCGGGCGGGACGACGCTCTACCCCGTGGACACGCTGCCGGTGCGGACGCTGGTCGCCGGCCGGGGCACCCGGCACCAGCCGGGGGATCCGGGGATGCGGGAGTGGATCAGGTCCTCGCCCGCCCGCGCCGAGTCCGTGGCCAAGCACATGATCCACTCGGTGATGATGGTGCCGCTGCGCGCCCGGGGCGTGACCCTGGGCCTGGTGCACTTCCTGCGGCACCGGACTCCGGAGCCGTTCAGCGAGGACGACCTGCTGCTCGCGGAGGAGATCGTCGCCAGGGCGGCGGTGAGCGTGGACAACGCCCGCCGCTACACCCGGGAACGCCGTACGGCACTGGCGCTCCAGCGCAGTCTGCTGCCCGACCGGCCCCCGGAGCTGGCGGCGATGGAGGTCGCCTACCGCTATCTGCCGACCGGTTCAGGAGCGGACATCGGCGGCGACTGGTTCGACGTGATCCCGCTGTCCGGTGCCCGGGTCGCCCTGGTCGTGGGCGACGTGGTGGGCCACGGTATCCACGCGTCGGCCACGATGGGCCGGCTGCGGACCGCCGTGCGGACCCTCGCGGATGTCGATCTCGCCCCCGACGAGCTGCTCACCCAGCTGGACGACCTGGTCCTCCGGCTCGACCGGGAAGAGGGCCCGGAGGTGCGCGGGCGGTCGGCTGAGGCGTCGGGGCAGGTCGGGGCAACCTGTCTGTACGCCGTGTACGACCCGGTGTCCCGCCGCTGCACCATGGCCCGCGCCGGGCATCCACAGCCCGCCCTGGTCACACCGGACGGCTCCGTACGGTTCCTCGACCTGCCGGCCGGACCGCCGCTGGGCCTGGGCGGCCTGCCGTTCGAGGCGATCGAGGTGCGGCTGGAGGAGAACAGCCTGCTCGCCCTCTACACCGACGGGCTGATCGAGGCCGCCGCCCACGACATCGAGGTCGGGCTCGGACTGCTGCGCCAGGCGCTGAGCAGCCCCGCCGACACGCTGGAGGAGACCTGCGACCGGGTGCTGCGGACCGTGCTGGCGGGCCGTTCCGCCGACGACATCGTGCTGATGCTGGCCCGGACCGCCGCGCTGGGCGCGGACCAGGTGCACACCTGGCAGCTGCCACCGGACCCCGCCGCCGTGGCCCGGGCCCGCAAGCTGGCGGGCGGACAACTGGCCGCCTGGGGACTGACGGAGGCGGCGTTCACGACGGAACTGATCGTCAGCGAACTGGTCACCAACGCCCTGCGCTACGGCGGCGCCCCCATCGAACTGCGGCTGATCCGCGACTCGACCCTCATCTGCGAGGTGTCCGACGGCAGCAACACCGCACCCCATCTGCGCCGGGCCCGCGTCTTCGACGAGGGCGGACGCGGCCTGCTCCTGGTAGCCCAGCTCTCCGACCGCTGGGGCACCCGCCAGACCGCCACGGGCAAGACCATCTGGGCGGAACAGCCGCTGCCGGCCGAGACGTCCGGCTGACCCGGACGACCCCGCGTCTGCGGCGTGATCCAAACGACAGGCCCTAGTTCCGCCGCTCCCCCGCGTCGCGTACCGGGACGCCGGCATCGAGGTCGCTCTCGGTGTGCGTCACGAAGTCGTCCACGAGCCGGTGGAAGAGCACCGCGAGCTGCCGCAGTTCCTCGGGGGACCACGCCGCCAGGGCCAGCTCCATGCCCTGACGGCGCACCCGTCGCATGCGATCGGCGGCGGCCAGACCGGCCTCGGTGAGCCGGACGCGCTGGGCGCGCCGGTCGTCCGGGTCCGGGACGCGGGTCACGTAGCCGGCCCGCTCCAGTCGCCGTAGCTGCCGGGTGACGTGGGACGCCTCCACCGACAGCCGGGCCGCCAGCACCCCGGGCCGCAGCGGCTCGCTCTCGGCGATGTGCCGCAGGATCGCCGCGGCGGCCCGGTCCAGCGAGAGTCCCGACTCGGCCATCAGACGCTCGTGCTGCCGGGCCCGGCCGGCCAGGTAGGTGATGCGCGTAAGGGCTTGCTCGATCTCGGCCAGGGCCGTCGGGGCGGGCTCCGCCACGGGATGCGGTGTGGGCATGGATCCCACCCTAAAAAAGTTGCTTGACTTAGGCAAGGAGAATCTGCTTGCCTAAGTCAAGCAACTGCGCTTCCCCGTCGTTCCCGGAGGCTTCCATGTCCCACCCCGTCGCCCACCACGCGAAGACCGGATCACCCGCTCCGCCCAGATCGAACGCCGTGGTCGGGGTTCTGGCCTTCGCCGGCATCGTGGTCTCGCTGATGCAGACCCTGGTCATCCCGATCGTTCCCGAGCTGCCGGGATACCTGCACGCCTCCCCCTCGAACGCCGCCTGGGCGATCACCGCCACCCTGCTGGCCGCCGCCGTCGCCACTCCGGTCGTCGGCCGCCTCGGCGACATGTTCGGCAAGCGCCGCATGCTGCTCGTCAGCATCGTGCTGCTGGTGTCCGGCTCGGTCGTCTGCGCCCTGAGCGACTCGCTCGTCCCGATGATCGTCGGCCGGACGCTCCAGGGCCTGGCGGCGGCCGTCGTACCGCTCGGCATCAGCATCATGCGGGACGTCCTGCCCGCCGAACGGCTCGCGGGCTCCACCGCGCTGATGAGCGCCTCCCTGGGCGTCGGCGGCGCCCTCGGACTGCCCGCCGCCGCCTTCATCGCCGACCGCTACGACTGGCACACGCTGTTCTGGATCTCCGCCGCCCTCGGTGTCGTCGCCCTGGCGCTCCTGGTGCTGATCGTGCCCGAGTCGAAGGTCCGCACCGGCGGCAGCTTCGACCTGCCCGGCTCCCTCGGCCTGTCCGCCGCACTGGTGTCCCTGCTGCTGGCCGTCTCCAAGGGCGGCGACTGGGGCTGGACCAGCGGCACGACCCTGGGTCTGTTCGCCACCGCGGTCGTGGTCTTCCTGCTGTGGGGACGGTACGAACTGCGCACCGCCCAGCCGCTGGTGGACCTGCGCACCACCGCCCGCCGCCAGGTGCTGTTCACCAACCTCGCCTCGGTCGCGCTCGGCTTCTCGATGTTCGCCATGTCCCTCGTCCTGCCCCAGGTCCTCCAGCTGCCCGAGCAGACCGGCTACGGACTGGGCAAGTCCATGCTGGCCGTCGGTCTGATCCTGGCCCCGCAGGGACTGGTGATGATGGCCATGTCCGCCGTGTCCGCCGCCCTCACCAAGGCGAAGGGCCCCAAGGTCACCCTGATGATCGGCGCGGTCGTCGTGGCCGCCGGGTACGGACTGAGCATCGGGCTGATGTCCGAGGTCTGGCACATCGTCCTGGTCGCCTGTGTCATCGGCGGCGGAGTCGGCTTCGCCTACGGGGCCATGCCCGCCCTGATCATGGGCGCGGTGCCGGCCTCCGAGACGGCGGCGGCCAACAGCCTCAACACCCTGATGCGCTCCATGGGAACGTCGTTCGCCAGCGCCCTCGCCGGCGTCATCCTGGCGCAGCTGACGACCGGCTTCGGGGGGCACACCCTGCCCTCCGAGAACGGCTTCAGGACCGTCATGGCACTCGGCGCCGGCGCGGCCCTCCTGGCCTTCTTCCTCGCCTCGTTCCTCCCGCGCCGGCAGGCCGCCGCCGCGGCGGACCAGCAGGCCGCGGCCCCCGCCGAACCGGCGGAGGTCTCCGGGGCGCGCTCCTAGTGCGCAGCAGCCCAGGCGCCGGCCTCCGGACGGCCGTGGTGTAGCCCGCTGCACCCCCGGTTCGGGAGCGCGCTCCCTCGTCGCGGCACGCGGCGGACGGGATCGTGGTGAGCAGGCCGGAAACGCCGGACCCACCCCTTTCTCCCCCCGCATTCCAACCCGAGAGGTACCTCCATGTCCGCGCTCCTCACCACCGTCAAGTCGTTCGTCGCCGACCTGCTGCTCTGGAGCTTCTTCACCGTCGGTCTCGGCGCCGCCCTGGGCGCCGGCGCCGTCCTCGACGGAACCCAGAAGGACGTGGCGACCGTCGCCGGGTCCGCCGTCGCGCTCGTCACCGGTACGCGGCTCGCGAAGAAGCCGAGCATCAAGGGCTTCCTGTCCAAGCCGGGCACGCAGTGGTTCTTGTTCCTGTTCAACGGCGGTGCGGCCGTGGCGATGTACTTCGCCCTGGACGGCGTGAAGGGAATCGCCGCCGCTGCCGCCATGGGCCTCGTCTCGCTCGGCGCGGCCGGCGGGATCGTCGCCGACTACCGTGCCGCGGCCCGCGCCTGAGACACCGCGACCCGCCGCCGAGTGACCTGAGTCACGTCAGCTCGAGGTCAGGGAGCTGACCGGAAGCCGTCAGCCCGCTCCGCTTCCATACCGATGCCCGAATTCCGCCCCTCCCCACCCCACATCACCGAGGAGACGTCATGTCCGATGCCCTGTCCTGCCCCGTCACCGGCGCCACCGGCGCGTTGCCCGAGTACCCGCTGCCGCGGGCGGCGGAATGCCCGCTGGCTCCGGCCCCTGTCGCCCAGGAACTGCGGGACGAGAAGCCGATCACCAAGGTGCGGATCTGGAACGGCAGCACGCCCTGGCTGGTCACCCGGCACGCCGACCAGCGGGCCCTGCTGCCCGACTCCCGCGTCAGCGACGACGACCTCGACCCCGGTTTCCCGTACGTCAACGCGCACCGGGCGGAGATCGCGCCGATCACACCGCGGCTGATCACGAACACGGACGCCCCGGAGCACACGCGGCTGCGGCGGACCGTCAACGGCCCGTTCGTGGTCAAGCGCATCGAGAAGATGCGGGAGCCGGTCCAGAAGATCGTCGACGAGCTCGTCGACCGGATGCTCGCCGGCCCCAACCCGACCGACCTGCTCACGGCCCTGGCGCTGCCGGTGCCCTCGCTGGTGATCGCCGAGCTGCTCGGAGTGCCGTACGAGGACCACGACTTCTTCCAGCGCAGCAGCGGCCTGGTCCTGGACAGTTCGGCGGCCCCGGAGGAGGCCAGGAAGGCCAGCGGCGCGCTGGCCGCCTACCTGGACAACCTCATCAGGCTGAAGACGGCCGACCCGGAGGACGACGTGCTGTCGGAGATGGCCGGCCGCGTGCAGGCCGGCGAGATGACGCACACCGAGGCCGTCCACATGGGCGTGGCCATGCTGATCGCCGGTCACGAGACGACGGCGACGATGATCAGCCTCGGCACCCTCGCCCTGCTCCAGCACCCCGGCCAGCTCGCCCTGCTGCGCGAGAGCGACGACCCGAAGCTGGTCGCGAACGCGGTCGACGAGGTGCTGCGCTATCTGTCCATCGTCCAGACCGGCGTGCGCAGGGTCGCCAAGGACGACATCGAGATCGGTGACGTCGTCATCCGCAAGGGCGACGGCATCATCTTCGACCTGCACGCCGCGAACTGGGACCCGGAGGTCTTCCCCGAGGCCGAGCGCCTCGACATCACCCGCCCGGCCCGTATCCACCAGGCGTTCGGCTACGGCCCCCACCAGTGCCTGGGCCAGAACCTGGCCCGCCTGGAGCTCCAGGTCGTCTACGGCACGCTCTACCGCCGCGTCCCGACCCTGCGGCTGGACGCGGCGGTCGAGGACCTGGAGTTCGACCACACCGGGACGACCTACGGCGTGCACAGCCTGCCCGTGGCCTGGTGAACCCTCCCTCTCCCCTCCTGAAGGAACAAGAGATGACAAGCATGCGTGTGGAACTGGACGTACCGAAGTGCGTGGCGTCGGGGCAGTGCGTGATGGCCGCTCCTGACGTCTTCGACCAGCGGGACGACGACGGTGTCGCGATCCTGCTGGAGGAGCGGCCCGGCGAGGAGCTGCGCGGCGAGGTGGAGGAGGCCGTGGCGATCTGCCCGGCCGCCGCGATCCGGCTGGTGGAGTCGTGAGGCGCGTCGTGGTCGTCGGCGCCTCGGCCGCCGGGCTCGCGGCCGTGGAGACGCTGCGCCGGGCGGGCTTCGACGGCACGCTCACCCTCGTCGGTGACGAGCCGCGCGCTCCGTACGACCGTCCCCCGCTGTCCAAGCAGATCCTCTCCGGCGCGTGGGGCACCGAGCGGCTGCCGCTGCGCCCGACGACCGACCTCGACGCCCTCGGCCTCGACCTGCGGCTGGGGTCGGCGGCGACCGGGCTGGACATGACGGACCGTACGGTGTGTCTGGCCGACGGGGAGCGAGTGCCCTACGACGGGCTGATCGTGGCCACCGGGGTGCGGCCGCGGCGGCTGCCCGGTGACGGCCGCGCACATGTGCTGCGCACCCTGGACGACGCCCTCGCGCTGCGCGAGCGGCTGAAACCGGGCTGCCGGCTGGTCGTGGTGGGCGCCGGGTTCCTCGGCGCCGAGGCCGCCGCGGTGGCCTGGGGTCTCGGCGCCCGGGTGACCCTGCTGGAACCGGCTCCCGTGCCGCTGGCGCACGCCGTCGGCACCGAGGTCGGGCAGGTGCTCTCGCAGGCACACCTCGACCACGGTGTGGAGCTGCGCACCGGCGTCACCGTCACCGAGGTGACCGGCGGGGGCGTACGGCTCGCCGACGGCGAACTCGTCGAGGCCGACGAGGTGCTGGTCGCCGTCGGCTCGCTGCCCAACACCGAGTGGCTGGCGGACAGCGGTCTGCCCGTCGGCGACGGTGTGCTCTGTGACGAGCACTGCGAAGCCGCGCCGGGTGTGTACGCGGCCGGTGACGTGGCCCGGTGGGACAACCCGCTGTTCGGGACGTCCATGCGGATCGAGCACCGTACGAACGCCGCCGAGCAGGGAATGGCCGCCGCCCGCAACCTGCTCGCCGCGCCGGATGAGCGCAGGCCGTTCGCGCCGGTGCCGTACTTCTGGTCCGACCAGTACGACATGAAGATCCAGGCGTACGGCTATCTGCGCGGGCACGACGAAGTCGCCGTGGTGGAGGGGGACTTGGCCGAGCGCAGGTTCGTGGCCGCCTATCGCACGGGCGAGCGGCTGACCGGCGCCCTGGCGGTCGGCATGCCGCCCAAGGCCGTCCGCGGCTGGCGGCAGGCCATCGCGGGCGGGACGGCCTGGAGTGACGCCGTACCGACCGCGGGCACCGAGGCGGCCTGACCCTCGGCACACCGATCCCGGGCGGGGGCGGCCCCGTTGCCGCCCCCGCCCTTTCTTCGAAGGAGAGCGCAGATGCAGAACCGTACGGACGACCCGCGCGACGTGGTCGTCGTCACCGGAGCGGGCGGGATGGGAACGGCGGTGGCGCGCCGCCTGGGCAGCGGACGGACGCTGGTCCTCGCCGAGCACTCGCGCGAGCGGCTCGATCAGGTCGTGGCGGAGCTGAGCGCCGAGGGATACGCGGTGCTGGGCGTGCCGACCGACGTCTCCGACCGCGCCTCGGTCGGGCAACTCGCCCGGGCCGCGGCGGAGCAGGGGCGGATCACCGCCGTGGTGCACACGGCCGGGGTCGCCGCCGCGACGGCCTCGGTCCGCAGGATCCTCGACGTGGACCTGCTCGGCACGGTGTATGTGATCGAGGAGTTCGAGAAGGTGGCCGTCAGAGGCACCTCGCTCGTCTGTGTCGCCAGTCTGGCCGGGCACATGGCCTCGATCAGCGCCGAGGACGAGGCCGCCCTGGCGACGGCTCCCGCCGAGGAACTGCTCGGTCTGGACGCCGTCACGGGCCTCGGCGACGACGCGACCGCCGCCTACATCCTCGCCAAACGCGCCAACCACGTCCGCGTGCAGGCCGCCGCACTCGCCTGGAACCGGCTCGGCGCCCGCGTCAACACCCTCAGCCCCGGGGTCATCGCCACCGCCATGGCGAAGGCGGAGGCCGACTCGGACGCCGACGGGCACATGCTCAGGATGCTCGACGCGTGCGGCGCGGGCCGCCCGGGCACGCCGGGCGAGATCGCCGACGCGGTGGCCTTCCTCACCGGCCCCGAGGCGCGGTACGTCACCGGCACCGATCTGCTCGTCGACGGCGGGCAGGCGGCCTGGATCCGCCGGCACATGCGGCGCCAAGGGTGACGGTGGCCGAGCGGGCCGGTCCGGCCACCGTTCTGGGCGAAGCGGTGCGGCAGGCCGGGCGGGCCACGCTCCAGCTGTTCACCGCCGCGCTGCTGGCCTTCGGCCTGTACCTGTTCCTCACCGTGCTGCTGATCACGGCGATCGCCACGGTCTCCGTCGTGGGGGCGTGGCTGCTGCCCGAGACGGTGCTGCTGATCCGCCGGATCGCCGGGGCGAAGCGCGCCCTGGTGGCCTCCTGGACGGGCCGGGAGATCCCCGAGGCGTACGAGCCGGTCACCGGTCCGCTGAAGGAGCGGCTGCGGACCGCGGTCCGGGACCCCGGCACCCTCACCGACCTGCGCTGGATGGCGGCCTCCTATGCCTATGGGGCTCTGTTCTTCCTGGCCTTGCCCCTGTGGCCGCTGGGGCTTGTCGTCGACGGTGTGCGGTGCGGGCCGGCGCGCCGTGCGGCGCTCGTCCTGCCGTTGATCACCCGTCTCGCCGATGTGGAGGCCGGCTGGTCGGAGACCCTGCTCAGGCCCTCGCCCAGGGCACGGCTGACCGCCCGGGTCGAGGAGCTGGCCGCCACCCGGACGGACGCGATCGCGGCGCACGGGGCCGAACTGCGCCGCATCGAGCGGGATCTGCACGACGGGGCGCAGGCCCGGCTGGTGGCGCTGTCCATGCGGATCGGGCTCGCGGTGCGCGCCTACGACCGTGACCCGCGGGCCGCGCACCGGCTGCTGGCCGACGCGCAGGAGCAGGCCGAGGAGGCACTGACCGAGCTGCGGCACGTGGTCCGGGGCATCCATCCGCCGATCCTCACCGACCGGGGTCTGGCCGGTGCGGTGCGGGCGCTGGCCGCGGTCAGCGGGCTCGAGGTGACCGTGCGGGTGGAGGGTCTGGAGGGCGAGGGGGCCCGGGCCCCGGCCGCGGTCGAGGCGGCCGCCTACTTCGCCGTGGCGGAGACGCTCACCAACGCCGCCAAGTACAGCGGCGCCGGCCGGGCGTCGGTCGTCCTGGAACGCCTGCGCACCGGGCTGCGGGCCGTCGTCCGGGACGAGGGCGTGGGCGGCGCCGACGAGTCCGGTGGCGGCACCGGGCTGCTGGGCATCCGCCGCCGTGTCGCCGCCCTGGACGGGACCGTGGCCGTGACCAGCCCCGTCGGGGGGCCGACCGTGATCGAAGTGGAGCTGCCGTGCGTGTGGTGATCGCCGAGGACAACGCCCTGCTCAGAGAAGGGCTCGTGCTGTTGCTGACCTCGGCCGGGCACGAGGTGGCGGCCGTCGCCGGCACCGGCCCCGAGGTCCTCCCGGCGCTGCTGGAACACCGTCCGGACGCGGCCGTGCTCGACGTCCGGATGCCGCCGGGCTTCCGGGACGAGGGCCTGCGCGCCGCGCTGGAGGCCCGCGAGAGAATTCCCGGGCTGCCCGTGCTGGTGCTCTCGCAGTACGTCGAGGAGTCGTACGCCGCCGAGTTGCTGGGCGGCGGGGCGAGCGGAGTCGGCTATCTGCTCAAGGACCGGGTGGGCCGGGTGGACGAGTTCCTGGAGGCGCTGGACCGGGTCGCGGGCGGAGGTACCGCCCTGGACCCGGAGGTGGTCTCCGAGTTGCTCACCCGGCGCCGCGACTCACCCCTGGACTCGCTGACGCCGCGCGAGCGTGAGGTGCTGAAGCTGATGGCCGAGGGCCACGACAACACCACCATCGCGCGGACCCTCGTCGTCACCGAACGTGCCGTCAGCAAGCACATCGGCAACGTCTTCCTGAAACTCGGCCTCCCGCCCAGCGACAGCGGCCACCGCAGGGTGCTGGCCGTGCTGGCGCATCTGAAGGGCCGGTGAGTCAGCTCACCGCTGGGTCGCGGCGGGCCGGGCCAGCCGCTCGCCGATGACGCCGATCACGTCCGGGGCGTGGTCGATCAGGAAGAAGTGCCCGCCGGGGTAGCGCTTCATCTCGAAGTCGCCTGCGGTGTGGGCGCTCCAGGCGCGTACCTCGTCGAGGGTCGCCTTGGGGTCGTCGTCCCCGGTCAGCGCGGTGAGGGGGCTGCGGAGCCGGTGGTCCGACGCCCACACATAGGTCTCCACCGCGCGGTAGTCGTTGCGCAGGGCCGGCAGGATCATGCGCATCAGTTCCTCGTCGCCGAAGATCTGCTGGTCGGTGCCGCTGAGTCCGCGCAGTTCGGCGATGATCCCGGCGTCGTCACGCCGGTGCACCCGTTCTTCGCGGGAGCACGACGGTGCGCGACGCCCCGAGACGAAGACCCGCTCGGCGAATCGCCCCGCCCGCTCCAGCCGTACGGCGACCTCGAAGGCCAGCGTCGCTCCCATGCTGTGCCCGAACAAGGCGAAGGGGCGGTCCACCGTGCGCGTCACGGCCCGGCTGACATGGTCCGCGAGACCGTCGATGGTGTCGATCATAGGCTCGTTGTGCCGGTCCTGGCGGCCCGGGTACTGGACCGAGAGCACCTCGACGCGCGGGTTCAACGCCTGGGCCACCGGCCGGAAGAAGGACGCCGAACCGCCCGCGTGGGGCAGGCAGACCAGTTGTACCGGGGCGTCGGGGCTCGGGAAGAAGCGTCGTATCCACGGATCGGTGGCGGTCATGGGGCCTTCCTGTTCTCATGCTCGGAACGACTGCTCATGCTCGGAACGACATGCTCGTACCGACATGCTCGTACCGATTGCCAAGATAGACGGACCGACCGGCCAGGAGGGATCGCATGACGAACCACCCCACCCGCACGGAACGTGTCGAACTGACGCCGGCCGCCGGGGAACTGCTGCGGCGGCTGACCGGGGCGCACGGGCCGGTGATGTTCCACCAGTCCGGCGGCTGCTGCGACGGCAGCGCCCCGATGTGCTACCCGCGCGGCGAGTTCCGGGTCGGCGCCTCGGACGTCCTGCTGGGGCAGGTGGCCGGGGACACCCCGTTCTGGATGAGCTCCGACCAGTACACGTACTGGTCGCACACCCATCTCACCGTGGACGTCGTCCCCGGCCGGGGCAGCGGCTTCTCCCTGGAGGCCCCGGAGGGCGTCCGCTTCCTGATCCGCTCCCGGCTGCTGACCGACGAGGAGCTGCGGCACATCGAGGCGGAGCCACCCCTGCCGACCGGGGCGGACGAACCCGCCGGTGCTTGACGGCTCGGTGCGCGGGTCGCCGTAGGGTGGGCGCATGTACACGACGCGGGTCTCCGGCCATGTCGACGCGCCGCGTCCGGCCGTCTACCGGGCGCTGGTGAGCGCGGAGGCGATCGCGCGCTGGCGCGTACCGGCGGGGATGAGCAGCGAGGTACACGAGTTCGACGCCCGCGAGGGCGGCCGGTTCCGTGTCTCGCTGACGTACGACGCGCCGGACGCCGCCGGGAAGTCGGCCGCGCACACCGACACGTACCACGGCCACTTCGCGCGGCTCGTGCCCGACGAGCAGGTGGTCGAGGTACTCGAGTTCGAGACCGCCGACCCCGCGCTGGCCGGCTCGATGACCATGACGACGACGCTCACCGACGCGGAGGGCGGTGGCACCGATGTCCTCATGGTCCACGAGGGCATCCCCGATGTCGTGCCCGCCGCGGACAACGAGACGGGCACCCGCATGGCCCTGGCGAATCTGGCCCGATTCGTCGAAACCGGCCCGGACGTCGCCTAGCACTCCAGTCGCACCTCATCGAGCCCTCGGCATGTGAGCGCGCACATCGAGTGCGGCGCCTCCGACGGCCTCTGCAGCCTGGCGTCCCCGTACGCCGGGGGCACCGAGGGCAGGGACGACCGCCGGGCCGAGTTTCGGGAGACGTTGGATCTCCTGAGTCGATTCACCCACCAGCTCCGGCAGGAGATCGCCAGGTCGTAGACCCCATCGGGCCACCGGGCCGACCAGAGGCAGATGCCTGCGATGTGGGGGCGCCGGTCCGGCCCGCGGTGAGGTCTGCTTCACGGCTGGGCGGGTCGCTCGGCGGCGTCGAACGCGGGCGCGAGCGGGGCCAGTGCCGCGCGGAGTTGGCCGGGCAGTGAGCCGGAGGGCACGACCAGTCCTCCGGGGCCGAAACTCCCGGCAGCCCCCGCGTTCCCGGTCGGCTGGAGCCAGCCTTCCAACGCGATGCGAACCGCCGCGGCCACACTCGCCGCGAGGACGCGGGCTGTGTGCGCTCCGGTGTCACCCAGGCGTTCGGCGATCACCGCCGTGAGAGGCGGCTCGATGTCGGCGGTGGTATCGAGGAACGCGTCGCGCAGCGCGGTCCGGGTGGTGATCAGCAGCAGTGCCTCGTGTTCGTGCTCACCGGTGTTCGTGTACTGCTCGACCACTGCTTCGGTGACGGCGTCAGCCAGGCGCACTTCGGCGGGCCGGGCCGCGGCCGCCGCCGCGATCCGCGCCTCCCGGTCCGCGGTGACAGCGGAGACGATCGCCTGCTCGCGGCTGGCGAAGTAGTTGTTGTAGGTGCGCGGCGAGACCCCGGCCGCTTCGGCGATGTCCTCGACCCGCACCTGGTCGGGGCCGCGCTCCACGGCCAGGCGCAGGGCTGCCTCGCGTAGCGCCTCGCGCGTGGCCTGCTTCTTCCGCTCCCGCAGCCCTGGTGGTGTCGTCACGATGCCAGCGTTCCACGCAGGACTGCGTGCCCGCAAACTTGCGCGCCCGAAAATTTGCGTGCACGCACTTTTCCTGTCAGCCTCGGCCCGACCGAGACCGACAGAGAGGGCGTCGCCATGCGGGCAAGAGGAATGACCTACGACACCGGATTCGTCGTGCACGGCCGGATATCCCGCGAGCACTTCGACCCCGCGGTGGTACGGCGCGAGCTCGCCATCATCCGCGACGACCTGCACTGCAACGCGGTCCAGATCATCGGCGGCGACCCGGACCGACTGGAGCTGGCCGCCGGTGCCGCCGCCGAGCTCGGACTGGAGGTCTGGTTCTCGCCCTATCCCCTGGAGCTGGATCCGGAACAGATCCTCACGCTCTTCCGCGACTGCGCCGAGCGAGCGGAACGGCTCCGGCAGCAGGGGGCCACAGTCGTGTTCGTCGCGGGGGTCGAACTGAGCGTGATGAACCGCGGGTTCCTGCCCGGAGAGAGCCCCGAGGAGCGGGTCGGCCGGCTGATGAGCCGACCCGAGCGGCGCGCCGAAGCGATGCGCGGACTCGGCCTGCGCGTCAACGCGTTTCTCCGCGACGCCGCGGCCACGGTCCGCGAGCACTTCCAGGGCAGGCTCACCTACGCATCCATCCAGTTCGAGCAGGTCGACTGGACTCCCTTCGACATCGTGACGTTCGAGCTGATCCGCTCCGCCGAGGTCGCCGACCGGTTCCGGGACGCGGTGCGCACCCTGGCCCAAGGCCCCAAGCCACTCGCCGTCACCGGGTTCGGCACCGCGGCCTACCGCGGCGCGGGAGACCGCGGCGGGCGGGTGCTGGAAGTGGTCGAGCACGACCCGGAGACCAAGGCCCCTGTGCGACTCAACGGCACATACGAGCGTGACGAGGCCGGCCAGGCCGCATATCTGAGCGAGCTGCTGGAGATCTTCGAGACCGAGGGCGTGGACAGCGCGTTCGTGTTCCTGTTCTCCTTGCCCGGCTATCCGCACCGCCCGGACGGCGACCCCAGGGACGATCTGGACCGGGCCGGCCTGGGCATCGTCAAACTCCTCGAAGGGCGCCGGGGGCAGACCTACCCCGACATGGACTGGGAACCCAAGGCCGCCTTCACGGCAGTGGCGCAGCGGTATCGGAGGTGACAGGCCCCGCACGCGGTGACCACGGCTCGGGATCTGCCCCGCGCCCCTGTGCAGATCCCGATGCAAAGGGCAGAGGTACTCGCCGAACTCGCCGCATACCTCGCGCCGGTCTACCGCCCCGCGACCTGCGGGCCGACGGCGTGTTGTGCCTGCGCGAGGGCGAGCGTGGGCACCCGGGGACGAGGTGTACGGAATCCAGCCGGGGCTTGCGCGAGTTCTCGGAAGGCGTCGGCATCGGCTATGGGTTCGCGGTGCCCGTCGACCACCAACTCTCCACCTCCGGCAGCGGCCGCATGCGCGCGGGGCCAGACACTGCACCTGGCCGAGCGCGCCGTCGTTCGCCGAGGTCCCAGAACAGGCCCGCCATGATGCGCAGGCCTTCCCGGGCCACCGCTCCCAACAGGTGTTCGTCAGGGGCGTGCTGGGAGCAGGACGGGTGGGAGTGCGGGATCCAGACGGTGGGCAGGCCGAGGATGTCCGCGAAGGCGTCGTTGGGGAGGGTGCCGCCGAGGTTCGGCAGGACGGCGGGTTCCTTGCCCGTGGTGTGCCGCAGGGAGTCCACGGCCCAGCCGACCCAGGGGTCGTCCGGGCTGAGGCGGGTCGCGGGGACGGCCTGCAGCACCTCGACGTCGACCGTGGACAGGCCATGGGCGTCGAGGTGGTCGCGGACGATGCGTTCGAGGTCGCGCCACGGGGTGCCCACGACGAACCGGAGCTGGACATCGGCGTGGGCGGTGCCGGGAATGGCCCCGACGGGCTTGGCAGGGTCGCCGGCGGCCAGGGTGAGGACCTCCAGCGTGTTCCAGCCGAAGACGCGTTCGGCGGGCGTGAGGCCCGGCTCGCCCCAGTCGGTGTCCACGTCCGGGTCGTCGTCCCCGCCGCCCACGGTGAGGCCGGCCAGGGCGGACGCGACCGGCTCGGGCAGCGCGGGCGGGCGCAGGCCCTCCACCAGGATGCGGCCCCGGGCATCGACCAGGGCCGCCAGGGCGCCGGCGAGCACCGTGGCGGGGTTGCGCAGGGCGCCGCCCCAGTTGCCCGAGTGGTGGGCGCCCTCGCGCAGGGCCACCCGCAGGCGGAAGTTGGCGGCGCCCCTCGAGCCGAGGAGCAGGGTCGGCCGGCCGGCCGCGAGGCGCGGACCGTCGGAGGCGATCAGCAGGTCGGCGGCCAGGTCCTCCTTCAGCCGGCGGCACGTCTCGTGCAGGCCCGGTGAGCCGGACTCCTCCCCCGTCTCGACCAGCACCTTCAGGTTGAAGCCCAGCCGGCCTCCGCGAGCCGCCAGGACCTGTTCGAGCGCGGCCAGGTTGACGGTGTGCTGGCCCTTGTTGTCGGCGGTGCCCCGCCCGTAGAGGCGGTCGCCCTCGACGACGAGTTCCCAGGGGGACAGGCCGGTGCGCCACCGGCCGTCCTGGCCGGGGACGACATCGCCGTGGCCGTAGACCAGGACGGTGGGCAGGTCGTCGGCCTCGTGCCGGTGGGCGAGCAGGAACGGTCCCGCGCCCGGCACCGGGTTGTCGACGATCCGCACGGTCGCGCCCAGGCGGCTTACGGCGGGCGCGAGTTCGTCGGTCAGATAGGTGCGCAGCGGGCCGGTGCCGTCGGGCGGCGGGCTCTGGGTCGGGAAGGCGACCCGGCGCCGGAGGTCGGCGAGGAACTCCCCGGAGTCGTAGTAGGCCTCGGCCAGGTCGATGGCGGTCTCACGTGTCGTCATGCGCGCTGCACTCCCACTGGTCGGTGTCCCCTTCGGGCCTCGGCGTGCTGTCCCGCCCCTGGTCCGCCGGTCCGGGCGCGTTCGCCAGGCGGCCGTCCTCCCGGTCCAGCCAGTGCCGCCGCAGCGCCCGGAGCACCACGGAGACGTCGGAGGAGAGCACCCCGGGAAGGTCCGCCACCTCGCGGGTGAGGAACGCGGCGAGGCCCGCCTCGTCGCGGAAGACGCCCTGGTGGACGACGGAGAAGGGGCCCGCGTTGGTCGACACGTACCGGGCGGAGGGATGCCGGGCGAGTGTCCGGGCCGCCTCGCCCACCCCGCCGGGTGACACGGTCAGGGCGACCACCGCCTCCAGGGCGTAGCCGAGCAGTGCGGGCTCGATCTCCACACGGGGGCGGATCAGTTCGCGCTGGAGCAGTGACTGGGTGACGCGGTAGGCGGTGGACCGGCCGATGCCGAGTTCCCGGGACACCTGGGCGGCGGTCATGCGGCCGTCGGCGGCGAGCAGTCGCAGCGTGCGCAGTTCGTCGCCGGCGAGGCGGGCGGGCCGGTCGGTGCCGTCCGGTGCCGGGTCCCCGTCCTGGGCCGCGTACTCGGCGAGCAGCCGGTGCTGGTCCGCCGTCAGCCGGGGCAGCCGCCAGGAGTCCGACTTGGTGTCGGCGCGCAGGACGAGTGCGGTGCGGGTGGAGCGCACGCCGGGGAGTGCGCCCACGCGCCGGGTGAGCAGGTCGTGGGTCTCGGTGCGGCGGGCGGGCTGGACGACGCAGTAGACGTCCGCCTGCCCGGCGGTGACCGCGACATGGGCCGCCTCGGGCAGGGCGACGAGCCGCCGGGCGACGTCGTCGGCCCGTCCCGGCGCCGCGGTCACCCACACATGCCAGGGCGTGCTCTCGCCGGACACCGACAGGTCGACCTGGCCGATCACCCGCAGCAGCCGGTTCGACTCCAGCCGGGCCAGCCGTCGTCCCACGGTGCTCGCCGACACGCCCAGCGCCTGAGCGAGGAGGCTGAGCGGAGCGCGCGGCGCACGCTGGAGCGCGGCGACCAGATCGAGGTCGTCGTCGTCCAGGGCGTTCTCCACGGGGGCCATCGGCACCCATCCCTTCATGGAACGAATCCGTCAACCAGCGGCTTCACACGACCGATACGACCACAACAACCTTTTCACTTGCATGATTTCGTCAGGGCATCGTCAATGGGGATGTGACCACCGCCACTTCACCCCCACCTCCCGACGCCCCTTCGAAGCGGCTCTCCCTGCTGCTCGCCGTGCTCGGGCGGATCGAACGCCTCGGCAACAGACTCCCCCACCCCTTCTGGCTGTTCGGCGTGCTGAGCGTCGTACTGGCCCTGGTCAGCTGGCTCCTGTCGGCGACCGGCGCCTCCGCGCTCAATCCGGCCACCGGCAAGACGGTGGGGGTGCGCAGCCTCGTCTCGGGCGAGGGGCTGCGGATGATGATCTCCGACGCGGTGACCAACTACGCCACGTTCCCGCCGCTCGGCACGATCCTGGTGGTGATGCTGGGCGTGGCCGTCGCCGACCGGTCGGGGCTGCTGCCCGCGATGCTGCGGGCGGCCGTCGCCCGGGTCCCGGCCAGCCGGCTGACGTTCACGCTGGCCTTCACGGCGATGGTCGCGCACGTCGCGTCCGACGCGGCCTATGTGGTGCTGGTGCCGCTGGGCGCGATGGCGTTCCGGGCGGTGGGGCGCAGCCCGATGCTGGGTGCCGTGGTGGCGTTCGTGTCGGTGGCCGCGGGCTACGACGCGAGCCCGCTGGTCACGCCGACGGACGCGGTGCTGTCCGGGCTCACGACGGCCGCCGCGCACACGGTCGACCCGTCGTACGTGGTCAATCCGCTGTCCAACTACTTCTTCTCCCTGGTCTCGTCCGCCGTCCTGGCCGTCGTGATCACGGTCGTCACGGAGAAGGTCATCGCCCGGCGGGTGGCGGCGATGCCGGAGGAGCCGGAGCCGGAGGACGTGCCCGAGGGCGCTGGCGAGGCCGCCGAGGGACTGACCCTGCGCCCGGAGCAGCGCAAGGGCCTGCGCAACGCCGGTCTGGTGCTGCTGGCGTACGCGGCGCTGGTCGTGGTGGCGATGGCACCGCCGGGGTCGCCGCTGCGCGGTGAGGGCGGCAGCATCGTCGAGTCGCCGGTGCTCACCGGTATCGCCGTGGTCCTGGCCGTGGCGTTCCTGATCGTGGGCGCCGTGTACGGGCGGACGGTGGGGACGGTACGCAAGGGCCGGGACATCCCCGACCAGATGGCGCAGGGCCTGCGCGAGATGGCCCCGATCCTGGTGCTGTTCTTCGCCATCTCCCAGTTCCTGGCGTACTTCAAGTGGACCGGGGTCGGCGAGGTGCTGGCGATCCGGGGCGCCGGCCTGCTGAAGTCGGCCGGCATCACGGGACCGGTCGCGTTCCTCGGCGTCCTGCTCATCTGCACGGTGATCAATCTGCTGGTCACCAGCGGATCCGCCCAATGGGCCCTGGTCTCCCCGGTGTTCGTGCCGATGTTCATGCTGCTCGACATCCCTCCCGAGGTGACCCAGGCGGTGTACCGCATCGCGGACTCGTGCACCAACGCGGCGACCCCGATGAGCGCCTACTTCGTCATGACCCTGAGCGTCGTCCAGCGCTACCGGCGCTCGGCCGGCATCGGCACGCTGCTGTCGCTGACCCTGCCGCTGTGCCTGGTCATGCTGGTGGCCTGGACTCTGCTGTTCTACGCCTGGTGGGCACTGGGGATTCCGCTCGGCCCGGGCGTGCCCGTCCGCTGACCGGCGTGACGCATCGCCGTACGTACGACAAGGAGCGCCCATGTCCCTGACCCGTGTCCTGTCGCCGGCCCGGGCCGCCCTGCCGGAGATCACTGGTGATCTCCGGACGCTGGTCGAGCTGGAGACACCCAGCGACGACAAGGCGTTGCTGACCACCGGGCTCGCCGCCGTCGAGGCCTGGACGCACCACCGGCTCGGCACACCGGAGGAGTCCCGGCGCCATGACGGCGGTGCCCACGGTGACATGCTGGAGCTGCTCTACCGGGGCACGTCGCCCCGGGTGGTGCTGATCCTGTGCCACTACGACACGGTGTGGCCGGCCGGCACCCTCGCCGAGTGGCCCTTCCGGGTGAGCGGGGACGGCCGTGCCACGGGGCCGGGCGTCTTCGACATGAAGTGCGGCCTGGTGCAGGCGGTGTGGGCGCTGCGCCTGCTGCGGGAGCTGGACCTGCCGCGCCCGTCGGTGCGGCTGCTGTTCAACGGCGACGAGGAGATCGGCAGTCCCGCCTCCCGGCCGGTGATCGAGCGGCTGAGCCGGGACGCGACGGCCACGCTCGTGTGCGAGGCGTCGGCCGGTCCGGAGGGCGCGGTCAAGACGGCCCGCAAGGGGGTCGGCCTGTTCGACGTGACGGTGGAGGGCGTGGAAGCGCACGCGGGCCTCGACCCGTACAAGGGCGCCAGCGCCGTGCACGCCCTCGCCGAACTGGTCACCCAGGTCGCCGGGCTGGGCTCGCGGGAGCGCGGGACGACGGTCAACGTCGGGCTGATCAGCGGTGGTACGGGGCGCAACGTCGTCGCCGGCCGGGCGAGCTGCGGCATCGACGTACGGATCGCCGACCCCGCCGAAGGGGCCCGCGTCGACGCCGCGCTGGGCTCCCTCGCCCCCTCCGATCCCCGGGTACGGGTCTCGGTCACCGGCGAGTGGAACCGCCCCCCGATGGTGCCGACGCCCGCCTCGCGGCTTCTGTTCGAGCAGGCGCACGCGGCAGCGGCGGAACTGGGGTGGGCCCTGCGGGAGACCGCCGTGGGCGGAGCGAGCGACGGCAACTTCGTCTCCGCACTGGGCCGTCCCGTCCTCGACGGTCTGGGAGCGGTGGGCGACGGTGCCCACGCCCGGCACGAACACGTCCTGCTGGACCATGTCCCGCAGCGCACCGCGCTGTTGGCGGGGGTGCTCATGGCGGTAGCCGAATAGCGGGGACGACTCCTGCGCCGTGGTCTTCATGTTCATGCCAGGCGCGTCACGCGACTGCCGTGTTCGTCAGGAGCACAGACGGAACACGGATTTCTCCGTGCACAGAAAAGCATTAAAAAACTGAATGCATGCGGCAATCGTGATTCGCCCGACGCCCCTCCGTGCTTCCGTGCGCCCCTATGGAGAAAGGATTCGGCGAGCCGTCGGCGGATTTCACTGGGCAGGACTGTGGCGAGCGTCAAATCGGTGCGACCGCACCGCAATCCTGTGTGCCGACTGAGGCAGGTGGTTTTCGATGAGCGGCTCCGTTCCCGGACCGGCCCGAAATTGGACAGTGGGCACTGCTCCAGGCATATTCCCATTCCTGGGCCACGGTATCGACTTGGTCCGTCGGCCGCTGGCTTTTCTGGAATCTCTGCCCGCGCACGGGGATCTGGTCGAAATACGCCTGGGTCCGCAGCGCGCCTGGATGGCCTGTCACCCGGATCTCGTCCACCAGGTGCTCGGAGACCCGGAGACGTTCGACAAGGGCGGCCCGCTCTACGACCGGCTGCGGACATTACTCGGGGACGGCGTCGGCACCTGCCGCCATCAGGATCACCGGCGCCAGCGCAGGCTGCTCCAGCCCGGCTTCCGCAAGGCCCGTGTCGCAGGCCAGGTGCAACTGATGGGCGAGGAAGTGGAGTCGGTGTGCCGCGGGTGGCGGGGCGGGCAGGCGGTCGACGTCAGCGCGACCATGATGGACCTGTCGACACGTGTGATCAGCCGCCTCCTCTTCTCCGACTCGCTCGGCACCGCGACCGCCGACGAGATGCGCGGGTGCCTGGCCACCGTGGTCCGCGGCATGTTCGTCCGCACGGTGATGCCGGTCGACGCCCTGTTCCGTGTCCCCACCCCGGCGAACCGGCGCTACCGGCACGCCTCCGACCGGCTGCGCGCGATCGTCGACGCTGCTGTCGCCGAACGCCGGCGCGACACCGGCCAGGACGACCGGGACGATCTGCTGGGAACCCTGCTGGCGGCGGCACGGGGCGACGGCGTGGGGACGGCGATCAGCGACAGGGAGGTCCACGGGCAGGTGATCACGCTGATGTTCGCCGGCGCCGAGAGCACCGCCCTGTGCCTCTCCTCGGCCCTGGAACTGGTGGGGCGGCATCCCGAGGAGGAACGCCGGCTGCACTCCGAGGTCGACGCCGTGCTCGCTTCAGGACGGCCGCCTGGCTCCGAGGAACTGCCGCGCCTCGTCCACACACGGAGCGTCGTCACCGAGACCCTGCGCCACCGCCCGCCCGGCTGGCTCTTCACCCGCGTCGCCACCAAGGAGACGGAGCTCGCCGGACACCGGCTCCCGCGGGGCGCCACGGTCGTGTTCAGCCCGTACCTCCTGCACCACGACCCCGCCCTGTTCCCCGACCCCGATCGCTTCCTCCCCGACCGCTGGCTGCCCGGGCAGGACGTCGCGGTCCGCCCCGGAGCGATGATCCCGTTCGGAGCGGGCCGCCGGAAGTGCATCGGGGAGACGCTCGCGATGACGGAGGCCATGGTGGCCGTCTCGTTCATCACCCGCCACTGGCGGCTGCGCCATCTGCCCGGCTACGAGGAACGACTGCGCCCCGCGGCGTCGTTGGGTCCGAGGGGACTGGTCATGACCTGCGAACCGCGAGTCAGGAGGCCGGCGGGCACACCGCCGGGCGCGGATTCCCGCGCACCCCGGGCAGCCGCCTGCCCCGTCGCCCTCAACTCCCGAACGGCAGGTGGCAACGATGTCCACGACGCATGAGGAAATACCGCTCGCCGCACAGGTCGGAATTCAGGCGGTCAATCTCCGGGAACTGATCGACGCGAACCTCTACATGCCATTCCCGTTCGAGCGCAATCCCCACGCGTCCGAAGCGTCGGCGGGCGTCGACTCATGGCTCAGGACCTGGGGTTTGACCGATGACCCGGCAGTGGCGGCCATGATCTCCTATACGCGTCCCGCCGAACTCGCGGCATACAACAGTCCGGACATGGATTCCGGGCTTCTCCAGATCGTGGCCAACCAGATCGCCTACCAGTTCGTCTTCGACGACCGGGCGGAAGACGTCGGCCGACGCTCGCCCGGCCTGCTGCTGCCCATGCTGTGCGAGAGCGTCGCGATCCTGCGGGACGGCCGGCCGCCCACCACCCCGCTCGGGGCCGCCCTGGCCGACCTGCACCGGCAGGTCCGGCAGCGGTGCACACCCGATCAGGCCGCGCGATGGGCCTGGCACAGCCGTGAGTACGTGCACGGCCTCCTGTACGAAGCGGCGGCCCAGGTCCATTCCGACCCGGTGAGCAGCGGGCTGTGCCGGTCCATACGTTCCCTCATCGCCGGCGTCGAGCCGTTCTACCCGCTGTGCGAGGCCGCCCAGCCGTGCGAACTGACCCCGGAGGAGATCCATCACCCCGTCATGCGACGCCTGACCCGGCTGTCGGCCGACGCGGCGGTGTGGATACCCGACCTCTTCTCCGCGGTGAAGGAACAGCGCGCGGGCGGCATGATCAACCTGGCCCTCGCCTACCAGCGCACACACCGGTGCTCCCTGCCGGTGGCCGTCACCCTGGCCGTACGGCACATCAACCGCACGATCCGCGAGTTCGAGGAGCTCTACGGTGAGATCAGGCCGGAGTTGAGCCCGTCCGCCGTCGGCTATGTGGAGGGCATGGCCGGCTGGATCCGCGGATGCTACTTCTGGTCCCGTACCGTGCCGCGGTACGCCGACACGATGGCGGCGCCCGCAGGACTCTGACCGCTGGCCCGACCGGTCGCCTCCCCACAGGGATCCCGAAAGGGGCGGAAACGGACCACGTTACCCCGAAAGGCAGGGACACAAAGCGGTCCTGCGGGAAGTTCACTCTCCCTGTCTACCTCCTGTTACGCCCCGGCCAAACGACCTGTTTCTGGGCGTACGCTCGCCCCGTCCGGCGGGGAGCAACGACAGGAAGCGGTAGACCACATGGCCCATGGGCTGCGGCAACCGATCACCGAACACCGGCCTCTCCTCGAACGCGACGAGGAGCTCCAGGCCATCGATCGCGCACTGGCGGATCTCCGGGACACCGTCGGGGGCGTGCCCCGGACACCGCGCGGCGGGCTGCTCGCCTTCACGGGGGTGGCCGGGCTGGGCAAGACGACACTGATCGCGGCGGCGCGCGCCCGCGCCGCCGCACAGGGGTTCACGGTGTTCTCGGGCAAGGGCGGCGAGAACGAGCAGGGGCTGGCGTTCCGCGTCGTCCGCCAGGTCATGCAGCCCGTCCTGGCCCAGATGAGCGGGACGGAACGCCGGGAGTTCCTGGGCAGTTGGTACGACATCGTCGGTGCCGCGCTCGGTCTCGAGGCGACGGACACCGCTCGGATGCCGGACCCGACCGGAGTGCGCGACGGCCTCGACTGGGTCATGACGCGCCTGACGATGCTGAACGCGCCCGTCGTTCTGCTCCTGGACGACCTGCACTGGGCCGACACCGAATCCCTCGACTGGCTCGCCTCCTTCGCACCCCGGGTCGCGGACCTCCCGCTCCTGGTGGTCCTCGGCTACCGGCCGGACGAACTCCCGCCCGACGCGACGTCCTTCCGCACGCTCGTCGAACGCCACGAGCAGCGCCCGCACCTGCTCTCCCCGCTCGGCGAGGCCGGTGTGGCGCGGATCATCAGGGAGGAGGTGGGCGAGGAAGCCGAGGACGAGTTCTGCGGCGAGTGCTGGACGGTCACCAACGGAATCCCCTTCGAAGCGGTCGAACTGGCCATCGGACTCCGTGAGCGGCGGGTGCGGGGAACCCAGGACGATGTGCCCGTCATGCGGGACCTCGCGGCGGCGGTCAAGGGGCCCGGCCTGATCGAGCGCCTCAAGCGGCTCGGCCCGCGCACCCTCCGTTTCGCGTGGGCCGGCGCCGTCCTGGGCGGGCCCTTCTCACCGGAGGCCGCCGCCGACCTCGCGGTGATCGGCAGCGCGGAGGCCGAGGAAGCGACCGAGAAGCTGCGCGACTGCCGCGTCCTCACCGACGCCCACGAGCCCGCGGGCGCCCTGGAGTTCGTCCATCCGCTGATCGCCACGACGGTCTACCACGACATCCCCCCGAGCCTGCGCGTCGGCATGCACGACGCGGCCGCCAACGCCGCCCAGACGGTCGAGTCAGACCCCACCACCGCCGCCCGTCACCTGCTGGAGGTGCCCTGCGACGGCCGGCCCGAGACGGTCGCGTGCCTGCGCGCCGCCGCGCGTGAGCACCTCCGCGCCGGAGCCCCGGAAGCCGCCCGGCGCGTACTGACCCGGGCGCTGCGGGAACCACCCCCTGCCGAGGAACGCGCCGCCCTGCTCCACGAACTGGCCTCCTCGACCTTCCTGATCGAGCCCACGGCCACGGTGAACCACCTCCGGGAGGCGCTGAAGCAACCCGGAATCGACCCCGACCTGCGCGCCTCCATCGTCTACCGGCTCACCCAGGCGCTGGCCCACACCGACCGGCTGACCGAGGCCGCGACCGTCGCCGCCGACGAGGCGCGGCGCGCCACCAACCCACGCGTCAGACTGCGTATGCAGGCGGATCACTTCGTGTGGAGCGCCTTCCGCGCCGACGAGCCCGACTCGTCCGCCCGCTCCCGCCGGCTGGCACGACTGTCCGCCAAGCTGACCGGCCGGGGCCTGGAGGAGCGCTACATCCTCGGTCTGCGGGCGTGGGACGCCCTCGTGCGCGGCGAGCCGCGGCGGAGCGCCCTCGCGTTCGCCGAGGATGCCCTGAGCGGAGGGATGAGCTGGACCGACGAGAACCGCGGCTTCGAGGTGCCCGCCGCGGTCGCCCTGCTGTTCATGTACTGCGACCAGCCGCGGCGGGCCGAGGAACTGTTCGCCGACGGGATGGCCGAGTGCGAGCACAGGGGGTGGCGCGGCTCCCATCTGGCGCAGGGCCAGACGCTTCTGGGCTATATCCGCTACCGCCGTGGCTGCCTGCCCGAGGCCGAGGAACTCGTCCGGGCCGGGCTGCACACCGCCGAGCGCGTCGAAGGGGCGGTGCCCGCCCAGTGGTTCGCCATCGGCATTCTCATCCAGATCCTGCTGGCCCGCGGGCGGACCACCGCCGCGCGCCGCCTCGCCGACACCTACCACTACGGCGACGTGGTCCCCAACGCCGTCATCTTCCCCGACCCCCGCACGGTGTACGCCGAGCTGCTCCTGGCGGAGGGGCGACTCGCCGAGGCGGCGCACCTGCTGTCCAGGGTCGGGGACTGGCTGGAGTCGCGGGACTGGCACAACCCCTCGTGGTGCCCCTGGCAGCTGGGACTGGCCTCGGCACTGGCCCGCACCGCGCCCGACCAGGCGGTGCTGCACGCCCAGGACGCCACCAAGCGAGCCCGGGACTTCGGTGCGGCGTCCGCGATCGGCCAGGCGCTGCGTGTGCAGGCGGAGGTGACGGGCGGGCAGGCGGCGCTCGATCTGCACACCCAGGCCGTCGATCATCTGGAGCGGTCGCCCGCGGCGTACGAGCTGGCCCGTGCCCTGGTGGGCCATGGCTCCGCGCTGGTCCGCAGCGGCGAGCTGCACGACGCCGCCGACCGGCTCTACCAGGGACTGGAGGGAGCGGTGCACTGCGGTGCCGACGGTCTGGCCGCCCGGGCCAGACGGGAGCTCTCCGCCGCGGGACTGCGCCCGCTGCCCCTGCGCTACGCGCAGACGGACATGCTGACGGGCCCGGAACGCCGTGCCGCCGAGAAGACGGCCCAAGGCCACCCGGCGCCGGTGGTCGCGAAGGAGCTGCGGATCACCGAGCAGGGCGTGCGGCAGCTGCTGTCCTCCGTGTACCGCAAGCTCGGCACGGACACGGCGGGCCTCGCCGACGCTCTGGAGAACTGCCGCCGGCCCGGGCGGTAGCGGGCCCGAGGGGGCGGGGATCACATCGGGCCGGGGCCCGCCCCGCCCTTCAGGCGTTCGAGGTCGGAGGGGCGGACCTGGATGACGACCAGGGCGATCAGCGCGGCGACGGCGGTGAAGATCGCCGCCATGATGAAGGCGGCCGAGACACCGGCGGTGAGGATCTCGTCGGACCAGGGTTTCGGCAGCTGCCCGGTCTGCTCGAACCGCAGTCGCTCGGCGGGGGTCGCCTGCCGGAGGAAGTCCGGGATCTGCTTCTCCGCCTCGTTGGTGCTGGCCGTCCCGTACATCGTGACCAGGATGGACAGGCCGAGCGAGCCGCCGACCTGCTGGGTGGCGTTGAGCAGTCCGGAGGCCGCGCCGGTCTCCGGTGTGGACACGTTGGACAGCGCCATGAGGGTCAGCGACACGAACTCCATGCCCATGCCCAGGCTGAAGACGAGCATCGGGCCGAGGACACTGCCCGCGTAGGTGGAGTGCACGTCGGTGAGGGTGAGCCAGGCGAGGCCGGCGGCCGCCAGGATCGCGCCCACCACCATGAACGGCTTGGGCCCGTAGACGGGCAGGAACCGCGAGGCCAGTCCCGCGCCGATCGCGATGACCGCGCTGACCGGCAGGAAGGCGAGGCCGGCTTCGATGGGGCTGAACTCCAGCACGTTCTGCACGAAGAGCGTGAGGAAGAAGAACATGCCGAAGATCGCGGCGGCCAGGCACAGCATGATGCCGTATGTGCCCGCGCGGTTGCGGTCGGCGAACATGTGCAGGGGCGTGATGGGCTGTCTGGAGCGCCGCTCGATCAGGATGAACGCCGCGAGCAGCACGACCGCCCCGGCGAACGAGGCCAGCGTGAGCGCGTCTCGCCAGCCGTCATCCGCAGCCCTGATGAACCCGTAGACGAGCAGCACCATGCCCGCGGTGGAAGTGAGCGCGCCGCTGAGGTCGAAGCGGCCGGGGTGGCGTTCGGACTCCCTGATCCACTTGGGTGTGGCGAGCACGATGAGCAGGCCGATGGGCACGTTGACGAACAGCACCCACCGCCAGTTCAGCCACTCCACCAGCATCCCGCCCGCGAGCAGGCCGATCGCGCCGCCGCCGGCCGAGACCGCGGCGAAGACCCCGAAGGCGCGGTTGCGTTCCGGCCCCTCGCGGAAGGTCGTGCTGATCAGGGCGAGGGCGGTGGGGGACGCGATGGCGCCGCCGACGCCCTGCAGGGCGCGGGCGCCGAGGAGTTGGCCGGAGTTCTGGGCGAACCCGCCGAGCAGGGAGGCCAGCACGAACAGCAGCACGCCGAAGATGAAGACGCGCCGCCTGCCCAGGATGTCGCCGGCCCGGCCGCCGAGCAGCAGCAGGCCGCCGAAGGTGAGGGTGTAGGCGCTCACCACCCACGACAGGCTCGTGGTGGAGAAGTCCAGCGCGCTCTGGATGTGCGGCAGCGCGATGTTCACGATGGTGATGTCGAGGACCACCATCAGCTGGCACGAGGCGAGGACGAGGAGTGCCATCGCGCTTCCGCCACCACCGGATTCCCTGGTGGTGGCCGCCTGTGGTGAAGCCGGCTGCGGGCCGCTGCCTGCGGTGTCCACCGTTCGACGGTACGCCCGCCTCCTGGGCCTCACCACTCGATCACCGTCAGCTCCTGCGGTTGCCCTTCGGTGACAGCAGTTGCTCGCGCAGAACGGTCAGTTGGTGCGACGTGTCCACGGCGCGTTCCTCGTCCAGGGTCGTCAGGGCCAGCAGCAGGACATCGGCCACGACCAGCGCGGTGAGCGCCTCCGAGGTGATGCCGGTCGGGGTGTGCGGCGCGGTGAGGACGGCGTCGACGCGGTCGCCGAACTCCTCGCCCAACTCGTCCGTGACGAGCACGACGCGGGCCCCGACCGCGCGGGCCCGCTCGACGAGGACGGTCAGCTCGGTGAGGGCGCGTCCGGGCTGGAAGATCACCACGGCGTCGCCCTGGCGCAGGCCGAGCAGATGGTCGGCGAGGGCGAAGCCGGTCGCGTCGAGGAACCGGGAGCGGCGGCCGATACGGCCGAGCGCGAGCGCCAGGTGCCGGGCGGCCGCTTCGGAGGCGGCGATGCCGAAGCAGTGGACCTCCCCGGCGTCCGCCAGCGCCGCGACCGCCGCCCGCAGCGAGTCCTGGCCGGTGAGCCGCCGGGTCTGCTCGATCCGCTCCTGGGCCTCGTCGAGCACATCGCCCCAGATGCCGTCCAGGTCACGCCCGACGTGGGCGATGCGCTGCTTGAGCCGCACCTCGGGTGCCACCGCCGCGGTGAAGCCGGTGGCCAGCTCGCGCTTGAGGGCGGGAAGTCCCCCGTAGCCGAGGCGCTGCAGGGCACGGACGACCGTGGCGTTGCTGGTGCCGCTGGCCGTGCCCAGTTCCTGGGCGCTGGCGAACAGCAGCTGTTCCACGGGGGCGCTCGCCAGGTACTGGGCGACCGTGCGCTCGGAGGCGGACAGGGCCTCCCAGTGGTCGCGGACGGCAGCGCGGAGGCGGGCCACGCCCTCTCCCAGATCCCCGGGCTCTGAAATCTCCGTTACAGGCATTGACTTCCTCGTGTCGGCCGTTACTCTCCTGGACAACGCATTCCAAGAGGAGCAGTTTTCGTAATCGACGTTACAGCACGTCGGTGCGGCACACAGCCCTCCACTGCGAGGAGAACAATGGCACCCCCAGCGTCCCCGTCCCTCCCTCTCGTCGAGATCTCCGGCACCCCGGTCGAGCGCGGCCGCCAGTACGGCGAGGCCGTCCGCGACCGGCTGCACACCGCGCTCGCCTACTACGAGGAGGCCTTCGGCCACTCGGCGGGCCTGACCTGGGAGCAGGTCACCGCCCGCGCCGCCCGCTGGCAGGAGCCGGTCGGCTCCTACGCCCCGCACCTGCTGGAGGAGATGCGCGGCACCGCCGAGGGCGCCGGGGTCTCCCTGCTCGACGTGCTCGCCCTCAACGCACGCGGCGAGGTGCTCTACGACCAGTCGTTCGCGACCATGGAGGCGGACTCGGGCACGGACGCCGCAGTCGTCGAGGAGGAGCCCGCCGAGGGCTGCACCTCCTTCGCCGCCTACGGCCCCGCCAGCGGCGACGGGCACGTCTGGGCGGGCCAGAACTGGGACTGGCGGGCCGCGGCCGCCGGCACGGTCGTCATGCTGCGGATCGTGCAGCCGCCCGCGCCGACCCTGATCATGCAGGTCGAGGCGGGCCAGATCGGCCGCCAGGGAGCGAACTCCGCCGGGATCGCCCTCAACGCCAACGGGCTCGGCGGGCGCTTCGACGACGCGGTCGGCCTGCCGCAGACCGTCGTGCGCCGCAGCGTCCTCGACCAGCACGCGATCACCGACGCCCTCGACGTGCTGTGCCGCACCCGGGCCCATATCGCCTCCAACGCGCTGCTGACCTGCCGCGAGGGCTTCGCCGTCGATCTCGAGACGACCCCCGCGGGCTACGGCTGGATGTATCCGACCGACGGTCTGTTGGTGCACGGCAACCACTACCAGGCGGGCGTGCCCGCGGCCATCGCCGCCGACTACCGCCCCCTCTCCCCGGACTCGCTGGTCCGTGTCCCCCGCGCCGAGGAGGGCCTGCGGGCGCTGCGCGGCTCCACGGGCCCCGACGAGTCCCGGAAGCTGATCAAGCAGGCCCTCTCCGACCACCTCGGGCTGCCCGAGTCGCTGTGCACGCACCCCGACACCCGCAGGCCCGCCGTGGAGCACTGGGCCACACTGGTCTCCTCCTGCGTGGACCTGACCACCGGCGACTACCACGTCACAGCGGGCACCCCTTGTGACCGCGACTACCAGCACCTTCCCTGGAACCTCTACGACGGCCCCGACGGCTCCGCGGCCCGCCGCACCAGCTGAAAGAGAAACGCCGATGAACAGAAACTCACGCGGGACGGTGACCTGCGGCCTGGTCGTCACCGGGCTCCTCACCGCCGTCGGATGCAGCGGCGCCGACACCGCCACGACCGGCGGCAGCCCGGTCGACGCCGCGCGGCTGAAGCTCACGCCGACCACCCCCGCCGCACAGGGCCCCGTGCAGAAGGTGAACTGGCTGCTGGAGGACGAGCCCGACTCCCTCGACCTCGACAGCCAGGGCTCCAGCGCCGGCCGGGTCGTCCTCACCAACGTCTGCGAGCGGCTCTACCAGCTCCAGCCCGACATGACCGTCAAGCCGTTCCTCGCCGAGAAGGCGACGACGCCCGACGACAGGACCCTCGTCCTGAAGGTCCGCTCCGGTGTCACCTTCCACGACGGCTCGAAGCTCACCGCCGACGACGTCCTGTGGAGCCTGAAGCGGCACGCCGACCCGGACATGGAACAGAGCGACGAGTTCACCAACGTCTCCGCCATGACGAAGACGGGCCCCGACGAGATCACCGTCCGCTTCGAGCAGCCCGACGCGCTGTTCACCAAGGCCCTCGCCGGCGACGCCGGCATCGTCTGGAACAAGGAGCAGGTGGAGAAGGCCGGGAAGGACTTCGGCACCCCCGGCCAGGGCGACGCCTGCTCGGGCCCGTTCGAGCTGACGGGCTGGAAGTCCGGTGACTCGATCACCATCCGCGCCTACGACGGCTACTGGGGGGAGCAGCCGCTGACCAAGGAGGTCGTCTTCCGCTGGGCGTCCGACAGTGCCCTGGTGAACGCGCTGAAGACCGGCGCGGCCGACGGCACCTTCGCCGAGTCGCCCAACACCGCCTCCGCGCTGCGCGACGTCAAGGGCCTCAGCCAGTACTACGGCCCCTCCACCGCCACCCTCGACCTCATCCCCGCCGAACGCGGCGGTCTGAAGGACCCGCGCGTCCGGCGCGCCGTGTCCCTCGCCCTGGACCGCGCCGGTATCGCCAAGTCCGGCTACGGAGGCCTGGTCCAGCCGTGGGCGAGCCCGGTCGGCTCCGGCTCCTGGGGCTACGCGAAGCCGGAGTTCGCCGCCGCGCAGAAGCGGCTGGAGGCGGGCGCGCCCGCCTCGCCCGACGCGGACGACATCGCCGAGGCCAAGAAGCTCGTGAAGGAGGCCGGAGCGCCGGCGGCCCCGATCGTCATCGGCACCGACGCCAGCCAGGGCCGGACCGTCGTCGCCAACGCCCTGCGCGCCGCCCTCCAGCGCATCGGGCTCAAGGGCGAGATCAAGACGGTGCCGACCACCCAGTTCGAGGAGTTCTACAGCGACCCGCGGGCCCGCGCCGGCATCGACGTCCTGGTGGGCGACTGGTACATCTCCAAGTCGGACCCCATGGGCTTCTACGACAACGGCCTGTCCGACTCCTCCAACAACTGGATCGGCTTCAAGGACGCCACCTACGACAAGAAGGTGCACCAGGCGTTGTCCACGCTGGACGACGCGAAGCGTGCCGCCCTCGCGATCGACGTGCAGAAGCGGTTCACCGACGCGGCGGTCTGGATCCCCGTGGCCCAGGTGCCCTCGGTGCTGGTGCTGAACAGCGAACTGACCGGGGCGCCCGCCTCCCAGGCCTATCTGTACTACCCGTGGGCGGCCGGCCTCGGCGCTCGGAAGGGCTGAGGCGCATGGCCGCCCGGATCGTACGGCGACTGGCCGGTTTCCTGGCCACGCTTCTCGCCGCCTCCTTCGTCATCTTCGCGGCCGTCTACGCGGCCCCCGGCGACCCCGCCGTCTTCCTGGCCGGCGGTCGCGACGAGCTCACCCCCGAGCGGCTCGCGGCCGTCCGCGCCCAGTACCACCTCGACGAGCCCCTGGTCGTGCAGTACGGGCGCTGGCTCGCCGACTGCGTCCACCTCGACCTCGGCCGCTCCTTCAAGTACGGCGACCAGGTGGCCGACCTGATCGCGGCCCGGCTGCCCACCACCGTCGAACTGGTCGCCTACGCCACCGTGCTGTTCGTCGTCCTCGGCGTGGGCTCCGGCATCCTCGCCGCGATCCGGCAGTCCACCTGGGTCGACTCCGCGGTGGTCGGCGGGACCACGCTCGCCGCGTCCGTGCCGTCGTTCGTCGCGGCGATCGCCCTCGTGTCGCTGTTCGGCGTGCAGCTGGGCTGGTTCCCGGTGACGGGTGCCGGCAGCGGCTTCGCCGGGACCCTGCACCATCTGACGCTGCCCGCGCTGTCGCTGGCCCTCGGCGCACTCGCGCTCATCAGCCGGGTCACCCGGCAGGCCATGGCGGACGCCGCGGCCTCCGACCACGTCGAGGCGGCCCGGGCCTCCGGCATCCCGGAGCGGGACATCGTCCGCCGTCATGTGCTGCGCAACGCGCTCGGCCCCATCGTCACCATGTGCGGCCTGGTGATGGCCGGGATGCTCGCAGGGACGGTCGTCGTCGAGACCGCCTTCGGCATCAGCGGCATCGGCTCACTGCTGGTCGGCGCGATCAACACCCACGACTTCCCGGTGGCGCAGGCCGTGCTGCTGCTCATGGTCACCGGCTATGTCGTCGTCACCACCGTCGTCGACCTGGTCCATCCGCTGCTCGACCCGCGCGTCCGCGAGGAGGCCCGTACCGCATGACCGCGCTCACCCTCGCTCCCGTCCGCGTACGCCCCCACCGCCCCGTGGGTGTGCTGGTGGCCGGCGGATTCCTGGGCCTGGTGGTCCTGGCCGCCGTGCTGGCCCCGCTGCTGGCGCCCTACGCCCCCGACGCCATCGACCTGTCCGCCTCGCTCGCCGGCACGGGCCCCGACCACTTCCTGGGCACCGACTCCTCGGGCCAGGACCTCCTCTCCCGCGTGCTGTACGGCGCCCGCACCAGCCTCATCGCCCCGTTGCTGCTCCTCGGGGTGGCCGCGGTGCTCGGCGTCACCCTCGGGGTACTGGCGGCCTGGCGGGGCGGCTGGACGGACGCGTTCGTCTCCCGGCTGACGGATGTGATGTACGCCTTCCCCGGGCTGCTGTTCACCGTCCTGATCATCGCGGTCTTCGGCACCGGCATGACCACGTCCGTGCTGGCCCTGGGTCTCGCCTACACGCCGACGGTCGCCAAGTACACGCGCTCACTGGCCCTTTCCGAGTGCCGCAAGCCGTATGTCGACGCCTACCGCGTCCAGGGCATGGGCGGCGCCCGGATCTGCGCGCGCTACCTGGTGCCGAACCTGGGCCGGTCGGTCGCCGGTTACCTGGTGGTGCTGTTCGGTGAGGCGCTCATGTCGCTCGCCACGCTGTCCTACCTCGGCTTCGGCGCCCAGCCGCCCAGCTCCGACTGGGGTCTGATGGTGCAGGAGGGCCAGGCCGCCGTCGTCCAGGGCGCGCTGCTGCCCGCCCTCGTGCCCGGCACGGCGATCGCCCTGGTCGTCGTCTCGTTCAACGTCGTCGGTGTCTGGGCGGCCGACCGGCTCGGAGGGCGGAACTGATGCTGCTCACCCTCGACCACCTCACGGTCCAGCTCCCGGGCGCGGCCCGGCCGCTCCTCGACGAGGTGTCCCTGCGCGTGGCCCCGGGCGAGGTCGTCGGCCTGGTCGGTGAGTCCGGCTCGGGCAAGTCGACCACGGCGAAGGCCGCCCTCGGCCTGCTGCCTGACGGGGCCACGGCCTCCGGCTCCGTCCGGGCCGGCGAGGCGGACGTCCTCGCCCTCACCGGCGAGGACCTGCGCCGCCACCGGGCCCGTGCGGTCGCCATGGTCCACCAGGACCCGCGCGCCGCCCTCAACCCCGTGCGCCGTATCGGGGACTTCCTCCGCGAGCGCGGCGCCGACCGTGCCCGGGCCGTGGAACTCCTCGCCGCCGTCGGCCTCTCCGACCCGGAACGCCGGCTGCGGCAGCGCCCGCACGAGCTGTCCGGCGGCATGCTCCAGCGGGTCGTCATCGCGGGTGCCCTGGCCGTGCGGCCCCGGCTGCTGCTCGCCGACGAGGCCACCAGCGCGCTCGACGTCACCACCCAGGCGGAGATCCTCTCCCTGCTGCGTACCCTGCGCGCGGAGCAGGGGGCCGGGATGCTGTTCATCACGCACGACCTGCACCTGGCCGCCGCGTACTGCGACCGCGTGTACGTCATGTACGCCGGCCGGGTCGTCGAGGAGCGCACCGCCGAGGCGCTGTTCGGCGACCCCGCGCATCCCTACACCCGAGGGCTGCTCTCCTGCTCGCCCACCCTGGGCGACACCTCCCACACCCTGCTGCCCATCCCGGGCCGCCCGCCGTCCCTGTCCGACGCCTTCCCCGGCTGCCCGTTCGCCGCCCGCTGTCCCGACGCCGAGCCGGAGTGCGAGACCTGGCGGCCGACGGCGGCGGAACTCCCGGACGGCGGAACGGCAGCCTGCCGCCGGATACCGGCCGCGGTGGCCACCGCGGTGGCCTCGGCCGAAAGGAGCACGCCATGACCGACGGTCCCCTGCTGGTCGCCGACGGCCTGCGCAAGTCCTACTCCCTGCCCGGCCGCGGCCGGCTCACCGCCGCCGAGGAGGTGTCGTTCGAGGTGCCCCGGGGCGGCTCGCTGGGGATCGTCGGGGAGTCCGGGTCCGGCAAGACGACGGTGGCGCGGATGCTGGTCGGGCTGGTGCGGCCCGACGCCGGCACCGTCAGCGTCGACGGACGCCCGCGGGAGGCGCGCACGCCCCGGCGCAAGGCGGCACGGCTGGCCCGCGCCCGGGAGATCCAGATGGTCTTCCAGGACCCCTACGTCTCACTCGACCCGCGGCTGACGGCCGACCGGTGTCTGCGCACCGCGCTGCGCCTGCACGGCCGGGACGAGGACCTGGCCGCGGACCTCCTCGACCGGGTCGGCCTCGGCGAACGGGAGGCAGCGGCCCGGCCCCGGCAGCTCTCGGGCGGCCAGCGCCAGCGCCTCGCGATCGCCCGGGCGCTCGCCCCGGGCCCGCGCGTGCTGGTCCTGGACGAGGCCGTGGCCGCCCTGGACGTGTCTATCCAGGCCCAGATCCTGCGGCTGCTCGACGAGATCCGCCGGGACACCGGGGTCGCGCTCGTCTTCGTCGGGCACGACCTGGCGGTGGTCCAGCACATCACCGACGACGTGCTGGTGATGCGCCAGGGCCGGATCGTCGAACAGGGCCCGACCCGGCAGGTGCTCACCGACCCGGCCCACCCGTACACCCGGCTGCTGCTCGCGGCCGTCCCCGGCGAGGGCTGGGACCCGGCCACGGCGGTCGCGGCCCGGGCCGCCGCACTGACCTCCTGAGGCGCCGGGACGTGCAGCGCGCGACACCGTCGTCGGTCCCGTGTGCGGCCTCAGCGGCCGCCTCGGATCAGGCCCGTCAGGTAGCGCCACAGCGAGGAGCGCTGCCGGGCGGTCGGGTCCGGCAGGACCTCCTCCGCCACGCCCGGCGCGGGGTCGTCCGCCGCCGGCCGCACCGGCGCCGAGGCGAGTTCGTACCGTACGGGCAGCGAGCGCAGGCCCCGCATGAACGGGGAGGAACGCCAGGGCAGTTGGTCGGCGGGCAGGGCGAGGTCGAGGTGGTCGAACCGCTCGAACAGGCGCCCCACCCCGGCCGCCGCTACCGCCGAGGCGAGTTCCCGGGCCGGGCACTGCCGCGGTCCGGCTCCCCAGGACAGATGCGCCCGGGTGCTGATGGTGGTGCCGGAGGCCACGTGGTCGGCGAAGAGCGGATCGGCGTGCGCGGCGCCCGGGGACACCCACACCGGGTCCCCGGCCCGGATGGTGTAGTTGCCGAGCGGGGTGTCCTGGGCCGCGAAGCGCGGGACGAAGTTCACCAGGGGCGGCTTGCGCATCACCACCCGGTTCATGGTCTCCCTGACCATCCCGGCGGACAGACTGGCCCGCACGCTGCTCTCCCCCGAGATGACCTCGACGACCGTGTTGGAGATGAGGATGCCGACATGGTCGGAGGTCATGCCCAGCAGCATGAACAGTTCGCGGGCGAGATGGTCGAGCGACAGGTCCGGGTGCGCGGCGAGCAGGTACGAGGGGAAGTCGTCGCCCGGCTTCTGGAGCTTCCCCGCGGCCAGTTCCGCCAGGGTCGCGAGCAGCCGCTCCAGCGCGGCCTCGGCGTCCGGGCCCGCGTCGAGCACACGCCACATGTCCATCAGCGCGTCGTCGCCCTGCGAGCCGGGGAAGCCGAGCAGATGGCTCGCCACCATCAGCGGCAGCGGCCGGGAGAACTGCGCCGACAGGTCCGCCACACCAGTCTTGCCGCCCTGTCCCACCAGGGTGATCAGTTCGTCGGCGTAGGCGGTGACGGCGGACTTCAGGCGCTTCGCCTGCGGGTGGCGCGGGTCCTGGAACGGCTTGAGGGCCACGTCCCACGCGGACCGCAGCGGCCGGTAGCCGGGGCCGCCCTGGATCAGGATGTGGTTGACCTCAAGGGAGGGTCCGAGCGGCCAGTCGGCCGGCACCCTGCCCTCGGAGCGGGCCCGCCAGTTCTCCAGCCCCTTCGGGAAGCCGTCGTTGTCCTGGAGCACCTGGAGCGACTCGCGGTAGCCCAGGACCAGCCAGGCGGGCACTCCCAGCAGATCGACCGGCGCGACGGGGCCGTGTTCGTTCCTCAGCCGCTCGTACACGAGCGAGGGACGTGTCTCGTAGTCCCGGGTCAGCAGCGGTTCGGGACTCAAGGTCTCCAGCCGCGTGTCGTCCAGGTCCACGGATCCGCCGTCACCCCACTGGGATTCCATCGTCTTGCCACCCCTCCGACACGCCCCGTACCGGCACCTCATCAGCCGGTAGCCGGAAACGGTGGGGACCCTACCCCAGGACGAACTCGTGGGTAACGACGGGGGGGTGGGGTGAGCAGGTGACGCGGTCCCGTATCAGGCGGCGGTGTAGCCGAGTTGGCGCCTCATGTACGGCGTCATCAGGGTCTTCGCCTTGGCCAGGGTGGTGGTGCGGCTGCCGAGGACGGCGGACTCGCCGCCGGGTACGGGCAGCACGGTCAGTCCGTCGGCCGGGCCGAACGGCACGATGAGCGGGGTGCGCTGGATCGGCCGGTAGAAGCGCGGCTCCTTGCGGTGCTTGCCGGAACTCTGCAGATAGGCGCGGATGTTGTGGGCGGCGATGTCCGCCTGGGCGAGGGCGGCGGGGGTGATCTTGAGTTCGCTGACGTCGTTCACGTCGCCGACGGCGAACACGTCGAGCTTCCCCTCGACGCGCAGCGTCCGGTCGACCTTGACGTGTCCGTCCCTGTTGAGCCAGTCGCCGTGTCCGGCGAGGCGGAGCCAGAGCGTGTTGGGGGTGGTGCCCGTCGCCCAGAAGGACAGGTCGGCCTCGAGGACGTCGCCGCGGGCGTCGCGGTAGGTGCCGAAGTCGTTGCCGGGGGACATGAAGGCGTCGAGCCGTACCTCGACGTCGTGGGACTCCAGCCAGGCCCGGGCCTTGCGTCCCGGCCGGGTGCTGCCCGTGGAGTCGAGCAGCGCCGGCCCGGAGTGGGCGAGCGTGACCCGGGCGTCGGGGCGGGCGAGGCGGATCTCGGCGCTGAGTTCGACGCCCCCGGGGCCGCCGCCGACGACGAGGACGTGTTCGGCCGTGGCGACGCTGCGCTGGTGTTCGGCGAACGACTTGGCCGCCTCCTCGGTGGTGGTACCGGTGAAGCGGGCCGGCTCGGGGTAGTCGGCGCCGGTGGCGATCACGACCACGTCGTAGGGCAGCCGCTCGCCGGTGGCGAGGACGACCTGCCGCTCGGCGGTGTCGACGCGGACGCACTTGCCCGCGACCACCCGGCCGTTGCCGAGCAGCCGGTCGTACGGGATGAAGGGGGTGTGGGTCCACTCGGGGCGGACACCGGCGCGCAGGGAGGCGACGCGGTGGAAGAAGACCTCCTTGCGGTCCACCAGCGTGACCCGGGCGAGGCCGTCCAGCCGCTTCGCCAGCCGGACACCGGCGTAACCGCCGCCGATCACCACTACGTCGCCGTCGTACACACCCAGTCTCCTGTGCCTGGTGGGGGGTGCGAGTGCCGCCGCGGACGGGCCCCGCTCGGATCGACCCCCGGCGGCCACTCGACTGAGGGTGAGATTAGCCCTTGAAACTTAAAGGGATCTCGAGGTCCCGTGCATGTTCCGTGAAGGATCGGCACCCTGAGCGGCCGTCACTTCCCCCAGATCTTCCGGTACGCCTCCTGGTAGCCCGACGGGTCCCAGGTCGTGGCGCCCTCGCTGTTGCCGGCCGTGGCGATGTGGACGGGAGCCGTGTACCCGCTGGCCGGGCGGTCCGCGAAGGCGCGGTTGAACTCGTCGACGATCTGCCAGCCCTGGAGGGTGAGCGGCTCGGGCACGGTGGCGGCCTGGTACTGCTCGCTGTTGATGCGCTGGAAGGCGGACGGGTCGCCGTCGCCCGCGCCGATGTTGAAGGGCGGGCCTGAACCCTTCTCCCCGGCCGCGCGGAAGGCGGGGGCCGCGTCGGCGAAGTACAGGTCGTTGATGGCGACGGAGTGGGTCCAGCGGTCCTGGAACCGGGAGAGCAGGGAGGAGATCTCCCGCGGGGTACGGCTGCTCGCGTCGGGGATCGGGATGTTCTCCACGGAGAGCAGCCGCACGCCGGAGCAGGCGGCGAGTTCCTTCCGGATCAGGTCGGACTTGTTCCTGGCGAAGGGGATCGAGGCGTCGGTGATGACCACGACCCCGGCACGGCCGTCCGAGTCGGAGATGATCCACTGCGCACTGATGCGGGCCACGTCCTGGACCCGGGTGGTGACGTTGGTGAAGAGGTCCGGCCGCCGGCTGGGGCCGGGCTCGGGGACCGCGTGCCAGCCGATGAGCGGGATGCCCTGCGCGTTGGCCCGCGCGGCCTGCGATGCCGTCGAGTCGGGGTCGAACCCGCCGATGACGATGCCCGCGGGCCGGAGGGCCACGGCCTCGCTCATGGCCGCCTGGATACCAGCCGGAGTGCCTCCGCCGTCGATCACCCGGACGTCCCAGCCGATGACCCGCGCGGCTTCCCGCACTCCCTTCGCGGCGCCCGCGACGCCGGGGTTGGTCATGGTCTGGGCGACGTAGACGATCGTTCTGCCGGACACCGCCGCGGGGCCGCCGGTGGGCCCGCCCCAGGGGATGTCGGTCCGCTCCGCGCGGGTGACGGCGGCCTGCGCCCTGGCGTGGACGGCGGGGCAGCCGCTCGGGCCCGTGGCGGTCTCGTCCGCGCCGTCCGACGAACCGCGTTCGCAGCCGACGAGGGCGGCCGCCGTCGCCAGCAGGGCGCAGGAGGCGAGCCGTACGGTGCGGACCGCGGGGGCGGGCTTGTGGTTGCGGTGCACGGAAGCTCCTGTGAGGGGATCGGCGCGGCGGGACGTGGCAGGGGTCAGGGAGGTGTGCCCGCCGTTCCGGCCCCGGGCGTCGGGGCGGGTGGTGGCGGGGGCGGCGCCGCGGGCGAGTCACGCGCCGCGGCCCCGCCGCGCAGCCTGCGCCGGGCGGCGTATCCGGCCAGGCCCACGGCGATGAGCAGGGTGCCGCCGTGGAAGAGCGGGACCGTCCAGAAGTCGGCGCCGAGCTGGGCGATGCCGGTGAGCCCGACGGCGAGGACGGCGACGGCGACGACGGTGCCGAGGGCGTTGGGCCGGCCGGGCTTGATCGCCGTGGAGCCGAGGAGGGCGCCGACGAAGGCGGGCAGCAGATAGTCGAGGCCGACGCTCGGGTTGCCGATCTGCTGCTGGGACGCGAGCAGCACACCGGCGAAGCCGACGATCAGCCCCGAGGCGGCGAAGGCGTAGACGGTGTACTTGCGGGTCGGGATGCCGACCAGGTCGGCTGCGCGCGGGTTCGACCCGACGACGTACAGGTACCGGCCGAGCGGCAGCCGTTCCAGTACCAGCCAGAGGACCCCGGCGAGGGCGAGGACGTAGAAGGCCGGCACCGGGAGGCCGAGGAACGTGGAGTCGTAGATGTCGGTGAACGCGGGCGGGAGGCCCTGCGGGCCGGGGACGATCCGGCTGCCGTCGGTGATCCAGCCGGTCACGGCGTACAGCATGCTGCCGGTGCCGAGGGTGGCGATGAAGGAGTCGATGCGGCCGAACTCGACGATGACGCCGTTGAGGACGCCCACGACCAGGCCTCCGGCGATCACCGTGAGGCAGGCGAGCGGCCAGGGCCAGGACTCGTTGACGATGAGCTGCAGCACCATCACATGGGCCAGGCCGAGGCCGTAGCCGATCGACAGGTCGAACGCGCCGGTGACGATGGGGACCATGGCGGCGAGTGCGAGGACGGCGGGGATCGACTGGTTGGACAGGATCGAGTCGACGGTGTCCAGGGTGGGGAAGGTGCTCGGCAGGGCGAGGGAGAAGACCAGGTAGAGCACGCCGGTGAGGGCGAGCAGGCCGTAGGCGCCGATGTGGTGTCCGCCCGGCCGGCGCGGTCGGGTCCGGGGGGTCGTCATGGGTGCGTCGCGGCGCTGGACGGAGGGAGGGCCGAGGCGGCCCGGGTGAGCCCGGCGACGGTGAGCGCCCTGCCGCTGAGCTCGGCCGTCACCGACCCGCGGACGAAGACCAGGGTGCGCCGGCACACGCTCGCGACCTCCTCGAAGTCGGTGGACAGGAGCAGGACCGCAAGGCCTGATTCCAGGGCCTCGTCGAGCAGGCGGTGGATCGCGGCCTTGGCGCCGATGTCCACGCTCGCGGTCGGCTCCTCGAGGATCAGCAGCCGCAGCTCCGTGCGCAGCCAGCGGCCGATCATGACCTTCTGCTGGTTGCCGCCGGAGAGTGTGGCGATGGGGGTCTCGCTGTCGCGGGGGCGTACCGAGAACCGTTCGATCAGAGCGGCGGCCGCGGCGCGTTCGCGCCGGGGCCCGATCCAGGGCGGCGCCGCCACGCCTCCCGCCCGCGGGTTGGCCAGGAGGTTCTCCCGCACGGTCAACTCGGCGAGGCAGCTTTCCCGCAGCCGGTCCCCCGGCACGAACCCCACACCGAGGGCGACGGCCTCGGCGACCGTACGGGGGCGGTACGACCGCCCGTGCAGCACCGCCCGCCCGCCCAGGATCGGACTGGCACCGGCGAGGGCCCGGCCCAGGTCCATGTGCCCGGCGTCGGAGAGCCCGACCAGCCCGAGCACCTCCCCGCCCGCCAGTTCCAGGCTGACGGGTCCGGCCAGGGGGGTGCGTACGGAGTCGAGGGTCAGGACGGGGGGCGACGCTGCCGCCGGGGGCGTCGGCGGGCGGGCGGGGCGGGCGGCAAGGGGTCTCTCCTCGCCGACGATGTCCTGGACCAGGCGGGCCGGGCTGTGGTCCGTCAGGCTGCCGTGGCTGACGAGGTGGCCGTCGCGCAGGACGGCGAAGGTGTCGGCGACCTGGTGGACCTCGTCCAGGCGATGGCTGACGTACAGGACGGCGTGGCCGCGGTCGCGCAGGTCGTGCAGGACACGGAAGAGCCGGGCGCTGTCCGTGGCGGGCAGCCGGGCGGTCGGCTCGTCCAGGACGATGAGCTTCGCCCGGGCCGCCAGGGCCCTGGCGATCGCGACCAGCGAGCGGTCGGCCGGCGCGAGCCCGGAGACCGGCACGTCGGGGTCGAGGTGGGCGGCGACGACGCGCAGGGCGTCGACGCAGCGCGCACGGGTGCGACGCCAGGAGATCAGCCCGGTCCGGCGGCCGTACCCGGTGGTCAGGGCGATGTTCTCGGCGACCGTCATCCACTCCACGAGACCGAGGTCCTGGTGGATGAAGGACATGTCGCGGGAGGCGGTGGGACTGCCGAGGGGCTGGCCGTCCACCGTGATCTGCCCCGCGTCGGCGTGATGGACTCCGGCGAGCACCTTGATGAGCGTGGACTTCCCGGCCCCGTTGGGCCCGAGAAGGGCGAGCACGCTGCCCGCGTGCACCTCCAGGTCGACCCCGGCCAGCGCGACGGTTCCGCCGAACCGCTTGCTGAGCCCGCGGATACGGACCAAGGGCTCCGGTCCGAGGGGCGAAGCCGCCTTCGCCGGAGTGTCGGGAGCGTCGCGCACTCGATCAAATTACAGCATTTCGGGCATTTCACGGGGTGCTGGGCCTCCGACGGGGCGCTGTGGTCCCGACGGGCCGCGGACGCGTCACGCGGCGTCGAGCCCGCATTCGGCCCAGATGACCTTGCCCTCCGGGAGGTAGCGCGTGCCCCAGCTGCGTGAGAGCTGCGCGACCAGGAACAGTCCGCGTCCGCCCTCGTCGGTACTGGCCGCCCGGCGCAGATGCGGAGCGGTGTTGCTGGCGTCGGAGACCTCGCAGATCAGGGCGTGGCCGTACAGCAGCCGCACCCGGATCGGCGCGGCGCCGTGCCGGATGGCATTGGTGATCAGCTCGCTGAGGATCAGCTCCGCGGCGAAGGCGGTCTCCTCCAGCCCCCACTCGGTCAGCCGCCGCATGGCGTCCGCCCGGACCTCGCCGACGACCGCCGGGTCGGCGGGCAGCTCCCAGGCGGCGATACGGTCGGCGTCCAGGGCGTGGACACGGGCCACGAGCAGGGCGATGTCGTCGTGCGGGTGCGCGGGCGCAACCGTGTCCAGGACCGCCTGGCAGGTGTCCTCGGGGGCGCGCTCGGGATGGGCCAGGGCCGTGCGCAACTGCTCCAGGACCATGTCGACGTCCCGGTCGCGGTCCTCGATGAGGCCGTCGGTGTAGAGGACCAGCTGACTGCCCTCGGGGAGGTCGACCTCGACGGCGTCGAAGGGCAGGCCCCCGAGCCCGAGCGGGGGCCCGGCCGGGAGGTCGGGGTAGGTCACGGTGCCGTCGGGGTGGACGAGCGCGGGCGGCGGGTGCCCGGCGCGGGCCATCAGGCACCGCTGCGCGGCCGGGTCGTAGACGGCGTAGAGGCAGGTCGCGCCAATGACCCCGGCGCCCTTGCCGTCGGGGTCCTCCCGGTCCAGGCGCCCCACGAGGTTGTCGAGGTGGACGAGGACCTCGTCCGGGGGGAAGTCGAGCTCGGCGAAGCTGCGCGCGGCGGTGCGCAGCCGGCCCATGGTGGCCGCGGAGAGCATGCCGTGTCCGACGACGTCGCCGACGAGGAGCCCGACGCGGGCGCCGGAGAGCGGGATGACGTCGTACCAGTCCCCGCCCACGTCGGACTCGGCGGGCAGATAGCGGTGGGCGACCTCGACGGCGTCCTGGTCCGGCAGGCCGTGCGGGAGGAGCCGGCGCTGGAGGGCCAGGACCATGGTGCGTTCATGGGTGTAGCGCCGGGCGTTGTCGATGGACAGGGCGGCGCGGGTGGCGAGCTCCTGGGCCAGCGAGCAGTCGTCGTCGCCGAAGGAGCTCCCGGCGCGGTAGAAGCTGGCGATGCCCAGGAGGACCCCGCGGGCCAGCAGGGGCACCGCGATGAGCGAGTGGACGTGGGCCAGCAGGCGTGCGGTGTGCTCGGGGTCCTGGACGAGCCAGCCCGCGGCGGCCTTCAGATCCGGTTCCAGCACCGCTTCGCCGGTGTTCAGGCAGCGCAGCTGGGGCGAGGTCGGACCAAAGTCGATGCGCTTGCCCGCCGGGGTGAAGGGCAGGCCCTCCCGGACTCCGTGCAGCACCGTCCGGCGCAGGTCGGCGAGGGGGTCGGCGGACTCCTCGCCGCGCAGGACGGCGTCGGGCAGGTCGATGGTGACGAAGTCGGCCAGCCGCGGGACCGCCGTCTCGGCCAGTTCCTCGGCGGTGCGGCGCACGTCCAGGGTGGTGCCGATGCGGGCGCTCGCCTCGGACAGCAGCTCCAGGCGCCGGCGCGCCGCCAGGGCGTAGGCCCCGACGTGCGGCTCCCCCAGCATCACGAGCCCTCGGGCCGGGAAGGGCGCCTCGGCACGCTCGTCCCCGGCGTCGCGGCCGCCGTCGACCGCGGCGGTCCCGCCCGGTCCGGCCGCGAGGGCCCCACCAGCACCCGCGGGGCCCCGACCCCCGTCGGCCCCACCACTAGCTGCGCTCCCCCGACCCCCGTCAGCCGTGACGGCCTCACCAGGACCCGCGGGGCCCCGGTCGCCGTCGGCCGCGAGGACCGGGCCGGGCACGGCGGCGGGGTGCCCGGACGGGAGGGTGATCGAGGGCCGGGCGGCCAGGGGCGCGGCCGGGACGGCGGCAAGGCCAGGCAGCTCGTCGACCTGGTGCGGGAGGAGGAGGGACCCGCTCACCGGGGATTCGTCGTGCGGCACCGCCTCGATGGCGACGCCCTGCACCCCGGACGCACTCGTCACCGGGCGGCTCACGAGCGTCACCCGCCGGCCGTCGGGCAGGGTGACGTCGACGGCCGCCCGCTGCGCACGGGAGATCAGCTCGGCCGCCTTCTCCTTCAGGATCGCCTGGTCACGAGGGTGGAACTCGTGTGCCGACACCCCCGTCGCGAGGCCGCCGCGCAGACCCGCGGCCGCCTCGGCCCCGGTGGCCAGATACGCCCGCAGCAGCGCCCGCTCGTGCGCGGAGCTCTGCCCCAGCAGCCGCCGCTCGATGACCTCGGCCGCCCGGCGGATCGCCGCGGCCAGCGCGGGGCGGTCGAAGCCACGCGGATAGCCGAAGCACAGGACGCCCTCGATGCGCCCGCTGAGCGGATCACGGACGGGCAGCGCGACACAGGCGCTCTGCTGGGCACGTTCCGCGAAGTGCTCGGCGCCGTGGACGCGGATGAGCTGCCGTTCCGCGAGGGCCAGACCGATGCCGTTCGTGCCGGCGACCTGCTCGGCGAAGACGAACCCGGGGACCCGCTGGATCGCCGGCAGGTCCCTGGCCATCGCCGGATCGCCGAAGCGGCGCAGCAGGACCGTCCCGTTCGCGTCCGCGACGGAGATGTTGACCTTGCTGCCCGAGAAGGTGGACTGCAGCCGGTCGAGCACGGGAACGGCCGCGCGGACGATACGGCCCCCGGGGTCGAAGTCCTCCCGGTACGGGAGGTCGGCCTCGTCCGGCGACAGGCCCAGGGACCGGCAGCGCTGCCACGAGTTCAGGATGGACGTCCGTACGCCCGTCTCCACGGACTCGCCCTGGAGAAACCGCTCGCGAGGACGGGCGGGCCCCGTGCCGTCAGTCGCACGTCCCGCCGGCTTGGGTTCCTCGCCGGACCGAACCACGCTTCGCCTCGCTTGCGCCTGCGATGAATCCGCTCATCGGAAAGAATCGTGCATTGATGAGGATACGGGCATTGCGGGCATGAGTCACGATTCGCTTGACCCGTCAGGGCGGGCGGCGCCTGGCCCAGGAAGGACAACCCCGACCCGGCTCACCAGCACGAGCGCTCCGCGCGACGTCACGCACTCCGGATCCTGTCTCAGCATCGACGCCACCACTGGCGGAGGTGGTAGTCCGGGATCTCGCGGGCTTCCTTCCTACGGGAGCGGCGGGGGTGCCGGTCAGCGGCGGGAACAGAGTGGTTCCCCCAGGGCACCAGGGGCGACGCTGCGGTACCCGTCAAGGTGGGGGCCTCCAGAATGGCCCGCCGCGGGCTGAAGGGGTGGATGGCCTCGCGGCACGCCCTCCAGAAGTGCTCCTAGCCCCGCTCATGGTTTGTCGTGCCCTTCCGTCACGGGTCAGCCGCAACCGACGAGGGCGGCGTTGTTGTAACCGAGGAAGCCTCCGACGGCGCAACTGCCCACGACCGCGGCCGCCGCGCTCCACATGGCCGGCCGGCCGACGACTGTGACTGCGGCTACGGTGACCACGACCACGCCGAAGGCCAGTGCGGCCAATGGTCCGCCGGCCAGGTCCTCTACTTTCGAGCGTGCCAGCCGGAAGGGCCAGAACGGAAAGGTCCGTTACTGCCGATGAACAGGTAGAGGGCTCCGAAGATGCAAACGGTCATGCCAAGAACGACCCAGCCTCCGGAGTTACCCGCCGCGATCAGGAATATCGAGAGAATCACTCCGGCGACAGCGAAGACAGAGGCAAAGAGAATCCACCTCTTCACAGCCGCGCGTTGCTCCAACGACCCGACATTCGGCATCTGCATCACCTTCCTGTGGCCCCGTGACGGCGCAATGGACGTTCCGCCACAGAATTCCGTCTCTGTACCGAGGAGCCTCCCAGCGCCGACCAGCGCCTGCGCTGCCGACGCGCCCCCCTCCCGAGGGGTGCCCGTCCGCCTACACGGAGCAGGCAGACGGGCCAGGTGTCTGTGTCACGAAGGTCAACCGGTGATCGTCAAGACGATTCCGATCACTCCCAACGCGATGCCGGTCCATATGAGAAGGGTGAGAAGTGATTTCTTGGTCATTGGCATGAGTCCACGGTGCTGAGTCCGTTGCCGACGAGTCCTATCCCGCCTCCGATCGCCGCAACGGACGGTCGGTGCGGTGCGGTTGATGCAGTCTCCGGCGGCGTACAGGTAGGGATTGGTCTCCTGGCCGGAGGGGTCGGGCTGGGTGAAGCGGCCGAGGGCGGGGTCGTAGTAGCGGTGGCCCATCTTGTAGAGGCCGGTGGGGTCGAGGTAGGCGCCGGTGTAGCGGTGCGGCTGGGGGGTTGCCTCGGTGGTGGTGCCGCGGGGCAGGCCGGTGGGGCCGTAGGCGTAGGTGTGGGTGCGCTTGCCGGTGGCGTCGACGAGGCCGAGGACGTTACCGGTGGCGTCGGTGCGGCAGTAGGAGGACTTCCCACCAGTCGTCATGGAGTTCAAGGTGCCCGCAGGTTCGCGGATGAATCCGGTGTCGACGCCATGGGTCGTCGTCGAGGCCAGACCGAGTGCCGTGTGGTGGAACCAGGTCGAACCCAGCTTGGTCCGCTCGGAGTTGGTCGTGCCCGCGTCGACCAGGTCGTAGGACGTGCCGCCCGCGGTGCCTCCGTTACGCCCTGGAGGCCGACTCCGCGGCCGCCCGGAACGCGTCGTGGCTGTACTGCTGGGACAAGGCCGGCAACCTCACCAGCCAGGACAGGGGCGGTCGTTGTCGTCGATCGTCGTCGACTCGGTGGTGCCGCCGGGGTAGACGGTCTTGGTGCGCTTGTCGTTGTGTCGCCGATGCCGACCCACCGGGCGAGATCCCAGCATTCAGGCCCCGCCCGGTCGGCTGCGGCGTCCGCTCTTCCACGCTGCTCGGCGATCTCGACACGGGCTGGCCCGGGCTCGCCCGCATCGTGAAGGAAGGGCGGTAGATCTAGGTACGCATCAGGCCGACCTGTCGTGCGGTGACGAAGACGTCGGATCCGTTGTCCATGCCGTTCGCGATGCGGTTGGCGATGGGGCGGAACCTGGAGGCCTCGGTGATGGCGATGATGTAGCGCAGCATGCCGCGCGCCTGGGCGGTGCGGTCGGTGCCGCGGATGCCGAGGGCCCTGAGGCTGTTCTCAAAGCTGAACGTATCCCTTGTGTGCTCCCGTGCCGGGAACACGGAGCTGACCCGGGCGCAGTGGCGCACCTACGTTCCGGACCGGCCGTACCGGCGGGTCCGACCCTGACCGTCTCCGCCGAGCGGAGCGGACCGCGCGGTCCTGGACGGCGGACTCGCTGGCCGACCTGCCCCTCCGTTCGTGCCCCAGACCTGCTCACCTTGGCTCCCCGCTGATCCGCAGACACCGCTGAGCTCTCTCCTCGGGCGGCGGACCGACCGGCGGCGTGGACCTCCTGGCGGCCAAGCACACCGGGCAGTCCGTTCGCCGTTCTGCCGGTATCGGTCAGCTGGTGGTGACGGTGGAATGGGGGGACTCATCGACATGGAGGGTGAAGACGTCCGGGCGGGCGTAGTGGCCTGTGGTGTCGAGGTCGAAGCGGGCGCGGGCGAGGTCGTCCAGGTCGAGTTCCGCGGTCAGGATGCCCTCGCCGTCGCGCAGCGGTCCGGCCAGGATCTCGCCGAGAGGAGAAACGATGACGGAGCCGCCGCCGATCAGGACCGTGTCCGGTTCGTCCCCCTGGATGGGGTGGAGATCGGCCGGCAGGGCGTTGCGCCGCAGATACTGGTTGGCGCTGAGGACGAAACAGCGTCCTTCCAGGGCGATGTGCCGCATGGTGGCCTGCCAGGCATCGCGGTCGTCGACGGTCGCTGCGCACCACAGGTCCACGCCCTTGGCATACATCGCGGTACGCAACAGCGGCATGTAGTTCTCCCAGCAGATGGCCGCGCCGATTCGAGCGCTTCCGGTGTCGATGACAGGGAGCGTGGAGCCGTCGCCCTGGCCCCACAGAAAACGCTCGGCGGCGGTGGGCATCAGCTTGCGGTGCAGGCCCACATAGCCGTCGGGGCCGAAGAAGAGCGCGACGCAGTACAGCGTGCCTCCCTGACGTTCGACCGCGCCGACCACGACGTGGCATCCGAGCTCCCGGGTGACGGCGGCCAAGTCCTCGACCTCCGGGCCGGGGACGTCGATGGCCGCGGCGTGGTAGCGGCGGAAGAGATCTCGGCCGGCCGGAGTGCGACTGCCGACCGTCATGCCGAAGTCCAGCCCCTTCGGGTAGCCGCCGAGGAACGCCTCGGGAAGCACGACGACCTCAGCACCCCGGCGGTCCGCATCGCGGATGAGTTCCTGGGCGCGGGTCACTGCGGCCGGGGTGTCGAACAACGGGGCGGCCGCCTGGACGACGGCGACAGTCACGGTGCGGCGAGGCTCGCAGGAAGCAGAAGTCATGCCGCCGACGGTAGGAATCCCGATGTCCATCTGACAAACTAATCTTCACAATGATCGACATCTATGAGACCGAATTCCGGAGGGCTGATCTCAACCTGCTGGTCGTTTTTGCCGCCTTGATGCGTGAGCGCAGCGTCACCCGGGCCGGTGCCGCGCTGAACCTCAGTCAGGGGGCGACCAGTGCGGCGCTCGGCCGACTGCGCAGACTCTTCGATGACGAGCTGTTCACCCGTACCCGTAGCGGCGTCGAGCCCACGCCGCGCGCCGTCGAACTCGCCCGGCGCATCGAACCGGCACTCGGTCTGATCCACAGCGCCGTGACCGACCGGGATCACTTCGACGCGGCCACCGCCCAGCACACCTTCACCTTGGGCATGTCCGACGACATCGAAGCGGCCTTGCTGCCCCGCCTGCTGACCGCCACCGCCCGACTGCCAGGTATCCGGCTCGCCGTACGGCAGGCCAGCCGAAACACCGTCGCCGCCATGATCGACCGCGGCGAGGTCGACCTCGGCCTGGCCGCCGCCCCCGCGCACGGCACCGACCACCGCAGCCGCGACCTGTTCACCTCCGGCTACACCTGCGTGTTCAACCGCCGCCTCCTGCCGCTGCGGACCCCTCTCACGCTGGAGGACTACCTCGCCCACCCCCATCTCCTGATCTCCTACGACGGCCGCCGCGGCATCGTCGACGACCTACTGGAAGCTCGCGGACTCGAACGCCGAGTGATCGCCGCCACCACCCACTTCGCCGGAGCCGCCCTCCAGCTGGCCACACTGCCCGCCCTGGTCACCCTCCCCACCCACGCAGCCGCCGTCTATGCCGACACCTTGGGCCTGGCAGTCGCGACGCCGCCCCTGCCGATGCCCCAGTACACCGTCAGCGCGATCTGGCACGGCACCACCACCGACGACCCCGCCCACGCCTGGCTCCGTCGCCTCATCGACGAGGCATCTCGCAGAAATGAGTAGCTCTGTAGCCCTCCGGACGGCCGCCCTCGCGTTGCCGCTCCAGAGACGACGTGGCGAGCTTCATTCGCGACAGCCGTCGCCCGCCGAGCAGGCACTTCCCACATCCGCCGTAGGGGCGTTCGATCATGTTCAGGTCCGTACCGCGCAAGACTTCTCCGTTTCGAACACGCAAGGTACGGAGAATCAGCGGCCACGCCCAGGACGATCTTGCTCAGCCCAGGAAGCTCAGGCGCACCTGACGGTTGGGATTGTCCTTATTGGTGTCCACCAGGCACACCGACTGCCACGTGCCGAGCTCCAGCCGGCCGTCCAGCACCGGGAGGGTCGCATGGGGCGGGACGAGTGCGGGCAGGACGTGGTCGCGCCCGTGGCCGGGGCTGCCGTGCCGGTGCTGCCAGCGGTCGTCGGCCGGCAGCAGCGTGTGCAGCGCGGCCAGGAGATCGTCGTCGCTCCCGGCGCCCGTCTCGAGAACCGCGATCCCGGCGGTCGCGTGGGGCACGAAGACATTGAGGAGACCGTCGCGGCCGGCCGCCGCCTCGCGCAGGAAGGACTCGCAGTCGCCGGTGATGTCGACGACCCTCTCCGTGGATCCGGAGGTGATGTTCAGAACTCGGGTGGTGAAGACGTCTGACATGCCTCCCATCCTGACGCACCCGCGGGCCCTCACCGGGTCACGCCGGACCGAGTGGCGGTACCGGCGTCCACTGGACGAGACGCCGTTGACCGTGCGCATGCCATCTGGCTAGGTTCAGCCGCATGTTGCGTTCAGCCCTGCTCACCACGCGCGGTCACATCGACCTGCTGCGGGTGGCCTCCGCCGCGTGTCGCCGCGGCTGCTGACGCCCTTCTCCTCCTCACTCACCGTTCACCTCGCCTTCGTCACGCCTGCCCGCCGATCGCCGTGATCCCGCGGGCGCGGCGATGACGAGGCGCGCCTCCGACGGCCCTCGCTCTCCCCCTGTGGAGCCCCCTCATGAGCATCAGCCATGCCCCGCCGAGGTCATCGGCACCCGATATTTCGCCTGAATCACCATCTGATCCCGACCTCGAGCCCCTCGTCCCCACCTCCTCCCGTCGCACCCGCGTCCCCCGCTGGCTGCGCCGCACCACCGGCCCGGTCCTGCTGCTGGTGCTGTGGCAACTCCTCAGCGGCACGGGCTCGTTGCCGCCGGACGTGCTCGCCTCGCCCGGCCGTATCGCCCAGGTCGGCGGGGACATGGTCGCCGACGGTTCACTGCCCGCGGCCATGGGCACCTCGCTCCAGCGGGTCGCGGGCGGGCTGCTGTTCGGCCTTGTCGTCGGCACCGGACTCGCCCTGCTCTCGGGCCTGTTCAGGATCGGCGAGGACCTGGTGGACGCGCCCGTGCAGATGCTGCGGACGGTGCCGTTCGTGGGGCTCATCCCGCTGTTCATCATCTGGTTCGGCATCGGCGAGGCCCCCAAGGTCGCCATCATCACGCTCGGCGTGACCTTCCCGCTCTACCTCAACGTCTATGCCGGGATCCGCGGCGTGGACGCCCAGTTGATCGAGGCCGGGGAGTCCCTCGGACTGTCGCGGTGGGGCCTCGTACGGCATGTCGTGCTGCCGGGTGCGCTGCCGAGCGCGATGACCGGCCTGCGCTACTCGCTCGGCATCGCCTGGCTCGCGCTGGTCTTCGCCGAGCAGGTCAACGCCGACTCCGGCATCGGGTTCCTCATGGTGCAGGCGCGGGACTTCCTGCGGACGGACGTGATCGTGGTCTGCCTGGTGGTCTACGCCTTCCTCGGCCTGCTCGCCGACTTCATCGTCCGCTCCCTCGAAAGGCTGCTGCTGCAATGGCGACCGACGTTCACCGGCCGGTGACCCCCCTGGCGGTCCACGTCGACGGGCTCACCCGCTCCTTCGACGGCCGTGCCGTCATCGACGACCTGCGACTGGACGTCGAGCCGGGCGAGTTCGTGGCGCTGCTCGGCCGCAGCGGCTGCGGCAAGTCGACGCTGCTGCGCATCCTCGCCGGGCTCGACCGCGACATCGAGGGCAGCGTCCTGGTGCCGCGCCGCAAGGCCGTCGCCTTCCAGGCACCGCGGCTGATGCCCTGGAAGAAGGTGTGGCGCAACGTCCTGCTCGGCCTGCCGGGCAAGCCCGAACGGTCCGTCGCCGAGCAGGCCCTCGACGAGGTCGGCCTCGGCCACCGCTCGGACGCCTGGCCCAAGACCCTCTCCGGCGGCGAGGCCCAGCGCGCCTCCCTGGCACGGGCGTTGGTGCGCGAGCCCGACCTGCTGCTGCTCGACGAGCCGTTCGGCGCGCTCGACGCGCTCACCCGCATCAAGGCCCAGCGGCTGGTGGGCGAGTTGTGGCAGCGCCGGGGGTGCGCGGTGCTCCTCGTCACCCATGACGTGGAGGAGGCCGTCCTGCTCGCCGACCGCGTGCTGGTGATGGACAACGGCGTCATCGCCCACGAGCAGCACATCGACCTCGACCGCCCCCGCGACATCGCCGACCCGCGCTTCGCCGCGCTGCGCGCCGGACTCCTCGAACGCCTGGGTGTCGAGGCGACGGCCGCCGAAGCCGCCTGACCCGCCCCCGCGAACCTCACGTACGACACGTACGCCCCACACGAACGGAACCACCATGCGACGACGACTCGCCCCCTCCGCCCGGCTTCTCCCACCCGCCACCCGGCTTCTCCCACCCGCCGCCCTGCTCCTCCCCCTCGCCCTGCTGCTCACCGCCTGCGGCGGGAACTCGGCCGCCAGTACGTCGGACGGCGGCACCGACGGCCAGGGTGACGTCACGATCAACGTCGGTGACCAGAAGGGCGGTTCGGAGGCCATCCTGCGAGCCGCCGGGGAGCTGGAGAACCTCGACTACAAGATCAAGTGGTCGACGTTCACCTCCGGACCGCCCCTGCTGGAGGCCGTCAACGCCAAGGCCGTCGACATCGGCGGCGTGGGCAACACCCCGCCGGTGTTCGCGGCCGGGGCGGGTTCGAAGATCAAGGTCGTCGCCGCATGGCACGGCACGTCCAAGGGCGACACGATCCTCGTCCCGAACGACTCGTCCCTGAAGAACCCCGCGCAGCTCAAGGGCAAGTCGGTCGCCGTCGCCCAGGGGTCCTCCGCGAACTACCAGTTGGTCGCGTCGCTGAAGAAGGTCGGGCTGAAGCTGAGCGACGTCAAGGTCAAGTACCTCCAGCCGGCCGACGCGCTCGCCGCGTTCACCGCCGGCAAGGTCGACGCCTGGGCGGTGTGGGACCCGTACACCTCACAGGTGCTGAAGGCCGAGCAGGGACGGGTGCTGACCGACGGCGACGGTGTGACCAACGGGCTCACCTTCCAGGTCGCGGCACCGGACGCGCTGAAGGACAAGAAGAAGGCCGCCGCCGTCAAGGACTACCTGGAGCGGCTGCGGCGCGCCTACACATGGGTGTACGACCACGAGGAGGACTGGGCGAAGGTCTGGGCGAAGGACACCGGGCTCCCCGAGGACGTGGCACTGGCGGCGGTGAAGCGCACCTACACCACACGGGTCGAGGTCGCGGTCGACAAGCCGTTGATCGCCTCCGAGCAGGAGATCGCCGACACGTTCACGGCGTTGAAGCTGATCCCGCGCAAGGTCGACTTCGCCGACTTCACCGACACGCGGTTCAACGGCGACCTGCCGCCGTCGACCACCACGCCCCGGCCCTCGGAGGGCTCGTGACCTGACCCGGCCCGACCTGCCCTGACCGTGCGGGAAGATCCCTGCCTTCGGCACGGTTGGTAGAAACGTGAACAACACACGCGAGGTCGAGGTGGTCGTCATAGGCGCAGGTCAGGCAGGTCTGGCCGGCGCCTATCACCTGCGGCGGGCCGGTTACGAGCCGGACCGCGACTTCGTCGTGCTGGACCACTCCCCCGGGCCGGGCGGCGCCTGGCAGTTCCGCTGGCCGTCGCTGACGTACGGCAAGGTGCACGGCATGCACGCGCTGCCGGGGCTGGAACTCACCGGCGCGGACCCGGCGCGGCCGTCCGCCGAGGTGATCAGCGACTACTTCGACCGCTACGAGCGGACGTTCGGCCTGCGAGTACGGCGCCCGGTCGACGTACGGGCCGTGCGTGAGGGATCCGGCGGGCGGCTGCTCGTGGAGACGTCGGACGGAGTGTGGTCGACGCGGGCGCTGATCAACGCGACGGGGACCTGGGACCGGCCGTTCTGGCCGCGCTATCCGGGCCAGGAGACCTTCCGGGGACGGCAGCTGCACACCGCGCGATACCCCGGGCCCGAGAAGTTCGCCGGGCAGCGGGTCGTCGTGGTGGGCGGCGGTGCCTCGGGCACCCAGCATCTGCTGGAGATCGCCGCGTACGCCGCGTCCACCACCTGGGTGACACGGCGCCCGCCCGTCTTCCGTGAGGGGCCCTTCGACGAGGACGCGGGCCGGGCGGCGGTCGCGCTCGTCGAGGAGCGGGTACGGCAGGGGCTGCCACCGAGGAGCGTCGTCTCCGTCACCGGGCTGCCGCTCAACGACGCGATCCGGCAGGGCATCGAGGACGGGGTCCTCGACCGGCAGCCGATGTTCGACCGCGTCACGCCCACCGGGGTGGACTGGAAGGACGGCCGGCATGTCGATGCCGACGTCATCCTCTGGGCCACCGGCTTCCGGCCCGCCGTCGACCACCTCGCCCCGCTGCGGCTGCGGGAGCCGGGCGGCGGAATCCGTATCGAGGGCACGCGCGCGGCCGCCGACCCGCGGATCCACCTCGTCGGCTACGGACCGTCGGCCAGCACGATCGGAGCGAACCGGGCCGGCCGGGCGGCCGTCCGCGACATCAGGCGGCTGCTGACGCTCGAGCCGGCGGCGGCGTGACGTGACCTGACGTCTGCTGCGGGCCGTCTACGGCTGATCGCGCAGTTCCCCGCGCGCCTGAGGGACCGTCGCCGTGCCCGTGCTCTTCCCCTGGGCGTTGAACTCCGCGACATTGCGCTGGTGTTCCGCGTAGTCAGCGGTGAAGCGGGTGTCGCCCGGCCGGACCGTGACGAAGTACAGCCAGTCGCCCGGGGGCGGGTTGACGGCGGCGCGCATCGCCTCCTCGCCCGGGTTGGCGATGGGTGTGGGCGGGAGGCCCATGCGCTGGTACGTGTTGTAGGGGTTGTCGATCCGAGTGTCGCTCTCCGTCGTCCGCAGGGTGGAGCGGCCCAGCGCGTAGTTGACGGTGGAGTCCATCTGGAGCGGCATACCGCGTTCGAGGCGGTTGAAGACGACCCGGGCCACCTTGCCCATGTCGGCCGCGGTGTCCGCCTCCGCCTGGACGATGCTGGCGATGGTGACGGCCTGGTAGACGTTCATCGCGTTGCGCTGCGCCCCCGCGGCGATGGGAGCGCCGTTGAACTTCTCGTTCGCGGTGTCGAGCATGTGTGCCAGGAGCTTCTCCGGCTTGGCCTTCCAGGGGAGCGGATAGGTCGCCGGGAAGAGGTAGCCCTCCGGGTTGCCGTGGGCGTCGTCCGGCAGTTTCGTGGCGACCTTCGCGAGGGACTTCTTCGCGCTGCCGGACGGCAGGGCGAGGGCCTTGTCGACGGCGGCGTAGACCTGGCTCGCGCGCCAGCCCTCCGGGATGACCAGGGCCGCGGTCCGGCCGCCGCCGTCACCGTGCCCCAGGATCAGCAGCGGCACCGCCACGGCGGTGCCGACCAGCATGGCTCCGGTCGCGACGAGGACGATACGGCCCCGGCGCGTCAGTCGCATGGGGCTCCGTGGCGGAGTGTTCGTCTGCATGCGGGCACGGTAACCCGCATTCCGTCACAAACCTGGCATATCTTCAGCTTGTCGGTTCCAGTTGGGCATCCCGGCGTACGAGCGCCGCGTACCGCCCGTCCCGCTCCAGGAGTTCCTCGTGCGTGCCGCGTTCGACGACGCGCCCCGAGTCGAGCACCACGATCTGGTCGGCATGCCGGACCGTGGACAGCCGGTGGGCGATGGTCAGCGTGGTGCGGTCGGCCGACAGGGCGTCGATGGCCTCCTGAACGGCGGCCTCGGTCCGGGTGTCCAGGGCGCTGGTGGCCTCGTCGAGGATGAGGACCGGCGGGTCGCGCAGAATCGTGCGCGCGATGGCCAGGCGCTGCTTCTCGCCACCGGAGAAGCGGTGGCCGCGCTCGCCGACGACGGTGTCGTAGCCGTCGGGCAGGGACGCGATGTGGTCGTGGATCTGCGCGGCCTTGGCTGCCCGGTACAGCTCCTCGTCGGTGGCGCCGGGCCGGGCGAAGCGCAGGTTGTCGGCGACCGAGGCGTGGAAGAGGTACGTCTCCTGCGAGACGACGCCGACCGCGCGCGCCAGGGTGTCGAAGTCGAGGTCGCGGACGTCGGCCCCGTCGAGGGTGACGCGGCCGCCGGTGACGTCGTAGAGGCGGGGCACCAGATAGCCGAGTGTGGACTTGCCGGCGCCGGTGGAGCCGACGAGGGCGAGGCTGCTCCCGGCCGGGACGGTGAGGTCGATGGCGTCGAGGACCGGGCCGCCCTTGTCGTCGTAGCCGAAGGAGACGTTCTCGAAGCGGACCTCACCCTTGACCCGGTCGAGGCGGACCGGCTCCGCGCGCTCGGTGATGTCGACGGGCAGGTCGAGGTACTCGAAGATGCGCTGGAAGAGGGCGAGCGAGGTCTGGATCTGCACACCGGTCGACAACAGGCTCACGGCCGGGCGGAACAGGCCCTGCTGGAGCGAGACGAACGCGACGATCGTGCCGATGGAGACCTGGGGGCCGCCCAGTTGGAGGGCCATGCCGGCGGTCCAGTAGATGACGGCGGGCAGGGCGGCCATCACGATCGTGATCACCGCCATGCGCCAGCGGCCGGCCATGTTCGAACGCACCTCGAGGTCGACGAGTTCCTCGGACTCGTCGGCGAAGGACTTCGTCAGCGAGTCGGAGCGGCCCATCGTGCGGCCGAGCAGGATGCCGCTGACGGAGAGCGACTCGGTGACGGTGGCGGCCATGGTGGCCATCTGCTTCTGTCGCTGGGTGGTGATCCTGCGGCGCTCCTTGCCGACGCGGCGGCTGATCCACACGAACACCGGCAGCAACAGCAGGGAGACGACGGTCAGGCGCCAGTCGAGGACGACCATCGCGACGATCGTCGCGACGACGCTGGTCAGGTTGGAGACCAGGGAGGTCGCGGTGGAGGTGACGGTGGCCTGCATGCCGCCGATGTCGTTGGCGATGCGGGACTGCACCTCGCCCGTGCGGGTGCGGGTGAAGAACGCCAGGGACATGCGCTGGAGCCGGCCGTAGACGGCGGTGCGCAGGTCGTGCATGACGCGCTGACCGACCGTCGTGGAGATCAGGGTCTGCAGCACGCCGAAGACACTGGTGAGGACGGCGCTGAGGATCATGCCGAGGGCGAGCAGGCTGAGCAGGCCGGTGCGCCCCTCGGGGATCGCGACGTCGAGGATCTCCTTCAGCATGAAGGGCGTGGCGACCGAGACCAGCGAGGCGGCGCCGACGAGCAGGCCGACGATCGCGAGGCGGCCTCGGTAGGGGCGGAAGAGTCCGAGGATGCGGCGGACCTGCCGGGGCTGCGCCTCGGAGCCGTCGGGTGGGGTCCAGCGGATTTCGTGGTCGGGAGGCATGGGCTCCTTCGAGAGCGGTACGGCACCGGCGGGCGCCGGGCGGGTCGGATCGTAGCTCATTGTTACCTATACTCACAATGAACTGCATCCTGATATTGTTCCCGCATGACCACGCCCGATCCCGACGGTCTGCTCGCCGAGCAGTTGCTGCGGCTCACCCGCCGGGTCCATCGCATCCAGAAACGCCATCTGGAGCAGCGCGACCTCGGCATCACCCCGGCCCAGTCCCGGCTGCTGCGCACTCTCGCGCACTGGGGCTCGCCGCCGCGCATGGCCGACCTGGCCGAGCGGCTGGAGGTGGTGCCCCGGGCCGTGACGACGCTGGTCGACGGGCTGGAGGCGAGCGGAAAGGTGCGGCGGGTCCCGGACCCGGCGAACCGCCGGGTGATCCGCATCGAGCTCACGGACGACGGGCGGGGCGCGCTGCGCGAGCTGCGGGCGGCGCGCAGGTCGGCCGCGGAGGAGATCCTCGCACCGCTGGCGGAGGATCAGCGTGCGGCCCTCGGGGGGCTGTTGGACACACTGATCGACGGGGAGCCCGTTCGGCGGTGCTGAAGGCCTCGCCGATCAGGCGGGGACGGGTCGGGCGGCACCGAGGCCTGCACCGATCAAGCGGGGACCCGGGGGGGGCGGCAAGGCTCGCGAAACGGGCCGCGGCCGCCGCTCGTGTTGCTGGAGCGGCGGCCGCGGCCCGTTCGGCTTGGGTGGGTCAACTGACCTCGGGTGCGGGTTCCTTGGGCTTCTGGGTGGGGATGCCCGATGCCGGGGTCTCGGCCGTCGTCGGCTCGACCGGCGGGGCCTCGACGGCGGCGCCCTTACCGCCGTCACCACCCTCGTCATCGCCCTCCGGCGGAGCCCCGTAGTCCCCGTCGAGCGTCTTCTTCGCCCGGTCGGTGTCCAGGGCCCCCTCCCAGCGGGACACCGCGAACACGGCGACGCAGTTGCCGAGCAGGTTCGTGACGACGCGCATCGAGTCCATGATGCGGTCCACGCCGAGCAGCAGAGCGACCGCTCCGGCCGGAATGGCGCCCAGGGAAGAGGCGGTCGCGGACAGGGCGAGGAACGCCGAACCGGGGATGCCCGCCATGCCCTTGCTGGTCAGCATCAGCACCAGGACCACGGTCACCTGCTGACCCAGGGTCAGGTCCACGCCCACCGCCTGGGCGATGAACAGCGTGCCGATGGACAGGTAGAGCGAAGCGCCGTCGAGGTTGAAGGAGTACCCCGTGGGCAGCACCAGACCCACCGCGTCGTCGCGGGCGCCGGCCCGCCGCAGCTTCTGCATCACGCGCGGCATGACCGCCTCGGTGGACGCGGTACCGAGCGCGAGCAGCATCTCCTCGCGGATGTAGCGCAGGAACTTCCAGAGGCTGAGCCCGGTCACGAGGCGCAGGGCGACGGCGAGCAGCACGATGAACAACGCCGCCGCCACGTAGCAGAGCACGATGAGCTTGGCGTATGTCTTCATCACGCCCAGCCCGTAGTTGCCGACGAGATGGGCCATCGCGCCGAACACCGCGATCGGCGCCAGTCGCATGATGAAGCCGACGACCGCGAAGATGACGTCCTGCGCCTGGTCGATCGCGGGCAGGATCTTCGGCACCTTGGTGTGCCCGAGGTGCAGCAGGGCGGCGCCCACCAGACAGGCCAGGATCAGGACCTGGAGCAGTTCGTTCTCGGCGAAGGCGCCGACGAAACTCTCGGGCAGCGCGTGGAGGAGGAACTCGGTCGTCGACGGCAGATGCTCGCCGCCGGTCGTCTTCTCCACGGCGGAGGCGTCCAGCGAGCCGGGGTCGACGTTCATACCCTTGCCGGGCCCGACGAGGTTGGCGGCGAGGAGACCGATGACCAGGGCGACCGTGGAGGCGATCTCGAACCAGATCAGGGCCTTGACCCCGATCCGGCCGAAAGCCTTCAGGTCACCGGCCTTGGCGATGCCGACGACGACCACGCAGAACACCAGCGGCGAGATCACGGTCTTGATGAGGCGGGTGAAACCGTCGCCGAGCGGCTGGAGAGCCGTGGCCGTGTCCGGCCACAGCTTTCCGACGACGATTCCGAGAACGAGCGCGCAGAGAACCTGCGCGAAAAGTGAGCTACGCAGTGTGCGTGCGACACGTCGCGGCAGAGACGGTACGGACGGTGGCACGAGGCCTCCTTGGGGGGACGGGCTACACAGAGGCCGGAGGAGACTTCTGCGATACGGAAAGCTGCTTCCGTAACCGAACACTCTGGAGGCTGTCTTGATCGCGCACAAGACCGCAATGTTTCGGACACGTAAAAGTGACTTAAGTGACGCATGTCACACTGGCCACACCGCTCCCACTCAGCAGCGGTCGCGGTCTCCCGTGAGCACCCCCTGGGCCGTGGTCAGGGTGCGGTCGTAGCAGCCGTGCGAGCCGTACAGCCGGTAGCGCTCGCTCGTGGTGCCGACCGCGTGCCGCTGATCGCGGGGCACGTTCGCCGTGTACGTGGCGTCGCCCGTGTAGGAGTCGTCGAGCCGCGACCAGGCGGTGCGCCGGCCGCCCCGCGACTCGACGGTCGTGGCGCGGTCGCCGAGGGTCAGCACGGTGCGCAGCCGGTCGCCCGCCCCCAGGGTGGTCGTGCCGTCCATCGAGTAGGTCCGGTGGGTGCGGGTGCCGCGGGCCGGTCCGCGCCCGTCGACGGTCACCGACTCGTCGTCGGTCCACACGGCATCGAGCCCGTCGCTCGTCTCGCCGTCGGTCCAGCGGTGCTCGGAGGTGTGGGCCAGCGAGCGGCCGACGGTCGTCGTGACCCGGCCGTGCGAGGTGTCCACGTATCCGGCGACGGTCAGCCGGTGCGCGCCCTCGGTGTCCACCCGGTGCTGCGGACCGGGCGTGTAGGCCGAGGAGTCGGTGAGGTCGCCCTCCCGGTGCAGGGTGAGCTTCCCGGTGACGTGAGCGCGCCGCTCGTCCTGCCAGACGAGGACGTTCACGGGAGTGCTCCAGCCGGCCTGCCCTTCCGGCACACCGACGACCGAGACCTCGACGCGGTGCGCCCGGCCGTCGTTGAGCAGCCCGGCGAAGGGGGTGAGGTCGTAGGTGATCGGCTTGATGTCGAAGGCGCGAGGGCCCGGGGTCACGTACCAGAGGAAGGGATTGGACCAGCCGCCGGTCCACACCGTCGGGAACGGCGTGGCGATGCCCGCGAGCCGCCCGTCCAAGCGGATCTGCACCTCCCGGTAGGGGCCCCGGCCGGCCTTGCAGGAGTACGGCGCGGGATCGGGCACCGACAGGTACCAGTACTCCTCGCAGCCGCCGCCCGAGCCGGTCGCGTACACCTCGGCGACGATGCGCTCGCTGTTGCGCGGGGTGGTGAGGGACGAGTCGCCGTCGAGGGTGAGGACCCGGTCGGGGCTCTTGCCGTCCGGGCGGCCCTGGTAGAACGTCAGCGTGACCTTGACGTCGAGGACGCCCGTGTAGGTGTCGTCGACGACGTTGCCGATGAGCATCTCGACGTCCTGGCGCCCTCGGAAGGTGTCGCCGTAGCGCGTGACGTCCTTCTCCACGGACCACTCGATGCCGTCGGGCGAGGGCTGCGGCGTCGACGTACGGAAGATCTCCACCCCGCCGACATGCAGATAGCCCAGCCGGTCGTACTGGCGCCCCTTGACCTTCCCGTCGAGCCGCAGCACGACCTTGCTCCAGCGGTCGCCGCAGTCGCCGGGCGGGGTGTACGTGCCCCGGTACGGGGTGAAGTCGCGGAACTGGGCCTGGGCGACGGTGACTTCACAGGACTTGCCCGCAGGACGCCCGACGGGCGGGGCGGCGGTGACCGGGTCGTGCCAGTCGGTGCCGAACTCGGCGGGGACGTCGGCCGCCCGGGCGGGACCGGTGCCGAGGAGGGTGCTCGCCAGGAGGGTCGCCCCAGCAAGCATGGACATGACTATCCGTCTCTTCATGGCCGGTGTTCTACGGGGAGTCCGCCGCCTCCGCAATGAGCAACCGCCCGTCGAGGCAGCGCCGTTCCCACCCTTGTCGGCCGGTTCCCGTCGGTAGGAAGAGCACGCAGCGGAAAACCGGTTGCCTCCGACCACGCCGCGACGCGAACCTGTCACGGTTTGCTGCCATCGGCCGAACCCCCATCCCCCCTGACACGAGCCACTGGGACGTCATGCAGATTCAAGACCTTCCCTACGCCGACCCCGGCGTACCGGACGCGCGTTCGGGTCCCCGATTCCTCTGGTGGCTCTTCCGGAATCAGCTGGGCGGACAGCTCAAATCGCTGGCCTGGGGACTGCTGCACTTCGCCTCCGTCGCCGCGCTGCCGTTCTGCGTCGGTGTCGCCGTACAGGCCGTCGTCGACCGCTCCGGCGAGCGTCTCGCCCTGGCGGGCGGCCTGCTGGCGCTGGCCTGCGTCGGCAACGCGGTCGGCGACACCATGCTGCACCGCACCGCCATCACCAACTGGATCACGGCGGCCGCCCGCGTCCAGCAACTGCTCGCCCGCAAGGCCGCCCAGCTGGGCTCGGCGCTGACCCGGCGGGTCGCGGCCGGTGAGGTCGTCGCCGTGTCCACGGGCGACGTCGAGAAGATCGGCTGGTTCGTGGAGGCCTGGTCGCGGTTCACCGCGGCCCTGGTCACCATCGTGCTGGTCTGCGTCGGCCTGGTCGTCTACCAGCCCGCGCTCGGCGTGGTCGTGGCCGTCGGACTGCCCGTGCTGGCGCTCGCCGTGCTGCCCCTGCTGCCCCGCGCCACCCGACGGGCCGACACCCAGCGCGAGAAGGCCGGACGCGCCACCGAACTCGCCTCGGACACCGTCGCCGGGCTGCGCGTGCTGCGCGGCATCGGCGGCGAGGAACTGTTCCTCGACCGCTACCGCAGCGCCTCCCAGGAGGTCCGGCACGCGGCCGTGCGCAGCGCCCGGATGTGGTCCCTGATCTCCGCGATCCAGGTCCTGCTGCCCGGCCTGCTGCTCATCGCCGTCGTCTGGCACGGCGTGCAGCTGGCCCGCCAGGGCCGGATCACCGTCGGCGAACTGGTCACCGTCTACAGCTCCGTGATGGTCCTCACCTATCCGCTGCGGCACTTCGAGGAGATCGCCATGGCGTACTCCTTCTCACGGCCCTCGGCCAAGCGGGCCGCGGGCGTGCTGTCGCTGGAGCGGGCCACGGACACCGCCGGGTCGCGCGCCGCCGAGGACCCCTCCGGAGACCTGTACGACCCGGAGACCGGGCTGCTCGCGTCCGCCGGCCGGCTCACGGCCGTGGTGTGCGGCGACCCGGACGCGGCGGGCCGGCTGGCGGAACGACTGGGCGGACATCCGTCGCAGGAAGGCACCGCGGTGCGGCTGGGAGGCGTGCCGCTCGACGAACTCCCGCTGGACTCGGCCCGTACGGCCGTCCTCGTCCAGGACAAGGACCCGGTGCTGCTCTCCGGCTCGCTGCGCGAACTGCTCGACGTACCCGCGTCGGGTGCCGTGGAGCCGCTGGAGGCGCTTGCGGCCGCGCAGTGCGACGACGTGCTGGCGGCGCTGGTGCAGGGCTCGCTGGACGCCGCCGACCCCATGGACGCCCGGATCACCGAACGCGGCCGGTCCCTGTCCGGCGGGCAGCGCCAGCGGCTCGCGCTCGCCCGGTCACTGATCACGGACCCGGAGGTGCTGGTCCTGGACGAGCCGACCTCGGCCGTCGACTCGCACACCGAGGCACGGATCGCCCAGGGCGTGCGGGAGCTGCGCGCGAGGCGCACGACCGTGGTGTTCACCTCCTCCCCGCTGCTGCTGGACCGCGCCGACCGGGTCGTGTTCCTGCACGACGGCGAGGTCGCCGCGGTCGGCGCCCACCGCGAGCTGGTGCGCACCGAGCCCCGCTACCGGGCGGTGGTCACACGCGAGACCGAGGACGAGGCCGCCCTGAACGGTGCGGCCGACCTGACCGACGTACTGGCGGAACTGGAAGAGATCGAGGAGAAGGCATGATCGGCGTGGCGCCACCGGCGTACGACCCGGCGGCCCCGACGACGGCGAACACCCTGCCGGTCGGTGCCCCCGCGACCGTCCGCGCCTACGCGGCCGAGCTGCTGCGCCGGCACCGCAGGGCGTTTCTGCTGCTCGTCGCGGTGAACACGATCGCCGTCATCGCCTCGATGGCCGGTCCATGGCTGCTGGGCGGGCTCGTGGAGCGGGTGTCGGACGGGGCGCGGGATCTGCGGCTGGAACTCACGGCGGGCCTCTTCGTGGCCGCGCTGGCCTTCCAGGCGGCGTTCGTCCGCCAGGTGCGGCTGCGCGGCGCGATGCTCGGTGAGCGGATGCTGGCGGACCTGCGCGAGGACTTCCTCGTACGGTCGGTCGGGCTGCCGCCGGGCGTGCTGGAGCGGGCCGGGACCGGGGATCTGCTGTCGCGGATCACCACGGACATCGACCGGCTGGGCAACGCCATGCGCGAGGCCGTGCCGCAGCTGTCGATCGGCGTGGTGTGGGTGGTGCTGCTGATGGGCGGGCTGGTGGTCACTGCGCCGCCGCTGGCGCTCGCCGTGCTGCTGGCCCTGCCGCTGCTGGTGGCCGGCTGCCGCTGGTACTTCCGGCGGGCGCCGGCCGCCTACCGCTCGGAGTCCGCCGGGTACGCGGCGGTGGCCGCCGCGCTCGCCGAGACCGTGGACGCCGGCCGTACGGTCGAGGCGCACCGCCTCGGTGCCCGCCGGGTGGCGCTGTCCGAGCGCCGGATCAAGGAGTGGACGGCCTGGGAGCGCTACACGCTGTGGCTGCGGTCGGTGCTCTTCCCGGTCATCAACGTCACCCACGTGACCGTGCTCGCCTCGGTCCTCATGGTCGGCGGTGTGTTCGCCCTCCGGGGCTGGATCGACGTCGGCCAGCTCACGACGGGCGCGCTGATCGCCCAGATGCTCGTCGACCCGGTGGGCATGATCCTGCGCTGGTACGACGAGCTGCAGGTGGCCCAGGTGTCGCTGGCCCGGCTGGTCGGGGTGCGGGACATCGAACCGGAGGCCGGTGACTCCTCCGTGGCCCCCGACGGACGCCATGTGCGGGCCGACCGGGTGCACTTCGGCTATCTGGAGGGCGTCGACGTCCTGCGCAAGGTGTCCCTGGAGGTCTCCCCCGGCACCCGGCTGGCCCTGGTCGGGCCCTCGGGGGCGGGCAAGTCGACGCTGGGCCGGCTGCTCGCCGGAATCTACGCGCCCCGGGACGGCCGGATCACCCTGGGCGACGCCGAGCTGTCCCGGATGCCGGCGGAACGCGTCCGCGCCCATGTCGCCCTGGTCAACCAGGAGCACCATGTGTTCGTCGGCTCCCTGCGCGACAACCTCCGCCTCGCCCGGACCGACGCGGTCGACGCCGAGCTCTGGGCGGCGCTGGGCGCGGTCGACGCGGACGGCTGGACCCAGGGGCTCGACGAGGGCCTGGACACCGAGGTCGGCTCCGGCGGCCTGGCGCTCACCCCGGCCCAGGCCCAGCAGATCGCGCTGGCCCGCCTCGTCCTCGCGGACCCGCACACCCTGGTCCTGGACGAGGCGACGTCCCTGCTCGACCCCCGGGCCGCCCGCCACCTGGAACGCTCCCTGGCCCGGGTCCTCGACGGCCGCACCGTCGTCGCCATCGCCCACCGCCTCCACACCGCCCACGACGCGGATGTCATCGCCGTCGTCGAGAACGGCCGGATCAGCGAACTGGGCAGCCACGACGACCTGGTCGCGGCGGACGGGGCGTATGCGGCGCTGTGGCGCTCCTGGCACGGCTGACCCCGCCCGGTCCGGGCCGGGCGGGGGCGGGGTGGTCCTCGGCGGCCCGGCGCCTGCCGAGGACCACGGCAGCGGTCCGTCCGTGGCGTTGCGCGGGGACGAGGCCGGGTGGAAGGCTGGAATCAGGCACCGGCTCGGGGAACGGGCCCGTCCCCACCCCCTGGAGGTACCCGTGAACAGGTCCGACGGCTGGGGAGACGATGTCTACCAGCCGGATCAAGACGAGCAGCGAGAGGACACGGGGCTGCTCGACGCCGAGGACACCCTGGTGGACGACGGCGTCGACGATCCCCTGGACCGCGGCTGGTCCCCTCCCGAGCGGCCCTGGGCCGTCGAGCACCTCGGTGTGACGGCGGCCGAGCGGCACGCGGGCGAGACGCTGGACCAGCGGCTCGCCGAGGAGCTGCCGGACGCCGCCGCCCCGGACGGTGACGGTCTCGGGGACTGCCAGGGCACCGACGGGGAACTCCTGGACAACGAGGTCGGCGACGCCCGCTCCGGCCGGCTCGTGGCACCCGACGAGGGAGCGCACGAGGACGAGGAGAGCGCGCTGGTCGCCATGGACGTGGGCATCGACGGCGCGGCGGCGTCGGCCGAGGAGGCCGCCGTGCACGTCGTCGACGAGGACACCCTGTCCGGCTGATCGCAGCACCGCCCGAGCCGCACGAGGAGCATCCATGCAGCAGGACAAGCACCCCGACTACCACCCCGTCGTCTTCCGCGACCGGACCGCCGGATACGCCTTCCTGACCCGGTCCACCGCGACCAGCGGCGAACGCATCGAGTGGGACGACGGCGAGACCTACCCGGTCGTGGACGTGGAGATCTCCTCGGAGAGCCACCCCTTCTACACGGGCAAGGCCCGCACGGTGGACTCGGAGGGCCGGGTCGCCCGGTTCGAGCGGCGGTACGGCGGCGCCTGAGCCCCGTCTTCCGGACCCGGGGGCGCACTCAGATGAAGTTGAGCGCCGCCGCTCCGCCCACCCCGCCGAGCAGCATGAACACCGGCATCAGCACCCTGAGCTCCACCCAGCTGCCCGCCCGGAACCGCAGGGCCTTCGGCGGCCCGAGCGGATACCAGCGCTTGCGCCCCACGGGTATGGGCCACAGGATCGGGCACCCGGACACGGTCAGGGCGTCCCCGATGTCGTGGACGATCGCCCCCAGCACCACCGGCAGCCCCAGCCAGAGGTACTCCTGGCCCGGCGCCGTGAACAGCCAGTCCGCGCCGTTGCCCGGCTTGTCCAGGACACCCGCGAGGATCCACGCCGTGGTCGCGGCCAGCAGCCACACCAGGACATCGCTGCTGGAGCCGCGCGCCGCCCGCCACAGCAGGCCCTCGATGGCCAGGACCAGGTGCACGAAGAGGATCGCCAGCACGCCCCAGCGGTCACTGGTGATCGCCACGGCCGAGGTGCCCGCACCGATCAGGACCGCCCACAGCCAGGTGTGCGTGAGCGTCCGGTGCCCGCCGGAGCGGCGCGGGTCGCCCTGCTTCTTCGTCGCCTTGTAGACCGCGTAGGACAGCTTGTCGACGATCTCGCACAGCCAGCGGGACAGCGGTCCGAAAGACCGCGAGATGGTGGCGGCCTTGTGGTCGAGGTCCGGGGCGAGCGCGGCTCCGGCGCAGATCAGGGCGCCGACGAGGAGGACCGGCCAGGGCATCGGGCGCCCGGCGGCCGCGGCCGCCGCACCGACGCCGAGCCAGGCGGCGGCTCCCGAGAGTGAGTGTGCTGGTCCCATCATGGCCGCTGTCCGCCCCATTCCTCGTGTGCCGCTGTCCAGTTGACCGGGTGCGCTGACGTGTCGTCGGCGACCCAGCGTAGCGTTCGTGATCTTCGGGCCCGAAGCCGATTCCCCCATCGGGCGTCAGGCCAGGCAAGATGGGGGCGTGACCCTCATCGATCAGCTGCCGCGGACCCCCGACCCCGACGCCTTGTACGAAGCCTTCGAGTCGTGGGCCGGCGAGCGGGGTCTCACGCTCTATCCCCACCAGGAGGAGGCGCTGATCGAGGTGGTCTCCGGCGCGAACGTGATCGTGTCGACGCCCACCGGCTCCGGCAAGAGCATGATCGCGGCGGGTGCGCACTTCGCCGCGCTGGCCCGTGACGAGGTCACCTTCTACACGGCTCCGATCAAGGCGCTGGTGTCGGAGAAGTTCTTCGAACTGTGCAAGATCTTCGGCACGGAGAACGTCGGCATGCTGACCGGCGACGCGTCCGTGAACGCCGACGCCCCCGTCATCTGCTGCACCGCCGAGGTCCTGGCGTCGATCGCGCTGCGCGACGGCAAGGACGCGGACGTCGGCCAGGTCGTTATGGACGAGTTCCACTTCTACGCGGAGGGCGACCGCGGCTGGGCCTGGCAGATCCCGATCCTGGAACTGCCGCAGGCGCAGTTCGTGCTGATGTCGGCGACGCTCGGCGACGTCTCCTTCTTCGAGAAGGACCTCACCCGCCGCACCGGCCGCCCGACGGCGGTGGTCCGCTCGGCGACCCGCCCGGTGCCGCTGTCGTACGAGTACCGCTACACCCCGATGACCGAGACGCTCACCGACCTGCTGGAGGCCCGGCAGGCGCCCGTCTACATCGTGCACTTCACGCAGGCGCAGGCCGTGGAGCGGGCGCAGGCGCTGATGAGCATCAACATGTGCTCGCGCGCGGAGAAGGAGCAGATCGCCGAACTGATCGGCAACTTCCGCTTCACCACCAAGTTCGGCCGCAACCTCTCCCGCTACGTCCGGCACGGCATCGGCGTCCACCACGCGGGCATGCTGCCCAAGTACCGCCGCCTGGTGGAGAAGCTCGCGCAGGCCGGTCTGCTGAAGGTCATCTGCGGCACGGACACGCTCGGCGTGGGCGTCAACGTCCCCATCCGCACCGTGCTGTTCACCGCCCTCACCAAGTACGACGGCACCCGCGTACGCACCCTGCGGGCCCGGGAGTTCCACCAGATCGCGGGCCGCGCCGGCCGGGCCGGGTTCGACACGGAGGGCTTCGTGGTCGCGCAGGCACCCGAGCACGTCGTCGAGAACGAGAAGGCGCTCGCCAAGGCGGGCGACGACCCGAAGAAGCGCCGCAAGGTCGTCCGCAAGAAGGCGCCGGAGGGCTTCGTCGCCTGGTCGGAGCAGACCTTCGAGAAGCTCATCGGCTCCGAACCGGAGCCCCTGGCCTCCCGGTTCCGGGTGACGCACACGATGCTGCTGTCGGTGATCGCCCGGCCCGGCAACGCCTTCGAGGCGATGCGCCGCATGCTGGAGGACAACCACGAGCCGCGCAAGCAGCAGCTGCGGCACATCCGCCGGGCCATCGCGATCTACCGTTCGCTGCTGGACGGCGGCATCGTGGAGAAGCTCGACGAGCCGGACGCCACCGGCCGCGTCGTCCGCCTCACGGTCGACCTTCAGCAGGACTTCGCCCTCAACCAGCCGCTGTCCACCTTCGCGCTCGCCGCGTTCGAGCTGCTGGACCCCGAGTCCCCCTCGTACGCCCTCGACATGGTGTCCGTCGTGGAGTCGACGCTCGACGACCCGCGGCAGATCCTCGCCGCCCAGCAGAACAAGGCGCGCGGCGAGGCCGTCGCCCTGATGAAGGCCGACGGGGTCGAGTACGAGGAGCGCATGGAGCGCCTCCAGGACATCACATACCCGAAGCCCCTGGAGGAGCTGCTCTTCCACGCGTACGACACCTACCGCAAGAGCCACCCCTGGGTCGGCGACCATCCGCTGTCGCCGAAGTCGGTCATCCGCGACATGTACGAACGGGCGATGTCCTTCACGGAGTTGGTGTCCCACTACGAGCTGGCGCGCACCGAGGGCATCGTGCTGCGCTATCTCGCCAGCGCTTTCAAGGCCCTCGACCACACGGTGCCGGACGACCTCAAGTCCGAGGATCTGGAAGACCTGATCGCGTGGCTGGGCGAGATGGTGCGCCAGGTCGACTCCAGTCTGCTGGACGAGTGGGAGCAGCTCGCGAACCCGGCGGAGATGACCGCCGAGGAGGCCCAGGAGAAGGCCGACGAGGTCAAGCCGGTCACCGCCAACGCGCGCGCCTTCCGGGTGCTGGTCCGTAACGCCATCTTCCGCCGGGTCGAGCTGGCCGCCCTCGACCAGGTCGAGGAGCTGGGCGAGATGGACGCGGAGTCCGGCTGGGACGCCGACGCGTGGGGCGAGGCGCTGGACAAGTACTTCGACGAGTACGAGGACCTCGGCACCGGCCCCGACGCCCGCGGTCCCAAGCTGCTGCTCATCGAGGAGGAGCCGGAGAACGCCCTGTGGCGGGTCCGGCAGATCTTCCACGATCCGAACGGCGACCACGACTGGGGCATCAGCGCGGAGGTCGACCTGACCGCCTCCGACGCGGAGGGCCGTGCCATCGTCCGCGTCACCGACGTCGGCCAGCTGTGAACGGCCGGACCGCAGCGAGCACAGGAGAATCCCACTCATGACGACGAACCCGGCCGAGAGACTCGTCGACCTGCTCGACCTGGAGCAGATCGAGGTCAACATCTTCCGGGGCCGCAGCCCGCAGGAGTCCCTCCAGCGGGTCTTCGGCGGCCAGGTGGCGGGCCAGGCCCTGGTCGCCGCCGGCCGCACCACGGAGGGCGACCGCCCCGTGCACTCGCTGCACGCGTACTTCCTGCGCCCGGGCATCCCGGGTGTGCCGATCGTCTACCAGGTCGAGCGGGTGCGCGACGGGCGGTCGTTCACGACCCGCCGGGTCACGGCCGTCCAGCAGGGCCGCACGATATTCAATCTCACCGCCTCCTTCCACAAGCCGGAGGAGGGCAGCTTCGAGCACCAGCTGCCGCCGGCCCGCAAGGTCCCGGACCCGGAGTCGCTGCCCACGGTCACGGACGAGATCCGGGAGCATCTGGGCGCGCTGCCCGAGCAGCTGGAGCGGATGGCCCGCCGCCAGCCCTTCGACATCCGCTACGTGGACCGGCTGCGCTGGACCACCGAGGAGGCCGAGGACTCCGAGCCGCGCAGCGCCGTGTGGATGCGCGCGGTCGGACCGCTGGGCGACGACCCGCTGGTCCACACCTGCGCCCTCACCTACGCCAGCGACATGACCCTCCTGGACGCCGTCCGCATCCCGGTCGAGCCGCTGTGGGGCCCGCGGGGCTTCGACATGGCGTCCCTGGACCACGCGATGTGGTTCCACCGGCCGTTCCGCGCCGACGACTGGCTGCTGTACGACCAGGAGTCGCCGATCGCGGTCGGCGGCCGCGGTCTGGCCCGGGGCCGGATCTACGACCGTGAGGGCCGGCTGGTCGTCTCGGTCGTGCAGGAGGGTCTCTTCCGCAAGCTGGACTGACCGGTCCGCAGCTGGTCCGGCCTGGCTCTCCGCCGCTCGGGGCACGCGCGCTTCGGCACTCCGTTCGCGCCCGTGCCCCGATCCGGTGACCATGGCAGGAGGAGGCACCGCCGGCGTCACACGCCCGCCGATCCGGGAGGTGGCCACGCTGCACACCGTGCTCCCCGTCGCCTTCGCGGTCTGCGCGGCCCTCAGCAATGCCGTCGCGACGGTGCTGCAACGCAAGGCGGCGCTCACCGTGCCGCGCTCCCAGGGGCTGCGGGCCGGGCTGATCCTCGATCTGCTGCGCCGGCGCGTCTGGCTGGCCGGCATCCTCGCGGTGATCGCCGCCGCCGTCTGCCAGGCGCTGGCGCTCGCCACCGGGCCGCTGACGATCGTGCAGCCGCTGTTCGTGCTGGAGCTGCCGCTCACCCTGATCGTCGCCTCGCTGCTGATGCACCGGCATCTGCCGGGTGTGGGCTGGCTGGCCGTCGCGGTGGTGGTGGCCGGACTGGCGGTGGCGCTCGCCGCCGCGTCCCCGTCGGGCAATCGCACCCATGTGGAGCTGGACCGCTGGATTCCCGCGCTCGCCGTGTGCGCGGGAGCCGTCGTCGCCCTCGCTCTCGCCGCCCTCAAGCGCCCGGAGGGCCGCGCCCGGGCGGCCTGCCTGGGTGCCGCGACGGCGATCAGCTACGCGGTGACCGCGGCCCTGATGAAGGCCGCCACCCACATCCTCGACGACCAGGGACTGCTGGCCTTCCTCACCGCCTGGCAGACCTACGCCTTCGCCGCGACCGGTGTGTGCGCGCTGTTCCTGCTGGAGAACGCGATGCAGGCCGGCCCGCTGGTCGCCTCGCAGCCCGCGCTCACCCTCGGTGACGCGTTGGTGAGTCTCGCCCTCGGCATCCTCCTGTACGAGGAGACGATCCGCTCCGGGTGGTGGCTGCTGCCCCAGCTCTTCGGTGTCGCACTGATCGCCGCGGGGGTGCTCGCCCTGGCGCGGATTCCGCTCACCCAGTCCCTGGTGGCGCCGGGCGAGGAACGTCAGACAGCGGGAGCGCCCTGAGCCGAGGAGGTCACGATGGAGCGTCTCAGCGAACGGGTGGCGATCGTCACCGGCGGGGCCGGAGGCATAGGGGCCGCGGTGGCACGCGCCCTCGCGGCCGAGGGTGCCTCCGTGGTGGTCGCCGACATCCGGGAGACCGAGGGTGCGGCCCTGGCGGCCGAGCTCGGCGGCCCGGCCCGCTACCTGCACCTGGACGTCACCGGCGAGGACGACTGGCAGCGGGCGCTCGCCGAGACGGAACGGGACCTCGGCCCGGTCTCGGTCCTGGTCAACATCGCGGGGATCATCGACTGGGGCACGATGGAGGAGCAGAGCCCCGAGTCGTTCCGCCGGGTCGTCGACGTCAACCTCACGGGCGCCTGGCTGGGCATGCGCGCGGTGGCACCGTCGCTGCGCCGGGCCGGGGGCGGCGTGATCGTGAACATGTCCTCCCTAGCCGGGCTGACCGCCTACGCCGGTGTCGGGGCGTACGCGGCCAGCAAATGGGGCCTGCGCGGCCTGACGAAGGTCGCCGCGCTGGAACTCGCGCCCGACCGGGTCCGGGTCTGCTCCGTCCACCCCGGCGCCATCCGCACCCGGATGACGGCGGGCTTCGGCGACGCGTACACCGCGGGGCAGCCCGTCCCCCGGTTCGGCGAGCCCGAGGAGGTCGCCCGCATGGTGCTCTTCATCATCACCGAGGCGACCTTCTCGACGGGCTGCGAGTTCATCGTGGACGGCGGCATCCTCGCCGGGGCACCGGCCGTTCTGACTCCTGACGACTGACCGGCTTCGGCTCCGGCTCCGGCTCCGGCTCCGGCTTCGGCTTCGGCTCATTCACCCGCCCGGCTGGCAGTTCGGGCACCACACCGTGCCGCGGCCGCCCATACGGGTCCGGCGCAGGCCGGTGTCGCAGCGGGGGCACCTCGGTTCGAGGTCGTCGCGGTGGCCGGTGAGCCAGGAGTCACGCGGCGGGACGCAGCCGGCGGTGACGGAAGAGCGCAGGGTGCGGCGCATCTGGCTGTACAGCCTGCGACGATCGGCCTGGGTGAGATGACGCGCCGGGCGGTCGGGGCGCAACCGCGCTCGCCACAGGATCTCGTCGGCGAGCAGGTTTCCGAGACCGGCGAGGACGGACTGGTCGGTGAGCGCGGTCTTGACATGCCCTCGGCGTGAGGACAGGACGGCCTCGAAATCCGCACGTTCCACCGCCAGCGCGTCGGGGCCCTGCCCCTGGAGCAGCCGACCGATGTCGGAGTCGTCGCCCGCCAGCCAGAGCCCCTGGAGCTTGCGCTGGTCACGGAAGCGCAGCTGGCGGCTGCCGCTCAGCGTGAACAGCACACGGTCGTGCGCCTCGACGGCATCATCGGGATGACCGCAGACCAGCCGACCGGTCATGCCGAAGTGCAGCACGAGGGTCGGGCCGGCGCGGGTGCGGGCGAGCAGCCACTTCCCGTGCCGCTCCGGTGTGCCGAAGCGCCGGCCCTCCAGTGCGTCACGCAGTCGCCGAGCGCTGACCCCGTGCAGGACGCCCGCGTCCCGCACCTCGACACGCCGGATGACCCGTCCCGTCGCGCAGGACTCGAGCACCTGCCTGAAGTCCTCGACGTCGGGGAGCTCGGGCATCGCCGGCGCGTCAGGTTTCCTGCAGGACGGACAGCACGTTCCCCGCGGGGTCGGTGAACCAGGCGATCAGCGGGCCGCCGCCGCGGAAGATGCCCTTGTCGTCCGCCTTGAGGTGGTCGTAGTGCACGAACCGGACTCCTCTCCTGCCCAGCTCGTCGACGGCGGCCTCGATGTCGTCGACGGGGAAGTTGAGGATGGTGAATGTCGCCGGGGTGTGGTCCTCCTTCGGGTAGACCAGGGTGTCCCGGTCACCCGCGATGTGCAGGAACAGCAGGCCGTTCTCCTCCGACACCCGGAGTCCGAGCGTGTCGCCGTAGAACTTCTTGGCCGCGTCGATGTCGTTCACCGAGAATCCGCTGAAAGCCTTCGTCGTACCGAACATGATCGCCTCCTGGAATCATCTCCTCAGAATTCCGACCGGGACGCATCCGGAAACTCATCGCTTTTCACCCCGGCCGTCTCCGGCCTCTGCGCTGCAGCCATCCCAGGAAGCCGTGTGAAGGGGTGCGGTCCGGGCCCTCGGGCCGGTCTCCGGCCGGAACCGGGGGTGTCCCGCTCGGCTCTGGCACTGAGGGTGGTGTCAGGGCTGGACGCGGTGCCGGGTGTCGCCTGCGCGCCGTCTCCATCGTGTGGGCCAGGTCCGCTCGGAACCAGGCCACCTCGTCCGGCTCACTCGCCGTCATGAGCGTCCCGGCCAGCTCGGCGGCGGGTGAACCAGGGGTGCCGTGCGCCGGGAGGCGGGGACGGCGGCGGTTCAGGTGGGCGCGCTCGTAGGGGTCCGCCACGACCTCCGCCACGTCGGCGGGGTCGAGAAGACAGGCGACGGCCGCCGCGTGTGCCCAGGCGTCGTCCCCGGCCTGCCGCGTCAGGAATCCGATGTGGCGTCCCCGCCAGTTGCGGGGCCGCCGGTCCAGCCCGTCCTTCTGCCCGTCCCGGATCTGTGCGGGTGTGCGCCCCTTCAGCAGCCGGGCATTGCTCTCCTCCGCCGCGAACTGCCGTAGTTCCTCGGCCAGATACAGCCAGACGACCGTCCGGTAGCGGTTCAGATAGAACTTCACCGGCACGAGCAGGCCGAAGCGGGCGAGACTCGTGAATCTGGCGGGCGTCACGTCCAAGAGCTCGGCGCCCTCATGAGTGCCCGCGGTCGCGACGCGTACGCGCAGTTCGTCCGGGAAGCCCTCCCCGGCGCGCAGCCGGTCGATCTCCGCGCGGGCGACACGCAGTCCTCCGCCGCCTTCGTCGGGAACGGTCCGGATGAGCCCGAGATTCACCGCGAGGTCGAACTCGCCTCGCTTGAGGTCGAGTTCGCGGGCGGCCCGGCTCGGAGCGCAGGTGAGGCGGTCGGGTTGCGCGATGGTGCCTGACATGGTCGGTCTCCCCCGTGGAGTCGGCGGCTCACGCCGTGTGCGATCGCCGTGAGAAAACCGTAACCGCTTCGGCGCTCTGCGTGACGAGCCTGTGGATAACTCCGCGAGGGAAGACGAACCCGCAGGTCAGGCGTCTGTGGTCGGCTTCCGTTCCGGCTGGCGGGCGTCCACGTCGAGATGCTCGCCGACCCGGTTGACCAGAAGTGTCATCTCGTACGCGATCTGGCCGATGTCGGCCTCGGCGCCACTGAGGACGCACAGACAACTTCCCGTGCCGGCGGCGGTGACGAAGAGCACCGCGTCGTCGAACTCGATCATCGTCTGGCGTACGCTGCCCGCGCCGAAGTGCCGCCCCGAGCCCTTGGCCAGGCTGTGCAACCCGGACGACACCGCCGCGAGGTGCTCCGCGTCCTCGCGGCGCAGTCCCGTGCTCGCCCCGGTCACCAAGCCGTCGTTGGACAGGACCAGCGCGTGCCGCACCTGGTGGACGCGCTCGGTCAGGTCGTCCAGCAGCCAGTCGAGTCCCTGGTTCTGCGCCATGTTCCGATCTCCCCGTTTTCTCCCCGTGCGATTCTCCTCCTGGCCGGAGGATCTCCACGCCAGCCTTCCCCACGACCGCTGCCGGGGCAAGGAGGATGGGAGCCATGGCAGAGAAGATGACCGATGCGCAATGGCGGGAGTTCGTTTCCCACGGCACCCGCACCGCGAAGCTCTCCACCGTCAGGGCCGACGGGAGTCCGCACGTGGCCCCGATCTGGTTCCTGCTGGACGGGGACGAGGTGGTGTTCAACACAGGCAAGAACACCGTGAAGGGGCGCAATCTCGCCCGTGACGGCCGAGTGGCCCTGTGCGTGGACGACGACCGGCCGCCGTACTCCTTCGTCGTGCTCCAGGGCCGCGCCCGTGTCTCGGAGGACCTCGACGCCATAAGGCACTGGGCCACCCGGATCGGCGCGCGGTACATGGGCGAGGAACGCGCCGCGGAGTTCGGCGCCCGCAACGGCGTCCCGGGCGAACTCCTCATCCGGGTCGCCGTCGACCGGGTCCTGGCGGAGCGGGACGTCGCGGACTGACCACGGGACATCTCCGTGTCTCCGGTCAGCCGACCGAGTCGAGGAGCCGGGCGGTGTGCATCCGCCCGGCGTACTCGACCAGCCTGATCAGCACCTCCTTCCCCGAGTCGCGGTCCCGGGCGTCGCACAGCACCACGGGCGTCCCCCGGTCGAGGTCGAGGGCGCGCGAGACGTCCGGGGCGCCGTGCTGCCGGGCGCCCGGGAAACAGTTGACGGCCACCACGAACGGGATGCGCCGGTGCTCGAAGTAGTCGACCGCCGGGAAGCAGTCCTCCAGGCGGCGGGTGTCCGCGAGCACCACCGCGCCGAGCGCCCCTTGTGACAACTCGTCCCACAGGAACCAGAACCGGTCCTGGCCCGGCGTCCCGAACAGGTACAGGGAGAGACCGGACCGGATGGTGATGCGCCCGAAGTCCATGGCGACGGTCGTGGTGGTCTTGTGGTCCACGCCGTCGGTGTCGTCCACCGACTGGCCCGCTTCGCTGAGCAGTTCCTCGGTGCGCAACGGCCGGATCTCGCTGACGGCGCCCACCAGCGTGGTCTTGCCCACGCCGAAGCCGCCCGCGACCAGGATCTTCAACGCCAGTGCGGCGGAGTCGCCGTCCTGGGCGTCGGAGTGCTCGGAGACCATCAGTCACTTCTCTCGTGTCGGGTGGGGTGTGCGTTCATCCACAGCGCTCCGCGTCCACAGCGTTCCGCGTCCACGGTGCTCTGCGTCTACAGCGCCCTGAGTCCCGCGATCACCTCGCGCAGGATCCGTTCGTCGGGCAGTTGGGCCGGCGGTACGGGGCGGCTGACGGTGACGCAGCCGAGTTCCAGGAGGTCGCCGAGGAGGACCCTGATCACGCCCACGGGCAGGTCCGCGTCGGCGGCGAGTTCGGCGACCGACTGGGTCTCCGTGCGGCACAGGTCGAGGAGGGCCCGGTGTTCCGGGCCGAGCGGGGCGTCGTCCACACCTGGCGCGCCGGGGTCCAGGGTGACCAGGGCGATCAGGTCGAACCGCACGCCGGTGGGACCGGGCCGGGTGCGCCCGCCCGTCATGGCGTAGGGGCGGACGAGAGGGCCGGCCTCGTGGTCGTACCACTGGCTGCCCTGCTCGCTCAGGGTCCCCGTCATGTCCTCGGTCATCTGCGCGAACCGCCCTCTCGGCTCATCCGGCGGCGGGCGGCCGCGCGTCGGCGCGGGGCGCCGTGCCGAGGTGCTCGCCGACGCGTTTGACCAGGCGGGCCATCTCGTACGCCACGAGGCCGATGTCGGCTGTCACGGCGGTGAGAAGGGCGAGGCAGGAGCCGTCGCCGGCGGCGGCCACGAACAGGAAGGCCTCGTCCATCTCCACCATGGTCTGGCGGACACCTCCGGCGCCGAAGTGCCGTCCCGCTCCCTTGGCGAGGCTGTGAAAGCCCGAGGCGACCGCTGCGAGGTGCTCGGCGTCCTCGCGCCGGAGGCCGGTCGAGGCACCTACGGCGAGGCCGTCGTTGGAGAGGACCACGGCGTGCCGTATGTCGCCGGCGCGGAGCACCAGGTCGTCCAGCAGCCAGTCGAGTTCGCCGGAGCGCCGGGCGGAGCGCGTGCTCGAGTCCTGGATCATGCGGGGTCTCCTTCTCTGCTGTCTCTGCCCGCCGCGGGGCCGGGAGTGGTGCCGCGGCCGGGCTGTCTGCCGCCGCCGCGTGCCCAGCCGTCGCGGTACGCCGCCATGCGGTCGCGTACGACTTCGGGGGTGCGTTCGTCGTCCCGGTGGGCCGGCGTCGGTGACGGTTCCTCGGGGCGCCCGTCGCGCAGTTGGGGGGCGAGACTGGCCTGTCGTACGCGACGCGGGAGGTCCTGGGAGCCTTCGGGCTGCTCCTGGGGTCGGTGCAGTCGCAAGGTGGCGACTCCTGGGGGTGGGGTGTGGCTCGTGGTCTCGGCCGTTGCCGGTGCCGGAGCCACGAGGGCGGGCCGGTCGGCCGGTGCGGGGACGATGTCCTGGAGCGGGGTGGCGTCGGGCACGCGCGCGTAGGCGCGTTCCCCGGGCTGCCGCGCGGGTGCCGCCTCATCGGGGGAACGTTCCGTCGCCCCGGTGTGCAGGAGGGCGGTGGGCAGCAGGACGACGGCGGTCGTGCCGCCGTAGGGCGAGGTCTTCAGGTGGACCTTGACGTCGTGCCGGGCGGCGAGCCGGCTGACCACGAACAGGCCGAGCCGGTCGCTGTCGAACAGGTCGAGCGCCTCGGACTGCTCGATGCGGCGGTTGGCTTCGGCGAGGGTCTCCTGGCCCATGCCGAGCCCGCGGTCCTCGACCTCCACGGCGTAGCCGTTGCCGACGGGTTCGCCCGTGACGCGCACGCGCGTGTGGGGCGGTGAGAACTGGGCGGCGTTCTCGATGATCTCGGCAAGCAGGTGGGTGAGGTCGGCCACTGCCGTTCCGAGGACGGCCGCTTCGGGGAGTTGCCGTACTTCCACGCGCGCGTAGTCCTCGACTTCGGAGACGGCCGCGCGGACCACGTTGGTCAGGGCCACGGGCGTACGCCAGGCCCGGCCGGGGGCGGCCCCGGAAAGGATGATCAGGCTCTCCGCGTGGCGTCGCATGCGGGTGGTGAGGTGGTCGAGGCGGAAGAGGTCGCTCAGCTCGTTCGGGTCGTCGGAGCGACGTTCCATGCTGTCGAGGAGGCTCAGCTGCCGGTGGACGAGGATCTGGCTGCGGCGGGCGAGGTTGACGAAGACGCCGGAGATGCCGCTGGCGAGCTCGGCGCGCTCCACGGCGGCCCGCAGCGCGGCGCGGTGGACTGTGTGGAGGGCTTCGGCGACCTGCCCGGCCTCGTCCTCAGCGGGCGGTCCCGGCGGCGCTTCGGCATGGACGTCGATCTCCTCGCCCGCGCGCAGTCTGCGCATGGCCTCGGGGAGTTTGCGCCTGGCGATCTCCAGGGCACCGTTGCGCAGGCTCACCAGTTCCACCACCAGGCCCCGTCCGATGCGTACGGAGATGACGAGCGACGCGGCGACGGCGGCGAGACCGAGCAGGACGGCGGCACCGGCCGGGGTGAGCAGTCCTCGGGTGAACGGGTCGGCCCGTTGCGCCACCCCGCGTGCCGCGTCGTCCTCGATCGCGCGCATGCCGAGCTGCACGCGCGTGTGAGCGGTGTTCCAGGTGCTCTCGGGCGCCGCCTCGACCGCCCTGGCGCCGGGCCCGCGGGCGAGGATCCGGTCCTCGGCGTCGCCCAGACCCGCGTAGGCGCTGCTGTCGGCGAGGGCGCTCCATGCGGAGCGTTCGGTGCCGCGCAGGTCGGCGACGGCCGATGCGGTGAGGGTGCGGCGCAGGTCGACGGCGCCGGTGAAGAGACGAAGCCGCTCCCCGGTCAGGGTGCCGGACAGACGGGCACTCGCCAGCACCGCGTCCTCCTGGGCCAACGCCTCGCCCGCGCGGGCGAATTCGAGCAGCACGCGCGCGTCGGAGCCGAGGTCGGCGTCCCGGATGCCGGTGAGGGCGCCCCCGGCGTCGAAGGCCGCCGAGATGGTCCGGGTGTACCGGATGTACGTCTCGGACCATCCCACGCGCCCGTCCCGCACCGCGGTCCGCAGCGGCGGGAGTTCCTCGGCGCCCGTGACGAACGCCTCCAGCCGTCCTGCGACTCCGGCGGGGAGTTCCTCGCTGTCGGCGACGGTGTTGCCCCGGCCGAGCCGCAGCTTCCCGACGGCGAGGTCGGTGCGCCGCCCGAGCTCGTCCAGTTCGTCGGACGGTACGGCCGACGGGTCGGTGGCGTGGCGTACCGCCGCAGCGCGCTCGGCCTGGAGGGCGGCGACCGCCGCGGAGACGGGGGCGCGGACCGTGGCGTCCACGCGCTGGACCTGCCGCAGCCGGGAGACGTCCTGGGCGGTGGTGACGGTGGCGTAGGCCCACAGGGCCAGGAGGGAGACGACCGGCACCATCAGCAGGCAGACGATCTTGGCGCGCACGGTGCGCGGGCGTATGTGCCAGCTCTCCGCGCGCCTGACCGGCCCTTCCGGTGCGGCGCCCGAGGGCGCTTCCGGGCCCTCGTCGGCCGGTGGCCCGGCGTGCGCGCGGCGACCGCGCACGGGCGGGGACGGCGCCTCGGCGCCGGTTGTGGGGGTCCTACGGGGTGTGCGCATGGACTCCTCGCTCGGGAGTGGTCGGGGCGTGCCGGGCGCCGCGGCGCCGCGGAGATCCATCCGGAGCCCGCTAGGGGGCGACGCTCTCGACCGGCCGCTGGGCCGAGGCGGACGCGTCGCGCTCGTCCGCCGTCGGCGAGAGTGCGACGAAGGCCGAGCTCAGGAAGAGATAGGACCCGAGGCCGACGGCGAGGGGGAAGATGAACTGCATCGCCGTGGCCCCGGGCAGTGCCGCCCCGGAGGGCGTGACCCGCACGCTCACCGCGAACATCCCGGTGTAGTGCATGCTGCTGACGGCCGCGCCCATGATCAGGGAGGCGATGGTGACCGCGACGGGCGACTTGATGTTCAGCGCCGCCCACAGGGCCGCCGTCGCCGCGACGACGGCGATCAGGACGGAGAGCCCGACGAGCAGCGGGTCGTAGGTCACGTCGCCGTGCAGGCGTACGGCCGCCATGCCCAGGTAGTGCATGCTCGCGACGCCGAGGCCGGTGGTGAGGCCGCCGAGGAAGAGGGCCCGGCCGCGGTCCCGGCCGTAGCCGACGGCGAAGACCCCGGCGCAGACCACGACCATGGCGACGAGCAGGCTGAGGAGGGTGAGCGGCACGTCGTAGCGGATGTCGGTGCCGGTGACGGCGAACCCGAGCATGGCCACGAAGTGCATGGTCCAGATGCCGGTGCCGATCGCCGAGGCGGCGGTGACGAGCCAGTTGCGGCGCGAGCGCCCGGTGGCGGCGAGGGCGCGGACGGTGCAGCGCAGTCCGAGCGCGGCGCCTGTGCAGGCCATCGCGTACGACAGCGCGGGGGTCAGCCACCCCAGGGCGGCGTGGTCCAGGTGTCCCATGGCCCCGGGACGCTAGACCCGCCGAGGGCGCGCGAAGGGGGCGCATTTCGAAAGGTGCTGGAATATGACGCAAGGATGTACCTGAACGATCGCGTCACGCTCGAACGTGTGCACCCGGGTGTCATCCGTGCCGGTGAGGAATCATGCGGTACATGAGCGACGACCAGACGCGTGTCCAGGAGTTCTTCACCCCCCGTGCCGCCGGCTGGGACAGCAGGTTCCCCGACGACGGTCCGGCCTACGCGGCGGCCGTCGCCGAGCTCGGACTGCGCGCGGGCGGCCTGGTGCTCGACGCGGGCTGCGGCACCGGACGCGCCCTGCCGCCCCTGCGTGCCGCCGTGGGGCCCTCGGGGGTGGTCCTCGGGGCCGATCTGACCCCGGCCATGCTGCGGGAGGCCGTACGGGCCGGACGGGACCGCGACGGGCAGCTGCTGCTCACGGATGTCGCCGCGCTGCCGTTGCGCTCGCGGTCGCTGGACGCGGTGTTCGGGGCGGGCCTCGTCTCGCACCTGGCTAGCCCGGCCGAGAACCTGCGCGAGCTGGCGCGGGTGGTGCGTCCCGGTGGTGTGCTGGCGCTGTTCCATCCGATCGGCAGGGCGGCACTGGCCGCACGCCACGGCCGCCCGCTCACCCCGGACGACCTGCGCGCCGAGCCCAACCTCCGTCCGCTGCTGGCCGGTTCCGGGTGGCGTATGACGTCGTACGCCGACGAGGACACCCGCTTCCTGGCGCTCGCCGTCCGCGAGGACTGAGCCGCCGCGTCACCCGGGCTCGGTGTCCCTTCCGCCGCGTCACCCGGGCTCGGTGTCCCTTCCGCCGCGTCACCCGGGCTCGGTGTCACCCTCCGCCGTGTGCCGCACGGGGCAGCCGCGGAGGCCCGGGACCGGTCGCGTGCCGAGGTCGGCGAGGCGGTAACCGTACGGGTAGCCCTTGATCTCCCAGTTCTGGCGGGCGAAGTGCGGGGCGCGCCGGGGCGCCATCAGCCGGACGGCGCGCCCTCGGAGCCGTACCGCGCGACGCACCCACGCGCGCGTGGCGGCGCTCGGCGGGGTGTAGCGGAAGGCGTGCAGGAGCGAGTCGTCGAGCAGCGCGAGGGTGGTGGTGCGCAGCAGGGGTGCGAGCGGGCGCGGGTACCAGGACGCCATCAGGTCGAGCGTGGCGTCCGAGACCCGCCGGGCCTCCGCGTCCCAGGCGAAGTGGGCCGCCTCGTAGTCGTCGAGGCAGGTCTCGAACTCCTCGTAGGTCTCGGGGATGTCCTTGATGCCCATGTGCCGGCCCAGCGTGCCGTAGTGGACGGCACTGGCGACGATCTCGTGGCGTGACATCCTGCGCCACCCGTAGGCGTCGATCCACCGTTTGGGCATCACGACGAACGTGCAGAGCACGTAGCGCATGTCGTCGTCGCTGATGTCGTAGCCGCGGTGCATCTGGTTGATGCGGCGGATCGCGGTCTTCCCCTGGTCGCTGCCGAAGCCGTGCTCGACGACGGCGTCCAGGAGCAGCGAGGTGTCGTCGTAGCGCTTCTGCGTCCGCTCCGTGAGCTCCGCGGTCTCCGCGAGCAGCCGGCCGATGCTCGGGACGGCGTAGGTGCGGTACAGGGCCAGCTCCAGGGCGCGGGTGAAGTCCCAGGGGAACTCGTACGCGACGCTCAGCCGGTAGATCTCCGTGGCCTCCTGATACGGGTCCATCCGCCGGATCCGAGCCAGCCGGTCGAAGCGCTTCACCGTGCCGTCCCCCTTCTGTCACAGGTTCTCCAACTTTACGTTGGTGACCGGGAGATGAAAGATCAGACGCAACAACCGCACAGGGGGAAGGTGGTTCATATGTGGGGCAGGTTCCGCAAGGCCGGGGGAAGGGTCGCCGGCGCGCTGCGCACGGAGACCAAGACGGAGACCAGGGCCGACGGGGGCAAACGTCCACCCAACCTTTTCGAGGCTGCCGCGGTCTATGTCGCGGCGTGCGCGGAGGACGACCAGGAGCGGGCCGACGAGGCGTCCGGCTGGGTGTCGCCGGAGGCGCTGTCGTTCGGGGTGAACGAGCTGGCCTGCCGGGCCGTCATCGCGCTCGCGCGGGAACGCGGCGAGTCGCCGCGGACCGTGGCCCGTGAGTTGCTGGGGCTGCCGACGGCGTGACGAGCACGGTCCGGACGGCCGATTCGCCCCGTCCGCCGGAAAACTGCAGCTCGGGTGCGCTTGCCAGGGTCGTGACAAGCGGCTTCCGCGCGCACTAGGGTGCGCGCGATCGGACGAACGATGGGGAGGCTGGGATGGCCGGGACGGACGAGGACGCCGTCGCCGCCGCGGACGACGCGCTCTATGTGCTGACGGCGGTACTGCTGACGCCTGCGAAGTTCCCGAGCGTCCTGGGCGACGACTATCCGGAGGCGTGCGCGGCGCTCGGTCTCGCACCGCTCGCCGACGGGTACGGGCTGGTGCTCGGCCAGGACGGCGACGGCTCGCGGTGGACCGTCGCGATCGACGACGTCTCCCTGGTCGCCGTCGCGATCGCGTCCTGGGACTGCGGCATGGAGTACGAGCTGTCGCCCGACGAGCGCTCGGTCGTGGCGGCCCTGCCCGGCTGGCCGCTCGCGGTCGCCGTCGCGGCGCCCGGGGTGCCCGCGCCGCACGATCCCGGCCCGGAGGCCGACGACCGGCCGCCACTGGCTCCGCCGGACACCACCGTCTGGGGGCCGGCTCAGCGGCGTCTGGGCGCGGACGAGATCGCACTCCAGTGGGCGACCTGGCGGGAGCAGGTGAACGACTCGGAATTTTCGGCGCCTGGGTCCTCGGGGACACCGGAATCCTCGGAGGTCACGGAGTCCTCAGGAGTCACGGAGTCCTCGGAGGTGTCGGGGTCCTCGGAGGTGTCGGGGTCCTCGGAGGTGTCGGGGTCCTCGGAGGTGTCGGGGTCCTCGGAGGTGTCGGAGTCGTCAGAGGTGTCGGAGGTGTCGGGCGAAGGGGGCGAGGCGGCCGACGTCGCGGACGGGAGCGGGGAGAACGGCCGGCCGGGACACAGCGGCATCCGGCGGGTCCTCGCGGAGGCCCGCACCTACATCGACTCGCCGCCGCCGCTGGGCCGGGTCCGGTCGTCGTTCGCGACGAGTGACGCGCGGATCCTGCGGGCCGACGGTCCGGGCTGGTCGCTCGTGGCCAGGACCGACGACATGGCCTTCGTGCTGCTCGACGAGGAACCCGGCGAGGTCCTGCCCGTGGGCCGGGGTCCGGAACTGCCAGGCCTCCTCGAGGCGCTCGACAAGATGGCCGTACGGCCGAACTGATCCGGCGACGGCCTTCGGCCGCGCCGGATCAGCGCCTCAGCGACCGAGTTCCTTACGGGTGGCGCGGCGCAGCCTGCGCCGCTGCGACGGGTCCAGCGTGAGATACGCGGCGGCCGGGACTCCCAGGATGATCAGGAGCGATGCCCACCAGGGCAGCCAGATCAACAGGATGAGCCCGGCCGCCACACCACCCGCGGCGATCTTGGCGTTCTTGGACATGACTGTCGCCTCCTTCGCGGCCACTGCCGCTCTCTGTCTCGAAAACGGGTCCGCGCTTGTGGCGGTTCCTGACCGCGCCCCTGAGACATCCCTGAGGTGCGACCCCTACACACCCCTGACCTCCTCATAGTGACCCAGGTCACACCCTAGTCATACCCGTGTGCGCCAGACGTGCTGTACCCTCGGCGACTCCGACCAACTAGTCAAGTTTGAGGAATCAGCCATAGCCGAGCACCAGACTCCCCCGGCACCCTCCTCCTCACCCTCCTCCTCGCCTTCCCCCGAAGCTTCCCTGGCCTCCGAACTGGCCCGCTGCCGCGCCGTGTTCCTGCCCGGCGACCCGGCCCGCACCGGCGGACTCGCCTTCTGGCGCACCGACGGCGAGGCCCTGCCCGCCGTGGCACCGGGGTCCGTCACGAACCTGACCGTCGTCGTGCCGGGCAGCGACGGAATCGAGGCGGAGAGCGTGCCCGCCGTCCTGGTTCCGGTGCACGCGGCCCTGCCGGTCCTCACCCGCGCGCGGGTGAGCGCGCAGGGGCACCGGTCCACCGTGTTCTGGGGCGCCGCGGCCCTGCACGCCCTGCACCTCGTGGCGCAGGGGCTGCTGTTGCCGGGGCTGTCCCCGGGCGACCACGACGCCTGGCGCACGGGCCCCCTGCGCGCCCAGGACGTCGAGGCCCTCCGCCGGCTCGCCGCCGCGATGCCGCCCGAGGCACACGCCGTACCGCTCGCGGGCCCGGGGCCGCTGCGGCTGCCCGACCCGGAGCGGCTCCTGCGCGCCTTCCTCGACGCCGTCGCCGACACCCTGCCCCGCTCCCCAGCCGCACCGCTGGTGACCGGCGGTCCCGCCTACGCGTCGCCCGAGCCGGTGCATCTTCCCGAGCAGCGGGCCTGGGCCGCCGACGTCGCCGCGGGACACGACGCCGGCGTGCGGCTGTCGCTGCGGATCGAGGCGCCCGGCCTGACGGACGCGGTGGCCGCCGCGGACGTGACGTTCCGGGCCGTGCTCCAGGTTCACGGCGTGAGCGATCCCGCACTGGTCGCGGACGCGGCTGACGTCTGGGCGGGTGCCAGGGGCGAGGACTTCGGCCCGCGCGCGCGGATGGACGCCCTGCTCGCCCTGCGGCGCGCCGCCCGGGCCTGGGCTCCGCTCGCGCCGCTGCTGTCGGCGACCGTGCCCGACGCGGTCGAACTCGCCGACGAGGAGGTCACCGAGCTGCTCGGCGCGGGAGCCCGTGCACTGGCGGCGGCCGGAGTCGACGTGCACTGGCCGAAGGGACTCACCCGCGAGCTCTCCACACGCGCGGAGGTGGGGCCGGTGGGGACTTTCGGCGACGACGTGGAGGAGCAGGAGTCCGGCAGGTCCGCAGCGGCCCTGCCGTCGTTCCTGTCCGCCGACGCGCTACTGGCCTTCAACTGGTCGTTCGCGCTGGGCGACCGGCGGCTGAGCCGCGAGGAGCTGGACCGGCTCGCCGAGACCAAGCGCCCCGTGGTGCGGCTGCGTGACCAGTGGGTCCTGATCGACCCTCAGCAGGTACGGCTCGCCCGCTCCCGGCAGGACCACAAGGTCACACCGGTGGACGCGCTGGGCGCGGCCCTGACGGGCTGGGCGGAGGTGGAGGGCGACCGGGTCGAGGTGCGGCCCACCGGGTGGCTGGCGGCCTTGCGGGAGCGGCTCGCGGATCCCGAGGCGCAGCAGCCCGTGGAGCAGCCCGCCGCCCTCGCGGCCACCCTGCGGGACTACCAGCGGCGGGGCCTGAACTGGCTCGCCGGCATGACCTCCCTGGGCCTCGGCTGCTGTCTCGCCGACGACATGGGCCTCGGCAAGACGATCACGCTGATCGCCCTGCACCTGCACCGGCAGACCGACACCGAGTCCGCCGGACCCACCCTGGTGGTCTGCCCGACGTCTCTGATGGGCAACTGGCAGCGGGAGATCGAGCGGTTCGCGCCCGGCACCCCCGTGCGGCGCTTCCACGGAGCACGGCGCGGCCTCGACGACCTGGCCGACGGGGAGTTCGTGCTCACCACGTACGGCACGATGCGTCTGGACGCGCCCCGGCTCGCCGGGGTGCCGTGGGGCATGCTCGTGGCGGACGAGGCCCAGCACGTGAAGAACCCGTACTCCTCGACCGCCCGGGAGCTGCGTGCCATCGGCGCACGCGCGCGCGTGGCGCTCACCGGCACCCCGGTGGAGAACAACCTGTCGGAGCTGTGGGCGATCCTCGACTGGACCACTCCGGGGCTGCTGGGCCGCCTCGGCACCTTCCGCAGACGGTACGCGGAGGCCGTCGAGGGCGGCCAGGACCCGGCAGCCGCGGACCGGCTGGCCCGGCTCGTACGGCCGTTCCTGCTCCGCCGCCGCAAGGCGGACCCGGGGATCGCGCCCGAGCTGCCGCCGAAGACGGAGACCGATCACGCCGTGTCGCTCACCCAGGAGCAGACGGGGCTGTACGAGGCGGTGGTGCGCGAGGCGCTGGCGGAGATCTCCGGCGCCGGCAGCATGGCGCGACGCGGCCTGATCGTGAAGCTGCTGACCGGCCTCAAGCAGATCTGCAACCACCCGGCGCAGTACCTCAAGGAGGAACGCCCGGTGATCGCCGGACGCTCCGGGAAGCTGGAACTGCTGGACGAACTGCTGGAGACGATTCTCGCCGAGGAGGCGGGCGTGCTGGTCTTCACACAGTACGTCCAGATGGCCCGCCTGCTCGAACGGCATCTGGCCGCCCGGGGCACGCCCTCGCAGTTCCTGCACGGCGGGACGCCCGTCAGCGAGCGCGAGGCCATGGTGCGGCGCTTCCAGGACGGCGAAGTGCCGGTGTTCCTGTTGTCGTTGAAGGCGGCGGGCACCGGTCTGAACCTCACCCGGGCCGAGCACGTCGTGCACTACGACCGCTGGTGGAACCCGGCCGTCGAGGCGCAGGCCACCGACCGCGCCTACCGCATCGGCCAGACCCGGCCCGTGCAGGTGCACCGGATCATCGCGGAGGGAACCATCGAGGACCGCATCGCCGAACTGCTGGTCCGCAAGCGGAAGCTGGCGGACGCCGTCCTGGGCTCCGGCGAGGCGGCGCTCACGGAGCTGACGGACGCGGAACTGGCGGAACTGGTCGAACTGCGAGGGGCGCGATGACCCGGTACGACGGTGACATGGAGCGCACGTTCACGGCACTGCCGCCCGCGCACGGGCGAGGCTTCGCACGGTCCTGGTGGGGCCAGGCCTGGCTGAAGGCGTTGGAGGACACGGCGCTGGACTCGGCGCAGCTCAAGGCGGGCCGCCGGCTCGCCCGCGCGGGAGCGGTCGGCGCGGTGTCGGTGCGCCCGGGACGGCTCACGGCCGTCGTCCAGGACCGCGACCGCACGACGCACCGGGCCGACGTCCTGCTCGAGGAGCTCTCACCCGAACAGTGGGACCGCTTGCTGGACATGACGGTGGAGCGGGCCGGACATGTGGCGGCGCTGCTGGACCGGGAGATGCCGCCGCAGCTGGTCGAGGACGCGGCGGCCGCGGGCGTCGAACTGCTGCCGGGCCTCGGCGATCTGGAGCCGCGGTGCGACTGCGACGCCTGGGACCACTGCGGGCACACGGCGGCGCTCTGCTACCAGGTGGCGCGGCTGCTGGACCACGATCCGTTCGTTCTGATGCTGATGCGGGGCCGCGACGAAACCGCCCTGCTGGACGATCTCCAGACCCGCGGCGGCGGATCCGCCGTGGAGCCCTCCGGGGCGGAGGGCGTGGACCCGGCCGAGGCGTACGGGGCCGGTGACATCCTGCCCCCGCTGCCCGCCCTGCCCGGACTCCCCGACGAGCCGGGGATACCGCCGTCCCTGGACACCGAGACCCCGCCGGCTCCCGGCATCGACCCGGCCGCGCTGGAGTTCCTGGCCGTGCGGACCGCCGTACAGGCCCACCGCCTGCTCGCGGAGGCCCTCCGAGGCACCTCCGACGCGGAGTTGGCGGTGGCGCAGGACGCGGTGCGGCTGGCCGCGGGCGATCCCGGACGCGAAGTGGCGGACCGTCTCGCCGACGGGTCGGGACGCGGCCGGGAGGGCCTCGAAGCGGCGGTCCGTGCCTGGCACCTCGGCGGTGCGGCCGCGCTCTCCGTGCTCGACGAGGAGTGGCGGGTGGAGGGTGAAGCGCTCGCACGCGCGCGTGCCGCCCTGGAGGCGGCCTGGGATACGGACGAGCGGCCGGAGCTGCGGGCGCGGGACAACCGGTGGACGGTCGCCGGCGCACCGGTCCAGCTGCGCCTCGGCCGGGACGGCCGATGGTGGCCGTACCTCAGGGAACGCGGCCGCTGGATGCCCGCGGGAGGCGCCGCACAGGATCCGGCGACGGCCCTGACCTCGGTGGAGCCGGCCCCCGGAGAGGGAGCCGCACCGGAAGACGCGCCCCTACGGCAGTAGCTCGCCGGCGTCCAGGGACGGGAGGAGCGATTCGAGGTCGCTGGGCAGCTCACTCGGCAATCGGCTCGGAAAGCCCGACGGCAACCGGGTCCGCAGCTCGCTGGGCAACGCTGTGGGCAGCTTCGTGGGGATGCCGTAGGACGGACCAGGGGTGCGGCTCGTGCTCCCGGCGGGCGGCTCCCCGTCCGGCGAGCCGTCGCTCCCCCTGGCCATCAGCACCACCGCGCACACGGCTGCGGCGGCCACGAGCGCGGTGAGCAGGATGAACAGCGGATTCCGCCGCTGAGGCGGTACGGGCGGCAGGGCCATACCGACCAGGGTCACCGTGCACCGCTCAAGGCGCGAGCGGTGCACGGGAGTTGCTACGGACTCATGGCGTGGATCGCATGATTCCGTAGCATTCCCGGCGGTACGGACTCAGCGGGCTCGGTGAACTCAGCCGCGTGCCCCCAGCAGATGATCCATGGCGAGCTGGTCCAGGTGCTCGAAGGCCATGCCGCGGGCGGCGGCCGCGTCGACGTCGAAGGCCTCGAAGGCCGACCGGTCGGAGAGCAGGGCCTGGAGGCCGTCCGCCGCGGTGGGCTGGGCCAGCTCGTCCAGGCGGGCCGCGCGCAGCGCCTCCTGGACCTCCGGGTCGGCACGGAAGGCCGCGGCCCGGTCCTTGAGGATGAGGTAGTTGCGCATACAGCCGGCCGCCGACGCCCACACCCCGTCGAGGTCCTCGGTCCGCGGGGGCTTGAAGTCGAAGTGCCGCGGGCCGGTGTAGCCGGCCGACTCCAGCAGGTCGACCAGCCAGAACGCGGCACGCAGATCGCCGGCGCCGAAGCGCAGGTCCTGGTCGTACTTGATGCCGGACTGGCCGTTGAGGTCGATGTGGAACAACTTGCCCGCCCACAGGGCCTGCGCGATGCCGTGCGGGAAGTTCAGCCCGGCCATCTGCTCGTGCCCGACCTCGGGGTTGACGCCGTACAGCTCCGGACGCTCCAGGCGGTCGATGAACGCCAGCGCGTGGCCGACGGTCGGCAGCAGGATGTCGCCGCGCGGCTCGTTCGGCTTGGGCTCGATCGCGAAGCGCAGGTCGTAGCCCTGGGAGATGACGTACTCGCCGAGCAGGTCGAAGGCCTCCTTCATCCGGTCCAGGGCCGCGCGGACGTCCTTGGCGGCACCGGACTCGGCGCCTTCACGGCCACCCCATGCCACGTACACCTGGGCGCCGAGCTCGGCGGCGAGGTCGATGTTGCGGATGGTCTTGCGCAGCGCGTAGCGGCGCACGTCGCGGTCGTTGGCGGTGAACGCGCCGTCCTTGAAGACCGGGTGCGTGAAGAGGTTGGTGGTCGCCATCGGGACCTTCATGCCCGTGGCGTCCAGCGCCTGCCGGAAGCGCTTGATGTGGGCCTCGCGCTCGGTGTCGCTCGAGCCGAACGGGATCAGGTCGTCGTCGTGGAAGGTCACGCCGTGCGCGCCGAGCTCGGACAGGCGCTGCACCGACTCGACGGGGTCGAGGGCCCGCCGCGTGGCGTCGCCGAAGGGATCCCGTCCCTGCCAGCCGACGGTCCACAGGCCGAAGGTGAACCTGTCCTCGGGGGTGGGCTGGTAGCTCATGCCGGGGCTCCTTGCTCGCTGAGACTATTTCGTCATGGCGATTTACAAATTAGTATGCGAGCACCTCTCTGGGAAGAGACAGCACCTCTCTGGGAAGAGACAAGGTGACTCCGACCGGAGACACGTGCCCCGTGCAGTAGGGAGAAGCCCGATGTCAGCAGCCGAGGGTCCGCTCGTCGTCGGCGTGGACTCGTCCACCCAGTCCACCAAGGCGCTGGTCGTCGACGCGGCCACCGGCCGGGTCGTGGCGAGCGGCCAGGCCCCGCACACCGTCTCCTCGGGAGCCGGTCGCGAGAGTGATCCGCGCCAGTGGTGGGACGCGCTGTGCGAGGCCCTGCGCCAGTGCGGTGACGCGGCGCACGAGGCGGCCGCGGTGTCGGTCGGCGGACAGCAGCACGGCCTGGTCACCCTGGACGAGCGGGGTGAGCCGGTGCGTCCGGCCCTGCTGTGGAACGACGTGCGCTCGGCGCCGCAGGCACGCCGGCTGACGGAGGAACTGGGCGGCGCGAAGTTCTGGGCCGAGCGCACCGGAAGCGTCCCCGCCGCCTCCTTCACGGTCACCAAGTGGGCCTGGCTGGCCGAGCACGAGCCGGAGGCGGTCCGGGCCACCAGGGCCTTGCGCCTCCCCCACGACTACCTCACCGAGCGGCTCACCGGGCAGGGCACGACCGACCGCGGCGACGTCTCCGGGACGGGCTGGTGGGCGTCCGGCACGGAGTCGTACGACGAGGGGATCCTCGCGCACGTGGGGCTCGACCCGGCCCTGCTGCCCCGTGTGGTCCGGCCCGGGGAGGTGGCGGGCACAGTGCACAGCCACGAGCTGCCGTTCTCCAAGGGCACTCTGGTCGCGCCCGGGACCGGCGACAACGCCGCGGCGGCGCTGGGCCTCGGACTGCGTCCGGGTGTGCCGGTGATGAGCCTCGGCACCTCGGGCACGGTGTACGCCGTGTCGCGGCACCGGCCCGCCGACCCGAGCGGCACGGTGGCGGGCTTCGCCGACGCCCGCGGTGACTGGCTGCCGCTGGCCTGCACCCTGAACTGCACACTCGCCGTCGACCGCGTCGCGACGCTGCTGGGCCTGGACCGCGACGCCGTGGAACCCGGTACGGCCGTCACCCTGCTGCCCTACCTGGACGGCGAACGCACCCCGAACCTGCCGAACGCCTCCGGCCTGTTGCACGGTCTGCGCCACGACACGACCGGCGGCCAACTGCTCCAGGCCGCCTACGACGGTGCCGTGCACTCCCTGCTCGGCGCGCTCGACCTGGTCCTGGACCAGGACGCGGACTCCTCGGCGCCGCTGCTGCTGATCGGCGGCGGCGCCCGGGGCGCGGCCTGGCAGCAGACCGTGCGGAGGCTGTCGGGGCGTCCCGTGCAGGTGCCCGAGGCCAAGGAGCTGGTGGCGCTCGGCGCCGCCGCCCAGGCGGCCGGGCTGCTGACCGGGGAGGACGCGGCGGCCGTGGCGCGTCGCTGGGACACGGCGGCCGGGCCGGTGCTCGACGCCGTCGAGCGGGACGAGGAGACGCTGGCCAGGATCGCCGGGGTACTCTCCGACGCGGCCCCGCTGCTGGAGCGGCCCACGGACACCCACTGAGGACTGGCGTCAGGCATGACCGCACCGCCGCACGAGGCGCACCCGGCCGGGCCGGGACGCGCGCTGCCCGACACCCAGCAGGGCATGCGCCGCCGCAACCTCGCCCGTGTCCTGCACTCCGTCCGCGCCGAGGGGCCGATGTCCCGGGCCGCCGTCGCGTCGCGGATCGGGCTGACCCGGGCAGCGGTGTCGACGCTCGTCGACGAACTCGTCCGCTCGGGGCTGATCGAGGAGCTGGGCCCCGAGCGGCCCGGCCGGGTGGGCCGCCCCGGCTCCGCGCTCGCCGTCAGCGCACGGGGCCCGGCCGGGATCGGCGCGGAGATCGGCGTCGACCATCTCGCGGTCTGCGCCGTCGACCTGCGCGGCACGACCAGGGCGCGCGCGATACGGCAGGGCGCGAACCGCGGCCGCTCCCCCGGGCCAGTGACAGCGGAACTCACCGAGCTGATCGGCCGGGTCGTCGCCGAGGCGGAGGGCGAGGGCCTGTGGCCCGCCGGGCTCGCCGTGGCCGTACCGGGTCTGGTGGCGCGCGACGCCCGGACCGTCGTACGCGCCCCGAACCTCGACTGGCACGACACGGACCTCGGTGCCCTGCTGCCGGCGGACCTGCCGTTGACCGTGGACAACGAGGCCAACTTCGGCGCGCTCGCCGAGCTCTGGCTGGAGAACGGCACACCGCGCGACTTCCTGCATGTGTCGGCGGAGATCGGCATCGGTGCGGCCGTCGTCGTGGACGGCGGACTGCTGCGGGGAACACGCGGTTTCGCGGGCGAGCTGGGACATGTGCCGGTCCGGCCGGACGGGCCGGCGTGCGCGTGCGGCGGGCGTGGATGCCTGGAGCAGTACGCCGGTGAGGAGGCGGTGCTGCGTGCGGCGGGCCTGGAGCCGGGCGAGGACCGCGTGGGGCTGCTCGCGGGCCGCGCCGCCCAGGGTGACGAGGACGTACGCCGTGCCCTGCGCGACGCGGGCACCGCGCTCGGTGTGGCCCTGACCGGGGCGGTCAACCTGCTCGACCCGCAGAGCGTGGTGCTGGGTGGGGAGCTGTCCGGTCTCGCGCCCTGGCTGCTGCCCTCGCTGCGGGAGGAGCTGGCGCGGCGCACGGCGGGTCCGGCCTGTCCCGTGTCCGTGTCTCGGCTGGGCCCGCAGGGGCCGCTGCTGGGGGCCGCGCACTCGGTGGTGCGGGCGGTGCTGGACGATCCGGCAGCCGTCGCCGAGCGGGCCTGACCACCGGACCGCCGAGGGACGGGCGGACCCGGCCGGGGTTCCCGGACGGCCCGAATCACCCGATGGGGTGGGCGAGTTGTCCACAGTCCCCCGCCCGTCCACGGATCCACGTCGCTCCCTGCTGAGGGGCCGGCAGGCGCCGTAACGTGATGATCCGTCGAAGCGAAAGGCATCCCGTCGTGAACCAGGCAGCATCGCTCCCCAGCAGGCGAGGAGTCCTCGTGGGCGCAGCCCTCACCGCCGTGCCGTACGTCCTGCTCCCCGGCACCCGGGCCGCGGCCCGGCCCCAAGCCCCCGACCACCCGGGCGCCGAGTGGCACCCGGCGACCGCCGCCAACTACACGGCGTCGAACCGTCCCCGCGGCCATCCCGTCGACCGGGTGATCATCCATGTCGCGCAGACGACCTTCTCCGGCACCCTGTCCATCTTCCGGAATCCGGGGAAGCAGGTGTCCGCGCACTATGTGGTGCGGTCGGCCGACGGCCATGTGGCGCAGTGCGTGCGCGAGGCCGACATCGCGTGGCACGCGGGGAACTGGGACTACAACAAGCGTGCCATCGGCATCGAGCACGAGGGCTGGGTGGACCAGCCCTCGTACTTCACCGACGTCGTGTACCAGGAATCGGCCCGGCTCACCGCGGCGATCTGCGCGCGGTACGGCATCCCCCGGAACCGGGAACACATCATCGGCCACCACGAGGTACCGGGCAGCGACCACACCGACCCGGGGCGCCACTGGGACTGGAAGCGCTACCTGAGACTGGTCAGAGACTCCGGCTGAGAAGGAGCCACCCGAGCACTCCGGCCCCGCCTCGCGTCCCCCGCCCCACCTCACGTCCCGGTTACAAAGCGCTCAACCTCTGGTTGCGGCACGGTAAGCGCGCAACGATGGGGCCATGACTCTGGCCCAGCGCGCCATGGAGCGCCTGCAGGCCTGGCCCGACCTGATGCCGGGCCCGGCGAGTTGCGGTACCGGACGGGCGCTCCGTTCCGTCCGTGACGAGATCGTCCACTTCCACTCGGCACGGGACGTGGACCTCCACCTCACCCGCCGGGCCATCCAGCGGTTCCACTACGACCTCGCCGGTTCGAGCGCGATCCACCTGGTTCCCGGATCGTGCTGGGTGACGGTCCACCTCGACTGCGAAGCGGACGTCGACCTGCTGCTCAGTCTGGTGAGCATCGCGCTCAAGGCCCACCAGACCCCGCCCGCAGCCGACGAGCCGCGACTCGTCGGCTGCAACTTCCACCGTGTCAGGGTGCTTCCGCGCGACGCCGCCGCGGGCGGCTGAGCCTTGGTGACACGATCGGAGGATGTCAACGCCGAGGCCTGGCGTGCGTACGGAGCCCATCATCTGCGGCGTGGCACGGAGCTGTCCGAGGTGACGCGGATCGACTGGGGTGTCGAGGGCACCGGGCCGGGGGCCGAGGTTCTCGGGGAGCTCGCGGGCCGGCGGGTGCTGGACCTCGGGTGCGGTCCGGCCCGGCACGCCGCCCACCTGGTGCGTGCCCACGGCGCGCTGGTGGACGCGGTCGACGCCTCGGCCGGCCAGTACGAGCGGGGCCGTGCCCGGTACGGCTCGCTGCCCGGGCTGCGGCTGGTCCTGGCCGACGCGGTGGAGCATCTGCGCACGGCGGAGCCGTACGACGTCATCTACTCCCTGCATGCCGTCCCGTACCTCGACCCGCACCGGCTGCTGCCCGCCCTCGCCGCGGCGCTCAAGCCGGGCGGCAGGCTCTGCTTCACGGTGCTGCACACCAACTCGGGCGGTGACGGCCCCTCGGACCGGGTCACGGCCCGGCCCGAGATCCTGCGGCCGGCCGGCGGCGGTGACATCACCGTCCACATGTGGGTCCTCACCCCGGAGCTCTGGACGGAGCTGCTGACCGAGTACGGACTGCGTGTGGAGCACGTCGAGGTCCTCGACACACCGCAGGCCGGGAACCACGCGTCCTACCGGCTCTTCCAGGTGACCCGGCCCTTCCGTCTCTCCTCCCGGCCGCGGATCGACAAGCCGCCGCTCGCCCATGCCACGCTCGGGGCCGGAGCGATCCTGTACGGGCCGCGCGGGCTGCTTCTCGGGCGGCACCGGCTCGGGACGTGGGAGCTGCCCGGCGGGGCGGTGGAGCCCGGGGAGTCCTTGCAGGAGGCGGTTGTCCGGGAGCTGGGTGAGGAGACGGGGATCGAGGCCCGGCCGGAGGATGTGCGGCTGCTGGGAACGCTCGTGGGCGACGCGGGCGGTGTCGTCCGGGTGACCGTCGCGGCCCGGGTCACCGCCTGGCGGGGCGAGCCGGCGGACCAGCCCGAGGAGAGCGTGGGCCGCTGGCGCTGGTTCGGCCTGGACCGGCTGCCTGAGCAGCTGTTCGTGTGCAGCGCGCAGGCCCTCACGGCTTGGCGGCCCGGCCTGCCGATCGACCACTCGCCCGCGCACTACACGCCGTACGCCACCGGAACGGACGGCAGCTGAAGCACCCGGAGGGGTGTGTTTTTCCGACTTTTCCCGCGTAGTCGGCAGTCAGCCGTACTCCTGTGCCCCGACGTCTGGTCCACTGCCCTGAGGACTTCTGACGAGGCATCAGGGGGTACGGCGGTGACAGGTCGTCACAAGCGGCGCGGAGCAGGCAGAGCGGTACTGGCATTTCTCACGGTGTTCGGCGCACTGGTCGGTACGGGTGTGGCGGGAGCGGCCGAGGCAGACGCCGTCCAGAAGCGCGTCCGTGTCGCGCCGGGCGTCACCTACGAGCACTTCGACATCCAGGCCGCCAAGGGGGTGACACACGCGCATGTGCTGAAGGTCGACCTGGGCAACCCGCGGGTCCAGGTGGAGCTGCTGTACCCCGGGGCGGTGGCCTCGCGCGCGCAGGTCTCGCGGATGGCCGACGCCCAGAGGGCCGTCGCCGGGGTCAACGGCGACTTCTTCAACATCACCGAGACGCAGCACCCGGGCGTCGAGGCGACCGGCGCGAGCGTGGGCCCGGCGATCACGGCCGGGCGGACCCTCAAGGCGGCCGTACCGAACGGCCAGCGGTTCGGCCCGGCGCTGCCGCCCGGCACTACCACCGAGGACGTGTTCGGTGTCGGCACCGACGGACGGGCCCGGCTGGACCGGCTGTCTCTCGACGGCTCGGTCCGCGCCTCCGGGTCGCGGCTGCCGCTCGGCGGGCTCAACCAGTACGCGCTTCCGGTGGGTTCCGTCGGCGCGTTCACCTCCGAGTGGGGCAGCGCCTCCCGGGTGCGTGCCACCTGCGGCACGGACACGGACCGGGCCGCTCCGTGCAGCACCGACACCTACGAGGTGACGGTCCGCGACGGCAAGGTCGTGTCGGCCGCCGACACCCCCGGCCGCGGTCCCATCGCCGCGGGGACGACCGTGCTGGTCGGCCGGGAGGCGGGCGCCCAGCGGCTGCGGAAGTTCTCCACCGGCGAAGCGGTCGAGATCGAGCACAGCCTCGTCGCGGCCACGAGCGGCGTCCCGTACCGTCTCGCGCTCGGCGGCTACCCGGTCCTCTCGGGCGGCCGGCCGCTGCCGGGTCTGGACGACACGGCGTCGGCCGTCCGTACGGCCGTGGGGCTCGCCGACGACGGGCGGCGCATGCTGCTGCTCGCGCTGGACGGTGGCACCGCCTACCGCAGCGGCCTGACGATCGCCGAAGTGGCCGACACCATGCGACGGCTGGGTTCGCGGGAGGCCTTGAGCCTGGACGGCGGCGGGTCGTCGACGCTGGTCGCCCGGAAGCCGGGCGCGAGCACCGTGTCCGTACGCAACCACCCGAGCGGCGGGGCGGAACGCGCCGTCCCGAACGGCATCGGCGTGTTCTCGGGCTGACGGCCTCAGGACTCAGGCCTCAGGGGCTCAGGGCTTCAAGGCCTCATGCCTCAAGGCCTCAAGGCCTCAAGGCCTCAAGGCCTCAAGGCCTCAAGCTGCTGACGATCTCCGCCGTGGCCGTGATCCCGCTGTGGATGGTGGGGGCGATGCTCGTGCTGGCCAGATAGAAGCCGAGCAGCAGACAGACCAGCGCATGGGAGACCTTCAGCCCGCCGTTGCGCAGGAAGATCACCGCAAGGATCACGAGCAGCAGCACCACAGAGATGGAAATGGCCATCGTCAACTCCTCCGCCACGCCGCCCTATCCGATTCACGGCGTTCGGCCGCAAGTGTGGCGTAGCGGAGGGTTCGTCCGGGTGGCTGACCTGTCCGCCGAACGTGTGATGTCCTACGCCGCCCGGCGGGCGTCCAGGAACGCCTCCAGTCCGGCGAGGTCATCGGTGTTGAGATGGTCGACGTCCGCGGCGAGCAGTTCGGCCCACACCGCGTCACGGGCGGGTCCGGCCAGATCCGGGGTCGCCCAGAACCGCACCCTCTGCCCCCGCGCGTGCGCGGCCCGGACGATGCCCCGCAGCTTCTCCCGCTCGGGGTCCGGGAACGCGCCCACGCCCTGCCAGGTGAAGTTGAGCGTCCAGTTGTCGCTGATCAGCGGGATGAAGGAGGCCGGCGCCTGGCTGCCGAGGTCGGCGAGGCGGCCGTCGTAGAAGGCGCGCCGGACGCTCTGGGCCTCCATGGGTGCGCGGGCCGCCCGGTCGCCGGATATCACGGCGGTGACCGGGCCGGGGAGGACACGGCCGTGGGCGTATGTCGTGAACAGATGGCGGTAGCGCCGCAGATGGCGGTCGAGCTCGAGATACGTCGACGAGCCCTCGGTCTTGATGTCGACGAGGAGTTGCAGGGAGCCGCGGTACCCCCGGTACACGCGGCCCTTGTTGGCCCGGACCCGGGCGGCGAGCGGTTCGAGGTAGAGGGACTCGAGGGTGCGGGACGGGTCGAGGTCCTCCGGGTCGTGGGCGACGAGCAACTGGTCGCCCACGAGGTAGATGTCGGCCTCGACGCTGCCGAAGCGGTGGTCGAGGGCGTCGAGGAGGGGGCGCGGGTGCTCGTAGTCGTTGTGGGCGTGGGCGCGCCACAACGGGCGGCGCCCGTGCCCTCGTTCGCCGGCCGCCGCGGGCGTGGCGGGGAGGGCGACCGAGCCCGCGAGGGCGGCGCCGAGGGTGGTGAGGGCTCTGCGACGGGTGGTGAGGGCCATGCTCTGCCTCCCTGGAAGTGCCGTACGGGAACCCTGTGAGTATGGGTCCCGGCAGGTCCAGGAGGCAGGCCCGTGCGGGGAGTTGGCCGGACTGCCGCCACGCGTTCACTTCGCCGGAGCGGGGCGCACGAGAAAGCCCGCCCCGGGTGGGACGGGCTTTCCCCGGGGGTTCCCGGGCTTTCTCCTCGCGTCGACCAGTTACGTCCAGGTGTACGTCAGGGGGCCTGGAGGTCGACCAGTCCGGCCAGGGCCTCGCGGTGGGCGCCCGCCGTGCCGTAGGCGATCGAGTCGGCCTTCGCACGCTTCAGGTACAGGTGCGCCGGGTGCTCCCACGTCATGCCGATGCCGCCGTGCAGTTGCAGTGCCTCCTCGGCGGCGTGGACGGCCACGGGTGCCGCGAAGGCCTGGGCTACGGTGACCGCCACGTCGACGTCCTCGCCCGTGGCCAGCGCGTCGGCGGCGTTGCGGGCGGCCGCGCGAAGGTTGACCACCTCGAGCCAGAGCTGGGCCAGCCGGTGCTTGAGCGACTGGAAGCCGCCGACGGGACGGTTGAACTGCTTGCGCTCCTTCAGGTAGCGGACGGTCTCCGTCAGCGCCCAGTCGGCGAGCCCGAACTGTTCGGAGGCGAGCAGTCCGGCTCCGGCGGTCAGCGCCCTGCGTACGGCGGGCTCGGCGTCGCCCAGCAGCCGGGCCGGCACCCCGTCGAGCGTGACGGTCGCCAGCGGGCGGGTCAGGTCCAGGGAGACCTGGGGCGTGACCGTCGCCGCCGTGGCGTCGACCGCGTACAGGCCGCCGTCGTCGGCGGGCACCAGCAGCACGTCCGCGACGGCGGCGTCCGCGATGCCGGTCAGTTCACCGCTCAGTCGGCCGTCCTCGTGCCGGACGACCTTGTAGGCGGTGCCGGGCGCGACGCTGAGGGAGACCGCGAGGGCGCCGATCCGCCGCCCGGACGCCAGGTCGGCGAGCAGATCGTCGGCGTCGCAGGCGAGCAGTGCCTCGGTGGCGACGACGGCGCTGGTCAGATAGGGCACGGGAGCGACCGCGCGGCCCAGTTCCTCCAGGACGACGGCGGCTTCGCGGTGCGTGGCGCCCTGGCCGCCTTTCGCCTCGGGCACCAGGAGCCCGGCGAGGCCCATGCCGTCGGCGAGCGCCTTCCACGCCTCACGGTGGTGCGGGGCGTCCGACTCGGTGCGGGCGATCACGCCGGGCGCGTCGCAGTGATCGGCGAGCAGGTCCCGTACGGCGGCCCGCAGTGCCTCTTCCTCCTCGGAGTAGAGAAGATCCGTCATCGGGCCAGGTCCTTCCAGGCGACGTCCTTGTCGGTGCGCGGTTCGGCGGGCAGGCCGAGGACGCGCTCGGCGACGATGTTCAGCAGGACCTCGGTGGTCCCGCCCTCGATGCTGTTGCCCTTGGAGCGCAGATAGCGGTAGCCGGCCTCGCGGCCGGTGAAGTCGACCAGTTCCGGGCGGCGCATGGTCCAGTCGTCGTACAGCAGGCCCTCCTCGCCGAGGAGTTCCACGTCCAGGCCGCTGATCTCCTGGTTGAGGCGGGCGAAGGCGAGCTTCATTCCGGCGCCTTCGGGACCGGGCTGGCCCACCACGAGCTGCTGGCGCAGCCGTTCGCTGGTGAGCCGTGCGACCTCGGCCTCGACCCAGAGCTTCAGCAGACGCTGGTGCAGGTCGTGGGTGCGCAGCTCGGGCCGCTCGCGCCAGGTCTTGGAGACCGGTCCGATCATGCCGCCCTCGCGGGGCAGGCGCATGCCGCCGATGGCGACGCGTTCGTTGTTCAGCGTGGTCTGCGCGACCCGCCAGCCGTCGCCGACCTCGCCGAGGCGGCGCGTGTCCGGGATGCGGACATCGGTGAGGAACACCTCGTTGAACTCGGCCTCGCCGGTGACCTGCCGCAGCGGCCGCACCTCGACGCCCGGGTCGGTCATGTCGCAGACGTAGTAGGTGATGCCCCGGTGCTTGGGCACGTCCGGGTCGGTGCGCGCGATGAGGATCGCCCAGCGGGCCACATGGGCGCTGGACGTCCAGACCTTCTGCCCGTTGATGACCCAGCTGTCGCCCTCACGGACGGCACGCGTGCCGAGCGCGGCGAGGTCGGACCCGGCGCCCGGCTCGCTGAACAGCTGGCACCAGACCTCCTCGCCCACCCAGAGGGGCCTGAGGAACCGCTGTTTCTGCTCCTCGGTGCCGTACTTGAGGATCGTCGGCGCGGCCATCCCGAGGCCGATGCCGATCCGCCGCGGGTCGTTGTCGGGCGCCCCGGCGGCCTCCAGCTCGGCGTCCACGACGGCCTGGAGGGAACGGGGTGCCCCGACTCCGCCGAGGCCCTCCGGGTAGTGCACCCACGCGAGGCCGGCGTCGAAACGGGCCCGGAGGAAGTCCAGGCGGTCGGTCGAGGCCGGCGGGTGCGCGGCCAGCAACTCCCTTGTACGGCCGCGCAGTTCCTCGGCGCCGATCACACTGCGCTGCTCCGCGCTGGTCATGCTGCTGCCTCCTCCATGACGACGGCGACCCGTCCGGTGGTCAGGCCGTCCGCGACCTTCTGCACGGCGGCGGCCGCGCCCGCGAGCGGGACGCGCTCGCTCACCAGCGGCTTGATCGCGCCCCGGGCGGCCAGCTCGGTGAGCTGCTCGTGGCAGTGCTGGACCAGCTTCGGGTTCTTGGTGTTGTAGAGGCCCCAGTGCAGACCCATGATCGAGTAGTTCTTCACCAGGGCGTGGTTCAGGGCCGGGCTGGGAATCGTGCCGCCGGCGAAGCCGACGACGATGATGCGCCCCTCGAAGGCGACGACCTTGGCGGACTGGGCGTAGGCCTCGCCGCCGACCGGGTCGTAGACCACGTCGGCGCCCCGGCCGCCGGTGGCCTCCTTGACGGCGGCGACGACGTCCTGGGCGCGCCGGTCGATCACGACGTCGCAGCCCAGCTCACGGGCGACGGCCGCTTTCGCGGGACCGCCGACGACACCGATGACGGTGGCGCCGGCGGCCTTCCCGAGCTGCACGGCCGCGCTGCCGACCCCTCCTGCGGCAGCGTGGACGAGCAGGGTCTCGCCGGCCTCCAGACCGGCCCGGCGGTGCAGCCCGAACCAGCCGGTCTGGTAGCCGATGTGCAGGGCCGCGGCCTCCGCGTCGTCCAGGGCGTCCGGCGCGGGCAGCAGTGCGGCGGCATCGGCGACGGCGTACTCGGCGAAGCCGCCGTGGGGCAGCGCCGGGTTGGCGATCACCCGGCGGCCGTCCTCGGTCTCGCCGCAGATCTCCACGCCGGGGGTGAACGGCAACGGGGGCCTGACCTGGTACTGGCCCCGGCACAGCAGGGCGTCCGGGAAGTTGATGTTCGCGGCGCGCACCTTCAGCAGGACCTGGCCGTCGCCGGGCACCGGTCGCGCCACGTCCGCCAGGCGCAACACCTCGCTCGGCTCGCCGTTCTCGTGCACTTGCCATGCCTGCATGCGGGGCCTCCACGGGACTGCTTCGTCTGACCGGGGTCGGGTTGCATACTAAGCGGTCGCTTGCCGATCAGGGAACAGTCATGTGGGTCACGACTTCCTGGGCCGCGCCCGCACATGCATCCGCTCGCCCTGCGGACCGAACAGACTGAGGAACTCGGCGGGCCCCTCCCCCGTCGAGCCGAACCAGTGAGGCACTCGTGTGTCGAACTCGGCCGCCTCCCCCGCCGTGAGCACCACGTCGTGCTCGCCCAGCACGAGGCGCAGCCTCCCGGACAGCACGTACAACCACTCGTAGCCCTCGTGGGTGCGCGGCTCCGGTTCCTCCTTCCGCACGGGCTCCAGCACCTTGTAGGCCTGCAGGCCGCCCGGCTGACGGGTGAGCGGCCAGAGGGTGCGGCCGCCCATCGTGATCGGCTTGGACCGCACACGCGGATCGCCCGTCGGCGGGGCGCCGACCAGCTCGTCCAGGGCCACCTGGTGAGCGCGCGCGATCGGCAGCAGCAGTTCCAGACTGGGTTTACGCAGTCCTGACTCCAGCCGGGACAGGGTGCTGACGGAGATGCCGGTGGTCTCGGAGAGCGCCGCCAGGGTCACCTCCCGCTCCTTCCGCATCTGCCGCAGCCGGGGGCCGACGCCCGCGAGTACCTCGTCCGTGGTCATGGTCGTATTGCAGGTTCGGCAAACATGTTTGTCAATCCCGCGGGCCGGGGCGACGCTCGGCACTGGAGGTGGTCACATGACCGAGAAGTACGCAGTCGTGGTCGTCGGCGGCGGTGCCGCGGGTCTGTCGGCGGCGCTGGTGCTGGGCCGGGCCCGGCAGCGCACGCTGGTCGTCGACGCGGGCGAGCCGCGCAACGCGCCCGCCGCGCACATGCAGGGCTTCCTGACCCGGGACGGCATGCCGCCCGCCGAGCTCCTCGCCGTCGGCCGGGAGGAGATCGCGCGCTACGGCGTGGAGCTCGTGCGGGACCGGGTGGTGGAGGTGGAGCGGGGCGAGTACGCCGCCGTGGAGCCGGGCAAGGACGCCACCGTGGAGCCGGGCGAGGACGCCGCCGTGGAGCGGGGCGAGGACTTCACCGTCGTACTGGCCGGCGGGCGCACCGTACGGGCCCGGCGGCTGGTCGTCGCGACCGGGCTGAAGGACGAGCTGCCGGCGGTCCCAGGCCTGGCCGGGCGGTTCGGCCGGGACGTGCTGCACTGCCCGTTCTGCCACGGCTGGGAGGTGCGCGACCAGCCGTTCGGCGTGCTCGGTACGTCCCCGAAGAGCGTGCACCAGGCGCTGATGGTCTCCCAGTGGTCGAAGGACGTGCGGTTCTTCCTGCACACGGTCGCCGAGGAGGAGCTGTCCGACGAGGATCTGCGCCGGCTCGCCGCGGCCGGGGTCGACGTGGTGCCGGGCGAGGTCACGGGGCTGCTGGTCGAGGACGACCGGCTCACCGGCGTCCGGCTCGCCGACGGCACGACGCACGCCCGGTCCGTGCTGTTCGTCGCCCCGCACGCCGTCCCGCGGACCGGCCTGCTGGAACGGCTCGGCGCCGAGCTGCACGAGACGCCGTTCGGGGCGTACCCGGTGGTCGACCCGACCGGTCTGACGACGGTGCCCGGCGTCTGGGCCGCCGGCAACGCGATCGGCTTCGCCGAGCAGGTCGTGCACGCGGCGAGCGGCGGCTACCGGGCTGCGTCCGCGATCGTCGGGGATCTGCTGATGACGGACCTCGACGCGGCCGCCGGGCTGTAGCAGGACCACTCCCGGCCAAACGGCCAGACCTCGACGCGGCCGCCCGGGTGTAGAGGGGCCGCCTCCGGTGCACCATGGCTGCATGCTGCTGCACCGGCTGGCCCGAGTGTCCCAGGAGGTCGCCGCCACCTCGGCGCGGTCCCGGAAGACGGCCCTGCTCGCGGAGCTGTTCCGGGACGCGGAGGCGGACGACGTGCCGATCGTCATCCCGTATCTGGCGGGACGGCTGCCGCAGGGCCGGATCGGCGTCGGCTGGAAGGTGCTGAGCCGCTCGGTCGCCCCGGCCGCCGAGCCGGGTCTGACCGTGCGGGAGGTGGACGCCCGGCTCGCGGAGCTGAGCAAGGTGTCCGGCCCCGGCTCCCAGGCGGAACGGGCCCGGCTGGTCGGGGAGTTGATGGGCGCGGCCACCGAGGACGAGCAACGGTTCCTGCTCGGGCTGCTCACCGGCGAGGTGCGGCAGGGCGCGCTGGACGCCGTCGCGGTCGAGGGACTGGCCCAGGCGACCGGGGCGCCCCCGGCGGACGTACGACGGGCGGTGATGCTCGCGGGGTCCCTCCAGGCGGTGGCCGAGGCACTGCTCGCGGAGGGCCCCGCCGCCCTGGACCGCTTCCGCCTCACGGTCGGCCGCCCGGTCTGGCCGATGCTGGCGCACAGCGCCTCCTCGGTCGCCGAGGCGGTGGGCAAGCTCGGGGCCTGCGCGGTCGAGGAGAAGCTGGACGGCATCCGCGTCCAGGTGCACCGGGACGGCGGCACGGTACGGCTCTACACCCGCACCCTCGACGACATCACCGACCGTCTGCCCGAAGTGACGGCCGCCGCCCTGGAGTTGCGGGGCGAGCGGTTCATCCTGGACGGGGAGGTGATCTCCTTCGACGGGGGCGGCCGCCCCCGCTCGTTCCAGGAGACCGCCGGTCGCGTCGGCTCCCGCACGGACGTGGCCACGGCCGCCCGCGCGGTCCCCGTCGCCCCCGTCTTCTTCGACGCGCTCTCCGTCGACGGCCGCGACCTGCTCGACCTGCCGTTCGCCGAGCGGCACACGGAGCTGGCCCGGCTGGTCCCCGAGCCGATGCGGGTACGGCGCACCACGATGTCCGGGCCGGACGACGTGGGCACGGCGGAGGAGTTCCTCGCCGAGACCCTGAAGCGCGGCCACGAGGGCGTCGTCGTCAAGGCCCTCGACGCGTCCTACAGCGCGGGGCGGCGCGGGGCGTCCTGGCTGAAGGTCAAACCGGTCCACACGCTCGACCTGGTGGTGCTGGCCGCCGAGTGGGGCCACGGCCGCCGCACCGGCAAGCTCTCCAACCTCCACCTCGGCGCCCGCACCGCCGACGGCGGCCTCGCCATGCTCGGCAAGACCTTCAAGGGCATGACCGACGCCCTGCTGACCTGGCAGACCGAGCGGCTCCGGCAGCTCGCCGTCGACGACGACGGACATGTCGTGACCGTACGCCCGGAACTCGTCGTCGAGATCGCCTACGACGGTCTGCAACGCTCCACCCGCTACCCGGCCGGCGTCACCCTGCGCTTCGCCCGTGTGATCCGCTACCGGGAGGACAAGCGCGCGGAGGACGCCGACACCGTGGAGACGCTGCTGGCCGCGCATCCGCAGGTGCGTCCGTGAAGCGCAGTGCGGGCCTGCTGCTCTTCCGGAGGGGACCCCGCACCGACGACGGCCCGGAAGTGCTGCTCGGCCACATGGGCGGCCCGTTCTTCGCCCGGCGCGACGCCGGGGCGTGGACCGTCCCCAAGGGCGAGTACGAGCCCGACGAGTCCCCCTGGGCGGCCGCCCGCCGAGAGTTCGAGGAGGAACTGGGGCTGCCCCCGCCCGACGGCGAGGCCGTCGCCCTGGGCGAGGTCCGGCAGACAGGCGGCAAGATCGTCACGGTGTGGGCGATCGAGGCGGACCTCGACCCGGCGACGATCGCGCCCGGCACGTTCCGGATGGAGTGGCCGCCGAAGTCGGGACGGCTCCAGGAGTTCCCCGAACTGGACCGGGTCGCGTGGTTCGCCCTCGACCGGGCCCGCGAGGTGATCGTCAAGGCGCAGGCGGCGTTTCTCGACCGCCTGGCGGAGCACTCGCACTGAGGAGACGCTCCCGCGTTGCGGTCCCCTCCGCCGCGCGGGAAGGTCGAGACACAGCCCGCTCCGAGGGAGGTCAGCCATGCCCATCGCAACGGTGAACCCGGCGAACGGCGAGACGCTCAAGACGTACGAGGCCATGGGCCAGGAGGAGATCGAGCGCCGGCTCCAGCTCGCCGAGGCCACCTTCCGCACCTACCGGACGACGACGTTCGACGAGCGCGCCCGGCTGCTGAACAAGGCCGCCGACCTCCTCGAGGAGGATCAGGACGACATCGCCCGGGTGATGACCACCGAGATGGGCAAACCGATCAAGCAGGCCCGGGCCGAGGCCGCGAAGTGCGCCAAGGCGATGCGCTGGTACGCCGAGCACGCCGAGGGACTGCTCGCCGACGAGGAACCCGCCGGCGCCGACGTGAAGGACTCGGGCGCCTCACGCGTCCGCGTGCGCTACCGGCCGCTGGGTCCGGTGCTGGCGGTGATGCCGTGGAACTTCCCGCTGTGGCAGGTGATCCGCTTCGCCGCGCCCGCGCTGATGGCGGGGAACGTGGGTCTGCTCAAGCACTCCTCGAACGTCCCGCAGACCGCCCTCTACCTGGAGGACCTGTTCCACCGGGCGGGCTTCAACGAGGGCTGTTTCCAGACCCTGCTGATCGGCTCAGGCGCGGTCGACGAGATCCTGCGCGACGAGCGGGTCAGGGCGGCCACCCTCACCGGCAGCGAGCCGGCGGGCCGCGCGGTCGCCTCCACCGCCGGCGAGATGATCAAGAAGACGGTGCTGGAGCTGGGCGGCAGCGACCCGTTCGTCGTCATGCCCTCCGCGGACATCGACCGGGCGGCGAAGGTCGCGGTGACCGCGCGGGTGCAGAACACCGGGCAGTCCTGCATCGCCGCGAAGCGGTTCATCGTGCACACGGATGTCTACGACGCCTTCGCCGAGCGGTTCGCCGAGGGCATGAGGGCGCTGAAGGTCGGCGACCCCACGGCCGAGGACACCGATGTCGGGCCGCTCTCCAGCGAGCAGGGACTGCGCGATGTGGAGGAACTGGTCGACGACGCGGTGCGCGGCGGCGCGGAGGTGGTGTGCGGTGGCGAACGGCCCGAGGGGCCCGGCTGGTACTACGCGCCGACGATCCTCGCCGGCATCACCCGCGAGATGCGCATCCACCGGGAGGAGGCGTTCGGTCCGGTCGCCACGCTGTACCGGGCGGCCGACCTCGACGAGGCCGTTCTGATCGCGAACGACTCGCCCTTCGGGCTGAGTTCCAACGTGTGGACGCGGGACGAGGCCGAGGTGGACCGGTTCGTACGGGATCTGGAGGCGGGCGGTGTGTTCTTCAACGGGATGACGGCCTCCCATCCGGGGTTCCCGTTCGGCGGGGTGAAGCGGTCCGGGTACGGCCGTGAGCTGTCCGGGCACGGAATCCGGGAGTTCTGCAACATCACGACCGTTTGGCACGGTGCGTGAGTCTTGCGGGGCTACGATCCCGTCTGTGAACCGCGAAGTGACTCTGCCGTTGATCGTCGACGACCACGGGACCTTGCAGGTGGCTGCGGCGGATGTCAGCAAGCTGTTGCGGACGTTGGGGGGTCGGTGGGTGCGGTTGGTGGAGGCCGGGGAGTCGGGGCTGGACGAGGACACGGTCGCGGCGTTGACGATCGAGCTTGCGAAGCTGGCCGATCGGATCGATGTGGCTTGTATCGCGCACAGCAGTGGGGGTGCGACCTGAGCTGTGCGGGTGCGGGTGCGTGGGGGTTGATCGCGCAGTTCCCCGCGCCCCTCAGGGAATCGCACTCAACGCGTTCCAGAAATCGGCCTCGTAAGCCTGAAGCAGGCGGCCGTACTGGTGTGCTCGGGACTCGTCGAGGCTGCCGGTGTCCAGGCCCGCCTGTACCGCTGCCTCGGCCCTCTCGTCCAGGTCCGGTGACGGCTCCGCGAAGAGGTCGAAGAAGGCGCAGGCCTCGTCCGTGAAGGCGTAGTGGGCCCGCAGGGCCTTGGTGATCGTCGCGCAATAGCCGCCCCACGCCGAGAAGTTGGCCGTCAGGGCCAGGACGACGTCCGCCGGTGAGCCGTTCAGGGACAGCCAGGCGACGTACGCGGGGTAGGCCTGGCAGCCGGCCAGCGGTTCGTACGACTCCGCCGTCGCGTCGTCCACACCGCACGCCTGCGCGAGCGGGGGCAGCAGTTCCTCCGCCAGTGCCTCGCCCTCCGCCAGGCCGCGGAAGAAGGCCGCGGCCTCGGGGGCGGTGACGAGGGAACGCTCGGCCAGATGGAGGAACGCGCGGCGGTCCGCGGGGATCACCCAGGACTGTTCCAGGGCGAGGGCGGCGAGGGCGGTGCGCGAGGCCGTGCCATGGGAGATCCGGGGGACCAACGGGTTGGACCGCGGGTCCGGGGCGAGTCGGGTGGCGGTCGTCCGCAGCAGGTCCCGGGCCGTGCGCGTCATCGCGTCCTCCGTCGGTGAGTATCTCGGGACAGGTCTGCCCCGAGCCTGGCACGGGGTCCCCGAAACGGAGCAGTCCGACGCGAACTCGGCGTCCCACCGGGTGATCGTGGGATGACCACCCTCTGAGGTGAACCACCTTCTGACCGGGAGGCGAAGGGCCTTCCGGGAGGCGAAAGCAGGCACGGTTCATGGCGACTTTGTGCAGACCCTCGGTGTCCGTTCCAGAGCACGTGATCACGATGGAGGAGACGCTTGAGCTGGCGCGTGAGCGCCACGCCGATCACCCCCAACTGCCGCTGGCCCTCCGGCTGATCGAGAACACCGGCGTACGCACGCGGCACATCGTCCAGCCCATCGAGGAGACCCTGAAGCACCCCGGGTTCGAGGACCGCAACAAGCTCTACGAGGCCGAGGCGAAGGCGCGGGTGCCCGCCGTCATCCAGGAGGCACTCGACCACGCCGAGCTGCTCACCACCGACGTGGACGTGATCATCTACGTGTCGTGCACGGGCTTCATGATGCCCTCGCTCACCGCCTGGCTGATCAACGAGATGGGCTTCGACCCGACCACCCGGCAACTGCCCATAGCCCAGCTGGGCTGCGCGGCCGGCGGCGCGGCGATCAACCGGGCGCACGACTTCTGCACGGCCTACCCCGACGCCAACGCGCTCATCGTGGCCTGCGAGTTCTGCTCGCTGTGCTACCAGCCCACCGACATCGGCGTCGGCTCCCTGCTGTCCAACGGCCTGTTCGGTGACGGTATCGCCGCGGCAGCGGTCCGCGGCCGGGGCGGCGAGGGCATCAGCCTGGAGCGCAACGGCTCGTACCTGATCCCGAAGACCGAAGAGTGGATCATGTACGACGTACGGGCCACCGGCTTCCACTTCCTGCTCGACAAGCGGGTACCGGCCACCATGGAGCCACTCGCCCCGGCGCTGAAGGAGCTGGCGGGAGACCATGGCTGGGACGCCTCCGACCTGGACTTCTACATAGTCCACGCGGGCGGTCCCCGAATACTCGACGACCTCAGCACCTTCCTGAAGGTCGACCCGCACGCCTTCCGCTTCAGCCGGGCCACGCTCACCGAGTACGGCAACATCGCCAGCGGTGTCGTCCTCGACGCGCTGCGCCGGCTGTTCGAGGAGGGCGGAGCCCAGCACCGGGCACGCGGGCTGCTCGCCGGGTTCGGACCCGGCATCACCGCCGAGATGGCCGTGGGCCGCTGGCACCGCGCGGACGAGACGATGTGAGATGAGCGAAGAGACGATCACCGAGACACTGCCCCCGGTCCGCGACTGGCCCGCGCTCGATCTGTCCGGCACGGACTTCGACCCGGTCCTGCGGGAGCTGATGGACGAGGGCCCGGTCACCCGCGTCAAGCTGCCCAACGGCGACGGCTGGGCCTGGCTGGTCACCCGCTACGACGACACCCGGATGGTGACCAACGACCCGCGCTTCAGCCGCGAGGCCGTCATGGACCGGCAGGTCACCAGGCTCGCCCCGCACTTCATCCCGGCCCGTGGCGCGGTCGGCTTCCTGGACCCGCCGGACCACACCCGGCTGCGCCGCAGCGTCGCCGCCGCGTTCACGGCGCGCGGGGTGGAACGGGTGCGCGAGCGGTCCCGCCGCATGCTGGCGGAACTGGTCGACGAGATGCTCCAGGACGGCCCGCCCGCCGACCTCACGGCGGCCGTGCTCAGCCCGTTCCCCATCGCGGTCATCTGCGAGCTGATGGGCGTCCCGGCCGCGGACCGGCAGGACATGCACAGCTGGACCCAGCTGATCCTGTCCTCCTCGCACGGCGCCGAGGTCAGCGAGAAGGCCAAGCAGGAGATGAGCTCCTACTTCGCCGATCTGATCGGCGTACGGGAGGGCGGCAAGGGCGAGGACGTCGCGTCCCTGCTCGGCGCCGCCCTGAGCCGTGGTGAGATCACCCTGGAGGAGGGGGTGGGACTCGCGGTGCTCCTCCAGATCGGCGGCGAGGCGGTCACCAACAACAGCGGCCAGATGTTCTACGTCCTGCTGACCCGGCCCGACCTGGCCGACCGGCTGCGCGCCGAGCCGGAGATCCGCCCCGGGGCCATCGACGAGCTGCTGCGCTGGATCCCCCACCGCAACGCGGTCGGCCTGTCGCGGATCGCCCTGGAGGACGTGGAGATCAAGGGCGTGACGATCCGGGCGGGCGACGCGATCTATGTGTCGTACCTGGCCGCGAACCGCGACCCCGATGTCTTCCCGGACCCGGAGACGATCGACTTCCTGCGCGACCCCAACCCCCATGTGTCCTTCGGCTTCGGCCCCCACTACTGCCCGGGCGGCATGCTGGCCCGGCTGGAGTCGGAGCTGCTGGTCGACGCGCTCCTCGACGGCGTTCCAGGCCTGCGGCTCGCCGTACCCGCCGAAGAGGTGCCCTTCAGGAAGGGCGCGCTGATCCGCGGGCCCGAGGCCCTGCCCGTGACGTGGTGAGCGGGCGATGACGTCGACGGAAGGGCTGCTCGTACCACCCGGCCACGGCCGGGTGGTGCAGGCGCCCGCCCAGCACGTCACCTTCAAGGTGACCGGCTCGCACTCGCGCATGGCCTCCACCTTCGAGGTGGTGGTGCCGCCGGGCTTCGACGTCGGCGCCCATGTGCACACCCGCAGCGAGGAGTTGTTCTACGTGCTCGAAGGCGAGCTGGACGTGCTCGCCTTCGAGCCGCGTGTCCGCACCCCCGACAACTGGCAGAAGTGGGAGTCCACTTCGGGCAACCGGGTGGTGCGCGCGACGCCGGGAACGGTGATCGTCGTACCTCCGGGCTGCCCGCACGCGTTCGCCAATCCGACGGGCGAACCCGCGAAGATGTTCTTCCAGGCGAGTCCGCCGCCGGACCACGAGCGGTACTTCGAGGAACTGCTGGAGATCCTGGGCAGCGGGGGCCCGCCGGATCACGCGGCGATCGCGGAGTTGCGGGCGCGGTACGACATCGAGCAGCTGACGCCGCTCAGGCATGGTTAGCGGATGGGCGTGCCGGCCAGGGTGCGGGCGATGACCAGTCGCTGGATCTCGCTCGTGCCCTCGAAGATCGTGTAGATCGCGGCATCGCGGTGCATCCGCTCCACCGGGTACTCCCTGGTGTAGCCGTTGCCGCCCAGGATCTGGATCGCCTGGCCCGTGACCTTCTTGGCCGTCTCGCTCGCGAACAGCTTGGACATCGAACCCTCGGCGGCGGTGAACGGCCTGCCGTTGACGGCCATCCAGGAGGCACGCCAGACGAGAAGCCGGGCGGCGTCGATGGAGGTGCGCATGTCGGCGAGCTGGAAGGCGACACCCTGGTTGTCGATGATCGGCCGGCCGAACTGCTCACGGGTCTTGGCGTAGTCGAGGGCGACCTCGTAGGCGGCGCGAGCGGTACCGACGGCCATCGCGCCCACGGCCGGGCGGGACGCCTCGAACGTGGCCATCGCCGCGTTCTTCACGCGCTCCCCGCCCTGCTTGGCCTTCACCCGCGCCCGGGCCAGCCGCTCGTCCAGCTTCTCCTTGCCGCCGAGCAGGCAGGAGCCGGGAACGCGCACGTTGTCCAGAATGACCTCGGCGGTGTGCGAGGCGCGGATGCCGTGCTTCTTGAACTTCTGCCCCTGGGCCAGACCCGGTGTGCCCGCCGGGACGATGAAGGACGCGTGCCCCTTGGAGCCGAGCTCCTGGTCGACCACCGCGACCACGACATGGACGTTGGCGATGCCGCCGTTGGTCGCCCAGGTCTTGGTGCCGTTGATCACCCACTCGTCCTTGGCCTCGTCGTACACGGCCCGCGTGCGCATGGAGGCCACGTCGGAGCCGGCGTCGGGCTCGGAGGAGCAGAAGGCGGCGACCTTGACGTCGTTCGCGTCGCCGTACATCTGGGGAATCCAGGTGCCGATCTGCTCCTCGGTGCCGTTGGCGAGGACGCCGACGGCGGCGAGGCCGGTGCCGACGATGGACAGGGCGATGCCCGCGTCGCCCCAGAAGAGCTCCTCCATCGCCATCGGTATGCCGAGGCCGGTGGGGTCGAAGTACTGCTGGGCGTAGAAGTCCAGGGAGTAGATGCCGACCTTGGCGGCCTCCTGGATGACCGGCCAGGGAGTCTCCTCACGCTCGTCCCATTCGGCGGCCGCGGGGCGGATCACATCGGCGGCGAAGCCGTGCAGCCAGTCCCGGACCTCCTTCTGTTCGTCGTTGAGCTCCATGGTGAACTCGGCCATGTCGTCCCCTCCAGCGGCGGCACATGTGCATGTTACTTGCGGTAACACCATCCTGTTACCGGTGGGTAGTCGAAGTCAACTCCTACCGACCGGTCGGCACCCGTTCGATGTGCGGTGCATGCTTGGGTGTTAGTTTGCGCTGGCGTCATCGAATCAGCACGGGTGGGGAGAGCACATGGACACCACGCAGCGGACCGAACAGCAACGGTCCGCCGACCGCCGGCGGCGTGAGCTGCTGGAGGCCGCCGACCGGGTGGTGCTGCGCGACGGCCCGCAGGCCTCGATGAACGCGATCGCCGCGGAGGCCGGCATCACCAAGCCGATTCTGTACCGGCACTTCGGTGACAAGGGCGGACTTTACGCGGCCCTTGCCAAGCGGCACACGGACGCGTTGCTGGACTCACTGCGAGCCGCGCTCGACGCGCCGGCGGACCGGCGGGAGCGGGTCGAGGCGACGCTGGACACGTACCTCGCCGCGATCGAGCTGCGGCCCCAGGTGTACCGGTTTCTGATGCATCCGGCGGAGGGGGGCCAGCCGGGGGATCAGGGGTTCGATGTCGGCGTGCACAGCGCGCCCTTGTTGCGGCGGATGGGTGAGGAGCTCGCCCAGGTCATCGAGGAGCGGCTGGATCTCGGGCCGGGCGGGCAGCAGCTGGCGCGGGTGTGGGGGCATGGGATCGTCGGCATGATGCATGCGGCCGGGGACTGGTGGCTGGGGGAACGGCCTTGTTCTCGTGCGGAGTTGGTGCGGAGTTTGGCTGATCTGTTGTGGGGTCGTCTGGCGGCTGCGGGAGACAAGGTCGGCGGTCCGGGGTTCTGACCGTCGTGTCTCGGCTGACGGCCGGTGAGGGCTGGTCGCGCAGTTCCCCGCGCCCCTGAGAAGCTACTCAGCTCGGCGCCATGAAGCCCGGGCCACCTGACGCATCAGCTTGCGGTAGCGCCGGCCGCTCAGGTGGTCCGCGTAGATGCGGCCCTCCACGTGGTCGCACTCGTGTTGCAGGCAGCGGGCGAAGAAGCCCGTGCCGTGGACGGTGACCGGGTCTCCGGTCACCGTGAAGCCCTCGACCACCGCGTGGTCGTGGCGTTCCGTGCCCGCTTCCAGGCCCGGCAGGGACAGGCAGCCCTCCGGGCCCCGGACGACCACTCCGTCGGCCTCGACCAGGCGCGGGTTGACCACATGGCCCAGGTGGCGGACGTCCTCGTCGTCCGGGCAGTCATAGACGAAGACCCGCAGCGACTCGCCGACCTGGTTCGCGGCGAGGCCGACGCCCTGGGCGGCGTACATGGTCGCGAACAAGTCCTCGACGAGCCGGGCCAGTTCGGGGCCGAAGTCGGTGACCTCCGCGCAGGGCGTGTGCAGGAGCGGGTCGCCGTGCAGCGTGAGGGGTCTCACGCGGCCGTGGGCGCCGGGGATGGGGCTGTGTCGCATGGCGGCAAGAGTAAGGTCCTTGTCGGTCCGCGCCTCCCACACGAGTTCGCCACAGTGCCGCGGTTCGGGAGTGCTAATGGATCTCGATAGGCTGAGGTCCACACCACGTGGCCGTCAGGCTTCAAGGCGCGGCGCGTACGCAAGGAGGATCGAGAACTGATGGCAGGCAACTCGGACCCGCTCTCGCCGCGGGCCAAGCTGGCCGTGACCGCGGGCAAGGCGGTCGCAGCGGCATCCCGTGCCGCAGGACGCGGCAGCGGTTCGGTGATCGGCGGCCGGGTGGCTCTCCGGCTCGACCCCGACCTCCTCGCCACACTCGCGCAGAACCTGGACGTGATCCTGGTCTCGGCGACGAACGGCAAGACCACCACCACCCGGCTCATCGCCGAGGCCCTGCGGGCCGCCGGGCCGGTCGTCTCCAACGCGCTCGGCGCCAATATGCCGGCCGGCATCACCTCGGCGCTCGCCGGCAGCTCGGAGGCGCGGTACGGCGTGATCGAGGTCGACGAGAAGTACCTCGCCGGAGTCGCCCGGGACACCGCCCCGAAGTGCATCGCGCTGCTGAACCTCTCCCGCGACCAGCTCGACCGCGCCGCCGAGACGCGGATGCTCGCCGAGAACTGGCGGGAGGGACTCGCGGGTTCCAAGGCCGTGGTCGTGGCCAACTGCGACGACCCGCTGGTGGTCTGGGCGGCGTCCTCCTCCCCCAATGTGATCTGGGTCGCCGCCGGGCAGATGTGGAAGGACGACGCCTGGTCCTGCCCGTCGTGCGGTGGCGTGATGCAGCGCCCGGGCGACGACTGGTTCTGCGGTGAGTGCGGCTTCCGCCGTCCGACGCCGAGCTGGGCGCTCTCCGGCGACCACGTCCTCGACCCGCACGGCTCGGCCTGGCCGATCCACCTCCAGCTGCCCGGCCGCGCCAACAAGGCCAACGCCGCCTCCTCGGCCGCCGTCGCGGCCGTGTTCGGGGTGCCGCCGCAGGTCGCGCTGGAGCGCATGTACCAGGTGCAGGCGGTGGCCGGACGGTACGACGTCGTCCAGTTCCAGGGCCGGGACCTCCGCCTCCTGCTCGCGAAGAACCCGGCCGGCTGGCTGGAGACGTTCTCGCTGATCGACCCGCCGCCGACCCCGGTGATCCTCTCCGTGAACGCGCGCGGCGCCGACGGCACCGACACCTCCTGGCTGTGGGACGTCGACTACACGCGCCTGACCGGCCACCCGATCTGCGTCGTCGGCGACCGGCGGCTGGACCTCGCGGTGCGGCTGGAGGTCGCGGACCAGCACTTCCAGGTCTACGAGAACCTCGACCAGGCCGTGGCGGCGTGCCCGCCGGGCCGGATCGAGGTCATCGCCAACTACACGGCGTTCCAGGACCTGCGCCGCCGCGTCGGCAACTGAGCACGAGACGTCAGGGGACTTTTGTGAGCGACAACCAACTGCGGGTCGTCTGGATCTATCCCGACCTGCTCAGCACCTACGGCGACCAGGGCAACGTCCTCGTCGTGCAGCGCCGGGCCGTCCAGCGCGGCCTGGACGTGGCCCGGCTGGACGTGCGCAGCGACCAGCCGATCCCGACCTCCGGCGACATCTACCTGATCGGCGGCGGCGAGGACCGTCCGCAGCGGCTCGCGGCCGAGCGGCTGCGCCGGGACGGCGGTCTGCAGCGGGCCGTGGAGAACGGCGCCATCGTGTTCTCCGTGTGCGCCGGCTACCAGATCCTCGGCCACGAGTTCATCAACGACCTCGGCCAGCGCGAGCCCGGCCTCGGGCTGCTGGACGTGGTGTCGGTGCGCGGCGAGGGCGAGCGGTGCGTCGGTGACGTGCTGGGCGACATCGACCCGCGCCTCGGCCTGCCCCCGCTGACCGGCTTCGAGAACCACCAGGGCGTCACCCACCTGGGCCCCACCGCCCGCCCGCTCGCCCAGGTGCGCTTCGGCAACGGCAACGGCACGGGCGACGGCACGGAGGGCGCGTACAACGACACCGTCTTCGGCACGTACATGCACGGCCCCGTGCTCGCGCGCAACCCGCTGATCGCGGATCTGCTGCTGAAGCTGGCGCTCGACGTCAACGCGCTGCCGCCGACCGACGACCGCTGGTACGAGGCACTGCGCGACGAGCGCATCGCCGCCGCGCAGCAGCCTGCGTAATCACCGCTGCTCAGCGGCGCGCGCAGGCACGGCGTCGCAGCCTGCCCGAGGTACGCGTCAACCTGCTGGTCAACAGCCCGTCTGACGGCACATCCGCACAGGTGAGCGGGGTAGTCCAGCAGGCGGACGCGCGGTTCGGTCCCGCCCCTTCGTGACGCTAGGGTGGCGGGAATTCGAGCCGGACAACGTGGTCCGGTCCCCGGCCCACGTTGAGAAGGTATTTCGGGCTATGCGTATTGGTGTCCTCACGTCCGGCGGCGACTGCCCCGGCCTGAACGCCGTGATCCGGTCCGTCGTACACCGCGCCGTCGTGGACCACGGCGACGAGGTCATCGGCTTCCGGGACGGCTGGAAGGGCCTCCTGGAGTGCGACTACCTCAAGCTCGACCTCGACGCGGTGGGTGGCATCCTCGCCCGCGGCGGCACGATTCTCGGGTCCTCCCGGGTCCAGCCCTCCCATCTGCGGGACGGTGTGGAGCGGGCCAAGGGCCATGTCGAGGAACTCGGCCTCGACGCCATCATCCCCATCGGCGGTGAGGGCACCCTCAAGGCCGCCCGGCTGATGTCCGACAGTGGTCTGCCCGTCGTGGGTGTGCCGAAGACCATCGACAACGACATCGCGGTCACGGACGTCACCTTCGGCTTCGACACGGCCGTCGGGGTGGCGACCGAGGCCCTCGACCGGCTGAAGACCACCGCCGAGTCCCACCAGCGGGTGCTGGTGGTCGAGGTCATGGGGCGGCACACCGGGTGGATCGCGCTGCACTCCGGCATGGCGGCCGGCGCGCACGCCATCGTCGTCCCCGAACGTCCCTTCGACATAGAGGAACTGACCCGGCGGGTCGGCGAGCGGTTCGAGGCCGGCAAGCGCTTCGCGATCGTCGTGGCGGCGGAGGGCGCGAAGCCCAGGGCCGGGACGATGGAGTTCGACGAGGGCGGCAAGGACATCTACGGGCACGAGCGGTTCGCCGGGATCGCGCGGCAGCTGTCCGTGGAGCTGGAGGGGCGGCTGGGGAAGGAAGCCCGGCCCGTCATTCTCGGGCATGTGCAGCGCGGTGGGACGCCGACCGCCTATGACCGGGTGCTGGCCACGCGGTTCGGGTGGCATGCGGTGGAGGCCGTGCACCGGGGTGAGTTCGGGCAGATGACCGCGCTGCGGGGGACCGACATAGTGATGGTTTCGCTGGCCGAGGCCGTGAAGACGCTGAAGACCGTGCCGGATGAGCGGTATGCCGAGGCGGAGACTGTTCTCTGAGGCTGTGCTTGTATGCCGGGCGCGGGTTGTGTGTGGTTGATCGCGCAGTTCCCCGCGCCCCTTGAGGGACGTCGAACCGCCCCCGGTCATAGCCGCGACTGGGGGCGGTTCTACTCTTGTGGGCGGACAGATTGCTGCACACCCCCACGAAACAGGAGCCGGCGGAATGGATCACAGCGGGCACGGCATGACCATGGATCTGCCGCCGTTCACGCTGGGGCGAGGTCTTGAGTGGTCGGCCGACCCGTTCTTTCTCGTCGCCTGCCTGGTCGGGCTCGGGCTGTACGGGTGGGGTGTCGTGCGGCTGGTGCGGCGCGGCGACAAGTGGCCCGTGGGGCGGACGGTCGCCTTCGTCGTCGGCGTGCTGACCGTCGCGCTCATGATGTGCACCAAGCTGAACGACTACGGCATGGTCATGTTCAGCGTGCACATGGTGCAGCACATGGTGATCAGCATGGTGTCGCCGATCCTCGTCCTGCTCGGCGCCCCGGTCACGCTGGCGCTGCGCGCGCTGCCGACGGCGGGCCGCGGGCGCAAGGGCGCCCGCGAGCTGCTGCTGATGTTCCTGCACAGCCGGTACATGCGGATCATCACGCACCCGGCGTTCACGATCCCGCTGTTCATCGCGAGCCTGTACGGGCTGTACTTCACGCCGCTCTTCGACACCCTGATGAGCTCCAAGCCGGGGCACATCGGGATGATGGTGCACTTCTTCGCCGTCGGTCTGGTCTTCTTCTGGCCGATCATGGGCGTGGACCCGGGGCCGCACCGCCCCGGCTACCTGATGCGGATGCTGGAGCTCTTCGCGGGCATGCCGTTCCACGCGTTCTTCGGCATCGCGCTGATGATGGCGTCCGAGCCGATGGTCGGGACGTTCAAGAACCCGCCCGGCTCGCTCGGCATCGAGGCGCTCTCCGACCAGAACGCGGCGGGCGGCATCGCCTGGGCGTTCAGCGAGATCCCGTCCGTGCTGGTGCTGATCGCCCTGCTCTTCCAGTGGTACGCCTCCGACCAGCGCCAGGCCAGGCGCAAGGACCGGGCCGCCGACCGCGACGGCGACAAGGAGCTGGAGGCGTACAACGCCTATCTGGCCTCGTTGAACGCGCAGGGGCGCTGAAGCCGGCTCTCGCAAGGGCCGTGCGCGCCGGGCGTCCGCCAGGCACCATGGAGGCATCGGACCACGAGGAGGGTGTTGCGATGCCCGGTTCCACGCACGGTTCAAACTCGACCAAGACCATGGGAGTGCTCACCCTCGGCGGCCTCGTCGCGGTGACGGCCTACACGGTGGCGCTCGGCAGCAACGGCTGGCTGTGGTTCGGCTGGGTCGTCCTGGGACTGATCACCCTCGGGCTGGTGGTGACCACACCCAGCACCTGACGGCTCACTCCCGGGTCAGCCGGCCCCCCGAGTGCACGCCCGGCTGGTACTTCGGGATCCGGACCGTGATCTTCATGCCCGCGCCCGGGGCGGTCTCGATGACAAGGCCGTAGTCGTCGCCGTAGACCTGGCGGAGCCGGTCGTCGACGTTGGAGAGGCCTATGCCGCCCGAGGGGCTGACCTCGCGGGCGAGGATGCGGCGCAGCAGGCCGGGGTCCATGCCGGCGCCGTCGTCCTCGATGACGACGAGTGCCTCGGCGCCCGCGTCCTGGGCGGTGATCTGGATGCGGCATTTGTCGGCCTTGCCCTCCAGGCCGTGCTTGACCGCGTTCTCCACGAGCGGCTGGAGGCAGAGGAAGGGCAGGGCGACGGGCAGCACCTCCGGGGCGATCTGGAGGGTGACGGAGAGGCGGTCGCCGAAGCGTGCCCGTACGAGCGCCAGATAGTGGTCGATGGCGTGGAGTTCGTCGGCGAGGGCGGTGAAGTCGCCGTGCCTGCGGAACGAGTAGCGGGTGAAGTCGGCGAACTCCAGGAGCAGTTCGCGGGCGCGCTCGGGGTCGGTGCGGACGAACGAGGCGATCACCGCGAGCGAGTTGAAGATGAAGTGCGGGGAGATCTGGGCCCGCAGCGCCTTGATCTCGGCCTCGATGAGGCGGGTGCGGGACTGGTCCAGGTCGGCCAGCTCCAGCTGGACGGACACCCAGCGGGCCACCTCACCGGCCGCCCGGACCAGGACCGCCGACTCGCGGGGCGCGCAGGCGACGAGGGCGCCGTGCACCCGGTCGTCGACGGTGAACGGGGCGACGACCGCCCAGCGCACCGAGCAGTCGAGGATGTCGCAGGTGAGCCGGAAGGCCTCGCCCCGGCCGGTGTCCAGGGCGCCCCCGAGGCGTTCCATGATCTCGGAGCGGTGGTGGGCGCCGTCGCCGTCCCAGACCAGGACCTGTTCGCGGTCCGTCAGGCAGAGGGCGTCCGTACCGAGCAGGGAGCGCAGTTTGCGAGCGGACCTGCGGGCGGTCTCCTCGGTCAGGCCGGCCCGCAGCGGGGGCGCGGCGAGGGAGGCGGTGTGCAGGGTCTCGAAGGTGGCGTGCTCGACGGGGGTGCCGAGGCCGCCGAGGCTCTTGGCCCCCCGTGCGGTGCGCCGGCCCAGCCAGACCCCGGCGGCCAGCACCGGGAGCACGGCGACGCACAAACCCGCCAGGAATCCGCTCATGGCGTCTTCACCTCCGTGCGCAGTTCCTCGGGCAGGTGGAAGCGGGCCAGGACGCCCGCCGTGCCCGGGGGCACCCGGCCGGGGGTGGCCAGGGAGACCAGGATCATGGTGAGGAAGCTCAGCGGTACCGACCACAGGGCGGGCCAGGCGAGCAGGGCGTGCAGGGCGCCCTTGCCCGGGTAGCCCGCCATGGTCGCGGCGACGGCGAGCAGGGCGGAGCCGCCGCCGACCAGCATCCCGGCGGCGGCGCCGGGCGGGGTCAGCCGCCGCCACCAGATGCCGAGGACGAGCAGCGGGCAGAACGAGGAGGCGGACACCGCGAAGGCGAGCCCGACGGCGTCGGCGACCGGGAGCCCGCCGACGAGGACGCTCGCCGCGAGGGGCACCGCCATGGCGAGGACCGTGCCGAGCCGGAAGTGCCGTACGCCCCGGGACGGCAGGACGTCCTGGGTGAGGACGCCCGCGACCGCCATGGTCAGCCCCGAGGCCGTGGACAGGAAGGCGGCGAAGGCACCGCCCGCCACCAGCGCCCCCAGCAGGTCCCCGCCCACTCCCCCGATCATGCGGTCGGGCAGCAGCAGGACGGCGGCGTCCGGGTCTCCGGTGAGAGTGAGTTCGGGGGCGTAGAGACGGCCGAGTGCGCCGTAGACGGGTGGCAGGAGGTAGAAGGCGCCGATCAGGCCGAGGACCACGACGGTGGTGCGGCGGGCGGCGACGCCGTGCGGGCTGGTGTAGAAGCGGACCACGACGTGCGGCAGGCCCATGGTGCCGAGGAACGTGGCGAGGATCAGCCCGTACGTGGCGTACAGCGGGCGTTCCTCGCGGCCCTCGTCCTGTGAGGGCGACAGGTCGCCGCCGCCGCTGCGCTCGGCCGCGGGGACGGTCGCCCCCGCGGCGAAGGTGAGCCGGGTGCCGCGTTCGATGTGGTGGGTGCCGGCGGGGATGTCGAGGCGGGTGCCGGTGTGCGCCCGGCCGTCCACGGTGCCGGTCACCGTGACGGTCAGCGGCCGGTCGAGCGTGAGGGCGATGCTGTCGTCCACGCGGACCACGCGCTGCTCGCGGAAGGTGGCCGGTTCGTCGAAGGCGTGGCGCGGGGCTCCGTCGCTCTGCCAGGCGAGGACCAGGAAGAGGGCGGGCACGAGCAGGGCGGTCAGCTTCAGCCAGTACTGGAAGGCCTGCACGAAGGTGATGCTGCGCATGCCGCCGGCCGCGACAGTGGCGGTCACGACGGCGGCGACGATCACTCCGCCGAGCCAGTCGGGCGCCCCGGTCAGCACGGTCAGGGTCAGCCCGGCGCCCTGGAGCTGGGGCAGCAGATAGAGCCAGCCGACGCCGACGACGAAGGCACCGGCCAGCCGCCGTACCGCCTGGGAGGCGAGGCGGGCCTCCGCGAAGTCCGGGAGGGTGTAGGCGCCGGAGCGGCGCAGCGGGGCGGCGACGAAGAGCAGCAGGACCAGGTAGCCGGCGGTGTAGCCGACCGGGTACCAGAGCATCTCGGGGCCCTGGACCAGCACGAGGCCGGCTATGCCGAGGAAGGAGGCGGCGGAGAGGTACTCGCCGCTGATGGCGGCGGCGTTGAGGCGGGGGCCGACGGTGCGGGAGGCGACGTAGAAGTCGGAGGTGGTGCGGGAGATGCGCAGGCCGAAGGCGCCGACCAGGACCGTCGCGACGACGACCAGGGCGACGGCGGGTATGGCGTAGCTGGAGTTCATGTCTGCGGCTTCAGCGGCTTCAGCGGTCTTCGACGAGGCGTACGAAGTCGCGTTCGTTGCGCTCGGCGCGGCGGACGTACCAGCGGGCGAGCAGGACGAGCGGGGCGTAGAGGCCGAAGCCGAGGACGGCCCATTCGAGGCGGCCGGTGCCGGGCGTCGCGGCGAACAGCAGCGGCAGCGGGCCGACGAGCAGCCCGAGGATCGCGAACACGGTGAGGGCGGCGCGCAGCTGGGTGCGCATCAGGGAGCGGACGTAGGTGTGGCCGAGGGTGGTCTGTTCGTCGATCTCGGTGCGCGGGCGGTAGTAGCCGGAGGCCTGGGGGTACCTCCCGCGCGAGCGAAGCCGAGCGTGGGGGACGGTGCGGCGGGGCGGGGCGGTGACGACGACGCGGCGTTCGGTGTGGTCCTGGGGCACGGTCACGGCCTCCTCATGAGCAGGTCGCGCAGTTCGCGTGTGTGGCGCCGGCTGACCTGGAGCTCCTCGGAGCCTACGAGGACGCTGACGGTGCCCGCGTCCAGGCGGAGTTCGCCGATGTGGCGCAGGGCGACGAGGTGGCGGCGGTGGATGCGGACGAAGCCCCGGGAGCGCCAGCGCTCCTCCAGGGTGGACAGCGGGATGCGGACCAGATGGCTGCCCTTGCCGGTGTGCAGCCGGGCGTAGTCGCCCTGGGCCTCGACGTGGGTGATGTCGTCGACGGCGACGAAGCGGGTCACGCCGCCGAGCTCGACGGGCAGGTGGTCGGGGTCGGGTTCGTGCACGGGTATGTGCGGGGCGGCGCCGCGCAGCTCGGCGGCTCGGCGGACGGCCTCGGCTAGGCGTTCCTTGCGGACGGGCTTGAGGACGTAGTCGACGGCCTTGAGGTCGAAGGCCTGGACGGCGAAGTCCTCGTGGGCGGTGACGAACACGACGAGCGGGGGCCGGGCGAACCCGGTGAGCAGCCGGGCCAGGTCGAGGCCGTCGAGGCCGGGCATCTGGATGTCGAGGAAGACGACGTCGATCGCCTCGGGGCCGCCGGGGCCGGACTCCAGGGCGCGGTTGATGCGGCGCAGCGCCTCGGTGGCGTCGCCGGCGCCCTCCGCACTGCCGATGCGGGGGTCCGCCTGCAGCAGGTAGAGCAGTTCCTCCAGCGAGGGGCGTTCGTCGTCGACAGCCAGGGCGCGCAGCATGAACCCGGAGTGTAGGGGCGATCCGTACGTCTGGACATGTGCTGGGGGTGCGCGTTCCCGCTGGATACAGTGCCCGCATGAACAGCAGGTCCACGCCGTTCGACGAACTCGACCGGAAGATCATCACCGCGCTGATGGCGAACGCCAGGACGTCCTTCGCCGAGATCGGCACGGCGATCGGGCTGTCGGCCACGGCGGTCAAGCGGCGGGTCGACCGGCTGCGCGAAACGGGTGTGATCACCGGTTTCACGGCCACCGTGAAGCCGTCGGCGCTGGGCTGGCGCACGGAGGCCTACGTCGAGGTGTACTGCGAGGGCGCGGCCCCGCCGCGGCGGCTCGCGGAGGTGGTGCGCGACTACCCGGAGATCACGGCGGCGATGACGGTGACCGGCGGCGCGGACGCGCTGCTGCATGTGCGGGCGCGGGACGTGGAGCACTTCGAGGAGGTGCTGGAGCGGATCCGCCAGGAGCCGTTCATCCGGAAGACGATCAGCGTGATGGTGCTGTCGCATCTGCTGCCGGAGAGTCCGGAGGCGGGGGCCAGCCATCCCGCGCCGGAATAGCGCCGGAGACCGCGCATCAGGCGTGCGCCGCCCGGTCTCAAGACGCAGCGTTCCTGCGTGGAGACGCAACTGATGTTGCTTGTGGACCGCCTCCGTCAGTTCCTACCTTGGTGTCAACCCTCAGTCACACACCGTTAGGAAGCGGAGGTACCCCTCTGTGTCCGACTCCCGTGTGCCGCGCCGGCGGCGCTACCTCGTCTGCGAACCCAGACACTTCGCCGTGCAGTACGCGATCAACCCCTGGATGCATCCCGACGAACCCGTCGATGTCCTCCGTGCCCTGGACCAATGGCAGGCACTGGTGGACGCATACCGTGTCCACGGCCATACCGTGGACAGTGTGAAACCCGTTCCCGGCCTGCCCGACATGGTCTTCGCCGCGAACGCGGCGGTCGTCGTCGGCGGCCGCGTCTTCGGCTCCCTCTTCCACGCGCCCGAGCGCCGTCCCGAGTCCGTGCCGTACGAGGCGTGGTTCAAGTCGGAGGGCTACGACGTCTACCACCCCGAGTCGGTGTGCGAGGGCGAGGGCGACCTGGTGCCGGCGGGTGGCTGGATCCTGGCCGGGACGGGCTTCCGCACGACCCGGGAGGCCCACAGCGAGGTGCAGGAGTACCTGGGGATGCCGGTGATCAGCCTGACGCTGGTCGACCCGTACTTCTACCACCTGGACACGGCGCTGTTCGTCCTCGACGAGGGGCACGACGGGAACATCGCCTACTACCCCGAGGCGTTCTCGCCGGGCAGCCGCGAGGTGCTGGCCCGGCTGTACCCGGACGCGGTGCTCGCCACCCGCGAGGACGCGATGGCGTTCGGGCTCAACTCCGTCTCCGACGGGCGCCACGTGTTCATCTCACCAGGGGCGACGGCCCTGGCCGGGCAGCTCGCCGACCGCGGCTACGTCCCCGTCCCCGTCGACCTGTCCGAGTTCCGCAAGGCCGGTGGCGGCATCAAGTGCTGCACCCAGGAGATCCGGGAGATCCGTTCATGACCGCACCTGTCCGCACCGAGGGCTCGCCGAAGGCCCGTGACTCGCAGGAGCTCATCCGCGCGGAGGAGCCGGTCCTCGCCCACAACTACCATCCGCTGCCCGTGGTCGTCGCCCGCGCCGAGGGCACCTGGGTGGAAGACGTGGAGGGGCGGCGCTACCTCGACCTGCTGGCCGGTTACTCGGCGCTCAACTTCGGCCACCGGCATCCGGCGCTGATCGAGGCGGCCCACCGCCAGCTCGACCGGCTGACCCTCACCTCGCGCGCCTTCCACAACGACCGGCTCGCCGAGTTCGCCGAGCGGCTGGCCGCGTTGACGGGCCTGGACATGGTGCTGCCCATGAACACGGGTGCGGAGGCCGTGGAGAGCGCGGTGAAGGTGGCCCGCAAGTGGGCCTACGACGTCAAGGGCGTGCCGGACGGCCGGGCGACGATCGTGGTCGCCGCGGACAACTTCCACGGCCGCACGACGACCATCGTCAGCTTCTCCACGGACGAGACGGCGCGGCAGGGCTTCGGTCCCTTCACACCGGGCTTCCGGGTCGTGCCGTACAACGACCTGGCCGCGCTGGAGGCGGCGGTCGACGAGACGACGGCGGCGGTGCTGATCGAGCCGATCCAGGGCGAGGCGGGCGTGATCATCCCGGACGACGGCTATCTGGCCGGCGTGCGCGAGCTGACCCGGCGCAAGGGATGCCTGTTCATCGCCGACGAGATCCAGTCCGGGCTCGGCCGTACCGGCGGCACGCTGGCGGTGGAGCACGAGTCGGTCGTGCCGGACATGGTGCTGCTGGGGAAGGCGCTGGGCGGCGGCATCGTGCCGGTGTCGGCGGTGGTGGCGCGCCGGGATGTCCTCGGGGTGCTGCGGCCGGGCGAGCACGGCTCGACCTTCGGCGGCAACCCGCTGGCGGCCGCGGTCGGCACGGCGGTGGTCGAACTGCTGGAGACGGGCGAGTTCCAGCGCCGCGCGGCCGAGCTGGGCGCGACCCTGCGGGACGGCCTGACCGAACTGGTCGGCAAGGGCGTCGTCGGGTTCCGCTCGCGTGGCCTGTGGGCGGGCGTCGACATCGACCCGGCCCTCGGCACCGGGCGCGAGGTCAGCGAACGCCTCATGCGGGAGGGAGTCCTGGTCAAGGACACCCACGGCTCCACGATCCGTCTGGCACCGCCGCTCACGATCACGGGCGAGGAGCTCACGGGGGCACTCGCGGCCCTGGCGAGGGTGCTGGGGTAGGGCAGCGCCACCGCCGCCCCGACCGGACCCGCACAAGCCGCCCCCGTACGCGGGAAGGGTGAAGATGGGGGCAAGAGGTGGTAGACCACTGTCAGCGACAGAGAGGTCGGCCGGTGGGCGCACACGAGGAGTACGGCGTTGCCCGGCGGCGGTTCGACGTGGCCGACGCCGTGCCCCTGCTGCTCGATCCGCAGGGCGTGGTGACGGGCTGGACCGATGACGCCCGGCGGCTGCTGGCCTACCCGGCTGCCGAGGCGGTCGGCAGGAAGCTGTCCGATCTGCTGGCCGCCGAGGACGCGGAGCGGGTGCCGGACCTGGTCGAGCGCTGCCGCAGGGACGGCGGCTGGGCGGGGCTGCTGACGGCCCGCCGAAAGAGCGGGCATCCGGTGCGGGTCATGGCCCGGATCACCTCGACCGAGGAGACACACAGCGGCTCGCGCTGGCTGGTGCTGCTGTCGGAGCTGGGCCAGGCCCCCGGCTGGGACATGAGCCGTACGGTGCTGGAACGGATGGTGGCCGACGCTTCCGTGGGCATCGCCATCGTCGACACCGACCTGCGGTTCGTGTGGTCCAACGCCGCCCTGGAGCAGTTCGGCGGCGGACCGGCACCGCGACGGCTCGGGCTGCGCTTCGCGGACGTCCAGCCGGGCATGGACGCCCAGGCGGTCGAGGCGCAGATGCGGCACGTCCTGGAGACCGGCGAGTCGGTCGTCGGATACGAGCACGTGGGCCAGGTGCGGTCGGCGCCGCTGCGCGAGACGGCGCACATGCTGTCGTTCACCCGGCTCGAGGACGACCGGGGCCACCCGCTGGGCGTGTACTACACGGTCGTCGACATGACCGAGCGGCACCGCGCGCGGCAGCGGCTGGCGCTCCTCGACCGGGCCGGCGAGAGCATCGGCCGCAGCCTGGACATCCCGCGCACCGCGCAGGAGCTGGCCGACGTGGCCGTGCCGGGAGTGGCGGACTTCGTCACCGTGGATCTGCTGGAGGCGGTGCTGCGGGGCGCCGAGCCGGCCCCCGGGCCGCTCGCGGACACGGATCCGGTGGCGCTGCGCCGGGCCGGCCAGCGCTCCGCGCAGGACGACCTCCCACAGGGGGCCCTGGAGGTCGGCGACGTCGCGACCTACCTGGCCGGGTCGCCCCCGGTCCGCTGCCTGACCACGGGACGCTCCTGGCGCGCCGACCGGCTCGATCCGGTGACCCGGGAGTGGGCCACGGACCTCCCGGACGGCCGCCGGACCGTCACCTTTCTGGAGCTTGACCTGTACAGCGTGATGACCGTGCCGATCCGGTCGCGGGGCACCACGCTGGGCGTCACGAGCTTCTTCCGGCGCCACCGCCGGGAGCCCTTCGACGAGGAGGACCTGCATCTGGCCGAGGACCTCGTCGCCCGCGCGGCCGTCTGCCTGGACAACGCCCGCCGCTACACCCGCGAGCGCGACGCCGCCCTCGTGCTGCAACGCAGTCTGCTCCCCCACCGGCTTCCCGAGCAGGACGCCGTCGAGGTGGCCGCGTGCTACCGGCCGGCCGACGAGCTGACCGGCCTGGGCGGCGACTGGTACGACCTCATCCCGCTGTCCGGCGGCCGCGTCGCTCTTGTCGTGGGCGAGGTGCCCGGGCACGGTATCGACGCCGCCGCGGCCATGGGGCAGCTGCGGACCGCGGTACGGACCCTGGCCGCTCTGGATCTGCCGCCCGAGGAGGTGCTGGCGCACCTCGACGACCTGGTGGCGCGGTCGGCGCGGGAGGAGGGCGTCGAGCCGGGCGCGGCGGGCGCCGACGGCGGGCGGTCGTCCGTGGGCTCGGGGTGCCTGTACGTGGTCTACGACCCGGTCGACGGCGGCTGCACGATGGCGGCCGCGGGCCACCCGGCCCCGGCCGTGGTCTCGCCCGACCGCTCGGTCACGTTCGTCGATCTGCCGCAGGGGCCGCCGCTCGGCGTGGGCGGCCCGCCCTTCGAGGCGGTCGAGCTGTCCCTCGCGGAGGGCAGCACCCTCGCCCTGCACACCGACGGACTGCTGGCCCGGGGCGAGACCACGTGGGCCGTGGACGCCGGCCGGGAACGGCTGCGCAGGGCGCTGGAACAGGCGGGACCGCTCGAGTCGCACTGCCTGACCGTGGTCGACGCGCTGGTCCCGGCGCGCCCGTACGACGACGTGGCCCTGCTGATGGCGCGGACGAAGCGGCTCGGCAGCGAGCAGGTCGCGGCCTGGGATCTGCCCTCCGACCCGGCGGTCGTCGCCGACGCCCGCCGCACGGCCACCCGGCAGCTGGCGCACTGGGGCCTGGACGAGCTGGTCTTCACCACGGAGCTGGTGGTGAGCGAGCTGGTCACCAACGCGATCCGGTACGCGAGCGGCTCGATCCGGCTCCGGCTGATCCGGGAGCGCGCCCTGGTCTGCGAGGTCTTCGACGGCGGCGCCACCGCGCCCCATCTGCGCCATCCCCGTACGACGGACGAGGGCGGGCGCGGGCTGCTGCTCGTCTCCCAGCTGACCCAGCGGTGGGGCACCCGGTTCGTCCACGAGGGAAAGATCATCTGGGCGGAGCAGTCGCTGACGGACCTCACGGAGTGAAGCCCGGCCCGGGTTCGGTCATACCGTGTGAAAATGGTGTGATCCCGGCAGTGGTGAGGCGACCATGGCGGATTCGGTGATCGAGTACGGAGCGGTGTTCCAGGCGCTGCCCGGCATGGTGGCGCTCCTGACCCCGGAGCTGGTGTACGCGGACGTCAACGAGGAGTTCGTGCGCGTGTCCGGCCGCTCCCGCGAGCAGCTGATCGGCCGCTATCTGTTCGACGTCTTCCCCGACAACCCCAACGATCCGGCCGCTACGGGCATGCGCAATCTGGAGGCCTCGCTGTACCGGGTCCTGGCGACCGGGGAGCGCGACACCATGGCCCTGCAGCGCTACGACGTCCAGGATCCCGAGCGGCCCGGGGAGTGGGACGAGCGCTACTGGAGTCCGGTGAACGCGCCGCTGCTCGGCCCCGACGGCAAGGTGGTGCTGATTCTGCACCGCGTCGAGGAGGTCACGGAGCTGATCCGGGCCCGGGGCCGCTCCGGGGGGAGCCGGAACAGCCGGGCCAGGGTCCTGGAGGCCGAGCTGTACACCCGCGCCCGCGAGCTGCAGGAGCTCAACGAACGGCTGCGCCAGGCGCACTCCCGGGAGCGGGAGGTGGCGCTGGCCCTGCAGGAGGCGATGCTGCCGGCGCCCCGGCAGGTCGGCCTCCAACGGGCCGCCGTCCGGTACCGGCCCGCGGTGGGTGCGCTCAACGTGTGCGGGGACTGGTACGACCTGGTCGATCTGGTGGGCGGCGACCGTATCGGGGTGGCCGTGGGCGACGTGGTCGGGCACGGACTGGCGGCCGCCGGTGTCATGGGCCAGCTGCGCAGCGCGCTCAGCGCGGCCTCCCGGGTCGCCGAGGGGCCTGCCCAGGCCCTGGACGTGCTGGGGCGATACGCCCACGTGATCGACGGGGCCGAGTCGGCGACCGCCGTGACGACCTTCATCGACTGCGCGCGGCACGTCATCACGTACAGCAGCGCCGGCCATCCCCCGCCGGTGCTGGTCCACCCCGACGGCCGCACGGAGTTCCTCGACCAGGCCACGGACACGCCCCTCGACGCCCGCCCGGACCCGATCCCGAGACCTCAGGCCGAGACCACGTTCACGCCGGGCGCCACACTCGTTCTCTACACCGACGGCTTGATCGAGCGTCGTCGGGAGGACATCGACACGGGCCTGGACCGGCTCGCCGACGCCCTGCGCGAGCACCGGGACCAGGACCCCGAGACCCTCGCCGACACCGTCCTGCTGGAACTGCTGCCGCCCGGCGGCGCCACCGACGACACCGCGCTGGTCATCGTGCGGCTGTGACCAGGTGTGACCTACAGCCGGTTCCGCCCGTGATCGAGCAGCCGGACGCGGTCCACGTTCTGCCGGTCCTCGGTGTCGCCGCTGGGCTCGCCCGCGAACCACGCGTCGAGGATCTCCGTCAGCAGCGCCTCGGACGTCAGCCGCAGGCTGAGCGCGAGGACGTTGGCGTCGTTCCAGCGGCGGGCCCCGTCGGCCGTGTAGGCGTCCGTGCACAGGGCGGCCCGTACGCCCGGCACCTTGTTCGCCGCGATCGAGGCGCCGGTGCCGGTCCAGCAGCACACCACGGCCTGGTCGGCCGTTCCGTCGGCGACCTCGCGGGCCGCGGACTCGGAGCACACCGCCCACTGCGGGTCGTCCCCGGAGCGCAGCGCGCCGTGCGGGCGCACCTCGTGTCCCCGGTCCCGCAGCGCGGCCACGAGGGCGCGGGCGACGGGCTCGTCCATGTCCGAGGAAACAGAGATCCGCATGCTGCGCAGACTACTCGCCCGGGCCGCAAGAACCAGCGGTTGGCCAGGCACCCCTCGTATCCCGGCCATGCCACCCGTTCGGCTTGCCGGTCACCCGTACGGAGCAGCACGCTGGTCCCGCGGCCCTCCCCAGCCGCATGAGCATCACCGGACACCCGCACCTGCCTGACTGACCGTCAGTCAATTGGTGAAGGATCGACGAGGTCCCGCCGCACGAGGTGCCCGGTGGCTACGCCTGCACCTACACTGGCACCCCACGACACGCCGGTTGACCTGCTGGAACGCGGCGGTTGAGTTCACCGCCAGAGTCGAGGAGCGCCCGCTTTGTTCTACTACCTGCTGAAATACGTGCTACTGGGCCCGCTGCTGCGACTGGTCTTCCGGCCTCGAATAGAGGGTCTGGAGCATGTGCCGTCGGAGGGCGCCGCCATCGTCGCCGGCAATCACCTGTCGTTCTCGGACCACTTCCTGATGCCCGCGATCCTCAAGCGGCGCATCACCTTCCTCGCGAAGGCCGAGTACTTCACGGGCCCGGGCCTCAAGGGCCGGCTGACGGCCTTCTTCTTCCGCAGCGCGGGGCAGATCCCGGTCGACCGCTCGGGCAAGGACGCGGGCCAGGCCGCGATCCGCGAGGGCCTCGGCGTGCTGAGCAAGGACGAGTTGCTCGGCATCTACCCCGAGGGCACGCGCTCGCACGACGGCCGGCTCTACAAGGGCAAGGTCGGGGTCGCCGTGATGGCCCTCAAGGCCGGCGTCCCGGTGATCCCCTGCGCGATGATCGGCACGTTCGAGGCCCAGCCGCCCGGCAAGGTCATCCCTAACATCCACCCCGTCGTGATCCGCTTCGGCGAGCCCCTCGACTTCTCCCGCTACGAAGGCATGGAGAACGAGAAGGCCATCCTGCGCGCCGTCACCGACGAGCTCATGTACGCGATCCTCTCCCTGTCCGAGCAGGAGTACGTCGACCAGTACGCGGCCGTGGTGAAGGCCGAGGAGGCCGCCGCCGTGAAGGAGCGGAAGTTCCCGCGCATGCCGCTCGGCTGAGGCCTCTGCCGTCGGCAGAACCGCAGGTGGCACGGCCCCCGGCCGTCGTACGGTCGTCGCATGACACGTGCTGTGGTGATCGGAGCGACGGGACAGATCGGACGGGTGGCCGTGGGAGCGCTGGCCCGGGACGGCTGGGAGGTGACGGCCGTCTCGCGGGGCGGCGGCCGGCACCCCGGGTGGCCGGACGGCGTACAGGCCCTGCGGGCCGACCGGGAGGACGACGCGGCGCTGTCCGCTGCGGTCGGTGACGGCTGCGACGTCCTGGTGGACATGGTGGCGTTCGGCGCCGGGCACGCACGGCAGTTGACGGGGCTGGCCGGGCGGGTCGGCTCGGCGGTGGTGATCTCCAGCGTGTCGGTGTACGAGGACGGCCGGGGCCGCGGCTTCGACACGCAGAACGAGCCAGGGGGCTTTCCCGAGTACCCGGTGCCGCTGGCGGAGGATCAGCGCACGGTGTCACCGGGCGACGCCTCGTACAGCACCCGGAAGGCGGCGCTGGAGCGCGAACTCCTCGCGGCGGGCGACCGGTTGCCGACCACGCTGCTGCGCGCGGGCGCCATCCACGGGGCGTACTGCCGGACCCCGCGCGAGCTGTACATGGTGAAACGCAACCTCGACGGCCGGCGGCGGCGCGTACTCGCCTACGGCGGCCAGAGCCGGTTCCATCCGGCGAGCGCCCACACGATCGCCGAGCTGATCCGGCTGGCCGCCGCCCGGCCGGGCGCCCGCGTCCTCAACGCCGTGGACCCGGACGCGCCGACGGTGGCCCGGATCGCGGCGGAGATCGACGCGGTGATGGGGGTGAAGACCGAGGACGTGCTCGTGGACGGCCCACCGCCCGCACCCGGCGTGGGCGAGACTCCCTGGTCGGCCCCGGCGCCCGTGGTGTGCGACATGTCGGCGGCGGAACGCGAGCTGGGCTACCGGCCGGTGGCGCGGTACGCGGACACCCTGCCGGAGACGATCGCCTGGCTCGAGGAACAACTCGCCGCGCGGGACTGGCGGGAGGCCTACCCGAAGATGGTCCAGGCGTACGGCGACCTCTTCGACTACGCGGCGGAGGACGCCTGGCTGGCGGCGAGGGAGGGCTGAGGGGGCGGCCGGACGACCGCCCCCCGCCGTGACTACGGCTTGGGCGTGGCGTGCGGCGCGCAGGTCACATCGCGACGGTCCAGCTCGCCGGTGAGCAGATAGGTGTCCACCCGCTCGTTGACGCACGGGTTGACCAGCCCGGTGACGCCGTGCGAACCGGCGCCCTTCTCGGTGATCAGGCGGGATCCCTTGAACCGCTTGTGCAGTTCGACGGCGCCCTCGTACGGCGTGGCCGCGTCGCGCTCCGACTGGACGATGAGCACGCCGGGCAGGCCCTTGCCGCTCTTGACGTTCAGCGGCGTCCGCTGCTTGGCCGGCCAGGTGGCGCACGGCAGGTTCATCCAGGCGTTGGCCCAGGTCATGAACGGGTGGTCCTTGTGCAGCCGGGTGTTGTCCCGGTCCCAGGTGCGCCAGCTGGTGGGCCACTTGGCGTCGGCGCACTCCACGGCCGTGTAGACGGCGTTGCCGTTCTCGGCGGAGACGTTGCCCGCGGTGTCGGACAGGTCGGGGGCGGCGGCGTCGATCAGCGCCTGAGTGTCTCCGGCGGCGTACTTGCTGAAGACCGAGGCGGTCGACGCCCAGGCGGAGTCGTAGTACGGGGCGCTCTGGAAGAAGGAGATGAGCTCAGCCGGGCCGACGACTCCGCCGAGGGGGTTCTTCTTCGCCGTGGCGCGCAGCTCGAGCCACTTCTCCTGGACGGCGGCGCGGGTGGTGCCGAGATGGTAGGTCGCGTCGTTCTTCGCGACCCAGTCCTGCCAGTCCTTCCAGCGGCCCTCGAAGGCGACGTCCTGGTCCAGGTTGGCCTGGTACCAGATCTTGTCCCGGGACGGGTTGACGACGCTGTCGACGACCATGCGGCGCACATGGCCCGGGAAGAGGGTGCCGTAGACGGCGCCGAGGTAGGTGCCGTAGGAGACGCCCAGGAAGTTGAGCTTCTTCTCGCCGAGGGCGGCGCGGATGACGTCGAGGTCGCGTGCGGTGTTCGGCGTGGTCATGTGGGGCAGCATCGCGCCGCTGCGGTCCTGGCAGCCCTCGGCGTACTCGCGGGCCAGCTTGCGCTGAGCGAGCTTGTCGGCCTCGGAGTCGGGTACCGGGTCCATCTTGGGTGCCTTGACGAACTCCTGCGGGTCCACGCAGGAGATGGGCGTCGACTTGCCGACGCCCCGCGGGTCGAAGCCCACGAAGTCGTAGGCCTTCGCGGCGTTGGCCCACACCGGGTTCTTGCTGGTGACCCGGGCCGGGAAGCGCAGTCCGGAGCCGCCGGGGCCACCGGGGTTGTACAGGAGCGCGCCCTGCCGCTCGGCCTTGGTGCCCGTGTTGCCGATGCGGTCGACGGCGAGCTTGATCTGCTTGCCGTGCGGCTTGGCGTAGTCGAGCGGCACGGTGACGTACCCGCACTGGATCGGCTTGGCCAGGTTCCAGTCGGCGGGGCAGTCCTGCCAGTCGATGCCGGCCTTCGCGGCCTTCGCGGCGGCGACCGCGGCGCCCCGCGCCTCTTGGTCCTGGCCGTGGCGGGTGCCCGCGCTCGCGCTCGCGTTCGCCGAGGGCGCCGCGACGGCGCCGGCTATCAGCGTGGCCGTGACGAGTGCTCCGGCCGAACCGAGCGCCGCCACCCGCCTCTTCGGTCTCGTACCCCTCAAGGGGGACCTCCCCGTACATCGTTGCGATCAGTACGGGGATCCTCGCGGCTGTGAGGTTGCTGAGAACAGGGTCCGTCGCGCTTCTTTGCCAATCCGATAAACGGAGAAGGGATTCTGCTCTACGGACGCCCGTGCGAGCGTCTACGCGAGGGACTTCAGCGCCTCGTCGAGCAGCCGCCGCAGCCGCAGCGCGTCCGGCGCCACGGCGGTCACCAGCGCGGCGGGCCCGGCGAGCGGCACGACCGTGGCCCCCTCCCCCAGCGCCCGGGCCGTCACCGGCTCAGCGGCGAACTCCGGGCGCACGACGACCAGTTGCCCGACGGCCCGGTGCCCGGCGAGCACGGCGGGCCCGTCCCAGCCGCCCGGCGCGCCGAGCCCGCAGGCCAGCTCCTGGTCGAGCACGGACCGCTCGGCGATCCGCACGGTCAGACGGCTCGTCAGCCGTCCCGGTTCCTCACCCACGCGCCCGAGCACCTGCTCCTCGCGCAGCACGAGCCGGGCCGTGGCGGCGAGGTCGACACGGGTCGTGACGTAGAGGTCGCTGCCCTGGGCGGAGATCAACTGCTCCGGCAGCCAGTGCAGTTCGGCACCCTCGGCGACATCGAGCCGTACGTCGTAGCGTGCCTCGCTCTTCGTCTGCCCCGGCAGCGCGATGGTGGCGGCGGCCGACCCGACCGACAGCCGGGCCCCCTCTTCCGCCCGGGCCTCCACGGTGAAGTGGTCGCCGCCGAGCGGCCCGCTCATCGCCCCGACGAGCATGACCCGCGCCTCGGGGCCGGCGGCCCTGGTCCGCCGCAGCGCCAGGGGTCCGTCGCTCTCCAGCACCGGCAGGGAGGTCCCGCCCCGGCCGTCGTCCCGGGCGACGATCCGTGCGACGGACCGCACCCCGGTACCGTGACCGCTCACGCCGTCCACGCGGTGAGCCGGGCCCGGACCCACACGGCGACGTCCGTCACCCCGGACCCGCTCCGCAACGACTGGAAGACGACGGGCAGTTCGCCCCGCTGCGCCTTGGCGTCGGCGGCCATGCGCGCGAGGTCGGAGCCGACGTACGGTGCGAGGTCGGTCTTGTTGACGACGAGCAGGTCGGCGGTGGTCACGCCCGGCCCGCCCTTGCGCGGGATGTCGTCGCCCCCGGCCACGTCGATCACGAAGATCTGCGCGTCGACGAGTCCCTTGGAGAAGGTCGCGGTGAGGTTGTCCCCGCCGGACTCCACGAGGACCAGGTCCAGGGGCCCGACGGCGTCCTCCAGGTCCTCCACCGCTTCCAGGTTGGCGGAGATGTCGTCCCGGATCGCGGTGTGCGGGCAGGCGCCCGTCTCCACGGCGGTGATCCGCTCGGGCGGCAGTACGGCTTCCCGGAGCAGGAACTCGGCGTCCTCCCGGGTGTAGATGTCGTTGGTGACGACCGCGAGCGACAGTTCGTCCCGCAACGCCCGGCAGAGCGCGGCGACGGTGGCGGTCTTGCCGGAGCCGACGGGGCCGCCGAGGCCGATGCGGAGTGCTCTGCGGGTGCCGTCGGGGCGGTGCACGTCCGCGCTTACGGTCGACGGTCCCTCGTGGTGGTGGTCGAGGTGCATGTGCGGCTCCTGGTGGGGTGGGCCCGGGGTTTGCGGGCGATGCGGGGTGGCGGGCGCTGGTGTCGGGGTGCGGGTGGGTGGGGGTTTCTCGCGCAGTTCCCCGCGCCCCTATGTGGGCTACCTGAGCGCCCTTATGATGCGAACAGGCGTACTGGCCACGCCGCGTGCGCCTCCGCTCCGATCTCCAGCAGCGGTGCCGAGCCCGCCGGCAAGGCGTCGACTCCCTCGTCGACGACTCTCCTCGCGGCCTCCACCGCGCGGTCCACGGCCTGGTCCAGCTCCGGCGCCAGCCGGGCCAGGACCGCCGTCGCGTCGAAGGGGTCCAGGCTCAGCAGCCGCACCGTCGCCGTGGCCGGGCCGCTCACGCTCTCGTACGCCGCGCAGTACGCCGCGTCGACCGGCCCCAGCCCGGCCGCCCGCGCCGTCAGTCCGAGCACCACCGGCTGATGGGCGCCCTTGGGGAACTCCCGTGCCAGCGCGTCCAGTTCGGTGGACGGCCAGGTAGAACGGGCGGCTCGCATCAGCTGGCGCCCCAGCTTGCGCGCGGCGAGCCGCAACGCGGGGGACGGAGTACGGGCGTCCGCGGCCCGGTCCAGCGCGACGGGGTCGATCCCCAGCGCCGCGGCGGCGGAGAGCGCCGCGGCCACCGATCCGGCCGTGTGCAGACGCCCCCGGCAGAAGTCGGCGAGGCTCACCGCCCCCTTGATCCGCCCGGCCTTGACCGCGGCCTCGGCCCCGCCGGAGTGTGCGTGGCCACCGGCGGGAAAACGGCCGTCGGCCAGGACGAGAAGCGCTGCTCGTGACATCAGGGCGTCCTCAGAACAGGAAGTAGCGCTGGGCCATGGGCAGTTCGGCAGCCGGCGCCGCCTCGACCAGTTCCCCGTCGATGTGCACCGCGAAGCTGTCGGGATCGACCCGCACGTCCGGGCGCGCGTCGTTCTCCCGCATGTCGGCCTTGGTGACCCCGCGCGTCGACTCGATCGCCACGAACCGCTTGCCGAGACCCAGCCGGTCCGGCAGCCCGTCCTCGACGGCCAAGGGGGCGACGAAGTTCAGGGAGTTGGCGGCCGGTGCCCGCCCGATCGCCCCGTACATCGGGCGCGGCAGGACCGGCTGCGGCGTGGGGATCGAGGCGTTGGCGTCGCCCATCTGCGCGTAGGCGATCTGCCCGCCCTTGATGACGAGCTGCGGCTTGACGCCGAAGAACGCCGGCTCCCACAGCACCAGGTCGGCCAGCTTGCCGCTCTCGACCGACCCGATCTCCCGGGCCAGGCCCTGGGCGAGCGCCGGGTTGATCGTGTACTTGGCGACATAGCGACGGACCCGGCGGTTGTCGGCCCGTCCGTCCCCGGGCAGCGCGCCGCGCCGCCGCTTCATCACGTGCGCGGTCTGCCAGGTCCGCATGACGACCTCGCCGACGCGCCCCATGGCCTGGGAGTCGGAGGAGATGATCGAGATCGCGCCCAGGTCGTGCAGCACGTCCTCAGCGCCGATGGTGGAGGGCCGGATCCGGGACTCGGCGAAGGCCAGGTCCTCCGGCACCGCCGGGTTGAGGTGGTGGCAGACCATCAGCATGTCGAGGTGTTCCTCGGCGGTGTTGACGGTGAACGGCCGGGTCGGATTGGTGGAGCTCGGCAGCACGTACGACTCGGAGACCACGGTCATGATGTCCGGCGCGTGCCCGCCGCCCGCGCCCTCGGTGTGGTACGCGTGGATGCCCCGCCCGGCGATCGCGGCGAGCGTGTCGCCTACGAAACCGGCCTCGTTGAGGGTGTCCGTGTGGATGGCGACCTGGATACCGGTCCGCTCGGCGACGGTCAGCGAGGCGTCGATGACGGCCGGGGTCGAGCCCCAGTCCTCGTGCAGCTTCAGGCCGAGCGCGCCGCCGCGGATCTGCGACAGCATCGCCTCGTGCGAGACGGTGTTGCCCTTGCCGAGCAGGCCGATGTTGAGCGGATAGGCCTCCATCGCCTCCAGCATCCGGGCCAGATGCCAGGGGCCGGGGGTCACGGTGGTGGCCTTGGAGCCCTCGGCAGGGCCCGTGCCGCCGCCGACGAGTGTCGTGATGCCCGAGGAGAGCGCCTCGTCGGCGATCTGCGGGCAGATGAAGTGGACGTGCGCGTCGATCGCGCCGGCCGTGAGGATCCGCCCGTTGCCTGCGATGATCTCGGTCTCCGGGCCGATGACCAGGTCGGGGTGGACGCCGTCCATGGTGTCGGGGTTGCCGGCCTTGCCGATGCCGGTGATCCGCCCGTCGCGGATGCCGACGTCGGCCTTGACGATGCCCCAGTGGTCGATGATCACCGCGCCGGTGATCACGGTGTCCGGGGTGCCCTCCGCCCGCGTGGCACGCGCCTGGCCCATGGACTCCCGGATGACCTTGCCACCGCCGAACACGGCCTCGTCACCGGCGCGTCCGGGGCCGCCGGAGCGGTCCTCCTCGATCTCCACCAGCAGATCGGTGTCGGCGAGCCGGATCCGGTCACCGGTCGTCGGGCCGAACAGGTCGGCGTACGCGGCACGCGAGATCTCAGGCATCGAGGGCACCTCCGGTCTCACCGCGCAGACCGGGCACGACACGGGCGCCGGTGAGCGGAACGAGTTCGACGTCGACGGGGATCCCGGGTTCAAAACGCACGGCCGTTCCGGCGGCGACGTTCAGCCGCTTTCCGCGGGCCGCGGCGCGGTCGAACTCCAGGCCGGGGTTGGCCTCGGCGAAGTGGTAGTGGGAGCCGACCTGGACGGGCCGGTCGGCGGCGTTGAGGACGGTGAGACGCGTGACCTCGCGGCCTTCGTTGTACGCGATCGGGTCCTCGGCGAAGAGGATCTCTCCGGGAATCACGGCGGCTCCCCGTCAGACGATCGGGTCGTGGACGGTGACGAGCTTGGTGCCGTCCGGGAAGGTGGCCTCGACCTGGACGTCGTGGATCATCTCCGGGATGCCCTCCATGACGTCGTCCCGGGTGAGCAGCTTGCGTCCGGAGGACATGAGTTCGGCGACGGTACGGCCGTCGCGGGCGCCCTCGAGGATGTGCGAGGTGATGAGCGCGACCGCCTCGGGGTGGTTCAGCCTCAGCCCGCGGGCCCTGCGCTTCTCGGCCACGTCGGCCGCGACGTGGATCAGCAGTCTCTCTTGCTCGTGCGGGGTCAGTTGCACGTCCCACCTCACAGTCCTCGCTCCGGACCGTGCGGGGCCCGGCTGCCGCAGCCCCGGGGGAAAAGCCCTGGTGGCGTGGCGGCAGGCTAGTTGGACCGGGTTTCGGGCACGTTAACCGAGCTGTGATCCGCCGGACGCGGCGTGGTCGTCCCGCATGCTCATCAGCGCGCGCAGACCGTCCCGGAGGGTGTCGACCGGGGCGGGTCCGAAGAGGGACTGCTGCGCGATGAAGCCGAGGACGGCGGCGATCATCGTGCGGGCCACATGGTCCGGCGCCACGTCCGCCCGCATCAGGCCGGCTTCCTGGTACCCCTCGACGATCCTCGCCCAGGCCGCGCGGACCGAGCCGTAGCCCTCCCGCAGGAGTGCCGCCAGCTCCTCGTTGCGCAGGGTCTCCGTCCACACCTGGATGACGAGCCGCGGAAACGCGGGACGGCCGTCGACGACCAGGGACTCGCGGGCGGCGAGCGTCCTGCCGAGCACGGAGGCGACGAGTTCGTCCGGCGGCGGGGGCGGACTCTGCCGCGCCGCCTCCTCGAAGGCCGCACGGACCGAATCGAGCACCTCGGCGACGATCGCGCCGATCAGCTCCTCCTTGCCGCTGAAGTAGCGGTACACCGCGCCCGCCGAGAGGTCGGCCTCCTTCAGCACGTCCTGCATCGACGTGGCGTGGAAGCCGTTGCGGGCGAAGCAGAGCGCGGCGCCGTCGAGGATCTGGCGGCGGCGGGCATCGAGGTGTTCCTGGGAGACGCGTGCCATGGTCCACAAAGTAAAACGAATATTCATTCTTGACAAGCGACCGCAGGGCGCGCACGGTGAGAGGGAGGCAAAACGAACGATCCTTCTTTTTAGTGTCCGGCTCCGCTGTCCGCCACTCGCAGGAGACACTCATGTCCGCCAGCCCCGACCGCCGCGTGATCGCGGTCATCGTCCTCGTGCCCGTGCTCGCGGCCCTGGCCCTGTGGGCCTTCGCCTGGCCGGCCGCCCGCACCGCGCCGCGCGACCTGCCCCTGGGCGTGGCGGGACCGCCCGCCGCGACGGCGCAGGTCGAGAAGCGACTGGAGCTCCGCGAGGGCGCCTTCGAGATCCACCGCTACACCGACGAGGCCGCAGCCCGGGACGCCATCGAGGACCGGGCCGTGTACGGCGCCGTGGTGGTCACACCCCAGGGACCGGAACTGCTCACCGCGTCCGCGGCCGGACCGGCCGTGGCCCAGTTGCTCCAGCAGGCCGTGACCCAGCAGGCCGCCGCCGAAGGCGCGCAGGTCAGGACGGTCGACGTCGTCGCCGCCCCGGAGAACGACCCACGCGGGGCGGGAATGACCGCCGCCGTACTACCCCTCGCCCTGGCCGGCATCGCGGCCGGCGCGGTGGTCACCCTGCTGGGGCTGCGCGGCGTCCGGGCCGTGATCGCGCTGCTCGGCGCGTCCGCCCTGGTGGGGGTGGTCGCGGCCGGGATCGCACACAGCTGGCTCGGGGTGCTCACGGGCGACTGGTGGGCGGAGGCCGCCGTGCTCGGGCTGTCGGCACTGGCCGTCAGCGGTGCCGTCGCCGGACTCGCCGCCCTGATCGGCAACGCCGGCATCGGCATCAGCGCGGCCGTGCTGATGCTCCTCGGCAACCCCTTCTCCGGAGCGGCCACGGCGCCTCAGATGCTGCCGGAGCCGGCCGGGGTCATCGGCCAGTGGCTGCCGCCCGGCGCGGGCGCGACGCTGCTGCGCTCGGTGGCGTACTTCGACGGCGCCGCGGCGACCGGCCCCGCCCTGACGCTGACGTGGTGGGCGGCGCTGGGCCTGGGCGCCGTACTGCTGGGCAGTTCGCTCAGGACGCGAAGGACGGCCGGCGAGCACGTGACCGCCGGGCGGGAGCCGGCGACCGTCGGCTGAGCCGCCGCCCTCCAGGGCTCCGCCCGCGCACAGAAACGACCGTGCACCCCCGCCGTAGCGGACGGGGGTGCACGGTCTTCCGTCTGCCCGGCTTCGGACTACGCCGGGTTGGCCCCCCGGTGCTCCGCCGCGATCCCGAACCGCCGGTGTTCGCGAGGAGCGGACGCGACCTCGCGGACCGTGGAGACGGCGCTGATCACCTGCTCCTCGGCGGGCTCCGCGAGCTCCTGGGCCTCTTCGAGTCGCCGCAGGTCATCGGCTGAGACAAGGGCGACGAGGGGCTTGCCGTGCCGGGTGACGACGACGCGCTCGCCGGCGTACACCACGCGGTTGATCAGGTCGGCGAGCTCAGCCCTGGCTTGCGTCACCGGAATCTCGTAGGCCATGCGCCCATCATAACGTGACGTACGTCCTGTACATTTTTTACAGAGGAAGCTGTCGCCGGAGACAGCTCTGCCCGCGAGGAGGGGTTCCCCATGACCCGACCGTCCGCCCGTCACGTGCTGCCCGAGTTCACCGAACGCACGAGTTCCGGGCAACGGACCATGGACCCGTACTCGAAGCTGCTGGAGGAGCGGATCGTCTTCCTCGGGACGCCGGTGGACGAGATCTCGGCGAACGACGTGATGGCCCAGTTCATGTACCTCGAGCACCAGGCCCCGGACCGCGACATCCAGCTCTACATCAACTCCCCCGGCGGCACGTTCCACGCGATGGCGGCCCTCTACGACACGATGCGCTACGTCATGTGTGACGTGGAGACGGTCTGCCTGGGCCAGGCCGGGGCGGCCGCCACGGTGCTGCTGGCGGCGGGCACGCCGGGCAAGCGTTCCATGCTGCCGGACGCGCGTCTGGTGATCCATCAGCCCGCCCTGCCCGAGCCGGTCCAGGGACAGGCCAGCGATCTGGCGATCCAGGCCGACGAGCTGATGCGGATCCGGACCCGCATGGAGGAGATGCTCGCGCGGCACACGGGGCGCACCCGGGAGCAGGTGAGCGAGGACATCGAGCGGGACAAGGTCCTCACCGCCCAGGAGGCGGTGGAGTACGGCCTCGTGGACCGGATCGTCCCCCACCGCAAGGCCACCATGGCCGCGCCGACCGGAAGGTGAGCCGCCGGTGCTGCCGCCCGAACTGCCTCCACTGCCCGCCCTGACCCGCGCGGAGGCGGAGCTGATCGACCGTTATCTCGAGGTCGTGGACCTGCTCGGCCGGATCAATCCGGCGCTGCACGGCGATACCTATCGCGGACTGCGCGCGGCCCAGGCCCTGGTCGGCAAGGCGACCGCGCTGCGTGACGCGCTGGCCCTGATGCACCAGCGGGGCGAGACGGAACTGCACACCGACACACTGGCCCGGGCGCTGCGGGTGCTGGACGGCGAGCGCCGCACGGCCCGCGTCACCCTGCCCCCGGAGTCCGTCGGTTGACGCGGATCCGGCCGATCCGTCGGCCCGGACGCCCGCTCTGTCGACATGGCGTCCGGGCCTGAGTCGAAACGGGCCAAACGACGTACCGCTGTCTGGAGTAGACGGGGCACCAATTTTTGGACCGTCACGGTTGCGCGGGGGAAGGGACGGAGGGACGGAATGAGACATTCCATCGCTGGTCCGGCGGTGCGCGGGGTGGTGGACACCGGCTCGAACACAGACGTGTCCACCCGAACGGGTGAGTGGTGAGTAACAACACAAATCCCCGGTTCCGTTGGGATTTCATGACAACCATCAGTCAAGATCCCTGACTGACGACAAGCCCCCGCCACAGCGGCGGGGCGATCCGGGCGGACGCCGAGTCCTGCCGCCGCCTGGATGACCGGTCGACAGGAGTGGATCGGCAGGAGTGGAGGACCCAAGCACGACGGGTCGCCGGGACGGTCACGCCATGACCGGACCCGAGCAGCCCTTGGGGTGAAGCCGCGTCAGCGGCCGGGCAACTTCGCCAGCCCGAATCCGACAGGTCATCCTTCACAGGCGGCTGACGAAGGGTTGCGCATGACTGCGCTCAATCGTGTCCCGTCGCTCATGGCCCGAGCCGGTACGGCCTCGGCCCTGACCATCGCCGCCGTGGGCGGCTCGATCGTGGCCCCCGGCTTCGCCTCCGAGGCATCGGCAGCCACGTCGGCGACCAAGGCACTCCAGATAGCGGCCTCGAAGAAGGGATCGCCCTACAAGTACGGCGCCACGGGACCGCACCGGTTCGACTGCTCGGGCCTCACGCTGTACTCGTTCAAGAAGGTCGGCAAGAAGCTGCCGCGCACGGCCGCCCAGCAGTACAACAAGACCCGCCACATCTCCGCCCAGAACCGCAAGGCGGGAGACCTGGTGTTCTTCCACTCGGGCCGGAACGTGTACCACGTCGGTATCTACGCGGGTAAGAACAAGCTCTGGCACGCCCCGAAGAGCGGGGACGTGGTGCGGCTGCAGAAGATCTGGACCAAGAGCGTCTGGTACGGGCGCGTGAAGTGACCTGCCCGGCGTGCGGCGGGCGGGGCTGCGGGAGGAGCCGATCGGCGGCCGCGAGGAGCCGGAGCCCGCTGTCGGGGAGGCGGCGCCCCCGGGCACCGTCAGGAC